>NZ_GG740072.1:411292-442762 GCF_000162415.1 Prevotella sp. oral taxon 317 str. F0108 | reverse complement strand
AGTTAAGTGCGAGGGTGAGCATCTGGTAAGGCAACGCCACGCGCGAAGGACTATAACCAATGAGCAAGAGGTTTTGTAGCTTGGTGGTGTTTTTCTGAACAAGCAGATAGATGCTCAACAACAGCACATAAAAGCTTAGTGCGGAAATAACCACACCTACACCCATAACCAACGTAACCATGAGTTTGAGGAAGTAAGTGGTTTTCTCGGCATCGAGATTGTTGTCTTCCAACTCGTAGTTATGGTCTTCGAGATAGGTCCCGATACGCTGGTCGGCAGGATTGGTAACGTCTAATATAAGTCGCGATGGAGGCATCTCGCTATCGGGCGAGAAGTGACTGTTGCTCCATGTCATGAACGATTGGGGAACAAGAATGGTGTTAAGCTTAGACGAAAAGCCGATGACTTTTCCCTTGAAATAACCTTGTCCGCCCTTGCCCTGCACCTGAATGTGCAAGTCTATCATGCCTACGAGCCCTTCGTTTATTTTGGGCAACGAATGGTTTTGGGCGAAACCGAAGTTGTACATGGCAATATAACTTCGCGGAAGGATAACCGGCACCAAGCTATCGCCTGGCGTATAGTGCCAATTATCGAGCGAAACATCAACGAATGGGTCGGGAACGCTTTCGAAAAACAATTCAGAGTTAAGTATCTTCATGCCGCTAACGCCCATCGTTGCCTCTGCCTTGTAAGCCGTAGAGGTGAACTGTCCCACGCCTTTAACGAAAGGTTGGGCTTGTAGGTCGGCTATCTCGTCTTTCGAAAAGCCCGAATGTTGCTGCCCCAAGGCGTTAGCCATGCCTATTTTCTTGCTAACCACAAGGTAATCGGCCTTTAAAAAGCTGTCATTAGCCGTAAAGATGGGCAAGATGTCACAATATAGCTGGTAGCCAAGCAGCACAATGGTCATGCCGAAGAGGTTGGCGAAGAAGAAACCAACGAACTGTGGCCAACTGATATGTTGGCGAAGTAATTTCCAAACCAGTTTCATAGTTTCAGAATTTTATCGTATTGCAAGTTTGGATGCTTGCCAATGCTTGTTACTATCAGTGCCGCGCCTTGCGCCTTAGCCTCGGCTGCCATCAGTTCGCCAAGCGTGTCGGCATTAAAGTCGTCGAGATGACTAATGGGTTCGTCGGCTAAGAGGAAGTCGAAAGGCTGCACCAGGGCACGCAATGTAGCCACGCGCTGTCGCTGTCCGAAAGACATCTTCCCCACCCTCGTGTTTATCTTGTCGGCAATTCCTAGTTGCTCGAACCACGCACGTATCTCGGTTTCGGTCTTAAAATGGGTAAGTTGGTTCTTCAGCATCACGTTCTCCAAGGCCGTTAGTTCGGGAAACAGCCGCAATTCTTGGAACAACTGACTTACGTTTCGTTGACGAACGTTCACCCAATCGGCAGTGGAGAGCAGGCTGATATCCGTTTCGTCGAACTTCACCACACCTTCGTAATCTTGCCGATAGCCCAAGATGTAACTGCAAAAGGTGCTTTTTCCGAGGCCGCTTTGAGCCTCAACAAGGTAGAATTTGCCTTTTTCGAACCTCAGATTGGGCTGTTGCCACACATCCGATTGCAGGTTTTCGCGTTGCAAGAACACGTGCGGCGTAACTTGTTCAAAGCTAATACTGTTCATCATTCTAATATATAAACGATTGTGTTTACCCCTCCCAAATAACTCTTCACCGTGGCCAAGCTATTGGTTTTGATGCCCCTCGTGCCGACCAAAGCGTCTAAGTTGAAGACTAGGGCAAGCCGTTTTCCACGTATTTCGTTAGCCACGCTTGGCGATACTTGGCCGTTGACCGTAGCCGAAACGGGTTGTTGAAAAGGCGGATGAGGCAAACAATAGAAACTGCTGTCGGGTTTTAACCCGAAATAGTATTTATAACTGCCGTTGTCGAAGACGTAAGCGCGAGGGCCAGCATCGTAAATGGTAGAGCCTGGCGGACAAGAACGTTTCCAATAACCTACATCCATCAGCCAATTGGTGGCCTTTATCTGAGCTTTCATCGAGAGATAGGCTTGTCCGCTGGCATAAGTGGAGGTAGAAATGATGATGTTTCCGTCGATACTTCGGATGATGTTGTCCATGTCGATGGCCGTGTTCAGCCCAGTAAGCATGACAGACAACACAACGTTATCTCGCACAATGCCCAACAATTTGTCGCCTTCCATGTTGGCAAAAAGGGTGAGTGCGGCTGGCGAAGTTGCGTCTTTCAAGAAGGTTTCGCCAATGGGACGGTAGGCATTAGCCACTCGTTTCAAGGACTCGTCAATCGTTTGGTTGTACGAAAAGGTTTCGCCTTTCATCAAAAGAGCGTTTCCCGAGAAATGCAAACCCGCCTTCAACACCACTTGCGACAGGTTTACGCGCTTTGGCAAGCCCAAAGTAAAGGGCAGCGCAACGTTTTCGGGCAGTGCATCAAGTCGCGCAACAAGAGCCATTGGCGCATCAATGGCGTCTACCGAGGCCAGCAAAGGCGATTGACGGTCTTCTTTTTTGGGGTCGATGTTGAGCAACTTGGCCATACGCAACTGTAAGTCGGGCTGCACGGCAAGCGGTTGCGGCCCCATCACCAGCAGGGCATCGTCGTTAAAACCCACAGCCCAAACGTTGTTAACGGTATAAAATTGGCATCCTTTGCGTTCTTTTCCTGCCACTGCCGTTCCCTTTTGCACAAGCGCATCAAAGGTGGCAGCAAGTTTAGAAACGTCGTCTACCTTCGCGCAAAGCCCGAAATTCATGTCTGCCGCCTCAAAAAGATACAGCTTTGAAGATAGGTCTATTCCGCAATCGGCCACGTTGTTGTCTGCCCCAATAAATGTTTTCAGGATGTTTTCTGCCTTCAAGTCCTTACCCAACTTGGGCGCATCTATCGCCATAACAGCCATGCTGCTTTTGGGTATAGACTGTACATAATTGGCTTTCGAGCACGAAACCAACAGCACAACCAGCGAGAACAACACTCCTATAATATCTTTCATCTTATCGTTTATTTCCTAAATGCAAGTTGAGCAATCATTGTTGCGGCCAGGGCAGCAGTCTCTGTCCGCAATCTGCTTTGGCCAAGCGAAATGGGAACGTAACCTTTACTCATCGCCAAACGCACCTCGTCGATGGAAAAGTCGCCCTCTGGCCCAATGAGTATGGTTACTTCCTCATCGCCATTTAGCTGCAACAACTCGCCATACAAGTCTTTTTTATCAATCTCGGCATAGCAATGGGCAATGTACTTGGCTCCCTTTCGTGGCTGTTTCACAAAGTTTTCGAAAGGTTGGAGGTCGTTCAACAGCGGTTTCCAAGCCTTTCTGCTTTGCTTAACGGCTGCAACGACAATCTTATCCAGCCTTTCTAACTTGACGTTTCTGCGTTCGGAGAAGGCGCAATTAAGCAACGAAAACTCGTCAATGCCTATCTCCGTGGCCTTTTCCAAGGTCCATTCCACCCTGTCTATAACCTTTGTTGGAGCCATTGCCACGGCTATTCGGCCGTTCCATGTTTTTTCTTGCGGCAATCGTTCCACAATGTCGTAAAGACATCTGCCCTTTGTTACGAGGGTGAGTTGCGCCTTGAAGAAACAGCCAGTGCCGTCTATCAGAAACACCTCGTCGCCACTTTCCAAGCGCAACACCCTTGAAGCGTGCGCCGCCTCTTCGGCAGGCAACTCGTTGGTGCTTGCTGCATCGGGAACATAGAAATAGCGCGTCTCCTTCATTTTTGCTTGTCTTTCCTTCGTTTTATTTCTTCGCTGATGCGCGATGCCAGTTCGTAGTTTTCGTCTTTAATGGCTTTGGCAAGGGCATCTTCTATCATTTTGTTGTCTAGTATGTTTATCGGGAGCGACGCACCCGTAGCGTTCTTGTTGAAAGCTGTACCCTGGCGCGCCATCAGAGAGGTCTCTATATATATAGGTATGTTGCCAATGACAGAAAGCAACACGGCATCGCTGGCCCTAAGCTTTATGGGTTCGAGGGTTAAGGTGTTGTAAAGCAACACCCGATATTGGCCGTCAATGATGTCGTCGATGATTATTTCGAAGTCTACATCGGTGTGCGAGCGCACCAACTGCCACAAAACTTCGGGCAAAAGCATCTTGGTGATGGGCAAATGGTTAAGCCGCAGCCCCAGTTGTTCTTTCATTTCCCTGTCGCAAGGGATGAGCAACTCCATCGTTTGAGCCTCATCAGTGAGTGCAAGTAAGCCGAGACGCTCGTTACCTACAATCTCGGCAACATTGTTGAATATTAGTTTTATCTTCGATTTCATTTTTTGTCTATTCCCTTAGGGCGGAAAACCAAGGCAAAGGCCACACCCACAACGAGGGCGTATGCGGCAAATACATACCAGCAGGTTTGCCAATCGGTCACTCCGTCTACGGTAAAATGGTTAACAATGGCTTGTGCGCTCAGCGTGCCAACCGTTGCGCCAATGCCGTTAGTCATCAACATAAACAGCCCTTGCGCACTAGAACGCATGTGCGCATCGGTGGATTTGTCTACGAACAATGAACCAGAGATGTTGAAAAAGTCGAATGCCACTCCGTAAACAATCATCGAAAGCACGAAGAGCCATACGCCATTGCCAGGATTACCCAAGCCAAACAGACCGAAACGGAGTACCCATGCAAACATGGCTATGAGCATAACGTTCTTTATTCCGAAACGTTTCATGAAGAAGGGAATGAGCAAAATACAGCAGGTTTCGCTGATTTGCGACAGCGAAATAAGTATGTTGGCATGGTTTACGCCAAAGGTGTCGGCATATTCGGGTATGCTTTCGAAACTTGTTATAAAGGGGTTGGCAAAGCCATTGGTGATTTGTAAGCTGACGCCCAGCAGCATGGAGAAGAAAAAGAAGATGGCCATCTTTTTCTGTTTGAACAGCGAGAAGGCGCGCAACCCCAGCTGGTCGGCAATGCTTTTACGCTCAGTGCCACTCGATGTGGGACATGTGGGCAACGTAAAGCTATATAAAAAGAGGATGATGCTGAATATTCCCGACACCACGAATTGGTTTTGGTTGGGCTGGAACCCCATCAAATCAACAAACCACATGGTGCAAATAAATCCGATTGTGCCAAAAACGCGTATCGGCGGGAAATCTTTCACGGTGTCCATGCCTGCTTGGTTCAGCCCCGTATAAGCCACAGAGTTGCTTAAAGCCAGCGTGGGCATATAGAAAGCTACGCTTAAACTATAAAGGGGAAATATCATCGAACCTGCGAAAGTGCCTGCAACGGAGGTTCCAACTGCCACTTCGCCCATAGCCACATAGCCGTAATAGGCCGTGGCAAACATGAAGAGGGCGGCCAACAGATGGCATAAGCCCAGCAATCGTTGGGCAGGCACCCAGCGGTCGGCCACTATACCCATGATGGCAGGCATGAAAATAGATACAATACCCTGCACGGCATAGAACCAACCAATTTGGTCGGCCATTCCGATTTTTACCAAATAAGTCCCCATTGAGGTGAGATAAGCTCCCCAAACAGCAAATTCGAGGAAGTTCATCAGCGACAAGCGTATTTTCAGATTCATGATAGTAAGTATTTTCATACAAAGTTATGAATTAATGTTGAGATACAACAAACTTGAACTCTTTTTTTTAGGATGGCTCAAAAAAATACCTTTCATGGGTTATTCAGGCTTTATCCAAACGTATTCAGTGCGCTTTATTTAAGGCGTAAAGTGAACGATTTGCATTTGCAGGATGGACAAAATTTATGCGCCTACCAAACAAAAGCGAACTGAAAATCCTGTGCAATACAATATTATAGCGTTAAGATGTGAAGTTATCAGAATTTATAACTAACTTTGCAAGGTGTCGGAATGCCAAGCCATACCTCGCTTTCTGCGTTAAGACAAGCGACGTTTCTGACAAGTGGAAACAGGGGATAACCCATTATCCTCCAAGCCCCAACATTATTAGAAGAACAAAACATCCGCTAATTTAAGATATTAAACAACCCATGCAAATGCTACTCATCATCGACCCCAACAACGACTTTGCCGACAGCCGCGGCAGTCTTTACGTGCCCCACGCCGACAAGGCTTTAAAGGCCATTGCCCATTATATTGAGGAAAATAACCCGGAGGGCATCGCCATATCGCAAGACACACACCGACGTTACCACGTAGGACACTGCGCCTACTGGCAGGGCGAGGGCGTGAAACCTTTTGCCAACGTGCGCTCTGAAGACGTGGAGCGAGGCGTTATCTCACCCACATTCGCCACCAAAGAGCAGACTTTGAACTATCTCCGAGCAATGGAAAGCAAAGGAAGGGTGCACACGTTGTGGCCCGAACATTGCCTGATAGGTTCGTGGGGATGGGCATTCCCCGACGTTTTGGTACAAGCCGTGAACGCTTGGGACAACTTACACCACGGCCAACGCCCACTACACGTTTACCAAAAGGGCGAATATGCCGATGCAGAGATGTTTTCTATCTTCTCGTACGTAAACGAACGCACGCCCAACGAACACGGAATGCAAGTTCTAGACCAGCTAGCGCAATACGACGAAGTAGTTGTATGCGGCTTTGCAAAGGACTATTGCGTGGCCGAATCGGTGAAAGACATGCGCAACGACCCACGTTTCGAAGGCAAACTACGCTTTTTCGATGCTGGTATGGCGGCTATCAACCCGCAATCCGACAATCTCGCCATCTACGAAGACTGCCTAAACACATTCGGCGCAAAGAGAATTTAAAGCCCAAACGGAATAGTTCAAACCAACACGAAACGCCACCTTACGAGTGCAATTTGTAAGCAAAAACGTTACACAAAATTTGACTATAACGGCGAAAAGTAGTAACTTTGCCTAATGATATTCTACTTCTCGGCCACGGGCAACACCCGTTGGGCCGCTCAACAGCTATCGGAAAAGACAGGCGAACGCCTTATTTTCATCCCCGATGCAATGGAAGGACAATGCCATTACACGCTTGCTGCTGGCGAGCGCATTGGCTTTTGCTTTCCCGTACACGCTTGGCGACCTCCCGTTTTGGTACGTCGGTTTATCAAAAAGCTAAGCATTGCCAACGCCGAGGGCCATTATTGTTTCGCACTTTGTACAGCTGGCGACACCACGGGCGAGAGTATGCGCATTTTTCGCCATGCCCTGGCGCAACGTTCGCTGCACTTAGATGCGGTGTTTTCGCTGCTCATGCCAGAGAGTTACGTGGGTCTACCATTCATGGATGTAGACACCATCGAGAAAGAAAGGGAGAAAAAGAATCAGGCCAAGATACACCTAACGAGCATCGTTGCACAGATTAACGAGGCAGAAAAGGTGGAAAAAGAACCCAACGTGGGTCGCTGGCCACGCATAAACAGCCGTGTTATCGGCGAGTTTTTCGAACGAAAGCTCGTCAACGACAAGGCCTTTCGGGTTGAAACTAACCGCTGCGTGCGTTGCGGAGTATGTGCCGAGGTGTGTCCAACAGCCGACATCGAGGGCGGAAAGGGACAAGAGCCAACGTGGAAACACAATGGCAGCTGTCTTACTTGCTTTGCTTGCTACCACCACTGTCCACAACATGCCATAGAGTTTGGCAGACAAACCAAGAAGAAAGGGCAATACTGGTATGGTAGAAACCAATTATAACTAATACCATATAACTATAAAAAAGAATTAGAAAATGAAGAAAACGGTACTTATTCTCATCACATTGTTGTGCCATTTGGCAAGCCATGCCTCCAAAGGATGGCCCTACCCCATCACTGTTAGTCAGCCAGACGGCACCCAACTCACTGTTCGCATCAACGGAGATGCCGACTTTAACTGGGTTTCCACACTCGACGGCGTGGTTCTTAAACAAGTGGGAAACGGCTATTACATAGCTAACATTGATACAAATGGCATGCTTTCATCGTCGGGAACGTTGGCTCACGATGCCGACAAACGTAGTTCCGCCGAACAATCTCTATGCAAAAAGCAAGATGTTAAGGCTTTTCTTACCGTTAACACACGCCCAGAACGCCTAGCTGCCACACGCGGATTTGGCGGCAAAAGCTCAACAAGTTTCTTCCCCCATACAGGCTCACCACGCGCAATTGTGTTGCTCGTGCAGTTCGCCAACAGGCCATTCAAGGTTCAACCACGCAAAGCTTTCAACCAATACCTTAATAGTATGGCCAACAAGCACCAAGACTTTGGAAACGCAGAAGACCGCAACACGGGTAGCGTTAAGAGGTATTTCAGCGACATGAGCGGCGGAAAGTTCAAGCCACAATTCGACCTTTATGGTCCAATAACCATGCCCAAGAATGTCGCTTATTACGGCGAAGGCAGTTCTTCGATGGAAAGATACCGTGAATTAGTGTCCGAAGCTTGTACCATGATGGACGATTCGCTAGACTTTTCAAAGTATGATGCCGATAAGGATGGCAACGTAGACCTTGTTTATATTATCTATGCAGGCTATGGCGAGAGCGTTTCGAGCATCGACTCTACGCTTTGGCCGAAGGCATTTGTTTGCGGAACAGATATTAAGAAAGACGGAAAATATGTGCGTTTGGCTGGTATAAGCAACGAATTAAATGGTCGTCCGGATGGGAATTATAACTCTAAAAGCGGCCTACTCATCAATGGCGTGGGACTTTTCTGCCACGAATTTTCGCATTGCATGGGCCTACCCGACTTCTACCCAACAGTCAGTCCACAATGGACTACTGCCAATGACAAACAAGATTTCGATGCCTACGACAACCAAGGCATGGAAGAATGGGACGTGATGGACAATGGCATATACCTTTATAATGGCTACTCGCCCACGGCTTACACCGCATGGGAACGCGAAAAGATGGGTTGGCTAACCATCGAAACACTTACGAAGGAAGGTAAAGTGGAGTTGAAAAGCATCGACGAAGGCGGAAAGGCCTATCGAATTAAGAACGACAAGAATACCAGCGGCAACGAATATTACATCGTTGAGAATATCCAAGCTAAGGGCTGGAATAAGAAATTGCCTGCCTCTGGCATGATGGTAAGCCACGTAGAGTACGAGCCACGGGCCTTCTCTGTGTTTCATGGAGGCGACAACTCGGTGAACAACATCAAGAAACACCCCCGAATGACCATCGTTCCTGCCGACGGTTACTTGCCATCTTCGTATAGAAAGGTACCAAACAGCAGCAATCTTACCGCGCCTTACATGAAGAAACAACAGTACGACGAACAGCTTGCAGGTGACCTTTACCCTGGAAAGAGCAACGTTAATCGCCTTACCGATGCCCAAAACATGGTGAACTATGCGCCGTGGACGGGTGGAATGCTTAACAAGCCCATCTATAACATCGCATTGAAAAACGGTATTGTTACCTTCGATTTCCTTAAAGACCAAACGTCTACTGGCATCGAGCAACCCGAAAGTGTTACGGAAAACAACAATGAAGAAAGAATTTACACCATCGATGGCCGCTATGTGGGCACCAATCTCAAAGCTTTGCCCAAGGGCGTATATATAAAAGGTAAGAAGAAAGTAGTGGTTAGCAGGTAAGTTTATGAGCGGGTGAGTTTATGAGCTTGTGAGCTTGTAAGCAAGTGAGTTTATAAGCAAGCAAGTTTATGAGTTTCATAAGCTGGTGAGTTCATAAGCTTGTAAGCAAGTGAGTTTATGAGCAAGCAAGTTTATGAGTTTGTAAGCTGGTGAGCTCATGCGTAAGTAAGATTATAAGCTTGTAAGCAGTTTTGTTTCCCCGTTGATGGGATAGCGCGTTTATAAATCAACAAACTTACGAGTTAACCGGCCATACCTAAGCCCCCTTACCACTAACAAACAGTCATAACAAAGGCGTCTGAACCTGTGCGAAGTGCGAACTATCGCATACACATCGCAGGTTCAGACGCCTTTATTTTTTCGCTCGCCCTACCCTATCACTTTAAATTTTGCAAACTTCAAGAGCAGTTTTTTTGAGCCAGCATGTTTAAAGTTAACTGTCATACGAGCGTTTTCGCCCGTTTCTTCAAGCCTTTCAATCGTGCCGATACCAAACCTTTCGTGTTCAATAACACAGCCCTCTATAATTTCCTTGCCTCCTGCATCGTGCATAACTTCCGCAGGTGCAGAGCCGGACGACGAATGAGAAATGGCCTCAGACACCTTTTTTAGGTTCGCACCACTAGCTGCAAGCCTCTTTTTAAAGCCTTCTGACAGCGGGTCTACCGCAGGTTCGGGTTTTCTAGGACGCGCAGGGTTGGGTATTGGGTCGGCCATGAACTGACTCGCAACAGGTCGTGAGTTAAGAAAACGTGGGTTATCAAAACGCCTTTCACCCGATTCCCTGGCACTCCTACCCCCGTTATAGCGTGCCGAAGGCAGTTCGTCTGACAACAAACTGCGTTCTAACCGCGGCTTAGAGAAGTCGGCCATAGGGTTCTGAACATTCAATAAGCTAGGGTCTATGTCGCGAATAAAACGGCTGGGCGTGTCGAACTCCATTCGTCCAAAGCGATAACGGTTCTTGGCACACGTCAATATACAATGCCTTTCGGCACGAGTGATGGCCACATAAAGCAGTCGACGTTCTTCTTCAAGCTGTCGGGGCGAGTCGGTAGACCGCGGACTTGGAAAGATATTCTCCTCCAATCCCACGACAAACACCGTAGGGAACTCCAACCCCTTGGCCGAATGGACGGTCATTAACACCACCCTACTCTCGTCGTCGCCCTCACTATCAAGGTCAGAAAGTAACGAAACCTCTTGTAAATAGTCGTTTAAGAACACCTCACCTTCGTTACCTTCCTCGCGCCTAATGTCTACAAACTCCCTTAGTCCGCCCACAAACTCCTGCAAGTTTTCTTGTCGCGTAAGGCTATCAGCATCGCTAGTAGCATAAAGGTCGGCCTGAATGCCACTCTCTTTGATGATTTTCATCCCCAACTCGTAGGCATCCAAGGTTGCAAGTTCGGCCACAAAGGTATTCACCATGTCGCGAAACTTTTGCAACTTGGTCCATGTTCCCTTGTTCACATCAAGCTGATAGTGGGCAGGATTGGACAATATCTCCCAACAACTCACTCCGTTTTGCTGTGCCGCCATAGTAACTTTGGCCAGCCTGGTGTTGCCAATTCCACGGGCAGGATAGTTCACGATGCGCTTAAAAGCCTCCTCATCGTCAACGTTCATCACCAGTCTGAAATAGGCGATAATGTCTTTTATCTCCTTTCTTTGGTAAAAACTCAATCCTCCGTAGATACGATAAGGGATACTTTGTCGGCGCAACTCTTCCTCGAACGAGCGGCTTTGCGAATTTGTTCGGTACAATATGGCAAAGTCGCTATACGCTCCTTGCTCGTCGTTCATGATGCGCTTGATGTCGTTACACACCACCAACGCCTCTTCCTTATCCGAATAAACGGGTTTCAGCATTAATTTCTCGCCCGCATCATTCTCACTAAACACATCTTTCTTTATCTGCCTTTGGTTATGGCTGATAAGGCTGTTGGCTGCCTTTACGATGTTTTGTGTGGAGCGATAATTTTGCTCCAACTTAAAGAGACGTGCCTCTGGGAACTGCTGTTGGAAGTCTAATATGTTGTCGATGTCGGCACCTCGAAATCCATAAATACTCTGTGCATCGTCGCCCACCACACAGATTCGGCGGTGTTCTTTCGTCAACAACGTCACAATAAGTTGCTGAACGTGATTAGTGTCTTGGTACTCGTCTACCAACACATACTGAAAACGCCCTGCATACTCCTTTCTCACATCCTCGTGTTCGGCAAAAAGTCGGTAAGTAAGCACCAGCAAGTCGTCGAAATCCATTGCGTTAGCCAATCGGCAACGCTGCATATAAGTGGCATATACCTTGTGAACGGCCGACAAATGTTCGCGTGTGTCGCGCAGCATCAGCTCTGCATTGGCAGCGTAAGCATCGGGAAGAATAAAGTGGTTCTTAGCCATTGATATGCGTGCGTGCACCGTTGCAGGCTTATACACCTTATCGTCTAGCTGCATTTCCTTGCAGATAGTTTTGATAAGCGACCGCGAATCTGTTTCATCGTAGATGGTGAAGTTCGACGAGAAACCTATCCGAGGAGCCTCAACGCGCAATATTCGCGAGAAGATAGAATGGAAAGTACCCATAAAAAGGTGCTTGGCCCCTTCATGTCCAACGAGGTTTCCAATGCGCGCCTTCATCTCGTTGGCCGCCTTATTGGTAAAAGTAAGCGCCAAAATGTTCCAAGGTTTCAGCCCCTGTTGCAACAAATAGGCAATCTTAAAGGTAAGAACGCGCGTCTTACCAGAGCCTGCACCGGCGATAACCAGCTGCGGGCCATCGGTATATACCACCGCCTCGCGCTGGCTTTCGTTTAGTTTATCGAGCAAATTATCCATCTTTGGTTTGTTGTATGGGCTGTCGCCCCTGCTTATTTCTTCTTCCGATACACGCCACCACTGGCAGTATTGGGGTTATAGTCTTCGCCTTCCTTGGGGAACGAAGGCATAAAGCGCATGTTCTTCATAATCTGTTTTTGCCTTTTGCGCATGTAAGGCGAAGGATATTTGGAACTAAACACTCGCGGATTGGGTAGTGTTGCGGCGATAAGGGCACACTGAGCGCGACTAAGATTGCCGGCAGTAGTGCCGAAGTTGTATTCGGCCACAGCATCCGCACCATAGATGCCGTCGCCCATCTCGATAGAGTTGAGGTACACTTCCATAATGCGTTGCTTGCTCCACATCAGCTCGATAAGTGCCGTGAAGTACATTTCAAAACCTTTTCTTATCCACGAACGGCCGGGCCATAGAAACACATTCTTGGCCGTTTGCTGACTAATTGTGCTGGCACCCATTTTCTTTCCACCCCTCATGTTTTGCTTAGCGGCTTTCTGAATGGCGGCAAAGTCGAACCCGTGATGCAACAAAAAACGTTGGTCTTCACTTCCCATCACCGCCACAGGCAGATGTGGCGAAATCTTTTCTAGCGAAACCCAATGGTGGTGCATGGTAAGGCTTTTGCCGTCGAGCAGTTGTTCGCCGCAACGAATGAACATCAATGGCGTGAAAAACACGGGGACAAAACGCAACACCACCACCGAGAGGATGGTAGAGCCGAAAAACAGGGCGGCCGTCCACCGCAAAACCTTAAATATTTTCTTTTTCATTAGATTCATTTCAATAAACGTTTAAGCTGGTTCTAAAAATTATCTTTGCTGGATTTTTAGGCTTTATCTGAGCAAATTTCGCTTGCATTTTGCGTGAGCATAGTGGACTATGCAACCGAAAAGGCCAGTGAAAGATGCCGGATAAAAGCAAAAATACAGCAAAGAGCGTTGCTTGAAGTGTGGTTGAACGACGGCGTGGAATTTTTAGAGCCATCCTTATAGTGTGTTCCATCGGCCACTTGTGCTAGATTTCCCTCATATTGCGTTTACTTATATAACCCTTGTTAAAGCCGAAAGGCACGAAAGAAAAGATGCCATCGCCCACAGAGAATGTTGGCCAATGCAGCTTTTCTTTCGCGCCTTTTAGCTTTTTATGGCTTTGGCGCAGGCCTTACTTCAACGTTCCGTTGTTGGCGGCGTCAATCATAGCCTTGCTAGCATAGAGGTAAACTTCTACGCGGCGGTTCTGTTGTCTGCCGCTAGCCGTAGAGTTGCTGGCAACGGGGTCAGAGCTTCCCTTGCCTTCAACCTTTTGGAATTGGCTGCGTGGAACACCACAATTGGCGAGATAGTTAACAACGCTCTGTGCGCGACTGTTGCTCAAAGGGATATTGATGCCATCGTTACCCGTATTGTCGGTGTGTCCATAGATGTCCACATGGCAGTCCCTATTCTCTTTAAGCACCTGCGAGAACTTAGCCAACTCGTTTTTCGAAGATTGGTTAAGTGTAGCCTTATTGGTGGCAAACAGAATACCAGAGTCGAATGTCACCTTCACGGCTTTTAGTCCGTTGGCATCGGTAACCTCCTCTACCTTGGCGTTCTTCACTTGTTCGGCGGTACGTTTAGCCACCTTATCCATGTGCTTACCAATCATTGAACCAGTGGCGGCACCTACAGTTGCACCAACAACGGCACCAACAGCCGTATTACCTGCCACTTTACCAATTACTGCACCTAAGAGTGCTCCGCCGCCAGTACCGATAAGGGTTCCTGTTCCTTGCTTGGTTTTACAGCCAAACACTAACACGAGACACATCAATAGTGTCAAAACTTTCATCTTCTTCATAAATCTCTAACTATGTTTTCTAATGTTATTCGTTGTGCAAAGGTACGTCTTTTTATTCTCTTGTTGCGCAATTGGCAACATTTTTTATAGAAATAGTCAAACAGGGTGGGCGGTTGACGAAGGGTGAATGTTGCGGAAATGGTGATTTTTTGAGCCTATAAGTTTCTGCGTTTGCATGATGCTGTTGCCATTGTAAGTGAGCAGCATGCCCTATAACCGCTCACGCTGGCCATCGCAAGCCTACATGCTTTCCACACCATTGGCAACTTGCGTATGTTTGCTGCACATTTGTCTTGTCTAGTTTTTAGTAAGAAATTTAACATTATGAGTGGCCTTTTCGTTCATCAATCGCCCACTTGCCGCAAAAAATCGATTCTCGCGAAGGTTTGTTTTGATGCAAAATAGGGTTAGCATGTGCATGCGGCAAAATGAATTTATATTTGAAAAGGCCACCATTTGCACCTGTTTCGGGGCTATTTGCAGCAAAAAGGAGTGCATTTTGCCGCTAAATGGAGTGCGTTTTGGTGCTAAACGCAGCGCATTTTGGTGCTAAACACAAGGCGTTTTGGTGCTAAATGCAAGGTGTTTTGGTGCTAAATGCGAGACAAAAAGCATAAACATCCACAGCAATTGTATAAACAAAACCTTTACGAACCATGAAATACATGGCTGAAAAGGGCAAAATAATCGTTAAAAAGTAGGGTTTTAGGGGCTAAAAGTGGCAAATTGGGGTTGAAAAAATACGAGCCGGCAACCAAAACAGAAAGGCAAAATGGTGCAAAATGCAGGTTATAGCCTTAAAAATAGACAACCCCCAAGACGTGAAAAGCGAAAAATAGCGACCTTTTACCTACTTTTTAACCAACATTCTCGCTAGAATGGAGCGAAAATTAGAGCGGTATTGTAAAATTAAAGATAACGATTTAAGTTTTTGAGTTGATGAGTGGGTGAGTTGTTGAGCTTGGGAGTTGTTGAGCTTGGGAGTTGTTGAGCTTACGAGTTGGTGAGTTGGTGAGCTTTTGGGTTGATGGTAGGTGAGTTGATGAGTTTTTGAGCTTGTGAGTTTGTGTGTTATTGAGTTTTGAGTTATTGAGTTTTGAGTTATTGAGTTTTGAGTTATTGAGTTTTGAGCTTTTGAGTTTGTGAGTTTGCGAGTTAATTAGTTGGTGAACTGGTGGGTTGATGCCTTCGGGAGCTATTGGGCCTTAGTGAGTTAATAAGTCAGTGAGTTGACTTGTCCTGCACTCCGCTCACTTTGTTGAAATATTAAAAGTCAAGGCGACTTCGATATTTTTTCGGTAACAATGCCATAATAAGCAATAAAAAGATTACTTTTGCAAGTCCACAAACACATAATTAAAAACATTACAAGATGAACATAAAGCATTTACGCAGGGCTACCACTGCCCTATTGGTTGCCTTTTCGCTGTGGAGCAACACTGCAAAGGCACAACAATCTACGGAAGTAGACTATGATGCACAATACGCTAGCGAGCTGGTGAAACCCGGAACGGTTGCTCCCAACTTCGAACTTCCCTCACCCGACGGCATGAAAGTGAGCCTTAGCCAGTTTAAAGGCAAATATGTTGTGCTAGACTTTTGGGCATCGTGGTGTCCCGATTGTCGCAAAGATGCGCCCAACATCGTTGACCTGTACAACAGGTTTAAAGATAAGGGAGTGGCCTTCGTGGGAATTTCGTTCGATGTCGATGCCGCCTTGTGGAAGGCCGCCATCGAGAAATACGGTATGAACTATGCCCATGCCAGTGAGTTAAAGAAGATGCGCGAGGCCAATATATCAAAGACCTATGGCGTAAAGTGGATTCCATCAATGGTACTTGTAGACCCCGAAGGCAAAGTGGTGATGGGAACTGTGCTTTGGAAGAAACTCGAAAGAAAACTAGAACAACTATTTCGATAAGCAACTGGCCACTATCCTAAACGAACAATGGCCTTGAAAACGTGCCATTGAGCCAACTCGCGAACTGAATGAAATAGCTAACACAAAGCTCTTATAGCTGCTTGCAAGCATGGGGTTAGGCTGGCACAACGGAGATGGAATACATGCCAACGCCCCTACCCTACATGCATCTGCAAGCGAGCATCAAGGCAAAACCCTTTTAAAAGTATTAATAATGAACCAACAGAACCAATCAGTTAAAACATCAAGAATTAAAAAAATCGCATTTGTTTTTATGTCAATTTGGAGTACAATATTCGGTGCTTGCGCACAAAGCCAATACACCAACGTAGACGTTGAGGGTTTCGAACAAGCCATTAAGAACGACTCTGCACAAGTTCTAGACGTTCGCACACACGAAGAGTTTGCAGAAAGTCATATCAAAGGAGCCGTTTTGGTAGACGTTTTCAGCCCTAACTTCTTGGCCGATGCCGAAAGTAAACTGCAAAAAGATCGTCCCGTGGCCGTTTATTGCCGTAGCGGGAGGCGCAGCGCAACAGCTGCAAAGCAGCTAAGTGCCAAAGGTTATAAGGTGATAAACCTTGAAGGCGGCATCTTGGCTTGGATTGGCAAGCGCAAAGAAACGGTGAGATAAGCGGCCTACGCCGTATCTCAATCTCAAATAAACGCATAAGGATTTCTCCGTGCCACATGGCCGTGAGAAATCCTTTATTTGTATATCTAGCCCTAGTGGCTTGCTAACTTGGCCATTCGCTAACAGGTAAACTTGGGCACTCGCCAACAGGTAAACTTGTCAACATGTCTGACTCTAAGCCTAAATTTACTTTACGTGCCTTTGGTTGTTGTTGCTGAATGGGGTTGCCCTAAACCCTCTTACTTCACTTCCTCAACAATCGTCTTAACACCCTTTATCTTTTCGCCAGCCACATCAGCAAGCAAACGCTTTACTTTGTTTCGACTAACAGCAACGTAGGCATAACGTTCCTTTACGTCGATGCGGCCAATGTCGTCGTTGTTAAGGTGGCCTTTTTTGCAGAGAAAGCCCAAGATGTCGCCTTTGCTAATCTTGTCTTTCTTACCCTTACCTATATATAAAGTGGCCATTCGCGGCATTTGTGCCTTACCATTAACGGTGGGAAGGGCGAAAGGTTGCACCTCGCTGTCTACATATTCGGGTATTCGTTCGCCTTCCGAAAGGATGAAGTAGCCATTACCCAGCTTATCCCAACGAGCCGTTCGCCCAATACGATGTGTGTAAGCATCGGCTGTTTCGGGCAAATGGTAATGCACAATGTGCCGTACATCGTCAATGTCAAGCCCACGCGATGCCAAGTCGGTGCATACAAGCACATTGGCACTGCCATTGGCAAAGCGATAAAGCGCGGCCTCACGAGCATCTTGTTCTAGTCCGCCATGAAAAAGACTGGTTACAAATCCTTGTTCAACCAAAAAGGCATTGGTACGCTCCACGCTTTCGCGATGATTGAGAAAAACAATGGTGCTTTCGCCATTGAACGCCAACAAAAGACGATGTAGCGTGTCAAGCTTGTCTTTCGAGTCGCTCTTTACTTCGTACACGGCAATACGCTGCTTAACCTTCTCGGCCTCGCCAACGAAGTCTACGCATTGAAGTTTGGCGTTCTCAACAAACAAGGGAATGCGCGGCGAGTTGGTTGCCGACAGCAGTACTCGCCTTTGCACCTGCGGAAGTGAGGCCAATGCCGTTCGCATCTCGTTTTCAAAACCCATATCTAGGCACTTGTCGAACTCGTCGATAATCAGCAGATGCACATCGTTGGCAGATATATTGCCCTTAGCAAGATGGTCGTTCAAACGGCCTGGCGTAGCGAAAACCACTTGCGGGCGTTGCTGTTTCAAAGCGCGATGCTCTTCCATAGCCGTTCGTCCGCCATAACAAGCCATGCCACGCACTGCCCCCACAGCGGCCAGCACCTGCTGCGACTGCAAAGCCAGTTCCCGTCCGGGTACAATCACCACGGCCTGAACATTGTCGTTCTCTGGGTTTATCATCTCTACAAGGGGCAAAAGGTAAGCAAGTGTCTTGCCCGTACCTGTGGGCGAGAGCACCACCACATCGCCCTTGCCAGCCTGCATGGCTGTGGCTGTGGCCTTTTGCATGTCGTTAAGGCTTTCGACACCTAGTTTACGAAAGGCTTTAGCCAAGTCTATATGGTTCATCGTTATGAGTTTATGAGTGTGTGAATGTGTAAGTTCTATTTTGCCGCCTTCATCAAGTTGTCCATCTCTTCAAACTCTTTACCCATGTTCAAGTTGAGGTAAATGGTGTAAAGCGGCAACAGCCAACGGCTCTGATCGTTTGGAGCCATGCGACGATACTGCTCCATATAAGGCAGTGCACCACGATAACTTGCCGCCACTTTCTTTTTCAGGTCGCGCGATGTTCGAGCCGTTTTCTCCTCTTCAACGGCACGGTTAAAGTAGGCCAAGCCAGCATTGAGGTACACTTCGGGCAGGTCTTTATGCTTGGCAATGATGCTGTCGCATAGGGCAATACAGCTATTATAGTCGCCAAGGTTCAGGAGAATGGTGCTCTTGGCCACACGCAGCCAAAGATGTTCGGGCATGGCTTGCATGGCTTGGTCTACATAGGCTTTGGCCGAAGACCAGTTGTTGTCTTTGGAATAATGCTCGATTAGACGTGTGTAGAAATATGTTTGCGTGGGATAATCCTGAAAACCTTCTTTCAATACGGCCATATACTTGTCGGTATCGTTCTGCATTTGATACACATCGGCAAGGTATTGCAACAGGTATTCGTAGCGTTCCTTGTCTTTTTGAGCCAAGGGAAGATAGCGCAAAGCCAATTCGGGCTTGTGCAACTTGTAGCCACAATATACCGAAAAGAACGCTGCGCGTGGCAGTTGGCTGTCGGTATTGAGTATGTCGTAACCTGTAAAGATGGGCATTTTGGCACAATCTATGTAGAGCGAGAAGAAGGAATAAGCCTTGTCGTACATCTTCTTGCTCATGAAATAAGTGCCACCATAGAATAAGTTTGCCTTATAAGTGAAAAACTCGTCGGCGTGTTTCTTTCGATATTTCAGCTTGCTTGCGTCGCCATTGGCATTGGCCAACTCCACCGAGTCGATGCTTTCGAGCGTTAAGCACATCTTCTTTGTAAGGTTGTACATGGTTACGGTGTCGGCCGACTGCTGCAAATACAATCGTTCGTTACCCTGTTCGTATTGCTTTTTGATAACATCGAAAAGCAGTAACCATGCCTTAATCTCTTTTCGATTGTCGGGTTTGGCCAGCACATCGTTCATGATGCGTTCGGCCTTATCTAACTCTTTTCCCGTTTTTAGGGATGCTTTCACCTGTGCCAAGTCCTTTTTCAACGAAGCGGAACTGGCCAAAGTGATAAACGAAAACAACAATATAAAGTAAAATCTGTTCATTCAGATAAATCTATTTTTACGCCTCTTGGTGATACGGCAGCGAATGTTCACCACCTTTTTTCATGCTCGAACGAGCAATTAAGGCATAGTTGAACAAACGCAAAGCACAGAACCAAAGCCCCCAAGGCCGCGGTTCTGTGCTTTTTCATACTACTTTTTATTACTTGTTAAGCAATGATTCGAGGTCCTTGGTGCGTTGGTCGGCAGCACCATAGTTAACATAATAGCACTGGTAGAGCGGGTAGCTCCAATTGGCTTTCTCGCGATTGGGGTCCAATTCCTTGGCTTTCTCCAAATAGCCCATCGACTCTTTGTAGAGAACTTTTTGTGCAGGCACGTCGTTATTGATGGCGGCAGCCTTAGAGTTGATACAGAAACCGAGGTAGGTAAGTACGATAACGTTCTTGTCGTCTAAGGCAATAGCCTTCTTCAACGAAGCGATGGCATCGTCCCATTGGCTTGCATTCATCTCAGCTTGCCCCTTCAAAGTCCATGCCATAACGCTGTTTGGGTCGGCAGCCAAACGACTGTCGATGAGTTTCTTCATGTCGTCCTTCATGTTCAAGTTGGTGTACATGTTGGCCAATGTACCCATAATCATGTCGTTAGAGGGGTCTTTGGCATAGTATTCTTTCAGCTTGTTGACATAACCCAGCGAGTCTTCCTTGGTTTTGAGCTGCTGTTGGGCGATGTAGAACTTCAAACCCAGCGCGTCTTTATAGTCGTCCTTATTGTCGCCCGCATACTTCAAGGCTACATCCAGATACTTATCGGCAGTTGCATAGTCCTTGTCTTGGATGGCATAACGTGCAGCAAAGCCAGCTACCTGCCCCACATACTGGTCGGGTTGCTTGTTAGACATGTCGGCAAATAGGGGCGTATCGGCCGTAGCAGTGTACAATCCCCAGAACTTCAACACGCCAGCATTGTTGTTTTTCTGTGCAGCATCTTGTCCTGCGTTAACCAAATAAACGCGCAAGTTGTACAAGCGGTTTTGGTTAGAGCTGTGGAACTTGGGCTTTACTTTGCCCTTTTCGTTGGGCATTTGGTCGTACTTCTCGCACTCAATGGCGTTGGTCAGCGCATCGGCAAGGGCGTTGTAAAAGCCCAGTGTGTCGTAAGCCTCAACCTTTCCTTGCTTAAACTGCTCGGCCATTTGGTTCGCGGTGATAACGCTCTGCTCCTTGTTTATCTTCTCAAACGAAAGATCAACAAGTTTGTTGTAGGCCTTTGCCTTATCGGCATTGCTCATGCCAGAAAGGTTGGCCTTTACCAACGCTTGCGCATCGGCATAGTTTTTGGCCTTCAACACCTCCTTAACGGCATCTTGGGCGAACGCCACAGACGATGCTGCAAGCATCAGGGCGAACATCATAACTTTTCTCATAACTGTAATTTTTTAAGATTTAACGATAGTCTATCTCTCTTTCGGCGAGGCACAATGAGTGTTTTCAAGTCCCCATCAGCCCCTTGCCAAGACTGCCTTACGGCAAGCCTTTTGGCGTGTTGGCGCGGTATCTGCCGTATGAGAACAACAAACAGAACCGCACCAAACGGCCGTCTCTAAGCCTTATTCTGTGGCGTCGGCCTCCACTTCCGCCCCTCCGTCGGCATCATTGCCTTGGATTTGTGCATCGTTGTTGGCGTTTGCCGTTCCTTGTTCAGCCGTGTTCATCGCCTCGTTATTGGGATGTTCCTCATCGTTTTCGTTCAGGTCGTCCTCCTTATCGGATGTCTTTACCTTGCAAACGCTGGCAATAACGTCGTTCTTCTTGCTCAGGTTGATGAGTCGAACACCTTGCGTGGCACGTCCCATAACACGGAAATTGGCCACAGCTAGCCTAATGGCGATACCACTCTTATTGATAATCATCAGGTCGTTATCGTCGGTAACGTTCTTAATTGCCACCAACTTGCCCGTCTTATCAGTGATGTTGAGGGTCTTCACACCCTTTCCGCCACGGTTGGTTTGTCGGTAGTCAGACACGATCGAGCGTTTTCCGTAGCCCGTTTCGCTAACCACCATCACCGTTTCGGTTTCTGGATTGTTCACCACAATCATGCCAACCACGGCATCGTCGCCGCCATCCAGACGCATACCGCGTACACCTGTGGCCGTTCTTCCCATGGTTCTAACGGTGTTTTCGTCGAAGTACACAGCACGACCATTGCGGTTTGCCATAATCAGCTGGTTCTTTCCGTTGGTCAGGCGTACGTCTACCACCTCGTCGCCTTCGGCAATGGTGATGGCGTTTACGCCGTTAGTGCGCGGACGCGAGTAAGCTTCAAGACTTGTTTTCTTCACTGTACCGTTCTTCGTAGCGAACACGATGAAGTGGTTCTTGATGAAATCGACATCGTTGAGCCCCTTAACGCGGAGGAAGGCGTTCACCGAATCGTCGGCATCTATGTTCAACAAGTTCTGTATGGCGCGTCCCTTTGAAGTCTTATCCCCTTCGGGTATTTCGTAGCACTTCAACCAATGGCAGCGTCCTTTCTTCGTAAAGAAGAGCATCGTTTGGTGCATTGTGGCCGGATAGATGTATTCCGTAAAGTCTTTATCGCGCGTGTTGGCCCCTTTGCTGCCTACACCGCCTCGCGCTTGCTCGTGAAATTCGGATAGCGGCGTACGCTTGATGTAGCCCAAATGACTAACGGTGATAACCACGGGGTCGTTGGGATAGAAGTCTTCTGCATTGAACTCGTGTTCGTCGGGGATGATTTCGGTGCGCCTTTCGTCGCCAAACTTCTCCTTAACCTCCTCCAATTCGGCCTTCATCACACGCTTGCACTCTTCGGGATCGTCTAAAATAAGCTGCAATCGGGCGATAAGCTCTTCCAATTCTTGATATTCTGCGTGCAATTGTTCGATGCGCAAGCCCGTGAGTTGCGACAAGCGCATGTCTACGATGGCTTTGCTTTGCAGCTCATCAAGCTCGAAACGTTTCTCCAAATTGCGCTGTGCCTCCGACGGAGTTTTGCTATTGCGAATGATTTGTACCACTTCGTCGATGTTGTCGCAGGCAATGATGAGTCCTTCCAGAATGTGGGCGCGTTCTTGCGCTTTCTTCAAGTCGAACTTGGTGCGGCGAATGGTAACGTCGTGGCGATGCTCCACAAAGTATTTCACGCACTCTTTGAGCGTGAGCAAGCGTGGACGACCCTTCACCAACGCGATGTTGTTCACCGAGAACGAACTTTGCAGCTGCGTCATCTTAAACAATTTGTTCAGCACCACATTGGCGTTGGCATCGCGTTTCACGTCTACCACGATGCGCATACCCTGTCTTCCCGACTCGTCGTTGGCGTTGGAGATACCCTCCAAGCGGCCTTCTTTCACCAAGTCGGCAATGTTTTCGATGAGTTGCGCCTTGTTTACGCCGTACGGTATTTCGCTAATCACAATCTTATCGTGACTTTCATCGCTCTCAATCTCGGCCTTAGCACGCAGCACGATACGCCCGCGCCCCGTTTCGTAGGCGTCTTTCACGCCCTGCAAGCCATAGATATAAGCACCCGTAGGGAAATCGGGAGCCTTGATATGCAGCATCAGTCCCTCTGTATCAATTTCAGGATTGTCGATATAAGCACAGCAACCGTCCAAGACTTCGGCCAAATTGTGGGTTGGCATGTTGGTAGCCATACCCACGGCGATACCGTTACCACCGTTAACGAGTAGGTTTGGTATCTTGGTAGGCATCACTTGGGGTTCTTGTAGCGTGGCATCGAAGTTCTCTTCCATGTCCACGGTGTCCTTTTCAAGGTCGTCCATGATGCGTTCGCCCAACTTCGAGAGCCTACATTCGGTGTAACGCATGGCCGCAGCCGAGTCTCCGTCAACACTTCCGAAGTTTCCTTGACCGTCTACCAAGGTGTAGCGCATGTTCCAATCTTGTGCCAAGCGCACCAATGCGCCGTACACCGAGGAGTCGCCGTGCGGGTGATACTTACCCAAAACGTCGCCCACCACGCGCGCACATTTCTTATATGGCTTGTCACTGGTGTTTCCTAAGCCCAGCATTCCATACAAAATGCGCCTGTGAACGGGTTTAAAGCCGTCGCGCACATCGGGTAACGCACGCGCAACAATAACCGACATACTATAATCAATGTACGAAGACTTCATTTCTTCTTCGATATTGATCTTGATTATCCTGTCTTGATCGATTGTTTGATTTTCGTCCATCTAATCTATTGTGATTTTATTGAATATTCGTTCTAAGGCCATTTCCTTTCGATTTAAGGCCTTTTTCTCCACGATTTACAAGGTGCTAAGTTACGATATTTTTCTCATTCGGTAAAACAAAAACCGCTAAAATACGCCAAAAAGCACTATAACATTGTTCGATTAAAGGCATAAAGTGGGCAAAAAGGCCGTTTAACGGCCAATGAACACGGGCGTTTCAAGTGCGTAAGAAGGCTTATGGCGTGGCGATTGGGCCGTTCGTGCCCTACCCTTTCATCACAAAAGCACGCTATGACCAGGTATTTCATCCCGAATGCGGTTGTTCGCGCCCTACTCTTTCGTTGTTCGCGCCCTACTCTTTCGTAGTTTCCGCCCTACCCTTTCATTACGAAAGCACGAAAACAAACCGCAAAGAGGCGTACAGCTCGATGGCCAAAATATAGATAAGCCATAGCGGAAGGGTGTAAGCAATGCCCGCAACAAGACAGTCGCACACCTCTTCGAGCGAACGCAAACGCGAACTTACCACCCCGAACGACACACTAATAAAGCATACCGAAAGGCAAACCATGAGGAAAAAGCTTTTTGAAAAGCTACTGGGATATAGGTTTCCCGTTACCCCAAGCAAAACGGCGTGGGGCAAAACTGTGAGCAAAAGCATCAATACCACAATCACAAAAAGTTCGGCTAAGGCCACCATCAGCCCGAAATGGTCCCAAAAAGACATGGCTTTCCGCTTGCGCGGCACATCGAGAATGCCGCAAAACCTCACCGAACCATAGGCCATACTGCCCAGCAGGAGCCAAACCAAGCCCCGCCCCGCAAGGTTATCACCGAAGTTTCCCACCATCCATCTGATGCCTTCTGCACTTAAAAGCGAGCGTATAGGAAGTTCTGGGTTCACGGCTTTGAATATCCACGAACCCAGCACGGCAACTAATTGCAACACACCTAACGCCAGTGCGAGCCGTGCGATGTACTTTCCTGTTCGCCGATGGCAAACCATCTTGTGCTTACCCATTATCTGGAACAAGGTTATCTATATCAAGTATATGCAGTTCGATGGCTCTTACCACCAGTCGCGTGGCGTTAACGCCCATCCCGCCATTACCATTTGGGAAGAGTTTATTTACCAATTCGTTTTGTCTTTTCTCCAAACTCTTCACGCCAAAAGGCATTCCTCGCAGGTTGGTTATTTGCTCTTTGGTGTAACCCAAAGCCAAATGGCGCAAGAAACGCTCGTCATACTCGTCTATCTCGTAAGTGATGAAAGCCTCTTGCCTAAAAATCTGGTTGCTCACCACGCGCTTGAACTTCTCCACAATCTTTTCGAGAATGGGCTGATTAAACACCAATCGCTTGCCATTCATCACGCTGGCCACGTCGCCCCGCGTAAGCAATTCGCCGCTTTTGAGTATAATTCCATCACACCCAGCGTCGAGAACGTCGAGCCACAGTTTCTCATTAAGTATCTCGCCCGTAAAGATAAGCACCTTAACCTTGGGAAATTGCTCCTTGGTGTGCCTGCAAATCTCTACGCCGATGGTGGTAGAACCGCCCAAACCGAGGTCTAGCAGCACCAGGTCGGGCAGCTCTTGTTTCAGCAATTTCCAATACGCCGGCTCGTTATCTGCCGTCCCGATGATGGTAGCCTCCGGTATTTCGTTTCTGAATATGCCTTCCGTACCCTTCAATTCTAAGGGTACGTCCTCCACGATTATCACTTTAAATTTGTCCATGTCTTTTGTGGTTGTTTGATGTTTAGTGTTTATGCCTGCGTTGTTTTGGGCAGGGTTATCGCGATATGCGTCTTGTTTTCGATGTTCGATGCAAACACGCCGCAGCCCCTGGCGTTGGTAAACTCGCCCGTGTCGCGTACGATTTGCCTACACAGATAAAACTGCAAGTTGGGCGTTGTGGGTGTGAACAATTCTCTACACTGTTCGTCGGTGTACATCACACTGGGCAGTTCGAGGTCTATTTCCACGTATCTCGCCCCCTTGTCTTTTACTGCCAATGCAACCGAATGGCCCTCGAAGAGGCCGGCGAGGATGCCGAACAGGTAGCCTAAGAGGTCTTCGTCACCCAGGATATGCCGCCCCTCACCTACACCGTCTTCGCTTGTGTGGGGCAAGACATCGAGCAGTTGTTTTAGCGGTACAGGCCTGTACGAGTAGCGCAAGTCGTCGACAAGGCGCATCGCCTGGGCACTCAACAGCATGTACAACTCCTTATAATAGTCCACCAACTCGTTCATGTCGTGCAAATCTTCGCCGCCGTTCTCAATCAGTTGCCTAATGCGCGAGGGATAATACATCGTCTCGTGTTTCAGTGCACTAAGGCAATTGTCCAGCACGCTGTTGTTAACGTGCAGTTTATCGTTCTCTATCTCCACTCGGCGCAGTTCGTCTTCGGCCATTTCTATGCTCTCTTCGCGCGCCTTCTCCATCTCTACGCTCTTCTGCAACACCTCGCTTATCTGGCTTACCACCTCGTTAAGCGACTTAAACTGCACCGTTTCGCCACCATGCCTGTCTATCGACTTGATGATACGGGCTATGGCGTCGAGTTTGGCTTGTGCCTCTCCGGTGTTCATCAACACCTTATTTATATCCTCAACCCTTTCCACATAGATGCGATAGGCTACGTAATGGCGATAGAACAGCACATAATAGGCAGGGATGATAAGCAACAAAAGCAAGACAAGCACAACGATACTGATGGTTTTGTTGGCCTTTGATTGCTGCATGCCCACCACGTAAGCATCGAGCGTATTGTCGGCCGAAAGGGCCTTAAAAAGCTTTGTGTACACCTCGTTGTTATAACGATACAGGTCCCATTCGTGCAAGGCCAATGCCGCGATGGCACTTTCGTTGCGTATGTCGAGTATGATGCTGAAATTGGTTTCCAAGCTATCGTTCAGCCATTGTATCTCTGCTGGCTTGTCCACCGCTTTCGAATAAGCCACCATCAGGTCTTTTCCGTGCGGAGCTTTCAGCCGATATAGGTCATTAAGTTTTCCTATACAGCTGTCGGCATACTGCAAGGTCTTGGCATATCGGCCGTTAACGTTGGCAAAATAGGCACTGTCGGCGTATGCGTTAGCACGTTTAAGCAACTTTCCTTCGGGGGTATAAGCGGATATGCGGTCTAGGATTTTACTTCGGTTGCCATGCACACTGTCTCTTGCAGTCGCGGCATGAACCTGCATTCCCCCACACAGCGCCAGCACAACAGCAAGCATACGCACCACTCTGGGCAGCCTAAAACAGAACACGCTGCCCTTACCCTTTTCGCTTTCAACCGAAATGGAGCAGCCGCTAAATATCCTACTTACCTTTTTATACTTGTCGATAATGCCCTTACAGTTGAGCAATCCGAAACCATGCGACGTCTGCACATCGGCCGAAGACGAGTTTATCACCTTGCGTTCGAACAAGTGCGCCCGTTCTTCTTCGGTCATTCCCACGCCGGTATCGGCAATCACGATGTCTACATAACCCTCCTCCTCGGCAACACGTGCGCTTAGCGTAACCTTGCCGTTTCTTTCTGTAAACTTGCGTGCATTGTCTATCAGCGTGTTAATCATAAAGAGTGTAAGCGTGCGGTCGGCTTTCACCACCTCGGTTGTAGACTCCACCACCAGCTTAATCCCCTTGTGTTCAAATCCCATTCGGCTTTTGCCAACGATGTCGAAGAGCGGTTGCAACGCCACACTTTCCACGTGCAGGCTCAGTTCTCCTTGCCTCATCTGTATCCATTGGGTAAGAATGGCGTTGTATTCTTTTATCTTATCGGTAAGCTCCTTCACATAGTCCAGCCGTTCTTGCCTAATGTTTTCGGGTTCTTGCACGGCGTTCAGCCGATGAATTTCGTGTCGCATCCGGTCGATAAAGGGCACAACCGAGTTTACCAACGACACCTTGGCGCGCTGTTCGATGTTCTTCTTCTTGTTCTCCACCACATGTCGCCTACCTATCTCCTGCTCTTCGTGCAGTTCTTCGTAGCGGTCGTTCTGCTCTTCCACGTGCTGTGCGTTCACCTTTTCCCACTGTCGCAGGGGTTCAAGCATCTTCTCCGGCGAATATTTTGCGGCTTGCCTGGCACGCAAGGAGTTGAAAAAATAGAGCAAAAGCACCACCAACACGATGGCCACACCCACATACACAAGCATCATGTTAAGCTGTTTCGACGAATTTTCAAGCTGTTCGGCTCGCGCCTCTTGTTGCTTGTCTTGTCGGGTTTGCCGTTGTATGTCGAGGTACACGTTGCGGTTAACGTCGCTTTGGATTTTCATGTTCATGGCCGAATACACCAAACTGAGCTGTTCGCAGATAGACGACACCAGGTCGGGGGCTTTGTTTATGTCCGGGTTTCGGTACAGGGCGTTTTGCAAACAGAAAAGGGCCGACTTGTAATCTTTCAGTGCCCAGTAGCAAGAGGCCAGTGTACGGTATGCACCAGCCGTTTGATAAACGTTGCCATAGCTGGAAAACATCACCAACGCCCTCTGTGCCAAGTTGCCTGCCAGCAAACTGTCGGGCATGTCGTCGGTGTTAAGTATGGTAATGGCCGTTGCATTATCACGCAACAATTGGCGCCGCTGTTGCTTGTCTATTAAGTGTTCGCTTATGGCTTGCAGCGAGTTGGCCTCCCAATAAGGATAATTGCTTTGTATGGCAAGCCCATAACAGCGAAACAAGAAGTCGAACTCTTGCTGCGATATGGCCTCCTTCGTGGGTGCCGTTATCAGTCCGCCTGCTCCCACATTGTACATATAGCTCAACCATTGCGCCGTGTCTTGCTGTATATCGCCGTTGGGCTTGATGTTTTCTTGTTCGGCAATGGCCCTATCGGGCAAGCCGATATAGTAAAAATACACCGACGCCACGATATAAAGTTCGGTTTCGGCATATATCATTCGCTTGCGCAGTCGCGGCGAAAGGTTGTAGGCCTCTTCCTTAATGCGCTTTAATCGGCGTAATGCACTTTCGCGATAGTTATAGAAATCTTTGTTGCGCGACTGCCTTTGGCAAAGCCGCATCAGCTGCACATCGGCCACAAGCAGTTCCACTTGGTTGTCGGTGATGTCTTTCACATCGTTAAGCAGTTTCGATGCCGTTTCGAACTCCATCTTAGATATGCGCACGAAAGCCATATTGTTCAAAGCCTCGGCTCGCCCGGCTGCATAGTTTCCCGACACGTTCAAAGCGCGTTGGGCATAGGCTGCCGTGGAATCAAGATTGCGATAGTGAAAGGCATAGGCCATACTGTTGAGCCTGTCTGCCTCGGCAACATTCTTGTCGCCACAAGCAAAAAGGCCCAACACCCACAGGCAAACCAAAAGATGCCTGACGACAAGCGCCTTGCGCCGATGTTGGAAAAGCAAACTGATAGCCTATATATTTACGGTTACGCATGCAAATATATAGAAATATTTTCGGAAAACACAACGCTAGGCGAAAATAGTTGCGTTTCCAAGTTTTTGTACAACTAAGTTTATAGGCTTTTATCGCAGGCCATTCCAGGGTTTAAGCCCTACGCACTTATGAACGAATGAATTTACAAAGCAATGAAATGAAAAACTTAAAGGCACAAGACTAACGGGCATAAAGCCTAAAATACAGATGGCTTAACGCCTTAAAACCATGCGCTTTATAGACGACAAAGCGTTTTAACCCTTAATATGTGTTAAATTTATTATTGCCATGTCTCAATAAAATAAAACACCCAAATATATTTCGTAACTTTGCACCTGTTTTAGTCCGTGGAGGCTTAAAAAGTGTCGGAACGAGTCTGAACGCCTCGCGGAAAACCGTTTTACAAACATTATAATGTACGCAATTGTAGAAATTAACGGTCAGCAGTTTAAGGTAGAACAGGGTATGAAACTCTATGTTCACCACATTAAAGATGTGGAGGCCGGCAAAACTGTTGAGTTTGACAAGGTGCTGCTTGTAGACAAAGAAGGAGCAGTAACCGTTGGCGCACCCACCGTTGAAGGTGCGAAAGTAGTAGTAGAAGTAGTGAACCCCCTTGTAAAAGGTGACAAGGTCATCGTTTTCAAGATGAAACGCCGCAAAGACTATCGCAAGAAGAATGGTCATCGCGCTCAGTTCACGCAAGTAGAAGTTAAACAAGTAATCGCTTAAACGCAGGAGGAATTAAGAATGGCACATAAAAAAGGTGTTGGTAGTTCTAAGAACGGACGCGAATCAGCTTCACAAAGACTTGGCGTTAAGATTTATGGCGGACAAAAGGTTACTGCTGGTAACATTATCGTTCGTCAGCGTGGCACGAAACACAACCCCGGCAAGAACGTGGGCATCGGTAAAGACGATACGCTCTTCGCACTTATCGACGGTGTTGTGAACTTTCGCAAGAGCCGCAAGGACAAAAGCTATGTTTCTGTAATACCGGAAGCTGAGGCATAAATAAAACAATTACACTTATTCCAAACAAACAACAGAATCCCAACCATATTGCTATGGTTGGGATTTCTGCTTTATATGGGGATGAACAAATACAAGAACTTGTTTTATAGAAATGCGATGAGTATTCGGTGCAGTTCATTATTACAGCCAAACAGAATTGCATTTGCAAAGTTGTTGTTAGAAGCGTGCACCACGTGCGTTGCCTGGAATGAATAATTCCTTACGCGGAGGAAAAGGAGGTATTTTGTTTGCTTACGATGCTGCTGTGGCTTTTCAAACAAAATTCTGTTTCACTATACTTCAAATTTGCTTAGCAAGCATCCCCATTTTGCAATCCGTTTGGGGTAAATGCCATTCCTATATACAAGGTTGCAATTGGCCAACTTAGCTGCTTGCCAATGAGTAAACCATTCAACTTGTCCACATGGCAACTCATTGGTTGCTCAGCTAGTCCTCTTGTTAAGCGGTAAGCTCATTAACTCACAAACTTGTAAACTAGCTAAGGCGAAAAAAGAGGGCTGCACCTATCAACTGTTCAACCCGTTTACTTGTTAACTTGTCTATTCATCTACTTATTAATTTGTCTACCTGATAGCTTGCCTACCCGTCAACTTCCCAACTTCAATTTGTCTTATTTTACGTGCAAATTTTAACATTATGAATGCCCTTTTCATTCACCAACCGCCCACCTTGCCCCAAAAATTCGATTCTCGCGAAGGTTAGTTTTGGTGCAAAAAGGGGTGGTATGTTAATGCATACAAAATGAATACACCTTGCATAAAACCGCAATGCGCACTAGATTTTGGGCTATTTGCAGCAAAATGCAGTGCAATATGCCGCTAAACGCAGTGCGTTTTGGTGCTAAACGCAAGGCAAAATGGTGCAAAATGCAGTACAAAATGGTGCAAAATGCGGTACAGCACGCATAAAAATTCACTGCAAAGAGATGGATAAAACCCTTCTGAGCCACTAAAAACATGGCTCAAAAGGGCAAAATAGCCGTTAAAAAGTGAGATTTTAGGGTCTAAAAGTGGGTTTTGGGGCTTGCAAAATTGCGAGTCGGCGACCAAACTAGAAAGGCTAAATGGTACAAAATGCAGGTCCTGCTCTCAAAAATGGACAAAACAAAAGGCGTGAAAGGTTAGAAACAGTAGTTATTTACCTACTTTATGACCTATATTTTCGCTAGAACGGAGTAGAAATTAGAGCGATATTGTAAAATATAACGCAAGATTTTAAGTTTTTGAGTTGATGGATTATTGAGTTGGTGAGTTGGTGAGTTGGTGAGTTGGTGAGTTGGTAA
>NZ_GG740072.1:383533-410943 GCF_000162415.1 Prevotella sp. oral taxon 317 str. F0108 | reverse complement strand
GTTGGCGAGTTGGTGAGTTGGCGAGTTGGTGAGTTTTCCAGTTTATGAGTTCGGGAGTTCGTGCGTATGTAAAGTAAAGTAGATTAGGTTCGAGTTAATCAGTTTGTGCGTTAATGACCTAATGGGAGTGTGGGGTATTAACTTTCGCGAGTTGGTAAATTGGTGCGAGTTTTGAAACATTAGAAATGATTTAGGGGACACAAGCCCAAGTGCTTACGTCCCCCCAACAAGCTTAATTCTTAGATGTTGTCTTTGGTTTCTTCAATTCAAGCTTAGGAATTTTTATTTTTTGTCCTTCTTTCAGTTCCTTCACATTTCCGTTAACAGCCTCAATGTAGCACTCCATGCCTGGACCTAACATGCTTTTGCTTAGCGAATAAAGCGTTTGACCTTTTGTAACCGTTACCACATGGGCAATACCCACAATCTTATAAGCACCTGTTCGCACGCGGGCGTCTTTCTCGTATTGCTTGTAGTTTTGGTTTTCGGTTGTGTTGGCCTTAGCCTTCTCTTGCTTTGGCGCAGGTTTATCCGCCGTTTTTTCGGCAGGTTTCTTATTCTCGGAGGCTGTTGCAGCAGGCTTCTTATTGTCTGCTTTCTCCGCCTTTTTCTCAGCATTTTGTGCTATCTTCGCCTCGCTAGCTGCCAAATCGGCTTTGGTTTGGGCATCTATTAGCCTGTTTATCGAGTCTTCACGTGCCGAATCGGTAGGCGAAAGCGGCTGCTCGGATGCCTTTGAATCAGAAGGTTTAGAGGTATTCAATAGCGTTTCGAGGTGCGATATGCGGTTGTCTTTCAGCTGCATTTGGTTCAATAGGTACCAAGCCACACCGCCAACAACCACAATAATGCCAACAACACAGGCCACAATAAGCCTTCTGCGCTTTCTTCTGCGCTCCTCTTCTTCCCATTCGTCCTCTTCGTATTCACACGAGTTTTCATCTGTTTCGTCGTCGTCGTCTGAGTCCTCTTCATCAGATTGAAGTTCGGTTTCCACATCCGAGTCGTCAGCACTGTTGCTTTCCGTATCTTCTGGTGTAAGCTCGTCTTCTGTCTCCAAGTTCTCGTCAACAAGCGTTAGGCCTTCAACAACAGGCATCGCGCAAGCCGCTTGTACAGGTTCGCACTCGTTATCAGCGTCGGTATCGGTATCTACAATGTCATTGTCGGCATCAAGCATGTCTTCTTCTTTTGCGGGTTCGCCTTCCACATCATTATGTGTTTCTTCCACATCGCTTGCCTCTACCCCATCTACAACATCCATTTCGGTAGCATCGGGCGTTTCGTCTGCCTGCTCAGAAAGCCCTTCAACCGATTGGGTTTGTGCTTGTGTCCCTTCCGTTTCATCATCAGAAAGGATGTCGGGCGCGCCTGTTCCTGTTTCAATGGAGGTTTCCTCCAACTCTAACTCCGCACGCTGAACAACACGCTGTTCCTGTTCGTTGTGCCTTTCGCCGCCGTTAAGCAGGCGCAACTGGTCGGCAGTGAGGGTAAGTTGGGTTGTTGCATTCACTGCATTTTCAGCAACAGCAATTGGCCGTTGGTCGCCATTAAGTGCCGAAAGCTGTTGCATCGTGAGAATATGACTCTTTTCGGGAGCCTTCTTAACCGGCACTTCTGTTTCGTTGGGCACTTCTACGGGTGCGCTAGCCAATGCATCGGCAGCTTGGTTCACCACGGTTTCAATCTTAGAAGGCGGCAAGGTAGAGGTGGGCGTTAACTCTGCATCGTCCGAATTATCGTTCAAGGGCGTGCGGTCAGCGTCTGATGTCGTCTCCGTCCAGTCCATTCGCTCCAACTCTTTCAAGTCAACACCATCGTTGATAACAACCGTATCGAATTGGGCAAAGGGCTTGTTCACCAAATCTTTCATGGTGCTGTCGGGCGTAAAGGAAATCTTATCGCGCCCATCAATGATTATCGGCTCGCCCGTATTAACGTCAACGCTCTTGCGCGCACTAACGCTCATCACCTTAAACGTGCCAAGCCCTTTTAGCTTAACTTGCTTATCGTCGTTCAATCCCACGTTAAGCGTATCGAACATTGTTGCCACAAAGTTCTCGGCCTCCTTCAAAGAAAGCTTGTTTTTATTGACAAGAGCCATTGCCAACTCGCGGATACCAACTCTGTTATTCATCTTCACCTCCATTTTTGAGACGTTCCTTAATGGAAGCCGTGGGCCTAAAATTCAACACGAGTTTAGGTGGAACTAGCATGCGCTGCTGGGTGGCAGGATTGACCACCACGCGTTCGAGTCGTTTTTTCACTTCGAATGTGCCGAATCCAGGTATCGAAACGACGTCACCCTCGTCGAAACGTACAGCCATTTCGTCGATGACGTTGCGCACTAATGTTTGGGTTACGTTCTGTGTATAACCCGTTTGTTGCGCCAGTTCGGTTATAAACTCTTTGTTGTTCATTCTATTTCACCATATAAGTCAAATTCTTCACTGTCGGTGATGCGCACATTGTAGAAACTTCCAACGCGCAATTTCACCGTTGCTGGGATAAGCACTTCGGGGTCTACCTCTGGCGAAGACCATTCCGTTCTCCCTATATAGTAGTCGCCTTCCTTTCTGTCGATAATCACTCGGAGCGTTTTGCCCACCTTTTGGGCCTCTACCTCCGCACTGATATCTTGTTGCAGGGCCATCAGTTGGTCCAGTCGGCGTTGTTTCACTTCGTCTGGTATGTCGTCTTCGTAATGTTTCGCGCTGTAAGTACCTTCTTCTTCCGAGTAGGCAAAGGCGCCCATGCGTTCGAAACGCGCCCATTTCACAAAGTCGAGCAACTCGTTAAAGTCGTCTTCCGTTTCTCCTGGAAATCCAACCATCAACGTTGTGCGCAGGTGAATGCCGGGTATTTCTTCGCGAATGCGCTTTATCAGTTCCATCGTTTGAGCCTTGGTTACATGCCGGTGCATGCGTGTAAGCATGTTGTCGGATATGTGTTGCAGGGCGATGTCGATGTATTTGCACACGTTTGGCTTGTTCTTGATGACTTGGAGCAGGCTGTGGGGGAACTGATTGGGGTAGGCATAGTGCAACCTTATCCACTCCACGCCCTTGATGTCGGCCATTTCGCTAATCAAATCGGTTATCTGGCGTTGCCCATCGAGGTCTACACCGTAATAAGTAAGCTCTTGGGCGATGATTTGAAACTCTTTTACGCCCTGCGAAACCAAGCTGCGCACCTCTTCAAGAATTTCTTCTTTGGGGCGACTTACGTGCTTGCCCGTGATAAGCGGTATGGCGCAATAGGCGCAACTGCGGTCGCAACCTTCGCTAATTTTCAGGTAGGCATAGTGGCGGGGCGTGGTAATGCTGCGCGTTCCGTTGCACGATGCGATGACACCCTTTCCTAAATCTTTAAGCAAGTTTTTGTAATTGAACTTGCCGTAGAACTTATCTACCTGCGGTATTTCCTGTTCCAACTCCTTTTGGTAGCGTTGCGACAGGCAACCCATCACGTAAAGCTGTTTCAAACGCCCTTCTTCTTTGGCTTGTGCAAACTCTAAGATGGTGTTGATGCTCTCTTCTTTTGCACTTTCTATGAAACCACATGTGTTGATAACAACGATTTCTCCATTCGGTTTTTTGCTGTCGTGCACGCAGTGGTATCCGTTCGCTTCAAATTGCTTCATCAGCAATTCACTATCAACGAGGTTCTTTGAACACCCCATTGTGATGATGTCAACCTGATTCTTTTTCATTCTAATGTTTGAGTACTTGTTGTGATGTCGCCTTGTCCGCACGAACAACGTGGGGAACGAAGAGACACAGCACGAATGCAGTGGTGCTCTGGCAAGGCGAATGGGGATGTTGCCCCGTTTATTCATTGTAAGTTGATGAGTTTGTAAGTTCACTAGTTTAATGTTTCACCATCATGTTCTCAATTAAAAACCGACGAACTTGAAGGTTGAAGTACTCAACGAGTTCACTATACTACAAACTCAGCAACTTTTGTTATTCATTGAAAAGCGAATCTACGAAATGCTGGCGGTTGAAGAGTTGTAGGTCTTCCATGCCCTCGCCTAGGCCAATGTACTTTACGGGAACTTTTAATTGGTCGCTGATGCCAATCACCACGCCCCCCTTGGCCGTGCCGTCGAGTTTGGTAATGGCCAATGCGGTGATGTTGGTAACGGCCGAAAACTGCTTGGCTTGCTCGAAAGCGTTCTGCCCCGTTGAGCCATCAAGCACCAATAACACTTCGTTAGGAGCTTCGGGCAGTACCTTTTTCATCACTTCCTTTATCTTCTTCAACTCGTTCATCAGCCCCACCTTATTGTGTAGTCGGCCTGCCGTGTCGATGATAACTACGTCGGCACCATTGGCTTTGGCCGAACTGAGCGTATCGAATGCCACCGATGCGGGGTCGGAGCCCATCTGTTGTTTCACAACGGGCACACCAACGCGCTCGCCCCAGATGCAAATCTGCTCTACGGCAGCAGCCCTGAAAGTGTCGGCGGCACCAAGGTAAACCTTCTTGCCTGCTTGTTTAAACTGATGGGCCAGCTTACCTATGGTGGTTGTTTTTCCCACTCCATTAACGCCCACCACGAGTATCACGTATGGGTTACCCGTATCGGGGAGTTCCCAACTGTCGTTGTCTTGCGTGTTATTCTCGGAAAGCAGTGCGGTAATCTCTTCTTTCAGGATGTTGTTCAGTTCGCTTGTCGACACATACTTGTCGCGAGCCACCCGTGTTTCAATTCTCTCAATGATTTTCAACGTAGTGTCTACGCCCACGTCGGATGTGATTAGGATTTCCTCCAAGTCGTCGAGAACCTCGTCGTCAACCTTTGACTTTCCGGCTATCGCACGCGTTAACTTGCTAAAAACGCTTTGCTTGGTCTTTTCCAAACCTTTGTCTAGCGTTTCTTTCTTGCTTTTGTTGAAAAACCCGAATATGCCCATTTCGTTTCTTTTTGCTGCAAAGATACTTATTTTTATTTAGAAAACCTACACAAGTGCGCGTTTAGTGGGCTATTGTTTGCGCGTTGGCATCAACCGAAAGCGGGGTTGGCTTGGCGCAAGTACGTGGAATGTGCATTTTGATACAACTATAATGGGGGTGTGATTAATATTTTTGTTGCAAAAGTTTGTAGATTTAATGAAAGTATATAATTTTGCAGCAATACAACACACAAAAGGTTGAAAACAGACTATCGGGTTGTCTTTGTGCAGACGGCACATTTACGTGACATCCCCCCAATAAGCAATCATCGCAAGAAAGATAATCAATCATATATGAAACAAGAAAAAAAAGCTTTGACTCTTAAAACACTTAGCAAGAGCAACGTGTGGAGCATACAAGAGAATGACGTGTTCAGAATGTGGGAAGCAGCAGAAAAAGACGCCGACCTAAAAGATAACGCACGGCATTATATGGACGTTGTGAAAAGCGCGTTTGAAGCAGAAGAGATAAAGATAGACCGACCTGAAATCATAAAGAAGTATGAGGAACGCGGATTTAAGGTGGGAGCGATAAGGCTGGAAGAAGGACAAAAGACGAAACTGGCCATTAAGAAACGCCCCATCATGCGTGTTACCGACCTTACTTACGAAAACATACGCCACATTTCGGCAGCAAAACTCATCGAAGTGCTTGACAGAAACTTTGGCGGAGGCTGGGATTCGCTGTCACAAAGCGTGAAAGACATCATCGAAAGCGGCTTTGAGGTGAGCACGACCGTATTGCCAAAGGACCGTCTGCACAAGAAAGGCGGCATGTTCGACAAGAAGACCGAAGACGGATTTGAAGCACTTGAAATAGAGAAAGGAACGTGGGTGGAGGCCATTTTCGTTAAGGAAAAACCCGAAATGGAAAGGGTTACATCCCGACACGACGACAACTTTGCAGACGAGAAAGACCTTAGCAGTCGTGACGAAGACAATGAGGACGAAGACGAAGTGAACGACTCGGAAAGCCAATATAAGGACGACGAGGATGAGGACGATTCGTTCGACGAGGACATCCTCACCGAAGAAAGCTACCGAACAACGTTCGAAGAAGACAACGACGAACTGGGCATGGAGGCCGAAAACATCGGTGACGAGGACGACAATTACTAAGGCCATAAATACCATATCCCACCTTCGAAAGGCAAACTCCCCTTAAACGGAATGCCGCCAAAAAGCTCCGTTTAAGGGGAATTATGTAGACAGGAGCGTCATCTGAATCGGGATAAATACGTATACGCTTGTTGTTTGTAGACAAGAATTAATTACATTTGCAACATGAATGATGAAAAGAAAATATCTGTTGTTATAAATACTTACAACGCCGAACGCCATTTGATGCAAGTGATAAATGCAGCCAGTGGTTTTGACGAGATTGTGGTTTGCGACATGGAAAGTACAGACAACACCTTGGACATAGCGAAAGGCATGGGCTGCCGAGTTGTTACTTTTGAAAAGAAAGACCATAACATCGTTGAGCCCGCACGCCAGTTCGCCATTGAACAGGCTTCATTTCCATGGGTCTTGGTGCTGGATGCAGATGAAATCGTTAGTGAAGAGCTACGAACTTACCTGTACAACCACATCTCTCAGCCGGCATGCGCAGAGGGAGTGGCCATTCCGCGCAAGAATTATTTCATGGGGAAGTTCATGCATGCTTGTTATCCCGACTATATTTTGCGTTTCTTTAAAAAAGAAGTGACAACCTGGCCCGCCATCATACACGCCTCGCCCATAGTAGAAGGCCGAGTTATTCGTTTACCTAGAAACCGTAAAGACTTGGCTTTCGAACATCTGGCTAACGACTCTATCTCAACATTGAACAACAAGAACAATGTCTATTCGGACAATGAAATCTCAAAACGTCTCCACAAACACTATGGTGTTGGTGCACTGTTAGGTCGTCCATTCTTCCGTTTCTTCCGTTCGTACATTCTCAAAGGAGGCTTTAGGGATGGCGTCCCTGGGTTTATTCATGCCGTATGGGAAGGCATCTATCAGTTCACTATTGTAGCGAAGATGATTGAATTTAGGAGGCAAGCCAAATAGAAGTTGGGTAGATTAAACATTATTGATGCACAGAAAGAGTTGGGCATCGTGCCACGCCCGTTCCTTTTAACCGACACTTCATCTTCCTTTGTAAAATGGTACGGCCTTTCTTCAAGGCTGTTACAAAAGAATTGCAAGGCCCTTCGGGATTAGGCACACAGCAGGACGAGCCATGTAATGTGACAGACTTGCTTTGTTAAGCTACCCATGAACGCAAGTTAAAGATGCTTGTTTAATCCATTTTCGCACCAAGCAAGATGATTGCGTTTAACTTTTTCCAGTTCGTCTAAATGGCGTTGCTCATTACTTTTTGATGCTTCTTTATGATAAAGATGATACACATTTCCACCCATTTTGAGTGCCTTCTTTTTTACTCCGGCGAAATGTAAACGGTAGGCAAGTTCGCCGTCTTCGTGTCCCCATTGCGCCAGGTCTTCGTTATAACCGTTTACTTTGATAAGGTCGTTTTTCCAAAACGCCATGTTGCATCCCCGGAGGTGGTCTATTTTGCGGGCATAACGCTCAGCCAACAGGTGGCGAAACAGCCGTGAACGAAAACTGTTGAGTAGAAACGTGAGGGGCAGGCTGCTGTATTTGAGTTTGAATTGAGACGTAGCTAGTATTTCTTGGGTGTTTTGGGGCGTAAGCTTTACCCTACTTCCGCATACAAAATAGTTCTTTTCCGCCAATTCGAGATGATCAGACACAAAGTGAGGAGACAGAATAACATCCCCATCTACTTGCAGAATATAGTCACCTGATGCACGGGCTATTGCCTTGTTCATGATGGTGGTTCGCCTAAACCCTTTGTCTTCATGCCATACATGCTCAATGGGTACATTGCTTTTGGCCTGCATTTCTTCAACAAGCCGCCGTGTTTCGCCTGTAGAACCGTCGTCAGCTATAACGATTTCGTCTGGCAGTACGGTTTGTTTCAGTATGCTTCCCAAACAAATTTGCAAGGCTTGAGGCCAATTGTAGGTTGAAACGATGATCGAAGTTTTCATATATAACCGAGTTTTAAATTATGAATGATATAGAAAAGGAATTACTTGATGGATTGATTTGATGATACGTTCGAGTACATAATCAGAACGTTTTACACCTAATGCTTTCGCTCTTTGCATTGGCTCTTTGCGATTTTGGACATCGGGAAACATTCGTTTAATTTTTTTGTAGAAAGCTCCGCGCGCCAAACTTAAACGATAGGAGCCAATAAAAGGTAGAGCCCAAAGGCGATGGGCGATGATAAGCTGTTCTTCAAAAACACCTTTGGTTTTCTCAGAACGTGCAGTTACACTATCGTTATGCATTCTAAAGCGATTCAACTTCTTACGAACTTCTACGACATCCCCACGCAATGCCATCTCAATCCAGAACAACCAATCGGCGCAATAACGCAAGCCGGCGTATCGTTTGTCAATTTGCAGGTACAGGTCTCTACGAAACAGGACACCGGCAGCATTGTAAACAGAACATCGCCACATTAACAATTTGCGCAGATAGCTTTTTGAAGGATAAAAGCGAACTGAACCGTCCTCGTGCTTGTGCCAATAATCAAACTCTCTTCCAGTGGGCTTTCCATTCTCATCTACCAAGACAGCACCGGCAAAGGCAATGGCGGCCGTAGGATATTGATCGAGTGCCCTGACCAGTGTTGCCAATAAAGTAGGCTCGCAATAATCGTCGCTTTCTGCTATCCAAACATACTCGCCTTGGGCCAAGTCAATACCTTTCCGCCATTGTGCAAAGGGGCTTCCACTATTTTTTTCATTGAAAACGATGCGACTGACCAATGGATGTGTGGCATATTGAGATAAAACAGCTTGGCTATTGTCGGTGGAACAATCATCGAGCAGAATGACTTCCATATTTTGAAAGGTTTGGGAGAGAATGCTCTCCAGGCGTTGCGGAAGAAAACGGCCATAGTTGTAGTTGGGCACAATAACGGATACCTTGGGCATAATGGGTGAGCGATTTAGACTGTGGTAAATACGTCGTCGAAGTAGACAAATGACTGCGCGGTGAGCGGTACGTCTTTATCCATAATCCAGTAAAGCGGCACGCGGCGATAAAAAGACGCCCAAAGCGAGAAAGTGCTTTTAACGCCGATAAGGTAATCGCATGATGCCAAGAGTTGCAAGTCTTCGATTGCACTGCCTTCTGAAAGGAAAGTGGTGGGGTGAACAGCGGTAAAGCCATCAATATTGAGCGCGTTATCGTTAGTGCAAATGTAAATATTGATGGTTTCATTGGGATGCAATGCGATGAAATCTTTTATGATGCGATGATATACTTCATCACTGAAGAAGTATTTTCCGCCCTGCCAACGAATGTAGTCTCCGCGCCGGATGTGTAGTCCTAAGTTAATGTCTGCCTGCGGATGGGTGTTCATCCAGCAGTTTACTTTTGCTTGAATAGTTGGTTTTATTTCAAAAATGCGAGCAATATCATCCCTATATTTGAGAAACAAGTCTGGATAACGTAGGTGCCAGGCTGCACTCGCTATAATCCAGGGCTTGCATAACTGCTGGTCTTGGATAATGTTCGACCCATCTTTAATGCAGGTGATAACGCGGAAAGTAATGAGTAGTTTGCCGAGAATGTAGGTAAGTGGGTTGTGATACCACTTTTTGCAAATTTCAAAAAAGCGGTATTTATAAGAGAAACGCAACGAAACGACGGTTACTTTATGCTCTTTTCCGAAGGCGTAAAGATGTGCATATTGCAGAATATTATTGCACATCTGCCCATATCCTTTGACAAATATCATATTCCTTGTTGATTTTGTTGTATCAGTTTTCGACGTTTAATGTCTTCAATGTCACCAAGATCTACCCTGCCTGTGGCTTCGTCATATCGTAGGTTAAACTCCTCCCGTGTTCTTTTCCAACGGTTATGGCTCCAAAGATAAAGGGCCGGATCTCGGCGAATGGTGTGTTGCAGCTTTTCAAAATAGGTGTCAGTCAGTTCAAAGTCTGCTCTCCCTTTGGGTTGGTCGGTTATCAATTGCATGTCGCAGCGATAATATCCACGCTTAGTTCGTGACACGTCACAATAGAAAACCACCTGATTGGTTGCCTTCATAACCTTTTCCGTTCCCGTCAATACAGGTGTATCATGATTAAGGAAATCAAACCAGTGATGGATATTGTTCCAAAACGGCACTTGGTCTGATATGTAACCCATCACGATGGGTTGTTTCTGTTGTTGGTAAGCCACTACACGTCGCAAGGTTGCTGCCATGGCAATACAACGTGCACCTTGCTTTTCCCTCACCTTCTTAAAAAGGCTGTCGAAACGTTTGTTTTCTAAAGGATGATAAATTTGCGTACACAGACCCTTGTCGCTTATCCAATAAGGTAGCGAAGTTATCCACTCCCACTGGCCATAATGGCCTAAATACACACCGCACGAACGTCCCTGGTCCACATAGTGGTCAATAACATCAGTCCCCGTAAACACGAGATGTTCCATCAACTGCCGCTTACTCATGGTCATCAGCTTAATCGTTTCCACCAAGTAGTCGCAAAACCAATGATAAAAGCCCTTCTCTATCGACCGAAGCTCAACATCCGACTTCTCAGGAAAAGAGCTCTCGATGTTCCGCCGAATAACGCGGCGTCGATATTTCACCACATAATATGTAACAAGGTACAAGAAGTCGGATATTACGTACAGCACGCAGAAAGGCAAGAGAGAAAAGACGAACCAAGCTGCATACAATAGATAGTAAGCAATGAAACTGATAACATTCTTCATTCTCAAGGCATCAATTTGTCGTTAACCATCCTATACATGTATTGCTGGATGATAGCCTTAACCTCACGCTCCATCTGCGCTTGCTGTTTCACCTTCCCTTTAAGATTATGTTTCATCAAGAGGTCGTCCAGTGCATATACAGCCTTGGTTTGTTTACCATCGAATTGCAACACATATCCATACTTCACATATTGATAAATACCGTTAAGGTAGTTTACTGCATACGTTTCCTCCATCGGTGTTGTCATCAAGTCGCACCCGAAAGAAAGGAAGGGCTTACTATACTCCAAAATACTGAGCACAGTGGGTAATATGTCTATCTGCTGAGCGATACCGTCGCGCATGCCTGGTTCTATTTCGCCGCTGGGATCATAGATAATGATAGGCGAGCAAAATCCACCTATATCCGTTTGATATTGAGCATGGTCGCTCAGGTTGGTGTGGTCGCTTGTCAGTACAAAAAGAGTGTTCTTGAACCAAGGTTGTTTGCGTGCGCTCTCGAAGAACTTACCTATGGCCATGTCGGTGTACCTGATGCATTTGTGCATAATCAGTCCTTCTTCAGGGTATACGTCCTTATACTTTTCAGGAATGACGTAAGGCGTATGCGAAGAAACGGTGAATACTGTCGTCATGAAAGGCTGTTTCATCTCGCTCATCTTTGCGCAATAGTATTGCAAAAATGGTTCATCCCAAATTCCCCAATGCCCGTCAAAGTCGGCATCACCGCCAAAACGCGGGTCGGCTGCATAGTCTTCGCGTCCATAATACTCCTTAAACCCAGTTTTCTTTGCAAAAGCCAAGAACCCCATACTGCCTCGATTGGCCCCATGGAAAAAGGCCGTGTTGTATCCTTCGTTACTTAAGATGCCAGCCAAACCAGTGTAAGTGTTCATGGATTGTGGAGAAAGTACGAACGGTTCGACAAACATTGGAATTCCACAGAGCACAGAAGGCATGCCGTCTATACTCTTGCGCCCATTGCAATAAGAATACTTGTAGGTAACACTTTGTTCTATAAGTTTGTCCACATTGGGGGTGTAGCCTTTATAATTACCGTCTTCCAGCTCTTTGTTCAGTGCACCTATGTATTCTCTGCCGAAGCTTTCTACAATCAATATCACCACATTCTTAGCATCAAGCGCAGATAAAGCTGAGGGCCTATGCCTGTTATGAATGGGTGTAAATACCTTTTCCAATTCTTCTTGCGATTTGAAATATTCGGGAACAGTGAATACACTCTTACCAATGGTGCGAATAAGAGCAAATGGCGTGTTCAGCACTAGTGCACATTCGGTGGGGCGTTCAACGTATTCATTGGCATTGCTGATGGTTATTGGTCTAATGGCTGAGTCTAAACCACCCCGACAGGCTGCAACGCCAAAGGGGGTGACGGCAGCCAACAGTAATAGCTGTATTCCGCTATAAGCCACGCGTTGCTTTACCGAAACATATTGTTCTGCCCTAACCTTAGGCGTAACGTATAGCTTGCACAGCAGAAATATCAACAATGCAGCCAGCAACACCAAGTACCAGTGTTCTAAAAGCTCGCCCCAGAACACATCGCCTAGGTTGTTTTCGTTCTTAAACTCGCTGAAAACGCTTGTCGTGGTTCGCCGAAGGGTATAAGGGAAGTAAACGGAATCGCCCAAGTTGATTACCAGCGTGAGTGAGTTAACCACAACGAACAACCACTTACATACCTTATGATACAACGGCGTTTCTTTCATCCACAACGGGAAAAGCATCATCACCACATAAAGGGAGTTGGTGTAGAATATTGCCGAGCGGTCGAACATGTAGCCGCCATAAAACAATCGCCAAAGACGGGCGGGCGACAGGACGGCACAAAAGTAATTGTAGTTCTCAAACAAAAATTCTATTCGAGCCACGATATACAAGCCAAAAGCCAAAAGCAGGTTGGCAAGCAACGCCACGAATGGCGCCAACGGACTTTGCATAATGTCCAGACGATTTCTTTTCATGTTGTACTCCTTATTATAATAACTGTGGTTTCAGAGCGACTGCATGTCGTTCAACTTACGATAATAGCCATCAATGGCCAGCAGTTCTTCATGTGTTCCACGTTCAACGATGTGCCCTTCGTGTATCACACATATCTCGTCGGCATTCTTAATGGTCGACAGGCGGTGGGCAATGGCCACCGTGGTGCGTGTTTTCATCAGTCTTTCAAGGGCGTCTTGCACTAGTCGTTCGCTCTCAGTGTCCAAAGCACTAGTTGCCTCGTCCAATATAAGTATGGGTGGATTTTTAAGCACTGCACGAGCGATGCTCACACGTTGGCGTTGTCCGCCCGAAAGTCTGCCGCCCCTATCGCCAATGTTTGTGTCAAAACCATGTTCCGTCTCCATGATGAAATCGTACGCATTGGCTATGCGTGCTGCCTCCTCCACATCGTGCATAGAGGCATTGTCTACGCCGAAAGTAATGTTGTTGTAAAACGAGTCGTTAAACAAGATGGCCTCTTGGTTCACGTTGCCAATAAGCTGGCGCAAGTCGTGCACGCCCAAGTCTTTCACATTTATGCCGTCGATAAGCACTTCGCCCTCTTGTACATCGTAGTAACGCGGAATCAAATCTACCAAAGTAGACTTGCCCGAACCGCTCTGCCCCACCAAAGCCACACTCTGTCCCTTGCGTATAGTTAGATTAATGTGGCGCAACACCCATTGTTCACCATACCTAAACGATACGTCCCTAAACTCTATTTGATGTTCAAAGCTGCTTATGTGCACAGGGTTTTCCATCTCCTTAATGTCTATCTCGGCTTTCAAAATCTTGTCTATGCGTTCCATCGAGGCCAAGCCCTTGGGGATGTTATAGCCTGCACGCGAGAAATCTTTCAGCGGATTGATGATAGAATAAAGAATAACGAGGTAGTAAATAAATGTTGGCCCTTGCATCACCTGATTGTTCAAAACCAGCATTCCGCCAAACCACAGCACGATAACAATCATTACCGTACCCAAAAACTCGCTCATGGGGTGCGCCAATTGCTGGCGAATGTTCACCTTCATGATGTCGTTTCGGTAGGCGCTGTTCACTTTGTCGAATCGTGCATTCATCTTATCTTCGGCACAGAAAGCCTTGATAATGCGCAACCCGCCCAATGTTTCCTCCACTTGGCTCATCGTATCGCTCCACAACGCCTGTGCCTTAATGGAGTTTTGCTTAAGCCTGCGCCCCACATAACCCATGAACCAGCCGAACAAAGGCACGAAAATCAGGGTGAAAAGCGTTAGTTGCCACGACACAACAACCAGCGTGATGAAATAGGCTATGATAAGAACGGGATTCTTAAACAGCATGTCGAGCGACGACATGATGGAACCCTCAACCTCTTGAACGTCGCCACTCATTCGCGCAATGAGGTCGCCCTTTCGTTCTTCTGAAAAGAAACCCAACGAAAGCGATGTAATCTTTCGATACATTTGGTTGCGGATGTCGCGCACAACACCTGTTCGTATGGGTATGATGGCAGCCGACGACAAGAAGTAGGAAAGCGTTTTAAGCATAGTCATGAAAGCCAACAGTAAGCCCACAACAAGCAGGGTGGTTGTTGCTCCCCACTCCACTATCATTCGCTGTATGTAATAATTCAGGTTGTTTACGATAATGTCTACTAGCTGGCCAATGCTCTCCGCACTTCCCCAAGCCACGTACGGCACAGGTTTAGCGGCATCGCTTGTCTTAAAGAGTATGTTCAATATGGGTATCAGCGTTGCGAAAGAGAAGATGTTCAATATCGCAGACAAGACATTGAACACTATGGATAGGGCCAAATATTTCTTATACGGCGGCACAAAACGACGCAATACTCGTAAAAATTCTTTCATATATAGGGTGTTACACACCTGCGAGGGGTGCTGTATAATGACATAATGTGGTGCAAAGGTAATGTAAATTACGCGCTTTCGCAACTTCTTTACCCTTGTTTTTCATTATCCAGGCCATCTGTTCTGCACCTGGTGGGGTTTCTTAACAATTTTAAGTTCATCTGCTGGTGCGTACATCAGTTTAGTAGACAAGTTGACGAGTTGACAGGTAGACGAGTTGAGAAGTTGACAGGTAGACGAGTTGAGAAGTTGACGAGTTGACGAGTTAACAACTTGACGAGTTAGCAAGCTGATAGGCGCAGCCATCTTTTCAACCTCTCAACCTTCCACCCTTTCACCCTTTCATCCTTTCACCTTTTCACCCTTTCACCTTTTCACCTTTTCACCTTTTCATCTTTTCACCCTTTCACCTTTTCACCCTTTCACCTTTTCACCTTTTCACCTTTTCACCTTTTCACCTTTTCACCTTTTCACCTTTTCACCCTTAATCGAGCATTAACAGTTGGCATATTATCCATATTTATTAACACAAAAGACCTAATCGAGTATTGAAACAAGAAAAATTTCATGTTTTTTAGCAATAAGTTTGGTTTATAAATAAAAAAATAGTAAATTCGCAACGAGAAATCAACAAAAGGTAACGACGTGAAGATACTGTCATTTATACTCATGTTATACTCTTTCATGTTTGTTGGCTGCGAAATAAAGATGTGGCACAGCATGAATGGCGATCATGGCGACTGCATTAAGGTGCAACGCTACGACCGCTTAGAGAGTCGTTACCTCTCAACAGGCGATTACTCGGCACTGCAACAAATGAACACAGACTATCCAACAGAAACGCGTACGCTGATAGAAAAGGTTTTGCAGTTGGGAACTATTGAAGACTCTGAAATACATCATCGCTTTTTGCACTATTATCAAGACACCACCCTGCAAAGACTAATTACCGATGTAGAAGCAGAGTTTAACAACATCAACGATGTCAACGAACAATTCACCCATGCGTTTAGCAAGCTTAGTAAGTGGTTCCCTAACTTGCCACAACCAAAGATTTACTCACAGATTAGTTCGTTCGACCAAAGCATCATCGTGGGAAACGGCACCATAGGTGTATCGCTTGATAAGTACATGGGCGAAGACTATTCGCTTTACAAACGCTTTTACACCCCCGAACAAACCAAAACCATGTACCGCGGTTACATCGTTCCCGACGCCCTGAGTTTCTATCTCCTTGCCCAATATTCGCTAGATAGAAACGACACACGCCCGCAAATAGACCGCGACTTGCACATGGCTAAGATATGGTGGGTGGTTAATAAAGCCACGTCTAAGCAAAGCTACCGCAACAAGTTTGTCGACCAGGTGGACAAATACATGCGTGCCCACCCTAACGTTACTTACGAAGAACTTATATCCACCGAAAATTATAGGGCCATGCTGCCTTGAACAACTTGCTCGTTTGCCATTTTGCGAACGAGCAAGTTGGTAAATTCGTAATTCTTCAATCCCCATTTTGGCGCAATAAGCAAGCCTTCGGGCGATTGACTAACGAACCTTTCCAACACAAGATCCTTGCGTAGTCGTTTAACATACTCGCAAATCACATCCAAATATTCTTCTACCGTATATAAGTGGAACGGCTGTTTCATGTATTCCCTAGCCAACAACGTTCCGCGTATTATCTGCATCTGGTGTATTTTCAAGATGTCGATGGGCAAGGCAGACATGATTGTGGCTTGCCTAATGCTTTCTTCCGCATCTTCGCCAGGCAAGCCTAGGATAACGTGCGCCCCCGTCCTTATTCCGCATTCGTGTGTTCGCTCGATGGTTTCTCGACTACACTCAAACGTATGTCCACGCTTAACGCGTTCCAAAGTTTCGTTGTTGGCACTTTCAACGCCATACTCCACAATCAGAAACGTATGCTTATTAAGCTCTTCCAAATAACGAAGTAGAGCGTCGGGCATGCAGTCGGGACGTGTACCAATAACCAAGCCCACCACATCTTCTACCATCAAAGCCTCCTCGTACATGGCCTTAAGGCGGTCGATAGTGTCGTAAGTGCTGGTGTAAGCCTGGAAGTAAGCCAAGTATTTCATGCTGGGATACTTGCGCGCGAAAAACTTTTTGCCTGCCTCCAACTGCTCGCCAACCCCCTGCTGAGGTTCACAATAGGCAGGATTAAAGCTGCGATTGTTGCAATAGGTGCACCCTCCGAACCCCGTATGTCCATCTCTCGTAGGGCAAGTAAAGCCCGCATTAACCGATAGTTTCTGCACTTTGAAGGGGAATTGGCGCCTCATCCAGTTCCCAAAATCATTATATGGTAGTTGCATTGTTCGTATTTTTGTAGTGGTAGGCAACAACAATTGCTCGCCTTTGGTTTGCAAAAGTACGGATTTTTAATTATCTTTGTCCGCAATTACGACTAAAAACATTCAATCATGAAAAAAGTAATCATATCGTGCATGGCCTTCCTCCTGTCGCTGTCTAGCGGTTCGGCGGCTGGCACGCTAGACTTGAAAAAGATTACCGATGGTACGTTCTCGCCAGAGTACATCAGCGGCATTAAACCCATTGCGGGTACCGACCTCTACGCGCAGATAAGCGACGACGGGCAACGCATCGTACGCTATTCGTTTAAGACAGGCAAACAGGTAGACGTTCTGTTCGACGTGAACGACACGCAAGGGCAAAAGGTGAAGTCGTTCGACAGTTACATCCTTTCGCCCGACGGCACGCGCATACTTATTTGCACCAACCCGAAAAAGATTTATAGGCGCACCTTCAAGGCCACCTATTATATATATACTGTGGCATCGCGCCGACTGGACAAACTATCCGACGGAGGGCCACAGCAAAATCCCACGTGGTCGCCCGACAGTAGGCAGGTGGCTTTCGTGCGCGACAACAACATTTTCTTGGTGAAACTGCTCTACGACAACGCCGAAAGCCAAGTTACCAAAGACGGAAAGCTAAACGAAGTGATTAACGGCGTGCCCGATTGGGTAAACGAGGAGGAGTTCGGCATTAGCAGTTCGTTGGTGTTTAATGCCGACGGAACCATGATTTGCTGGGTGCGCTATGATGAGAAAGACGTGAAAACCTTCTCGTTACAGATGTATCAAGGGCAATACCCTTCGCACAAGGAGAACCAAACTTATCCTTCTTTCTTTGCATACAAATATCCAAAGGCAGGCGAAGACAACGCCAAAGTGTCGGTATGGAGTTTCGACATCAAGTCGCGACAAACCAGAAAGCTCGACGTGCCATTGGATGCCGACGGCTATATACCACGAATTAAGACCACCAACAATGCCGACATGATACTTGTCTACACCATGAACCGCCACCAAGACATGCTGAACGTATATACGGTGAACCCTCGCAGCACCGTTGCACAGCTGTTGGTAAGGGAAAAAGGAGACAAGTATGTGAAAGAAGAGGCCATCGCCAACATATCGGTTTACAACAATAGCTTTCTACTTCCAAGCGACCGAGACGGCTACATGCACCTCTATCTATACGACATGGGCGGAAAGCAGATACGCAAGATAGGCGACGGAAACTACGACATCACCCAAGTTTATGGCTATGACGAGCAAACGGGCGACGTATTTTACCAAGCTGCCGTGCCTACCGCGCACGACAGACAGGTATTTGTGAACCACAAAAACGGCAAAACTGAGTGTTTAACAAAGCAAGAAGGCTGGAACAACGCCATCTTCTCGGGCGACTTGAAGAACTTTATCAACACGTGGAGCAATGCCACCACGCCTTACACCTTCACGCTATGCGACGCTCGCGGCAAAGTTATATCCACATTGCTAGATAACAAACAGCTCGTTGCCAAATACAAGCAAGAAGGACTTTCCGAGCCCGAATTCTTCTCGTTTACAACAGGCGATGGCGTAAAGCTAGACGGCTGGATGGTTAAGCCTGCCAACTTCTCCCCATCAAAGAAATATCCCGTCATCATGTTCCAATACAGCGGACCGGGCAGTCAGCAAGTAGTAAACTCGTGGGGCATTGGCTCGATGGGGCAAGGTGCACTCTTCGACAGGTACTTGGCCCAAGAAGGCTTTATCGTTGTATGCGTGGATGGGCGCGGAACAGGCGGCAGAGGTTCGGCTTTCGAGAAGTCCACCTACCTGCAATTAGGCAAGCTAGAATCGCAAGACCAAGTGGCCACAGCCCGCTATCTCGCCTCACTACCCTATGTAGACGCCAACAACATCGGCATTTGGGGTTGGAGTTTCGGCGGTTTTAACACGCTTATGAGCATGAGTTCGGGCGACAACGTCTTCAAGGCTGGCGTTTCGGTGGCTCCCCCCACTTCATTCCGCTACTACGACACCATCTACACCGAGCGATACATGCGTACGCCCAAAGAGAATGGCAAGGGATACGACGACAACGCCATGTCGCGCGCCCACAATTTGCATGGAGCCTTGCTCATTTGCCACGGCTTGGCAGACGACAATGTGCATCCGCAAAACACCTTTGAGTATGCAGAATCGCTTGTTCAGGCCGACAAAGACTTCAAAGAGTTGTATTACACCAACCGCAACCATAGCATCTATGGCGGCAACACACGCAACCACTTGTTGCGCCAGATAACCAATTTCTTTAAGGAACAACTGAAATAACCTCGGTTCATCCACCCCAAAAAGCCCCAAACCCTTCTGCTAAGGAAAGGTTTGGGGCTTTTCCGTATAAAACCAGTTACGCCATTGCACAACACCAGTCACGCCATAGCATAACACCAGCCATGCCGTTACATTGCATTAACCACGCCAATGCGCAACATTGACCACACCATTAGCACCTGGCTAGCACGCCGCATTTTGCTTTACCACCGCAGGCTAGCAAACATTCCTCGCCTAGGCTTGTTGCGGATTAAGGCTTGGTTTTTACCCAGCCTTGTTCACTTTCTTGCACTTGCCTGAAAACTCTTGCACCTCAATCTTGATGATTTCTGTACGATGAAACGATGCCTGCGTGTACTTCTCTCCCAGCTGTTTATGTTCGGGCGATAGCTTGTTGATAAGCAGGTGCAAGGCTTTCATGCGCTCGTCTTCGTCCAATCCCGTTCGGGCTAGGCCATAAATCACCACACTTTCGTATTCGGTGGTGAAATTAGCGGGCAACAAGTTAACGTCGCCCACAATGCAAAGGCACACATGCGGGTTCTTAGCTATGGCCCTTAACTTCTTACCTTCGGGTGCGCAATGCACATATAACGCGCTTTCGCCATCCCAAACATGGTTTACGGGGATGGCATACGGCATGCCTTCCTCGTCTGTCATCGAAAGAACGCCATACTCGGCACCCTCTATCAGCTCTATGGCGCGTTGCTCTGTCAACAGTCGGTCGCGCCTTCTTACATGGTCGTTATTGTATTTCATAACCTCTTCTTTAATGGCAAAATTAAGTATTTTTTGCCACAATAACCCATAACATTTCATGGTTTATGCGGTTAAAGTGGGTTAATTGCCTTAACTTTGCAGCCAGTTAAACTGCGTATGGGTGGGCCGAACCCCCTCGTTCTCTCCCCCATCCATGCACAAATCACAGCTGCACAATGACAGAAATACACCCCATAGCCCATCTTCGTTCGCCTTTCAGCTCAAAGTTTGGCATACCCAAACAAAGCGGATTGGTGCAAGACGTACGCGGACAAATCGTTTTCGAACCCGCTTATCGCTCGAAAGACGCCCTGCGTGGGCTAGACGAGTTCGACTACCTATGGCTTATTTGGCACTTTTCGGCCAACAAACACGCACCCAATAGCCTTGTCGTTCGTCCGCCATTGCTAGGCGGAAACACCAAGATGGGCGTGTTTGCCACGCGTTCTCCCTTTCGTCCTAACGGCTTGGGCCTATCTTCTGTGCGGCTAGAACGCATCGAATGGGAAACGTCCCAAGGCCCCGTTATACATGTTTTGGGTGCCGACTTGATGGACGGGACACCCATTTTCGACATTAAACCCTACATCGCATACGCCGATTGCCACGTGGGTGCACGCAGTGGTTTTGTAGACAGAACGGCCATTGCCCGACTAGATGTGTGCATACCCGAACGTTTCCGCACCATATTCTCTTCCCACGACCTTAAAACGCTTTGCGAAGTGCTGGCACTCGACCCTCGCCCGCATTATCAAGACAATCCCCAAAAGGTGTATGGCATGCCGTTTATGGATAAGGATGTGCGTTTCACGGTGTCGGCCGAGGGGCAACTGCTGGTGGTAGACGTGGTATAAGCCGATTTCTTCCTGTGCGATGCCCCCGCACAGCCCTTCTCCCTCCCCATCGTTTGTTGGCAAACATCATGCTCCAAACCTTGCTAAAAAACACATTTACACCCTTACTAACCTTCCTTTTTTACCTTTTCCACACTGCTTTGATAAAAAAATATGTAAAAGTTTGTCTATTTAAGAAAAGATTTATAACTTTGCGAACAACACTAAAAACCCTTAACTGTGCCATTACAACATGGGGGCGCACCATATAAACTACTTTTCAGCTAAACCAAACGCGGCTGTCTTAATCAGAAATGCAAATCCCACATGTATGCAAAGGCATTAGAAACAGAACTAACGATAAAAACAATTATAAAACAAAACAAATGATGAGAATTTCTACTTTATTACTGGGAGCGACCTTGTCGCTTTCCACTTTTCCTGCTATGATGGCGCAAACCTATTGCCAACCCACCAAAAGCAGTGGAGGAAAAAATTGGGCGCATGCCAATTCGCAGTCGTTTTACAGCTTAAAGGTTTCTTCGGATGGTAACGATGTATATCAGTTTACCGACGAAAATTGCAACAACCAGTACAATTGGATACAAGACGAGCAAGGCTTTACCACCTCAACAGGTAAGAAACTGGTGCTAGACGTGCGTTCGGGTATTTGGACGTGGGACATCCAAGTGGGATTTGACTGGGATGGTGATGGCGACTTTGAAGACATTCAACGCGCTTTCTCTACGGTTGGAAAGAAACCAACAGAGAAAGAAACCTCGTGGAACCCCAAATACAGCGACACTTACGCCAATGCCAAATGGAGAGAAGCCGAGCAAAACCGCTTAGGCCATCGCGGCGTGCTTTACCATCAGTTTACCTTCACGGTACCCAGCAATGCCATTAATGGTAAAACCCGCATGCGTATTTTGTGCGACGGCGATGGCGGGTCGGCCGATTTCGAAATGTGTTCGCCTGTGGGCTACGCCGGTTCGATGCACGATTTCGGCGTTACAATCGTTTCAAAGAACACCGCAGCTAAGCCCGTTTTCAGTGTGGCAGACGGAATCTATAAGATGGACCAAATGGTGACCATCACCACGAACACGCCCGATGCTAAGATTTACTACACCTTAGACGGCAGCACCCCCACCGCTGCCAACGGCATGCTGTACGAAAGCCCCGTTAAAGTGAGCGGACTAGAAGGAAACACCACCGAGGTAACCTTAAAGGCCATTGCCGTTAAAGACGGAATGGAAGCCAGCAACGTGGCTACGGCCAAATACACCATACAAAAGGCTTGGAGCATAGTGAAAGGTACGGTTCATCCCACCGAAGACCGCTACATCACCTCGGCCACAACCGAGGATGCCAAGCAAAACCTAAACTTCACGCAAAGCACCAAGCCCTCCGTTGTTTACATCAATACAGGCAGCGCATTCACGGTAGAAAGCGGCAGCAACTTCAAGCTACACGTACAATGCAGCCCTTCTATGAAGTGGGACCATGCCATTGTGTTTGTTGACTGGAACCACAATTACAGCTTTGACGACGCGGGCGAACAGCTATTTAAGGTTGGCGAGGAAGTGAAGGGCAACGAAGAGGTTTGCAACTTTACCCGCACCATAGCCGTTCCTGCCGATGCCGTTGTGGGTGCAACGCGTATGCGCATACAATTTACCGATGCTTGGCACAAGAAAAACGAGCCAGGACATACGCATAGCGCAGAAGATGTGATAGACAAAGGCGGCGCTTACGACTTTGTTGTGAACATCGAAAAACCCGTAGTAAACGGCATTGATAACGTTTCGACAGACAAAACTGCCGCCGAAGTGTACACCCTTGAAGGCATAAAGCTCAACAAGCAAGTAAACGAATTGCCTAAGGGCATCTATATCGTTAACGGCAAGAAGGTGGTAGTGAAATAACGCACGAAAGAATATATTCAAGGCACACCTTAATAATATGTTATCAGATATTAGAGATGTAAATTTGTGATATGCCGTGATGGCATCAACACAATGATTTCCTGCATCCCTCGCACGTCATTGTGCAGGGGATGCTTTTGTTTTTATCATAATCAAAAACAACTAGTTTTAGGTATGAATTGCCTTACGGGTAAGTTTGCACATATCGAGATTGTCTTTATTTTAACTCCAATCGGCATATACGGCGCAATTATGTTGTCCGTTTTTCAGCAAGCATTTTAACATTATGAGTGCCCTTTCCGACAACCAACCTCCCTTCTTGCCGCAAAAAATCGATTCTCGCGAAAGTTTATTTTGGTGCAAAATAGGGTTAGTTTGTGAATGCTGCAAAATGAATTTTTATTTAAGGAAACCGCTATTTGCACCCATTTTGAAGCTATTTTGTACTATTTAGCCTGCGTTTTGGTGCTAAATGCAGTGCGTTTTGATGCTAAATGCAGTGCGTTTTGCCGCTAAATGCAGTGCGTTTTGATGCTAAACGCAAGGTAAAATGCCGCTAAATGTGATGCCGAATGCTGCTAAATACAAGACGAAAAGCATAAATATCCGCCGAAATAGCATAAACAAAACCTTTCCGAACCATGAAAAACATAGCTCAAAGGGGCAAAATGGCCGTTAAAAAGTGGGATTTTAGGGTCTAAAAGCAGGTAATTGGAGTTGAAAAAATAAGAGTCGGCAAGCAAACCAGAAAGGCAAAATGGTGCAAAACGCAGGTCTTCTTCTTAAAAACAGACAAGCTAGAAGACGTGGTAGGTTACAAATAGCGGATGTTTACCCACTTTTCAACCAAAATTTTCGCTAGAACGGAGTGGAAATTGGAGCGTTGTTGTAAAATAAAATAAACGATTTTAAGTTTTGTGAGTTGATGAGTTGACAAGGGGATTTAGATGACGAGTTAACCTGTAGCCGATTAAACTTTTCCCTTCTTCCACCGAAACACATACTATTTAAAGAAAAATGCACGACCAAGACACGCTAGACACGGCCAAATTTTATATCCCCAACATGCAAAACAGCGTGAACTTACGCACATGTCCGCAGGATGTACACCAGTGAAAGAGGCGCAAGCCGAAGGCGTGTTGGCATCGCGGAGACGGCAACAGAAACAATTTGTAACTTCAATATTTTGCGAAACTGCATGTTTTTTAGTAATTTTGCGCATTATTTGGGTATACAAAACAACTTTATATAAATGAACATTTCATACAAATGGCTGAAAGAGTATGTCGACTTCGACCTTACGCCGCAAAAAACGGCAGAGGTATTGACTTCTTGCGGCCTTGAAGTAGACTCTGTGGAAGAGGTTCAAATCATCAAAGGTGGCTTGAAAGGACTGTATGTGGGCGAAGTGCTTACATGCGAGGCGCATCCAAACTCCGATCACTTACACATCACAACCGTTGACTTGGGCAAGGGCGAACCTTCTCAAATAGTATGCGGCGCACCCAATGTTGCCGCCGGACAAAAGGTAATAGTGGCCGATGTGGGTGCCGTGCTTTACGATGGCGACAACGAGTTTGTTATTAAGAAATCGAAGTTGCGCGGCGTTGAAAGCTTTGGTATGATTTGTGCAGAAGACGAAATTGGCGTGGGAACGGCTCACGACGGCATCATCGTTTTGCCTGCCGACGCTAAGGTTGGCCAGCCTGCCGCCGAATATTACCAACTGGAAAGCGACTGGCTTATCGAGATTGACATAACCGCTAACCATGCCGACGCACTAAGTCATTATGGCGTGGCACGCGACCTGTACGCCTGGTTGGTGCAAAATGGTTATGAAACTACATTGAAACGCCCCAGCTGCGATGCCTTCGTGGTAGACAATAACGACCTGCCCATAGATGTTACCATCGAGAATAACGATGCCTGCAAACGCTATGCTTGCGTATCGATAACCGACTGCGAGGTGAAAGAAAGTCCCGAATGGCTGCAAAACAAGTTGCTTACCATCGGCCTGCGCCCCATCAACAACATTGTAGACATCACTAACTACATCATGATGGCCTACGGACAACCCATGCACTGCTTTGATGCCGACATGGTTAAGGGTCATCACATCATTGTAAAGACACAGCCTGAGGGAACGAGATTCGTTACCCTAGATGGCGAAGAGCATACGCTTGGCCCTTCTGACCTGAGCATCTGCAACGCAGAAGAGCCGATGTGCATCGCTGGCGTGTTTGGTGGAAAAGGCAGCGGAACATACGAAACTACGCGCAATGTTGTGCTGGAAAGCGCATATTTCCACCCCACATGGATTAGGAAAAGCGCACGCCGCCACGGACTTAGCACCGATTCGAGCTACCGCTTTGAGCGTGGCATCGACCCTAGCGGCACGGTGTATGCCCTGAAACAGGCCGCCATTCTTTGCAAAGAACTGGCAGGTGGCAAAATATCTATGGAGGTAAAGGACGTTTACCCCGAACCAATATCCGACTTCGACGTTGACTTGAAATATGCCTATGTGGGGCAAGTGATTGGCAAAGAGATTGGAAACGATGTTATTAAGCGCATCGTAACGAGCCTTGGCATGCAGGTGGTTGAAGAAACCAACGAAGGTTTGCAACTCAAAGTTCCCGCTTATCGTGTAGATGTTCAACGTCCTTGCGACGTTGTGGAAGATATTCTGCGCATCTACGGCTATAATAACGTGGAAATACCCACACAACTGAAAAGTTCGCTAACGGTACACGGCGACGAAGATAGGGAGCATAAATTGGAAACGCTTATTGGCGAACAACTTGTTGGCTGCGGATTTAACGAGATACTGAACAACTCGTTAACGAAGGTGGCCTATTACGAGGGATTGAACAACTACACGGAAGATACTTGCGTGAAACTGCTGAACCCACTTAGTGCAGACTTGGGCATGATGCGCCAAACATTGCTGTTTGGTGGACTGGAAAGCCTTTCGCGCAACGCCAACAGGCAGAACCAAAACCTGCGTTTCTTTGAGTTTGGCAACTGCTACCACTACCATGCCGACAAAGCAAACGAGGAAAGCCCCATAAAAGCCTACTCGGAAGAAAAGCACTTGGCACTGTGGCTAACGGGTAAACGCGTGGAAGGCTCGTGGATTCATCCCGATGAGCAATCTTCGTTCTACGAATTGAACGGCTATGTGGAAAACATCTTCGCTAGACTTGGCATTCCTGCTGGCCTATTGGTTTACGAAAAGAGCGAAAACAACATCTTTACTTATGCCCTTAAAGTGATGAACAGGGGCGGAAAGGTTGTTGCCGAACTGGGATATGTGGCCGATGGCATTCGCAAGAACTTTGGTTTGACGAACGAAGTGTTCTTTGCCGACTTGAATTGGACTGCCCTTATTAAGCTGACAAGCAAGAAAGACATAGAATTTAAGGAGATAAGCAAGTTCCCGGCCGTAAGTCGCGACCTCGCTTTGTTGCTCGACAAGGAAGTGTTGTTTAAGGATGTTGTGGCCGTGGCCACGCAGACGGAGAAGAAATTGCTCAAGAAAGTTGAGCTCTTCGACGTGTACGAAGGCAAGAATCTGCCGCAAGGCAAGAAGAGTTATGCCGTGAACTTCATCCTGCAAGACGAGAACGCAACACTTAAAGACAAGCAGATTGAAAGCATTATGCAGAAGTTGATTGCCAACCTTAAAGGCAAACTTGGGGCTGAATTGCGCTAAACGGGCTGCAACAAAAGATGCTGGTAAAGACATCTAATGTAAGAATATAACGATAAAAAATAGATAATAATATAGGAGTGAGGCACTGTCGCCCTGCTACATGTTGCACTTATTTTTCCATGCAACGATGTTATAAGGGCACAAACTCGCTCGTAAACGCACAATCCTATGGGAAGAGCATTTGAATATCGCAAGGCTGCGAAACTGAAAAGATGGGGCCATATGGCCCGCACGTTTACAAAGATAGGTAAACAAATTGCCATTGCCGTAAAGGCAGGAGGCCCCGAACCAGAGAACAACCCTACGCTTAGGGCCATCATCGCTAACGCGAAACGCGAGAATATGCCCAAAGACAACATCGAAAGGGCTATCAAAAACGCGATGGGTAAAGACCAAAGCGAATATAAAGTGGTGACATACGAGGGCTATGGGCCGCATGGTGTGGCCATATTTGTAGACACGCTTACCGATAACACAACGAGAACGGTGGGCGACGTTCGCTCTATTTTCAACAAGTTCAATGGCAATTTGGGTACTTCTGGCTCGCTTTCTTTCCTTTTCGACCATAAGTCGGTGTTCACTTTCAAGAAGAAAGACGGACTGGAAATGGATGAATTGATACTCGACCTCATTGATTATGGCGTGGAAGACGAATACGATGAGGATGAAGAAACGGGCGAAATAACCATCTATGGCGCTCCTACCAGCTTTGGCGAGATACAAAAGCACTTGGAGGAAGAGGGCTTTGAAGTTACTGGCGCCGAGTTTACTTACATCCCTAACGACCTGAAAGAGGTAACAGACGAGGAGCGAGAAACTATCGACAAGATGGTGGAAAGACTTGAAGAGTTTGACGATGTGCAGACGGTTTACACCAATATGAAGTAATGG
>NZ_GG740072.1:351810-383099 GCF_000162415.1 Prevotella sp. oral taxon 317 str. F0108 | reverse complement strand
AATAACAAAGCGACATTGCACTGTATGGTGGCATGGCTTAGAAACTTCTTTCTGGCCACATACCAACATAATGCTCACTGATAGGTTGCGCGAGTTAGGATGTTTAATCCCGCTCGCGCAACCTTTTTTATTGCATTTTTCCTTCTGAAACAGCAGCTATTGTTTCGCCTATAAGTCTAGTTGTGGCCAAAAAAAACGCGCCACACACCATTATTCAACGGCTTTTCTTTCCGTTGCCAGGACATTATTGCTGAGAAAAACATTCTACATACGTTATCTCACGATGGTTTTCTTTCCATCAATGATGTATATTCCAGGCGCAAGCGCGCCCTTATCTCCCGACATTCTTTGCCCATTAAGGTTGTATATGGTTGGGAAATGGACATTTGTTTCATTTTCAAGCGTCGGATGTTGGATGCCATTCGTTACATGCCTTACAACGATTGTCTTGCCTTCTCCATTCTCTATATCAGTGAAATAGGCCTTAAACGCCTTTATTTGTTGATTGCCGAAGAAGGCTTGCAGCTTGTTTTGCCTGTTGAGATAGTAACTTCCCGTTGGTGGCGTAGTTGCATTAAGCGTTCCCACAAATGGGCTATTGGGGTTTGTTTTAGGCGAATGCACCTGCGTTTGGGCAACAAAGATGCTCTTCATATCTGTTTGCGGACTCAGTAAATAGGGCTCGCCAGCTTGCATTCCTGCATCTGTTAGCCGTTGGAAAACAACGTTATTTCCTTCCACATAAGCAAACTTCGCAATGACCGTCGCTTGTCCGAAAACGCTTTTCACCTCACTGGCTGAGAGCGAAACGGGCAATGTAAGGGTGTTGAACACGCCTTGTTTAAGTGCTTGATGAATTTGTACGTTTATGTTTTGCGCCTCCCCATACGTGTTTAGTCTGTCATCGTAATAGTTTATGGTTACATCTTGCGCAGTGAGTGGGTACAAGATAAGGGTTGTGCCTTGTGGAATGACAATTCCATAACAGTCTATTTCAGCTCCATTGTAAGCAAAGCAAGGCACATCTGTTCGCGGATTGGCTAGCTTATACTTCTCGTTGGCGGTGAATGATGTGTGAACCCAGCTGTAAGTATATTCGGACAACTTGTTGAATGGTACGTTTGGAGCTGATGCGCTTTGGCTTGAAACCTTTCTTAGGCTTATCCTTTCAACGGCATTGATGGTGGGGAGCGCATCCACTTCTTCGTAAACACCGCGCACTTCGCCTGTAACGAGGTCGCCTCTTTGCCAATCGCCGCGCTTGGAAACCAACACACGAATAAGTGCGGTGTGGTCTTTCACAAACAATTCTGCATCATTACTGCCCAACACTAGTGCCTTATTGATTTTCAATGTCGCCGCTTTCCCATGTTTCGTTTGCTTAAAACTAGCAATGTCGGCAACGGTTTCTTCTGTTTTTGGCTTATCTTCGTTGGGGTCTGTTGTTGGCGGTGTCTGCCCTTCTTCGTACGCTATCTCTACTTTTTCGAGCGAAAACGTCTTGCCCCTTGGCGGATAAACCGTGATAACCAACTGCTGCGCGTTGCCTTGCCAAACATTATCAGCCGTCAATTTACCACTCGACACCTCCATTTCTCCTGCCTCCGGCAGAACCTCCTTGCCCGATTTAAGGAAGTGGAGGGTTACTTTTCGCATGTTTTTCTGTGCTGCAATAGTCAGGGTATTGTTGTTGTACAAGCGTGCATAGCCCCAATTTGCAGGCACTACCCTACCCTCACCCCTGCTGAAGGTGAGCAACACCCCACCTTGCTCAACGGTAGTGAGGGGATAACTCTGGCCTTTCTTAACCTTGGGCATAAGCTTGGTCAGGTCTAACACTTCTGCGCGCATGCCTACAACGCCGCAAACGCAGGCAAACAACAAGATAAAAGTTCTTATGTACAGATGTTTCATGGTTATTAGTAGGTATTAATTAGTTAATGATGCAAATATAGTTGTTTTGCAAATATTTGCATATTACAAAGCAGAAAGATGTAATGAATTAAGCAAAGTTTAACATTAGGAGTGGCTTTAAGGAGGATTTAAAGGCGTTTTAGAACAGTAAGGGATGAAAAAAGGGGAGACCATAAGCCTCCCATTTTATAAGTTCAACCCGCTACAACGGGCACTTTAAGTGAAAAACAAAAGCTATCGTCGCTTACATCGCTTGTAGAGTTCGGCTAGGTCGGAATGCGGAACGCCTTTTTTTGTAAGCATGTTAAGCTCTTGCGTAGCCTTTTCAAACTGTTTCATGTCGATGAGCGTTTCCACCTTATATATATAGTACTCGGTATTGGCATTATCCTTTGATATTGCCTGCTCGTAATCGTACAAAGCCAGTTGCAGCATTCCCCTTTCTCGTTCTATCCCTGCACGCACAGCGTAGGCCAAAGCCTTATCAGCATGTTGGTTCACCAATCTGTTCGCCAAATCAAGGGCCTCAGTGTGCCGTTTCATCTTTTGATTTAAAAGGGCAAGGGCCACCAATGTTTCAAAGTTGCCCGGAATATGCACCAATAACTTTTCGTAATCGGCCTTAGCCAGGTCGTAACGCCGCATCCGTTCGTATGCAAAGGCTCTGAAATACAATGCCGTTGCGTTGTTGGGAAAACGCGTTAAGACGTTGTCGTACTCGTCTTTGGCGTATTGCCATTGTTCCAATTGCAGGTTCAGAGCCGCTTTTCGCAAGCGTAAGTCAATAGAATCGGGGTGCATGTCGGCCTCCTTAGCCAACACGGCAATGCTGTCGCGCAACTCTTTCTTTGTCTGCGCGGCAGCATTAAAGCTTATAGTGGCGACCAAGAAGGCCAAAATTACATTTCGTTTCATTTCTTATAGTTGAGAATGGGGTTTTATTTCTGTTTGCCAAGCTCGTTACCCCCCTACTTTGACAGGCAAGAACACTGTAAAGAGCGTTAGAACGGCATCGGTTCATCATTCATACGCGAACCAATCAAGCCGCCACCATCGTCGGGCAAAGCGGGTTGCGAAGGGGTATCATCGGGGTTTTCAAACCTCGTGTACTGCCCTTTAAAGGTAAGCAGCACGTCGCCCGTGGCACCTTTACGGTGTTTGGCAATGATAATTTGCGCCATTCCGTGCAAGTCGTTGCCCTTATCGTCTTCAAATATATGGTAGTATTCGGGGCGATGCACAAACAACACCATGTCGGCGTCCTGCTCAATGGCACCCGACTCGCGCAAGTCGCTCAGTTGTGGACGCTTTCCTTCAAGGCCTTCACGGTTCTCTACGTTACGACTAAGCTGCGACAGCGCAATGACGGGGATGTTTAATTCCTTGGCTAAGCCTTTAAGTGAACGGCTGATGGTGGACACTTCTTCTTGTCGGCTGCCGAATTTCATGCCGTTGGCATTCATCAGCTGCAAATAGTCTATCATGATAACGCCCACACCTTTCTCTCTAACCAAACGGCGCGCCTTGGTTCGCAGTTCGAAAACAGAGAGACCGGGCGTATCATCCACGTACACTTGTGCTCCTTGCAGGTTGCGCAGCCGTTTGTCAAGTCGGTCCCATTCGTCGGGCGTTAACTGTCCGTTAAGTATCTTGCTGCCCACAATCTCGCATACATTGGATATAAGTCGGTTAACAAGCTGCACGTTATTCATTTCGAGCGAGAAAAATCCGATGGGCACTTGTGCGTCTACGGCGATGTTCTTAGCCAAGCTTAGCGCAAAGGACGTCTTACCCATTGCAGGGCGTCCAGCGATGATAATCAGGTCGGACGGTTGCCAACCCGACGTTATCTCGTCTAGTTTGGTATAACCAGTGGGCACTCCCGTCATGCCACCGCTATTGGCCGAGGCCTTTTGCAGAATGTCGATAGCCTGCTTTATCACGGGGTCTATCTGCGTAAAGTCCTGCCGCATGTTCTTCTGCGACAGTTCGAAGAGCGCACCCTCGGCCTCTTGCATCAGATTTTCAACGTCGATACTCTCGTCGAAAGCCTTTGTTTCGATGTTACTGGCAAAAGAAATAAGCTGACGAGCCAAGAACTTGTGGGCAAGTATGGCCGCATGGTACTCAATATGGGCCGAAGATGCCACTTGCGAGCTGAGTTCCACCACATAAGGTGCGCCGCCAACGTCGTCGATGGTGCCGTCGCGTTTCAGTTGTTCGGTAACGGTCATGATGTCAACAGGCTTTTCGTCCATGTTGAGCGACCTTATGGCGGTGTATATTTTCTGGTGTCTGGGTTCGTAAAAGGTTTCGGGATGCAACATCTCGCTTACCACGGCGAAAGCGTCCTTGTCTATCATCAAGGCACCCAGCACCACCCTTTCCAGGTCGAGAGCTTGGGGCGGCAAGTGTCCGTAAGTGTTGTCAACGGGCACCGATTTCTTCGTTCTTCTGTTCGTATTGCTTGTTTCGGGCATGTTCTATTATGTTTATATCGTGTGTTGTCCCCTATCGTTCGGGGCGTTTCTCAATCAACAATTTGGCCGTTCGCAACATGTATATCTCTTCTTCGCAACACCGGCACAACGCGAAGTTGCGTGCAACAAGCAAGCCTAAGCCTATGTTATATTGCGGGAAGAGCATAACCGAATGTGGTACGGCATGTGGCCAACACCTTGTTCAAAAGCGAACGTAGGTACAAATTTACCAAAAATAATGCGATTAGCGATGCTCGTTGCGAAAAACATGCTGCACTTTGGCGCAACCTTTAATTTAATTTGACCAACATAAAGTCGTTGCGCAAAAATGTGTTACCTTTGCATAGTTAACAATCAAGGCAATTTATGATTACATTTCCCTGTGCAAAGATAAACCTAGGACTGAACATTGTGGCCAAACGCAATGATGGTTATCACGACTTAGAGACGGTTTTCTACCCCGTTCCGCTAACCGATGCCCTGGAAGTAAAGCTGATGGACGAGCAGTTTCCGTCTGAAGTGGCGTGCGACTTGAAGGTTACAGGCAACACCCTTGTAGGCGACGAGCAGCAGAACTTGGTGTGTAAGGCCTACAACTTGTTGGCGCGCGACTTCTCTATGCCTCGCGTACATGCACATCTTCATAAGCGTATTCCCTCGCAAGCAGGCTTAGGGGGCGGTTCGAGCGATGCCGCATTTATGATAAGGCTACTAGACGAGCGTTTCAGGCTGAACATTGGCAATGCAGAAATGGAGCGATACGCCGCCCAACTTGGTGCCGACTGCGCCTTTTTCGTTACGGCTGAGCCATCATTTGCCACAGGAAAGGGTGAAATTCTCGAACCAGTGGACACGCCCCAGCACAACCTTAACGGCTATTTCTTGGCTATCGTGAAACCCGATGTGGCTGTTTCTACGGCCGAGGCCTTTAAGCACATTGTTCCTAAGCGGCCTGCCAAATGCTGTCGCGACATTGTTAGGCAGCCCATAGCAACGTGGAAAGATGAGTTGACGAACGATTTCGAACAGTCGGTGTTTGCCATTTACCCCGAACTAGCCAACATTAAGCGCGAACTTTACGCGCAAGGAGCGTTATATGCGCAAATGTCGGGCAGCGGAAGTGCCATTTTCGGATTGTTCGAGCAATGCCCAAAAGAAGTAGAACACCTGTTTAAAGACCACTTCGTTTATATCACGCAACTATAAAACAATACGGTTTCGCACTTTATCGTCAAACAAAATTGGATTTTGAATGCGCGTTCCACCTGTCGGCAAAGCAAATGGGCAATAGTTTATAGGCAAAAAGAATTGCTTTTGGAATGCTGGTTGTGCAACGCCGTTTTGTTGACTATGTGTTAGTGAAAAACTGTTCGTAGTGCGGGTACAAACACGCTTGTAGTGTCAGTACAAGGGGGCTTGTGCAGATGTTATATAGTCAAACAGAATTGGATTTGCAAAGCCATAAGTGCATCGTAAACAAACAAAAGTCCTCCTTATCCTCTGTGCAAGGGTTTATAGATGCCATGCAACACAACGTCTTGCATCCTTCTAACAACAATTTTCCAAAAACAATTCTGTTTGACTATAAATTCACCCTTTCAATAGAATAGCAGGTGTATTCGTTTGAAAGGGTGGAGCATGATATTCATACAAAGCCCACGGCCTTTGAATTGCAAGTTTTGAAGTCATCTAGGCTTTTAAAATCTCCACAGATTGAGAGGAGCTTATTATCTTTGAAGTCGTCTTGACTTTAATATTTCTATAAATTGAGAGGAGTGCAGGACAAGCCAACTCACAGGGTTATAAACTCACAAAAGCACAACAACTCCCGAATACATCAACTCATAAATCCACAAACTCCCCAACTCCAAAGCCCATTAACTCAAAGCTCCCCAACTCAAAAATTCATCAGCTCAAGACTCATCAGCTCAAAAACTCCCCAACTCAAAAACTTAAATCGTTGTCCTTTATTTTACAATACCATTCTGATTTTCGATCCGTTCTAGCGAAAATATAGGCCATAAAGTAGGTAAATTGTCACTATTTTTGGTCTTTTACGGCTTCCGATATGTTCAATTTTAAGAAAAAGACCTGCATTTTGTACCATTTAGCCTTTCTAGATTGGTTGCCAACCCATTATTATCTACACCCAATTATCCACTTTTAGCCCCTAAAAACCCACTTCCTAACCACCATTTTGCCCTTTTTTGCCATGTGTTTCATGGTTCTAAGAGGTTTTGTTTATACCATTGCGGCGCATATTTATTCTTCTCGTCTTGCGTTTAGCTGCATTTTACACTGCATTTAGCACCATTTTACCTTGCGTTTAGCATCAAAACGCACTGCGTTTAGCACCAAAACGCACTGCGTTTAGCGGCATATTGCACTGTGTTTTGCACCAAATTGCAGTACATTTAGCCGCAAATAGCCCCAAATGTGGTACAAATGGCGGTTTCTTGAAATAAATATTCATTTTATCGTATTCACAGACTAACCCCTTTTTGCATCAAAACAAACCTTCGCGAGAATCGATTTTTTGCGGCAAGGTGGGTGCTTGGTGGACAAAAAGGGCACTCATAATGTTAAATTTCTTACGGAAAAGTTGACATAATATGGTAAATTGACAAGTTAACAAGAAGACAAGTGGATAAGTGAACGAGTTAATTGTTCTTTTCTCGGCATGACAATGTTCGAGCAAGCTCGACGTTGTTCATCTGGTTTAACGAAAACGCTCTTTTCTCGTGTGTTGGCATAAACACGTCCACTTTTGACATAAAAACATAAGAAACAGAAAGAAGCACTCTTTCCTTTTTCCTCATTATGTGCCACTGACAGCCCGTTTTTCAACCTGTAGAGAATGTACTGAATGTGGCCTCCGCCAGGTAGCTTTTAGTAACATAACCGCGTTTTGCTACCGACAAATGTGGCAAGATCTCAGATTTTATTGTATCTTTGTCCAGTACTTCGTAGATGAGAGGAGTGTTTATCTTGGTTTTAAATCACAAAGATAATACACTCCTCTCAAATTGTAGAGATTTTAACGGTCTGGATGACTTCTTTTTAAAGCTGCCTTATTAAGGGGATTGGATAGTCCTAAAAGTTTTAAATCATGCCAATCTTAGTAACAAAGAAAAGCACGATGTAACCTAACACAAGACCAATTACACCAATGGCAAGGCCAATCTTCATCATCTCGTTCTGATGAACAAGCCCCGTTGAATGGGCAATGGCATTGGGAGGCGTACTGATTGGCAAGCACATAGCTGTGGAGGCGGCAATGGCAATGCCGATAAGAACGGTGGGCGTTCCGCCAATTCCTGCCAAACTATCGCCCATACCCTTACAAACAACGGCAAGGATAGGTACCAACAAAGCGGCAGTTGCGGTGTTAGAGATAAAGTTGGAGAGGATGTAACATATCACTCCCGATATGAGGAGGATGACCATAGGCGACCAATTGCCAAACGGTATGCTCTCAATGGCTAGTTCGGCCAGTTTCGACTCGTTGAGTGCAAGCCCCAAAGCAAAGCCTCCAGCCACCATCCATATAACACTCCAATTGATTTCTTGCAGGTCTTTTGCCTTAACAACGCCCGTCAAAGCAAACACCGATATGGGCAACATGGCCACAGTGTTGGCTCCTACACCCGTAAACTTGTCGAACATCCACAACAAAACGGTGACACAAAAGGTGACAGCTATCACTGGTGTTCGCCATCCGCGATGTATATCACCTTCGATATGCAGGTCAATCTCTCTTTTCTTGAAAGGAAAGAATGTTTTTAACAGATACCACCCGATGAGCAACAGGATGATAGTTAGCGGCAACATGAAGGCCATCCACTGCCCAAAGCCCAACCCAAGGTTCAACCCGTTGGGGTCGTTAAGGTATTTCAGGGCAATGGCGTTGGGCGGCGTACCGATTGGCGTACCCATTCCACCGATATTGGCCGCTACGGGAATGGCCAACGTTAGAGCGACGCGCCCTTTACCTTCGGGTGGCAATGCCTTGAACACGGGTGTAAGGAAGGTTAACATCATGGCTGCCGTGGCCGTGTTGGACACGAACATGGAGAAAGCGCCCGTAATGAGAATAAAACCCAGAAGAACCATCTCGGAACGCCTACCAAAAGGACGCAACAACGCACGCGCCAAGAAGACGTCAAGCCCCGATTTGGTTGCGGCAATGGCCAACATGAAACCACCCAAGAAAAGAATGATGATTGGGTCGGCGAAAGTGGCCATCAATGCGCTGTGATGTATCAGTTCCGACTTGTCAATACCCGCTCGAAAGAAGAGGAAAGCATTGTCGGACGTGGTGAAGAGCAACGCGCCGATGAGCGTTACCGAAGTTGCCCACGAGGAGATAGCCTCCGTTACCCACATGATTGTGGCAAATGCGAAGATAGCTATCACGCGTTGTTGGATAACTGTCAGCCCTTCTATGCCAAAAGCCGTAGAGGGCAAGTTCCACAAAACGGCTGTGACTACCACAGCCAAGACGAACAAGGAGAATTTCTTGAATCTGAAAACCTCGCTCAATGTGTTTCTTTTGTGTTCAGACATATTTATCTATGTGTTTATGGTTAGTAACAATGGAGCAAAGTTAAGTATTTTTTCTATTCGGCAAAAGAAATATCAGAAAAGTTTGCACATAAGCCGAAAAATAGTATTCGTACGCGCAAAGAGACGCAAAAAACATGCTTGGTAAACTTGCATACAAGTGCTTGACGATGCACAAAGGCCATGCTATACACGTGTTTTTAAGGTGGAATGTATGGCCAATACCTAAAAAAGATGATATAAATCACTTATTTTGTAAGGTAGAGTTTGCAATTCTAATAAAAATATGTTATCTTTGCATGGTTTTAATCGCTTAAATATAGTAGCAAACTATGGAGGCTTTTTTTCGCACTCACGCTTATCTGGTGGAACATACCAATGCCACATTGCGCCGAACCCTTATGGATGAAATTAATTGGGACGACCGCATGATTGGCATTAAGGGAACGCGTGGTGTGGGGAAAACCACATTTTTGCTGCAATATGCCAAAGAGAATTTTGCTAAGGGCGACAGGCAATGCCTGTATATCAACATGAACAACTTTTATTTCCAAAGCCGAGGCATCGCTGATTTTGCGGCCGACTTCGTTAATCACGGCGGAAAGGTGTTGCTCATTGACCAAGTTTTCAAGCAACCGGATTGGAGCTCGGAACTGCGTAAGTGCTACGACAGATTCCCTGAGCTGAAAATTGTCTTCACAGGGTCGAGCGTTATGCGACTCAAAGACGAGAACCCAGAACTCAACGGCATTGTTAAAAGCTACAACCTGCGTGGTTTCTCGTTCAGGGAATATCTCAATATCATTACAGGAAAACGCTTTAAGGCATACAGCTTAGAGGAAATCACCTCGCAACACGAGAGCATCGTGAAAGAAATACTGCCCTTGGCAAGTCCTTCGCAACATTTCCGCGATTATATTCACCATGGTTTCTACCCCTTCTTTTTAGAACAACGCAACTTCTCGGAGAATTTGTTAAAGACAATGAACATGATGACCGAAGTGGACATCTTGCTCATTAAGCAAATAGACTTGAAGTATCTCACTAAAATAAAGAAACTTTTCTACTTGCTGTCGCTCAACTCGACGAAAGCCCCAAACATAAGTCAGCTTGCCCAAGACATAGAGACAAGCAGGGCGACGGTAATGAATTACATCAAGTACTTGGCCGATGCGCGACTCATCAACATGATGCACCTTGTAGGCGACGACTTCCCCAAGAAACCGTCTAAAATAATGATGCACAACCCTAATTTGATGTACGCCATCTATCCTATAGTGCCGAACGAACAGGTTGTTATGGAAACGTTCTTCGTTAATGCGCTTTGGAAAGACCATCTAGTGAACCAATGCAACAAGGAGCACCACTATATTGTAGACGAGAAAAAGAAATTTCGCATTTGCGATGCCAGAGGAACGAACAAGGTTAGATATAATAATGATACCATATATGCCCGATACAACACCGAAGTGGGGAAAGGCAACAAGATACCTCTTTGGCTTTTCGGGTTCCTTTATTAATACAAATACATTAATTAATATTTTATTCAAATGGCAAAAGAAAAAAAGTTTATCACTTGTGATGGTAACGAGGCCGCCGCTCACGTGAGCTATATGTTCTCAGAGGTTGCAGCCATCTATCCCATCACCCCGTCTTCGCCCATGGCCGAGCACGTAGACACGTGGGCTGCCAAAGGTAGAAAGAACCTATTCGGACAGACGGTAACGGTTCAAGAAATGCAATCGGAAGGCGGTGCGGCTGGTGCCATGCACGGTTCGCTGCAAGCCGGCGCACTTACCACCACCTTTACGGCATCTCAGGGCTTGCTGCTGATGATACCTAACATGTACAAGATTGCCGGCGAGATGCTGCCCTGCGTGTTCGACGTGTCGGCACGCGCCATCGCTTCGCACGCTTTGTGTATCTTTGGCGACCACTCAGACGTTATGGCCTGCCGACAAACGGGTTTCGCCATGTTCTGTTCGGGTTCGGTGCAAGAGGTGATGGACCTCACAGCCGTTCCCCACTTGGCAACACTACGTACAAGCATACCTTTCGTGAACTTCTTCGACGGATTCCGCACTTCGCACGAATACCAGAAGATTGAACTGATTGACCAAGACGAGATTGCCAAGCTGGTTAATCACGATGACATCAAGCGGTTCCGCGATCGCGCCCTTTCGCCCGAACGCCCCGTTACGCGCGGTACGGCAGAAAACCCCGAAACATTCTTCACTCATCGCGAGGCATGCAACCAACATTACGATAACATTCCCGAAGTAGTTGAAGAATACCTCGGTAAAATTTCGGAAATAACAGGCCGCGAATACCACTTGTTCTCTTATTATGGCGCAGAAGATGCCGAGAATATCATCATCTTGATGGGCTCGGCCACCGAAGCTGCCCGCGAAGCCATCGACTATCAGTTGAAGCAAGGCAAGAAGGTGGGTATGATTTCGGTTCACCTTTATCGCCCCTTCTCTGTTAAGCACTTGCTGGCTGCCGTCCCCAAGACGGTTAAACGCATCGCCGTGCTCGACCGTACCAAAGAACCTGGCGCAGAAGGCGAACCGCTGTACCTCGATGTGAAGAGTGCTTTCTACGATGTAGAGAACAAACCGCTAATCGTTGGCGGACGTTATGGACTGGGTTCTTCGGACACTACGCCTGCTAAGATACTCTCCGTGTTCAACAACCTCGAACTGGAAGTACCAAAGAACCACTTTACCGTGGGCATTGTAGACGACGTTACGTTTACTTCGCTGCCCGCCGTGCCCGAAATACCTATGGGAAGCGAAGGCATCTTCGAAGCTAAATTCTACGGATTGGGCGCAGACGGAACCGTTGGAGCCAACAAAAACTCGGTTAAAATCATTGGCGACAACACCAACAAGCACTGTCAAGCATACTTCTCATACGACTCGAAGAAGTCGGGTGGCTTCACTTGTTCGCACTTGCGTTTCGGCAATTCGCCCATTCACTCTACCTATCAGGTCAACACGCCCAACTTCGTGGCTTGCCACGTACAGGCCTACCTGAACATGTACGACGTTATTCGCGGTCTACAAAAGAACGGTACGTTCTTGCTGAACACCGTTTTCGAGGGCGACGAGCTGGTTAGGTTCATCCCCAACCGCATCAAACGCTACTTCGCCGAGAACAACATCACCGTATATTATATGAATGCTTCGAAGATTGCACAAGAAATTGGGCTGGGCAACCGCACCAACACCATCTTGCAAAGTGCATTCTTCCGCATTACAGAGGTTATCCCCGTAGACTTGGCCATCGACCAAATGAAGAAGTTCATCGTTAAGTCGTATGGCAACAAGGGACAAGACGTAGTCGACAAGAACTATGCAGCCGTTGACCGCGGTGGCGAATACAAAACGCTTGCAGTAGATGCTGCTTGGGCTAACCTACCCGATGATGCTGTTGCAGCCGAAGAAGATGTACCGGCATACATCAAGGAGATTGTACGCCCAATCAACGGACAATCGGGCGACTTGCTCAAAGTATCCGACTTCGTGCGCTACGACATGGTAGACGGTACGATGTCTAATGGTGCCGCAGCTTTCGAAAAACGCGGCGTTGAGGCCTTCAACCCCGAATGGACTGCCGAGAACTGTATTCAATGTAACAAGTGTGCATACGTTTGTCCTCACGCTTGCATCCGCCCGTTCGTTCTCGACGAGGAAGAAATGAAGAGCTTTGAGGATGCGACACTCGAAATGAAAGTTCCCAAGCCAATGGCTGGCATGAACTTCCGCATTCAGGTGAGCGTGCTCGATTGCGTTGGTTGTGGCAACTGTGCCGACGTTTGTCCTGGCAACAAGAACGGAAAGGCATTGGCAATGGTGCCCTTCACGCACGACGAACAGCAGATTTCCAACTGGAACTACCTTGCTAAGAACGTTAAGAGCAAGCAACATTTGATAGACATTAAGAGCAATGTGAAGAACTCGCAGTTTGCAAAACCCCTCTTCGAGTTCTCTGGTGCTTGTGCGGGTTGTGGCGAAACGCCTTACGTTAAGCTCATCTCACAACTCTATGGCGACCGCGAAATGATTGCCAACGCCACGGGTTGCTCGTCTATCTATTCAGCATCTATCCCCTCAACGCCTTACACAACCAACGAGGCCGGTCAAGGTCCAGCCTTCGATAACTCGCTGTTCGAAGACTTCTGCGAGTTTGGTATGGGTATGGCACTTGGTAACAAGAAGATGCGCGAGCGCATTACGATGCTGCTTTCCGACCTCTTGGACGACGATAAGGTGCCTGCCGAGTTTAAGGAAGCTGCCAACGAATGGCTCAACACCAAAGACGACGCCGACGCATCGAGGGAATCGAGTGCAAAACTCAAACCCTTCATCGAGGCTGGTGCTGCCAAAGGTTGCGAAACTTGCGCCGAACTGAAAACGCTCGACCACTATCTCGTTAAGCGTTCGCAATGGATTATCGGTGGCGACGGTGCCTCTTACGACATCGGTTACGGCGGTTTGGACCACGTTATCGCTTCGGGCGAAGACGTAAACATCCTTGTTCTCGACACCGAGGTTTACTCTAACACGGGCGGACAAAGCTCTAAGGCCACACCACTAGGCGCAATTGCTCAGTTTGCTGCCCAAGGTAAGCGCATCCGCAAGAAAGACCTTGGCCTCATGGCAACCACCTACGGCTACGTTTACGTGGCTCAGATTGCAATGGGTGCCGACCAAGCTCAGACTTTCAAGGCTATCCGTGAGGCCGAGGCTTATCCAGGTCCATCGCTTATCATTGCCTATGCGCCTTGCATCAACCACGGATTGAAGGCCGGTATGGGTAAGAGCCAAGCCGAAGAGGCCAAAGCCGTTGCAGCCGGCTACTGGCACTTGTGGCGTTACAACCCATTGTTGGCCGACGAAGGCAAGAACCCCTTCACGCTCGACTCTAAGGAGCCCGATTGGAGCAAGTTCCACGACTTCTTGTTGGGCGAGGTTCGTTACCTCTCTGTAAAGAAAGCTTATCCCAACGAAGCCGAAGAATTGTTCAAGGCTGCCCAAGAGATGGCCAAGCTTCGCTACAAGAGCTACGTTCGCAAGTCGCAAGAAGATTGGAGCAAAGACGAAGAAACGGTTGCCTAAACGGTTTCTCGGCTTAATACCATCCTAATAAAATGGGTGAGAGCTGTCCTAAATGGGCATGCTCTCACCCGTTTTTGTTTGTTTTAAAGCTATTGTTAGCGTAGGCCTTCAACACACACCTGCACTCCTAAAAGTACAGGTCAACATTTTCAAGTCTGCTGCCCAACTTATAGCCGTCGACTAAAATCTACACCGATCAGATATACCCCAATACTTACAAGCCTACCTCCCTCCTTCTAGCAAGACCTACACCGATAAAACGTAAGCCAATGCCTTTACGCAAGCCATTTTGCACAACAGATTTGGCGACCTACAAACTTACGTTTACTCAAAAACAATGGCCACTTAACACTACACACCCTATCCCAAACCTCATTTTCAGCAAGATTTTACGCCTCAGTCCATTATAATAGAAGAAAAACAAAATCGCAAGGCATGAAACAGATAACTCTGATAGCCGATAATAATTGTCCACTTGCATTCTCCCACTGTTCATCTTTGTTAATATCTCAAGTAGGTAACAACTGAAATCAAACCGATTGGTAACGATATACTTCCACGCGTTTAGAGCATCACTAACGCGCTTGGACGTTCTAACTTGCCTATTCATCAACCCACAGACTCATCAACTTACAAACTCATCAACTCACAAACTCATCAACTTACAAACTCATCAACTCACATACTCATCAACTCACATACTCATCAACTCACATACTCATCACCACTTACGAACTCATTAACCCACGAACTCATTAACCCACGAACTCATTAACCCACGAACTCATTAACCCACGAACTCATCAACTTACGAACTCATCAACTTACGAACTCATCAACTTACAGGCTTAACCCATAAACTTATAAACTCACAAACTCATCAACTCACATAGTCATCAACTCACAGACTTATCAACCCAAAAACTTATAAACTCACAAACCCATAATCTCCTCAACTCAAAAGTTTAAATTCTTATTTTTTATTTTACAATACCGTTCCAATTTTCACTCCGTTCTAGCGAAAATTTAGGTCAAAAAGCAGGTAAATAGCCACTATTTCTAGCCTTTCACTCCTTCCTTTTTGTCTATTCTTAAGAACAAAGCCTGCATTTTGCACCATTTAGCCTTTCTAGTTTGGTTGCCAGCTCGTAATTTTTCAAGCCCAATTACTCGCTTTTAACCCCTAAAATCCCACTTTTAGCCCCTAGAATACCGCTTTTTAACGACTATTTCGCCCTTTTCAACCATGTGTTTCATGGTTCTAAAAGGTTTTGTTTATACCATTGCAGCGGATATTTATGCTTTTCGCCTCGCATTTAGCAGCATTTTGCACTGCATTTAGCACCATTTTACCTTGCGTTTAGCGGCATATTGCACTGCGTTTAGCACCAAAACGCAGTGCATTTTGCTGCAAATGGCCCCAAAACGGGTGTTGGTGGCGGTCAGTTTAAATAAAAATTCATTTTGCCTGCATGCACAACTAGCCCCTTTTGGCATCAAAACAAACCTCCGCGAGAATCTATTTTTTGCGGCAAGGTGAGCGATTGGTGGACAGAATGGCCGCTTTTTATGTTAAATTTCCTACTGAAAACTAGACAAAAAAAACAATAATTCCACATACACGCTCGTAGTTAACGGCACGGAAAGCACGTGCGCTTACGACCACCAGCGCGAGCGGTTGCAGGGCTTGTTGCTCACAGCTAACGAAGACTGCATCATACAAACGCAGAAGTAATCTGCCATCGACAGCCAGTTTTCAGCTTGTAAAGAATGTATTGAATGACTTCCGCCAGCTCACTTTTTGAGACATAACCACGTTTCGCCAAAGACAAATGGGGCAGAATTTTGGATTTTATCGTATCTTTGCCCAGTACTTCGTACATGAAGAGAAGTGTTATTATCTTGGTTTTTCACCAGAAAGACGATAAACTCCCTCTCAAATTATAGAAACATTAGAAGTCAAGACGACTTCGGATAATTAAGGCTAAATATGCCTTATTATCGCCACTTTTCACCAGATATAACCGATGTATAGGGCGCATCCTAGTGGGCACAGGCCAATACGCTCTCTGTTTGTCACTAGGTAAAGCCCGTATTTCGAGAATACTTTAGGGCATAACATCCCATATACTCACCGCCCTTCACGAGAAAAGTTGGCGATAATGGGTTGTTTTTAGGGAGTAACACCATTCGCACTACTTGTTTTGTGTGGGCCTAGGTCGGTGATAACAAGTTACTTTTAGGGAGTAACACCATTCGCGCTACTTGTTTAGTGTGGACTTAGGTTAGCGATTATAGGCTGTTTTTAGGGAGTAACACCATTCGCACTACTTGCTTTGCGTGGCCTTAGGTCGGCGATTATAGGTTATTTTTAAGGAGCAACACCATTCGCACTACTTGTTTGTGTGACCTTAGGTCAGCGATTATAGGCAGTTTTTAGGGAGTAACACCATTCGCTCTTCTTGTTTTGTATGGGCTTAGGTCGGCGATTATGGGTTGTTTTTAGGGAGCAACACCATTTGCTCTTCTTGTTATGTATGGGCTTAGGTCAGCGATAATGGGTCGTTTTTAGGGTGTAACACCATTCGCGCTACTTGTTTAGTGTGGCCTTAGGTGGGCGATTGTGGGGCGTTTTTAGCGAGTAACACCTCATACACTCACTGTTTTTTACGAATCATAGTGGCTGTTTAGGGAGTATTTCTAAGGTTTCAAACAGACTATTAGTCGCCGTTTGTCCACGAGATTAAATCGGCATTAGAGGGTGGTTTAGGGCTTATTATAGGAAGCATCAACCTATAAATTCCTACTTTTCACTAGCCCCTAATAGGCGTTACCGTGTGGCTTTAAGGCATAACAACCTTTATTTCCACTGCGTTTCACAAGATATGAGCAGCACTTAGGGCCTACAATGGGGTTCATCAACCCATTAATCTCCGTTTGTCACTAGAATAAACAGCGTTCGCGAATGTTTTAGGCATAACCTAGCACATACTCGCCACTTTTCACGAGATATAGTCAATGTTTAGTGTCATCATTGGGGTCATCAGCCTATCATTCTCCGCCTATCACTAGAAAAGTTGGCGTTAGAGGGAGCGTTTTAGGGCATAACGCCCCAGATATGCGCCGCTTTACACCAGAAATGGTAGGTGTTTAGGAGGTTTTAGGCAGGTTTCTCATGATGCGTTCAAGTCTTTTGTTTGCCAATAGCCTGTAAGAGCCTGCTTACTAGGCAAACTCCATTAGGTAGCAATCGCGCAGCGGTTGGCACGGCGAATGCGTGCTGTGAACAGTGAGTAAACGTATGCGCAGCATTCTTATCTACGAACGATTGCATCTAGTACATAAAGAAAGCGTTAAAAACACCTTGTTTAAACAGTGCTATAAGTACGCCAGCACCTTAATAGGCCAGTAAAATGCACTTCAACTTCTACCATCCCTGTTTTCTGGATAGAACGATTCCCATGTTCGGTCGTCGTAAAAGATACGTATCTCCGTAACCTTGCGTTGCGGTTTTTCAATCACTTTCACCTCAACTCGCTCAGGTTCTCTGGGGGCTTGTACCACTTTTGGAGCAACAGCAGGCTGCTCGTTAAAGAGCGAAGGAGCAGCAGCAGGGGCATCAAAGTTTAATTGTGGCTCCTTATCAGGGATTGCGTGGGTAGTGGGGGCATTGTTAGCGGCGCCCGTTTCGTCTAAGTACATTTCGCCCTTACCAAAGATTAACCAGTCGGTTGAAATCTTCGGAATTTTATCTTTAATGGCCTCAACGATGTTGAGGGTAGGTTTTGTGCGTCCGTTAAAAATGCTACTGAGCGACGCAGGCGACATTCCAATAGAGAGAGCAAAGGTCTGTTGACTCATATGTTGGCTCTCCATAACCTTCTTTATTCTATCTTTCATACCCTTATTTTTAGTGTAAGAGGCCTTTTAAGGCCTTTTCGCGTTGATTTTACAAAGGTAAAACAAATTTCGTATTGCCGCAAATTTCTAAACAACAATTTAGCAAATAAAATGTTAGGTTTGTAAACCCAAACCATATAGGTGTGTAAATACAAGTGCGCGCACAAGCGATTTACATTTACAAATCAAAATAAAAGCACCTAAACTAGGTATGTAATAAGGTTTAACAAAAAACTGAATTTTATTGGTTATTAGGCTATTATAAGCGTATAAAAGGCCGATATTGCCTAAAATATGGGCTTTTTAAGGCCTAAAAGGGGATTTTTAGAGGTATAAAGGCTAGAAAACGTCTACAAATAGCTGAAAATCACGTAAAAATAGGCATGTATATTGCAATGAATAAGTATTCATTTAGATTTTGAAATGTAATTCATGCGGTTTAGTTATGTAAACATAGGACTTATAACTCCTTTCTCTATTTTACAAAATCAAATATAAACGGTTATGCATTTGTAAAACAAGAGAATGATTTACATATCAAAACCCAGAAAACCCCAAACTAATATTTGTTAATTGTAAATTGAAGTAAGCCGAAAATGCAAAAACAGAACGAGAATTGATTATTCTGAAACAAGGGTCGAATTGCTTTCAAATTCGCGAGTATTTTGGAGGGTAAAATGGGCTAACTTCTTGATTTATTTAGAAGTTAGCCAAAAAAAGTGCCTCTCAGAGACACTTATTCTAGAACGAAAAAGGGCCGAAAAAGGCCATTTTTAGTGCAAAATAAAGAAGATTAGCTCTTTCATAAGGTCGCCAACAGGGGTATTTGGGTTATCTAACCCCTTAGATTTAGCGTCAATCTCTCTTATCTTATGAATAATGTGCATTGTCTTCATGGCCGAGTAGTTTCTCATCCCCACCATAAAGTCTTTCACACCCCACACCGATTTCAAGTCGAGAAACTTTGCAACCTCTGTTTCGTTGTTTTTGTTTGGTGCGTAATAGGCAATCAACAAGTTTTGGAAGAAACTGAAAAGCAAAGGCAAGAAGGCGAAGATTGACCCGGCCTTAGGGTTCTTATCGAAATACTGAATAATTTGGTTTGCCTTAAACACGTCGCGGCTTACGATGGCGTTTCGCAATTCGAAACCATTAAACTCTTTGCTAACGCCAATCTGTCGTTCCACGATGTCGGGCGTAATACGCAAGTCGTTTTCGGGTAGCGAAATCAAAACCTTGTCTAGTTCCGATGTCAGCCGATTCAAGTCGGCCCCAATATGTTCAGCAATCATGATGGCCGCCTTGTCTTCCACCGTTGCTTTCTTCGTGGCAAGATAGCCCTTAATAAAAGCAGGCAATTCGTAATCGCGTTTCTTCTTGCTTTCGAAAACAACGCCCATAGACTCGGCGCGAGCCAAAAGTTTCTTTCTTCTGTCGATAGTACCATTCTTATGGCAAAGCACAAGGATGGTGGTTTGCACGGGATTTTCCAAGTATTTGGCCAAAGCGTCTACCAATTTCAGGTTCTGCGCCTCTTTCACCATCACCAATCGCCGTTCGGCCATCATGGGATAAGCCTTACAAAGGTCGGCCACCTGCACCCCGTTGGTATCAACGCCAAAGAGGATGTCTTGGTTAAAGTCGCGCTCTTGTGGCTGCAACACCGTCTCTTCGAGCAAGCTTGCAATTTTATCAATATAATACGACTCTTCGCCCATGAGCACATATACGGACGAAAAGTTTCGCGCCTTAATGTCTTTAATGATGACTTCGGGGCCAAGCGCGTTTCGTTTTTCTGCCATGAAAGGTTCTTGTTAATGGATGAGTGCAGGACAACAAGTTGCTAAAACCACCTCGTCGCCCACATATTTTTAGTAACTTTGCACCATAAGGCACACGGCAAACTGCGACAAGCCTGTCTTGCCGCACCCTTACCGATAAGCTTTATTGTGCTTTACACTGCAAAGATAACAAAATGTATTCACTAAACCTACCCTCGTATGCAATAAAAGTGGGAGGCACGAAGGCGCGCCCCACTGTGTTCGATCCACTTCGTGGCAAGTACGTTGCCCTTACTCCCGAAGAATGGGTAAGGCAGCATTTCGTCAATTACCTTATTCATCACAAGGGATATCCCCAGTTGCTGATGGCCAACGAGGTGGCGTTGAGCATCGGCGACAAAAGCCTTCGGGCCGACAGCGTGCTGTACGACCGCGACTTGAAACCCCAAATGGTTCTCGAATATAAGGCACCCACCATCGCACTTACGCAAAAGGTGTTCGACCAAATAACCGTTTACAACATGCTTTTGCACGTAGACTATCTCGTGGTGAGCAACGGACTGCAACACATCTGCTGCAAAATGAACTACACCGACAACAGCTACACCTTCTTACCCTACCTCCCTAACTATACCGAAATATAGTTTCGCGCGTACATTATATATAATAAACACATGAACATCATTGCTTTCTTAAAGAAATGGACGCTGCCCAGCGGTCTTGTTATCGGTGCTGCGGTCTACCTTTTGTTTTCGCGCATCGCCCCACTTCAACCCATTGGCAACGTGGTTGGCCCCTTTTTGGTGAAACTTCTCCCCGTGGTTATCTTCGTGATGCTCTATATCACGTTCTGCAAAATACAGCTGGGCGACCTCCGACCACGTGCGTGGCACTTCATACTGCAAGCCATTCGCATTGCTCTTTCGGGCATATTGGTATTCGCCATCTTACATACCACCGACCCAATGGCCAAGCTTGTGCTTGAAGGAACCTTCGTTTGCGTAATCTGTCCCACGGCGGCCGCGGCCCCCGTTATCACCGAACGCCTTGGCGGTAGCATTGCCTCACTCACCATTTACACCATCCTAGCCAACGTGGTTACGTCGGTTATTATCCCCTTGTTCTTCCCCATGGTTGAGAAAAGTGCAGACATCACCTTCCTAACTGCCTTTGTCATGATACTACGGCGCATCACATTCGTGCTCATCGTGCCCCTTTGTCTGGCCCTACTCACGCGAAAATTCCTGCCGAAAGTGGCCGCACGCATCAAGGAAACCAAGAACTTAGCCTTCTATCTCTGGGGGTTTAACCTCTCTATCATCATGGGACTAACCATTCGCAACATCCTTTCCACCCAAGTTTATGGCACGATTTTGGCTCTACTTCTGTTGTTGCCCCTCGTCATCAGCCTCTTGTTGTTTTCAATTGGCAAGGCCGTGGGCTACCATTATGGCGACAGCATCAGCGCCGGACAAGCCTTGGGACAAAAGAATACCGTTGTGGGTATATGGCTCACCATCGCCTTTCTCAATCCAATAGCGTCCATCGCACCTTGCGCTTACGTGGTTTGGCAAAACCTTATCAACGCATGGCAACTGTGGTATAAGCAGAAGTACGGCACGCTGAAATGGTAAAACACTACGCTGAGCGGCACAAAACACACTCTAAATGGTAACATATAAAGACTTACACTTATGGCAATAGGAAAATGGATTGGCGGATTTCTGGGCTTTATCGCTGGCGGACCGCTTAGTGGACTAGCAGGATTGGTGCTCGGTGCACTCTTTGACGTGGGACTAGATCAGGTTAACGAGCCCGATCGCAATGGACAACCCTGGAATACGGGTGGTTCAAAAGCCAACTTCTACCAACACAACGCTACCGCCAACCAACAACAGCGGCAACAGGGCGAACGCAATTCGTTCCTCTTTTCGTTACTAGTGCTCTCGGCATACATCATTCGTGCCGATGGCAAAGTGATGCACTCGGAAATGGAAACCTTACGTTCCTTCTTGCGAAGGAACTTTGGCGAAGTGGCCGTAGAGCAGGGCGACAGCATCATCCGCAACATTTTCAATCAGCAAAAACAAATGGGCGCAATGGCTTTCGAGAGCATCATACGCGACTGTTGCTTTCAAATCGCCGCCCACATGAATAGCGCGCAGCGTCTGCAACTGCTTAGTTTTCTGGCCGAATTGGCCAAAGCCGACGGGCGCATCGACCCCAGTGAGGTGAACGCTCTTCGCTACTTGGCACAGTGGTTAGGGTTCGACGCTCGCATTCTCGACTCGATGTTCAACCTCGATAAGCACGACACGCATTCGGCATACAAAGTTTTGGGAATATCGCCCAACGCTACCAACGACGAAGTGAAGACTGCTTATCGCAAAATGGCCCTGCAACACCACCCCGACCGCGTTGCAACATTGGGCGAAGACATACGTTTGGCGGCCGAAAAGAAGTTCAAGGAGATTAACGATGCCAAAGAAAGGATATACAAGGAACGCGGAATGTAAAAACAGCTGTGCGACAAAACGCCCATCTAATATAAAGATGCAAAGCCGAAAAACGCATCAGGCAGGTATCGACTGCCAATAACGAGGAACGCACATAACACGCCCAAAACCAACAACATAGCCCAAAACACATCGTAACCACAAGTTCGTCGCACACAAACATATTGCATTTAACTGCTAATTTTTGCTAACAAAATGTTGCTATTTCATTTTAAACTCGTACATTTGCGCCGATAAAATCACTATTTCAAAACAAAAACAAAAAGTAAGAAGTATGAAGAAGATCATTTTCAGCGCAGCTCTTTTCGTTGCTGCAATAGGATTTGCTAACGCACAGAGTGAAGGAACAGCCAAGAAATGCGACAAGGCTAAGACCGAACAATGCGACAAAGCAGGTAAGAAGGGCTGCTGCAAGAAAGACGCTGCCGCCAAAGAATGCTGCAAGAAAGACGCTGCTTGCAAGGACAAGAAAGAGTGCAGCAAAAAGAAATGCGATAAGGCCGCTAAGCAAGATTGCAAGAAAAACTGCGACAAAAAGGCCGCCAAGTAAGCACGTACAATAACCTGCTTACACAGAAATTAAAAGCTAGCCGGCCAAAATTTAAATAGCCACTAGCCAACAACAAAACAAGCTCCATACACGCCTCGTGGTTGTGTATGGAGCTTATTCTTTGTAGGGCTACGCTGAATTTAGCGCGAAAGATGTGCAACAAGGCCTGTGTATAAAGCCTTCTCTTTATAAAATTACGCAACAAATAGCCCTCGGAAATAGGTGCAAAGTGGCATAAATCGACTTGATTTTAACGCTTTAGCAGACTAAATCAAAAACACTTTAATATCTAGTCTGAATGTCCTATCGCCTAGGTACTACCCTTTCACGATAAACTCCCAACGCTCAAGTCCTCACTTCCTCGCGCTTATTCCGTCTCTTCTTTTGTTTTTCGGATGGCGCGTTTGCGCTTAGGTTTCTCGGCAGCAGCCGACTTATCGTTTTTAACGCCAGCCAATTCTGGGTCTACGATGATGCGTCCGCAATACTCGCAAACGATAACCTTCTTGTGCATCTTCACGTCTAGCTGTCTCTGTGGCGGTATTTTGTTGAAGCATCCGCCACAAGCGTCACGTTGAACATACACAATACCTAGTCCGTTGCGTGCGTTTTTACGAATTCTCTTGAAACTGCTCAGCAGTCGCGGCTCGATTTTCGTTTCCAAGTCACGTGCCCTATCGCGCAGTTTTTCTTCCTCTTCTTTCGTTTCGAGCATAATTTCGTCCAGCTCGTTACGCTTTTGGTGCAAGTCGCGTTCGCGGTCATATATTTGTTGTCCCGTAACACTCAGTTCGCGTTCGCACTCATCAATCTTCACAAGTGCTTCCTTTATTTTCTTGTTGCACAACTCTATTTCAAGCGTTTGGAACTCAATTTCCTTGCTCAGCGTGTCGTACTCGCGGTTGTTCTTCACCTCGTCAAGCTGTCTGTTATAGCGTTCCACGCTAGCCTCAGCCTCAGCAATCTCAGCCCTTTTCTGCGAAATAGCCCTGGAAAAGTCGTCAATTTCCCTGCGAATTTTGTCTTCGCGTATGTTCAGACCTTCAATCTCGTCTTCCAAGTCCTGCACTTCCAAGGGCAATTCTCCCCTCAGCGCACGTTTCTCATCAATAGCCGAGAGCGTTGTTTGCAACTGGTAGAGCGCTTTGAGTTTCTCTTCCACCGACAGTTCGGTAATTTCTTTCTTTGCCATAACTTATAAATAGATGATGGGATTGGTGTTGGTCTGCGTCAGAATGCACTTCACGCCCTGGCACCTTTCCTCGATTATTGTTTTAAATATCTCGTTCGTAAACTGCTCGCTTTGATAATGTCCAATCACAGCAATTTGTATTTCCTGTTCATGATCAAAGTAATCGTGGTAGTGCATCTCGCCCGTTACAAAGGCGTCTGCCCCTGCTGCGATGGCGTCTGCTAACAAAAAAGCCCCAGACCCGCCGCAAATGGCCACCTTACTGATGGGGCGGCGCAACAGCTGGTTGCACATCACGCATTCCACATCGAACGTTTTTTTAAGCAAAATCACGAAATCGTCGGCCGCCAAAGGCTGCTCAAACACACCCATCACGCCCGATGCCCCTTCAACACTGATGCTTTCGCCCTTGTCGTTAAAGGTCTCTACACGCTTTCGCGCCCCGAAAAAGTCTGCATTTAGCAGTCCCATTTTCTCGGCAATCTTAAAGTTCACGCCGCCTCGTGCATTGTCAATGTTGGTGTGCAAGGCAGCAATGGTAATGTCGTTCTTTATAGCCTTCATCACCGTTCGCTGAACGGCATTGGCGTCCGACACTTGTGCCAGCTTACGAAAGATAAGCGGATGGTGTGCAACAATCAAGTTGCAACCCTTGGCCACAGCCTCATCCACAATCTTCTCAGTCACGTCAAGACACAATAAAGCCCCTGATACTTCCGCCTCTGTCAATCCAACCTGCAAGCCGGCATTATCAAATCCTTCTTGCAGGGGCAGGGGCGCGAATTGTTCAAGGGCACGTAGCACTTCCTTTATTTTCACGCTAACTTAGCTTTATGTTATTGAAGTGCAAAGTTACTAATTTCTACTGACATAGCAAAATATTAGGGCGCAGTTAACAGGTCATCCTGTTAACAATGGGCCTTTACCAGCTCTTACCAATCGTCCAGGCAACTCGTTGCCTCCACTTCGTCCTCCACCTTATTGGGCAAAGTGGGGAAAAAGTCGATGCCCGTGATGCGTTCCACCTCGTCGATGGTATTCACGTAATAGCTTTTAGGGCGGTCGTCCCCTTCGTTGCGATAAATAAAACCAATAGCTTTTGGTTGTCCTTCCATACACAGCACCACCTTAAAGAAAGCCTCTGGCACCGTTACCTTGTTTTTTCCGATGGTTTTATGTTCGCCTTTCATCAGTATAGGCCCCGCAACGATGTAGATACAACCATACTTTTTAGCCCATTTCCTGCACTGGCTTTCCAACTCTTTCCAATCACCAACGTTCAGCTTATGGTCTTGGGGACATATATTAGTGAGCAGAAACGATTGCTTTTGCGCAGTAGCATCCCAACAATTGTCTGCCGAGGGGCAAAGGTGTCCGCGGTCGTAGCCGTTTCTCACGTAGTCAGCATCAACGGCTCTTGGCTTTGGCACCTCCTTGTCCTCTTGAAACCTCATTCCCTTACGTTCGTTGGCACCTTCTGTATGTTCGGCCGTTAGTTTCCATGCCACCCAGTTGGGTATCCTCAAATCGCTGTTATACGATGCCATGTAAGCCACGCGCTTCAACAGTTGTTCGGGCCTATCAGTTAGTTTTCCAGGAACTTCAAGTGGCCCCAAACCTTTCCTCTGCACCCAAGTACACTTGTGCACAACCGTATCTCGAACACTGTCTTCCCCTTCATACAGCCGCTGTTTAGCTACCTGCTGTCCTTGAAGAGGTTGCACACCCACTATCGACTTGCTGCTTTTTACGGGCTGCAAGCCAAAGGCCGACAAATAAGTAAAGGCAAATAACGCCAGATAAAATACTTTTCTCGTTTTCATATTTACTTCAAGTTTTCATAAGTGTTGCAAATTTACTAATTAATTCGCATAAAACACCAGTTTCGCACTACACAAATCTTCCTTATCCCCAACACAAAAAACACTAGCACAACGAGCCAGCACACATTTCAAGAAACAAAAAGAAGCCATAAACACCAGTGGGAGCAAGCAAACGACGAACTAAATGAAAACGCTTGTCAACCATTAAACCTATCAGCCTGCCTAGTTTTTGTAATCTTTTCGGCACAAATTTTAACATTATGAGTGCCCTTTTCAGCCACCAATCGTCCGCCTTGCCGCAAAAAATCGATTCTCGCGAAGGTTTACTCTGATGCCAAAAGGGGTTAGTTATATATGCAGGCAAACTGAATATTCATTCTATAAAATCGCCTTCCGTACCAGTTTTTGGGCTATTTGCGGCAACATGTACTGCAATTTGCTGCAAAACGCAGTGTAATATGCCGCTAAATGCAGTGCGTTTTGGTGCTAAACGCAGTGCGTTTTGATGCTAAATGCAAGGTAAAATGGTGCTAAATGCAGTGCAAAATGGCGCTAAATGCGGTACGAAAAGCATAAATATCCACTGCAATGGTATAAACAAAACCCTTTCGAGCCATTAAAAACATGGCTCAAAAGGGCAAAATAGCCCTAAAAAAGTGGCATTTTAGGGGCTAAAAGCGAGTAATTGGGAGTTAAAAAATATGGGTTGGCAACCAAAATAGAAAGACTAAATGGTGCAAAATGCAGGTTATTTTCTTAAAAATAGACAGAACAAAAGACAGGAAAGACTAAAAACAGTAGCTATTTACCTACTTTTTAGCCTGTATTTTCGCTAGAACGGAGTGAGAATTAGAGCGATATTGTAAAATAAAATATAATAATTTAAGCTTTTGAGTTGGTAAGTTTGTGAGCTGATGATTTGGTGAGTTGATAAGATTGTGAGATTGTGAGTTGATGTATTCGGGAGTAGTTGGGTTTCGTGTCTTTATAAGCCAGCGAGTTGATTTGTCCTGTACTTCGTATATGACTTGCCTTGTTGTTGGCATCACAAAGCTAACAAGCACCGTTCAATTTATAGAAATATTATAGCCAAACAGAATTGGATTTGGAAAGCCATAGGTGCATCGTAAGCAAATAAAAGTCCCCCTTTTCCTCTGCGTAAGGGTTTATTGATGCCATGCTACACACGTCTCGCATTCTTCTAACAACACTTTTCCAAAAGCAATTCTGTTTGCCTGTAAACCACCAACTCGTAAACCTGTCATTCGCCAACGAGATACCTTTCATTCTAAACAAAAAACAATCAATATCTCTTACGTCAACTACGCGCATTGCTTTGGAACGGCATAACCAGCAAACACTTCTGATGTAAGCAACTCAACTCGCAAAACAGATTACTCTTTTCTCATTCTTTTTGGAGAATGGTTGGGAGCAAGGCCAATTGCGTTTACCATATTACTCCTAGCAAGAACGAACTTCTTCGTTATCTAAGCTCGCCTTTACATATAATTTGGCTGTGTTTTCTAACCATCTACATAGTTTATCTTGCAAGCTTTGCGGTTCCAACACCTTTATCATATTCCCTAGACTCATCAACTTCATGTAAAAGTCGTACGTGGGCCTAAGTGTCAATTCAAAGTCTGCATAGTCATCACACGCAAAAACCTCTCTTTGCGAATGGTGGAGCGGCAACGTGCGCATATAATGTTGGTGATATTTGTCTGCTCTCAGTACGATTCTTTGAAGTGGAACACGCTCATCCAACACAATACCAAAATATTCGGAAAAGTATTCCTTAGCACAAAAGTCGTTAGGCAAAGCAAAAGAAGTATCGGTAAGTTCCACATGCTCTAATCTGTCAAGAGAATACAAACGCAAACAATTGTAGTCTACATTTCTTGCCAGCATATACCATCGCTGAGCAGACATTTTCACGCAATAAGGCTCAACAAGAAACGTCTCCGTTTTTTTCATCGTGAAAGAATGAAAGGTAATCTGCAAAACAACGCTCGTCTTCATCGCGTCTAGTATCGTCGACAGAAACTCTTGACTCGAAGGAATATTCTCGGTTAGGATGCGGTCATGAATGGATAGGCAGCCCGATAAGGTTACAGCTGTGCCATAAGTGTCAAGTAGCCAAGCTTTCAATTCGCCACTTTCCAAAACTTTTGGGTTGGCAATATAATAGTGGTAGCCTCCTCGTTGCTCGCAGTCGATTATTATGCCGAACAAATCAAGGACTCCCCCTTTCCATCTGTCAAAGGTTTGTCGCGGCAAACTCTCACCGCGACTTAAATCAGTGTTATCGCGCCACTTTTCATTAAGTTCTTTTAGCGTAATTCGGCCTGCGCGGTGAATGGTTTTCACCAACCAGATGTATTTTTGTATCAGCGACATAGCAACAAAATGCTTTATGATAAACCAATGGCATGTTCCATAAGTTCCCCACTAGCTAAACAAAATGCTATAGGGCTGTCCTCGATGCCTTCTGATTTCATTTGGCGTCTTTCGCTTGCTTTTCTCTTTTTAAGGTACAAACGAAATCTACACAAATGAAACCAGAAAGCCAACGAGGACGAATACCGAACAAGCCTAATTATTGTTGTAACCAAACTTTCGTGTGCCGAATTTTTGTTTATATAATGACTCGCGGTCAATGGCATGTTTTTCTAGAATATTTAATGGCAACGTTTCTAATATGCACCATTGGAAATACTTCTTAGCATACGTTTCGTCGTTATCGATAAGCTGCTTGATATCCTTATTATCCCCATGTCCAGTACAAGCATAGGCAGACCAACGCCCCCAAATGCCTTTGGGGTTGTACGTTGAGCCAACATACTGTTTGCCTGTAAGCTTATCCAAGATGAGATAGACGGCATTGCAACTTTCCAATTTGGATTTCCACTCCATATTGTTTGTTTCAATTATTCTTCTAAGCTGGCTATAATCAAGCATTACATCTTCAAAACGGGTGAAAACAGGAATGTTATTCTCTTGAAGTCCGCGGTCAATTCTGATAACAGGCATTAGGTTTTGGTAGTTTTGACGCCAACTCACAGGGCTATTCCAATCTATGATAACTCGTTCTTTAAGCAGTTCAAAGCCATCAACTTCTGTAAAATCAAACCTTGCCAGCTCTTTACCATTATACAATCCAAGTTGTGCCACTATGCCCCCATTCTTAAATACGCCCACAAACCTAGAAGTGGTGCCTTCTTCTCCAATAAAGGATACGATGTAATCCACATCCTTGAAGTCTTTGGCAATTTGTTCGCTCTGGTAAGTAAGGAACACGTTACGCTCAGTAAGGTACAAATTGTACAAAGAATTAGCATAAGATTTACCATCGATAATCTTTTCCTTTCGGTTGTCTGCATGCCTAATCAGCCTAATTCGTTTCTTGTCGGCGTTGTCAAACTCTTCATTACGACCATTTAGCAGGTCTTGAACCATTACGATGTAGTCTTTCATTTGAATATTGTTTTAATGATTATATAATTTTGTTCCAATTAAATTCTTCCACACCAAGAACTTCCAACCCTAAGTATTTCCATTCTTCCTGGTCGAAGTTCGGAGTATATCTTGCCATTGTGCGTCTGGTTTTCTTTTGTTCCAAATCACATCGAGCATTGTTATAGTGTACGGCCTGACTCCATAAGGCAATAGGTTCGTTGCATGGGTTCAGCTGGTAGAAAATAGTACCTATCCGTTCCAAATGATAATTGTTTTGCCTGCATGTGTCAAGCGTTAGACTATGGTTGTCCAAAGGAAAACCATAAAAGCCTTTACCATCTAGGTCGCACGCCGACGCCAAACACAATGTTCCAAACTCATAGCCGCTATCTTCTTTCACTAGCACAACGTCTCCTGTGAACATACGACTGCCATTGCAATCTTCATAACCCGTATCAATTCCTGCAAAGATGGAACGCAACGCGTAGCCACGACCCTCACAGGAGTTTCCGAAATACTCCTCAACAATGTATGGATTATGGCCTTCCTTGAATTCTTCGCTCTGCTGCCACACATATAGGCCGCCATCATGGCAGAAAAAGAAGTCGCCAAAGTTGGCGTAGCCAAACCTATTCCTGCCTATGACGTATCGTATGCGTGGACAAAGGCGATGCTTATGGCCAACATAGCCTATCTCCGCCTTGTTCTGTTTGCAGAGCATCGACAGCGTTTCTTCGTTAAACACCCTTTTCGTTTGCTCACATCGTGCATTCATTGTTCCTTTCATCTTCGCTATAATTTTGATTTGCATGCAAAGTTATGCGACTGGTGTCCCATTTTGCGTTACAGGTTTAAAAAATGCAGATGATGTTCCTATAATAGCTCATCACATCAAAGACCATAATGTTATCGGCTTACCCCCATAAACAAGCCCTCTTGCAATCTTAAAAGCAGAAACTTCACCGCTCTTTTACCAGTTCTTACCAATCGTCCAAGCTGCTCGTTGCCTCCACTTCGTTCTCCACCTTGTCGGGCAAAGCAGGGAAAAAGTCGATACCAGTGATACGTTCCACGTCGTCGATGGTATTCACGTAATAGCTTTTAGGCCTATTTCCCGACTCGTTACGATAAATAAAGCCAATGGCCTTGGGGGTTCCTTCCATGCACAACACCACCTTAAAGAAAGCCTCTGGCACCGTTACCTTGTTTTTTCCGATGGTCTTATGTTTCCCCTTAAACAGCACAGGACCCGCCACTATGTAAATGCTGCCATACGTTTTAGCCCACTTTCTACAAAGGATTTCCAGTTCGTGCCAGTCGCCAACGTTCAGGTTATGGTCTTGCGGACACACATTCGTAAGCAAAAACGATTGCTCTTGTGCAGTAGCATCCCAGCGATTATCGGCCGATGGGCAAAGGTGTCCACGGTCATAACCACTCCTTACGTAGTCAAAGTCCACCGCCCTAGGCATTGGCACATCGGTATCTTCATGAAACTTAACGCCCGCCCGCTTGTTCTTTCCCCGAGTATGCGCCCCTGTAAGCCTCCACGCCACCCAATTAGGTATGCGTAAGTCGCTGTTATACGATGCCGTGTAAGCCACTCGTTTCAATATCTGTTCAGGTCTGTCGGTCAGTTTCTCAGGCACTTCAAGCCCATCAGCAACCTTATATGCTGCTTTCCCTTGCTTATCGGTGGCATATCCGTTCTTGCCTTCCGAATTAATCTGCCCGTCTTTCTGTTCTTGATAGGCATACTTTCCACCCAACTGCCGGCCAAGCTTAGACGGTTGCAGGCCACAAGCCGACAAGCAGATGCCCGCCAATAACGCCAAACTATATACTTTCCGTGATTTCATAAATGCTGTTCAGCTGTATCTTTCGTTTATAAACATCGTAAGTAGATTTGTTTGATGAGGTACTAATCCAGCAAACAAAGTACCAAATTATGCAACAAAGGTAGCAAAATAATGCAACAACAACAAATTAAA
>NZ_GG740072.1:233576-351069 GCF_000162415.1 Prevotella sp. oral taxon 317 str. F0108 | reverse complement strand
AAAATTAAAGCCCTAAATACGGTGCAAAACTCCCACGCACAACAAAAGAACATTGTCCCTTCAATCGTCAACACAAGCCGTACTTCAAATAGCTATTGTCAAGCCATATTTAGCCCAACCCTACCGCAACCAAACGACAAAGGTGCTATTCATTACCCTTGAAAGCAAACACAACAGACAACAGAAACAAGCGGCAATGCGTAACTTCAAAAACACCAAATGCAATGATGGTGAGGACATTGGCAAGGTAAATGTGTTGAAATTTAATTTGGAACATATTGAGAAAATTCATATATTTGCAAGGTGTAACCCCTACCTGTACACCTAGAAATGTGCAGAATGGTTACCTATACCCCACAACACAACCAAAGCCCGCTGGTAACGGCAATGCGGCCCCCGTATCAAAGCGTCTTACATCAAAGAGAAGACCATCAACACCCCACCGTTTCATCCCTTATCCCAACGACAAATGAAAACATTAAATACATATCTATTGCTCATATTCCTTTGTTTTTCGGTTTATGTTGAGAAGGCAGAGGCACAGCAAAAGCTGACCCTTATCGTGAGCGACAGTCTTAGTGGAGAACCTCTACCCTTCGTTAACATCAAAGTTAACGGAGCGAAAGACAGCTTGATATGTTACTCCGACTCTATCGGCAAGTGCGTAATTCCGCTGCAAGCAGGATTTTACGAGTTGTGGCTTAGCAATGTGGGCTACACCAATCACAAAGAAAGCGTGACACTCGATGCCGACAAAACGCTGCACATAAGCCTATCGGCCAATGCCAACGTATTGGGCGAAGTTTCTGTTGTGGGGCGAAAACGTCTTATCAAGATAACACACAACGGATTGGAATACGACCTATCGAAAGACCTTGCCGCCCAATCCACCAACCTACTTGCCGCCCTTAACCGCGTTCCGCTGGTGAATGTTGATGCCAACGACAACATTACGGTGAAGGGCAGCACCTCTTTCTCCATCTTTCTCAATGGGCATCCCTACCGCATTGCGCAGTCTTCACCCAAGGCCGTACTACAATCCATCCCGGTTACCACTGTGAAAAAGATTGAAGTTATCGACCGTATAAACGCTCGCTATGGCGGCGATGTGGGCGACGCGATAATCAATATCGTTACCAATCAGCAGCTTTTCGACAACTATGCCCTAACCCTTAACGGCGGGGCAAACACCCAACCAAGAGCCAATGCAGGCCTCAATCTCATGGGAACGTACAAAAACATTGACTATTCGCTGGGTTATAGCTACGCTCTTGATGGTCAACGAGAGCAGCCCATAGCATCAAAGAGCAGGTATGCGCAAGGTTCTCAATGGCAAGAATACAATGGTAAAGGCGTTGGCGACGGAGATTGGAAGAAACATATCGTAAGAACTATGCTGCAATGGAGGCCCGACACGCTGAACACACTGTACCTAGACGGACACGCCTTGATAGAACAAACCAACCTGAACACGCTGTGGCAACAATCCTTTAACGAGCAAGGACAAGCACCATTACAAAGCACTTTCGACACCGAAAATAAGAATACGACAGGCACTGCCGAAGCGAACGTCATCTATCGAAACCTCTTTCGCAACACAGGAGACGAGCGTTGGGTTGTCGGCTACAGGTATACTTACAACCCAGACGTAAGACATTATTACCAAACCTACAGCAATTTGCTTGGCAACGAGCGCAGAACCAGGCGCAAAACCAACGGCGGACTGCACGAGCATAGCCTGTCGGTTGACTTTAATTTGCTTAACAACGACAACACAACACTGCTCGTTGGCGGTAAGCAAACCTTGCGAAACGGAAACATCCAATCTTCGAACAGGTTACTGAAAGACGGAGAATGGGTAGACGATGCGGCAGAAAACCTACAACAACAGCAGTTGAAATACACACAAAACGTATCGGCTGCCTACGCATCTATTTCGCTTGGTGTAGGCAACTTTAGCCTAGACGCCTCGCTAAGGTGGGAATATGGCGACTTAAAGATGCAATATCCACAACAAACGGTGTACAACTTCACTAACCGAAAGCATTATGTCCTACCCTACGCAAGCATATACTATCAGGGCAAAAGCTCTTCATTGTCGCTTAATTACAATACGGGCGTAACACGCCCAAGCATACTCATGCTCAACCCTTTCAAGGCTATTGTGTCGCAATACTTAGCGGCTGAGGGCAACCCACAACTGAAAAACACCTACACGCACACACTGGAAACATCGTATTCGCTTTACTCCAACACGCTTTTCCTCTCTTATAGCCTACATTACAAATGGATAAACCACCCTATCATGGCCTTTCCTCGATACGACACTCACCAAAAACAGGTCATCACCCAATATCAAAATATAGCCTTCGCACGTGATTTTGGGTCGAACCTTTACTTTAATTACCGTCCCATACCGTTGATTTCGCTCACTTTCTCTGGAAATATTGATTGGTATAAAAATCAAGAAAACGAACAACTCTGGGACAAAAGCAACATCGCACACAACCTAACGCTGATGTGCGACGTATTTTTGAAGAAGAACTGGACCATTGGTTTGCAGTACGGCAACTATAAAAACCCAGCCGAGATATGGGCAAAAGCGCACGCCTTCTCCATCTCATCGTTAGCAATCAGCAAGTCGTTCTTTAAGGGTTCGCTCAATACAAGGGTAGTAATGAACTCGCCTTTCCAAAAGTACAACGAGCTGTTGGTCGAACAAAACCTCACCCACTTCTCGCGTTCGCAAACCAACTATCTCACGGCTAGGGCTTTCGGCATAGACATAACCTATACCTTTAAAAGCGGAAACCCCAAAGAGCTGAAACGCGATAGCCGCTTAAAGAGTTCTGATCAGAAGACAGGCGTTGAATAATAGCTGCAACTACAATGACCTACACAAATAAGACAGACAACTGCATGTTGAAGAACGCTATGCGTTCGCAGGCACAAGCTTTTCTCTCGCTCCGCAAAAAGCTATGCCTCGTGTTACTGTGCGCCATACAGATGGTTTGTGCCCAAAGTTTCTCCATTAGCGGAAAGATAAGCGACAACACAACACGAAAACCCATAAAGGCAGCGCAAATAACCTTATTAGCAGCCGATGGAGTAAGCGCAAAAGCCGCTATCGCGAGTAACGAAGACGGTAAATTCGCCTTAAACGGCCTCTCTCCTTCCTCCTATCTTCTACGCATAACCAGCGTGGGCTATAAGCCTATGCTGCTAACTATCGTGGAATTGAACAAAGACACAGACCTAGGCGAACTCCTTTTAAAGCCCGACACCGTGCAACTAGGTGAAGTTATGGTGTCGGCCAACCTACAAAAGAATGCCGATAGGTGGGTTTTCTACCCCTCAGACGCAATAAAGCGACAAAGCACCGATGCCTACGACGTGCTGCAACGCATGGCATTACCCGACCTTCAATTCGACTTGATGAACCGAACGCTATCTTCGCAGAAAGGCGGTACACTGCAAATACGCATCAATGGCGTGCCTTCTAAACAGTCAGACCTTGCTGCCCTGCAACCACAAGACATCGCCAGGGTGGAATACATCGACAACCCAGGCATCGTTTACGGCGATGGCGTGGCCGCAGTGTTATTGGTTCACACCAAACGGGGATACGAAGGGATGCAAGGCGGCGTGCAAATCGCCCATGCCTTAACCACAAAACAAGGCAACGCCTACGCCTATTTGAAGATTGTTGGGCAGAAACACCAACTCGCCATCACCATAGACGGGCTTTATAAAAGCGTGGGTGGCGTGTTCAACAACAGCGACAAAACCTTGCGTTACCCTGCCAACGAATTGACACTTAACACCAAAGGCGACGACAAGGCTTACCGCTATCGCAACGGCAGCGTGAAATTGGAGTATAACAAACTGCTAGACACGCGCAACTCTTTCTTCAACATCGTGGCCAATTACGCCACATCGCGCCAGCCCGAAAATGTTTCGCAAAGCCATGCGCAAAGCAACGGCGCGCCTTTCTTCTCAGAAGCGTTGCTCACTAGGGACAGAACGCACAACGCCTCGCTAGACTTTTACCTCGACAAGCAATTCGCTAGCAAAGCAAACCTGCTGGCCAACCTCACGGCAACCTACATCGGCAGCGACTATCGCAGGGCTTACAGCAAGGCATACCATGCCGCTGCACAGCCTGCATTCTCCAATGCCTACGACGTTGACGGCAAACACAAGTCGGTTATCGGCGAGGTTATCTTCAAGCAACCGTTGTCTAAGCAACTCAACCTTACCATCGGCACGCACAATCGCCTATCCAAAACCAACAACACTTACGTTGCAACCAACACAACGACCCCCACTTCGCTGCTCAACTTCAACAACTACGACTACGTAGAACTAAGCGGTATGCTGGGCAAATTGGCCTATTCGGTAGGTGGGGGCTATTCGTTTTACCGCATGAAGAACGACAGTCTTGTGGCGCAATACCACTTCTTTCGACCTTCCCTCACACTATCCTACCCGCTTTCCAAGGCATTTAGGTTACAATATTACCTAGGCATCAATCCCGTTGAGCCCCAACTGGCCATGCTATCAAGTTTTGTTCAAACGCAATCCGAATACGAATTGCGTAAAGGCAACCCACATCTCAAGCCCTATCAGGCCTATATCAACCAGCTTTCGCTTAGCTTTCAGAAGCAGGAAACCATGCTAGGCTTCGTTACCTACCTGCACTACAGCAACCATCCCTTCACAAACAATCCCCCCGTATATGATGCCGCAACCAACATGTTCGTCTATACATCGGCAAATCAGCACAGCTTCACCCACCTGCAAATGCGCCTCTACGCCAGCCAGAGCCTCTTTTCGCAATCCTTGAGACTGTCGGGGTGGCTCACACTTAACCGCTACATCAACAATGGGTTAAGCTTTTTCACCACCTATACAGACGTGATTGGCAGCCTGTCTGCCAGCTACGACCGCCCCAAATGGGGTTTGCAAGCCAGCTTCCGTTCGGCTATCACCACCATGTTCAACCAAACCAAGACGCGAACAGCACCCAACTTGCAGCTAAGTGCCTATTACAACCTCCACCGCTTACGTTGCACCCTCAGCATAAACAATCCCTTCATGTCGACCGCCACCACGGTTTCGACAATGAATAGCGAACTAATCAGTGCCACCACATACAAGTTTGCCAAATATAAAGATAACCTTGTGCAGCTCTCCCTTAGATATAGCTTCAGGAAAGGAAAAGTGCGCAACCTGCAAAAGCAAATGGATAATGCCGACAATGATGCGGGAGTGGTGAAGTAACAACGCTTGCAGCCAAGGCACCAAACCGTCTAGGCACCTGTATTCACCTATTTATATATGTACAAATTCAACAAATATAGATACCAACATGCAAAAGACAAGAACCATAACACTGCTGATACTTACGGCCATAACCGCACTGACGGCTTGCAATGCACAAACCAACAACAAGCCCGTGCAAGCCAAAACAGGGCAAGAAAAACGGCTAGTGGCCAACAATCTAGCAGCGCGCATTCCTGCTCCGCAAGGCTACAAGCGAGTAGAAGTGTCCGAAGGGAGCTTTGCACACTTTCTGCGTAACCTGCCTTTAAAGCCCGCGGGGAGCGATTTGCACTACTATAACGGACAGGTAAAAGAACGAAAATACGCAGGAGTAGTTGTAGATATGGACTTTGGCAAAAACGCTAACGAGCAATGTGCCGACGCCATTATCTTTCTTAGAGCCTCGTATCTATGGAAAACGCGGCAATACGCCAAAATAAACTTCAACTTTACCAACGGCTTTAAGGCCGAATATGCCAAGTGGGCGCAAGGTTATCGCATACGCAACAACAAAGCTTGGGTAAAAACACAGAAGGCCGACTATGGCTACCAATCGTTTAGAAAGTACCTCAACCTCGTGTTTCAGTATGCAGGCACGGCCTCGTTAAGCCAAGAACTCAAGCCCATTGGTCGCTGTTGGGCAGCAGATATTCAGGCTGGCGACGTGATTATCAAGGGCGGTTTTCCTGGACACGCCGAAATTGTGGTTGATGTGGCCGAGAACGAGAAAGGAGAACGCGTGGTATTATTGGCTCAAAGTTTCATGCCTGCACAAGAAATAGAGATTTTTCCCCAATGGTTCAGCCCCTCTTCCAATGGCACATGCCTTGTAACCCCAGCGTGGACATTTTATTCGTCCACCGACAAAACCCTACTTCTCCGCCGTTTCAAGTCCGAATAAAGCAGAACATTAGCTATTTAACCCCAAGCAGGCATCTAGCCAGCAAGCCCAAATGGGCATCCCCCTAGACCTTATCCGTCTGCCTTTCAACCCCCAATCGGTAATTAAAAACCGGCTTTCAACCATTTTCTAATCACCGATTAGGGGGTTAAATCTAGTATTTATTTTTTACAAAACACCTTCTATCTGCCACTCCATTCTAGCAAAAATAAAGGCCCAAAAGCAGGCTTTTTGGTGCTATTTGCAGCCTTGCGCATTTCTTTTTTAGTCCAATTTTAAGAACAACACCTGCATTTAGCACCACTTTGCCTTTCTAGTTGGCTGCCGACTCGCCATTTTTTCACCCCCAACAACCTGCATTTAGGCACTAGAAACCCCCTTTTTGAAGTGCTTTTTGCCCACTTTGAGCCAAGTTTTTAATGGTTCGAAGAGGTTTTGTCTACCTCTTTGATGTGGATATTTATGCAAATCGCCTCGCATTTAGCAGCATTTAACCTTGCATTTAGCACCAAAATGCCTTGCGTTTAGCACCAAAACGCACTGCATTTAGCACCAAAATGCACTTCGTTTAGCACCAAAATGCACTGCATTTAGCACCAAAACGCACCGCATTTAGCAGAAAATAGCCCAAAATCAGATGCAAATTATGGTTTTATGCAATGCAAATTCATATTGTCTGCATTTACAACCAACCCCCTTTAGCATCAAAACAAACTTCCGCGAGAATCGATTTTTTGCGGCAAGGTGGGTGGTTGGTGAACGGCAAGGGCTCCTTTTGTGTTAAAAATCGTGCTGAAAACGTGACAAAAGTTTGAGCAAACTAGATGATAAGTTTACCAACCAACAAGCATTTGGCGTATTAAGCCGGTACGCTTATCTAGTTCCACAAGTATTTCTAGCTGGGCTAGGCTTCTAGTTGTACTAGATTTACAGGTACGTAGCGATAAACACCGCATCCCATGTAGCTGGGCTAGGCTTCTAGTTATACTAGATTTACAGGGCTTTCTAGCCGTCCTGTTTTTCTAGTTGTGCTAGGTCTTCTGGTTATACTAGATTTACCGAGCTTTCTCGCAATCTGAGCTATTTCTAGTTGTACTAGGCTTTCTGGTTATACTGTTAATGCTAGCTTTTCTAGTCTTTGCTAGCCTTTTAAAACACTACAAATACAGCCAACAAGCCCCCTACCCCTGCTACCAAGCACAAAAAAATGGCCGTTGCACGCCTTTCGACGTTGCAACGACCACTTTCGTTAATATTTAAACCTATGAATTTTCTTTTTATACGGGAACGTTTACACGACCGTAATTGTACATTTTGAGCACGTTTACACAGTATTTGTTAAACTTATCGCTCATTACAATTTTCTTAACCATCTTTCTCATAACTTTATTCCTTTCTAATTTAATTATCCTAATGTTTTTGTTCGATGCATCTTCACATCGCGTTATCCTGAATATGTCCTATTAAAGACTTTAAGCGATATTCGCTAAACGTGATGCAAAGTTACGGCCTAAAACTGTGTGCGCAAACAATTATGTAGAAAAATGGCGTTTTAAGGCCGTTTCTTTGACACACATCAACGCGGTTGACCTAGGTCAACCACCTGGCAGCTGCCAATTAGTCAGCCTTTAAAACATCAAGAAGACGGCCGTGCTTGTCGAACGAGAAACGATGGGCCATGTAAAGCGTAACCATGAGCGAGAGCATGGGTGCACAGAAAGTGATGCACGAAATAAGTATCTGATAACGCACCGCTGTATCGGGTGCCGAGCCACCAAGTATCTGGCCAATCATCGTTCCGGGGAAACTAACTAACCCCATCACTGCCATATTGGCAATACAAGGCATGAAAGATTTCTCTATGGCCTGCCTAATAAAGGGCGTCAAAGCCTCCAAACGCGTTGCGCCATTGCCCAAAAGGTAGAAATACAACTGCCGTTCGCGCTGCAAACCATGATAATACGTACTTAACGAAAGCACGTTCACCCCAAGCATGTTGCCTAGCAGTATGCCCACAACGGGTATAAAATAACGTGCATCGAAGGGATTATACAGGCGCAACACCACGAAAAGGGCATACATGCACACCACAAAAGCTCCCACGCCTAAACCTACGGCAATGGGCATAAGCATCAGTCGCATGCGCATACGGGTGCGGTTTACTGCCGTTACCGAGGCCACCAGCACCATCAGCACAAACCAAAGCACGTTGATTAACCAGCTGTTGTAGCTGAAAAGAAACTCTAAGTAAAGCCCAATAAGCGACATCTGCACCACCATACGCACCGTAGAGATGATGGTAGAGCGAATAAGAGGGACTTTGAAATAATGGAAGAAGTAAAGCGGAACAAGCACCAAGAGCAATGTCAAGAGCATTCCGATGATGGATATATTCATTTTATAAAGCCGTGTTTGGGGTTACTGATTGTTTAGTTTAAGCATCAAGGTTTTATCGCATTGCCCTGCAAAGGCCCTATCGTGGCTCACGGCGATGATAGCCGCCCCTCGTTTGGCCAAGCTTTGCAGATAGCCCGCAACAAGCAATGCACTGTCAACATCTAAGGCCGATGTTGGTTCGTCTACCAGCAACACCTTCTTGTCTAACAATCCGGCCATCGAGAGCATAATGCGCTGCCGTTCGCCTCCGCTTACTTCGGCCATCCGCTTATCGTATAAGGTTTCGTCCAATCGCAGTCGCACCCATTGGTCCATCAGCGCCTCCTTAGAAAATCGTTTGTCGCGATTTACCCGTAGCTGGTAAGGCAAAGCCACAAGCTCGGCCACGGTGTTGCAAGGCAGGTTCACTTCTTGTGGCACATAGGCCATCATACTGCGCATATACTCCGCAGAGAGGGGCGTTAGTTCTGTTCCGCCAATGCTAACCGAACCTTCATCAAGGGGCTGAAACCCCAATATACACCGCAACAGCGTTGTTTTTCCGCATCCCGACTCGCCCATCACGCAAAGCATCTCGCCCCCACTAACCACAAACGAAAGGTTGTGGAACAGACTTTTACTCTCTAACGCAAGACTGGCGTCTTTCATTTCTACCGTCATACTATATTATTATATAATGTGTTATGGTGCGAAGGCTAGGCAAAGTGCGCATACACACACAAGGTTATGCGCCGGTATGGCCAGGCACGGTTCGCGCCAAGTATTCTTTAAGTTCAATAAAGTAATGAATTGTCTACAAAAATACAAAGAAAAGTTCACAAACGTGTCGTTTGTTGGCTTTTTACGCTATCTTTGCAATGAAAACGAAGGAGAAAGATAAATATGGCAACATCCAACAACATCGACATAAAGCTTTACTTACCTGCCGAGTGGCACGAGCAAAGCGGCGTGCAGCTTACTTGGCCGCACGCAAAAACCGACTGGGCACCCATTTTGCCCGACATAACCAAGGTGTTTGTGGAGCTTACACGAGCCATTGCCAAACACGAAAAGGTGCTTATCGTGGCTCCCGACACCGATGACGTGAAAGCCACGCTTATGCGAAACTTAGGCTTGGAACGCCTGCGCAACGTGCTGTTTCACCAATGCGAAACCAATGACACGTGGGCCAGAGACCATGCCGCCATAACGCTTACGGGTAACAACACCAACAATGGATTTAAAGTACAGAACACACTGCTGGACTTTAAGTTTAACGGATGGGGCGAGAAGTTTGCTGCCGACAAAGACAACGCCATTACCCAAAGCCTATACCACGAGGGAATGCTTAACGGAACGCTTGAAAGCCACAACGACTTTGTTCTTGAAGGCGGTGCCATAGAAAGCGACGGAAAGGGAACGGTGTTCACAACATCGCAATGCCTGCTGGCCCCGCATCGCAACCAACCTATGACAAAAGACGACATAGAACAACGGCTGAAAGACGCGTTGAGGGCCGAACGCGTGGTGTGGCTTGACCATGGGAACCTTGTTGGCGACGATACAGACGGACATATCGACACCATTGTGCGCACAGCACCCGAAAATACGCTGTTATATGTGGGATGCGACGACAGCCACGACGAGCAATACGAGGATTTTTTGGCCTTAGAACACCAGCTAATGGGCCTGCGCACATCAACAGGCATGCCCTATCGACTGCTGCGCCTGCCCATGCCCGATGCCATTTACGACGAGGGCGAACGTCTGCCTGCCACCTATGCCAACTTCCTCATCATCAACGGAGCCGTTATTTGCCCTACTTACGCACAACCCGAAAAGGACAAACAGGCACTGCAAACCATTGCCCAAGCTTACCCAGACCGCGAGACCATAGGCATAGACGCATGCACCGTTATCAAACAACACGGGTCGTTGCACTGCCTTACCATGCAATTTCCGCAAGGCGTGATTGCCAATAACCCATAAAACCACGACAAAGAAAAAATGCTTAGAACAGGAATAATACAACAACACAACACGGCCGACATACAAGACAACATGAACCGACTGGCCAACGGCATTGCTCGGCTGGCTAAGGAGGGCGCACAACTCATCGTTCTGCAAGAACTGCACAACTCGTTGTACTTCTGCCAAGAAGAACAAGTAGACGTGTTCGACCTTGCCGAGCCCATTCCTGGTCCGTCAACGCAGTTTTTTGGCCAATTGGCCAAGGAGCATGGTGTAGTGATTGTTACCTCGCTGTTCGAGAAAAGAGCACCAGGGCTTTACCATAACACGGCTGTGGTGATGGAAAAAGACGGCAGCGTGGCAGGCATTTATCGTAAGATGCACATCCCCGACGACCCTGCTTACTACGAAAAGTTTTACTTTACGCCGGGCGACTTGGGCTTTGAACCCATCAACACAAGCGTTGGCCGATTGGGCGTGCTGGTTTGTTGGGACCAATGGTATCCCGAAGCGGCCCGACTGATGGCCATGCGCGGAGCCGACTTGCTTATCTACCCCACCGCCATTGGCTATGCTGCCAGCGACGATGAGGCCGAACAGCAACGCCAACGCGAGGCTTGGACAACCATACAGCGCGCACACGCCGTGGCCAACGGACTGCCTGTGGTGGCAGTTAACCGCGTTGGCTTTGAGCCAGACCCTTCGCAACAAACGCCAGGCATCAACTTTTGGGGCAGTTCGTTCGTGGCTGGTCCGCAAGGCGAACTGCTTTTCCGTGCCAACGACACCGAAGAACAGCGCGCCATTGTAGACGTGGACTTGGCTCATAGCGAGCAAGTACGCCGTTGGTGGCCATTTTTCCGCGATCGCCGCATAGACGAATACGGCGGCCTTACGCAGCGTTTCTTGCAGCCATAGCAGCCTGCATTGCAGCAGTCTCGGCCTTTTAGGCTCGTTGGTTTGCCTCTTTAAGGCGCTCATTAGCCTGTTTCTTCTAGGCCGTTAGTTTGTTTCTTTTAGGGCGTTAGTCTGCCTCTTGCGAGTTATTGGCGGCAAGCAGCGAGCCGAAGAAACCCAGCAAAACCTCCACGCTCTTTTTGTCGGGTATGGCTATCTTGATATGTGTCGCTCCCGTTTCGGGGTCTTCTTCCACCAGTTCTTCCACCAGCTGCCTTGTTGCTTCTGGCGACTTAAGCGTGTCTGCAAGCCCTTGGAAGAACGTACGCCCTGCATGTACCAGCTCTTTGGGCGTGGATGGGTTTGCGCTGCGGCTGCCGTGGGCATGAGAGGGCGTGACATTGGCGTTTCCTTTTGCCGCATTCTTGGGTGTGTCTCCGTGTCCGAAGTCCTTGTTCTCGGCCATTTCGCCTTCGTGCTCAACGGCATTGTCCTCATACTCGGCAGCATCGTCTTCTGTTTCATCATCAGTTGGTGTGCCAAAATCAAAATTAGCGACTGCCGTTGTGTTATCGTACTCGCCTTGCGGTGTTTTGCTTTCCCTTGCACGTTCTGCATTGGTGTTTCCGCCCTCGTTGTTGGCAATGGTGTGCGCGCGTGCTTCGCTTTCTTCGTTATTGCGCGTTTCTTCTTCATTTTCGGCCAAATCGTCATCGTCAAACACTTCCATTTCGTTTGTTGCGGAGGCGTTGTCTTCCATCGTTTCATTGCCCACAACCTGCTCTTGCTCGTCGTTGTCAATGGGGCTTTCGCCAGTGTGGGTGTCTGCCGAGCTGCCCATCGTCTTGTTTAGTTCGGCCATCATCTCGTCAAACTTGCCTTGTTGGGCAAAGATGGTGTCCTCTCCGCCATCCAAAACCCCTTCGAAGAGAGAGGATTTGAACTTTAATTTATCCAGCATGTCTTCTTCGAACGTGCCTGCCGACACGAGGTTTATCACCTGTATGTTTCGTTTCTGCCCCAGACGGTAAACACGTGCGATGCGTTGTTCAAGCACGGCAGGGTTCCAAGGCAGGTCTACGTTCACCACGACGGAGGCTGCTTGCAGGTTCAGCCCAGTGCTTCCCGCATCGGTAGAGAGGAAAACGCGGCAGTGGGGTTCGTCCATAAAGTTGTTTACAAGGTCTTTACGCCGTATCGAGGGGATGCCGCCATGCAGATATTCAAAGCCGATGCCCTCCTTTTCCAATTCTTTAGCCACCAGTCTTGTCATTCGTTCCCACTGGCTAAACACCACCAATTTCTCGTCGCCGCTTTCTATAACATTGCGCACGATGTTTATCACCTCGGTTACTTTTGTGTCGAACCGCGTTTTTTGGTCTAATATGTAGGTGCTGTCGCACAGCATACGCATCTGCGAGAGGTATTTCATCAGCTTATTGCGGTCTGTTTCAGACAAGAAGTGCATGTTCTGCCATTTCTTCAACAGCACCGACACATGCCAGCGCGCCTCATCGTGTTGCACCATCTGTTGCTTAGTCATGGGTACGAACAAAAGTTTGTCTTGTCTTTCGGGCATTTGCAAGTTTACGTCGCGTTTGCGCCTCCGTATCAAGAAACGTTTGATGCGCTCGCCCAATTCGTTCAGGTTGCGATAGCCCGCGGTAGCACCTCTCTCATCGAGCATAATGTACCGGTCTTTGAACTTATAATAAGGACTAAGTGCGAATTGGTCTACCAGTTCGGCCACCGAATAGAGTTCTTCCAAGCGGTTTTCCAAAGGCGTACCCGATAGCACCACGGCATATTGGGCGTTCACCTTGCGGGCCGCTTTGGCGATGTGCGTATTCCAATTCTTAAGTCGCTGCACCTCGTCTATCACCAACATGTCTACCTCTATGCTTTTGAGAAGTTTCAGATCGTTGCTTAATGCGTTGTATGATATGATGCGATAGGGCTCTTGACCTTCATATTGTTTGCATCTGGCCAACAAGTCGCCCTCTATAACGTGCACTGTTTCGCCTGTAAACCGTTCTATTTCGCGTTTCCATTGGTATTTCAGCGATGTGGGACACACGATGAGCACATTTCCCACCAGAGCCTTGCGCCTTAACATCTGCGCTGTGGCGATGGCTTGAATGGTTTTGCCCAGTCCCATCTCGTCGGCGATGATGGATTTGCCAGCCTTTAAGGCAAACTTTATGCCCTCAACCTGATAAGGATAGAGGCGGGTGTGCAGCAGAGAGTCGAAATCTTCCTGCCCCAAAGCGTCAACCCATGCCGCCCTTTCAATGTTTTCTCGGCGTTCAACAACATATTGCAGCGCATCGGGGTAACATCTAAACCCGGCATCGAGTTCTCGGGCCTTGGCCAAGAACTCATGGAAATGGGCATAAGCTGCTGGCTTCAACGCTAAATGCTCGTCAAAGTAATCGTTCGCCAACATCTTGAACGCCTCGCTGTTGTCGCAGCCGATGCGTATGCGCACTTGGCGACCTTGCCTGTAATCGATGTATACGGAGGAATAGGGCGGCAACTCCCTGTGCACTTTTCGTCGCCCGCCAAACGTGAGTTTCAATGCTTCTATGTGCTTGCATGTGCCAAGTTGAGACGTGCGGAAATCAAAACACGAGCAATAATTCCACTGGCTGTTTGCCCCGCGGTACACAACTTTATACTGTTGTTCGGTTTTGGGATTGGTCACCATGTACTCTCCGGGCTGCAGCTTGTCGTCTACGGTAGCAACAAGCAGCCGCTCTTCTCTGGCCACTTGCCTTCTTAATGCCACCTGCCAGTCTTCCAAGTTCATACCTTTGGGCATCACTTGGTGGGATATTCTTTTCCTTACCTTTTGTTTACCCTTCTTTTTCTTCTTTCCCTTGTTGATGTTTTCGCTCATTATCAGTTAAACTTTGCTCGTTTTCGAAGAAGTTATCTTGGCTTTATCACTTCAATGTGCACAGTGTGGGGCTTTGTGCCAGATGGCCAAAGCAAATTGGCAAGGCCAAACAACGCTCCCCCTTTTGGAGTATAAAGCACGTAACAAAGGTACAATAATATTTGATAATCTCGCCGCTTTGTGGCCGTAAAGTTTAGGTATGCAGCAGAAGTGCATGGCAGGAAGATACTCTTTACTAGTTGTTTTCAGCCCAAATGGTTGTGTACGTGGTGTCTTCGATGTCGAAACGCAAACAACAAATCGGGGTTATAGTCGCTGTTATGCCTGTTTGTGATTGGAAGATTTCACCGCACATTCTTCACAAACCGTCCCCACAAGGTCAACAACTACCTTTATTTTACAATACTAAGAAGGCCCTGTTTTACGAAACCGATGTAGCAGATGATGCGCAGCACACTGGTAAAGATGGGCTTACACGTTTGTTGATGTAAAATAAATTCACGTGAAACATCGCCGTAAATTCACATTTTTAAGCCTTTTACCTTTCGAAATCTCTACAACTGGTGGGCAGAGAGAGGCTTTACCTAGGCGTGCAACCTGCTCCCTTTGCCTACAACCAGCCGTAATGGCTTACCCAAAGTCGAACATAAGGCGGAAGGAGTGGCAACGATAAATACTAAGGCATGCCCAGTCTTTTCGCCCTAGCCCACATGGTTGATGGCGTAGGGGTTGCAAATGGTTTTCTCAATCACCCTCTTGTGACATATTATAGTCAAAAGTAAATGGATTTGGGAAATAGAATTTGCAGAACGAAGGAGGAGTTCAGGCGAGCTGTGATGAGCTTTCTTGAAAACATCGCGGAATACAAGGAAGCGGTGGATTTACTTCTAACCATCAATTCCCGATTGGTTGATTCAAACCATTTCTTTTTGACTATAAGCCTTCCACTTACACCAGGAAAATGCAAAAACGGGATGCTTTATCACAAAGCATCCCGTTGTCATTAACAACTCTCTTTTCTTTCTTTGTTTCCTGAATAATCTTTACTTTCTAATGCTATACCTGATTTGAGATTCAATCCTTATTCAATCTTTTGCCTATGTTATGGGATGTAGTTGGAGAACAAACCGACATCTAGTCGACTACTAAACATTCCCCGCATCCCCTTAACATGCTGGGCCTATGGCAAAGCCCGCCTAATACCTAATTGTTTTTTATCTTCGTCCCCCGAAGTGTACACCACCAGAGTTGGTGTTCGAGGAGTTTGTATTGTTATGTTGTGGCGTATATGTTGTGCCGCCATTGCTTGCTCCGCCAAACGAACGTCCCGATGTTGAAGGTGTAGAACCACCTTGCGAACGTGTGGAATTAAATGGTGTTACGCTTTGTTGCGTATTGCTGAAAGACGAACCACCTGTGTTTCCACCGAACGAACGTCCCGATGTTGAAGGCTGTGAGCCTTGCGAACGGCTAGGGCTGAACTTGCTGTTGGGCACTTCGGGCGAGCCACTTGCATCAGAGCCGCTGAAATAACGTGCGCCCCCAAAGTTTCCGCTGCCAAAGTTGTCGTCGTAATCGCGGTTTATGCGTGCCGTACTCCGCGTGCTGCTTTGACGCTCGTAACCGTCATTCCAACTTTCGCCATAACCAAAATCGCGCCCCGAACCATAGCGGCTACCTCCCGAACGCCTGGACTGGCTAGGATAATTGTAATTGTACGTGCCATAGTCGCGACCAGAGTAAGATCTTTGCGGTGCGTCGTAGCCATAGCCGTAATTGTCGTAGCTGTTATCGGTAAAGCCGCCAAACCTAAATCCGCGTCCATAGTCGCCACGTTGGAAACCATCGCGCATGCCATAGCTGCGCCCTCCACCGAATTGCCTTCCGCTGTACCTGCTGCTCCCATTATACCAACCACTGTTACCGCGGTAAGTGTTGTAAAATACGGGGCGACCGAAGTAATAATAGTCGCGATAGGGATAGCGAGCGTATATGCGGAACCGCCAATAACCTGTGTCGTAGTAAAGAGGACGGTAGAAGTAATTGGCCTGGCAGTATGCCCTGTATTGCCAATCGTATAGTATATAACCCAAGTCTTGGTTGCGTCTGCGCCAATAGATGCCGTAGAGGTCGTCGTAATGGTCGATGCTAAGCAAGTAATCGAGGTTTATTTCGTAAGCAGCCTCATACTGGTCGTCGGTGAGGTTCAGCTCGTACGCCATCTTATCGGTGAGGAAGAGGGCTTGTTGCCTCGCTTGTTCGAAACTCATCGCCTTAGCCTGATAAGCAAAAGCCAGCAGAGTAAGCAGGGTTATTAATAGCTTCTTCATAATCGTTCTTTTTAAAGATGTTTATAACTCGATTCTAATTTTTTGGAGGCCAGCTCAGTCTTGGTCCTCTGTCTCTCTCTTTGTCTTTGTGGGGTAGCCTATGGCCGCCTCTTTGGGGATAGCCTTTTGGCCTTTATTCCCTTTTTACATTTGCAAAGTTAGCCCAATTATAAGCCCTGCCAAAAGGTTTTTCCCTAAACACGAAAGGAAATCCCCTACTCCAATGGAATAGTGAGTTAGTTTATGAGACGGTGAGGTGGTGAATTATTAAGGTTATGAGTTCATAAGCTTAGGCGCAATGAATAACCTTTTAATGACCATTATTATTCCTTACTCTCTAACAGTAGGCCGAGAAGAAATGTTTACCAGACAGCAATAAATTAAAAACAGCTTGTGATTGTTTATATATCGGTGAAGTTTCATACACCAATAAACAATCACAAGCTGACAAGGGAACGAGTTAATAAATGGGCAAGTTAGCAAGTGGTCCAGCATTCTTATCTAGCCTTTCTAGCTATACTAGTCCTCCTAGGTCCACTAGGCTTTCTAGTTATACTAGACCAACTCGTCCATCAGCAGGCACAGTCATCTTTTCACCCTTTCACCCTTTCACCCTTTCACCCTTTCACCTTTATAAGCCTTTTCACCGCACATAAAACTTGTACACGCAGTGGCTACTATACTTTTTACCAGGTTCGAGCCATGCGCTAGGCCATTCGGGACGGTTAGGACTATCGGGGTAATGCTGTGTTTCTAGGCACACGGCCGAATGCTTGGGATAGCGATAGCCATGCTTACCAGCAAAAGAGGCATCGAGAAAGTTACCCGTGTAAACCTGTATGCCAGGTTCGTTGGTAAACACTTGCAGCATAATTCCCGTTTGAGGACTGTACAACGAGGCCGCCACAGCATGTTCGTCGGGTTGTCCGTTGTGCCAAGTATTCAAGCACCAGTTATGGTCGAACCCACGTGCATTGCGTGTCATGGCAAAGCGTTGGTTGTTGATGTCTTTACTTAACGGCGTAGGCTTGCGGAAATCCATAGGCGTACCAGCAACTTTCAGCATTTGGCCAGTAGGCATATAAGTAGTGTCCGCAGGCGTATAGCGGTCGGCGTTGATGTAAAGCACTTGGTTCTCGCCATGTTGCGAGGGGTTTCCGTTGAGGTTAAAGTACGAGTGGTTGGTCATGTTGATAACCGTTTTCTTATCTGTTGTGGCCTCGTAACTAATATCAATGGCGTTGTCAGCCGTGAGTGTATAACGCACTGTGGCACGAACAGTGCCAGGAAAACCATTGTCGCCATCGGGCGAGACAAGGCTCATTTCCACCGTTGAGTCGTTAAGTTGTTTGCCATCGTACACTTGATATTGCCAACCCGTAAAGCCTCCGTGCAGGCAATGCCCATAATTGTTGCGGGGCAGCTGCAATGTTTTGCCGTCTACAACGATGCGTCCTTGGTTAATTCGGTTGGCGTAACGTCCGATTGCCGCACCAAAATCCGACCCGAAATGCTGATAGTCGGCATATTGGGCTATGTTGTCGTAACCTAAAACCACATCGCGCAGTGTGCCACGCCTATCGGGAACCATGATGGAAACAATACGCGCACCAAAGTTTGTCAGGCAAACCTCCATGCCTTTATGGTTAACCAACGTGTAAAGGCGTGTGCGCTTGCCATTGACATAGGCCTCGAAATCGTTGGGATATAGCCCAGAACGCGTGGCCACACCACGACTACCCTGTTTCACTGTTGGCGCTGTGCTCGTCTTCGAAGACCCGTTTCCCGCTACCAAGGGCCATCCATCGGCCCACTCTATGCGGTCGAGCCACACCACCCGCCCATCATCGGGGTTGGATGCCTTAAAGCCATGATAAAACATATAGTCGTTGCCAGCATCGTCGGTAATCAGTCCTGCGTTGTGCCCAGGGCCAACAACATTGTCGTTCTTACTCAACAACACATCGTAATGGTTATCGAGCAGACGCTGGCCAGCTTTGTCTAAGTAAGGTCCGAAAAGACTCTTAGAGCGGCCAATGGTTACACGGTATGTGCTGCGAGCTCCCTCGCAACAAGTGCCTGCCGACCCGAAGAGGTAATAATACCCCCCACGCCGTCTGATGTAAGTTGCCTCCATAAACGTTCCTGCAACCTTACGTGGCTTAGCACCCTGCTTTACATGCAAGCCATTGGCACTCAACTCTACACCGTAAATGCCATGAAACGAACCGAAGAAAAGGTATTTCTTACCCCCATCTTCGATATAAAAGGGATCGATACAGTTTTGAATGCCAATCTGCTTGCTTGTAAACATGCAGCCGCGGTCGACAAAGGGGCCGGCAGGACTATTGCTCACAGCAACGCCGATACCAGCATCCCATTCCCCACCCCATACCGATTTAGAATAGTATAGATGGTATTTACCGCCAACGCGCTGAATGTCGGGCGCCCAAATACCGCCTTTCGGTAGCCATTTGGGGCGCGAATTGTCGGTAAAGGCCGTGCCCACCAACTTCCAATCCACAAGGTTGGTAGAGCGGTATATGGGCACGTTGCGCGTATCTTCTGTGGCATAAAGATAGTATGTGCCGTCTTCGGCGCGTATCACCGTAGGGTCGGGCGCACTCTTGTCTATCACAGGGTTACCGTAAGTCGACGTCTGTGCCAACGAAAATTGGGCTGACAGCGACAGCCATGCAAGCAATGTCGCCGTAAGAATGGGTTTTACTGAATGTCTCATTGTTCTTTATTAAATTCTTTGGGCAAAATGCCAAACTGTTCGTAAAAACATTTGGTGAAATAACTTGGACTAGAAAAGCCCACATTATAACACACTTCGTTCACTTTCTTATCGCCTGTTTTAAGCATTTCGGCTGCTGCTTTAAGTCTTTCTATACGTATATAGTTGTTGGGCGACTGGTCTAGCGTGCCGCGCACCTTGCGGTTAAGGCTCGTGCGGCTCATGTTCATCTCAGCCGCCAAGAGGTCTACGTTAAAGTCGCTGTTGCCGATATTGCGCATAACAGCCGCCTTTAACCTTTCCAAGAACTCGGCGTCGGCAGGACTGATAGAAGCAGACGATGCCGAAACAAATGGCGAAGTGGCGTACATCTTCTTTATTTCCTCGCGCTGTCGCAACAGGTTTTGCACGGTTTGAGAAAGGAAGTTCATGGAGAACGGTTTCACGATGTAGGCATCGGCACCGCTTTCCATTCCCTCCATCTTACCTCGTTCGGAGGTGACGGCCGTTAATATGATTACGGGAATGTGCGAAAGGTCGACGTTGTACTTAATGCGACGACACAGTTCCATGCCGTCCATAGGTTCCATCATCACGTCTGTAACCACAAGGTTCACGTTGTTACGCTCCATTTGTAGCAAAGCCTCTTCGCCGTCGGTGGCCGTAACGATGTTGTATTCTTTTTCCAAGCACCGCTTTTCGTACTCCAACATCTGCACATTATCCTCTACAAGCAGCAGCGTGTAGGGTTTGGTCTGCGCCTCTTGCGTGGTTGCGAGTTCGGTTTTCGCAGGCGTTATGTCCCCTATTCCATTGCCTCCCAACCTTACGGGCACTTCTTGCACCAAGGGCAAGGTAAGCACAAACACATTCATATCCGCCTCATCGCCCATGCGCAAATGACCATTGTGCAGTTCGGCCAGCGAACGAGCAAGGGCTAAACCAATGCCCGTGCCCGATGTGGAGTGTTCGGCTGTGTCGATATGGAAGAAAGGCTCGAATATCTTTTCACGCAAATCCAAAGGTATGATGTTGCCATCGTTGGCCACGGTGAGGAAAAGTTGTGCATCGTCGGTCTTCAATGTCACCGAGATATACGACAGACAGTACTTCACAGCGTTGTTAATCAGGTTGCTTACAATCTTGGTAAAGCCCTCGTGGTCTACATAGCCATGCAGGTTGTTGCCTTGCAACGATAACGTGGCATTGATGTTTTTCTCGCGCATTGCCGAACGGAAACGGTTATATATGTCGGTAACCAGTTTCGTAAGGTTGCAATATTCGAAGTTGAGGCGTAGACCGTCTTTCTCTGTCTTGCGAAAATCCAGCAGTTGGTTTATTAGGTCGGTAAGCCTTTGCGTATTCTCGTACATGATGTTGAGGTCGTCTCTCACATCGTTGTCTTTCACCTTCTGCGTGCTGAGAATGTTTTCCAACGGGCCTAAAATCAGCGTAAGCGGTGTGCGTATCTCGTGCGCCACGTTGGTAAAGAAGTGTATCTTGCTTTGATACAGTTCTTGTTCTTTGCGCGTTTCGAAGGCCTCCATAGCGTGTCGGCGACGCGTTTCGGCACGGCGGTTCCAATAACGCATCAACAACCAAACCAAAACGGCGAGCAAAACCACATAAAATAGTTTGGCCCAAATGGAGAATAGGAAGAATGGGCGCACATTGATGTCTAGCTTATACTCGCCAGGATAAGCCTTTCCGTTTTGGTCTTTCATGCGCACAATTAGCTGATAAGAGCCAGCAGGCAGGTTGGCGTAGGTCATAAAGAAGTCTGCGCCCATAGGTTGCCAACTCTTGTCGAACCCTTCGAGCTTGTATTCTAACGCGCCCCAATTTTGCCTTGAATAGCTTAGGGGTACAACATGCAACCTAAATGAATTTTGGTTGTAAGCCAACGATAGCTTACGAGTAAACACAATGTTTTGTTCCAAGGGTGTGCCCTTTGTGAAGTTGTCTACGTGTTCGTTGCCTATATATAAATCGGTGGCCACAAGTTGGGGCATACGCTGTTCTTTTTTCAATGCCGACGGTGAAAAGCGCACAATGCCGCTAAGGCTTCCAAAGTAAATTCGCCCACGCTTATCGATGAGCGACGAGTTATAGTTAAACTGGTTGTCGAGCAGCATCGTGCTGTTGTTATAGGTACGTACGTCGCCGCTATGGGGGTCGTAGCGCACGAAACCAGCATAGCTCGAGAGCCAAAGCACGCCGTCGCCATCTTCTTCCATGCGGAAATACGTAGACGTGCTGTTAAGTACACCTTGCTGTAAAGGTTTGAAACGGCGAGTGGAAAAGTTGAACCTGCACACGCCACCGCCCTGCGTTGTCACCCAAATAGTGCCTTCGCTATCTTCGAATATGCTCAGGGCCTTGTTTGAAGTAAGCCCCGATTGGGTTGCTTTAAAGTTTGTCCAGCGGCCATTGTGGCGCAAAAATACGCCATTGGTTTGTGTGGCTAGCCATAGGTTTCCGTGCGAATCGAAACTTACATCGTTGATGAGCACGGGCGGCACGGCTTTATCGTAGACAAAAGATTGGGTGTTGGCGTCGTAGGTACATAGTCCACGTATGGTGCCAAGGTACATTACGCCCTGGGGCGAACGCGCTATACTAAATATGGTGTTGTCGTGGAGCGACCCCAAACGGCCGTCGGCCTTGAACGATTTCACTACTTGGTGGGTGCGCGTATCAATAACTTTTAGGCCCGAGGCAAAGGTACCCACCCACAATTCGTTGCCGTCCACGCAAAGTCCATGCACGTTTGGGAAGGTGTTGCTAGCTGCAATATGGCTAAATGTTTCGCTGTCGGGTTCCATGCAGTTCAGTCCGCCGTCTTCTGTTCCTATCCATATTTTCCCTTGCTTGTCCATAACCATCTCGCGCACGCGCCGCCCATGCAGTCCGTTTCCGCTACCTTGTGGCACAAAACGTTCGAAAACGGGGTGTATGGCAGGCAAGTAATTCAGTCCGCCAAAATAAGAACCAGCCCACAAACCACCCTCGCGGTCTTTGTAGAGGCAATAAAGCGGATTATCGGATATGGAGAAAGGGTCTGTGGGATTATAGGTAAAGTGTTGTATGGCATGGGTATCTAGGTTGTAAACCAGCATGCCTTGCTCGGTTGCCGCCCATATCTCACGATGACTTAGTATGAGGTTACGCACGAAAAGGTCCTTTCCCTCGACACTCGTTACTAGGGGTTCGAAACTGTGGCGTGCAGCATCTATAAGCGAAAGTCCTTGTCGGTCGGTGCCAATGGCGTAGCGCCCGTTGCCCAAGGGCAGTATGGCCGAAACAATGTTTCCTGCAAAGGGCGTTTGCCCATCTTGTGTGCGAAAGGGCGTGAGCGTGCGAAAGGCGTGGTCGGTGGTGTATAGTCCGCCTCCGAAAAGTCCAAGCCACACTGCCCCGTTGTCGCCAATGGCCATGCCTGCAACGTTGGGATACCCCTTCAAGCGGAAGTGTGAAAGGTGGTTGCGACGTAAGTCGTAGCAGAAAACTCCCTGTTCGTTAGCCGTGATGTATATCTTGTCGCCATGACCCTTTATCACGTTCACCATGTTGGTGATGCTCACGCCGTCGGCACTTCGTTTGTCGAAACGGCTGAAAGAGTCGGTCAATGGGCTGTAAATCCACACGCCACAATCTGTTCCCACCCATATTCGGCCGTTCGAGTCTTCGAAAAGCGCGTTGATATAGCTACTGCCTAGACTATGTCCGTCGGGATAACTGTAATACCATTTAAATAAGATGCCATCGTAACGGTTTAGTCCTGATTTCGTACCTATCCACATCAGGCCTGTTCGGTCTTGCAAGATGGCGAGCACGGTACTTTGCGACAGTCCCGACTCCACGCCGATGTGTCTGAACAGGATGTTGCTCCTGCCTGTCATTCCGACAAGCAGAAGCAACGCTACTATCATCAATCTTATTCTCTTCATCTGCATTAGTTTGTTGCGTAAAGGTACGAAATTATTCAAACAAACCGAAAAACGGCTGTATTATTTCAAGAAATCTGTTGTACGATTAGGCGAATATAGTTCCCAAAGGGAGGCAATTGTCCAGCCTGGCGCAAAGATGTCGTTATAAAATCCTTTGCCATTGTGTCCGTAATCCCACGTGGTATGCTGCACCACTTCGGGGTAGAAGCCCTGCTTACCCACGCCGCAAAGGTTGTTAGCAACAGGCAACAGCTGACTAAGCGAAGATGTAATAACATCGTACATGCCCTTAAAACGCTGCTCGCCCGTTTGCTGAGCCAGCCAGCTAAGGATGTGGGGAAGTTCGAAAACAAACACGTCTATATGGTTATTTTCTACCGAAACATTACCCCATCCGCGTGTTTTCAGTCCCAGTTCTCCCGTCATCTGCCCAGGCGCAAAAGGCACATCCCACGTGTAATACCACGAGATGGCGAAGTATGCGGCTTGCTTACACAGCTCGATATAATGCTTTCTCTCCTCGCCCTTGGTAACCATGGCCAGATAATAGGTGGCTGTTACGGCGGCAATGGCGGCCTCCTTGTCTTCGCAATTAGCGTCGAGCGTAGACGAGAAATAGTCGCTTTGCGAGATAATGTTCTTCTCCACATAGCTTACCGTTCGACGAGCGGCTTGCAAATAGTTCTTGTTGCCGAAGTATTTCCAACCCATCACCAATGCAGAGGTAGCCGAAGGAGTGCTACCTCCCGATGCGTCGACGTCCGTTCCATCAGACTTAAACTTGCGAGCGAAGTGACCATCACCTTTTATTAAGGCAACGAAGTTGTCGAGAATGGTACGAATGTGCCGCTCCCACTCTACGTGGCGACGACCGCGCCTTTTCTCGTATTTTAAATAATGCAGTACAGCATACACGGCCTCGCTTTGCTGACGAATGGAATGGATGCTTTCTTTTGGGAAACCATCGCGGAAGTTTACGAAGTCGTGCAGGTAGCCACCTTCCCCAAATCCGTTGCTCAGAAAACTGTCGAAGATGGCTTGTCCCTTGTTAACTAGCTCTTCGTCTTTTGTTTCGACACCGTATTCTATCTCGTTGAAGGCATTAAGCAACACACGTCCGCAAAAGCCTATCTGCATTTCTGTTTCCGGCAGGCAGTCGTTAACCCGAAGTGAGAGCCCCGAATTGTATTTCAATGGGTAGCGGTCTACGAACGAATGGCGGAAGTAATCGCTGAGGGCAGCTTTCACTTCTGCACCCGTGTAGGCACTTTTCAGGGGTTGTGGCTGCATGCGGTCGTAGCAATATTGCCACACTTGCGTAACAAAGCTGCCGAAATCATTAGCTTTATAGCGGTGTATGCGCCAACGCAAGGTTTGCTGTTCACCCTTTTCTAGCTTGGAAAAAGCCGTTACGGGGTCTATGAGCGTTAGTTTGCGGATATATCGTTTGGGAGTTTCCTTATAAGGATAGCCAAACTTTAAGGCCACGGTGTTTGCCTCGCCGTCGAAACCTGCATAACCCACGGATGTGCGCCCAGGAAGTATTATCTCGCCCGTAGTTAGCTGAACTTGTACGTCGCAAGGTGTGTCTAACACGCGCAATACGGATATGCCTTGCCCATCGTGTGGGTTAAAAGCACTAGTTAACGGTGTAGACATACGGTCTTCTCTAAAACACCAATGCTTACTCGTTTTGAAAGAAGGAGCCTCTTGGGGTGAGCGCATGTTGCGATGATACCAGAAACCAGGCATGTAAAACTCTGTCTCGCTAGACGACAAGCCTGTGTTGAGGCTGAGTTCGAGGTGGAAATACACCTTTTCGCGCGCCGAGAGGGTGACAGTCAGCAGTTCGTCGTCGCCGTCTTTCGTAGTAGAAGACACAACGCTTAATGGTCCATCGGTCGTCCAACACTGCCCTTGTTGTTGCAATTGGCGCGTTTCAGACGGATTGCCTGGCGTTTTTAGGCTAAGCGACATCGACAAGCCTTGCGCTTGTAACGGACTAATGTTCGCTACAAACGCCCAACCTAGCAGAATGACTTTTATTCGTTTCATCGTTTTCTCTGTTGTTTTTATGCTGTGAATATCGTCAATAACAGTTGACGTTATCTATCTTCAGGCCATACCGTCTCTCTATGCGAAAGACGCCAAACAAGTAACCTACCGTGGCATCGCCAACCATTTGGCCATGCAACCTAAAAGGCTTGGCGACGCCACGTATGGTTAAAGGTGTGTTTTCAACGGCTTATTGTTCTCACACTCTTATAATAGGTGTCGAAAACATAGAATGTTTCTGTGCGCTCATCATAGGCAATGCCCGTAGGACTTCCAAAGCGTGCCGTCTCTCGTAAGTCGCCATCATCAGGCCCCCAAGTGTTGCCATCGCCCATGGCCGATGTTGCTCCACGCCCTGCAAAGGTGCGAACACGACCTTCGGGTGTGAGGTAACGCACGCAATAGTTATCGTAATCGCAGAAGTAGAAGTCGTAAACGTCTTCCTTGCCCTGTGCCGCGTAGTCTGCATTCTTCACAAATATGCCTTGATAGGGGAAGTTCATTAACGTACCGTCGCCCTTGCCATCGGCCCATCCCTTCACACCTTGCTGCCCCGAAACGAGGTAAGGCTGCTTGAAACGCTTGGTAGCCTCGTCGTAATCCATACGATAGATGCAGTGTTGGTTCAGTGCTATTACGTAAGCGTACTTGCCTGTGGGGTGCATGGTGATGTTAAAGTTCCACCGACTAGCACCAAGGGTGAGCATTTGTTCATAGTTGTTACCCGTGAGATATGGGTCCCAAGGAGTTGTTTCCGAGGCATTGGCATAATATTTGGCCACGTCAAGGCGATAAATCGCATTGTTGCCGTAGCTGTTGAAGTATAGTTCTCCGTTGACAGGGTGCACGGCAACGGTGTTACATTGCTTGTAAGCGGCCAGCACCTCGCACTTAGACTCGTCGGTAAAGCTGCCATCGGCGTTGCGTTTAACAATCCACACACTAGTAGAGCGGTCACCGCTGTCGTCGCGGTCGGTGGCAACCACCATGTCGCCCTTCGCCGTAAAGTCTATTGCACGTAAGCGCTTACCTTCGAAACACTTACTGCCGTGCATCACGGTGGTAACAGTCTTCGCCTTCAAGTCGAAGAGTTGCACACCATAGCCACTATAATCGAAATCTTCGTATGCAACATATAGGTGGTCGTGGTTCTGCGGGTCGAACTTCATAAAGGCGGCTTGCTTGCCGAAAGTGGCCGAACCATCGTCCTTGCCTGTGCCAAACTTGCCGTCTTTCCATCCTGGGTCGCCGTCGCTTATACGGTAGCCTATCAGTGTGCGCACCACCAACGGACTGGCGTATGCAAACTTTGTAGTGGCCTTGGCTGATTGTTGAGCCACCTTCACCTCCACTTCAAACCGTCCCGACTCGGTCCAATAGGGCACAATACAGCCAATACTGTCGGCCTTTACGTACGTTAGCTTAGCTGTCTTTCCGCCAATCGTTACGTTTACCTGTTTAGAGTCGAGTCCGAAGTTTGTGCCATAGATAACCATTTCTTGGCCTTCGCTGCCCTCGGCAGGCGTAAAACGGCTGATGGTTACAGGCACATTGGGGTTGTAATTCGGAGTGTTGTCCTCGTCTTTATCGCCGCAAGCAGCAATATTGCCACACAAAGCGGCTATGAAGAGTGCGTATTTCCAACGCCTCATTGTGGGTTTATTCCTTTTCATATTGTGGTTTCGTCTTAATGTTAACTATGTATTTACAATCTTATGCCGCGCCTATTTCTTCACGCGAACTTTAAGTGTGGTAAGGTTTCCCTTATGATCAGTGGGCCAAGTTCCTGTTGGTTCGATAAAGGTATCTTTCGAATCGTTGGGTCCGCGCTTGCCAAAATAGATGGAACCAGACGGCCCAACGAGTTCGGCTTTCAGCAATTCAACAGGTTGCGACTTGTTATAATACACAAAGTCGATACGGTCGCGCTCGTCGTATTCGGGACAGAAAGACAGCTGACCTATACTGGCATCCTTGTTATCGGCAGGGAATGTGAAACCCGGATGTGTTACGGGGTTGGGGAATTTCTCGCGATAGGTGTCTACGAAACCGGCTTTTCTCAACATTACAGAGCAATCCCAGTTGGCCACTACGCCGTTATGACTGTACAAATCTTTGGTGTTAGCCTGCCAATCAAGGTCGGACGGTTCGTTAAAGTCGCCTCCTAAGACAACGATACGCCCCCTATCCATCTCGCCTTGGGCATCATCCAGAAACATTTCCATCGCCTCGTCGCGCGTGCTCAGTCGGTTGTCTTTCATTATCCGTTCGCTATCGGTAATGGGATTGGGCAGTTTCGACCAATCGGGACCACTGTTATAGCCTCTCGGCAGATAGCAAGCATAGTGCTTATAGTCGAGGTGTGCAGAATAGAAGGTCATCTCTTGACCACGAACTTCCACCGTTACCTTTATCATATAGTTGTCGGTGGGCGTGGGAAGAACCTTGAAACTCTTTATCTCGTACTTCGACAGCACGCCAACAAACGTGCCGTGATTCTTGCCATAATAATTTTTTTGGTGCTTTGTCTTTAACGATTGGCACAGACGATGCGTGTACTCGCCGTCGCCATCAGGGATTTTCTTCAACAAGAGGTCGTTACGCAACTCGCACAACAACACGATATCTGGGTCCACTTGGTTAATAACGTCTACCAATCCATTATAGGCGTTGTTCACTTGCGTTGCTCCAAACCATGTGTTTAGTTGGAAAATTTTCAGGTCTTGATACACTTCCACGGGCTTTGGAGGCTCAGGAGTGGGATTGTTGTCCTCTTTGCTGCACGCTATGGAGCAACAGCCAAACAGCATCATCAATGCTGCATTCAGACAACTGCGTTTAAAAAGATGTTCTCTTTTCATTGTTCTTGGTTTTAATAAATACTATTCTAGGTTTCTAGTTACTCTTAGTCCACACCTTAAATATGATGTTTGGGGTGTGGCATTAGGTTGGTTCTGCTGCACGTCTGGCGTAAGACGTGTGCCTCAATACAGAGACATTTCTACTGAACCTTTACGATTTTCTGATTAACACTGCCGCTATTTCCCCGCACCTTTACCACATATATGCCCACGGGCACATCGTTCAGCCACAAGTCTTGTGCGTTTATGGCTCTGCCTGCTTTTACCTTTTCGCCGCTTATGGCGTAGAGTTCCCAAGTGAAGGCAGAGTTATCGGGGCTTGAAATCTGATAATAATTGTCGCCGCCGCGGGCAATGGTGTAGGTATCTTGTGTGGCATCCACATCAGCAATGCCGCTAAGTTCGCCATCTTTAAAGAAGGGAACCGCCCCTCCTTTCGACGGATGCTTGCCCGCTATATAGGGCCAGCCATCAGCATCCCATAACACCTTATCCACAAAAAGTTTCCTACCTGCATCTATATCCGTCTTATCAAACCCGTGATAAAGCATCCAATAATCGCCGTTATCGTCGATAATCAGTTGCGAGCAATGACCAGGACCAGCCACAAGTTCGTTGCCCGACAGTACACTTTCGTACGAACCGCCCACATCCATTATCTTCTTACCGCGCTTATTGACGTATGGACCACGCAAGTCTTTACTTCTCGACACCACAACTCGGTAGGTGCTGTTGGCTCCTTCGCAACAATTGCCCAGCGAACCTAGGAAGTAATAATAGCCTTTGCGTTTAACAATCATCGTGGCCTCTGTGCCATGATGCATCCAATTGTGGTTCGGACCAATCTGAAACTTCTCTGCCCCAGGCTTTAAAGCCAGTCCATCGGCAGACAGTTCTATGCCCCACACACCGCGAAAGCTACCCCAGAAGAGGTATTTCTTGCCGTCGTCGTCTTGAAAGAAACAAGGGTCGATGCTGTTTTGCACGCCTATTTCGGTGCTGGTAAAGAGTTTTCCCTTGTCAACAAATCCTCCACGAGGCGAAGAAGACGTGGCTACACCGATGCCGCAGTTCCATTCTTTCCCCCATTCGGCCATCGAATAGTAAAGAACGAATTGCCCATTGATATAATTAATGTCGGGTGCCCAAATGTTTCCACCTTTTATAAAGGTGGGACGAGTTGAGCTATTGAAGGCCGAGCCCGCAAATCGCCATCGCGTGGCGAGGTCGCGCGACTTATAAATAGGTACACACAGCCCACCTCCCTCTGTGGCATAAACATAGAATTGGCCATCGGGTGCGCGTACAACGCTTGGGTCGGGCATGTCTTTGTTTAAGACCGGGTTGGTATATTGCCCACGAACAACTGCAGCCAACATCAGCAGATTGACTACAAGGGCTATTCTTTTTATCGCGTCCTTTTTCATAAATAGGGTTTATCAACTTTTAGTTACATTGAAATCTTCGTGAGTTTGTAAGTTCACGGGTTGTCGAGTTTATAAACTCATAAGCTTGTGGATTTGTGAGTTATAGTTATGGGGGTTGAGAACTTAAGCACTCAAAAACTCATCAACTTAAAAACTTAAAGGCTCAGCGGCTCACCTCACCACCACCTTCTTCACCGTCTTGTCCTTGTACCGAACAACGTTTATTCCACGTTTCGGAGTAGATAGTCGCCGTCCGTCTACATCGTATCGTCCCACTTCTTTCTTCGAGGCATCGGGTGTTTGAGGTTCATTCTCAATGTTTGTCGAAAACTTCTTATTCTTCAAGAAGTTGTCCATCAACACCTTCATCCAATGTCCGCCAAGTACAGAGCGACCTTGGAATATCTGATAGTCGCCACTGTTCACCCAATACCAGTCGCTAAACGGCACTCGGTTCTTTGTTTTGTTGGCAAACTCCCACACTAGGTCGGCAATGCGTGCAAAGCCCTCTTGGTTCTCTGCCAAACATGCTGTCCACATCTCCCAGTCTGATTTCGTATATCTTTCGCGATTATCCAAAGGTATGCCGTATGGTTCTGCCTTTGTAAGATAATAGCTATACTCCTTCTGTTTCATTTGTTTGGAGAAGAGGTTAAGTCCCCACATCTTATCCCACACCATATTATACTTCATGCTCCACGTGCCACTGCGGTCGTAAGCCAATCGGTAATGGTCGCCATCGTTAGCCGTTCGTTCCAACGTCGCAGCCATTTGGCGCGCCTTGTCCATATAAGTGCGGTATGTGGCGTTCTCTCCTTGCATCTGTGCCATCAGTGCATATCCGGCAATTCCCATAATGGCCTTTACAGAAAGGTTTACGTTGTGGGCCAGATGTCCTGCAAAGTCATCTGTGCAAAGTTGGTTGGCCGGGTCTTGCCCGTTAGCTACCAAATAGTTTGTCCACATCGTAAGCAAGTCCCAATACTTCTTGGCAAAGTCGGCTTTACCCTCTCTTAGACAGGTCATTGCCGTGAGTATAACCATGTTTCCAGCTTCTTCCACAGGCATGTTCTTGCCAAAATCGCCATTGGCCCCAGGGAAACATGAGGCATATGTCTGCTTGTCGGCAATGGGATAGAAACCCAAATCGTGTGCAGGGAAATGAAATCCCCAGCGCGAGCTGTCGGCGCAATACTTGAAGACGCCCTCTAATGCACCTTTCTCCAACTGCGTGTTATAGGTAAAGAGCAGCGGTGCGGCAGGGTAAGTAACGTCTACCGTGTTGATAAATCCACCCGAACTGTTCTCTTTCGAGAAGTACATCAGGTCGCCATCCTTATCCATAAACAGCTTATGGGCGGCCAACGTTTGTCGATAAGATGCTGCTAAGGTCTCGGCATACTTCTTGTTTCCTGCCGCTAAGGCATCGTCGTATATAATCTTGTCCCATCGGCGCGCACGTTGCATGTACGACTTATAATTATCGCGGAAGTTTTCGAAGGCATCAGTAAGCTGCTGCCCATCTTTCGCCCAATAGGCTTTGTAGCGCGTTCCAAGGAATTGCACGTCTTGAACTTCATCGTAACCTATCATCATATAACTAGAATCGCGCTCCGTCAACCCGAAGTTATGCAAGTAGCCCAACATGGGCATCTCGCTTTCGTTATTGCTCTTGATACGCAGTGCATCACGTTGGGCCAGCGTCCCCTTACTAACGAATTGGCTTTCCACAACATTCTGGTCGGCCATCGTAACGTTTCCGTTCACGTTGGGTATCATCAGATAACCCCAATCAATACAAATGATATCGCCCGTTTTGCCCAACACGTTCTGTTCTACACTTCCCGTTCGCACATAGTCAATGCTGTTCACGTTTTGTATGCGCGAAATGGTGGGTTGAGTGTTCTTCATCACCGCTAGTTCGGGTGTCGTTCCGAAGAATATCTGCACATCATGCTTTCGCTTATCGTTGGCGCGAACCTGATAAGAGATGTAGTTAATGGGTGTAGAAAGCAAGTTCAGGTCGTCGAGAAACATAGGTGCGGTGAAAACCAAACGCAGATCTACGCTGCCGCAACGAAACGTGTAGTAAGTGTTGGTGGCCATAACGTCGCAGTTGGTTTGTACGGCATTACGTATGTTGTTGTGTTTCTCTTTCACGTTGGCAAATAGTCCGATGTCGGCATTGGCTCCTCCTGTGGTGTTATGCACGTGGTATGCGATAACATTGTCGCCAACACGCAAACTTTGTTTTACATTAGCAGGCAACATCAACTCTTCGTTCTGCACCCACGTTTCACCCGTCTCAATTGCCAACACGCCATTTACGTACACCTCACACTTATCGTCGTGCGAGTAAATCAGCCACAAGTCGCGCGCCAAGTCTTCTTTGGTCAGCGTCACATGCCTACGTATATAGATGTCCGAATTGGTGTCCGTCCAAACCGTACGTATGTTAGGATATTCTTTGGGCGTGCCAAACGCCGCCTGTTGTGTTTGCCATTTGCTGTCGTTAAAATCGCGTTGCATCCAGTTCGCAGCTGGTTTTGCATAGCTAACCTTTGCCTTCCACGCGCCCATGTCGGCCATTGGTGCCACGGGTTTCAGTAGTCGGCCCTTCTCCTTTCCCATAAATCGGTAGGTCGTTCCGTCAACGCGCAACAAGCCGTCAATGGCTTTCTGCTGTCCCGTCCAATGGCGTGTGGTGCCGTCGTATAGGTTATCGTAAGGCGACCAAATGGAGAAATAGGGGTCGTTCACTATCAGTGGGACAGACGGCAAGCGAAGGCTAGTGCGCCGATAAGGTTCGAAAAACGAACCGCCCTGCGCCTCTGCCGCCAGCATATTTGCCACACCAACCAAACAAAGTAATAGCTTTTTCATATTGAACAAAATACTATGGTATTGTTTTAAACATTATTTCTGATTGCATTGCAAAATTACTCGTCCCTTTCAGATAAGGGTACGACAATCACCCCAAATAATAACAAAATCGGACCAACAAGCCCCATTGGTTCTTTTTTGCTATACTCTGAACGGATTTTACGCATCGGTACTTAAAATAAAGTCTATCTTTGCAGCGTAAACAATCGGCAACAAATAGTTCAAGTTTCTATATATTATAATATGGTGTAAGCACCCAACCCCATGCAGGGTTGTATCTATATTTGATATATGCCGAAACCTTAACGAACATAGAGTAATTATTTTAACTAAAAACAACTTATGAAAAAGCAAGTACTATCATTAGGTCTAGGATTGTTGAGCGCAACCCTGCTCAACGCCCAAACCACGCCTTGGCCAGGACATGCTGTCGGCAATGGAGGGGAATATTATCTCTATAATGTCGCCACGGGCTTGTGGCTTCAAAACAACAACACCGTGAAAGACGGATGGGCAACGGCCGTTAACGTGGGTACGCGCGGCCTACCCATCACCTTTGAAAAAGCAGGAGCAAAGACGTTTAGGTTGAGTTCCATCTTTTACAAAGGCAACTGCGTATCGAAAAAAATTGGAGATGCAGGCTTGCTTTATTGGGACATGCCCGCCGATAACATTGGGGATTGGGAGCTATCGCCTGCCGACAACATGCAATCCATACACGGATACTGGCTAGAATGCGATGCCTTGGTGCTAGGGGCAGACAATAACCTGCTCACAGTAGATAAGGAGAAGAACAGCGTTTGGCAGCTTGTTACACGAGAAGAACGTATTGCCGATGCAAAGGCGAAGGCCTCTGCCGACCATCCCGTGGACGTAACGTGGCTTATCGGCGCATCCGACCTCGTGACGAAGAACAACCTTTTCAAAATGGATTGTACGGCTGCGCCTAACACCGAGCATTCTACTTATCGCGGCGGATGGGACATTGTGAGGGCAAACACCATCCAAGAGTTCTGGAACACGCAAACATTCGATTTCTATCAAACAATCAGCGGGTTGCCCAACGGCACCTATAAGTTCAGCGTACGCGGATATTACCGAGACGGTTCAAGCGAAACGCGCAACTATGCAATGTACGGATATGGTGCCGACAAGTTTATCAATGGCACCGAACAACTTCGCGCCACCTATTATGCCAACGGCACTTCTGCCCCCATCATGTCTCTTTACGCAGGTGCGAAAAAAGCTCCCGAAGAGGGATTTAATTTCCAAGCCGAACGCGAGAACAAGCAAAATAGCGGGTTATACGTACCCAATACAACCCACGAGGCCAACTGCGCCTTATGGAAAGGCAATTACCAAAACCCCGAAATAACCGTTACCGTTACAGACGGAACACTGAAATTGGGCGTTAAAAAGGAGGCTGGCGTTGTCGACGATTGGTGCGTAATCTCCAACTTCTCTTTAAAATACCTTGGTTCGAAAGTTCTTCAAACCGCAGAAGAGGCACTGAAAGACCTTAAAGCGATACTTGCCACAACAAAAGCGTTTAAAGGTGCCGTTGCCCCTGCATTGAGCAAGCAATACACAGATGCCATTGCAGCAGCCAACAAGACCCTCACCTCTACCGACCCTGTGGCCATTATCGCCGTAACCTCTAACTTACAAAAGGCTTACGATGCCGTTGCTGCCTGCTCAGAGAACTATTCTGCCTTGGTAAAAACGACTGAAATTTGCAAAAACATCAATAAGAACAACGATGCACAGCTTAATGCCGCCACGGTAAAGGCCGAGAAGGTGGCCAAAACCGCCACGACCAATGCCGACATGAAGGCGGCTCTTGTAGACCTGCGCGTGGCTCGTAAGATTGTTGCTGCCGACAAGATGCCCGACATTTACAAGGGTGCCAAAGCCGGTGCAGGCGAATTCTATTTCTACAATGTGGCCTCTCAGAAGTTCCTTATGGGCGGTTCCGATTGGAATACGCATGCTGCCGTAGACGTTCCCGGTTTGCTCTTTACCGTTGCAGCCGAAGGAAACGGTTTCACCATCAATCGCTTTGGTGGTAAAGCAGGCAATTACCTGGGTTATAATGGCTATACCGACATTCCAGACAAAGCTGTTTGGGCGTTCGTTCCCGTCGCAGGCAAGGCCAACGTCTACAACATCGTGAAGGGCGACAACCATGCCCAAGGATTGGCTTTTGCGCCACAATCCAACACCGATGCCGACGAGGCTATGGATAAGGAGTTTTGGAATACCGTTTCTGTTGAGGCTGCCGTGGCCAAGAATGCCAACGCCGAATGGAAACTCGTCACCAAGGCCGAACGTGATGCGCTGCTCGCAACGGCCACCGAGAAACGTCCTGTCGATGCAACTTACCTGCTTACCAACCCTGGTTTTAACCGCCCCGACCTCTTTGAAAAATGGAATAGCGACAAAAAAGGCGACTTTAAGGATGCCAACCTTGGCGTTATCGACCGCGGCAGGCGCACCAACCCCGTGTGCGAAGCATACTACCTAAACTCGTTCGAGGTAAACCAAACTGTAAGCAACTTGCCCGAAGGTTATTATCAGGTAAACATGACAGGCTATTATCGCGATGGCAGCCGAGAGGCCTTGCAACAAAAGGTTGCCAAAGGAACGGCTCCTGCACGCCATGCCATGCTCTATATCGAATATAAAGGCAAGGGCGACGAGGTTGCACTGCCCTCTATCGCAGCGGGAATGAACCAATGCCCAGGCATCGGATGGACCGGTACTGCCGGCGAACAACCCGACGATGTGATGGATGCAGCCGAATATTTTGAATGCGGACTATATAAAGTGTACACCCACATCATTAAGGTTGGTCCCGAAGGCGAACTTACCTTCGGCGTAACCAAAGACAAACAAGTGGACGGCGATTGGGCCGTGTTCGACAACTTCCGCCTTACCTACTTCGGTAAGAAGGTTTCTCAAGACATTATCAACGGCATCGAGAACGTTAAAAACAATGTCGTTGAAGATGGAAAGATTTACAACCTGCAAGGTATGGAAGTGAAACGCCCACTTAAAAGAGGCATTTACATCAGTAATGGAAAGAAATTCATCGTTAAGTAAGATTTAGGTTTAATTGTTTTTAGTGGCCAAGGTTCAAACGCATTTGTGTTTAACCTTGGCCTTTTTCATGCCATCTTACCTGTTGACAACCATAAAGGCCGTTTCTACAAGCCTTTTGTAATGACGCTACCCTTACCCGCAGTCACACTACAACTTGTTGGTAGTCGTGCTAAAGCCACTTTGTAATCACACTACAAAGGCTTAAAAGCACAATCAACGGCTATTTGTTCCTTATAACAATAGATGTCATGCGAGGCTATTTCAAATTGATGTTTTAATCTCGACAAACAAGTACTTGCCACATGCATTGTCTATCAAGCCACATTTACAATTGCACTTCATTTTCTACATCTTTCAATAGAAAAAACAAGCAAATGCCCTGTTTTTTTTATCTTTTGAATGGTTTGTTTTATCTCAACAATTCAATTCTCACTAATTTTGCTGATGGAATTACCACATTAAACATCGGGAAAGTGCCCTTTGGGAGGGCGTAATACCGGGAACTAGAAATAAAAGTTTAAATACAATATATTTATGAAGAAAAATAATCTAAACATCTATGGCCAAAGGTTCGCATGGGGAGCCTTGCTGTTTTTCGTTGCTTGCATGTCGGCATGCCGAAGCGACAATGGAGACGTTTCTTCTGCAGAATACGACCCATCTCGACCTGTCACCGTGACAGACTTCATCCCCAAAGAGGGCGGAGTGGACCAAAAGTTGGTTGTTTACGGCAGCAACTTCGGCAACGACACCGGCAATGTCAAAGTCACCATTGGCGGACAGCGCGCCGTTCTCATCAGTGTTAAGGGCGATTGCCTTTACTGTTTGGTGCCAGCCAAAGCCTATTCGGGCGAGGTGGTGGTCTCTGTTGGCGGAAAAACGGACAACGAACAGAGCGCAACGGCCAGCAGCAAGTTTAACTATGAACGAAAAATGGTTGTGGGAACGCTCAGTGGCGTACGTAACCAATTTGACGACCAAGGTTGGCACGACGGCCCTTTCAACACGGCAACAGGCTATGCCGGCGAAGGATGCCTTACCTTCGACCCCTTAAACCACAACATTCTGTATGCCGTTTACGATGAAAATGCACACGGCATACAAGCGCTTGACATGGAAAAGAAGGAGGTAAAGACCATACTCTCTATGTCTAAGTTCGACAACCACCGACTACGCTCCATCGATTTTTCGAACGACGGGCAATATATGCTCATCTCCACCGACCGCGACGATCGCCAGTTGCAAAGTCCTAGCGTGTGGATTGTTAAACGCAACGCCGATGGGACCTTCACAGACGCATCAAAATCGCAAATCTTAGCTGCCTACAAGCAGTGCAACGGAGCCGCCGTGCATCCCAAAAACGGCGAGCTTTACTTCAACAGTTACGAGCGCGGACAGGTTTTCCGCCTAGACATGAACAACTACTTCAACACCGTTGCAAGCGGCGGAACATGGTATCCCAACTGGACCGACGGCAACTTTAAGGAGCTGTTTACCATTCAAGATGTGAGTTGGGAGTTTAAAATCTTCATCCACCCCACAGGCAAGTACTGCTATATCGTGGTTATAAACAAGCATTACATTCTGCGTTCCGACTATAACGAAACCACCAAGAGCTTTGCCCCACCATACGTTGTGGCCGGACAAGCGCGAAACGACGGATGGGTAGACGGTGTTGGCACCGGTGCACGAGTAAACAGACCCTACCAAGGCTGTTTCGTGAAGAACAAGAAATACGTTGCCGAGAACCGCGACGATGTGTACGATTTCTACTTCTGCGACAACCGTAACCACTGTATACGTTATCTCACTCCCGACGGCATCGTCCGCACATACGCAGGACGCGGTACTTCGTCGCAAGCTGGCGATGGAAACACATGGGGAACGGAAGACGGAGACCTGCGAGAAGTGGCTCGTTTTAACAGTCCTACGGGAATTGCCTACGACGAGAACTCTAACACTTTCTACATCCTAGATACCCAAGGACGAAAGATACGCACCATTTCAATGGAAAAATAGAACTCCAAATAGAGCCATAAGACAATGAAAAAGATATTTATATTATTCTGGATGTTGTGCGGCATTACGCTTAACGCCTTAGCACAAGAACAGCTGGAAATATCGGGAACAGTAACCGACGCCACAGGAGAAGCCCTTATTGGCGTTAGCGTCACCGTGAAAGATGCCAAGGGACTGGGTACCATCACCAACATCGACGGTAAATACACCATCAAGATGCAGCAATACCAAACGCTGGTGTTCTCTTACCTGGGCTACAAACCCGTAAGCGTGCTGGTTAAAGGCGACAGAAGGGTTATCGACGTACAGATGGCCGAGGAGAAACTCAACACCATCGACGAGGTTGTCATCACGGGTCTTGGCGCGCAAAAGAAACTCACCGTTACGGGAGCCATCACCAATGTCGACCTCGGACAAATGAAACAATTCCCCTCATCCAACTTCACCAACGCCTTGGCAGGTAATGTTCCAGGCATCATCGCCATGCAATCGTCGGGTCAGCCGGGTAAAAGCACATCGCGCTTTTGGGTTCGCGGCATCTCAACCTTCGGCGCCAGTTCCGATGCGATGATACTAGTAGACGGTTTCGAACGGTCGAACATCAACGACTTGAACATTGAAGACATCGAGAGTTTCTCGGTTTTGAAAGACGCTTCGGCAACGGCCATCTATGGCTCGAAGGGTGCCAACGGCGTTATTCTCATCACCACCAAACACGGTAAGGAAGGAAAGATAAACATCAACGCCAAAGGCGAGGTAGCGTATAACACCCGTACCATCACCCCGAAGTTTGTTGATGCGCCCACGTATGCCACTCTGCTCAACGAGGCACGTATAACGCGCAACCTCCCTCCGCAGTATCAACCCGAAGAGCTGGCACTAATCAGGTCGGGACTGGACCCCGACTTCTACCCCAACGTAGACTGGTCGAAACTTCTTCTTAAAGATGGTGCAATGAGCTATCGTGCCGACTTGAGTTTGAGTGGCGGTGGAAACACAGCCCGCTACTTCGCATCCCTATCGTATGTAGAAGACCAAGGCATGTACAACACCGACGAGACATTGCGCAACAGGTACAACACCAACGCCAATTTCAAACGCTGGAACTATCGTATGAATGTGGACATAGACGTTACGCCCACAACGGTTATCAAGCTGGGCGTATCGGGCAACCTCAACAAGCGCAACAGTCCAGGTCTTGGCGACCAATATGTATGGGGCGAACTCTTTGGTTTCAACGCCCTAAGTTCTCCCGTCCTCTATTCCAATGGCTATGTTCCGGCCTACGGTCGCCAAAAATATCAAATGAACCCTTGGGTTTCTGCCACACGCACAGGTTACAACCAAGAATGGGACAACAACATACAGACAAACGTAACGGTAGACCAAAAGCTGGATTTCATTACCCGTGGCCTCTCGTTTACAGGTAGGTTCGGATACGACACCTATAATAGCAACCACATATACCATCGCCTTTGGCCAGCCATGTATCGCGCCAACAGCCGCGATTCGCAAGGCAACATCATTTGGGATAAGCTTTTCGAAGAGTCGCCCATGGCCCAAACATCAGGTGGAGAAGGTTCGCGGCGCGAGTTTTTGGAAGCTTTACTACGTTGGAACCGCACCTTCAACAAGCAACACAACTTTGGTGCTACTGCCCGTTTTACGCAAGACGAGCGGATACAGACACAAAATATCGGCACAGACATTAAAAACTCTGTCAGCCAAAAGAACCAAGGCGTTGCAGGGCAGATAACCTATAACTACGCCCTACGCTATTTTGCCGACTTCAACTTCGGCTATAACGGTTCCGAAAACTTTGCCGACCACCATCGCTTTGGTTTCTTCCCTGCCTTCTCCCTAGCATGGAACGTAGCCGAAGAACCTCTCGTAAAGAAGGCATTACCGTGGCTCAACATGTTCAAGCTACGCTACTCGTGGGGTATGGTGGGCAACGACAATGCAGGAAGAAGCCATCGTTTCCCCTACCTTTACACTATCGACTTTACTAAAGAAGGCTACAATTGGGGGTCGAACCTTACCACAGCCACCACCACAGGCATGCACTACACGCAGGTGGCATCGCCAAACGTTACATGGGAGATTGCGCGCAAAACCGATGTTGGCTTTGACTTCGTGGCGTTCGACAACAAGTTCTCGCTCACGATGGACTACTTCTACGAGAAGAGAACGGGCATCTTCATGCAACGCAACTTCTTACCCGACATCACAGGACTTGAAAGTCGCCCTTGGGCAAACGTTGGCGCCGTAAAATCTAGCGGTTTCGATGGCAACTTCCAATACAAGGACCACATCGGTGAGATAAACTGGACGGTGCGCGGAAACATCACTTACAGTAAAAACACCATCCTAGAACGCGACGACGAAAACAACGTTTACGCCTATCAGTACGAAAAAGGCTACCGCATTGGCCAACAAAGGGGGCTTATTGCACAAGGCCTCTTCCGCGATTACGACGACATTCGCAATTCGCCCAAGCAAAGTTGGGGAACCGTACAACCTGGCGACATCAAATATAAAGACGTTAACGGCGACGGCGTTGTGAACGATGGCGACCGCGTGGCCATAGGTGCAACCAGCACCCCTAGCCTCATCTACGGGCTTGGAGCCTCTATTAGCTGGCGCGGTTTCGACTTTAACTTCCACTTCCAAGGAGCTGGCAAATACACGTTCCTCATCAACGGCGGTACGGTTAACGCCTTCAGCAATGGCCGCTGGGGAAATATCCTTAAAGGAATAACCGACAACCGATGGATTTCAGCCGACATTTCGGGCACCAAGGAAACAGAAAATCCCAATGCCCCCTACCCCCGTTTGAGTTACGGCAGCAATAGTAACAACGAGCAGGCATCTACCTTCTGGTTACGCAACGGCCGTTTCTTGCGCCTCAAAAACCTCGACATTGGCTACACAATGCCCAAACCCTGGGTCAACGCCATACACTTGGAGAGCGCACGAATCTACATTTCGGGGCAAAACCTCATCACGTGGTCGGCCTTCGACCTTTGGGATCCCGAACTCGACAGCAGCAGGCGAGGCGAAGAATACCCCATCACTCGTTCGTTTACGGCAGGCATACAAATTAGTTTATAATCACAGACATACAACATGAAACGTAAAAATATTGCCCTGATAACGTTGGCGTTGGGCATCGGAACACTCTTTTCCGCTTGCAACGACTATCTGGACTCCGACAAATACTTTGAAGACCGTACCACGATTGAAAAGGTCTTCACCAGCAGAATACGCTCCCAACAATGGCTTGCCTACGCCTATTCGTTCTTGAAAGACGAGAACGCCGACGTTGTTGGCAAGGAGAAAGAAACCAATTCGTTTACCTTTGCCGACGACATGTACTATGGCGACCGCGACGTTAACTACGACTCTAAGGAGGCTGACGAGCTTTCGTACAACACGTTCATGCAAGGCGAATACGACGAAAACGACTTTAACCAAGGCTGGACAATGTGTTACAAGGGCATTTATCAGGCCTCAGTGTTCATCGCCAACATTTACAGGAACACCGAAATGACCGAAAAAGAACGGCTCGACTTTAAAGGGCAGGCACGTTTTGTGCGCGCTTACTTCTATTGGCTGTTGCTCCGCCGTTACGGTCCTGTGCCAATCATGCCCGACGAAGGCGTTGATTACACCCTTAGTTACGAACAGATAGCCACGCCGCGCAGCTCGTACGAAGAAGTGGCCAACTATATTAGCAGCGAAATGGTGCAAGCTGCCAAGGAAATACAATACACCAGGCGCGACGGCGAAAACATCGCACGCCCCACAAAGGGCGCTTGCCTGGCTACACGTGCCCTGGCATTGGCTTTCGCTGCCAGTCCGTTGGCCAACGGTAACACCGATGCCTACGCCAAGCAGCTGGTAGACGACAAAGGCCGGACATTGCTCAACACCGACTATCAAGAAGAGAAATGGGCGCGCGCCGCCGCTGCCTGCAAAGACGTTATGCAGCTTGGTGTGTACGACCTCTATCACGCCTCGTTCAGCACAACAGATGCAGCTGGCGACCCGGCCACCATCGTACCTGCCGACTCCACTTGCCAATTTGCCCAAAACGACTGGCCAACGGGCTGGAAAAACATTGACCCCTTCAAGTCTTACCGTGTTTTGTTCAACGGAGACGTTGCTCCAGAAGACAATCCCGAACTGATATTCTCGCGTATAGACCAAAATGCCACACGCATAAACCACAGCATGATGTCGTTTGCACGTCATTCCATGCCTCGCGACTTTGGCGGATGGAACACACATGGCCTTACCCAGAAGATGGTAGATGCCTATTATATGAACGACGGAACCGACTGTCCTGGCAAAGACAGCGAGCTGAACGGCGGGAACGGTGCTGAACGTCTCAAAGGATTTACCACCGCACGCGACTATCGCCGCGGAAAATACAAGCCATTGGCCGCCAACGTGTCGTTGCAATATGCCAACCGCGAACCGCGTTTCTACGCCTCGGTGGGCTATAACGGCTCTGTTTGGGAGTATTTGGGCGACCCTGAAAACACCCACCACAACCGCCAAACCTTCTATTATCGCGGTAGTGGCAACGGCTACAACAACTCGCAGTTCTACCTCCGCACGGGTATCAGCGTGAAAAAGTACGTCAATCCCACCGACGTTCCCGACCGCGAAGACTATAAGAACATCAAGAACAGGGCCGAACCCGCCATTCGCTATGCCGACATACTATTGCTCTACGCCGAGGCACTCAACGAGCTTGATGGCACATACACCATCCCATCGTGGGACGAAAGCACCACTTACAACGTTCGCCGCGACATTGCCGAGATACAAAAAGGCATACATCCCATACGCATACGCGGCGGAGTGCCCGACTATTCGACAGACGTCTATGCCAACAAAGACCTCTTGCGCGCCAAAATTAAACGCGAACGCATGATTGAATTCATGGGCGAGGGCAAGCGTTACTTCGACCTGCGCCGCTGGAAAGACGCGCCACGAGAACTGAACCAACGCATTTATGGCTGCAACGTAATGATGGATGCCAACCACGCAGCAGAGTTCCAACAGGTTATCCCCATCAACAACCTGCGCAGCACATTCTCAGACAAGATGTACTTTTGGCCCATCCGCCACAGCGAACTGAAACATAACTCGCGCCTGACACAGAACCCAGGATGGACCTACAACGATTAACCTACCCTTTAAGTGACAAGAAAATGAAAGTAATACATCTTCCGATATATGCGGCGATGCTCGCAAGCGCACTCGCCACGCTTACCGCCTGTAACGACGAATGGAAAGAAGAGCAATACACGCAGTACGTTAGTTTCCGCGCGCCGCTTGGCAAATTGGGCGTTACCAACGTTTATGTGCCTTACAGCAGGCGCAATGCCGACAAAACTTTTGTCGAGGGTAGCGGTCTCTCATCGTATAAGCTACCCGTAATCGTTAGCGGTTCGCTGCAAAACGAAAACAACATCACGGTGCATGTTGCACACGATGGCGACACGCTTAACGTGCTAAACCAAGCCCGTTTCTTAAATCGCACCGAACTGTGGTACACCGACATGAAAGATTATGCCACTGTTCCTGAGACGACGACCATCCCATCGGGCGAGAACGTGGGGCTGCTTAACATAAAATTCAACTTCAACGGCATAGACATGAGCAACAAATGGGTATTGCCGCTTACCATCGTAAACGGCGAAAACTATGGCTACACAGCCCATCCACGTAAGAACTACGCCAAGGCGCTGCTCCGCATCTTCCCCTTTAACGACTATTCGGGCGACTATTCGGGCAGTACGATGAAGATTTTCGTTACAGGCGACGAGGCTAACGCCACCGCTAAATCTATCATTCGCGGATATGTGGTGGACGATAAGACCATCTTTTTCTACGCAGGCGACATAGACGAGAGCCGCACCGACCGTGCCAAGTACAAGGTTTTTGCTCGTTTCAACGGCGAAAAGGAAGGCACGGTAGACTTCTATACCACCAACAACGACCTGAAATTAAAGGTGAACAAGCAGGCCTCGTTTCACATTATCGAGCAAAAAGACGATGTGAAGCCTTATCTCGTGCACCGCTACGTTATCATCAACAACATTAGCTACGATTACGTAGACTACACCTCGGCCCCTGGAACAGAGTTTAATTGGTCTGTTAGCGGCACGCTCACACTAGAACGACAGATAAATACACAAATACCCGACGAGGACCAAGCCATCGAATGGTAACGTTCCTAGTTGCCTAAACACATTAAGGCGTGTCTGATCAACCGCACGCCTCAACACAGGCCCACTCTGTTAAGGCAGGTTCTAAAAATTACCTCCACTGGATTTTTAGGCTTTATCTGTGCAGATTTCTATTACCCATTGATGGAACATAGTGAACTATGCGACTGAAAGGGTAAGAGGAAGATGCCAGATAAAGGCAAAAAGACCGTGAAGAGCGAACTAAAAAAGGAGAAAAGACGTAAGCGTGGAATTTTTAGAACAGGCCGTAAATCTTTCTTAACCTCCCAACTCTCTTAAAAAATAAAATGGTTGATTGTTGTTATAGTAGTAGTCAGAAAGCCATGCTTTATCTCTCAATGGGATGTAAGCATGGCTTTCCCTTTCTCCCCTCCCCTCTCCCCTATTGCCTATAAGCAATGTCTTGCAAGATATATTAGTGGTGGACGAGTGGACAAGTTAACTTGTTAACTGGTCAACCGGTCAACTTTATACTATGTAATATTTTCAGCAAGATTTTTAACATTATGAGTGCCATCTTTGTCCACCAAACGCCTACCTTGTCTCAAAAAATCGATTCTCGCGACGGTTGGTTATGATGTAAAAAGGGGCAGCGAGTGAATGCTGACAAAATGAATGTTTATTACAAAAAGCTGACTTTTGCGCCAGATTTTGGGCTATTTGATGCTAAATGCCGTGCAATATGCCGCTAAACGCAGTGCGTTTTGGTGCTAAATGCAGTGCGTTTTGGTGCTAAATGCAAGGCGTTTTGGTGCTAAATGCAGTGCAATATGCCGCTAAATGCGAGATGAAAAGCATAAAAATGCACTGCTATTGTATAAATAAAACCCTTTAGAGCCATTAAAAACATGGCTGAAAGGGGCAATACAACCGTCAAAAAGTGGGTTTTTAGGGGCTAAAAGTGGGTAATTGGGCTTGGAAAATTTCGAATTGGCAACCAAACTAGAGAGGCAAAATGGTGCAAAATGCAGGTTCTATTCTTAAAAACAGACAAAACAAAAGGCATGAAAGGCTAGAAATAGCGGCTAATTGCTGGTTTGGAAACCATCATTTTCGCTAGAATGGGATGATAACCAGGAGGCGTTTTGTAAAATATGAATACCAATTTTAACAAAAACCAATCACCCAAAAAAAGATTGAACCCAAATGGGTTGTTAGGGCTTGTGCAGATTTTGTGTATTGCGGAGCATATTGTCTGACTTATTCTTGAAGGCATAGCGGGCTACGTTAAGAGAATAAGACAGGCAAAATGCCGACAAGCAAACGAAAGATGAGCAGGAAACGATGCAAACAACCTGAAATAATTGGTAAGCGGCCCAACGAGCGATTGGGATTGAAAAATAGTTGCTAATGCCCAATTAAGGTTTCATCCAAGAAAACTTAGCGGCTAATCAATGGAATTCAGCCATGTGGCCAAGGTTAAAAACATTTAGCGCAACAATAGCTGAACGGCGATAGCGTTTAGGATAACAATGCTCATGCCCACCAACTATCGGCAGAACCATTATTTGCCACCGCTAATTTTCAACAGAGCGGTTTTTAGTAGAATAATATAGTAAATAAAGGCATTACATGAGATTTCAGATCTATATTTGCATATAAGCCTAATTTGAAATTTCTTAGCACCCACCTTAAACGAGCAAACGCCCACCCCATTATGGAGTGAGCGTTTGTTTGACTTTTGTTTTGCTGGGCTGCAATGGGCAAATATGCCGTTTTCACCCAAGCGTTACTTGCGTTTTCCCCCTAAGAAAGGGAAAAGTTGTGGAGCTGGTGGGATTCGAACCCACGTCCAAACAGGGAAACCATACGCTTTCTACACGCTTATTCCAGCCTTCGGTTTTCGTGCATTGGCAAGACCTGGACCACCAACCAATGCCTTATCCCCTAAAATTTCATTCGGCGAGCGGGGCCACGCCAAACTATTTCCGATTTCTCTGCACCGCTATATCAGCTGGCTTCGGAACAACAGCCTCTGAGCGATGTCTCGTTCCATCACCTAGTGACGGAATAAAGCCCAAAACCTACTATACTTCGGTTAGGCAGCGAGAGCGTAATTTCTTTCGCCAATTAAATTGTCGATAACTGGGATTATGGAGCCAGCCACCTACGCTCCACGTGCTTACATACCATTTCATCCCGCTGTCAAATCCAGTCAACCCCGATTTTGTTTGCCCATAATTAGTTTGCATATTTTTGTATACAGCTACTTGTTGGGGCGTGGCGAAATGCCATAAATTAGTTTGCAAATTTACACATTATTATTTATACGTGCAAGTTTTGGGGCTTTTTTCACAACTTTTGTGCATTCACCGTAGCATAATGCAATAAGATGGCTTGTTCTTCGTTTATGCAAATGATTATAAGACTATGAAAGTAACGGTAATTACAGTGGCCTTTAACAGTGCTACAACTATTGCAGACTGTATGCAATCGGTGTTAGACCAAACCCATCCTGACATCGAATACATCGTTGTTGACGGGCAATCGAACGACAACACCATCGACATTATCCGCGAGTTTGAACCAAAGTTTACGAACAGGCTGCGCTGGGTGAGTGAGAAAGACAATGGGATATACGATGCCATGAACAAAGGTCTGCGCATGGCCACGGGCGAGGTGGTGGGTGTTTTGAACTCGGACGATTTCTTTACGACGACAGATGTGGTGGAGCAAGTGGCGCAAGCGTTTTCCGACTCTATGCTAGATGCCGTTTATGGCGACGTGCATTTCGTTCGGGAACCCGACTTAACGCATAGCGTGCGGCATTATTCATCGGCAGGTTTTCGCCCCTGGTGGCTGCGTTTTGGCCTTATGCCCGCCCATCCCTCATTCTATGCGCGTAAGGAGGTGTTTCAGAAAGCAGGCCTATATAAAACCGATTATAAGATTGGTGGCGACTTTGAGATGATGGTTAGGCTTTTTAAACGGTTCAACATTAAGGCAAAATACCTGAACATAGACTTTGTTACGATGCGCACAGGTGGTGCTAGCACCAAGAATATGGGTAGCCGACTGACCCTATTGCGCGAGGACACGCGGGCATGTAGGGAGAACGGTATATACACCCACCCCCTTTTAATTAGCTTGAAGTATTTTTATAAGGTGTTGGAATATAGGTTTTAACGCCTCTCCTTGGTCAATGGGGCAATTATTGTTGCCTTGTTCCACCTATTAGAGTTTGGAATATAGTTCGAGGTATTCGGAAAAGCGTTCTTCCTTATTGAAATGCCGAACAATTCGTTGCCGACAAACATCCTCGAAAGTTGTGGCAGGCTGTTGGCATAGGCGCCCTATCTCGATGGCAGCAGTTTGTATGTCACCTTTTTCTACTGCTAAGCCTGTGCCTGTTGTAATTGTTTCGGGACTTCCACCTGTTTTGTAAGTAACGACTGGTGTTCCACATGCCATTGCCTCAAGGTTGGTTGTGGGGAAGGTGTCTTCCCAAGTTGGGTTGAAATAAACGTTGGCAACAGAATAGAGTGAACAGAGTTCGTGTAGGTTATCAGTGCGGCTAATGCCTACAATGCCTGCTCGGGCCGCTAATTTTTGCTCTTGTTTGTTTAGACCAACAAGAACGATACGGATGGATGGGGGCAAGAGTGATGCGAGTTGAAGAAAGTCGGGCAAACCTTTTCGGTACCAATTGGAGGCAATTCCCAAAACGATGGCGCAATGTTCAGGGATGCCATACTTCTTTTTAATCCAGTTTACTTCCGTCTGCTTGCTAAAAACATTCGTATCAATACCATTATATATAAGGCGAGTGGGCGTATGCTTGAAAAACGACAGCTGTAACTGGCGTTGTAGCCACTGACTTACGGGAACGAGTGTAAGGCGGTTGAGGGAAAGAAAGGCCTCCTTTTTCTGCTCGAAGTTGCGATACGAGCGGTCTAACAGCAAGCTCTTAGGGTATGCGCCTTTTTGGGGGCATACCGCACAATGCGTCTTCCATTTCTCGCATCCAATAAACTCGTAGTGGGCACAATGGCCAGTGAAACTCCAACAGTCGTGTAGAGTCCACACCACGGGGACGTCGTGTAGGCGTAGGTATTGAAAAAGTAGCGGATAATTGAGGTAATAGCCATGTATGTTGTGCAAGTGTACGATGTCGGGGTTGACGTTTCTGACAAATTGCAGTAACGACTTTGTAGCCTTCTGGGACATTAAGCCGTGGTTGTCAAATAGTCGTGAGGCTATCCCATGACGCATTTCATCCCATCTGTTTCCGATATGGAAGAGATTGGATGCGCTGGGATTGGCCCATCTTCCGTATGCGATGTAGCTTTGCCAGCCTTGCTTGATAGCCGCTTGACCTATGCCCTCGGCTATTTTCCCATGCGACCCCCAGTTGGCGGTGATATTAATTTGCAACAGCTTTTTCATTCGTAGGTCTTATTACAACTGACGAAATAGTTAAGATGCTTAATTGGCCAAAAAGGCTCGAAGTGCCTGCGATTGATAACTTTCCCATTAAAAGAGAAGTAATGTTTGTAATCGGATTGTGAGAAGACGTACTTATAAGCATTGCAGGCGATGTCTATCGACCGCTGATTGGCATGCGTAAGCCTTCCATAAGGAAAGGCAAAGTAGTTGCAGGGGTGTAGCAGTTGTTGTTCTATCACTGTTTTGCAGGCTACGATTTGGTGACGGAGCGTGTCTTCATCGTCGGTGTTAATCATATAATGGTCCAAGGTGTGTGCCCCTATAATATGTCCGCGGTTAGCCAATTCCCTTAGATGCGACCAACGCATAGGCTGTTTTCCCTCGGTAAGCACCGTGTGGTTGTTGAAATGCTCAATGTAAGCGTCGTCTCCCTCCACATAATTTGGATTGACAAAGAAGAGAGCATTTACGCCAAACTCTTCCAAAAGAGGAGCGAAAATGTCGTAACACTCCATAAAACCATCGTCGAACGTGAAAGCCACCAGTGGTTTGTCGGGATGTTCTCTGCGCATAATTCTCTCAACGGCATCTTCTATTCGAATGAAAGTTACATTACGCGACAAGTTTTCCAGTAAGTTCCGAAAAGTGTCAGGTTCTTTTTCGGTCGCTATTCTGTGGCCGTTTAAGATGTGGATACCTGGGGCGGGAGTTGCCCAGGCACCAAGAACGTTAAGTATTTCTTCTCGGACAACGCCACGCAGACGTTGGTATAGGGTGGGGTTATGTTTCATTTAGCACTTTTCTAATTACTTCCGTTTGATAATGAATGTTCCATTTACGGTCGATTTCGTCAAAAGCCTTCCGCCTAGTTTGCTCGCGCTTGTCTGCATCTACACATATCCAACATTCTATTTCCTGTTTCAGGCTCTTGGCATTGCCTTGTTCGAAGAATGTTCCCGTTTCGCCTTGACGTATGGCCTCGAACTCCGGCATTTGGTAAGCGAAGTTGTTATGGGTAACAACAGGGCATCCAAACGAAAGCGCATGAATGGCTGTAAGGCCTACATTACCAGGAGAGACGCAGACATGGGCATTGTAGAACAATTGTCCAAGCACCTCGTCGTCATAACAAGGGCCATACATCCAAACGCTATCAGCCACGTTCTTATCTTTGGCATACTGGTCGATATTAACTTGTTCAACATCTTTACCAACGAAAACAATGTTGACTGGGCGGCCTTCTTCCTTAAATGCCGCAGCGCAATCTACAAGCAATTCCAGTCTTTTTAATTTTTGTATTCTTCCACAATAGATAATGGTGGGATTGTCGTTTAGAAAATGTTGGCGGTAGATGTCGCTACAAGTAAGTTGTTCTCGTATGGCACGTTCTTTGTCCGAATCCATCGAATTGGCGATGCAATACATCTTACGCCTTGGTATTCCCTCTTTCTGCATCAGGGCAATGGCGTATTCGCTATAAACCATCAATGCGGAATGCAAGGAGAAAAAGAGCTTTTTTACCTGTCTTTTTATTTTTCCCTCCCTGCCATACCATCCATGCGTCCATGCAATGGTTTTCTTTCGGGTAAGCTTGGCTAACAACAATATTGCCCACGAGGAAAGACAGAAGGGCTCGCCATCAATGATGTAATAACGGTAGGGCTTAAAAAGCAACCTTACCGAACCACGTTGCCAATAGAAGGGACCGAAATAAACGTTTTTCAATGTTTGGCGATAGCCTTCCAGCTTGGTATAATCGAACTTCTTTATTGGTGTTGCTACTTTGTTGCCCAAGTAAAAATGACATGCAAAATTTTTCGCCATCTCACTGAAGATGGGGAAACGGTAGTGTGAACCTATGTTTGTAATAAGACAAAGCGATTTGGAAGTATCCATCTGTTAACTTGTTGTATGCAGAACTTGTTATACGTATAAAGTCACTGTTATCGGTGATTTCATTTAGAGGTTTGTCGGCTGCTCATACTTTGGGGCAATTTCTATAAGGGAGTCTTTCTTAATTGACCCAAGTAGAGAGCTTTTCCTAGACACACTATTGGTAATCAAGCAAATTAACAATATGATGTTGTGGCTAAAACCAACGTTATGTCCAACAGGATAATAAAGAGCATTCGTCATTGTATGGGGTGGATTAAGTGGGTGTTTTGTTCTTGACAAGTGGACTTTCCACCATCAGCAGGATAATGAGCAGAATGAACATTCCACTAGACAACAAGGTTGTGAATATTGACGTGTTAAGCAGAAAGGACAACGTCGGGAGAAAAACAACGAAGAGGTCTTTCAGTTCATACCTAAACGCTATTGCGTTGATAAATTGTAATAACACGAAGAAGAAGACACCTATAATAACAACACCCGACAATCCCCAAGCCGCTATACCATCTGTTAAAAAGAAGTTGGCATTGGCGTTTTGCGTTCCATGTGCAACAACAACACCCAACGGAACGTCATAAGGATAGGCGTTGGTTATGGCGTTTACAATGTTGATGTGTGAATAGTGCGTATAAGGATGCTCACTGAAGAAATGCAAATAGAACTGAGACAGCCAACCCGCCACACAGACAGTTCTTAAAAGCACAATTGCACCAACAACAAAAAGAATCTCGTTATCTTGGGCAAAATAAAGCGCAAATGATATTATTACCGTGGTGACAATTATAAGCGAATGCAGTCTTTGGGATATGGTTTCGTGCTTTAATTGCACGACAAAATAGAGCGCAACCAAAACAAAGGGCATAACGAAGGTTATCTTTTGCATGTCTACCATGAACAAGAGAATGTAGCCGAACAGTATGGCAAGCGCCTTAAGCCATTTTTTCTCTCGCAGATAACAAACCAATAAGAATGGATAGAATGCGCCCGAAAGCCATCCTTGAAGATAAGCGATGAAACCTCCGCCACCGTTTATGGCCTCTGAATTTTGGCTGCGTAAGTCGTATAAGACATCAGATTGCGTGAATATGTTGACAAAATGCATCGACTTCATCCTCGACAATACGAAAATAGCTGTTATAATCAAGGTGATGATTTCAATCCATCGAAAAGATAATGCAGGCCGTAGTTCAAGTGGTTTGAAAAGATTTCGCCAACTATCCATCCCAAAGTAAACAATGAAGAACAAACACATTACGCAAGCGTAAGAATAAAGGCTATAAGCATCTATGCCGTTGGTGACGAATAAAGCGTGTATAAATGGGATGTAAACCAACAGATACAAGAAAATGCAAAAATAAGAAGACATGCTCTTTATGCCCTTATACAGGGTAAAGGGAAGGATTGAGAATGTTATCCACAACGTCTTTGGGAGCGGTTCCATTTCAATATAGTCTAAGCCCATGTAATAAAACAGCTTGAAGACAAAATGCTCGAACATGAAATCATAGGTCAGGATGTATGCCGTTATACATAGCATACGTCCCAACAAACTGTTCGCATTCATTATGTACCCTATCGCCTTTCTCATAACTCCCATGTGCGAAATATGAAAAACAGAAGTGCAAGGATACAAAGAGGAAGACTCTTAATGAAGTCTGACAAACTAAGATGTACAAGTCCTAACACCTTCCTAAACAGGAGCGTCTTTACCGTTGCGCATCCTACGGAATAAGAAATCAGTATGGTTGCAAAACCATATCTGTAATTGCAGGCAAACAGGATACAGCCAATACCGACAATGAAATACAACAGTTCGTAGCGTAAAAGTATGTGCTGCTTATTTATTCTCCTAAAAAGGGGTATGAGCGGTTGCGTAAGGATTGTAGACATGGCCCAAAGCGAAAGGCATATCGACATGCTACCTGCCTCGTGCCACTTGTCACCTAAGAACCACACAATGAGTTTGTCGCCACCTAGACAGATAAAAAGGGTAGGAATGACAGACAACATGAGCGTGGCATTAACTACCTTCTTAGTAACTTGTTTTATTTTGTCCTCGTCTTCAGTGTCACAAATCTCTTGATAATACACTTTGCCTACTGCCGACCCGACAAACGACATTGGTAAGAGTAACAGTTGAAGTATGATGGAATAGCATCCGATGACGCTTTGGCTGAAAAAGGCGGATAGGATTAACAATGGTAAGTTGAATGCAGCAAACGACAATGCGCTTGCTGGGGCATCATACAAAGGGAAACTTTTGTTCTCGAGAGCGCACCTACTCATCGAAGAAAACGAAATGGGCCTTGCTCCAGACATCTTAATTTTCATCAGGACAAAAGCGACGAGGAATAAGGCTGTTATTGCCTGGGCAAGAACCGTACCTAACAGCAGTCCGTTGGCAACAGTTAGGCCGACAGCTCCAAACACAATACGGAAAAGCCCTTGTGAACCACCCTGGATAATGTGGTTAACGGACAATATGGTGTACTGTTCGTGTCGGTTAATTACATTATAGCATACTGTATATAGAATAAAAAAGAACAAGTATACCATTAACAACGTGAACGAGGGAAAACTATTGAAAAAGGAAATGTCTAACGACTTCCCTAATACAAACGTTGCACCAATCAATAACGTGGTTGAACAGCCAAGCAAAAGACATAGGGCAACAATGTTCTTTTCTTCTCGACGGTCTATCTTAACTATGGCATTCTCATATCCTAAGAATATAAGAACGGTTACAATCGATATGAACGAAGAAAACACTCCCCACTCACCGAAATCTTCTTTCTCGTATAAACGCGAAAGAATAGGCGTCACCAAGAATGGTAATATGTACATGATGATATTACCAAACGAGAGCTTTAGCATGTTGCCAAAAGCTTTGTTCTTCCGTATGTCGTTTAACTTACTGTTCAAAATTGTACTTTGAAGGTGATGGCACATAATATATGGTGACGCCTCTACGTCCCAATTCAAGCATTTTCTGCAAGCAGGGTGCTGAATGGAACACCTTAATACTCAAGTTAGAGAGCCTTGTGTGCTGATAACAGTCAGCGGAAAATCTCTTAATTATTCTTCCTTCCCTAGACCTCCGCTCCAAATTTCCCTCTAAGCAGGTGTATTCTTTCACTTCTCCAGAGGACGTAAGGTAGCGGTAAGTTTTCTCTTCGGTGAAAAACTGCGCCCAATAAGGATGTTCTTTATACAGTATGGCCTCAACACAGTGTACGAATGTACCAATATAAAACTTTGGAAGACCGATGGAGAACACTAGTGCGTTGAGCTTTGTCATTCTATACCACGGCGAAAGCTCATCCCAACAGTTAGTGCTCTTATGGTGGTCTTTAGTGAGCCATTCAGCATATTGTCCCCATGCACATACCGAATGCTGCACATTGATGCTGCGAACGACGCCAGGGAATGTTCTAAATGTTTCTGCCAAATAACCAGCCTTAGTTGGAGCTGTCGCTTTGTCGAAGATATAATTGGCATCTTTCTGAAGAAGAGGGTCGGGAAATGCAGGCATGAGGAGTGTGCCTTCTTGAGTTAGCACTTTCATAACGGCAGTTATCAGTTCTTCAGCTGTGCCCTTATAGTTATAAAACTCCATCATTGAGGCGTGTATGCAAACAACACTCCCTTTCTTCATTCCTAACCGTTGCATCTCTCTTACGATGTCATTAGCCGTGTAGGTTTTGTGGTATACCAGCTTCCCTATTTCCTTATGCGTCTTCTTTTTCAGCAAAGAGAAGTCCTTGATGCCAGTTATACCCTTAACAAATAAGCCTAATCGAGTTATTATGGAAACCCCCATACTAATCAATTAAATAGTTTGCCAAGTTCTTTTCGCAATAACCAAAGCGATTGCACTACGAAAACCAACAGCATTATTGTCAGGACAAAGAACATACGCTTGGGACCTGCTGGTTTAAGAGGAACTGTAGCACCTTTTAATATGGTGAAAGCAGGTGTCTTCTCTTGAACTTTTGCTTTTGCCGATTGGAGCTGCGTAGCTAGCGTAGTATATGTGTTAAACTTAAGTTGCATGTCGTTCTCCAAGTCTTCTCGCTTTGCCCGGAAACTCTCCAATATCAAATCTGTGTTTGCGTCCGAATAGCTAGTATATAGCTTACGCGACTTTTCATAAGCCTGTTTAGCCTCCTGCACCAATTTTTTGTAGTACTCCATGTCATTGCGCGCCTTAGTTGTTCGATACTCTGTGATGAATGCTTGAAGTTTATTCCTAACAGAATCTGCAAGGGTTTTACAGATTAGGGGGTCTTGCGCTTGTGTCGTTATCGTAATAACCCCATTCTTCGAGTCCACACTTAGTTTTACAGCATGGCGTATTTGTTCCATTACAACACTTTGTTCTTTTGTTAAGTTGTAAGGGTTAACAGCTGTTTTCGGCAACACCTCTTCTTTCTTTTTCAAGAAAAAAAGAGCATCTTCCCACCATGTTTGCTTTTGCCTATTAGCGAGATAGTCGTAATAGGAGGTGTAGATAGACTTGTCTGACGTTTGAACAGGAATAGTGAATAGGTTCGAAACAAACTTGTTGTCTTCCAACAACGAAGGGTAAAGCAATGGGGTGATGGCGTCTTTTGACTGTATATCCGAAAGGTCTATTCCCAACGATGACGCAATGCTTCCCAATGCTCCCCCTTTGCCAGGCGTTTCTATTTCAGGTGCAAGCTTTGTATCCGTTTCGTAATAGCGAGGATAGCCGATAATATACAGGCAAGAAAGGATAAAGGTTATTGACAAGACTTTTGTGTAGCTTATCCTTTTAATCCATATCTTTCTGAACAACGAACGTAGGTCCACTACGTTCTTGTCGTTTTCCACGTTTTCCATATCGTCTATATGTGTATTGTTACTTCATCAAATTCGCAATCGTGGCTATCAGCGTGGCAAGGCCGGCCATCGTTGTTCCTACCGAGAGCCATTGGGTAAGTGCCTTGCCATTGTTTTCGGGCTTGGTGGGCACCACAATCTCGCAACCAGGAAGTATTTTCGCGTTATGCCCAACGCGCGCCACGGTTCCATTCATATATATAATATAGGTGTTGCTCTTCTTAGAACGGTTTCCAAAGCCACCTGCTTGATTGATGTACCATGCTGGGCGCCGGCCTTTCTCGTAAGCCACCGTATTGGGATACATCACGTTACCACTAATCTTCACCGTTCCGTTGTATTCGGGCACGATAAGCTTATCGCCTTCGCGCAACACGAGGTCGGCGTCGCCACCTGGTTCGGCCAATGCCTTTTCTAGTTCGATACCCACATAATAGGTGTCGCCAAGGTCTAAGCGTTTCTTTTCCACCGAGTCTTTCTTGCCACTTTGCATCTCGGCCAAGCGCAAAACGGTTTCCATGCGTAGCCGTTCATCGGGCGTGATGCGGCGTTCTAGTCGCGCACCGCGAACATAAGCCAAGTCGGTTACGCCGCCAGCCCGCTTAATGGCATCGCTAAGACGTTCGTTCTTGCTCGTAAGCGTATAGGTTCCTGCGAACATCACCTGGCCTTGCACGGCGATATTCTTCTGTACATTGTAGCCGGGGCTCTTTCGTACATACACCTCGTCGAAGGGTTGCAGCGTAAATCCTGTTTCTCCGTCTACCACAAACCCGTCTTTAAGGGCAAAGGTATAGGTACGCGAGATGACCGAGTCGGTACTCAGAGCCTTAGGGTTGACGATGCGCCGAGCCACATCCACCTTAGTAGTAGATGCCGACTCTCTCAGTCCGCCCGCTTGCAGCACCAAGTCTTCTAGTGTTTCGTTGGCGGCATACTTGTATATGCCAGGATACATCACCTCGCCATGTATGGTTACGGTTTGTTGTTGCATCATCTCGCCCTTTGTGGGAACGAACAGCACGTCGTTCTTTTGCAGGGGAATGTCGGCCACCTTGCCGCTCATAATTCCTTCAATGTCAACGGGTATCACCTCCAAAGTGCGGTCGGGACGCATGCGATGCATCACGGCGCGTGCCGTAAAAGCCTCTTCGGTAATGCCTTCGGCGTGTTCTATCAGCGTGCGAACGCTGTTGATGGAACCGCCAACCTGGTACATACCAGGGCGGAACACTGCCCCTTTCACTTCGGCCATATTTGAAAAGCGCGGCAAAATGGAATCAACGCTAACCGAATCTTCATCGGCTAAGTGGAAAGTGTTGAGGTCGAACTCGTCTATGTTAAACACCGAATACTCGCGTCCTGTCTTTCTCACCAGCCTAACCGTCTTGGTGTAGGCATCGCCCGTAAAGCCGCCAGCGTATTTCAGCAACGTACCCACACTCTCATTACGTTTCATTTCATAATACATGGGGCGTTTCACCTTACCCGTAATGTTCACCAAGCAGTCGTATGCGCCAACCACAACCACGTCGTTGTCGGCCAATCGCACGTTACCCGTTAGCTTGCCATTCAATATATAGTCGTAGATGTCTACCACCGTAACAAGCTTGTTTTGCCGATACACCTTGATGTTACGCAGCGTTCCTAAGTCGTTTATGCCGCCAGCCATGTATAAGGCATGAAAAACCGACGCGAAAGCTGATAGCGTATAGGTGCCAGGCTGTTTCACTTCGCCCATCACGTTCACCATAATGGTGCGCGTTTGACCCACAGTTAAGCGAACACGCGAACTGCTATAACGCGAACCTAGCGTAGAACGCAGGCGTGCGTTGGCTTCGGCCACGGTAAGTCCGCTCACCTGTACAGGCCCGAAACCTTCGATAATCACGTCGCCATCGGGCGAGATAGTTGTCTGTTCCGACTTCTGCGATGCGCCATAGATGTCAATATTAACTGCATCGCCAGGCCCCAGCCGATAATTTTGGGGTGTGGCGATATTCATGTTGGGTTCAAACGACAGGTCTTTGCGGTTAAAGATGTCACGTCCGAACACTTTTTTAGGCATCTTGCCCACGTATATTTTCAGTTTCTCTCGTTCCCGTTGTGTGGCCGAGTCGGGCAAAAAATCGTCCAACTCTTGTTGCATCAGCCTATGGTCAGCAGTGTTCCGTTGTTTTGTTGGCAAGTCGCCTTCTTCTTGCTGTGCACCCCTCACCATCATGTTGTTCTTCACGTTCTTCTCGTCTTTCTTGTTTTCGCCGTTGTTCTTCCGCATACGGCCGTCTTCAAGCTTGCTTTCCTTGTCGGTGCTGTTGCTCACTTGCCCTAGGCCCTTATCTTTGGCCACACGTTCGTATGCTTTTTTAACGCGCCTTATTTGCTGAATGTCTACGCCACGCTGCATCAGCTTGGTTACTATTTGGGTCTGCGAGGTACCTGCCTCGTGCTCTTTAAGTACAAACTGCATCACTTGCGAGTCGGTCATAGACGATTGTGCCCTTAGCCCAAGCGAGCAAAGGGTCATCAGCAGCACAAGTAAAAGACTTCTTTTCATTTCCCGTTTTTATATTTACTTCATAAGCAAGTGGTCGTGCCTTTTCGTCACACATATATAATGTGTGCCCCTATTTTCGGCTGCCACTGCAACGTATTTTTTGTTTGTCCTAATTGTAAAAGCCCTTTGGCTTGTTTCTCTTATGTCGGCCTGCCATTATTATTAATGATGCAAAGCCTTTATTTAAACTCCTTGTGGGGTGTTTTATTGCATGCCCCACCTATAAAAAATGTTTGCTTGGCGTTCCTTACTCCTTTCAGATAACCGTCAAGGCACTTGCCTTCTACTTTTCGCAGACCATGCAAAGATACAAATAAAAAGTTGCTTTCCTACTCCTTAACCTGCATTTTTGCATTTGCCCCAGCACCAATGTGCATAGGCCATGAGCCTAAAACTTAACGAAATGCAACCTACATTTGCGCGAACTTAAAACTATCCGCGAACTGGTTAGGTCATCAATCTTGAAATGTTCGTTAAGGCTGTTTACGCCATAATGCAGCAGAATTTCCGTGTTCTCCAATGGTTTGTCACCATTCTCGCGGTCGTAAAGATAGGGTTGCGAAAGCATTAAGCTGTCGCCCTGCCTTTCAAAGCGCAGCAAACATTTACTTATTTTCCCGTCTACGTCTCTCAGTTCAAGCAATTTATGTTGAAAGGCCCAAAACAGGCGCTTACCCTGCATCGTATTTACGCCGCCCGTACCAATGCTGTCTATCTGTTGCAAACGCCAATAGCCGTCTAATTTCTTGTTGCGCGAAGTCTCTAGCTCGCAACTGCCAAGCAGGGCCAGCACCATCAATGCCATACCAACAAATTGCAACAAGCCCATAGGCCTGCGTATCTTCGCATTCTGTGTCATGTTGTTTGTCTTACCTTTCATTTAAACAGCCCTTTCTTAGCCACTGTAAGTTGTACGCCCCACTTATTACCCAATATCCGCCCCATGTCTGCACCCACTGCGGCAGCCACATTCCAGTCGTTGCGCAGTTCGTACTTGCCTTCCAGCATCAAGCTAACGTTATGCTCTTTCTTCTCGAAGGGGTCGGAGTAAGTGCCAAGCCCATTTTGATAAGTGGCAAGGAAACGATAGCTCAGTTCGTCGGTGGGTTTTCCGCCGATGCCAAGATGCCAAGCTACAAAACGGTTGTTGGCCACATTGATGTTGCCATTGGTGTTATAAATGGGCGAACGATAAAGCGGATTACCCATTACCTGCCCCCAATGCTGCCAGCCCGTATAGATATAGTGGTTGTAATAGTTGTCTTGCCCGCCCAAGTGGTCGGCAATGGTGTTGGTGTGGTCGTGGTAGATAGGGCCGCTTTGGTATTTGGTGTAAAGGTATTCAAGCACCACATCTGTAATCCATCGTCCGTATTTAAAGTTCAGTTCCGCCCCAAGCATCCAATCTTTAAGGTCGTAAACAAAAAAGCGGCGTTTCTTTTTCTGCAACCATTCATCGCCCGTACCATATCCGTCGTAGTCTAGTTGCAACATCGACGAATGGTCTTCGAAATACTTGTCGGCATAAACAGAAAACCGCCAGGTGTCTGCATCGTAGTTCACACGCGCCAACCATGCGCCTAGTTGGTTGCCTTCGGCGTTTTGGTAAGTTGTTTCACCAACATCGGCACCACCTGGCAAGAAAGCCTTTACAAACGATTTAAGATTCGTCCTACCACGAATAACCTTCATCGTTCCATCGTCTAGCGGTTCATAAGACGTGCCACCAAAGGTGGATGCCATTTCCAAACCCAACTCTAACGACAGAGGCGTGAACCGTTCGGGGTTGCCAATCATAATATAGCCTGCCTTACTGTGGTAAAGCACATTCTCGGTATATAGGTGCTGTTGACCTGTAAAACGTTTCTGCCAATTGTCGTCGGTTGTCTTTCCGTATGCCGCGTGGCCTTTAAGGTGCAACCATCCATTGCCAAAAGGCAGTGTCCAATAATCGGGTAAAGCCAAACGCACCTGCGGAACGGGGCGCGCATTGATGCCAAGCAACTGCGAACCACTGCTTAAAGCATTGTTTTTCAATTCCATGTTGTGGCGTTTGCTGCCGATGGTGAGCGTGGCATGCAGCCAACGGGCCTGCACAAAGGCTTGGTCTACCACTATTCTGCTAGTGAAACCTTGCGTTAGTGCCACATTCAGCCCATAACCTACCCCCCATCTGCGAACAGAGTCGGTGGTTAGCGGGCGTTCGATACCAGCCAGCAAATATCCGTTAGTCTTTTCCAGCGAACTTAGTCCGTGTTTGTTGGCGTTTAGCCAAAGGGGTGTTTGTCCACTCGATTGCGTGGCTTGCACCTCAACGCTATACCCCAACCCCTTGCCAAGCTTTATCTTTCCGTGTTCGTTTGCTTCGCGCCATGTCTGTGCCTGTGCAGTGAATGCAGGCACCATACATGCCCAAAGTAAAGCGGTAAAATAATGTTTCATACTCTCTAAACAACGCAAGACGTTTAATATTATTTTATATCTCTTGCATTTTCTTACTTTATTTGTTTTTTTAGATGCCGTAGTCGCCTTGATTTTTAACCCAAATCGGTTGTTGGCCTGTGCAGACCTTGTTTGATTGTTGAGCGTATTGCCTGTTTTATTCTTGAAGGCGTAGCGGGCTACGTCGAGAGAATAAGGCAGGCAAGATGCCTACAAACAAACGAAAGATGAACAGGAAACGTTGGAAACAACCTAAAATAATTGCTGAGCGTCCTGACGGCCGATTGGCGTACAATCAAAAATAGATTTTAGAAAAGATTGAAAGGCTGTATGCTATTGCCGAAGTCGTCTTGACGTTTACTACTTCTACAACTTGAGAGGAGTTTGTTTTCTTTGTGCTTTAAAACTGAAACAAACTCCCCATTCATGTACGAAGTACCTGGATAAAGGTACGATAAAACCTGAAATACTGCCCCATTTGTCTGTGGCAAAACATGGTTATATTTCAGAAGGTAACCTGACGGAAGTTGTTCCATACACTCTCTACAAGTTGAAAACCGCTTGTCGAAAGCAGGTTACTTCTGCGTTTACATGATGCTGTATGTAAGTGGCATGCCCTGCAACCGCTCGCGCTAGCCGTCGCAAGCGTACATGTTTTCGGTGCCGTTGCTCACTCGCACGAGTTTACGGCATAATGAATTTTGTCTAGTTTCGACAACAAATTTAACACTGTGAGTACCCTTTTTGTTCACCAATCGCTCGCCTTGCCGCAAAAAATCGATTCTCGCGAAGGTTGATTTTGACGCAAAAAGGGGGTAGCCTATGAATGCTGCAAAATGAATTTTTATTTAAAAAGACGGCCATTTGCACCAGATTTTGGACTATTTGCCGCTAAATGCACTGCATTTTGGTGCTAAACACACTGCGTTTTGGTGCTAAATGCACTGCATTTTGGTGCAAAATGCACTGCAAAACGGTGCTAAATGCAAGGTAAAATGGTGCTAAACGCAAGGTAAAATGGGTCTAAACACAAGACGAAAAGCATAAATATCCACAGCAATGGTATAAACAAAACCTTTTAGAACCACTAGAAACATGGCCGAAAAGGGCAAAATGTTCATTAAAAAGTGGGATTTTAGGAGCTAAATGCCTGTAATTGGGTGCAAAAAACAATGAGCTGGCAGCCAATCTAGAAAGGCCAAATGGTGCAAAATGCAGGTTTTTGCCTAAAAATAGACAAAACAAAAGGGGTGAAAAACTAGAAATAGGGGCAATTTACCTACTTTTGGGACTATATTTTCGCTAGAACGGAGCGAAAACTAGGGCGACGTTGTAAAATAAAAGATAATAATTTAAGCTTTTGAGTTAATGAGTTTTTGAGTTTTTTGAGTGTTTGAGTTGATTAGTGGTTGGGTTGATTAGTTTGGCATCACAGAGCGAACAAAATCCTCTTGATTTATAGAAACATTAAAAGTCAAGACGACTTCATTGATTAGCGTGTACGCTTGAATAGATACAAACAAAAAATCGCCAACCGCTGAGATATTGTGCAGTAGTTGGCGAGATGTCTGTCGTCAGACTTATGTTGCTTTAATCTGACTTAAATCTGAAATATCAATGGGAACACTTATGTATGAAGTGTTTTTGTTTATAGAATACGTTGCACTTCGTGAATGCCGTCAATGTCTTTCAGCTTGTCTATAATCTGTTGTGTTTCGTTCCTGTCGTGAACACGCAGCTCGATGGTTCCGTCGAACACGCCTTCGTCGCCCGAAATAACAAGCTTGCGCATGTCGATGTTCAGTTGGCTGGAAATAACTTCGGCCACATCGCGCAGCAAGCCATGACGGTCGATACCGCGAATTTCTATTGTCGCCTCGAAGAACATCTTGCCGTGCATGTCCCATTTGGCATCGAGAATGCGGTTGCCATAGCTTGATTTGAGACGATTGGCAACGGGGCAAGCGCGCTTATGAATTTCGATGCGACCCTTATTATCGATGTAACCCAAGATGTCGTCGCCAGGAATGGGGTGGCAACAGGAGGGAAAGATGTAACGCTCTACCGATGTTTCGGTGATGATGCAGGGCAGTTTCTTGTTGAAGTCCTTGCCAACCACAAGCAGGTCTTGCTCGTCTTTCTCCGTTTTATTGCGCCGTTTCTCGCGTCCCATGAAGGGCATACGTTTCAACCAGCTAAAACTAACGTTGCTTTTCTTCTTACCAAGAATTTCATCTAGGTCTTTTTCGCCCAAGATAACTGTTCTGTCGCCCAAGTGTTGCAGCAGTTCCTCTGGCTTTTGCAGTTCGTGCAGTTCGCAAAGTTTGTCTAGTATAGGCGTTGTTTGCTCTAAGTTATGCTTGGCAAGCCATTCTTTCAGGATGTTTTCTCCCTGCTTTTGCAGTTCGCGGTTGGCCCGTCTAAGTATGGCTTGTATCTTTCCGCGCGCCTTGGCAGTAGAAACGAAGTTAATCCACGATGGGTCCACGTGTTGCGATTTGGATGTTAATATTTCCACCTGGTCGCCACTTTGCAGGCGATGACTAAGCGGAACGAGCCGATGGTTAACCTTTGCACCGATGCAATGGCTGCCAAGGAAAGTGTGCAACTGAAAGGCGAAGTCGAGTGCGGTGCATCCCGCGGGCAACATCTTTATTTCTCCTTTCGGCGTAAACACGAAAATCTCGGATGCAAAGAGGTTCAGTTTTATGGCATCGAGAAAGTCCATAGCGTCGGGTTGCGGGTCGTCTAATATCTCCTTGATGGTTCGCAGCCAGTCGTTCAGTTCGCCTTCGTCTTCTGTTATCTCTTCTCCCTCCTTATATTTCCAGTGTGCAGCAAAGCCTTGTTCGGCTATTTCGTCCATGCGGTTGCTCCTTATCTGCACCTCAATCCAACGTCCTTGCTTGCTCATCAGTGTTACGTGCAGGGCTTGGTAGCCGTTTGCCTTGGGGTGGTTGAGCCAATCGCGCAGTCTGTCGGGGTGAGATTTGTATAGCTGACTTATCTTTACGTAGATGTTGAAACTCTCGTTTATTTCCTCGTCCTTGTTTTTGGGTGTGAAGATGATGCGTACAGCCAGTATGTCGTAAATCTCTTCGAAGGCCACATGCTTGCTTTGCATCTTGTTCCAAATGGAGTAAGGACTTTTGATGCGCGCTTTTATCTCATATTGTATGCCCATTTGGTCGAGAGCTTGCCGTATGGGGTCGGTAAACTGCTGGAAAAGAATTTCGCGTTGCTCTTGTGTCGATGCTAGTTTAGCCTCGATAGAGGCGTATTCTTCGGGATGTTCGAACTTGAAACTGAGGTTTTCCAGTTCGGTTTTTATCTTGTTCAGGCCGAGTCTGTTGGCCAAGGGGGCATAGATATAAAGGGTTTCGCCCGCTATCTTGTATTGTTTGTTGGGTGCTTGGCTTTCCAAAGTGCGCATGTTGTGCAGGCGGTCGCATATCTTGATGAGTATCACGCGTATGTCGTCGCTCATGGTTAACAGCAACTTCTTGAAGTTTTCGGCTTGTGCCGAGGCTCTATCACCGAATATTCCACCTGAGATTTTAGTCAGCCCGTCAACGATTTGGGCAATCTTCGAGCCGAAAATGTTCTCAATGTCTTCAACTGTATAGTCGGTGTCTTCTACCACATCGTGCAGCAGTGCGGCACAGATACTGGTAGAACCAAGTCCCATTTCCTCGCAGGCTATTTGTGCCACAGCTATTGGGTGCATGATGTAAGGCTCGCCCGAGAGCCTTCGCACACCCTTGTGGGCCTCTCTTGCGAAGTTGAAAGCTTTGGTGATAATCTCCTCTTTCTTGCGGTGCGGCGAGGCCATGTAGGTTTCGAGCAAGTGCTTGAAAGCATTGTTCACCAACTGTTCTTCTGCTTGTTCTCTTTCTTTGTCTCTCGTAATTTGGTCGGTCATATCGCTGCAAGTTATGAAAATGAGCCAGTATGTGTTGTGCGTTTGTGTTGAAAATTGGGTGGATGGGCTTAACGCAGATGTTAGGAGTTGTGGTTTGCCCACTTTGTTGTTATCCCAAATTTTCGTGCGCTTTGTTGTTGGGGTGTTCCCATTGTCGTTTTGTTACCTTCTTAGGAGAAAGTCGAAAGGAGTTCAGTCAGACCTGTTGCATAGCGAAGCCATGTTTTCCAGGCATCGGTTGTTTATCTGACAGAACTCCTTCCTTTATATAAATATTGTGTAGCTAATGCGTTGTTACGCTATTACTTCACTCTGAGTTTCTTTCCAGCTCTGATGTTCGTGCCGCTGATTTTGTTCAGTTTCTTCAGCTGTTTTACGGTGGTGTTGTTGCGTTTGGCAATTTCAGAGAGTGTGTCTCCGTCTTTAATCATGATGCTCTTGCCGCCGCCATCACCGCGTTCGCGTTTCTCGCGTTTCTCGCGTTTACGTCTTTCCTTTTTCGATTCGTGGTTTCTGCTACTGCTTTTGCTGCTGCGCGGGGGCGAATAGGATGCAGGAGCCTCGGCCACTTCCACTTCACGCCTTCTAGTTAGCAAGTCGTCGCTGTTGTAGGCAAATATATCTTCTTGCTTGTCGATAAACTTGTTAACCATACTAGCAGGCAAACGGAGCGTGGCAGGCGCAGAAGCACCGCAAACGATGTCTTTGCGATATTGGGGATTAAGGGTTTTGAGCTCTGCCAAGTCGATACCCAGTACACCCGCCAGTTGGTTAAAGTGTATGTCGCGATGAACAACTACCGTATCTGTCTTTACAGGCAAGGTTGCCGTCATGGGGCAGATGTTGTGTTCGCAGTAGTAGTTCATGATGTAGTTGGCAGCGATGAAGGCCGGCACATATCCCCTCGTCTCTCGTGGCAGGTAAGGATAGATTTTCCAATAATCCTTTTCGCCTTTGGCGCGGTGTATGGCTTTGTTGATGTTTTCGGGGCCTGCGTTGTATGCGGCGATAACAAGGTTCCAGTCGCCGAAGATGCGGTATAGGTCGCTAAGGTAGTGTGCGGCGGCGTACGACGACTTGGCGATGTCGCTGCGCTCGTCGATAAGCGAGTTAACTGTTAGTCCGTAATGCTTTCCCGTGTTCAGCATAAATTGCCACAGGCCCGTGGCACCAACCCTAGAAACGGCCTTGGGGTTAAGCGCAGATTCGATAACGGGTAGGTATTTCAGTTCGAGCGGCAGGCCGTAAGCTTCGAGTGCCTCTTCGAAAATGGGCATGTAGAAGTTGCTTGCGCCCACAACGTAGCTTACCGAACGGCGCAACTTTCCGCTATAACGGTCGATGAACTTCTGTACCACGTCGTTATAGGGCATCTCAATGATGGAAGGTATTCGGCTAAGTCTTTCAATGAACACCTCTTTTGGGAAACTGGGATTAACGTTAGGCATGTTGCAATCGGTAGCAGGCCTAAGGTATTTCTCCGCATTGTATTGTTTGAGCAGACTGTCTAGTTCGTAGGTCATGCCCTCTGGCAAGTCTATTACTTCGTTTTTGCCATTCGCTGTTGTCACCGTGATTTCCTTATCATCGTTGTTGTGCTGTGCCAATGCGGGCATCGCGCAGCTCAACATCATGGTGGCTAACAGAAAATTAAATCTTTTCATGCTGTATTTCATTGTTCTTATTATTCAATCTGTACGCACGTGCGTTACTCTATAGCTTATGTTAGAATGTTAGACTGCAATGCAGACCGATGGCCGATGGTTTGAAAGACGTGCCAGCCAAAGGAGTGTTCATTACGGCAGGCTCGACGCGGAGGGTGAGATCGTCGGATATGTCGAACTCAGACAGCGACGCGTCTACGTATGCATCGACGATGGAAAGGGCGTAAACGCCCAGTAGGCAGAAGAAACTAAGGTCGCGCCAACGGCGGTAGCGGTCTTTACGACTTTTGAAGATGCTTTGATATTGCTCCTTGTTTTGGTCGGTTATTCTTGTACCTAAGTGCAAAAACTGGTTGTAGCTTTGCGTGGTAGGGTCGGTGTCCATAATGTCTTGGTAGGCTTTTGAGTAGTCGCGAAACATCATGTTGTTCCATTGCATGGCGTAAATGCAACCCACGAAACCGCCATACACCAATGGTAGTTTCCAGTATTTGCGGTTATATATTTGTCCTGCGCCTGGCAGAACGATGGCCAACCACATCGCGCGTTTGGGATTAGGCCGCCATGTATCCCAGTCACGTTTCTCCTTTTTCTTTTGTAGTGTCGGCGTAAGGGCTGTTCTCAGGCTGTCTTTTTCTTGCGTCAACACCTCATCAGTAATAGTTGTTGCGAGCGTGTCGCCCAGTGATTGGGTTTTCTTCGAGTTGTCGAAATGTCCTTGTGCAATGGATGCAACGCTGCCAAAGGGCGACAGCAAAGCCATCGTCATTAACAGTTTGGAAATCTTCGCACTCATTTTTATCACCTTTTGCTTATTGTTCTTTTAGCTTATCAAACGCTGCCATGATGCGCGCCAGCTCTTCTTCGTTGGCGAAAGGGATGCTAATTTTCCCTTTGCCTTTGGGCGAACAGGTCATCTGAACCTTGGTGTCGAGGAAGTCGGAGAGCCTTTGTCTTATCCTGGTAACCTCTTCGGGCATCGCTGCTTTGGTGGCAATGGTTTTCTTTCCGCTTTGGATGTCTTCGCCATTCTTTAGCTTTTGGGCCAACTCTTCCACCTTTCTAACCGAGTAGCCGTGCTTTTGTATCTCGCGAAAGAGTTTTATTTGTAGCGACGGACTGTCTATGGCCAGCAATGCGCGGGCATGTCCCATGTCTATTTCTTTCTTTTGCAGGGCCATTTGCACCTGTGCGGGGAGTTTAAGCAGGCGTAGATAGTTGGTGATTGCCGTGCGACTTTTGCCCACGCGCTCTGAAACTCGCTCCTGTGTCATACCTTCTGCCGAAAGCAAGTGCTCGTAGGCCAATGCAATTTCGATAGCGTTAAGGTCTTCGCGTTGGATGTTTTCAACCAACGCCAGCTCCATAATGCTCTCGTCCTTGATGGTACGGATATAGGCAGGTATGGCTTGCAAACCTGCCAGTTGCGATGCACGCCAACGCCTTTCGCCTGCGATGATTTGGAATTTGTTGTCCTCAACCTGTCGTAGCGTGATGGGTTGGATGATGCCAATCTCGTTAATGCTGTTGGCGAGTTCTTGCAAAGCATCCTCGTCAAACTCTCGTCGGGGCTGATTGGGGTTGGGTTCAATCTGCTCTAACGGAATTTCGTTGATGGTGGAGCTGCCTTGCGGACGCACGCTCTCTGTGGAGATAAGCGCATCGAGTCCTCTGCCTAAGGCGTTAAATTTCTTATGTACTGCCATTTAGAAATGTTCGTTTATGAGTTACACGTTGACAGGCCGACGAGTTTCAGCAGGATGTAAACTGCTTGTCATAGCCCGTCAGGCTCTCAGCTGTGTTCTGATAGTTGTTGGCGGCATGTTTGCCTTTTGCATAAGCCCTTTGGGGCAGCTAGCGTGGGCATGCCACGTCCCAATGTCTTTTTGCGCAGCATTTGGTGTGTCGGCCGCGCCAAGTTGTTGCCTTTGCAGCATGGATAAGGGACTTGTGGCGGTTTAGTTTCCCTTTTCCATAATCTCCTTGGCCAGTGCCAAGTGGTTTTTGCTGCCTGTCGACTCAGCGTCGTAGAGAATAACGGGCAAGCCGTGACTTGGACTTTCGCTCAGTTTCACATTGCGTTGTATCACCGTTTTGAACACCAATTCTTGGAAATGTCGCTTTACCTCATCGTAGATTTGGTTGGCCAAGCGCAAGCGGCTGTCGTACATCGTGAGCAAGAAACCCTCAATTTCCAACTTCGGATTCAGCTTGCTCTTGATGATTTTGATGGTGTTGAGCAACTTGCTGATACCTTCTAGCGCGAAGTATTCGCACTGAACGGGGATGATAACCGAGTCGGCCGCGGTGAGGGCGTTCACGGTAATGAGACCTAACGATGGCGAACAGTCGATGAGAATGTAGTCATAATCCCCCTTGATGCCGTCGAGCAGTGTTTTAAATACGCGTTCACGGTTTTCGATGTTGAGCAGTTCTATCTCTGCACCTACAAGGTTGATATGGCTAGGGATGATGTCAAGACCGTCGATGTCGGTGGTGTAGATTGCATCGCGTATGTCAGCATGGTCTATAATGCATTCGTAGAGCGAGCATTCCACGTCGTTTAGGTCCACTCCAAGTCCGCTTGAAGAGTTAGCCTGCGGGTCGGCATCTACCACCAGCACGCTTTTTTCTAGTGTAGCCAACGAGGCAGCGAGATTAATTGTTGTGGTTGTCTTCCCCACGCCACCCTTTTGATTGGCTAATGCAATAATTTTTCCCATAACCTTTTTTTTCCTGGTTGTTTTTAATAGAATGCAAAGATACATATTTTACATGAAAAAGCACTATATTAAAGCTTTTTTCGTACTTTTGCATGTAAATATTCAAGCTTACTTGCCATTATAAGCGTAAGTAAATGCATTTGCATGTAATGGTCAAGGGATGGTTGTTTGCTTTTCTAAAAAGGCAAACGGCCGCTCGTAAAACTGATGTTGAGCTTGACAAATGGGCGTGCCATTGCGCATTCGAAACGGGCTTTGGCAGATGCTTGGATAACAGACAGGTAACGAAAATAAGGAGAAAGATGGAAGTAAAGAAACCGCTTATATTAGTATCTAACGACGATGGCTATCATGCCAAGGGCTTACGTTCGTTGGTGGCCATGCTTACCGACTTTGCCGACGTGGTTGTTTGTGCTCCCGATGCTGGTCGTTCGGGGTTTGCAGGTGCCTTCTCGGTGGCCAAACCCTTACTGCTTAAAAGGCGAAAGGATGTGGCGGGAGCGCCAGTGTGGTCGAGTAATGGAACGCCTGTCGACTGTGTGAAACTTGCTTTCAGTGAGTTATTTGCCGAACGGCAACCCGATCTCATTCTGTCGGGCATCAATCATGGCGACAATGCCGCCGTGAATGTTCACTATTCGGGAACGATGGGTGTAGTTATTGAGGGATGCTTAAAGGGTTTTCCTTCGGTAGGTTTTTCGCTTGCCGACCCTGATGAGGATGCCAACTTTGAGCCTTTGCGCCCCTATGTGCGTGATATTGTGAGCCGTGTGCTTGCCGAAGGCTTGCCCAAAGAGGTGTGCCTGAACGTGAATTTCCCACGCGCGCAGACGTTTAAAGGGGTGAAGGTGTGTCGAATGAACAGGGGTACGTGGGTGAACGAGTGCGAGAAACGAACTCACCCTCATGGTTACGACTACTTTTGGATGGCTGGACATTTCCAAAGCGATGAGCCTGAGGCGCAAGATACCGACCATTGGGCTTTGAAAAATGGCTATGTGGCCATCGTTCCCACGCGTATTGACGTTACTTGCTACGACTCGTTACAGCGGATGAAGGCATGGGAAGAGGTGTTGTAAGTAGTAAGTTGTAAGTGATAAGTAGTAAGTGGTGAGTAGTAAGGAGTAAGTAGTAAGGAGTAAGTAGTAAGGAGTAAGTAGTAAAGTAGTAAGGAGTAAAAGAGTTAACAAGTGGGTAAGCATTTGGTTTAGTAAGCTGGTTAGGCTAGCCTTCTTATCAATTCTTTCTAGTTTTCCTAGATTTCTTCGGTTCACTAAGCTTTCTTGTACTCCTAGAAACACAACTCTTTCTAGTTATACTAGCCCAACTCGTTCATCAGAAGGCGCAGCCATTTTTTCACCTTTTCACTTTTTCATTTTTTCACCTTTTCACCCTTTCACTCTTTCACCTTTCTAAGTTATGCGTTATTATTTAATTGTAGGCGAGGCCTCTGGCGACCTTCATGCCTCGCACCTTATGCGTTCGTTACAAGCGGTAGACTCTGCAGCCGAGTTCCGTTTCTTTGGCGGCGACCTCATGACTGCCGTTGGTGGAACGCGTGTAAAGCATTTTAAAGAATTGGCATACATGGGCTTTATCCCCGTGTTGCTTCATCTGCGCACCATCTTCCGCAACATGGCATTCTGCAAAAAGGACATTGTGGAGTGGGCACCTGATGTGGTTATACTTGTGGATTACCCTGGTTTTAACCTCAATATCGCCACGTTTGTGAAGTCGAAAACACGCATACCCGTGTATTATTACATTTCGCCTAAGATTTGGGCGTGGAAAGAATACCGCATAAAAAACATTAAACGAGATGTGGACGAGCTTTTCTCCATCTTGCCTTTCGAGGTAGATTTCTTTGAGAAAAAGCACCATTACCCCATCCATTACGTGGGAAACCCAACGGCCGATGAGGTTCGCAGTTTTCTTTCCACTTATAACGAAGGTTTCGAACAGTTTTGTAAGGCAAACGCATTGCAGGCCGATAAGCCCATATTGGCACTTTTGGCAGGGAGCAGGCGGCAGGAGATAAAAGACAATTTACCGGCTATGATGCAGGTGGCGGCACGTTTTCCGCAATATCAAGCTGTGTTGGCTGGTGCGCCTTCCATTGCGGATGAGTATTACGAAGGTTTCATTCGTGGGTCGCAAGTGCGATTGGTGAAGAACCAAACCTATCCGCTGCTGGCGCATTCAACAGCCGCTTTGGTAACAAGCGGTACGGCAACGCTCGAAACAGCCTTATTTAATGTGCCGCAGGTGGTGTGTTATAAAACGCCTGTGCCACGCCTCATCCGTTTTGCTTTCAACCATATTATCAAGGTGGAATACATTTCGCTGGTAAATCTTATTATGAATAAGGAGGTGGTTAGCGAACTGTTTGCCGACCGCTTTACCATTGACAACATTGCCCATTGCCTGCAAACGCTATTGCCTGGCGGTGAGGCCCGACAAGAAATGCTTAACAACTATGTCCTTTTGCAAAAGGTGTTGGGCGATGATGTGGCACCCGACAACGCTGCCAAGCTTATGTATGGTATGTTGAAAGGTGTTGGTGCGAAATAGGAATTGGTGTTGTTGGGTGGCTCGTAAGTGTTTTATGGTGAGGATTATACGCTGTTAGTGCTTTTGAAAAAAGCCCTAACCAATATATTTAAGGCTTACTTATGGAGCGGGCTTAGTCTGTGTCCGCTTTGCTACAAGCCCTTTGTAGTGACACTACAAAGGGCTTGTAGCACGACTACAAAAGGCTTGTAGCACGACTACAAAAGGCTTGTAGCACGACTACAAAAGGCTTGTAGTGCGACTACAAAAGCCTTGTAGCGACAGTACAAAAGCCTTTGTACAGGCTCTAACTACCGATTTGAGTTTAAGAGAAGTCTATGTTTTTGTTGTTTTCTACGTCATCATTGCCTTTGTTTAGCAGCATGGGCCTTATCCAAACGCATCCCGCTAGCGAGATAACGCCGCAGGCGAGTGCTATTAAGAAGAGGTTGTTGTAGCCAAGCCACTCTTGCAACGCACCCGAAAACATGCTGGGAACCATTTGGGCCAGTGCCATAACGGATGTAAGGAAGATGTAAACGGTATGGTTTCCCAAAGCTTTGCTGATGGACTTCAAAGTCGTCCAATAGGTAACTAAGGCCAAACCTAAGCCCGTTTGTCCGATAAAGATGCAAAGGTTAATAACGCCTAGGCTCGTAGGCTGTGTTTCGCTAAGCAAAACATATAGTGCATTGGGCAGTAAGATGACCGCAGATAAGGGCAAAACGATGGTTCGTAAGCCTTTTGTGGCAATGATAGCCTTGCCCAACAAGCTGCCGACGATAAGTCCTACAACGCCCACTGTGCCGTAAGTAAGGCCAAATTCTTGTGGCGACAATCCCAATCCGCCATTGTGGTTGGAGTCGACAAGAAAGAGCATTGCTACTTTCGATGTGAGCGTTTCGGGCAATAAAAAACAGAACGTGAAACAAAAAACGGCTGCAAGTTGTTGCCGGGGGTGTTGGGCGAAGAACGAAAAGATGTCTTTCTTCACCTCTCGCCAACGTTCTGCAAATTGTTCGCGCCGCTGTTGCCGCCTTAAAAGGTGGAGGCACTCGTTGTAAGGACTAGGCAACGCCGTGCGGTGCCATAGCCATGAAAGAATGAAAAGGCCTGCAACGGAATAGAAAATAAGGCTCCACGATAGGCTGATGCTATTGCGATAGAGCAGTTGTAGGTTGCCTGCCACCATCACCAAGAAACCTTGAACGAAGATAAAGGCCAGCAAACGGAATGTGTTTGGCATGCTAGAAAGGCCCGAACGCGTGCTGCCCATAACCGTGTCGTGGTAAAACACGTCGGCTTCTGTCTCGTGAACGGCTAAGGCGAAGGCCAATAGCCCTAGAAAAGCGAACGTGCCTTGCAGCCAATGGGCGGTGGGAATGGTGAAGGCAACACCACCCAAGGCAACGCCAAGCATCAGTTGCATGGCCACAATCCACCAACGAGGGGTGCGAATGAGACCTAAGAACGGCGACCACAGCGGGCGTAACAGCCACGGCAGAAACAACAACCCCGTGTAGAGGGTTATCTCTGCGTTGCTCAATCCCAATTGCTTGTAGAGCAAAAGCGCAAGTGTGGCGATGGCGGCTTGTGCCGTTCCTGTGCCGAAGTATATTGACGGCACCCATCTCCACGGTGTTTCTTTGCTAGTGGTCATGTTAGTTTATGAGTTTATAAGCTCGTGAGGTTATGAGTTCGTGAGTTGTTGAGTTTATAAGTTGTTTAGTCTGCGAGTTTTATTGTGAACAACATTGAGCTCTACAACTCAATACTTCACGAACTCAACAACTCAGCAACGCACAACCTCAACAACTCATAGCCTTAAACAACTATCTACTTATAGAGGCGTTTATGTTCGGCTCCTGGATAGTAATGCGCCAAAATCTCATGGTAGGCGTACCCTTTTTCGCCCATCACGGCCGCCCCAATTTGGCACAAGCCCACGCCATGTCCCCATCCTGCGCCCGTAAAGACGAAACGAAGTGGAACTCCTTCGGCATCACGTTCGGCCACGTCTACCACGAATGCCGAACTATAAAGGTGGCTTTCGCTAAGTGCGCGACGTATTTCCAGTTCCTTGCCAAGCGTTAGTGTGCGCTTTGTTCCAACGATTTTCAAGCGCGACAAACGCCCACTCTTACCCCTTTCGATGGGTTCGAAGGCCGTAATCAGGCCAAAATCAATGCCCAACTTCTTTTTTAGCAGTTCGCCAACCTGCGCTTGTGTATATTCCAAACGCCAGCGATAGAAGTCCTTTGTGGTTTGGTCGAAGTCGTTAAGCACCTGCGAGAGTATGCGTGTGTCGTGCGTATTGCAGAAGGCATCGGGGGTAGAGCGTATCCAAGCCTCGCTGTTGGTTTCGTTGGTTAGGTCTAAGTCTACGGCGGGATTAGGCAAGTCGCGCACCACTTTAAGGTAAGGCTTGTCTTCGTCTTCCCAGCAATAGCGGTATTCTTCTACCATTCCGCCGCAGCATTTGCTAAAACGAGCATCGCAAATTCCCTCTTCTGACAGCAACACTTGTCCGCGTGTGGCCTGTACAGCCTCTGCAACATGCTTGCTTGTAGCCTTAGTTATGCCTTGGTAGCGTTGGCAATGGTCGTCGGCACACACGTCGAAGAGGGTGTGATCTTCGCGGTCGTACCATTTCACAATCTCGTTTTCGTTCATTACAAAGGCTGCTGGACCTGTTGTTGCAGTTTTCTTATCTCGGTTTTGTATCTGTGCCAATAGCCAACTGCGCGATATAACGGCGTGGGCTTTCAGTAATTCGGGGCTTGATGTGGCACTCATCTCACTAGAAATTACGCTTTCTAGGTAGTCTTCTACCGACAATTGGTTGATGGCTACAATCTTGTTGCCGTCTATCACAAAGCGCAGTGCGCCCTTAAAGGTTTGCGTTTGTTGCTGCTCCCAATGAAAATTAACACCGATGGTGACGTTGTGGAGCGAGAAATTGGCCTCGGCAGAGATTGGTTCGAAGGTAAGCTGGTCGTATTCTTGTCCGTTCCAAACAATGCGACCTTTGTTCAGGCAAACCGTTTGCTGGCCTTGTGCTTCGCTGTTGTTAACCTGATATGGCGTGTTTAGCACGAAAACGATTTCCGTACCATTCATAATGCCCACCGATACTTGGGGCGTTGCGTTGTATTCTGGGTTCATAAGTTGTTATTTAAAGGTGAAAGGTTTTTTAAAGGTGAAAGAGTGAAAAAGTGAAAAGGTGAAAAGATGGCTGCGCCTATTAACTTGTTGTCTCGTTAACTTGTCAACTAGTAATAGTAAAAAGAACTATCAGCTTGTTATCTCGTTCTCTTATCAATTCGTCAACTTGTTAGCTTGTTCACTTGTTAGCTCGTTCACTTGTTAACTAGTCCACTTGTTAACTCGTTAATTTACGAACAAATAAGCTTAAAGCCTCACAGACATTTGGCTTAACTCCATAACTCCTTAACTCCTCATTATTTTCCGTTTCACGTCTTCGAAAGTTGTCGTTGGCATGCCCACCTCTTTATATAGAGATTCAAGTAGGGGCGTGTTTAGGCGTTCGAAGTCTTCCTTTCGGGGCGTAATAACCAGTCCTGCCATGTCTAACGCCCCCGGACTGATGAGCATTTGCGCATCTCCTTCGGCCGAATAGCAGGCAGGGCGGTGCTTGTCTCGTGGTATCACCACAGTGATATACGTTTCGCCTTCGCGCCATTTCAAGATGTTAAACATCGGTTCGGTTTCGTCTTCGCGTTGCGGTAAAGCCTTATAAAGGGTTTCAAAGAGCGTAACGTCGGCCTTGGCATCGCGCCCCACGATGGTAAATGCAGGGCAAGCATAGTTGTTGATAGCCGCTAGTTCAGAGCCGTCGGGTGTGGATAGCAGTGTTTGGCGATTATTGTAAAGCTGTTCCCAGTTGTCGCGCAAGGGCAAATGGGTGCCTGTTCCTGCTTGCAGGTGCATGTGGTCGGGTGCAGATGCGCCGCATTTCGGCCCATTATAAAACACGATAAGGTGTTCGAAACATTCAAGTATTCGGCGCATTTTGCCATAGTGTTCGCAAATAAGTTGCGGTTGGTGAACTTTTGCGGGTATGGTGAAATGCAATGGCAGGATGGGGAAAGGGTTAACCAACAACTCGAAGTCGTTGTCGATGGGTATTTGCGTTTGAACCGCTGGCCTATTTTTTTCGCATAGAAAGCAGGGACGTTGTGCCAGCGCGGCTTTATCAATCTTTGCGCCCGTGGAAACAAGGCGCGCAGGGTTGCATTGCACGTAAAATGGCATGCCTGCGCATGTTACGGCTTTGAGCAATACGCCTTTCAAGTCGTTGAAACGCTGTTGAGCGTCGGGCCACACTTGCAATTGTTCTTCAAAAAAGCGATTCAATATGTCTTGGCCTTGCACTTCTGTGGCTTTGGTTGTGCCTTGGCCGTCTTTAATTTCCATATCGCAAATAGAGGTTTAGTTATTATTGATGCAAACTTACAAAAAATATACGTAATAAAAGCAAGTTGATGGAAGATTAATGGTTTTGAGAAACAGAGACAATGAAAAGAAATGGAGAGGCTGGCAATGGATGTCTTTCTTTCGTTTCACTCAAAAACGGCCTAATAACTTCTGTTAGACTCTGTCTCTTTGTTATCCTTATATACGTCTCTCACGCTCTTTCCGCCGAATAGGTAAGTTATTTTGAGCGATACGTTGCGTACATGCGCGTTGGTTTCCATATATTCCTCGTAAGCGGAATAATGTTTTGTGGCTCGAGTAATGTTTTGTAAGAAGGGGTCGCTTGCAGAGAGGTTTAATTGGAGACGGCCGTTAATAAGTTGCCAACGCAGGCTTGCGTTGAGTAAGCTAAGGGCTTTATACCTAACTAAATCTTCGTCGTGGGGAAACATGTGGAGATATTGTATGGTGAAAAGCAACGTGTGTTGACTGTTGAAAGCGACGTCGCTAGTTCCTTCTAGTTTTCCACTCCAACTCGTGGAGTTGGAAGGGTGACTGTCGTCAATGCTAGATTGAGACTTGGCATAAAACAATTCACCACCCACTTTCACGTTCCACCATGCAGTAAAGTTCTTTTGATAGCTGGCATATACACCATATTTTCGATAGTCGATGTAGTTTTGGGGAGTTGTGTATTGTGAGTTGTCTGGGGTAAATCGTGTCACATAGCCTACGCCGTCTTTCAACTGGTAGGCATAAGCAACGGCATACAGTCCTTTATGGCTAAAAGAAAGTTCGGCATTGTGAGTGATACTTGCCGACAAATAGGCGTTACCCGATACGTAATCGGTAGTTGTGGTGTAATATCTAAATGGGTTAAGGTCGCTAAATCGTGGTCGGTTAATCCCCATGGAATAAGCAGCGGATAGGGAATAGCCTGTTTCCGCCCTATAACTTAGGTTGAGTGTGGGGAAAAGACGGTTGTAAGATTGCTTGTTATGCTCGGCTACATTCCTTCCCGTAAGGTGGGTGTGCTCAAATCTAAGACCAGCTTGAACATACCATTTGGGACTAAGATCTTTCGAAAGGCTTACGTAAGCGGCGTTTGTTTTCTCTGTATAACGGAAGTTATTGTTTTGTCCTAGTAGCTTAGTCCACACACCACCTGTAAGGGTTTCTGTGCTTATGGCAGATGTGTTGCTAATAGACGTATAGGCTGCACCTATTTCCATGTTGACGGCATTGAAAGGGAGTGTAGCGTCTAGCTTGACAGCGTGTATCTTGTAGTTGTTGTTTCCTGAATTGTTCATCATCGATGACGATGTGCCTTCGGTGGTGCTAATGTGCGAGGTGGACTTGGTTGCCTTGTTAAAGTAGTTGTATGTTAGGCTCAACAGTTTGCCTTTGTTGTCTAAATTCCAATCGGCATACCCTGTTAGGGTCGTGGCATTAATGGGGTTGGATGGTGAATGGGCATGCGAACGAAAGTTAAGTCCGCGGTCGATTGTTAGGTCTTGTAATTCGTTTTTCAGTCGTTCTGTGCCAAGGTTAAGCATAAGGCCTGTTTCAATTGTAGCGGTTGGCTTGTATTTCAGCAAGGCGTTAAGGTTAAAAAGCTTGTTGGTGAAATCGTTTCTACGTTGCGACAGCTTAATGTGGTCGGCAAAAGTGTACTCTCTAATGATGTCGTTGATACCCTTGTTTCGGTTGGAATTAAGGTCTATGGAGTAGTCCACGCGTTTTGTTGCTTGCCTAATGCCGCCTCCAAAATAGCTATTGAGGCTTTCTTTGACGATGAGATTGGCGTCCACGTTGCCACTTACACCAAGTGTTTCATCACGTTTTGTCTTGATGGCGATATAACACACGTTGTCGGCAGCAGGATATTTGGCAGGAGCTAGGGTGAAAAGTTCTATTCGTTCGATGTTGTCTGCACGCAGGGATTTTAGTTTCATCAAGGTTTCGCTTTCGGAAGTTTCCAGCAATCGCCCGTCAATGATGTATCGAACGTTGGCTTTACCTGCAACGTTTACTGCTTCGTTTACGACAGACACACGCGGAAGACGACGCATTACTTCCACTCCGTTTAGCCCTTTTGCATATGGGTCGTTCTTAGTATAATAAACTATGCGGTCGGGCTTATGGTCAATCACTGTTTTTTCAGCAATGACTATAACCTCGTTCAGGTCGAGTCTTCTCCAGTAGTCAGAACTGTCTATGGCTGTTGTGTCATTTTTTGAGGGTAACGAACTTTGTTGTTCCACCTGAGCATAAGATGAAAGACATGAAAGTGTTATCAATGTTAAGGATATGAACTTTTGCATATGCCATGTTAGAATGTTATGTAATTGCAAAGTTACGATTTTTCTTATTTGTTGGCAAAATAAAGTGGAGTTTTGCCGCGAGAAGTTCTTTTAACAAAGAAGACGGGGTGGGGAATGTGTTGGTTACGAACTGGCGCGCTACTTGTTTGAAATAAGTTTGTGGCTACAAGGCCGACGAAGGCTGGTAGACGAAACCAAGAATTGCTGATAGATAGAACTGATGAGGGCTCGTAAGAGAGAGGGAAACTAAAACTTCTTGCCGCCTGCAATCTTAAAGAACGTGCAGGCTAAAATGCGCGTGTCCATCCACCAAGAGCGGTTTTGCAGATAGTACAGGTCGAGTTCCAGGCGTTTAAGCATCTTTTCGATGCTGTCGGCATAACCGTTATATAGCGTAGCATACGACGTTACACCTGGGCGTAAGGCGTAAAGTTGTTCGTAGCGAGCATCTTTTGCCATAATCTGTTCGATGTAAAAGCTGCGTTCGGGACGTGGCCCAATGAAAGACATATCGCCCTTAAACACGTTCCAAAGCTGTGGCAACTCGTCAAGGTGATGCTCGCGAAGAAACTTACCCACACGTGTAAGTCGGTCGTCGCCGTCTACTTCCAGTACCATAGGGCCGTTTTCTTCGGCATCCATGCGCATCGTTCTGAACTTATAAATAAAGAAAGGCATTCCTTTACGCCCGATACGCTCTTGCGTATAGATAACAGGTAGGCCATCATCTAGTCTTATAGCGATGGCACAAAGCAAGATAAGCGGTGAGAAAATCACGAGGCAAAGAGCCGAAACGATGAGGTCGAACAGTCTTTTCATGCTGCAATCTTCAATTCTTTTCGTTCTACCTTACGAGTAAGCAAAAGCTGAAAGAGGGTGAAAGTGGCCACATCTATCAGTACGATGCCCGTTATCGAGACTAGGGGGAAGAGCAACATGTTCATAGCGACATAAGCAATGGCAAGCCCAAGAATAAAAATTAGGGCTTGATGCTGGGTCATTCCCAAGCGCATTAGCTTATGGTGAATGTGGTTTTTGTCGGCAGAGAACAAGGGTTGACGGGTGCGGAGCCTATGCAAAACAACCCGTACCACATCGAAAACCGGCACAACAAGCAGGCTGTAAGCCAGTACAAAGCGTTCGGGAGATGCTGCCATGAGCGGTGGATTGTGCATGGCCGACTTCACAAACAGGAAACCGAGGATGAAACCTAGCGTAAGACTGCCCGAATCGCCCATGAAAATCTTACGGTTTTGTTCGGCTTTACCCCAGATGTTAAAGCGCAGGTAGGGTATCAGGATGCCGATAGCCGAGGCCACAATGACGGCGTATGGAATGAGTTGCGCATTGCCGAAGACAAACAGAAAGCCCAAAAGGGCCAGAATAGACAAGCCGGCTGCCAACCCATCGATACCATCAATAAGGTTCATGGCGTTGTCTATAAACACGATGATGAATACGGTGAGGGGAAATCCCAGCCAATAAGGCACTTCGTGTATGCCCATAAAGCCATAAAGGTTGTTTACGTAAAGACCACAAAGGGGCAGTGCGCAAGCCGTAATCACTTGCACAGTAAACTTCACGTGTGCGTTAAGCCCAATGAGATCGTCTACAACGCCAGTGGCATAAACCAGCAACAAGCTGGCCAAGAAGGCCATGCTCCATAGGCTTACTTGTATCTTTGGTTCGGTAAAGCCAACGCTCATCACGCCAACAGCTACTATTATCGACAAGGTTATGGCAGGAACGAATGCCAAACCGCCTAGTCGGGGCACCAATGTCTTGTGCACTTTTCGTTGGTTAGGTATGTCGTAGATGTTCTTCTCCTTGCAGAAATTCAGTATTCCAGGGATGAAAACGAACCCAAAACACACGCTTAGTAGAAAAGCAATGATTATTGGCAATGCCTCATTCATCATCATAGTTGTTAGTCTTTTATATAGTAACAAACTCTGTTTGTGCGATTATATTGCATGTGAAAGCAAATTTAAAGCGTTAATTTTATATTATTTTACAGGATTGGGGCGCGTGCCCATGCGGTGGTACATAGTGGATTATGATGTAGTAGACTTGTTGGGAAGGTGGCCACATGATGTAGGTTTGGCTTAATTGTAATTATTGCTGTCCGCTAAACTTAAAATCGGCTCGGTTTCTCTATCCGCAATGCCCATCAACAAGCGTTGCGGAATTCATTTTCGAAAGGTAAGCTCCCTTTTCAGACTATCATTCATCCCAAAAGCTCTTCCGTGTAAGTGCTCTTTTACTGGCACAAGGATTAAATTCAACAAAGTCATGCAATGGCTCTGAATAACATCCATAAGATTGTAAAACATTTGTACCAAAATTTAACATTATGAGTGCCCTCGCCGTAAAATTTCCAGGCATTGGGCGGATTTTCGCGCGTATTTTTAAAGTTTGTAACCAATTGACCCATTGATGTTTACGAGAAATAAAGCACAAAAACATACTTTTTAGCACGTATTAGGGAGGCTAAACGACATGAAACGCTCAACCAAACGCCACCAAGCAGTTTTTCATTCCAATTGGTCAAAATGCCTAAAATAACGCTTAAAATAGTGTTTTTGGTGGGTTTTGGCTACATTTTGCAGTATTTTACCTTGCGTTTCGTTGCATTTTGCCTTGCGTTTTGGTGCATATTGCAGTGCGTTTTGGTGCAAAATGCAATGCGTTTTGCTGCAAAATGCAATGCGTTTTGCTGCAAAATACGTTGCAACAACTAGCGATTAACCTCCATTTTCTAGTAGTTGCGGATGCAAATTTGGGAGTATTATTCTTCAAAGAGAAATGCAAAAGCATAGTAAATGGCCAAAAACGGAAGGGAAAAGCACTCAAAAAATGCCGAAATTTTATCGTTTGGGCGTATTTTATATGGTTTTTAGCGGTTGTTTTCTTCTAGAATGGTTCGGCCGAAGAACGTGGTTTGTAAAATGTATTTACCGTATTAACAAATCGCAATTAGGCGTTTTACAAGATAAGAACAACAGCTATGCGCCGGCACAAGCGATAAGGCTAAACAGGATGGGCGCAATGATGCGAACAATTTTAAGCCTCTACTGACGTAATGATATAGGGCTACGAGGCGCGTATGGCGTTCACGTTTCACCCAGTTGCGCCTTTAACCCCAATCGGCTGTACGCCATATCGCGCTTATGAAGACCAGAGAGGGGCCAGCTTTTGGTGGGAGGTGAAACCATTTTTCTATTTGTCGACAACCTGAACACCACATTTGCTGTTTCAAACCTTTTAGCGAGACAACAATAATTTGTAATACAAATAACATTTAAACATACGCTGTTGGCAAACCGTATGAAAACATGCTAAGCAGCATTAACACACAGCGTATTGGACAATCATTATACCGTGATGACAAAAAGAATGTAGATTTGAAACGTAAAAAACAAAGAAATATATTATCTTTGCATGGAAGGGGGACGTTAAGTGCATCGTACGTATAGCACTAAGAGCCGTATTTTCTGTCACTATAAGGCGTAATTACAAGTGGCCTTTACCCTCTCCACCGCGTTTGAAATAACCAATTACCTAACCCCAGTTATGCAACGAACGTTCTACCTATTATTTGTTGTGGCCTTGATGATGGGCTGCAAGCAAGCGAAAAACGAAAGAGGGAAAGACACGGTGCCAACAAAAGACAACGTGCAAGCAAGTGTGAAACCCGCGGCTGTGGCTCAAACAGACTTGAAAACCAACCCTTTGGCATTTATTCCCGAAGGGTATGATTTGTTTTCTCGGTACGAAGGCGACCTTAATAAGGACGGTAAGCCCGACGTGGTGCTGATGATAAAGGGAACCGATAAAAGTAAATGGGTGGATGATGAATACCGTGGTCGGCTCGATCGCAATCGCCGTGGACTTATCATCCTTTTTAAACGCGATGGCGGATACGAGTTGATAGCCGAGAACGACGAATGTTTCTCTTCCGAAAACGAGGATGGAGGCGTTTATTACGCACCCGAATTACGTTTGGAGATAAACAAAAACAGACTGATAATAAGTTACCTGCATGGCCGATATGGGTATTGGAGCTATATCTTTAGATACCAAAATAACGACTTCGAACTGATAGGTTATGATGGTTATTCTAGTAGAGGGCCTGTTACTCTTAGGATTCTCGAAGTCAACTATTCTACGCGTACTTGTGTATATAAAGAGAATATTAACGCAGATGACGATGAGGCGGAAGAGGAATTTAAGGTGAAAACAATCAAATTTAAACGGAAAAACCTCATCAAATTATCGGAGATAACCGACTTCGACGAACTTGATTTAGGTTTGCCAGACGATGAATAGCAGGTGCATATGATGTTAAGGATTTTTTATTTGATGTTTGCCGTTGCCCTGATAACGGGCTGCAAGCAAGCGAAAAACGAAAGTGGGAAAGACACGGTGCCGACAAAAGACACCGTGCAAGCAAGTGTGAAACCCGTGGCTGTGGCTCAAATGGAGCTGAAAGCAGATCCCGAGGAATTTATTCCCGATGGGTATGTATTGTTTTCAGGATGCGAAGGCGATCTTAATAAGGACGGCAAGCCGGACGTGGTGCTGATGATAAAGGGAACCGAGGAAAGCAAATGGGTTGATCATGAATACTGCGGTCGGCTCGATCGCAATCGCCGCGGACTTATCATCCTTTTTAAACGCGATGGCGGATACGAGTTGATAGCCGAGAACGACGAGTGTTTTTCTTCCGAAAACGAGGATGGAGGTGTGTATTACGCACCCGAATTAGACTTCTATATCAAGAATAACACCCTGATATTGCATTATGCCCATGGGCGTTATGGCTATTGGAAATACATTTTTAGATACCAAAATAACGATTTCGAACTCATTGGTTATTTTGGTAGTTACGATCGCGGGCCAGTTGTTCTTTATATCACGGATGTTAATTTCTCTACACGCACCTGTGTATATAAAGAGAATATTAACGCAGATGATGATGAGGCGGAAGAGAAATTTAAGGTGAAAACTATCAAGTTTAAGCGGAAAAACCTCATCAAATTATCGGAGATAACCGACTTCGACGAACTTGATTTGGATTTACCAAAGGATGATTGACACTCTATTATTATGTTAAGGAAATATCATTTATTGCTAGTTGTGGTCTTTACAATGGGCTGCAAGCAAGCGAAAAGCGAAAGTTTTCGTAAGTCAAATGAACAATGTCGAGTTTGCTCGAACATTGGCATGGCGAGAAAACACACTTTTCGAGGAACGAGAAAAGAAAGTTTAAAGGTCACAACGTCCAAACAAGGCCTCGTGCAAAACAGCGTGAGGCTTGCCACAGCACCCAAAATGGAGTTGAAAACAGATCCTAAGGCGTTTGTTCCCAAAGGATATTCGCTTTTTCAACAATACAAGGGCGACCTTAATAAAGACGGTAAGCCCGACGTGGTGCTGATGATAAAGGGAACTGAAAAGAGTAAATGGGTAGATGACGAATGTCGCGGACGGCTCGATCGCAATCGCCGCGGACTTATCATTCTCTTTAAACGTAAGAATGGTTACGAGCAGATATTAAGGAACGACACTTGTTTTTCTTCCGAAAACGAGGACGGAGGAATTGCTGATGCACCCGAACTTGAGTTGTATATCATAAAAAACACATTACACATTTATTTTGCTCATGGTAGATATGGGTGTTGGAACTATATTTTTAGATACCAAAACAACGATTTTGAGTTGATTGGTTATAACCATAATCGTTGCATTAGGTACGTTACTTATTATAACTTAGACATCAACTTCTCTACACGCACAAGGGTATACGAAGAAAATCTCAACGTCGATGACAATGAAAAGGAGGAGCATTATAAGGTGACTAAGAGCAAAATAAAACGTAGAAAGCTTATCAAGCTGTCTGAAATAGCTGACATTGATAAGCTGAATTGGGGCGATTTTTCCAACGAATAATGCGTATTCGCTATGAAAAAGGTCCTTTTATTTGTTGCTAACCACACGTTTGATAACGAGTTGCAAACAAACGAAAAACGAATGTAGAAAGACGCTGTGTTTGCAGGAAACACAGTGTAGTTAAGCTTAGGTTTAGCAGATACGTTCTTTGGTTTGTAGACAAGTTAACAAGTTGAGGAGTGGACAAGGAATATTCCATTCTCGCGTTGTTTCATTGGGCTTTATGAAAACGCTCTTTTGTGAGTGGACAATTTTACCTGGCTCTTACAAAAGAACGTTTTTGTTTAACTCCAATCGGTTCATTAGACCGCTTATCAATGGTTTTAGGCTGTTTCCGTCGCTTCCTGTTTATCATTTGTTCGCTTGTCGGCATATTGTCTGTCTTATTCTCTCGACGTAGCTCGCTACGCCTGCAAGAATAAGACAGACAATACGCTCAACAAGCAAAAAAATCTGCACAGGCTCAACAACCAATTTGGGTTAAATGGTGAATGAGCTCCGAGTTAGGCAAACAGCTTTGTCTACTCGGCAACTTGTTAACACGCCTATTCGTCAACTTGTTAACACGCCTATTCGTCAACTTGTTAACACGCCTATTCGTCAACTTGTTAACTCGTCTACTAGCCAAAGACCATGAAGGAGAATGTGGCAAGGGCTAATCTTTCAAGCCGTCTACCACTTCTTGTGCCTCGCCATTGAGGTTGATGTTCCTCGTAGTCTTGGCTTGTATCGAACCAGCCTTCATGATGTCGGCCATGTCTACGCCAGTTGCCGACTTCAATACGTCGAACGCTTGCTTGATGGCCACAGGCACGTTGCCACTCATGGCGCTGATGCCATTGCCGTCGCCGCTGTAAATGTTAACGTCTTTGATGGCACTGATGGGCTTGGCCACATTCTCTACAATCTGCGGCAACACTTCAATCATCATCTGGGCAACGGCAGCATTGTTATATTTCTTATAGGCTTCGGCCTTCTTGTCCATCGCTTGTGCCTCGGCCTCACCCTTCTTCAATATGGCATAAGCCTCGGCCTCGCCTTTGGCCTTGATACCTTGTGCCTCTTGTTCCAGCTTATAGCGCGTGGCATCCGATGCAGCGTTTTGTGCCATAGCCTGCTGTTCGGCCTCGTAGCGTTGTGCCTCGGCTATACGTTTGCGTTGTTCCAAGTCGGCCTCTGCATTCTTCTGCACTTGATATTTCTCCGCATCTGCACGCTTTTCCACTTCGGCAGACAGCTCGTTTTGACGGATAACGATTTGTTCTTGCGAAAGAATTTGTTGGCGTTTGGTCTTTTCAATCTCAGCCTCAACCGTCTTAATGTTGATGGTTTTCTGTTGTTCTTGCTGTTGGATGGAGTATGCGGCATCGGCATCAGCCTGCGCAGTGTCGGCCTGTCTTTTCAGTTCGGCACGTTTCAAGGCCAAGTCGTTGTTCTTCATCGCAATGGCCGTGTCGGCATCCACACGTGCATCGTTGGCGTCTTTGTCGGCATGGGCCACTTGTATCTTCACGTCGCGTTCGGCGATAGCGCGGTTAATTGATGCGTCTTTCTTAATCTTGGCGGTATTGTCGGCACCCAAATCGTGTATCAGACCTTCCTTATCGGTAACGTTCTGTATGTTACACGAAATGATTTCGATACCTAATTTGGCCATGTCGTGTTGTGCTTTCTGCATCACCTGGTCTGAAAAGCCATCGCGATCGGTATTTAGCGAGCGCAGGTCTAGCGTACCGATAATCTCACGCATGTTACCTTGCAGCGAGTCTTGCAGCTGTTCGGCAATCATCATGGGTGTCATGTTGAGGAAGTTTTTGGCAGCCAAGCGTGTACCTTCTGCGTTTGGCGTCACTCTAATTTTGGCCACCGCATCGACATCAACGTTGATAAAGTCGGTTGTTGGCACACTCTCTTCTGTTTTAATGTCCACCGTTATCTGTCCTAGGTACACGCGGTCGAGTCGTTCGAAGAATGGAATGCGGAAACCTCCGGAACCAATAAGCACACGTGGTTCGCGGCTAAGACCCGATATGATGTAAGCATACGAGGGCGGAGCCTTGACATAGGATGCAAAAAAGAAGAGTACTAAAATAACAGCGGCAATGCCGATGATTACGTAAAGTGAGAATTGTTCGGGCATGGTAATGCGGTTTTAGTTATATGAATTCGTTATTTAGCTAGACCAAGGGCATGATGTTTTCTTTTATTTGGCATCTATGCGACAAGGTAAAGACTATATCGGCTTTTTATACCGACACTGCAAATTTAGTTGATATTTTCTAAAAAAGCAACAAAAGACAGATTTTTTTTCTGCATTTTAACGCTGCGCACTGATTGAAGAATGGGGAATAAGGCACGCCCATGCATTCTCCTTTGTAATTCTGCCCCCTTCAAACAGCATCTACCTATTCTCCATTAGAGGAACTCATACGTTCTCCTTTATTTTTTTACTCCTTCAAGCGTCTTCTTTGATTCTTACCATTCTCGTCATTATCTTTTCGTAAACTTGCTTAGGATTGATAGGATGCTGCGCTGCAACTGCTCGCGCAGAAAGTAGTTATAGTCAAACAGAATTGCTTTTGGAAAATGGTTGTTGGCTGAATGCAAGGCGTGCGTAGCATAGCACCAATAAACCTTTATGTAGAGGAAAAGGATGACTTTTGTTTGTTTACGATGCAGCTATGGTTCTACAAAGCCAATTCTGTTTGACTATAAGTGTACGTGTTTTCCATGCCGTTTCCTACGCGCATGTATTATATGGTATAGTCATTTCGTCCATTTTTAACAGGGAATTAAACATAATGAGCTCCCTTCCCGTCCACCAGCCGCCCACCCTGTCGCAGAAAATCAATACTTGCGAAGGTTGGTTTTGATGCAAAAGGAGGTAGTGGGTGAATGCTGCCGAACGCAGTCTACAATGTTAAAATTCGTGCGGAGAGAGGACAAAACCAAAGTAAACAAGCTGACAAGTTAGCCGCCAAGTCATCCCTTTGACTTTTTAGTTGACAAGTTTGTGAGTTGACCAGTCGATGGACACAGCCATTTTCCACACTTGTCAGTTGGCAAGGCAAGGAGCAGACTAGTTAACAGGCAGGGAAGTTGATGGGAGAACAAATAAATAGGCGCAGCATTCTTTCAACATGAATAGTTAACGAGTTAATGAGTTAACGAGGTGACATTGTCTTAACAGCCCCTGCATTTTTCACCACCTTTAGCTGAAAGTTAACAAGTTAAGAGACGATAAGTTAATAGGAGCAACCATCTCTTTTTAACTTTTCGACCTTTCACCTTTTCATCCGTTCACCCTTCTACCTTTCGCCTTTTCACCCTTTCACTCTTTCACCCTTTTACCTTTTTACCTTTTAAACCCTTCACCTTTTACCCTTTAACCTTCTCTCCTTTTCACTTTTCATCCTTTCACCTTTTAAAGGCATTAGCCATCTTTCCACCCTTTCACCTTTTTATCTTTTCACCTTCTCTCCCTTTAGATAATATTCTTCACTGCCACACGAAACAGATCTATCCCAATAACCTGCTTGGTTTGAACAAAACTCTGTTGCTTTTTATGTAAGATGAAAGAATTCCCTGCATTCACTCTATGCCAAGGCTACATATAAGGTAAAAGACCGCTGGGACATCTCGTCGCAGCGGTCTTCTGTGTTCTCGTGGTTATTTGGATTATGTATGTGTTTCCTGCCCGCACCTTAGAGAGTTTAAATGTAGGTACAGCTTAACCAAACATGTCCCGCTGGACAGTTGAAGATGCGAACAGTCAATAAAGACAACGGTCCAAAAACGCATTCAATTAGGACCAGTCTTCTTAATAAAATCAGTTTTCTTAAATCATTCTTTGTTACCATCACAGACTTTCACAAGCCCAATTCCCATTTTACACAAATGGTTTTTCCCTTGGGGTAAGGGGCTTGTGCCCCTTCCCCTATATGCTTTCAGTTTCCGCATACACTGCCTAAGGCAGGTTTCTTGGTTAGCCCATGTCGTTGCAAATCCTAATGCTTTTGGCAGGAAGAGGCTTAGAGAACAATCAGAGGTTTTTATTTATTGCTCATCATAACCTTCTGATCCCCTTAATGCACATTGTTAGTGGCACTGCCCACTTCCCTTCATTACCACACGGCATGATGCGCTCCATCCGATCATCAATCGTTTCAACGTCGGGTTAATTTATACGCCCAAACATTTCTTCTAATCTTTTTCATATTCTTCTTCCATCAAGGTACGCCTGGTTGATTGCCAACAAGCCTACGAACAAGCGGTCTAAACAACTTCACCATACAGCACAGCTCTGACGGCCCATACTTCTATCAGCGTTTTTTGTTCATTAAGAGGGCAACAACTATCACACTCCTGCTAAAATAGCACGAGGATGTTGTTTTTACTTTGCAGCGTGCTGTAAACAATTAAGCCTACACACCAATGGTGCTACCCCACTAACGTGGCCTTTTCCCCCATTAACTTTATACTTCCTGCATAGCAACAAGTTAGCATCAGCCATATTCAGGCCTTGCACAAGGGGGGGGGTGTTCAACACGCCTTCCGACACAAATGGACGTTCAATCACATTCGTCATCGTGCAATTGGTCTAATGAAAGGAATTTGTACCACTTTATCTTCTTCTCTTTTCTTTTGTCTACTTTCCTTATCAAAACGTCAATTTATCTATTCTTCGCCCGCATTTAAAATTACGAGTTCCAACTAGATTGTTTCATACGACCATTTGCCTTCCTTAATTCATATAAGAGCTTTTATGTTTTCATGATCACCAAAACATTATGTTTTCATGTCCTACCGGTCAAATTCAAAGGCATTGTATTGCCTATGAACACTCACACAATCATGTCCTCATGTATAGAAAATTTATGCTCTATATTTTCGATTTCCATTCCCCTACGCCTAGGAGCAACCGAATAGCGTTTAGTAAAAGAACGATTGTAGATAAGCATTTATCAACTCTCAATTCAAAACTAACGTACCGCAAAGTTAGGCATTAATCTTTAACGATGCAAGGATTTTGTAAATAAAATTCACAAAGATGCCATATAACATAAAACAAAATGGGCACATTTCTTTTTACAAACATTTTACTTCTTAAAGAGAAGAAACATGGACGAGCTAAAAGCTGCTCGCCCATGCCTAAGGGCAGTAGGCATTCCTCTCAACGGGTGCCTACATTGAGTGGAAAATATGTATCTTTTTCCTCCACCCTTCACTCTTGTCTTCCGTCGTTGCCTACCGCGCCTTTTTTCTTCATCTTTTCCCTTATCCAATCTTCTCACCCACGAAAGGGCGGTCTTACGCTTGCTTGGCGTGCCCTTTCGGTGTTCCATACGACACTTGTGTTCCCACTCCATCAACGCCTCTTCAATTATTACCCTTCACATTAGGACACAGGTTCCTACCAGATCGGGCAAACTTAGCCGAGTGGTTGCATGCGTCGTTATCTCAGTCAACATCTAATCACAAAAGATAATTGTTCTACTTTTCTTGGTATTCGTCACTTATCACCCACTGGCAAAGTTCTAAGCGCATTTCCTACGTTTAGCCAGTCTGCCATTGCCGACTGATGCCTATGCTTGTGGTTTCCTCGCATCAACAAAGAACGTCACCTTATATATAATGTGTGGTTCAAAGTTCAACAAGCCTTTCATGGTTCACGTCTATCATCCATGTTTTCGTCCATTGCAGTTGGGGAATGCACTTTGTTGCCTGTCCATCGGCCTCGCAGCACCCACTTGTGTCAATGTAAAAAACACATCTCTCTTACAAAAAGGTGGTTCACGTTATTGCAAACAAGTTGCAAATCCAAACCTCTCTAATTGCTTACAGTTTCTTATCGCTTACAAAGATAGGCATTTAGCAAAAGATAAAGAAACAAAACCATGATTTTTTTATTACAAAACAAAAAGAAGTTAGAGCAATATCAAATAAGGAACAATGCCTGTTACAAAGCGAATACTTGACAGACGTTTTGAAGCCACAAACCAAATAAGAGCTACAAAAAAACAAAAGACATTAATGGTTTCAAAGCAACACTTCTTGGAGCCGTCTTGAACTTTAATACTTCTACAATTTGAGAGGAGTTTATGTCTTTGTGCTGTTAAACCAAGACAAACACCACGCTCATGTACGAAGTTCCGGACAAAGACACGACAAAATCCGAGAGTCGGTTCCGTTTGTTGGTGGCAAAATGTGGCAATGCCTCAAAAGGCGATCAGGCGGCAGTTATTCAAAGCAGTCTCCACAAGGTTAAAAACCGCTTGTCAATGGCAGATGTCTTCTGCGTTTGCATGATGCCGTTTCCGTTGGTCGTGAGCAGCTTGCCCTACAACCGCTCGCGCTGGCGGTAGTAAGCGTACGTGCTTTCTGTGCCTTTATCCCTACGCGTGTATATGGCACAATTGTTCTTTGTCTAGTTTTTAGTAAGAAATTTAACATTATGAGCATCCTTTTCGTCCACGAAGCTCCCACCTTACCACAAAAAATCGATTCTCGCGAAGGTTTGTTTTGATGTAAAATGGGGTTAGCCTGTGAATGCGGCAAAATGAATTTTTATTTAATGGAACAGCTATTTGCACCTGTTTTGGGGCTATTTGCAGCAAAATACACTGCGTTTTGGTGCTAAATGCAGTGAATATGCCGCTAAACGCAGTGCGTTTTGGTGCTAAATGCAGTGCGTTTTGGTGCTAAATGCAAGGTAAAATGCTGCTAAATGCCGTGCAAAATGTGGTTAAATGCGAAACGAAACGCATAAATATCCGCTGCAATGGTATAAATAAAACCCTTTCGAACCATGAAACACATGTACGAAAAGCCCGAAATGGTCGTTAAAAAGTGGGATTTTATGGTCTAAAAGCAGGTAATCGGGCTTGAAGAATTATGAGTTGGCAACCAAACTAGAAAGGCTAAATGGTGCAAAACGCAGGTTTCTTTCTCAAATACAGACAAGATGGAAGGTGTAAAAAGCCCAAAACAGTAGTTATTTACCTACTTTTCGGCCTACATTTTCGCTAGAACGAAGTGAACATTAGAACAATATCGTAAAATAAAACTAATTATTTTAAGTTTTTGAATGGGTTAATTTGTGAGGCTTTTGTTGATGAGATGGCGGATTCGGGAGTTGTTGGGTTTCGTAAGTTTATAAGCCAGTGAGTTGACTTGTCCCGCACCCCTCAATTTAAAGAAATATTTAAAGTCGAGACGACTTCCTTTAAACAAATGTTTAAATCATCCCAGAAGCCTGTATTTGTGAGCCGTTTATTTTGTAGTTATAAAAACAATGCGTATTTTTGTGCATAACGTAAGGAGGGAAAGCGGTACGAACCAAACAGAGTGAAACAGCTCTCCCACTGTAAAACAGAACGAGGAAAGTGGTACGAACCAAACGGAGTGAAACAGCTCTCCCACTATAAAACAGAACGAGGAAACGGGCCGAACTAGGACTAGTTTCGCTATTTTGTCTCGTTCCAGACAGCAAAACAAAAGCCCTACAACAGCAAGAGTAGCAACAAGTATGCCTATGCAATATCTCCACACGGCCATAATCGCACTTTATATCATCGTCACCATCGGCGTGATGGTGCGAGTTCTGATGGACCATAGGCAGCCTGCCAAGACTATGGCGTGGCTTCTTGTGCTTACTTTCGTACCTGTGGTGGGCATCGTTTTCTACTTTTTCTTCGGACAAAACACGCGCAAGGAGCGCCTCATCAGCCAAAGGAGCATGGACAGGCTCACCAAACGCAGCATGCTGGAATACGTTGAACAGGGCGAACTGCAACTGCCCGACGCCCACAAAGAACTAATCAACCTCTTCACCAACCTCAGCCTGGCCCTGCCCTACAAGGATAACGAGGTGGAGATATTCACCACAGGGCATGATTTCTTCCTCGACTTGCTTGCCGAGATAGGCCAAGCGCGCCACCATATACACCTAGGCACATACATTATTGAAGACGATGCACTGGGCCGACTGGTTGCCGACGCCCTCATCGACAAGGCCAAGCAAGGTGTAGAGGTGCGTCTGATATACGATGATGTGGGCTGTTGGAGCGTTGGCAACAGCTTTTTCGACCACTTGGCGCGGGGTGGCGTACAGGTGCAGTCGTTCATGCCCGTGCGTTTTCCCATGTTCACCAGCAAGATGAACTACCGCAACCACCGCAAACTCTGCATTATCGACGGCCGAACGGGCTACATCGGTGGCATGAACGTGGCCTTGCGATACGTGAAAGGCACGCGCAAGCAAGAATGGCGCGACACACATCTGCGCCTTCGGGGCGGCGCCGTGTATGGCATTCAGCGCGCTTTCCTGGTGGATTGGTACTTTATGGCGCGCACACTTATCACCGACAAGGTGTATTATCCCATGCTTTCGCCCCAAATCAGCAACAATTGCATCGCGCAAGTGGTAACAAGCAGCCCCGTTTCGCCTTGGCCCGACATCATGCAAGGCTACATGCGCATATTGTTAGAGGCCAAGAAATACGTTTATATGGAGTCGCCTTACTTCTTGCCCACCGAGCCTATACTCTTCGCCATGCGAACGGCAAGGCAGGCAGGAGTGGACATTCGACTAATGCTCCCTGCCCGAACCGACTCTAAAATCATTGAGTGGGCGGGCCGCTCGTATGTGCAAGCAGCCTTAGAGGCAGGAGTTATGATTTGCTTTTACTGCGCCGGCTTTAACCACAGCAAGCTGCTGGTGTGCGACGACAGCCTTTGCACCTGCGGTTCTACCAATGTAGACTTCCGAAGTTTCGAGAACAACTTCGAGGCCAATGTGTTTTTCTACGACAAGGAGATGGCCTTGAAGATGAAAGAAGTGTTCTTAACCGACGAGGCCGAGTGCATCGTGCTGGACAGTCCCGACATTTTTGCGCACCGTCCTTTCCTTGCCCGACTATGGGAATCGCTCATCCGACTGCTTTCCCCATTGCTCTAAATTGGGCAATTGAAATCCGCAGGCCCCTCATAACCTCGCGCTACAAGTGCCGACACCTTTTATTCGGGAAGAACCAAAGGTTGCATCTTTTTCAGCATTTCGTCGAAAAAGTCGGGCGCAACAGGCACGCCACGCAACGTCCTAACCTTTGGATAGCCGTTGAAATAAACGTCTTTTGAAACATACCAACCATAGTTTTCCACCTCTCTAACGCGCTTAACTTGCCCGTCTAGCTTACGAAAGTTACTCGGCGATACTACCGAAAACATCTTTTTACCCGAAGACAGCGACAGTGCTAGCACCAGATATTCGCGCTGCGGAACATACTCTTGCGCCACCTGCAAGGCCTTTCCCCTTTCAGAAACCTTCATGTTCCAGCCGTATTCACTGTTTAGCCTGTTCATCATCGCCTTAAAAACATCGCCATGTGGAGCCGTATCTTGAATATTGTTGTACGCTATATAATAATGTATCATCTCGTGCAGCAACACGTTTTTAAAGCCTTTCTCGTCTTGTTCGAACAGTATGCTCACATGTATAGCGTAGTCAAAGGTTTCCACTCGCCCCAACCCCGCCCGTCTTTTACAGTGCATCGAGCCCAATTGCGTTCTCGAACGCGACAGCATTAAACGCGGTTCGGGCAATTTTCCCCCGAAATAATCGCGGTTAAACTCGCCGAACCATGCTTTAAGATGTGCCTGTGTCAGTTTAAAGTTGCTTTTCATCTGTGCTTAAAATCCTCGTGCCCCAGCCCCCTTCTAATCCGTCGTGTTCGCCACATTTACGTATTTCTCAGCCTAAAAGCTTTGCGATATTGTGGTCACCACATATTCACTGCGTGTGCCAATCCTAAACTTTCCGCCCCAGATGCCAATGCCGCTAGTTACATAATAGTGCGTATTACCCTTTGTCAACGGCCCGTATGCGTCTTCGTATATGGCATCTTCAATCCACGATATGGGCCAAACCTGCCCATAATGGGTGTGTCCGCTAAGCTGAAAGTCTACACCTGCCCGTTGCGCCTCTTCCAAATGGTAGGGCTGATGGTCTAGCAGAATGGTGTATTTGGAGGGGTCTACCTTGCCCATCAGTGTTTTAAGCGACGCCCTCCGCCCATTGGTTCGGTCGTCGCGCCCAACAAGATTGAGGTCCATCACCTGCACAACGCTGTCGCGCAACAGGTTGATGTTGGCATCTCGATAGAACTTTTCGGCGTTAGCGTCACCACTATAATACTCGTGGTTACCCAAACAAGCGTATATTGGCACCTTTATTCGGCGGAATTCTTCGGCTACATGCTCTTCCAACAGCGGCCGCACGCTGATGTCGATGATGTCGCCGGCGATGAGCACAAGGTCTGGTCGCTCGGCGTTGATCAAGTCCACCCAACGCGCGAACTCCGCCCTACGATTGTGATAGCCTAGGTGCAGGTCGCTAATCATCACCACTTTAAGCGGCTTGTCCAAGTGTTTGGAAGTGTTTAGATGCAGCTCTTGTCGTTCCTTATTGTTATAATGGATGTTGCCATACACAAAAACGGCCAACAATATACCCAATACGGTAAGTGTCCCGGACAAGCTGTTATACAAGAATTGCTTGGGAATGAGATGAGCGAGCCGCCCTAAATCGAGCAAAAGAAAAAGCAGCACGGCATAGAGCAGCACGAAAACCGACGACGTCCCTAATTCGTATATGGCCGTGGCGAGGGTCATTGGCATCTTATCTAGTCCTGCACCAAAGCCCACAAGAAGCGAGATGAAACCCAATGAGAGTAACACCAACAGGATGATTTTCAGCCAATTGTTCAGCGGAACAATGTTCCAAACGTGCCAAAACACATAGACATGTCCCACAATAGGGATAAGCAAAAACAATAACATTCCAAGTTTCATACTGCGAAGTTACGTAAAATATGCCACATTAAACATTTATTCTTGTTTAAAGAATATGTCATATCAAAAAAAATCATTAGCTTTGCAACTTGTTTAATAGGGTGTACTTCATCGCGTTCACCATAATATCAGTAATAGTATGAAAAGATTTTTTACAGCATTATTCGTTGTCTTAGGTACAGTTACTACATTTGCCAAAACCTATACAGGCAAACTCGTGGTATACATCAACGGCAACATTGCCGACAATAGTACGGCAACAATCAATGTAGACCAACAAGGAGATGGCACCTATAAACTCTCTTTGGCTAACTTTCCATAAACCTTGAAGGCCAAAAACAAGGTGTAGGCACCATTAACATCCCCGCCACGCCTTTCATCCAAGGTTCAACAAAACTTCTTCAAGCTAATACTAAAGTGAAAATAGAAGAAGGAAGTACCACTGGCCCATGGATTGGCCCTGTACTGGGAGAGGTTCCTATTAACCTACTTGCCCAAGAAAAAGGTGACAAACTAAATGCAAATATCGGCATCGACTTTCAAGGAATGACCATTAAGGTTGTCTTTGGCGAGGGCTATCAAGTGCCTAATAGCGACTTCGAGAACTTCGGAGCCAGTAAAGAACCAAACCGCTGGCATTCGTTCCAAAGTGTTATTACAGAGGGTTGGTTTACTAGTCTAGCGAAAGGACAACAAACAAAAGAATCTACGGACGTACGTCCTGGTTCATTAGGAAAGAAGAGTCTCTGCGTGTATTCACGCTCCATAATAGGAGTTACGGCTAATGGAACAGTCACAACGGGCAGACTTAAAGCAGGCTCCACCACTGCAACAGATACGAGAAACAACTCCTTCCTCGACCTCGCCAACAAGGATAAAGACGGCAATGGCGACCCATTCTACACCGAATTAAGTGGTCGTCCTGACAGTCTTACGCTTTGGGTGAAGTTCAAACAAGGCAAACCTTCTGCCGACCATCCGTACGCAACAGCCAAGGCAGTGATTACCGACGGCACCTATTATCAGCTGCCGGAAGAGAAAGGTAAGACCTACAAAAAGATGGCAGAGGCCATTAACAACGAGATTGCCGACACCAAAGGCGAATGGAAACGTTTGTCCATCCCCTTCAGCTACGTTAATAACAGCATCGACCCGAAAGCCATTCTCGTTACGCTTTCTACAAACGCCGATGCAGGCAAGGGCAGCGGAAGCGATGAATTATACGTAGACGACCTCGAATTGGTGTACAACTTTGGCGTTGAAGGCATTAGCATCAAGGGTCAAGCACTTGCAAACTTCGCAGAAAACACCACCGAATACACCCATATTGTAGGCAACGCAACGGCCGACGACATTACGGTGAAGACCAAGGGACAAGGCATGCTGGTAGCAAAAACCGTAGAAAACGGAAAAGCCACCGTGCTGGTTGCCAGCAACGACCTAAGCAAATATCGCCTTTACACCATCAACGTAACCACAGGCATTGACAATTTGCCCAGCGTTGAGGGCAACAAACAAGTGGAAATATACACCCTCGACGGCGTTCGCGTAAACAACACCAACCGCAAGGGCGTGTATATCATCAAAGATGCGCAAGGCAAAACACGCAAGGTAGTGAAACAATAAGCCTCGAGAAAAGCATGGCGAAGGGGCTTTCTGCGCGCAAAACGTCAGCCTAGCCCACTCGCCCACCCCATAAAGGGTGCTTTCCTACACAAAACGACATTGCCTGCGGTTGCCAAACAGCCACAGGCAATGTTTGTTTTAGCCCCTCTCGGTAGACATTTTCAATTAAGGCAAAGCGGCCTAGCCGTTTTACCATTCATCATTACAACGTAAACAAAGACCTAACTCACCAACATGAACCCCATCTGCAACATCCACACACCTTACTATATAGGTGCAACAAACACGGCCACTTCAACACGGCACATGCTTAAATCCATATTCGCTGCCCTCACTATCCTATTCGCCGCACTTGTTCCAACCACTGCGCAGGCAGCCAACGACACGCAAATTAAAGCCACCAGCCCCGAAGTGCAATACATCGGACGCGTGGAACACAACGCCACAGCAGGCACCGTGCGCTACGATTGGGTGGGAACTTACCTGCGAACAGGCTTTACAGGTACAGAGATTGCCGTCTTAATCTCAGACGAAGGCGAAAGCTATCACAACGTTTTCGTTGATGGCAAGTGGATAAAGAAGATTAGGGTAAAGGGCAACACGCCCCAACGCATGGTGTTGGCCAACGGCTTGAAGAGCGGAAAGCACCAACTGGTGCTGCAAAAATGCACCGAAGGCGAATACGGATGCACCACGGTGCACGCCTTGCTCTTGTCTAAGGGCGGTTCGTTGCATGCCGTACCCGTCCCCAAGCGGCTTATCGAAGTGATTGGCGACTCGTACACCTGCGGTTATGGCACAGAAAGCAACAAGGCTACCGACCCCTTTAAACTGGAAACAGAAAACTGCGACAAGGCCTATGCCTGCCTATTGGCCCGCTATTTCGGGGCCGACTATGTGCTGGCAGCCCATTCTGGCCGCGGCATGGTGCGCAATTGGGGCGACACGGTGCAGATTTCGAAAGGCAACATGTCGCAACGCTACCTACAACTCTTCGACCATTACGCCACCACCCCTTACGATTTCAAGGCCTATCGTCCCCAATTGGTGCTGATAAACCTTGGCACAAACGACTATTCCACCGTCATTACACCCTCTGTTGAGCAATATGTGGGCGCATACGTTAAGCTTATCGAGCTTGTTCGCAAACACTATGGGCCAGTACCCGTTATCTGCATTCGTCCCCATTCGGCAGGCGCGTACCTCTCTGCAAGCTTTAAGGTGCTGCAACAACGGCTGTCTGCGCACAAGGATGTGCATTTTGCCGAGTTCATGCCAGGCATTATTACCGTAGATAAAGACCTTGGCGCAAGCTACCACCCCAACTATTCGGGGCAACAAAAGCTCTGTATGACACTCGTTCCCTTGGTGTCGGCGGTGATGGGATGGGAAATAAACTAAAGAAAAAGAGGGAATAAACCAAAGATAAAGAGAAAATAAACCAAAGGTAAAGAGAAAACCTATCACTACAAGCAACGTGTAGTGGTGCTACAAGCACTTTGTAGGCAGGCTACAAGCATTTTGTACTGGCAGTACAAGCCGCTTGTAGCCTGCCTACAAAAAGCTTGTACAGCACCCAAAACAAAGCCTACTGCCGAACAAAGGCCTTACAACACGCAGGCAAAGGCATGGTTGGATATTGCCCCAAACGCACCAAAACAAAGAAGTTTAGGCACTTCAAACGCCTAAACTCCATCATCATATCACACAGAAGCTTCAATATTCAGCGACTTACGCCCCCCAAGCCTCGCCTTTTTAAACCAAAATTTCGCTGCCCAATCGCCGTGCCAACTCGTTGCGAATTGTCTGCATGTCCTTAAATTCGGCCATTAGTTGCATCAGTTTTTCAGGATCGCTAGCCGCTTGTGCAATCTCCGTTTGCAGTGTTTTTAGGCGATGCTCCACATAATCAAGGCGGAAATCGAGCAGCAAATGCACCGTTCGTTGGCGCAGTTCGTCCTCTTTCTCCTTTTCTTTCAGCCGTTTCTCTTCCTCGTCTAGCGGATGGGTGGGTTCGGGTTGTTTCAGTTTTAGGTACTGATACGGGTCCATGCACAGTTCGGTTGCCAGCTTGCTCAGCTCAATATCTTCGTGATGCACAAAGTAAGGCTCTGCCTTAAAGTCGGGATACACGCTCCTTTCGGCCGCCTCTTGCAGTATTCTGTTAAATAGCGGATGTTGAAACGCCAACTCGTCTTGCATGAAATCATATTGAATAAACTGCGCCACGGTGAGGTTAAGCAAGTTTCCATCCTCATCTTCCACGTTGCGCAGCACAATCCGTTCGCCGTACTTCACCACTTGTTCCACCAACATACGCTCCACCTTCGCCGCCTGTTGCAGCGGTGTAACCGTCTGAATGGTGGGTCGAGGCGTTGTTTCCATACTCTCCTGAACCGCACGCGATGTTTCCGTAGACCGCCTTTCGCGGCTCTCGCGTATGTATCTGTTCATGCTGTTGATGAGCGTTGTTTCGGCCACACCTAGTCGTTGGGCGCAATCGTGCAAGTAAGTGTCGCGCAAAATCTGGTTGGGAATAACCGAAACGCTCTGCACAATAGACGAGATAGCCTCCGAACGGCGAGCAGGATCGGTTACGCCATCAAGCAAAACCCGCGTTTTAAACTGTATGAAGTCGGTCTGATTGTCGGCAATATACTTCCTAAACTCCTCGGCATTGTGCTTTCTGGCAAAGCTGTCGGGGTCGTCGCCATCGGGGAAAAGCAACACTTTTACGTTCATACCCTCGGCCAACAGCATGTCCGTTCCACGCAAGGCGGCGTGTATGCCCGCCGCATCGCCATCGTAAAGCAGCACGATGTTCGAGGTAAAGCGGTGTAAGGTGTGTATCTGATGTATGCTAAGGGCTGTACCAGAGTTAGCCACCACGTTCTCAACGCCACACTGGTGCATCGAAACAACATCGGTATAGCCCTCCACCATGTACACGCAATCTTCTTTGGCAATGGCTTTCTTGCCCTGAAAAATGCCATATAGTTCGTGGTCTTTATGGTAAATGTCCGAGTCGGGCGAGTTAACATACTTCTGTTGTACGCCTTTTGTGCGCGAGTCTAGCAGTCTTCCGCCAAAACCAACCACCTTTCCACTAACGCCAAACCACGGAAAAATAACACGCCCGGCAAAGCGATCGACATACCGTCCGTCGTCTGTACGATAGCAAAGCCCCGTCTTTACCAAGAATTCCACGTTATATCCCTTGTCTATTGCCGTGCGCGCCAATAGCTCTCTGTCGTTAAGGTCGAACCCCAAGCGAAACTTTCGCACGATGTCGTCTCTGAAACCACGGCTCCTAAAATACTGCATGCCGATGGCAAGTCCATCCACATTGTTGTGTAACGTGTCTTCAAAGTGTTTCGCGGCCCACTCGTTAACGATGAACATGCTCTCGCGTTCGTTCTGTTCGCGCCGTTCGTCGTCACTCAGTTCGCGTTCCTTTATCTCGATATGATACTTGTTGGCCAGCCACCGCAATGCCTCTGGATAGGTCATTTGCTCGTGTTCCATGATAAAGCTCACGGGGGTGCCCCCCTTTCCACAACCAAAGCAATGGCAAATGCCACGCGCAGGCGACACCATAAACGATGGTGTGCGCTCGTTATGAAACGGGCACAACCCCTTATAATTCGCCCCAGCCTTGCGCAGGGTTACGAACTCGGAAACCACATCCACGATGTTGGCTGCCTCTTGTATCTTCTCTATGGTTGCTCTGTCTATCATGTCTTGTTTCAACTGGATGCAAACGGCTTCAATAGAAACTGCCTTAACCAACTGCGAAGTTATAAAAAAAGATTGAAACAAACAAGGGAGCAACCCGTAAAGAGCAGGCGGAAGAAAGGATGATTGGTGGGAACGGCTATGGGTTGTATCACTAATTATCAGCAATACAAGCCATTCAACTACTAGATTTAAAGCCAACAAAGCTAATTTCCAGAACCAGCATTACACGAAAACAGGGCGAGGAATACTCCTCACCCTGCCTTATTACTTCTTAAACAAGAATCTAATGGAGCTTATCTCCAACCTCCAACAAACTCAACTTTTTGGTTCAGCTTGGATATTTTGTCTTGAATCTTTTCCATTTTCTTTTCTAGTTTCTCCACCTTCTTCTGCTCCTTGGCCAGTTTCTTGTTCATCTTGGTTACTTCTTTAAGCGTTTTTGCCCTAGCCTTGGCTGCCTTGGCGGTAGCCTCGGCATCACGAATACTCAACCCAGTAACCACACTTGCATTAGCCTCTGCATTGACATCGGCTGCCTTCTTTCTTAGTTCGGCTAGCGAAGCTATTGCCTTTTCGTATTGCAATTGGGTGTTGGTAAGCTGCGTTTGCAACTTCAAAGCTTTCTGTTGGGTTTTCAATTCACTAAATTCTTGACTACTTGCGCAGCCTGTTATCCCAATAGAAAGCATCATGATAGACGCTAGTACAATCTTCTTCATTGCTAAAACTGATTTTCTAAATTAATATTCTTTTCTCTAATTATATTGCAAAGATAGCATAAAAGCAATTACTTTGCAATAGTTTCATACAAAAAAACTAGGCGTTTAGCAATTTTTATTGATTTATCGCAAGCAAAATGAGATTTTACAGGTGCAAAAGACGACAAGTTGATAGGCTAATAAGTTGACAAGTTAACGGGCTGTTTGTGGGGACTTACTCCACAGGAACAAGCCCCTCGATATAGCTACACAAGATGTTGATACCCTTCTCGTTTTCGCCGCCTTGCGGTATAATCAAGTCGGCATAGCGTTTGGTGGGCTCGATAAACTGCTCGTGCATGGGTTTGAGCACCTCCAAATACCGTTCCACCACCATCGAAACCGTTCGGCCACGGTCGATGGTATCGCGCTGAATGTTACGTATCAACCGCTCGTCGGGGTCGGCATCAACAAACACCTTCAAGTCCATGATGTCGCGTAGGCGTTTGTTCAGCAAGGTCATGATGCCCTCGATGATGATAACGGGCTTAGGTTCAACGTGCACCGTTTCCTTTAAGCGGTTACAAAGCAGGTACGAATATGTGGGTTGTTCGATAGCAACCCCACTGCGAAGGTCGTTAACATGCTTGGTCAACAGTTTCCAGTCGAATGCGTCGGGGTGGTCGAAGTTAATGGCATGCCGTTCTTCTTCGGTCATGTCCGACGTGTCGTTGTAATACGAATCGAGTGGAACCACCGCCACATAATGGGGTGGCAACGCCTCTGCTATTTTCTTCACCACCGTTGTTTTGCCCGAACCTGTTCCGCCAGCAATACCTATTATCGTTGTCTTTTGCATCGTGTTATACTTTTATTGAGTGGATATTGTTGTCCTGTTTACAATTTTCTTCACGTCTATAAGCCCATTACTACAAGGTCTCTTCAAACATCGCCTTGTACCACTCGGTTTTCTTCTCCACTTTAAGCGGATAGGCACGCGAAGAGCTTGGCATGCGGTAGAGCCGCATTTCGCGACCGTCGGGCTGAAAGACAAACGGCACATACGTCCCAACCTTGGGCTGTTCGGCAATGCCGAAGTGCGCCCTAAGCACATCGGCAGCCAGCTGTCCCGTAACTACCACATTCTTACAAGCGGGCACTTGCAGCAAAAGTTCGTCGAGGTTGGTGGGTTCTATCACCTCAAGGTCTTTGTCGGCGGCTGTCCCCGTGGTGCGGTTCACAGCCGTTGCCGTATCGTATATGCCCACGCCCTTTGCTGTAAGGAAGGCTTTCAGCTCGTCTAGCTTAAACGTTTTGTTGGCCTCGTCCACGAAGTGTTGCTTATCTTCGAAGAACGCCAAGCCAAAGATGCGCCACATGTCGTTGGTGAAGTTGGGATAAAAGAAGTTCATACACCACCGCTTTTGCGAAGGCGGGAAACTGCCCAGCATCAACAGCTTGCATCCTTTGGGCAAGAAAGGTTTAAAAGGGTGTCGTTCTACCATTGTTGTTTAACGCAACATTTTAACGCGATAAAGGTTTGTCTGCCTGCTATTCTTTCTCTTTTACCAGATAAACCACAACGGGAAGGTGGTCGCTAAAACCATCGAGCCACACGCCACCGGCCGTTGTTCGCTTAGGCGTTCCCTTATACTTGCCCTCCGTTTGGAAGAGGTAATCGCGTTTAAATATTTGGTTTTTCCAATATTTTAGTGCAGTAAAGTCTTTCGAGCCATTGGCGTTGAGCAGATTTTTAGAGAGCAATATCTGGTCGAACAAGTTCCACGAGCCCTGAAATTGCAACGTACCCACCCCCTCTTTGGTCAGCACATTGTACCAAGGGTTATACATATCGCCCTGGCCCACCTCGCTCATGTTGGCCTTTCCATGCAGGCCTTGGCTGATGCTTTTGTCCATCGGGTCGTCGTTCATGTCGCCCATCACCAACACTTTGCAATCTTTATCCTCGCGTTGAACGGAGTCGCGAATGGCCAAAATCTGCCTTGCACCCTGCTCGCGATAGAAAGAATCGCTAAACCTACTGGGCAAATGGCATACCACCACTGTTACATGTTCGCCTGCCAGCGTGCCGCTCACCGTTAAAAAACCACGCGTATAGAAGGCACTATCCTTCTCTAAGCTTTGCACATAGGGCACAAGCTTAACGTTGCGCACCGCGAAAAGTGCAGGATTGTATAGCAATGCGCAGTCGATGCCGCGGCGGTCGGGACCTTCTATGTGGCAAAACTTATATCCACGAGCCGCCAATTCGGGTTGCGCAGTGAGGTCGGTCAGCACTTTTGCGTTCTCCACCTCGGCCAATCCGATAACGGCGCACCCCACGCCAGGCAGCACATCGGTACCCATATCGGCCAAAGCGCGTGCCATGTTGTGCAGTTTGTGGGTGTATTTCATGCCATTCCATTTGTACGAGCCACTTGGCAGAAACTCGTAATCGCGCTTGCCTTCGTCGTGGCAAGTGTCAAACAGGTTTTCTTGGTTGTAAAATCCTGCGGCGTAAACCTCGAATTTCTTTTGTGCTGCTGCCGATAATACGACCACAAGCAGGGCCGACAAGGCAAGCATCCGTCTAAAATAGCTCATGTTTTTGCGTATTGTTGTTCGTTTTCTTGTTCTTCAAAAGTGCGTTTTTGCCTTTCCGCTTCGCCAAGCACTCCGTGTAGGCGATTTCCAAATTCTCGCCAGGGGCAATGCTCCAAGCCAGCTTGGCGTTGCCCATCAGGTCCGCCAAAAACGTTCTTGAATTACTGTCTTTTCTGCTTTCGCCCGCCATTTATGCCAACAACTGTTATCATCGGCAACTTCGGCCATAGCTAAGCAGTATGCAAATATCGTCATTTTATTTTGAAAACGAAAGCCATTGCCCCATTTTTTTGGCTTTTGTAAGCTACAAAGAGTTAAGGCATGTTCTAAAAATTCCCCGCAAAGGTTCAATCGTTGTTCCTTGTATTGCTCTTCACTGTCTTTTTGCTTTTATCTGGCATCTTTTGCTTTCTCTTTCAGAAAGCATAGTGCACCATGCTCCTTCAAGAAGTAAACAAAACCTGCTCAGCTAAAAGCTAAAAATACAGCAAAGGTAATTTTAGAACCTGCCTCTATCAAGAGCCTGCAAATCTACTGGGTATTTGCATAACAAACCAAATTAGCTTGCCATTCATCGGCGGATAAACGCATTAACAGCCCAACTAGCACATTAGCAAACTCGCAAACTTGTCAATTTAAGAAGGTCGAAAAAAGGGCGACACCTATCAGCTTGCCCGACTGCAACTAGCCAACTGGAAAGTTCATTATCTGGTCAAATGGAAAATTCATTAACTGGCCAACTGGGACATTCGCCAACCTATCAAATCGTCAATCCTCAAAAAGAATGTCCGTTTTTCGGTACAAATTTTAACATTATGAGTGCCCTTTTTGGCCACCAACCGCGCACCTTGTCCCAAATAATCGATTCTCGCGAAGGTTAGTTTTGATGCAAAAAAGGGCTACTATGCGAATGCGGTAAAATGAATTTATATTTAAAAGAACCGCCATTTGTACCAGTTTTGGGCCTATTTACAGCAAAACACTGTGCAATATGCCGCAAAACGCACTGCATTTTGGTGCAAAACGCAAGCTATTTTGGTGCAAAACGCAAGGCGTTTTGGTGCTAAATGCAAGGTATTTTGCCGCTAAATGCAGTGCGATTTGCTGCTAAATGCGAGATGATAAGCATAAAAATCCGCCTTGATGGTATAAATATAACGTCTTAGAATCATGAAACACATGCCTCGAAAGGGCAAAATAGCCGTCAAAAAGTGGAGTTTTAGGGGCAAAAAGCATGTATTCGGGCGTAAATAATCATGGGTTGGCAAGCAAACTAGAAAGGCAAAATGGTGCAAAATGCAGGTCCTATGCCTTAAAATGGACAAAACAAAAGACATGCAAGGTTAAAAATAGTAGCTATTTACCTACTTTCTGACCAATATTTTCGCTAGAACGGAGCGAAAATTAGAACAACTTTGTAAAATAAATAATAAGAATTTAAGTTTTGAGTTTTTAAGTTGATGAGTTGATAAGCTTATGAGTTGATGAGGTTGTAAGCTTGTAAGTTGGTGAGTTGATGTATTCGGGAGTTGTTGGGTTTTCGTGAGATGATAAGCCAGTGAGTTGATAGGCCGTAAGTTTTGAGCTCAATTTAAGATTAAAGATTGGCAGATTCTTGATTTGTTGAACCTGACTTGATGAAACAAAAACATACCAACATCATTACTATTTGGATATAATTGACTATCTTTGCATTTGAAAAATCTGCAAAATTTCAAAGGTCGTATGAACAAGGATAGCTATATTGAAGAGAGTAAAACTTTAAAATCGAGAATTAAAGCATTGCCTGTCGATAGCGTGCTGTTCCGTTCTGACTACCCAGAGTATCATTCTGAGTTTGTAGGAAGCACGTTGGCAGAGCTGACTGAAAGCGGAGTACTATTCAAAATGGCACAAGGCATCTATGTAAAGCCCAGAAAGAGCAGGTTTGGTTTGGTATTTCCATCTATTGAGAAAATTGTTCAGGCTATTGCTATGCGAGACAATGCAGAGGTGCTACCATCAGGAACTACCGCTTTAAATGCGTTGGGACTTTCTACTCAGGTTCCAATGAACTATTCTTATCTAACATCAGGGAGTGAAAGAACGATTAAACTAGCCAATCGCCAAGTAGTGCTAAAACGTGGCGTGCCAAAGAATTTCTGCTACAAGACACGGCTGATTGCCTTATTAACACAGGCACTTCGAGCCTTAAAGCAAGAAAACATAGGAGATTCTGAAATACAAATCATCCGTGAACTCATTGCCAAAGAAACTGATAAGGAGAGTTTGGCCAAAGATGTAGATGCAATGCCAGGCTGGATGAAGAGAATTATTAAACCAATGCTTAACAATTAAACAAATAAAATACCATGAAAGAGTTGCAGAAACGCGTGCGTGCCCTATCCGATTAAAAGCGTTCATGCCTTAACGGAACAAGTTGCAGGCTCTAACCATCTATGAATTACCCTCCTTCTTCTTAAAGTTAAGCTGGTAGCTAAACGACAGTAGCACGTAGCTTTTAATTACGGGACGATAGCTTTCGTTAAATCCTGTGGCCGATGCTGTGCGTTCGAGACTTTGCCGACGATTAAGAATGTCGTTCCAACTAAGGGTTAAGGTGGCCTGCTTACTACGAAGGAAACTCCAAGCCAACGACATGTTCCACAGCCATTGGTCGGCATCGCTGCTGGTCATCGTACCCCGATGCAGGTAACAAGAGGCATCGGTAGAGAGTTCGAGGTCGAAAGGCAAGTCGGCCATAGCGTTAACGCTTAGCGAGAAATCATGGTTTTTGGTGCGCGTTTGTGTCTGAATGTTGTGCGAAAAGCGTGGTTGCCAGTGTGCGCTAAACGTTATGTCGCCCCATTTTGGCACAAATCCGCATAGCAAGAGTACCTCTCCTTCACGCATTTTGGTAACGCTTTTCGTCACTTCGGCCTCGCTTTCATCTCCGTTGAGCGACACTTCGCGCCGCAAACCCAATGCCATGCTAAGCCCCAAGTTCCATAAACCCAGCTGTTTGTTCCATCCCAAGTTGGCGTTAAAGCTGTTGTTGCCGTTGATGTTTACTTGCCGATAGTGGCGCGCCCCCGACTGGCGGTCGAGCCGCATCTCTTCGGTAAAGTCGTTAAGCGTGTTTTGGAAGTTGGCACTTAGCGAAAGTCCCCATCGTTCGTGTTCCCATTCTAGGTCGAACATGCTGTTGAACGCGGGTTTAAGGTTGGGGTTTCCTTCGCGAATAGCCAAGGGGTCGGTGGTGTTTCTGAAAGCGAGCAACATCTCTGCACTGGGTTGCGAGGTGTAGCCCGAATATTCCAGGCGCACACTCATGCCCTTTCCACGCCACCGCACATGCGCCATCGGCTTGAAGTCGGCGTGTCGTAAGGTGGTATCGCGCTCTTCGCCGTGGTATCGTTGATGAAACCGCTTGCGCTGTGGCAGCAAAGTAAGGCCGCCATTGGCACTAAGATGCTCGCTATCGTAGTTGAATGTCAGTCGAAACTCTTGCCCAAGAGACGTCAGTTTGCTTTCGTTACTAAGGCTATCTACCCATTGTCCGCTGTTCCTAGCCTGGTCGTAGGTGTCTTGCTTACGGTAATTCTTGGCCGCAACAATGCCCCAACCCGCCTGCAAGCGCACCTTTTTGCCCAACGGCTGGGTAAGCAGTGCGGTAAAGGATGTTTGCCTTGACTGCGTGGGCGATAGCTGTTGCAACTCTCTAAGTTGCAAAGAGTCGGTTCCCAGCTTGTTTTTCAATTGCCGATAATGCGTTCTGCTGTGTGAATTGTTGGTGCTTTGGGCATTGTTGGCATCCATTCGGCCCATAATACTCAATGCCGTACCCCCTTCGGCAAAGGCATGAGTGAAGTCGGCCGAGGCACTAAAGCTGTTGGAATGGCCGCGCGAAAAACTCTCTTCGTTACCCAACGTTATGGTGTCTATGCGCGCCCGCTTGTCGAACAGCTGCGTTTCTTGCGCACTTTGGCTCTTGTTGCCGTACAGACTAGCAGAAAAATTCACGTTGAGTTGGCTGCGCTTAGACATTTCGTAAGTAGAAAAGAACCACAGCGAGCCACTGGTGTTGCGCCCCTTCGTGCTACTTGTCGAGGCATCGGCTCGTGTTCCTGTGGTAAGATACTCCTCACTGTAACTGGAACCAAACATTTCTTGATGGAAATCGTAAAGCGATGCACTGGCGTTAAGCTTCAATTGCTTGCCAAAATGCTTGTTTCCGTCGATGGATACCGAGTTGGTGTAATTGCCGTTGCCGGCTGTGGTGTTCTCCAAGTTGCTGCTTGCCACGCCAAACGACAAGCTTTCGCCGTTAGACCGCAACCAATTAAGCAGCGCACTGTCGTTACGTCGCCCCTGCGTGCCATGTTCGGCCTTAACGTTTGTGGTAAGGGCACCGTTAAATTCGTCCTTAGTCTGAATGTCGAGCGTTAGCTCTTGCAATCCGTCGGTAATGCCCGTGGCCTTTTCGAGGGTAGAAAGCAAGTCGTATATTTTAAGTTGCGACACCGCCTCGGCAGGCAAAGCGGCCAAGGCTCGTGCGATGTTGTTTCCCATGAAGGTAGAGCCGTTGAGGTTAATCTTAACAAGCGGCTTGCCATTATAGGTTAGTCGGCCTGTCACTCGGTCGTAGCGCATGCCCGGAACCTTGCGTAACAGATACTCCAAGCTACCGCCTCGCTTGGTGTGTAGCCCGCCCACGTTGATAAGCGTGGTGTCGTTGCGCATCTGAATAAGCTTTCGGCGAGCCACCACAACCACCTCGCCAAGGTCTTTTCCTTGGCGTAACGTGTCGGGGTCGCTTACCAAATGGCGCGGTTCCGACGATGTGGTGGCGCGTGTTGGCAAAGAGGAAACGGCCAATAAGCCAACCGCTATATATATAAGGAGTAGCCTTATGCGCATCTAACTGTTTTCTGTTTTCGGCCATGAGGCCTGCAAGCAAGCCAAATGCAAAGGTAGTCTACACTTTCGGGCTGTGCAACAAAAAGGCTTATTATTTTACATCCGCACCGCTACTAAGACTTATTTTAATGACATCAGCCAGCTTACAACACCTGCATACCAACCGTTGCAAGCCGCGCAACAGGCAAGACAAACACGAAAGCAGCATTAAAACGCTACCCTGGCAGGCGAATAATGAACGCGGCGTTATCGAAATTCGATTAAAAGCCGTACCTTTGTGCCGTAATTGAACAAGAATTTATTGTGGGAGAAAACAGTTTCGAGCTATTAGATAAGATTAGGTACCCAGAGGACTTGCGCAAACTAGATGTTGAACAGCTGCCTCAACTGTGCCAAGAGCTACGCCAAGAGATTATAGAAGAGGTGTCGGTGAACCCCGGACACTTTGCTTCGAGTCTGGGCGTGGTAGAGCTTACCGTTGCTCTGCACTACGTTTACGACACGCCCGAAGACCGAATTGTATGGGACGTAGGCCATCAGGCATACGGCCACAAGCTGCTAACGGGCAGGCGCGAGCAGTTTTTCACCAATCGTAAGCTGGGCGGCATTCGCCCTTTTCCCACACCAATGGAAAGCCCTTACGACACGTTTACCTGCGGACATGCCTCAAACTCTATCTCGGCTGCATTGGGAATGGCCGTGGCTGCCAAGCTAGGCGGCGACCAACAACGCCACGTTGTGGCCGTGATTGGCGACGGAGCGATGAGTGGCGGATTGGCTTTCGAAGGCATTAACAACGTGTCGTCTACGGACAACGACTTGCTCATCGTGCTCAACGACAACGACATGAGCATCGACCGAGCCGTTGGAGGCATGGAGAAATACCTGCTGAACCTCGACACCAACGAAACATACAACCGCCTACGCTTTAAGGCTGCACAATGGTTGCACGCCAAAGGATGGCTGGACGACGACCGCAAGAAGGGCATTCTGCGACTGAACAACGCCTTGAAGTCGGCGCTGAGCCACCAACAGAACATCTTTGAGGGCATGAACATACGCTACTTCGGCCCATTCGACGGCCACGACGTGAAAGAAGTGGTGCGAAAGCTACGCCAACTCAAACTGATGCGCGGCCCAAAGCTACTACATCTGCACACCACCAAAGGCAAAGGCTACAAGCCAGCCGAAGAATCGGCCACCATTTGGCATGCCCCTGGCAAGTTCGACCCTGCAACAGGTGAACGACTGGTATGCAACAACACGGGCGAACCGCCGCGTTACCAAGACGTTTTCGGCGAGACTCTGGTTGAATTGGCACAAGTCAACCCCAAGATTGTGGGTGTTACGCCAGCCATGCCCACAGGATGTTCGCTAAACATCATGATGAAGGCCATGCCCAACCGCGCTTTCGACGTGGGCATTGCCGAAGGACACGCCGTAACTTTCTCTGCCGGCATGGCCAAAGATGGGCTTATGCCATTCTGCAACATATACAGTTCGTTCTCGCAACGCGCCTACGACAACATCATTCACGATGCGGCGTTGCTCAATTTGCCTGTGGTGCTGTGCCTAGACCGCGCAGGACTGGTTGGCGAAGACGGCCCAACGCACCACGGAGTGTTTGACATTGCCGCGCTGCGTGCCGTTCCCAACCTGACGATAGCCTCGCCAATGGACGAACACGAACTGCGCAACCTGATGTACACGGCCCAATTACCGAACAAGGGAACGTTCGTTATACGTTATCCGCGCGGCAATGGCGTATGCCCCGACTGGCGTTCGCCCTTCGAAGAGATAACCGTTGGCACGGGCCGATGCCTTAGAGCGGGTACGGATGTGGCCGTAATAACGCTAGGCCCGATTGGAAACGATGTGGCTAAACTACTCGACGAGATGCAGGGAACAAAGCAAGTGGCCCACTACGACCTGCGCTTTGTAAAACCATTAGACGAAAACTTGCTGCAAGACATTGGCCGCAAGTTCAACAAGATTATAACCATTGAAGACGGTGTACGCAACGGCGGCATGGGTTCGGCCGTGCTGGAATGGATGTCCGACCACAGTTTCCGCCCCCAAATAGTGCGCATGGGCTTGCCCGATGCCTTCGTAGAACACGGTTCGGTGGCACAACTACGCAAACTGGTAGGCCTTGACGCCGACTCAATAAGAAAGGAGATAGAAGCATGAAAATCGTTATAGCCGGTGCTTGCGACATAGGAATTTACCTGGCTACACTGCTATCGCACAGCCACGAGAACATCACGCTCATCGATGAGGACGAAGAACGGCTTGGCAGAATGGACGCCGAGGCCGACCTGATGATGTTGCAAGCATCGCCCAGCAGCGTAAAAACACTTAAAGAGGCGAACGCCGGCGACGCCGACTTGTTTATCGCCGTTACCGCCGACCAACATCTGAACCTCAACATCTGCATGATTGCTAAGGCTCTGGGGGCAAAAAAGACGGTGGCCAAGATAGACGATGTGGAACTGACTGAACCAGGAGTGGCCGAACTTTTCGAGCGTTTGGGCGTTAGTTCGCTCATCGTTCCCGAAACGTTGGCGGCTACCGACATCATCAACGGTCTGAAAATGTCGTGGGTGCGCCAACGTTGGGACGTGCACAATGGCGCGCTTGTGATGCTGGGCATCAAGTTGCGCGAGGGCTGCGAAATTCTTAACCAACCCTTAAAACAACTCTGTGGCCCCGACGACCCTTACCACGTGGTGGCCATTAAGCGCGGTTACGAAACCATCATACCAGGCGGTAACGACGAATTGAAACTATACGACCTGGCCTACTTCATGACAACGCGCCAATATATTCCCTACATTCGCAAGATTGTAGGCAAAGAACACTACGTAGACGTAAAGAACGTGTTCTTCATGGGCGGAGGAAACACCTGCGTGATGGCGGTGAAAAACATCCCCAGCTACATGGAAGCCAAGATAATAGAGAAAGACGAGCAGCGCTGTGAGGAACTGAACGACCTGCTTGAAGAAGACAAGGCACTGGTGATACACGGCGACGGACGCGACATACAGCTGCTTAACGAAGAGGGCATTATGAACACCCAAGCCTTCGTGGCACTAACAAGCAACACCGAAACAAACATCCTGGCATGCCTTACGGCTAAACGACTGGGCGTGCGCAAAACCGTGGCTATGGTAGAAAACATGGACTATGTGAGCATGGCCGATAGTCTTGACATCGGTACCATCGTGAATAAGAAAGACATTGCCGCAAGCCACATCTACCAAATGATGCTCGATGCCGACGTAAGCAACGTGCGTTTTCTCACAATGGCCAATGCCGACGTGGCCGAATTTACCGCCCAACAGGGTTCGAAAGTAACGAAAAAGCGCGTGTTCGAGTTGGGTTTGCCAAGGGGAGTAACCATTGGCGGATTGGTTCGCAAAGGCGTTGGCATCCTCGTTTCGGGTGGAACTCAGATTGAGGCCGGCGACAGTGTAATGGTGTTTTGCCATAACACCAACATGCAACAGCTAGGAAAGTTCTTTAATTAGCCATCGGTACACGAACTTTAAGTTCGGGAAATGAAGATAAGCGGAGCCCTTGATGTTCCATATCTTCGCAACCTTCCCTGCCGATTAAACATCCAAGCTTGCATTCTCGTCAACTTTCAAACTTGTTAACTCACGAGCTGGTGAACTAGCAAACTTTTGAAGTTGCAACCTCGTAAACATGTCAACTTGTGAACTTGTCAACTGAATGATTAACTATCGCACCATATATAAAATTATCGGCTCGTTGCTTTTCATCGAAGCAGCACTGATGTTGTCGTGCTTGGCAATGGCCATTTATTATGCGGAAGACGACGTAATGGCCTTCCTCGTGTCTATCATCGCCACCTTATTCTTTGGTTTCGTGTTCCGTTTTATGGGCCGCAACTCCAACAACACGATGGGTCGTCGCGACGCTTGCTTGGTGGTGAGCCTCTCGTGGGCCATCTTCAGCGCCATCGGCACCATGCCTTTCATGATAGGCGGCTACCTACACAGTTTCACCGACGCCTATTTCGAAACCATGTCGGGGTTCACAACCACAGGCGCAACCATCATCGACGATGTCGAGGCCCTACCGCACGGCATCATATTTTGGCGCTCGCTAACACAGTGGATTGGGGGATTGGGCATCGTGTTCTTTACCATCGCCCTGCTGCCATCGCTCGTTGGCGGTTCGGTAAAGGTGTTTTCGGCCGAAGCCACTGGCCCGATAAAAAGCAAACTACACCCCAAACTAAGCACAAGCGCCAAGGCCATCTGGGCTGTTTACCTCACCATTTCCATCGCTTGCACCCTTTGTTACAAGTTCTTGGGCATGGGCTGGTTCGACAGTGTGAACTATTCAATGACCTCTTTGGCCACGGGAGGGTTCTCAACCCACAATTCCAGCGTAGAGTTTTTCCACTCGCCTGCCATCGAATACGCCGTAACCTTCTTCTGTTTCTTCTCGGGTGTGAACTTCACCCTACTCTATTTCACGGCCACGAAGTTAAAGATACGCCAGCTTTTCCGCAATTCCGAGTTCAAACTCTACCTTTGGTTGGTACTGGGTTTCACGGCTTTCATCATGGTTGAACTAATCATACGCAACCACTACGAGTTGGAAAAAGCCTTCCGCGCGGCCATCTTCCAAGTGGTATCGTTCATCACCACCACAGGACTTTTCAGCGACGATGCCGCCCGTTGGCCACATGTAACATGGGTGGTATTGGCCATGTGCATGTTCATAGGAGCCTGTTCAGGCAGTACTAGCGGCGGTTTCAAGTGCATTCGTGGCGTAATGTTGCTCAAAGTAATACGCAACGAGTTCAAGCAACTGCTTCACCCCAACGCCGTTTTGCCGTTGAAGATAGACGGAGTAAACGTCTCTACCCAAAAGCGCGTAACGTTATTGGCCTTCCTCACCGTAACATTGGTGATGTGTTTGTTCTGTGCTTTCTCCATGATTGCAGCCGGAATAGACAACACCAACGCCATAACCATCACACTAAGTGCGCTAAGCAACGTTGGACCAACGTTGGGAATAGAGATTGGCCCAACCATGTCGTGGGCACAACTGCCCGACTTTGCCAAGTGGCTGTGCTCAGTACTGATGCTCATGGGACGCTTGGAGATATTCACCGTATTGGTTATCTTCACCCCCGCATTTTGGAACGACAGATAGTTTTGAGGAGTTAAGCAGTTACGAAGTTAAGGAGTTAAGCCAATACTCCTGCCGCTCATGTGCCAACACAACATGAAGAATGAAAATTGTTTATGGCTACTCTTAACAACATAAAGCCACATCTGACCCAAAACAAAGGGTAATGGCATGCACTTAACTCCATAACTCATCGACTTACAAAACTCTATAACTCACAAATTCAAACATAAACGCACAGAAATAAAGGGCAAAGGATACAAAGGAGAAAGGAACAAAGGAGACAACAACAAAGGAGAAAGAAACAAAGATATTGGCTTAACTCCATAAATAACAAAGGAGAAAGAAACAAAGGTACTGGCTTAACTCCTTAACTCCATAACTCCTTAACTCCTCTATCCCTAGGGCTCATAAACTAAAAAACTCATATACTCACATGCAACCATTAAAGTTTAAACCACTATTAAAGCAAACCATTTGGGGCGGAAACAAAATCGTTCCCTTCAAGCATCTCGACTCTAACCTGCAAAACGTGGGCGAGAGTTGGGAAATATCGGGCGTGCCAGGCGACGAAACCATCGTGGCAAATGGCGAATACGAAGGCAAAAGCCTTAACGAAGTGTTGAAAGAACTGCAAGGAAAGTTGGTGGGCGAAAAGAACTATGCACGCTTTGGAAACGAGTTTCCACTGCTCATCAAGTTCATCGACGCCAACGACGACCTCTCTATTCAGGTGCACCCCACCGACGAATTAGCACAGAAACACGGTAAGAGTCGTGGAAAAACAGAGATGTGGTACGTGATGGAGTCAGACCCCAAGGCCTATCTCAACTGTGGAATGAAAACCGCCATCACACCTCAACAATACAAGGAGATGGTGGCCAACAACACCATCTGCGATGCCATCTGCAACTATAACGTGAAACGCGGCGACAGTTTCTTCATCCCCGCAGGTCGTATTCACAGCATCGGCAAGGGCTGTTTCATCCTCGAAATACAGCAAACATCCGACGTAACCTACCGCATCTACGACTTCAACCGCAAGGATAAGGACGGGAACACGCGCGAATTGCACACCGAAGAGGCCGCCGAATGTATCAACTACACGGTGGAAGAGAACTATCGCACAAACTATGTGCCTGCAAAGAACGTGGGCGTGAACCTCGCCACCTGTCCTTTCTTCACCACCAACCTCTACGATTTGGACCAGCCGATGACCATCGACCTATCGCAACTCGACAGTTTCGTTATCCTCATCTGCACTGGCGGTAAAGGAACAGTTACCGACAACGAGGGAAACACCGTGGAAATGCAGACGGGCGACTCGATTCTTGTTCCGGCTACCACACAAAACGTGAAGGTGGAAGGCGTTATCGAGCTGGTACAAACCTACGTTTAAGGCAGGTTCTAAAAATAACATCCACTGTATTTTTAGACTTTATCTGTCAGACTACTCTTACTTCTTGATGGGCGATAATGGACTATGCCACTGAAAAAGTAAGGGAAAGATGACAGATAAGGTCTAAAAGACAGTGAAGAGCAAACGTAAAAAGGAGAAAAGACATAAACGTGGAATTTATAGAACATGCCTTAAACCCAAATCAGTCGTTAGAGCTTGTACGGATTTTGTTTGATTGTTGAGCATATTGCCTGGTCTTATTCTGAAGGCGTAGCGGGCTACGCCGAGAGAATAAGACAGGCAAGATGCCGACAAACCAACGAAGGATGGACAGGAAACGATGGAAACTACCTTCATAAATACACCGATAGACACCATTTTCTCCATACGCTTGTTATTAATACCATGTTAGTGAATTTGATTTTTCTTTTCTCAGGATTCATTTCTTTCCGTGTGTTATTAGAAACACCTGATTATCTGGTTTTCTGCTAATAATAATTCTATTGATTAGACGCTTGAATTGATTAGACAACTCATATAGTTTCCCTCTGTATAAAGCGAAGAAGGCACTAAAGTACAAATCCTCCGTTTGGTTGTCATCATACAGGAAGATAATTTTTCCTCGTGTGTCAGGAACTGTTTTGTATGAGGTAAATTCTTGCAATTCATTCACGGCCTGCATGAGTTCCTTGATCTTTTTTGTGCCAACAATGCTAACTGTATCACAAATACCTCTTAATGCTCCCTTATCAAAGTATGAAGGGGTGATTCTGAAAATTGTAGTCATATAAATATCTGTAAATACGATTTGTAAACTTTTTACGTCCTTAGCATAACCCATAAACATGCCACTCAGCAGCAAGACTATCATCAGCGTTCTATTTCTTATTGACATAATGTTTTTAGTTGTAATGCAAGCTTGTATCGCAAATAAAGTATTGGGAAAGATGAAAATTAGCTTTGTCTTCGTTGCCTTAATCGGGCTTACTTTTAATGTTCTACCCAAAACGAAATAGTATTGGCTATAATATCATGAAACAAAGGATACGTGTTTTCTTAAATCTACTTTCCACAATGATGCCAGGATTATTATAAAAAAGCGCAATCATTCCTATCAACATTCAGGGACTAAACAAATTTATCAAGTATCAGGAATGTACACTCTAAGATACTTGCCCGTATAACAGTAATACCTATGCTTAACGATTACCGTGTTATATACATGTCTTTTATCCCCACCTTCCTTATCTATTACTACTTTCTTTCCAACATATATTTCTCTCCTTTTGATTATATAAACATAATCCATCATCAAACTATCCTTTTCCACTTCCGAAGACGTAAATAACAAAAGGCCCTCACTTTTATAAATTCCTACATTTTGGAGCGTTCCCTTTCTATACTCTTCATACAAGAAAGGCATGTAATACATCCCTCTCCACTTCATTCTCTCGTCAGAGTAATGATAATCAGAAGAAACAAGCCTATAACTTATCACTCGAAAGTTCTCAAGCCTTTTCATAGCAGAGCCTTTTGCACAAATAAGACTCATCAAAAGCACTAAATAATATAAGTTCATATACTAAAAGATTACTATTATTACCTATCTAAAACCATCGCTATTACCATCATACTCCAACATTCTTTCAAAAATCATTCGCAGGTCTTCAACAAACTTTAACCCCAACCGTTGGTCGCATTTTAATAATTCAGGAAAAAAATGGTATTCATTTTTTCCTTGTTTTAAAATTCTTATCACATACTCATTCTTTGTTACACAACCACAGCGGCTCCAATCAGGTTTCTCTAACCTACTCAGGTTTATTACTGTTAGATAATGCAGCAAGTTTACTATTGCCTGGTCGTTAACTTTCCTTCTTTTCTTATGCGTTAAATCATCAACAGACAATAACAAACTATCATTGGCATAATAATAAACACGATCATGTTCCAACGATATGGCTGTAATTGAATTATAACACAACTCGCCATACGTAATTCTATAAACATAGATGTTCGCATTCGCATCTATTACCCAATCTTTTCTTACATACTGCTGATAGCAAGAGGTTAGAAACACCCCCATAGCCAACATGGTAAAACAGAATTTCTTGTTAATCATTTTGTTATATTTCCTCCTTTCCCTTTCAAACTTGCTGCGCCATTGGCAGCAATCGCCGTTCCGTTCGTATTGCAAACCTAGATTACCACTACTCAAACGCACAAAATATTTGACAAAGGTACAAGAAAAGTTAAAACTATCCTACATTTACCAGCTACAAAATGCAATTATATTTTGAAGGTGAAAGAGTGAAAGGGTGAAAAGGGTGAAAGGGTGAAAAGGCGAAAAGGTGAAAAGGTGAAAAGGTGAAATGATGGCTGCGCCTATTAACTTGTTATCTCGTTAGCTTGTCAACTCGTTAACTTGTTATCTCGTTAACTTGTTAACTCGTCAACTTGTTAACTTGTCATCTTGTTATCTCGTTAACCTGTTATCTCATTAACTTGTCAACTAATATTGGTGAAAAATGGCTGTTTCTATTAACTTGTACAATCGTAAACTAGTTTTCTCGTTCATCTGCAAAATCACGTTTTTGTCTACTTGCCTACTCGTCAACCTATAAACTCATGCTTTGTTAACTCGCCAACTTGTCAACTCGTCAACCAGCTAACTCGCCAATCATTGTAACCTTTTCAGTAAGAATTTTAACATTATGAGTGCCTTCGTAATCCACCAACCGCTCACCCGACCGCAAAAAATCGATTCTCGCGAAGGTTGGTTTTGATGCAAGAA
>NZ_GG740072.1:219454-232871 GCF_000162415.1 Prevotella sp. oral taxon 317 str. F0108 | reverse complement strand
TAAAATGCTGCTTAATGTGAGGCAAAAAGCATAAAAATACACTGCTATTGTATAAACAAAACCTTTTAGAGCCATCAAAAACATGGCCAAAAGGGGCAAAATAGCCGTTAAAAAGTAGGGTTTTAGGGGCTAAAAGTGTGTTTTTGGTCTTGAAAAATTACGAGCTGACAACCAAAATAGAAAGGCAAAGTGGTGCAAAATGCAGGTTGTTTTCTTAAAAGAAGACAAAACGAAAGACGTGGAAGGTTAGAAATAGTGGCAATTTAGCCACTTTACAACCTATATTTTCGCTAGAACAGAGTGAAATTTAAAACGATATTGTAAAATAAAATAAACACAAAAAAAATACAGTCTAACAGAATTGCTTTTGGAGAATTGTTGTTAGAAGAATGCAAGACGTTGCGTAGCATAGCATCAATAAACCCTTACGCCGAGGATAAGGAGGACTTTTGTTTGTTTACGATGCACCTACGGCTTTGCAAATCCAATCCTTTTTTGACAACTAGCTCATGAGTTTGCGAGCCTATGGAGTTGAATTATATTGCGCATCTATCATGTTGTCGCTGTCAGAGGTGAGCAACATGCCTTGCAACCGCTCCCATTGATAGTTTTAAATGTACGTGCTTTTCATACCGCAGCCCATGCACGTCTATCATGGAGCATCCGCCCTTGTCGTAGCTCCTGCGCAACGATTGCCCCTTCCCCATCTTTAACTTTTACCCGCTCTGCGGTATTATAGCCATAGATTGCCACTTACCCATCAAGGCTAGTCATGGCTCACAATATTTTTTATATACCTCTAATTCAAGTAAGATAGTTTTATCTTCTACGTGAAGCTTGTAATAGGAATCCATGATTTTCTTATAAATTAATTCTGAAGTCTCGTTTTTCCTTATGAATGAAAGTAGTTCAGCAATTATGCGCATAATCCTATCTAACTGATTATTTGCTGCATAAAATTCGAGAGTTGCATTTAGCTGCTCTCCAACATTTAAATCATCAATGTTCTTGCGATTTAAATAATCACAGATCAAATCAAACCTCCATAGTGTATGGATATAATACCGATTGAACACTATGCTTTTGTTTCTAAAGATGGTAATGTTAGAGTCAGTCAAACTTATTATTTCTTTTTTAAGCCATCTTTCGGTGTCAGTGATTTTATCATATTCCATGATAGCCTCTTCTAGAAGTTTCTCGTACATAAAGGGCATTTTCGAAAGAAAGCCCGCAGGTCTTTCCCCCTCGAGTATGGCTGTTACTCCATTATAATAATCCACAAAAAGTTGTTCGAATTTTTCCATTTTGTTTATTTCTATTTAAGGCCTTCTTTACTTTTAAGGTTCCTATAAATTGAGAGGAGCTTATTATATCTATGATGCAAAAACGAACCAAGACAAACACCCTTTCCATGTGCAAAGCAATGGACAAAGATACGATAAAATCCGAAATTCTGCCGCATTTGTCTGTGGCAAAACGTGGGTATGCCTTAAAAAGTAACCTTCTGGAAATTATTATTCTGTGCATTCTATATAAGTTGAAAAGAAAGACTACCAATGCCATATATGTCACAGAGCATAAGGAAATACCGCTTGCCATACTTATGTGTAGTAACTGGTCTAGCCGTTGATGTAGGCGTATCCGTTGCGCATAAACTGTAAATATGGCGATTTGTACAAAAGAAATCACTATTTCTTTCCATAGTAAACAGTTTTATTGTTTAGAATGAACTTGTCTGTTCTCAGGCGGTTTTTGATTAAACTTCCACAATATTGCGTAGCAATGTCTTCTATGACGATGTGTTCATCATTAGGCAATATCTTCATGAGGGTATTAATGCTTATTCTTTCATCTGTTCGATGAAAGATCCTCTTTAAAGTTGCAATAGGACAAGAATTGTCGTAACATACTAAAAAGTCCTTCATTTGCTTACTCCTATACATGCCATACACATTTCGTTTCCTTAAAGAAGCAATACCACGATATTCCCAGTTTTGGATTAGGATTAATAGCTTGCCATTGTGTTTGCTAATGTTCATAATGTACATTTCCGCACTCCTATTTAAAGATAGGCGCCTTATCAATGAAGTAAACCCTGTACTGATGTTATTATATTGGAGTTTGTTAAAGACGTACTCCATGTCTTTGTATATGAGCGTGTCTTTTTCATTGATAAAATATGTAACTTCCTTCTGTCCATAATTACTAAGCACCGAGCAGATGCTGAGTAATATAAGCATTATTACTTTCTGTTTCTCCATACCATTTTTGAAGGTTTGCTGTTTTTAGTTTTTCCAAATACGGTATACCCTTTCAGGTTAACAGATTCCTTATCTATGTTGTATGTCACTCTTTCCATGATGTTAAAGTCATCTTGACTTTTAATATCTCAATAAATTGAGAGGAGTTTATTATCTTTGTGATGCAAAACGAACCAAAACAAACACTCTTTCCATGTGCGAAGCAATGGACAAAGATACAATAAAATCTGAAATCCTGCCGCATTTGTCTGTGGCAAAACGTGGGTATGCCTTAAAAAGTAACCTTTTGGAAATTATTATTCTGTGCATTCTATATAAGTTGAAAAGAAAGACTACCAATGCCATATATGTCACAGATCATAAGGAAATACCGCCTGCCATACTTATGTGTAGTAACTAGTCTAGCCGTTGATGTAGGCGTATCCGTCGCGCATAAACTGTAAATATGGCGATTTGTACAAAAGGAATGCACTGAATGACCTCCACCAGGTCACTTTTTGTCACATAACCGCGTTTTGCCACCGATAAAAATGGCAAGATCTCAGATTTTATTGTATCTTTGTCCGGTACTTCGTACATGAGAGGAGTGTTTATCTTGGTTTTTACAGTACAAAGATAATAGACTCCTCTCAATTTGTAGAGGTTTAAAAAGCCTAGATGACTTCAAAATCAATGTGTAAATAATTTATATTATGATGGCAAGAATTCTCACAACGTTATGGTTTGCTTTTGTAGCCTCATTGATAAGCAGCAACGCACAAAACAGAATATACGGTACGGTGACCGATCCGTCTGGCGATCCATTAGTCGGCGTTGACTGCGTATTGGCCAGCTTATCCGACACGACAGCCATTGTTCACACGCAGACAGATTCAAAAGGAACCTTCAGTTTGAATGTAGGCGAAGACGGACTGTTCCTGTTGAAATTCTCTTGCTTAGGATATCAGCCACAGCAGCTAACGTGCAAGAGTGGCGATGTCGGAATGGTCAAGCTGACTGAAAGCATACAGAACCTTTCAGAGGTCACTGTGTCGGGCCAAGGGCTAAGAAGCTTCGGCAACGCAGACATCATCCTGTTAGACAGGCGTGCCAGACAGGTGGGAAACAACGCTTTGGAGGCCATCAGTAACCTGCCGCAATTCAGGCTTTCAACAAACAGCGGTGAACTGCTTACGGCAGATGGTAAATTTGTCCTGGTGCTGATTGATGGAATCAGAAGGTCGGTACGCGAACTGATGCTGCTCAAAACCGACGAAATAAAGACCCTGCACTACTATTCCAATCCACCTGCAAGGTTTGCGCATGAGAATATAGGTGCTGTATTGAATGTGGCAACCAAGCGCACCAACAAAAGGCACTATTCACTATATCTCGACACCAAAAATAGTATCACCACAGGATACGGAACCAACTTGTTTTCCACCAGTTATAGCGATTCACTCAACAAGGTGTCTGCAGCTTATTTTCTAGACTACAGACATCTCAACCGAAATACCATGGAAAACCGTTATACCTATCCGGATGTGACGAACGATTACAAAGGTCTGTCGGGTAAATACACTGGTGCCTACCACATCGGACAATTATTCTATCAGCGTTTCCAAAACAACAACCTTTTCAATATCACTTTAGAATATCGTAAGTTTCCGGCTACCCAGCAATATAGTCAACAGCTCTTGCGGACGGGTAGATTGGGAGATGCCAACCACAGAAGGCTTCAAAGTGACTTTTCATCCCTATCGGCCAACATCTACTTCGGACACACTTTCCGCAAAGGCAACAGTCTGTCGGTCAATGTGGTGAACACTTATTTCAAATCCAATTCGAACAATAATCTAACAAACACCTCGGGAACGGGAACGTTTACCAACATCGTCGACAACAAGTCTTACTCGCTAATAGCAGAAGCACTTTATACTGACAAACTATGGCAGGGAAATATACAGATAGGAGCCTACTATCAATACAAAAGACTGCAGCAGACAGACGGAGCATCCAGTTTGTCGACAGTGAATACGCAAAAGGAATACCTATACGCCGACTACACCAATCAATGGGGGGCATTGTCCTACAACCTGGGGGTAGGTGTGGAGAACAACCGGTACAGAACTGTGACGAAGGCAATAGCCAACTACATCCTCATGCGGCCTTCCGTTTCTCTTAATTATCAGCTGTACAAACACGGTTCGCTACGCCTGACTTCGTCCATAGCATCTGCGGTTCCTAGCGTCGGTCAGCTCACAGATAGTCGCACCGTCGTGGATGAACGATTCTATCTACAAGGCAACAGCAGTCTGAAACCCTACCATTTCTACCGCACCGAACTTAGTTTCCAGTATGCGTCGGCGAACAATATTTGGTTTGTCAAACCTTCCGTCAGTCACGCCCACTATCCCAGCAGGAATATGACAGTTGTTTCTGCTGACGGCACCGACGTCGTGAACCGAATTGTGGACATCCACCATGTCAACGAGTATGGCGCATCGCTTGTTCTAAGTTGTAGACCTTTCTCATGGCTAACTTTGCAACCTTACTACAACTATCTGTTTTCCAAATACGATACGCCTAATCAGTGCATCAACCACAATCTGAACAATGTCGGAATCTCTTGTCAGGTGGTGACAGGCAAGTGGCAATTCATTACCAACCACAATCTACCGATGACAACTGTTGACGGTGATGTTTTTGAGAAACACGGGTATAATGCGAACGCATCCCTTACCTACAGGCTCGGTGCCGTCACCATGGGAGCCATGTTCATTTACAATCCCGTTCCTTCCATGATTTACGCAGACACCCCTTCATTCCATTTCGTAGAAAAGACTCGATGGGGTAATTTCAAGAATCTTGTTGCACTGACCTTCGTCTATTCTCTGACGAAAGGTAATTCACGAAGGCATCTGAGCCAAAACATTAATAATAGTGACAACGACTCAGGTCTTACCAAATACAACACAGCAAAATAAATGTCCTTTTGTTTTTATAGACAACATGACGCCATGCAATGTGGAATTGCCTGCATGGCCATGCTCTGTAAATTTTATGGTAGGATGTATTCGTGCGAAAACCTATCACATATATGTGCTATAACCAATGAGGGTGTTTCAATGCAGGCTTTAAAACAATTGGCAGAAACCTTAGGCTTTGATGTACTATGTGAAAAAGCAAGTTTATATCACCTCAACTCCGCAGCATTTTTCCTTGTGCGATATTTTTATATATTGTCTCAATTGTAAGCATCCAATATTCGCCGCCTTTTTCCTGTATGCTTTGTTTCCTACCTTTGTGCAAAAAAATATGTTTGCACTCAACGAAACAAATGCTGACCGTGTTTGTTGTACTCCTGTTGATATGCATCAGGTAATCCTCCGCTTATGTCAATTCGTACGCGGTAATGACTTCACCCCTTCTGATGTTTGTGTCTATGTCTTTTATAATCGCCCTCGCAACCGCATCAAATTGCTCCATGGGGAACGTTATGGCTTTGTTGTGTATCACAAGCAGATGGCGCAGGGCTGTTTAAGTAGTAAGAAAAGCCTTTGCTGGACATGAAGATGGATTGATAAAACTACTGCTCATAAACTGCAAATAACAAAAAACTTATATGACACCAATCATATAAGGGCTTTTTTGTGAAGTATCAATGCGGCGAATATTGGGTGCTTATTATGTAACTTCCTTCTGTCCATAATTACTAAGCACCGAGCAGATGCTGAGTAATATAAGCTGTATTACTTTCTGTTTCTCCATACCATTTTTTGAAGGTTTGATGTTTTTAGTTTTTTTCAAATACGGTATACCCTTTCAGGTTAACAGATTCCTTATCTCTGTTGTATGTCACTCTTTCCATGGTGTTAAAGTCATCTTGACTTTTAATATTTCAATAAATTGAGAGGAGTTTATTATCTTTGTGATGCAAAACGAACCAAAACAAACACTCCTCTCATGTACGAAGTACTGGACAAAGATACGATAAAATCTGAAATCCTGCCGCATTTGTCTGTGGCAAAACGTGGATAGGCCTTAAAATCTCCGAGAAGTTTCAGAAATTACTCTCTTGCGATTAGCCATAACTTTACACCACGCTTTTTTACAATAAATATCGAATCTAATTTGTGGCCATTGTTCTTAAACTCTTGGTAATACTTATCATAATGATAGTGGTAATCTTCGGGAAGACTATACTCCCTAAAAAGTGTATCCCAAGAAATTTCTTCCTTCGTATAGTAATTATACATTTTACTACATGTATTTATACGATAAGCCATACCCATACTGATAGCGAGAGGACTCCCATCAATATCCACCGCTAGCGGGTTAAACTGTGTCAAAAACACTGTTCCCCTTTTTGTTTTAAGGTATACTTCTGGGATACCCTTCACATCGGTTCTTATCACTTCCTTGTTTTCTATAAAATTCTTGATTGAGTTATAATCTCCACGGTCAACAAATAACGTATCATACACAGGCACCTTATTTGACATCATAATCAATTCTTTAGCACTAACAACTTTAGAACTATATATGGGTCTAAAGAAAACAACGATAGAATCCTGGAATTCCGTTTTTTCTCTAGATTTACTAGCGCATCTAACATTTGTAACAAGTGCCAATGCCCATAGAAATAATAACAAAGCGTTTCTTTTCATTTCTTCTTGCTTTTTTGAAGTCGGCTCTTCTGTTGTAAATTCAGTCCACCGATGATGATGACGAATACTTTCTCCATTCAATTGTGCAGTTCTCCGCTCCCCCAATAACACGAAACTCTTCTTCGGCATCAAACTTTTCATATTCTTCTTGTACTTTATGCTGATTCTCAAAATGTTTCTTGCACTGTTGGTTCTATCCGCAGCGTGGAAAATTCGTGTTCCATAAGACTCATGGGAGAAGAATTATTCTACGAAATGAAAATTATCGTCTATGTGATATTTACGTGTAAGTTGTTTCTGAACATACTCCTGGCCTTCGGGAGGATCTAACCCATGTTGTCTTTCTTGTACGTTGTTCGAATCGTTATAGTTCCATTTTTATATTCACTATCCACATCTAAGAATTCATCGTGACAGCCAACTAATAATGATGATGTAACAACGTCTTGTTTATCATTATACAGATATATGATGATTCTAGAGTCATGGTAGTTGTAAAACTCTTTACATGCCAACACATAATATCCATCAGCAATTTTATACTTTCCAACATAACAAAATGTCGACTGGCTATGAGCGTTTGAGAGCACAATTGTATTTACAGGCAACAAAAACCTGTTTGCAAGTATATCATAGCTTATAGTATCTTTTGTTGGTAATGGCATTGTACTAAGAATACCACCACATGGGAACTCTGCCAAGTCTATGAAATGGCTTAAAAACTTTGTTTCCTCCGTATCCTGACTTTTACAGGCACATAGTCCCACAAGCATAAAAACTATTATTATCTGTTTCATTTTTTCCTATTTGGTTTAACTTCATAGAGCCACCTGCACATTTCTCCCTCTCTTCATCTTCTCCATAAGAATTAGTATGAATGTGATATGGATCCGTGTCTTACAGACAGTCCAAGAAAGACCTGTAACGTTGCAAAGCTATGCCCCATACCTTTTATTCCTCGCCCGCCCTCGTCCACTTGCGGAAATGCCGACACACTGTTTTGTAATGCAACATTGCCCTTGTGAAGATGGATGAGACAAGAAACCGTGTGGCACAGGAAACCTGCTTTCAACTTGTAAAGAATGCACTGAATAACCTCCAACAGGCTATTTTCAGAATGTAATCGCGTTATGCCACAGACAAGTGGGGCGGGATTTCAAACGCTATCGTAAATTTATTCCGCACATTCGTACATGAGAGGAGCATCTGTCTTGTTTTTGCATTACAAAGATAATAAACTCCTCGCAATTTATAGAAACATTAAAAGTAAAGACTACTTCATTGTATATTGTTAAACAACAAATCTTTCACTTAATCTGTTTATTGATAAATGCCTGGAATATGCTCGAATTCATGACAACATAAGGATAGAGGTAGCCAACACGATACAAACTTAGATTTTTCACAAAGTTCGGCATCCCAATCAATGAGTCGGAGAACACACGTTCTTCGCATATCAATAGATGCTTAGTAATGTCAACATTGGTTTTCTCTCTATCTGAAGAATTAAAAAGCATAATGATTTCAAATGTTTCTTTTGGGAGTAAGCATTTTACGAATAATTCTGGAATAATAGCACAACTGTCTTCAATGACCATATTCGACTCCCATTCCAACATTGATAAACTAAAATCTCCGTATCTACGCAGGAGTTTCCGTCTTAAGAGTTGAACAGGGGTTAAAGAATCATTATTTTCCTCGATAAAGAATATTAAGAGTTTAGAGGGTGTGTTGTTCTTAATAGAATACAAGCACGAACGAGTCTCGTCATATCCTTCTTTCTCTCCCCTTATACACCATCTGGCTTGAATAGAACCAATGTTTTGGCAAAACAACATACTATGACCGAATAGTATGAAACAAAACAGAACAAATGCAATCCTCATAATTCTATACTTTTTAATGGTTTCTTTTCTTGTCCTTATAGACTTGTCTATTAACTCTTGCTTGGGTTCATGGCTATCTTGAAAATGAGGTACTGAGCGATGACGGTCTCCCACAGACTCTCCGTAAATCAAAGCATGACCATATTCTTCATTTGAGAACATTTCTGCTGCAACTACCGACCAGAGAGAAGGATTTATGTTCATGATTAAGAACATTGGTAACCAATCAATGGTATTTCAGCCTCTTTTCCCAATACAATATATCGTCTTCTTTCATCCCGTCTCTCCAGTCCTTAATACTTCTATTGTATAAAAGGACTATGGCATCGCGATTATAGATGTAATAAAGCAGAATGTTTGCTGCGTAATCTGTTGTTTCATCATTGAGTAAAGACAACCATTCTCCTCTTTTCATCCTTACAACAAGGATCTTTTGTTTTGGAGTCAATTTTACGCTTACACGATAGCCAACATCAAATATGGGAAAGCATGTATCGCAAGCGACTTTCTTTATAGAGAAGTTGACACGCTTATTATTTATGAAGGAAAGTTCATTTGTGATGATTTTCTCTCGTTTGCTGTGTGTTTTTTGAGCACAGCATGATGATATGGTCATTATTAGAAAAACCAAGATAACCCAATTAAATTTCATTGTCTTTTTCTCCTTCTATTTTGATATGCTTATGGCGCACCGTTGACGTACACGCCCTCAAGTTAACTGTGCCCCTTCACGATGCGCTCGTCCGCTGCGTTATACGTGTAGCGGCTAATCTTGCCGTTGGCCGACAGTGCCCTCAGGCGGTTCTCTTCGTTCCACGCCATACGCCGCTCCGTGTTCAGTCTGTCTTCCTCCACAAACATGGGATTGCCATTGGTGTCGCGTATTTCTACGCGACATGCAGGAAACCTATTTCATCATATATTTATCATCCGATACTCTACTTACGGTGAAATGGTGTTTTGTACACATATAGCCATGCACAGGAGCAAGATTCCCATCAAAAATGCCACACCCATTAACTTCATAAAATGTTTCGAACAACACTTGTAGTTTATAATGCGAATAATAGTACTCATCCTCATACACAACCTTATTGTTTTTTATGAGGATTACTCTACACATTTCAGAATCCGACCCAATAAGAGCCGTATAAGGATCTTCTGCATCCCCATACGTTTTTATTCCTATTATATTCTGAACTCCGTTTAGCGGAATAAGTGAATGAAAGACGTACATCGTGTCATAGTCTATATCTAGTACTTCACGTAAATCCAATTCACCTTTCCCTTGGTCATTCAATATATTATGTTTTGAAATATACCATTCTACCTTTTTAGGGAAATGATGTGTACAACTGCAAACAAAAGTGATCCCTATTGTAAAGACACATATTGTTATTAACTTATTCATTTAAACCATTATTGTTGTTTTTATTTACATCTTTTACGGTAGCATCATATTGTTTTTTCGTGATGAAATGAAACATCCTTGTGTAACAGCTAGGTACAGATTCTCTTGGCAGTCCTCTCATCAAATTTATTTGTAATAATACTTTGACAAAGGATTTGTCTAATAGCATGTCACTTATTACTCTCTATAAGTATGATTTTTTTCAACTTTGAGGGCATCTTACCAGAGCAAGAAGAAGTTTCATCGTATCTGTAATCAACAGGAATACCAAATTCCTTTATTAACAGAACATATTTTATACTTCCCTCCTTTACCGTATTAAAGTATTTTGTCTTCCACAATATCTGATAAATTGTATAACGTAATGATTTATCCGCTTGTTCTTGCAAAGCATGTAGATGAACAGGAATACCCATTGTAATTTCATCTTTATGCCATTTTAGATAAAAGCGTGCATCGTCAACCGACAGCCTGTCCCTAGAAACCTTTTTTATAAAGCCTTTAAATTTACGGAACAAAGTGGAATCTAAGCTAATCGTTTCATTTGGCATTTTTCTATCAGACATTTGTTTCATATCTTCAAAGGACACGGCGTCAAAAGATTCGTAATGTCCCCTATAGTATGTTACGACAATAGAATCCTTAGCAACACAGTCATTTCTTAACTTTGTTTTGCAACCAACCACAACAAACAATGTTATAATTATGTATAAGAACCTCATCACCATTTCTTTTTTCGTTTTGTCGTGCATTATGCCTAATCGTTTCTCCATTTCTACATGCAGTACACCATTCGGCATCTTCGATACTTCCTTCTCTCACTCTACCCCGCATTAACTGTTTGGAATTTTACTTTTAGGTTCAAACTATCTTTTGTTTTTGTACCCATTTAACGAAGTGCGCAAATTCATACTCGATAACTGTAGCGAGAGATATGGCTCCACCATCGGATGCCCTTGCTGCCTTTCAAGAAAACCAAGTAATGCAGGAACCTCCATTATCATCAAAAAGGTTACGTTGTCTTTCAATCTGCATCATTGGTAGTCTTTTTGCCCCACCGTGACGATGTTCGCACTATATCTATGGGCGTTCTGGAATCACCGAAGGGTAGAGATCTAAAGACATCAATGTGTCTGTGAACATTGAGCTCTCAATGACTAACAAAGTGTCGTTACATTCTCTTATACAATACTCCATTCCCCCGATGTTTATTGTTGTATCATTTATTAATGACCATTTTTCAATGAGCATGATGTCCCCTCCGTCATATTTTGTTAGGACATTAGCTTTATATGCCCTTTCATATACGTACCATCTCCCCTGTCTATCAAAGTAATAGTAAACTTGCGACTTCTCAGCGTGCGACTTCTTCAACCAGTATCTATGATTTCTACCTGCAATTGTCATTTCGATAGAATTCTTCTTACAAGATAGCATACTAAGCATAACACAAAAGACTATTATATATTTCATCGCTATTTATTTTTTTTAACACCAATGTCGAATCCCGACGTTTCACTAGAATATCTTTTAAAAGATAAGCTATATCCATATTTCTTAACTTTTAGATTTGTCTCTTTTATTAATGAGCACACACGATCATCATTTACTCCATCTTCTATAATCGCATTTCTAAGATAAAGTGTGAGAGTTCCGTTGGCATCGTAGATGTGACATTCGTATGTTGTCACTTTTTCTGAGCAATCTTCCTCCAATCCTCTATCCGTATTATGGAATCTGTCATTGTGTCATAGAAAAAAACACTACCTTTTTTCGGCGAAACATAAAAATTGTAAATTGGTTCAAATCTATATGCAGTAGAAAAGCCCACTTGAATCCAAAAATAAGGAGTATCCATATTAGGGGATTGCAGTAGTACAATAGCTTTTCTTCCTTTCACCTTGTAATCGCGTTCTAGTTCTCTCACTTCTTGTAATTTACCAACTAAACCCATGACCTTACCTACTTCCAAACAATCTACTCTGACAGAAACAGAGCTACAATCCTTGTTTGAATCATTATTATTTTTATGGCGTGATTGTATGTCTTTCCCATAACAAGCAAATAATATACAAAATATGCTTATATACACGAATATGAGTTTTTTCATAACAACAACATATTTAAAAACCTAATTAGTCACTTCAAACCGTTCGACTCTTTAAAATCGCCCTTTAATTTGTTATTCGCGTTATCTAAGTCAAACCAAAATCGTTTTGGAATTAACCATACGTAAATTGGGAAGTAGAAGTGGTTCCAACTCTTGTTTGTAATCAGCAATGCTATCGAAGAAATTCATCACCACCTGCCTAAATTTTTCCTTCGCTCTATAGAAGGTTGTGTTGACAACTCCCCTCCTAAGCATTTTCCACTGGTGTTCTATAAGGGTGAGATTGGGTGAGTACAGCCGAAGAAAAAACTGCTTAGCCCTCGTTCCCTTCACCCTTTGTGTAAGATGCTTGTTGCGATAGAATCTGGCATCGTTGGATATGACGTATATCCCACATGTCGTGGGATGCTTAGCAGGTGCGGCTTCGTAAAGCTGGCATCTGAACTGGGCGTTTACGCTGTGGCAATCAAGAGCGATGACATCAGCGGCATCGCGGGCGTTGAGAAATCCGTTAAGGTTTATCCGATAACGCCCGCTCACCGTGAATTGTCCCATGTGCCCGTCTTTCTCTTCACAAGCGTAGGTGGAGTGGCTGTTGTGCATGCAATAGCTCTTGTAGCGGTTGTCGGTCAGTTTGGAAATGTCACCCAACATGTAGAGTTCCGCATAGTTATATACGCTGTACAGGCTTATTTCCAAGTTGTAGGAGATTGTTTTCGCATCGTGACCATGAGCCAGCATCAGTATGCAGGCGATCTGAGTACAATAGGGTTCAAAATCCTTACTGTGTTGGAACCAGCGAAGGTTATTAAGTTCTTCCATGGATAAGTTTAATATCATGATGCAAAGATACGTTTTTTCTCAATATTTTCCAAACCAATTTATTTTCTATATAACTCGTTATCTTGACAACCAACATCCTGTATGAACTTATCTACTCGCTAACTGGTCAAATTTTCCATATTGCCAACCCATCCGCCCGTCAACATTTGTCTCTTTTTCAGTAATAATTTTAACATTATGAGTGCCTTCGTAATCCACCAACCGCCTACCCGACCGCAAAAAATCGATTCTCGCGAAGGTTAGTTTTGATGCAAAAA
>NZ_GG740072.1:214237-217780 GCF_000162415.1 Prevotella sp. oral taxon 317 str. F0108 | reverse complement strand
AATACGTTTTACCTCTAACGTGAGGACCGTAAATTCCATCTGTTACACCAAGTTTATGCAATAGAACCTTGAGCAACGGGGGTATAGTCACTTCTTCCTCTTCCTACAAATCCTCCACCAACTCAAGCTTTGCTCGTGCGGTTGGAGAGTTTTGTCGATATGCAACCTCGTTTAGCCGCCCGTAGCCGTAGGTAACTTACCTCGCGTCTTTTTATTTCAAAATAAAAGGGACAGCTCTTTTGAATTCTTCAAATATGTCTGCGTATTGACTCAGTTTCTTCCCCACAACACGTCCTCTATAATCAATCTTATACCTAATAACATTTAAAGTATCAACTTTGTTAAGGGATGTGTCTTGGTAGAGATAAGTTTGTTCTCACATCGATAAAGTTACGATTAAAAATATACTTAATCTCCATTTTTCCACCTGCACCATATACGTATACAGTACTCTCTTTTATCTTTCCCCCTTTGTACAACACATGTGTTTCTGCACCTTCCGAGGAAAGGTTGTCTATGTCATAAGTAATTATTGTATCATGTCTATTGTTTATTGGCGTCATTTTTTTATTATAATTACAAGAACTAATTGTTAAGAGAACGATGAAGAATGCAAAATATTTCATTATTGTTTTGAATTTAAGATAGGTAAACTTTTATTGCCGTTCAAGAGAATACGCTATTTAAGTATTTGTGCATAAGTAAAAATTGCCTCCTATATTTGTTCCCCAATATAGAACCTATTGTTCTTTCCTGCCTTTTCATTAGTCTTTACATGCTTTTCCATGTATATTTTAGGAGATTTTGCCATACTAAATGAAGGAGACTGGCTAACAACAATAGATGTTGCATGCTATTCTCTACATTTCACCCATTGCTCACCAAACAGCTGTAAATCATAGAAACACGTACAGGCCTCTTCATAGAAGTCGATAACTAATTTATTGCTTGCACTTTTATCATAAAGCACAATTAACCCACTATGTTCATCGTTAAATTCAAAATCAGAATTGAAGAGACTTATCCGTTCTATCATGACAAGCCCACACATATCGGAATACCCTATTGACATATAAACAGGAGCAGAATATACTAATTGAATCTTTGTGATAACACTTTTAAGTATTTCTTTTTGAGTAAATAATATATTTCTACATTCCCAATAATCCATTTTAAACAGGAGCTTTTCATGATTATCCATAATACTTTTTGATGTAATGTCAGATTCTTCAAGATTTAATATTCTGAACTTATTATTGGTGATAAGTCTTGATAATTCCGTTAAATACTCCGCCATATACCTTTTTCCTGCGTTTTTACGCAAAAGAAATTGTAGTCTACTATTATTCATGATAATTTACTTTATACTTATTGTTTTCAAACTTTGCACGATTGTAGCGGTTATGCTGCACTTGCCTACACTGGGTTTACTTACCACGCATTTGTTGCCGATAAATAAAAGAAGATGAAGCCTTCTATTCATTTTTACCACACACGAATGTTTTGAAAACGCCTATTACTAACAACCATGCTGTTCTCATTTTAGTGATAATAGTTTCACTCTGTATTTTTTTATTTTATATCGATGGTATAATATCTCACCATCCATATCTATCATTAGGGTATCACCCTCCATTCTTATCATTTTTATTCTATACCCTTTACATACTAAGACGGAATCATTATTCATAATATAATAAACGCTATATGGATATTCTTGATCAATAACACCAATCTGTGTAATCAAGGCAAACTTTCCACTATCAACATCTACGCACTCGCTTTCTTTGTTTCGAGGAGCAAAATTAGGAAAGCAACAGTTCAGCAAGAATAACATCATAAAAGATGTTGCTGTTCTATTTATAAATTTTCCCATAATATCCATAGTAAATGTCAGTCGGTTAAGTTCGCCGTAGGCGTACATGTGGCTGAATGCACCGCCCTGTGGATTCTCATTCTTTTCCTTGTTGGCTCGGGGCCATCCATACGGCCAGACTCTCCGAGTCCTTTCGGTATCCGCCACTTTTACGAGCCTGTAACACTGCCCTACTTGAAACTGGCGATTATCACCCTTTTTCACTTACGTATTACTTTTGTTAAAACATCTTTGGCTTTCCACCTTTTTTTAACATGAGATTAACTCTATCTCTAAACTCTTTATTTACTTCATATATCTTTCCATTATGATATAAATAGAACATTCCCCAATAGTATGAATCCCAAAATTGATCATTCAAAAACACTATAACTTTTGCTCGAACGTCTATTTCGGGAAGTCTCTCTCCCTCTTTCACTTTCGTTTCTTTAAGAGATGATATTACATCCATAAATTCAACACATTCAGCATGAGATACCACCATCACACTATCAAGTGAACCTTCAATCATCCCTTTATCAAAGAAATCTGGTGTAATGCTAATAATGGTGCTAAGGCAGGCGTTGGCATAAATAATCTTGAACTTCATATTACAAGCTTCCAAAGTATTAAAACCAAGTAGCCATATTCCAAACACTGCAATAAATTTAATACGATTCATTATTTTTTTTGTTATCATTTGTTGACTTTACATTCTTGGGGTAAGAAGCAGGTACAACTACTTCACCTAAAGAAAAAGGGTTATTTGGCTTTTTCCCATCTTTTGCTTCTGTTGTCATTACGGATTTTGTAATATGGGGTATGCCTAAGTGTCCTGCACGTGGAACTTCATACTGCACCTCGGAAAAACGAGCAAGCTCCTCTTTCCGAGGCGCAGCATGAAGTCGGTTTAGCCAGCGATAAGACCTTGTGGCGCGCCGTTGACATGCACACCCTCCTATTCGCCGTGGCTCTTAATTATTCGTTCGTCCGTTTGTTTTTATTTCTCTGCTTATATTGGACTACAAAGATAACAAACAATATGGCACTTAATACAAACCATACAAGATTTATTATTGTTGACATATTTACTATTTCATATACTCGGTTTATAACTGCCACATTATCTATTGTTTCTATCTCATATTTCAATGCTACATACTGATCGCAAATTGAAATACCATATATTACAAACCAAATGCCAAAAACGGCAATATATATCAATATTAATTTTTTCATATTTATCTATTATAATCTTGACTACTACTTTTGCTGCCACTTCCGAATGAGCCTGAATTATTTTCACTTGAAGAAGTTCCACTAATTGAACGATTGACGCTAGATTCTACACTAGAACCTGCCATACCTGAACTCGAACCCATACTTCCTCTACCTGCCCGTGACGACGTTCGCGCCATGACCGTAGGCGTTTTGGAATTTGCCTGCACCGATTTTGGAGGCTAAGCGCGTAACGCTGAGTATGGGTGCGGGGTATATGGTGTAGTCCTCCGTTTCGTGGAACTTCAGTGCAAGCCAAGCGAAAAAGGAGCTTGTTCGTTTTTCCGAGGCGCAGTCAGAGATGAGGCCTTGCGGTGCACAGTTAGTTCCATACAGCTCACGAATCGAGCGCTAAAATACAAAATCTTCTTATCGTTCCTAGATGTCATGAACTTCCAAAATCTGCTTTC
>NZ_GG740072.1:211151-212922 GCF_000162415.1 Prevotella sp. oral taxon 317 str. F0108 | reverse complement strand
ATTGCGTTTGGGGCGTTGTATCCAACCGGCGGGCACACAGTGGCCGCCCAACCCCTTGATGATGGTGTTGTAGCTCTCGTGCGTGTTCTCGGGATCGACCGTGGCTCCCTTCATCTTGGGCGCTCCCAGTGGCGTGCCCAGCTTGCGGTAGTAATCCTCGTGTTGTTTTTCTATCTGCATCATACGCATCTGATAGTCTTTCTGTCCGGCGGTTACGACGTTCGCACCATGCCCATAGGTGTTTTGGAATATGCTTGCACCGATTTTTGGGGCGCGTCGCCGTACTCGTAGGACAATTCGTAGTTCTATGAAACAGAACCCATGTATTTTGTTCACAGCCATGTCTGACAATTTAATAACCCAATTTCGGCATCATTTTATTTTCTTTCTCGCATAAAAGGAAATACGCTAATCTCCCTGTAAAATACAGCAACACTAATTTTGCTACTTTAATTCTATACCCCTTACGATGCAACAAGATTAATATCTTACCATAGACTAATACATTCAACAAAGGAAATCTAGCCCAATATGACAAGGCATTTCCATAATGTTTCTCTGCCGTATCTCTATATGCTTCATTTCCCAAATAGAATAGAAGTAAATGTGTTGAGAACATACCTAATGAACTGTAAACAAGGAAATATGTAATTGCTCTATATCGAATAATTAAAGTTGTTGTTTTATGTAACAACAAATGATGATCCATAATAAACACCAATACAAAATGGGATGTGAATTGAAAAACAAGGATAAGAACACCATAATTGGTAATCACGTCCATCATTGAGGCTATGGAGCCAGCTATAACATAAGATTGTAACATCTTGAACAAAGTCAGCATGCCACAAATAGACAACAACACAATTGACACAACAAAGACAATATAAAGTGTTGCTATATACATTTTACTAAAAAGCATTTTTAAATACATTCCATATGTTTTTAAATCAATTCCAATTTCAACACCTAAAATAGCACTAACTTTCACACCAGTTTCTGACCCTGATTTTGATTACTATCCTGCCGTGATGAGGTTCGCGCCGTGTCCGTAGGCGTTTTGGAATATGCCCACACCGATTTTGGAGGCCACGCGCCTGTCGCCGATGAAATAGCACTTGATGAAACTCCGGCGCGTAACGCCGAGTATGGAGCGAGATAGATGGTGTAGTCTTCAGTCTCGTGGAACTTCAGTGCAAGCCGAGCGAAAAGGAGCTTGCTCGTTTTTCCGAGGCGCAGCCTGAAGTCGGCGTAGCCAAAGTGAGGTCTTGCGGTGCACCGTATGGTTAAAGATTTCATTGGTTTACTAGCCGCAAAGTTATTTTTGTCGTGTCAACATGAAGTATCAACAAAGAGGGATTGACTTCATGGATTTTATACTCTGTCCCACCTAACGATATTACCGAGTCATCCTTTAAAATCCAATATTCTGGCCAAAGATGATCGTGCTGTTCGTATTTAGATAGATTTCCTTGTAAGTCTCGCTCTAAGATCTTCCATGTCCTATCCCTGTTAAAGTAAAAGCACATTTATAACTTGTCTCTCGCATCAAAATTTACATACCACAATTTAGAGTCGTCTCCACAGATTAAATCTGTGAGATCTCTCTTCTCTGCGCATGAAAATGCAACCAGTGCTATGAAAACCAAGGTTATCAGTCTAGAATGTGATTTCATTACCTCCCTTAATATATTGTGGAATATACTTTTCGCCATATATTTTAAATATTTACTTGCTTTGTCTATATGTTTGTAAATCTAGTAGTTCTGTT
>NZ_GG740072.1:205716-210799 GCF_000162415.1 Prevotella sp. oral taxon 317 str. F0108 | reverse complement strand
ACTTAAAAAAACTGGTAGGCCTATTTATGCTAGGGTAGGCTTCAAGGAAAACAACCTCAATACTATCACCTGGTTTTCCTGTAGAGCTATTTATCAAAGAATTTCCTTTATATTCATTTCCATTATATGAAAATGAATACATGTAATAAACTTTCGTATAGCGGCGTGCGTAACTAGATGGTTCTGCTGTAATAACTGCATACGTCTTAACACCATTTATTCTTAGTAGGAAATTACCAACGAAATAAAATACAACGTGGTAAAGAATCCAACCCACACAAGCGTAAACAAGCAATCTACCTATGAAATCTCTCATCTTTTGTCTGTTTTATTATTTTTATTTGTCTCACCTTGACTTTCTATCACATTAGATACAATCTTATCAGCCGCCGTTTGAGGAGATTTCTTTACCTCTTTTGCAACAGCTTTTTGCGCCTGTTGAATATTAGTGGCTATAGTCTTGGCTCTTTTATTATTTACTTTTGTTATTTTCTTAACTGTCTTGGTAAGAGAGGTCTTGCTGCTAATCATTTTATTTGATATTTCCTCCGTTGTTTTATTTCCAAATCCTTTAGCTAGTTTTGATGCTTTTGAGCCAACAGCACCTGCAGCCAGATTTACCGCAGTTCCTTTTACAATTTCGATAATTCCCTTATCATAATTGTCCATAAGGCTATTAGCAGCAACACTTATTTTTGCAACAAAACGGACTGTATTGCTAGCGCCACTTGTAATTGCTCCGTCAATAGTTGCTACAGCAACTTTTCCCCAGTTAATATCAGTAATGCCATTACCAACAACAAGATTGGCAACCATTTGTGTTGTTATTTCTAAACTAGCTCCAATAAGGACATCAATAGCATTGTCTATGAGTGCTGTGTTTCCATCTGGAACTACAAATTTGACAGGGTTATCAGCACAGTATGTATAGCTTCCTAGTTCAGGATAGTTCTCCTTTAACCTATCCACCCCATACCACAAACTCGTCTTCGGGTTCATATACCTCACGCCGTAGTAATACAGTCCCGTCTCTTGGTCGAGTTCCTTACCATTGAACTTATACGGCATATCCTCACTGCTGCTGTGTTCATCCACAAGTAACTCATCATAGGGCAGGTAGGCATCGAACTGGGCGACGTTGGCCTTGGCGTCGGTGATATAAGAGGTGCTGCCGAGGTGGTCGGTGTGATAGTAGAAGATGTCCTCGTGGTGTGCGGTGTCGGCAGGCACGCAGCCGTAACCTGGCTGCACGTCGTCGGGGGCTTCGGCCTTGTCCCACTGCATGGGCGGGCCGGACGAAATGCCAGACGTGACGTAGCGCTTGGGGCTGCGTTCGTGCCGAGAGAGCGGTGTTCGAAACGTACTGTTTAGAATTTTCATGCTGCCAGAAACTATATTCCTATTTACCACATTCCTAGTTCTTTATATGAAATATATTTGAATACTCAATATAGGACTGCTTATTTAGTTTTCTACCGATATTGTATTTAAACCTATATACGTTTTCACATTTTTTCTTATACTTGACACCCTTAATTTCCCACTCTTCTTTCCTATTCACCTCACACCCTTTTAATACGATAACATTTTGCACCTTATAAGTGTTTGGAACATGGAAAATATCCTGGGCGAATATAAACCACTTACCATCTACTCTTTTTTCTAAAGATATAGATATATAAATATCCTCTTCACAGTTATTGCTGAAGTGAAAGGACACAGAACTACCTATATCATATATTGTCTGCACCGAGTCTATTTTTAAACATTCCTTAATCGACTGGGCATTTAAATGACACGTAGCACTTTGCAACACTAACAATATCAAACACTTAATTATTCTCATCTTTCTTTACCCCCCCTGTCTAATTTGTAAACAAACTATTGAGCAAGACGCGAATTGGCTTTGCCTTCATTACCATAATTCGGATTGTCTTTGTTCTTAACTCGATTCACACTTTTAGTATCTTTATGTATTTCTTCAGACAAACGATTGATTAGGTAAGTCAACAAGGCTTGATTTATTGGTAGTGGTACAGTTAATGTAGAAAGACAGAACTCACCAAACCGTTTTCCACTAGCATCTTTCATCACGAAGTAGGACGGTCTTCCTAAAGCAATTCTTGTTTCTACGGTTCGGGACACTTCTTTATAATAGGTAGGTTCAAATATGGAGCCAGCCTCTAACAATAGCTTCTCATATTTCTTTTGTTTCGCTGTTTTAGTCCTTTCCGACAATAGATACAATACTCGTATTTCACCAAGGCTGTCTAAAGCTATATAATACTCTTTACTATGTGGAGAAGCTTTAATTATCAGATAATAATAGCAATCCTCCAAAGAGTATAATACCTTAGGAGCATTTTCTCTAAATAGTTCTAAGAGTCTATCCGCTTTTTTTCTACTAGACACAATGGTTTCCATCGACTCTGTTTCATACAGTTCCTTACATTGGGCATTGCAATAGGTAATAGAGATTAACAGTACGATTATCAAGTATATTTTTTTTGTCATGTTCATTTCGTTAAAGGTATTTTTGTGGATTTTTTATTTGCCCTTCTTTGTAGCCAGAATGATCGCTTCCTTCGCGTTGTGGCATTTTACTTGCCGTTGTTCGACAGGGCCATGAGGCGGTTCTCTTCGTCCCACGCCATGCGCCGCTCCGTGTTCAGGCTGTCGTCCTTGATGAAGTTAGGTCTGTCCTATGATATAGGTTACTTCGTTCTAGGAAAGCAATACTTAAGTATCATCCGCAAATTATTCCAGTATAAGTCACGCCCATGCAAATTCTTATTGTCAATGGGGTATAAAGGACATATCAAAAAGCGTTCTATCGAACCATCAGCAAATTCCACATATAACATGTAATCCAATGGCAGCCTGCCATATTTGACTTTTCCTTTCTCATCTTTAACAGAGACATTATAAGATGAACGAGAGTAACTTATAATTGTGTCTTTTTCCAGCGTATAGAAATACCTAGAATACTGGTTCTGGGGCTTTCGTTTATGTTTCTTCCCCGCTTCATAGAATATAATATCTTTACTTTTCGAATCCATTTGTATTCCCACATAGTTATTCCCTTTATTCCCCATAAGTGGACCATGTATAAAATGAATATATGTTACCTTTTGCGCACTAACCCCCATGAAGTGGAGTTGTGAGAGTAGAACGATTAATAAGATGTATATTTTCATTGTCGCGTTCCTTTTAATATCACCATTCTTTCGTTTTCAGGAATAAAGGGCCTTGTTGAGCTTCCTCTGTCCCCTACAAACTGATAAACCTAGGCTATATGGAACGAAAGAACCTAAACTCTTTCCCCATTCAAGTGTTACACTATAGCCCACGATTGTTTCCTTTGTTAACCTCTGCATATTATCAATTAAATTGGGTTCCGTTGACTGTGGATAAAGCTTGTGAAGAGCACTCCCTGTGAGGCCTTGCCCACAGCCATATAAATAGATATTGGCATTTACGTCAAAAGCTCTTGCCTCAAACTTTTCAGAATTGAATGATTTATAGTTGTCATTACCACGAGGTTCAATATAAAACCCTCTCGGGTGTCCGTGTCCAACATACTCAAAATCAGTGATAGGATCAGAATTTCTGTCTGGCTTAGATACATCTGCACTTCCACAATTGATATAGTATATTATATCTTTTTCTTCTGATGCCAATTCAAAACTTATGCCATTCTTTTCTGCCATTCCTTTATAGTATGACAATTCCTTTTCCGTGTAATGTCCCTTATAGACAAGCATTGTGGTTGCTTCCTCTGGATCTTTCTTCTTGAACTTGATCGCGTCTTGGAGACCTCTTTCTAGAAAATGGCGTTGGTTCTCATTTTTCCTTAAATACCGATCAGAATTGGGACTATTTCCCTGATCTCCGACAACGACAACATTTTCGTTAGTCTATTGTTATTCTTATCGGAATAAACACCGCAATGGGATTATCTGAAAACACAAGAACCTCTTGCTCAACATTCTTTAACGCTCTTAACATTTCTTTATCAAACGAAGATGTTAAACCACGAGCTAGCCTAAGTTCTAAAATGTTAGATTTAGGTACGGCAAGTAAAAGCACAATAGCTGTACCCGATGTGAATGTCTCATCATCAACGCGGAATTTACGCAAAATTTTGTCTTTTAATTTAAGTAGCGTTTGAATTTCAACGTTCCAAGTTGCATTATCAATAAATTCTCCTTTCCTTGTAAAGTAACAATCTCTTACGATTGTATTATTAAATCGCCAAAGTTGCTCGTATTTAAGCCCTTGAACATCATATAATACAATACTCTCTTGTTCCTTGTCAGAAATAACAGTTCTATTCTGTCCACAAGAGACATTAGAGAAGAATAATAACATATACATGCACAAGCGGATTTTATTTCTCTTCAAAATTACGAATGGATTCATGTTCTCTTTCCTTTATTTGTTTCTCTAGTTCCATATTGCCATACTGTGTTCTAGTTGAGCCACCATGACGAGGATCCTTGCCAATTAAATACATAAACAAATGCCCATCAAATTCATGGCCAACGGCTTTTGCTTGCTCTTCCGGTGTTGCAAGTGGGTTTATAAAAACTTTAAAGTTCTTTGAGGGAGAAATCTCTCCATCAGGAAATGCCTTTTGCTCATCTGTAGGACGCAAGGTTGCACCCAAATTACCAACAACCTCTATTTCATCTTTAAGACCCTGTTTCAATAATACGAGAGAATATCGCTGTCTTAGTTCCTTTGGTCCAGAATAGTTCCCCATCCTAATCTGGTATTCCACGCTCGTGCTGTCGTCGCGCTGCCGTACCGCCTCGTAGGTGTTGAGGGAGCCTTGCAGCCTACCTAGAAACCCAAGTGATGAAGGAGCCTCCGTCGCCATCATAATAGTTGCGTTGTTTTTCTATCTGCATCATAAACATGGGATAATTTTTCTGTCTAGTTGTAACGATGTTTGCGCCATATCCATAGGCGTTCTAGGGTATGTTCGATGTTTCCATAAGGTGGGATTCTTCGCTCATCTGCTCTTTGTTTTATCGAATTTCCTAGCTGAAATTATCTTACCTGCCCTGTCATAAACAAC
>NZ_GG740072.1:202002-205266 GCF_000162415.1 Prevotella sp. oral taxon 317 str. F0108 | reverse complement strand
GATACGTTTTTACCTCTGACATGAGGAGAATAAGAACCACCTGTTCCACCTGGTTTAGGCAATAGGCCTTGAGCAACAGGGGTATAGTCACTTCTTCCTACAAATCCTCTTACTATTGTTTTAGATTGTCTACCCATTAACGTGACTAAACTTGGTGCGTGACGTGTAGTATATCGCAATTCCTTTTCTGTTTTGAACTCTGTTTCTTCATATTTCAAAGGTGTACCAGAATTGCACGAATATAGATCTATTCTCCCTCCTTTTGCGAAAGCTGAGGATTGCAGAGGCGTTTTATTTAAGGTCGCCTCCGTCAAATTATCTTTGTTGCTATAATTGGTGCTATTTCTATCGCCATGCTGTCCAAAACCAAATGAAACATTGCTAGCCGTTCCATGTGAAAACATAGAAACTTCAGTTAGTTTGTCGTTTGATTGGGATGATGAATTTAGTTCATTAACCAATTGTTCTGCTGTATCTAGGAATTTAAATGAGACACCTCTATTATTTGCCCATTTCGCGATTTCTTGTTTCTGTTCCTGGGAGTACCCCACACCAAATATTAGCCAACTGATCTCTTCTAGTGAGCCAGCCCTTTTTAAATACTTATCTAATTGTATTTTTGATGCATTAACAAAATTCATTTCATATTTATTATGGGCATCTGCTCCTCCTGTTACCACAACTTTCTTATTACCATCAGGATCAATAAATACGACAGGGTTAGAAGAGCAATAAATGTATGAGCCTATTGTCGGGTAATTCTCTATTAAAGCATCCACCCCATACCACAAACTCGTCTTCGGGTTCATGTATCTTGCACCATAATAGTACAGTCCCGTTTCCTCGTCGAACTCCTTGCCGTTGAACTTATACGGCATCTCCTCCGTAGACGAGTGTTCGTCCACGAGCAGTTCGCCGTAGGGTAGGTAGGCGTCGAACTGGGCGACGTTGGCCTTGGCGTCGGTGATGTAGGATGTAGAGCCGAGGTGGTCGGTATGGTAGAAGAAGATTTCCTCGTGATGGGCGGTGTCGGCAGGCACATAGCCGTAACCTGGCTGTACGTCGTCGGGGTCTTCGGCCTTGTCCCATTGCACGGGCGGACCGGGAGGTGTGCCGGGCACGGCGTTGCGCTTGGGGCGTTGTATCCAACCGTCGGGCACGCTGTGGTCGCCCAACTCCTTGATGATGGAGTTGTAGCCCTCGTGCGTGTTCTCGGGTTCGGCAGTCGCACCCTTCATCGTGGGCACTCCCGGTGGCGTGCCCAGCTTGCGGTAGTAGTCCTCGCGTTGTTTTTCTATCTGCATCATACGCATCTGGTAGTCTTTCTGCCCGGCCGTGACAACGTTCGCGCCATGCCCGTAGGCGTTTTGGAATATGCCCGCACCTATTTTGGAAGCCACGCGCCTGTCGCCGATGAAATAGTGCTTGGTGAAACGTTGGCGCGTAACGCTGAGTATGGGGGCGGGGTAGATGGTGTAGTCCTCCGTTTCGTGGAAGGTGAGGCCTTGCAGCCAAAGTAAGGCCCTGTGATGCGCTACATATATGCCCGTTAGAACAAAGCCACCCTCGACCCCCTGTCGTAATACTGAGCCAACACACCCTTCCTAGATGTCATGAACTTCCAAAATCCGTTTTCGAGAGAGGTCCAAGAGAATTGTCACATTGTCGTACTTGTTCCGACTTTTATCATTCGCCAGAGAAATGATATGGCTTGTGGGTGAAGGAGCGATTGCTCCTAATATACCATTATTTTCATAAATTATATAGAAATACTTATAAAGATTGACCAACACATAAGTTTTTCCATCCTTTCTATATGCAAGATACTGTCTAAAATATTCCTTTATATCTAAGAAAGGACACTTAGAACCTGGTTTCTGCCACTTCTGTTTATCCCCAATGATGGCCTTTACCATCCTTATCTCTCTGTCGGAAAGTTTATGATATTCCTTATCTTTGCCATAAAATGGTTTGTCATTAGAATAGTATGCACAAGGGAGCATCGGATAGTCAAGGTTCTCCACCAAAACTTCCCTTGCATATATTCTTTTCTTCGTCCTTGGTTCTCTTTTATGCAGATTGTCACTTGACTCTCCAGCTCTGCTTCCACAACCACTCATAATGACCATGACAATAAACAATAATACACCTTTGATAAAATTCTTCATTTCTTTCTTTGTTTTTTTAAATTGAGTTTGTAATCAAAACCTTTTGTCCCTGGCTGTGCATTGTAATTATAAAGTATTGCCTTTCCATTTTTATCTTTAAGCGGTTTACCATTCATGTACACATGCCACAGACCATTGCGTTTATATTCATAATGCTTGCCAGATGCAATTGAATTAATCCGTTCGCCTTTTTTCTTACCGGATTGCAATGTTGCGTCTGGAGCAATGATTATTACATCTTTAAATTCCTTTGCCGTAGATATTTGTTGTGCAAAAGTAGATGAGGCACAGCAATGCAGAACTAGAATTGGATGGCCATTATTTCTTTCACGCCACCCCCTATCTTCTCCATCTATACGTTCTGAAAACAAGAGAATGTCTTTTGGTATAGAAAAAGCTACATTCATCCACAATTCGCCAGAATTTCTTTTGGACACACCCAATCCCCAAGCGTGTTGGATATTCCCAGGTTCTGAATCACGAAGGCCATGAGCCCAAATATTAACTACATTATCATCATAATTCGATCTATAATATGCAGATATGTTTCTCGGATCACTTTCTGGAGAATCCTTCAAAGTTAGAACGATCCAATTTAACTTCTTTTTTCCTTTGATGTCTACGAAATTAACTGGATGATCGTCACAATAAGAGTACGAACTACTGAAAGCCATTTCCTCAATGTGCGGATCCACCCCATACCACAGACTCGTCCTCGGGTTCATATATCTCGCCCCATAGTAATACAGCCCCGTCTCTTGGTCAAGCTCCTTGCCATTGAACTTGTACGGCATTTCCTCCGTGGACGAATGTTCGTCCACGAGCAGTTCGCCGTAGGGCAGGTAGGCATCGAACTGGGCGACGTTGGCCTTGGCGTCGGTGATGTAGGATGTAGAGCCGAGGTGGTCGGTGTGGTAGAAGAAGATCTCCTCGTGGTGGGCGGTGTCGGCAGGCACATAGCCGTAACCCGGCTGCACGTTGTCGGGGTCTTCGGCCTTGTCCCACTGCACGGGCGGACCGGGAGGCGTGCCGGGCACGGCGTTGCGCTTGGGGCGTTGTATCCAACCGTCGGGCACGCTGTGGTCGCCCAACTCCC
>NZ_GG740072.1:199732-201447 GCF_000162415.1 Prevotella sp. oral taxon 317 str. F0108 | reverse complement strand
GATGGTGTAGTCCTATAATAAGGTCTTACATAGGAGACCCTATTCATTGGATAATCCTATATATTATGAACTTTTATAATCTGCCTTTTAGACAGATTTAAGAGAACATGTACATTATCATACCTTTTCCTGCTCTTGTCATTGACTAAAGAGATAATCTGTATTCCCCATGCGGGAGTACATGCTCCTACTATATTGTTATTATCAAACACAATATAGTAGTATTTATACAGATTTATCATTACATAGATGTCACCATTATTATACGCTAGATACTGTCTATAATACTTATTTATATCTAGGATAGGTATTCCAGATCCAGTTTTCAGCCATTTTTCCTTATCAGAAAGGACTATTTTAATTAAATTAATCTCACTTTCAGAAAGTTGATGATATTTGTGATAGCGTCCATAAAATAATGTGCCATTAGAGTATTCTGCACAAGGATACATTGGAATATCGAGTTCTTCTTCTGAATTTTCTGCCGCATACACCTTCTTTGCTGTTTTAGGGACATTTCTTTGAGCAATTTTGTTTGCTTTTCCTCCACAACAACAAAGGGTGGTCATGGTTGCTACTAATAAAAAGTATTGGAATTTACACATTCTTATTTCTTCTTTTGTTTTTTAGTGTCGAATCTATAATTGAATCCTTTTGTTCCAGGCTGAGCCTTAGAATCATAAAAGATAGTTTTTCCTTTCTCATTTTTAAGGGGTGTCCCGTTCATGTATACATGCCATGCCCCCTCTCGTTTATGTTCATAGTGTCTACCATATACAATAGAATTAATCCATTCACCTTTTTCTTTGTTGGAGTGCAATGTTGCATCTGGTGCTATGATTATTACATCTTTAAATTCCTTTGATGCAGATATTTTTTGTGCAAAAGTCGATGAAGCACAACAATGTAGCACTATAATTGGGTGTCCATTGTTTCTTTCTCTCCATCCCTTATCACTCAGATCAATACGTTCAGAAAGCAAAAGGACATCTCTCGGGTTATAAAATGCCACCTTATTCCATAATTCTCCTGAATTTGTTTTGGAAACACCTAATCCCCAAGCTTGCTGGCTATACTTATTTGGCCTGGGGGCACGAAGGCCATGAGCCCAAATATTAACTACATTGTCATCATAATTCGATCTGTAATATGCCGAGGTATATCTCACATCAATAGAATTTTTAGAAGCATCATTCATGTTCAGGACAATCCAATTAAATTTCTTTTTCCCTTTGATATCTACGAAATTAACTGGATGATCGTCACAATAAGTATACGAACTGCTGAAGGCCATTTCCTCAATGTGCGGATCCACCCCATACCACAAACTAGTCCTCGGGTTCATATACCTTGCGCCATAGTAGTACAGTCCCGTCTCCTCGTCGAACTCCTTACCGTTGAACTTGTACGGCATCTCCTCACTGCTGCTGTGTTCGTCCACGAGCAGTTCGCCATAAGGTAGGTAGGCGTCGAACTGGGCGACGTTGGCCTTGGCGTCGGTGATATAAGAGGTGCTGCCGAGGTGGTCGGTGTGGTAGTAGAAGATGTCCTCGTGGTGGGCGGTGTCGGCAGGCACATAGCCGTAACCCGGCTGCACGTCGTCGGGGTCTTCGGCCTTGTCCCACTGCACGGGCGGACCGGGAGGCGTGCCGGGCACGGCGTTGCGCTTGGGGCGTTGTATCCATCCGTCGGGCACGCTGTGGTCGCCCAGCTCC
>NZ_GG740072.1:197539-198686 GCF_000162415.1 Prevotella sp. oral taxon 317 str. F0108 | reverse complement strand
GCAGGGAACACGCTCGTGCTGTCGTCGCGCTGCCGTACCGCCTCGTAGGTGTTGAGGGTGCCTTGCAGCCTGTTGCCCTGCGCGTCGTACAGCGTCTCGGCGGTGACGAGGTCGTGCATGTACAGGTTGCGGTTGTGCCCGTACTCGGACACCTGCGTGCGGTAGGCGGCATTGCCCTTCTGCGTGTCCAGCTGTCGGGTGACGACCTTGGCGAACCCGAAAAAGTCGCGCTCGCGCCTGTCGCGGTAGCCGCCCTCGTAGGCGAACTCGTTGCGCATGCGCGTCGCCCCGTTCTCGGCATATCCGCCCGAAGTCTCCACGGCCGACATCACCCAGCGGCGGCCGGGCATGGCGAAACTGGGCAACGTCTGTCGGTACTCCACGCGGACGTGTCCGCCGAAAGGCAGGGTGACGCTGCGCAACAGGTTGGTGCGGCCGGTGAGGTTGCGGCGAACGACAAGCGCATCAGGGCCTGCACTTTCAACGAAGTCGGGCAAGCCGTCGCCATCAATGTCGAGTAAAGCGCTCTCCGTGCGGCTAACGCCAGTGGACCAAGCAGCGGTTACGTGTGGAGTGATCGTCAGTTTCAGGAACAGCAGGTGGATTTTGAAGGAGAATGCCGCACTGCCATACAATGATACGGACGTGGCAAGGTTCTTTCCCGCACTGCCCTGAACGTCTTGGGCTTCGTCAACGAAACCCGTTCCCGTATTGATGGAAACTTTAACATCGTCACCATCCCTGATGATTTTATCCGGCATTCCGTCACCGTTAAGATCGGCATAGGAACAGTTTGTAAGGGTCGTTGTCTTCGTGCCGTTGAAACCTCCCGTAATCTCCGCGTTGCCGAGAACGGTGATTTTTGTTCCCAATCCCGCACCCCAGTTGGTGTTGGATGTGGCATCCAAGTCCTGGCAGCCTCGCGGCATGTGCCCTGTGAAACCGTAGCCGAGATTGTACCTCACGGCATCGCCTTCAACCATATCGGGTAATCCGTCACCATTCCAGTCCAACCAATCGCGTGTAGTCTTGGAGTTTCCATGAGAGAAATTACCGCTGGCTGTGACGGCCAGGCTGGAAACGGCATTACCGTCACTGGCATTCTGCCCTTCGCATTGGCCCGTCGAGTTATTCGTGGGGGTGGTAG
>NZ_GG740072.1:125179-197139 GCF_000162415.1 Prevotella sp. oral taxon 317 str. F0108 | reverse complement strand
CCTTGTTTGGATTCTCATTAGCATTGTTCATGCTGCCGACATCGCCCGGAGAGGAATTGCCTGTTGCTCTTCCCGACTCAGAACGGTTTCTGTTGCCTATGCTTACGGCAATGGCACCGTCATTGCCTATGCCGAGGCTGTAAGCACCCGAGCTGAACTCTGGCATCGGAATGTCAGTCTTGACGCTAAGCTGGCTGAGTGTTCCCGTCGGCGAAGTGTATTGTGTGCGTACATGGCTGTCCCCCTCATCTATCCAATCAGGATAGCCGTCGCCGTTGACATCCATTGCGGCGACTTCCGTATGGGACGTTTGACTGCTTTTGCTGCCGCTTACGCCGAACCTGAGAGGACCATTCCCCGTTGCGGACACGCCATGCCCAGAAGACTTGGATTGTAATATCGGTGCAGACAGTCCTTCTCCTGAGGCATACTGCACACTGTCTACCTTAATCTCGCTTTCACCCATACGTGAGGAGCATTGGAAGGAAACACCCACGTAGGCACTGTCGGTTGCACCGATATAGACCTTGCGCATGGCATTGTAACCCATTACGAAGAAACGTTGCTTGCTGGGCTCCGTCAAGCCTGCGAGGTCTTCCTCCTTACGGCTCTTGTCATAATTGTCCGCGATGCCCTTGTATCCGTCGGTGTCGATGGTCAATGCCGCCGTTTCAATGGGGCGGTTTGCGTATTCCCTATTCCCGTTGTAGCCGAACTGTCCCCATCCCCTATAAAGGTGTCCGAAATTAAGGGAATTGTAGCCGGAGAAGACGGAGCATGCAAATGTGTCGACGAGGATCCTCTCCTTGTGGTCGACGATCATCTTCTTCTTTGTCCAATCCTTTTTGAAGACAAGGGAATCGCGGAAAACTTCCACCGTAGCCTTAACAACCGACCTCAACTCGTTTTCTACACTAAACGTTGCCAGTGTCTTTCCCTTGCAGAGTTCTTCCAGCAAGGCTGCATCAACAATGGCCAGCGAGTCAACCTTTATGCTGTCGTCTTTGGTTAAGGTATATTTGCGTTTAAGCAGTAAGGTACCATCCTCCCTGTTGAAGTTCACATGTACGGTTGCCGTATCCTTGTCTTTATCCCAATCTTGTCGCTTCACCTTAAACTTATGCACGAGAATTACTCCCGGGTCGTATTTCTGGTTCTTCGCCAGGTCCTTCCTAACATTTCTTGAAGCCCTCACAAGTACGGGCTTGTTATACATCTTTCTAAAAGGAATTACACGGAGCGTGTCTTGTGTGGAGACGTACCTTAACGTTGGCTTCCACGACATGTTTCTCCATTCCAAAGGGGCATCCGTCAGCATCTCGAAGGTCAGCTGCACCGAATCTTTCGCCAATACGTCGAACGCATCCTCAAACGTATCCTCAACGGGAGTGCCGGCTGGGAGTTTCTTCTCCATCAGGATGTGTTCGCCGTGTAAATCTTTCCTTCTCACGACAAGCGTAACATGACTCTCCGTCCGCCCTTTCCTGTAAGGCGCCTTTACCTCCACGCGTCCGTCCTTGGACAAGAACATTCCTGTGGTCATTCCTTCCAAGAAGTCGGATGCGGCATCATAGTGAGAGAGGTCTTGCCCCAGGTAGGTGGCATTACCATCAACAATCCGGCTATATTCCACCCGCTGAGACCACGCCACGCTGTCGGCCGCACCCGAGTAGCGCGACTGCAAGCGGAAGAACACCCTTTCGCCGGCCTTGACGGATGTCGTGAGGCTGTCCGTTCTCGTCCCTGTGCTGAGAATGGAATCCCTTTTCAATACGTTTTCCTCCTTTTGGATGCTGTATGTGATGCCGTCGCCATAAGTTGTGGACTTGTTCACCACACTGGCAATGCGGATTGTTCCTGAGAACGGCGCACGCCATACGCGCACTACGTCGTGCAGGGGGTTCTCCTTTTCCAAGGAGTCCCTGATGGCTTTATAGTCGGGAATGAAAGTGGAATCTATCTCTGCACTTCGCCCGACAATGGGATTGGGCGTTTCTTTCGTCGAGGGTATGAACGTAGGAAGGCCGTCTGTGCCGATCCTGTTAAACCATACCATGCCATTGTTGGCGATGTCCACCAGTCCGTCGTTGTTGAAGTCGGACAGGTAGATCTTCGTCTCCGTCTTATCCCAAGTTCGGCTGTAGCTGACGCCAGGGGAAACGAAAGGCAGCTCAACGGCAGCATCGGCATTGAGTGTCTTGCTTGAACTTGTTCCTCTGGAAAACTCCCCTATTCCCTTGATCATGCGACTTTTCGCAAATATGGGATTTCCTGTTTCACCAGAGAGGTTTTTCCTATAGCGAAGCCCATCCCGCGCTTGGAATAACTTATCCGGTAACCCGTCTCCGTCAATGTCTATTAGTGCTACCTTTCCAAAGTTCTCATTCTTCGAATGTATGTATGAAGCTCCGACATTCACGGTGGCAACACTTACGCCAAATCCGACGAGCAGGCCACCACCCAAAGTCCTTCCTTTGGAGTATCCTCCACCAAGCATGCTCAACTCGTTGCTGAATCCGTTTATGGCTTTTTGCAATGGGGGTAAATGTTCGTGTTTACTGTCTGCCTCCGATGTCCACGACTCCGCTTTTCCAAACATTCCGCCCTTAACATCATCATAGTATTCAAACCCTTGTGCGGCCACCCTTGCTCCCTTAGCATCGAGTTGCACGATACTATCTAGCAGCGTCTTGGCAAAAGGGCCTTCGCGATGATGCAGCGCATAGCTGCGTACGGACTCGTTGTTGAACGTAACGTTTACGCGTTGAAGCAGGCGGTCGTCGCGTTGCAACACACCCAGGCGGCCGCTGCTCATGGCATCCTTGCGCGCCGTGGGGGCGTATTCGAAGTTCACGGCATAAGCTCCCGCTTCGTCGTCGTGTCCCGTATAGCGATAGCACTTGGGGTAGAGGGTGCTGTCATGGTGTTCGTACGTGTACGAAACGAAGTTGCCGTGGGTGTCCACCGTTCGGTAAAGTGCCCAACGCACGATGTTCCCTTCGGCATCCTTGATTACGGCGTTGTCTGCTATCTTACCGTCAATGCCGCCAAAGTAGGATGTGGTGCCATCCTTGGAAGTTACTTCCCACGTGTAGTTTGTGGGCAAGTCGCCCCTGCGGATGATGCGCGCAAAGCCGCCCTCAACCAGCGGTTTAAAACGCTTATCCTTTGCCCGGCCTGGCAGTTCGGCTGTACGATAAGTGCGGTCGCCCAGTTTCGTTCCCATCAGCAGGTAGCTCTCACTCTCATGCTCGATGTCGAAACGTGGCACACCCCAGCGCGTCTCGATGTCCACGCTCTGCACGGGCAGGCTCCAACCATAACCCACGTACGACGACCCGCCATCGCTGCCATACTGCAAACCCACGGAGGGTTGCATGCTGCCGCGCCCTTTGGGCAACTCGAAGGTGTAGCCCAGCGATGCCGTTCCGCTTTGGTTGGGCGTGGGGGCATTCACCGTGGTTATGCCCGCTGCGGGGTCGGCGGCTTTCAGTTCGGCAATACCCGTTGGCACATAGTTCTGCGTTTCGGGACTCTCCGGCACCTTGATGATGCCGTTTATCACGTCGGTGAAGTGCGAAGTCTCGGCCATCACCACTTCCCTTTCCCTATCCAGGGCCTTATGGCGAAGCATCGTCCACTTGCCTTGCAGCTCATCATAATAATAGGTGTGTATGTCGTCTGCCGTATAGCCCTTCGGGATGAGCGCGCTATCATAGGGCACGGTGATGGTTGCAGGCGCATGCACGAAATGCTCGCCGTGAGGCAACAGGCGGTAGCCTGCCACACCACCTTTCAACGATGCGGAAACGGGCACATCCCTATCGCCCGTAACATTCACCATGCCTGCCGGCAGGTGGGGCAGTTCGCCCTTACCCAGTGGCGTTACGCTCAACAACTTGGCCCGTTCCATACTACCACTCGGAACATGCAGCTGGGCACGCCCCAGATGCAGCGAGTCGGCCGCATCGCGTGCGAAGAGTTTGCTCACTGTACGACGTCGGAAGCTGCGCAAGCGCGATAGGTCTTTGTTGGTTTCCCTACCCTGCACCTTACGCGTAACAAGCGTGCCGCCAATGCCTTTCTTGGCATTCGGCACTACCGAACCTTTGTCGGCCTTTTGTTCGGCGTGATGTATAACCTGCCGTTTTACTTCTCCTTGTGCGTCCATGCCGCGTGAAGTACGCCTACCATCGTTACAAGATGCGAGCGACAGTAGAGCTATGGCCGTTGCCAACGTGATGTGTATCAATCTTTTCATGTGCATTTCAGGTTTAGTCGTTCCTTGTATGGGCTATCTTCTTATAATCTTCACACTTCGCCTAGCCTCACCACTCCTCATCTCTAATATGTACACGCCCACAATAGGTAGGTATAGGCGCGTAGCGTGGTAGCTTTCAGGTTCGCGAACCTCGGTTTGCAACAGCGCACCATCGGGAGCATGGAGAAACAGCGCGAGCGGAGCAGCCTCCGTCAATTCAACGCGTACATCTACGTTGCCGTCACGAGTAGGGTTGGGCGACACCTCGTAGCGTGCGAAACCATCGCTCGTTGCAGTGGTTACGTTCAGCGTGCGCAGCGTAGAGCAACCATCGTCATTGGTTACTTCAACAAGATATTCCCCATCTTCTTCAAGCGTTACACGCCGACCGTCTAGGTATTTCCCGGCAGGGGTCTTCCAACGGCAAGCGTAGTTGCCTTTCGTTTCCAAGTGATAGTCGCGTTCGGCCCCTTGGGCAAAGCTAACGTCCTCCAAGTCGGGAACGTCGGCCAAGTCGGCATTGTGCAACGTTACCTCGCTGCATAGCGATTTACCGCTACTATCGTATGCCACGATGACATACTTGCCTTGCGTTAGCGAGGGGACGGTTACGATGCTGTCCGCCGTAGCATGTACGCATACAGCCTTGCCGTCGACACTTGCCGTTAGGCGGTATGGGGGTGTGCCGCCCGTGAGCAGTACGCGCAGAGCACCCTTCGCGCCAGTGGAGCAACGTGGCTGTTCCACGTCGATGGTAGAGAAGAAGTCCTTGGCCGCGCGAAACGTGAAGACGCTTTCGCCCACGCCGACACTTATGCCCATGAACGTAACGCTGTCCGCCTGCCCCATGTGTGCCTTATAATATCTAAGTTGCCCGACGGGAAACTTACCCGTTCCGCTATTGTCTATGGCCAGATAATAACTTTCGCCCTCGCCGAGCGGTTCCAGTTGCCTGATGCTCCGCGTGTCGAGCGTCAAAGTCATGCCCGCCACAGGTGTCCCCGTAGTGGTTGCCGCCCATCGCCGTTGCATCCATTTGCCGTTTCCCCTATCTGCCGCGAAAGCAAGCCGTTTGGCATTGTCGCCCCAAAGGTAGCTCGCGCCCTCGCCGATGGCCTTGGCCGCCACGCGAACAGCCGCTTCGCCATCAGCACTTTGGCCCGTCGACAGGTACAGGCACGACGTACTGTCGCCGATAATGCCAGCCACGCGGTGGTTGTAGGCTTTAAGGCGGTAGTAGTTTCGTACAACCAGGCCCTTAGAGTTGAAGTACGAATGGTTCAGCGTAATGCCATGACGCAAGGCCATTGCACTTTCAACGCGCATGCGTTCCGTGCCCGAAAGTGCACGAGGATACACCGCATACTCCGCCATACCCTCTTTCATCGCCCTTATGGGCAATCGTTCCTTAGTGGTTCCGCCCACGGCTAGCGTGCCACGGATGCCGTTGGCGGCAGAACTGACGTAGGTATAAAGGCGCAGAGGCGGCAACGTGTCGCGCCCCACATAGTTCATGAAAGTGCCACGGGCCAGGTCGGCCGTGCGCGCTGTGGTCTGCACCAGCTGTGTCTGTCCGCCCTGCGCGCCCACATGCCAAAGCAGTTGCTCGCCGCCCTGCCTCGCCTTACCCACGCCAACGAAGGTCATTCCGCTATTGGCGGCAAGCTGCATGGGCGCATTGTCATTTCCAAAGCCCCACTTTACATAGCCCATTACACCGCCGGGAGCATGCTGCGGTGTATGCTTTTGTATCTGTGCCTGCACCCTACTTGCCGTAAGGAGCAGCATGCACAATAGTGGAACGAACGTTGCCACATGGCCGTATCTGAACTGTATCATGGTTGTTTGTTTTTATTGAGAGGTATGGTATAGCCCACTGTCAGCAGGAACAGGTGACTGTTGTTCCTTGCTGTGGCATAGCCGTAGGGGTTGTCTTTGGTTTGTATGAGGTCGGTTAGGCCATAAGCATATTGCAGATAGGCCTCAATGCCATTCTTGAACGACGAGTAGCCCACTTTGATGAGGGGCATGGCCTGCACCCTTGCCCGAAGCGTTTCTCTCAGGTGTGCCTGCGTCAGCTCGTCGGCCGAGGCGAACATCGCAGGTCGGTCGCTCGTGAAGTCGATACCACCAGGATTAAGTGGAATGGCTAGCCCAACGCCCACACCCATGTAAAGGTTTCCAAGAAGATAGAGCCGCGCGGCAAGCTGCGGCATGAGGAGATGATAGCGGAAGTTCGTTTCCTCGTTCACGTTGCCTGCCAGCTTATGCTCTTTCAATGTCGATGCAAGCCAAGTGTAATCCGTTGCAAGCTCCATTCCCAATCGGTTACGGCGCAATAACGCAAAAACGCCTATCGTGGGTACTGTGGCCCCACACGCTTCCAACGTGTAACGCGGACGGATGTTACCCTCTTCAACCATTGCACCGAGATTGTTGATGACGGCATAGCCCGCACCTGCCCTGATGCCGATGCGCGATTGATTATGCCCCTTATATCGCATGGTTATCCGTTTCCTCGGCTCGCGTGCCGATTTAGGTTGTCGGGTCTTCTCCGCAGGGGTGTTCTCCTCTGCGGCTGGTTTGGTTTGTTGCTCCGTCTTTGGCTCTGTTGGTTGGTCGGGTTGTTGTTGCGTTTGCTGTTCCACAGGTTGTTCGGTTGCTCCAACCCTCGTTTGTGGCGCATCCGTTACACCCTCGTCTTCTGCTGTGGCGTACTTTTCCTCCTTCTTTGGGGTTGTTGGCTCAGTGTTAGCACATCTCTTTATACCCTTTCTCCCAGCATCTCGCCTTGTACGTAAGCCACTTCCCTTGGGATGAGTTCTCCCAGAGGTATGTTGCGGAGCAACCTTTGTCGGGGTTGTTTCCTGGTGCGTTGGTGGGGGTATGGGGTCTTCTGTTGTTTTGCGTTTGCAGAGTCTGAAACACAACAACAGGGCAAGCACAATGGCCAAAAGGGCGACGGCACGCCGCATATTGCGTTGGTTATTGGGGCTAGGGTTATTCATGTGTATGCAAAGATAGATAGTAATATTATAAGGAACGCGCGCGTACGCGCGAGAGAAACAAGCGAGTGAATAGGCAACAACGGTTTATCTTTTTACAGTGCAGCGGTTCAGCGCAGGCCTCACTTAATGTCTATCACATACGCAACCGTAAGCTCTGCCTGCCAGTTGTGGTTGGCGCATTCCACCCAGTTAAAGGTGTTGGTCTCGGTCTTGATGGTACTCCCCAAACTGTAATGAAAGCGCAAGTCGATGCAGATGCCCGAATGGAAGTCGTAGCCCACGCCTCCGCCAAGTGCAGCGTCGGGGCGTCCTTTTAGCTTACTTCGCATCACCCGTTCCGTCTCCTCTACGCTTGGGTACTTCCACTTCTTAAACTTTGCGTCCTCTTGGTTCCCTTTATAGCTTAGGTTTTCGGGCGAAAGGTTCGCTCCAAGGCGTCCACCCAGCGACACATGCCACGTGTTTCGCTCCTTGAAAGGATAGAGGTTGAAGTAGGCTGCCAAGCCCAGATGGTGGTAACGCGCGGAGAGCGTATAGTTCAGCTCGTCCCTATCATCGTACCTAACACGTGCCGTGCGGTTGTAATAAACGATGCCTGCCTCCACGCCCCACAGGTTTCCCTGCGGCTTATACAGAAAGAACAGCTCGGCGCATGGCACAAACAGCACGCGTTTCCGTAAAGAATAGTTGGAATAATAGTCCTCGCTCACCAATATCCGGTCGACGTTGGAATTGGAACTGATGCCTCCGCCAAGCCGCAGGCCTGCGTGGAAATTGGCGTCTTGTGCAGATAAGGGCTGACAAGCGCAACAAAGCAAAATCGCAACAAATATAATTGCTTTCATGGCTCAATGTGTTTTCGGGTATTGTTTATGTTTATGAGACAGATGTCTCTACGGCTACAAATATAGTAAAAGTAAAATAAGCAGCAAAGACTTTTTGGTACTTTTTTACAAATGTATGGCATATTTGTTTGTTGAAGTCGCCTTGGCGTTTCTCTCTTTCTTATCTTTTTCAGAATAATTGGTATAAATACGATATAACTTCATACCTTCCAATCTAGAAAGTGTCGCATCAAACCTATAAAGTACACCTCTGTATTAGACCATCCACACATAGGTTCTTTCAATTACAATTTCTGATTTTGCCACAAACAAATAGGACAGAATCACAAATTTTATTGTAATTTTGCCCAGTACTTCATACACGAGAGGAACATTTGTCTTGATTTTGCATCACAAAGACAATAAACTCCTCTCAATTTGTAGAAATATTAAAAATCAAGACTACTTCATTAACAATGTAATTATGAATTATATCGTACCAAAAATAACTAAATACTCAAATATCGATGAGTTGCTAAAGAACGAAAGTAAAACTCCGTCTTTATTTGACATAGAAAACTTTTTGTCAATTGATGATTTGTTGAGCGAAAACTTTGTCTGTATCGCAGGCGAACCAGGTGTGGGTAAAAGTAGGCTTATTTCTGAAATAAAGGCACGTCTTACAGAAAAGCCACTTTCTTTTTGTAATGCGTCCGAGTTTAAACCACAAGTAATTCCGTCAGATGTTGAATACTGCATTGTGGATGCCTTGGATGAAGTTGATGGAAGTGAATTCAATTATACACTACAACTTATAAAGCAATATAAGGAGGAACATCAGGATGTGAAAGTAATGTTCTCCTGTAGAAAACACTATGTTGTATCTTATGCAAGTTTTTTCTCTTCTTGTACTAAATTAGTTTTTGTAGAAGTAAATAGATTAGACGATCAAGAAGTAACAAATATTATTGATACATGTGCTGATGTCACGAAAGAAAATATAAATAGAAGTCCAAAATTAAGGAAGCTTCTATCAATACCTAGGTATTTGATGTTTCTACTGGAAAGTGAGAATCAAAGAGAGGGTATCTCAAATATTGGAGAACTATTTGAGTTTATTATTGACAAATCAGTAGATGAAGCTCTAACAACATATGACAAACCTGTTAGGAAAGACAACTTTAAGGCTCTTATTAAAAGGGTCATAGAAAAAATTGCTTTCATTATGGAAATAAGTCGTAAAGACAAAATTTCAAAAGACGACTTGTACACGATTATAGACGAGTTAAAGGGAAATATGGCACATATGCTTGTAGCCAATTTTGACCTTCTTTTCTTTGAAAGTCGTATATTGAAAGAAACAAATGGAATATTACAATTTGGAAATTCAGAGATACAAGAATATCTTGCAGCTAAGGAGCTTGGTAGACAAGAAAATATAGAAAGTGTGCTTTACGATGTCGCTGTGCAAAAGGAACTAAAGCATATTTATCCTAATTGGTATGATGTGATTCCTCATCTTTCATATTCGGAGGGCAGAAGTGATTCATTCGTTAATGTTTTTAAGCTCATTACATCCTATGAGTCACATCTTGAGAACGAAACTTTCGAATCGCTTCTAAGATATGTTAATCCATCTACTCTTGGAGTTCAGCAACGAAAAGAGTTGTTTTCAAATCTATTTGAACATTATCAGCGTGTACCGGCATACATTAAATGGAGAGGTCCTATTCAGAATTTAATACAAGAATGCTATACTTCTGGTTGTAATACTATATTAAAGATTTCTTCTGACCAGCTTAACAAGATACAATTAACCAATATTTATGCTATACTTGAAGGACTTGTTGAAAATAACAAACTCGATGAAAGTGTAATAAAACATTGGGAAGATGCTGCAAGAGCACTTATGGGAACTAAGGATAGTGAAATGCAACAGATTGCTTTAAATTTTTACTATGCACTTAAGGATGATGAGGAACTTAGAGAGTTAGCAAGTACTTTTAATAGCTTTACTGAGGATGTAAAGCAAAAGTATATAGAAGTAACTGGATATCGAAAAATTACAGACAAGTTAGTAATTGACTGTTGGTTGACTTATTGCGACAAAAGTAATCCTGAAGCAATAAATGTAGTTCTGTACATTGACGATCCTGAATCAATAATCTATGCATATAATAAGATTCTTTCGAAAGGAATTCGTGATTTCTTTAATCCCAAGGGATCTTTACTTGTTCTTTACGATTTTTATTTGAAAAAGCAGTTTGATGTTGTTTGGAAATTCAATCAAGATAGAAGAAACCTTATGACAAAAGTCATTGCATATTTTGTAAAAAATAGGAACTATTCTTCTCTAAAAGAAATCAATACTGTAGTTAAACAAATTTTACTGGAAGAAGAAACAGGGATGATATTTTTTAATTGCTTTGAGAAAGATATATGGGAACTAGAAGATCTATTTAGGACGTTTGACGCAGATCTGATCGATGCGGATTTATTATCTAAATTAGAAAAGTTATTGAATGATATAGATGCAGAAAAGTGGAACAAAGACAAAATTCTAATTTATCTTATAAACAAAATACGAAAGGACGAATCTAAGAAATGTACCATATCTGATTATATAAAACGTTACGAAAATACCTTTGAACAGTGGGATAAGAACTCAAACGAGATGAAGCAAGAGAGAGACTATGCCCCATCGCTATCAAAAGCATATCAGAGACTTTCAAAACAAGAAACATCTGAATACGATAAATATGAATTAGCTTTTGAACTTTCTAAAAGCATTGATTTTTTAAGCAAGCAAGATCATAAGCCTATTGTGGATGTTATCACTAACTTCTTTAACAAGATTGATTTAGATAAGCTTGCATTGAAAAGTAATGGAGAAAATTCTTATAGTTTATCAAAAGCATTGATTAAAATACCATATTATGTGAGAGTACTTCATCACTTATGTTACAGAGAACTTTTGGAAAAGTATAAGGATACATTAATAAAGACTCTTCCAATAGTATGTTGTACTATGAACTTTGATTCTCATGAAATAAAAGACATATATAAGTCTATTATAGGGAATATAAACCAAGACGAGAAGTCAGCAATTGTAAGGTGGTGGGAAGATCGGAAAGATGATTTCATGAATGTTAGCTCTGATGATATTTTTGCTTGCATTACCGACTACGGCTTTGATACTTTATCTTATAAGTTAGAGGAGTATATCGAAAAATATATAGAGGATAAGAGTCTTGGAAACAAAATAGCAGCTTCTCGTGCTTTGGATCTTATCTCAGAAGATTATTGTAAGTGGGATATAAATAAGTATAAAAAGCTGTTTGGTTGCCTTGAAGATGAAAGTATTGAAAGCGTTAAAATGCAGTGCAATGCTATCATGATAGAAAAATTTCAAGACCCAGAAGCGATAAACTGGAGGATAGAATATCTTAAAGCTAATGTCACCAAATCCTTTCACAACGAGACGGGACATGCTCGCTGTATCTCTAGGGAAGAATCTGAAATGATTAGTCCAAACCCATATATGTTTAGGTGTTTTATGAATATTAAAAATAATGATGACCTCATTAAACAAATGTTGGATTTGTTTGAATTTGGGTTACCATTATGTTTAAAACCCGAAACTCAGGAGTATTCAAGCTATCTTCTTAGACAGATATATTTATTCTTTGTGAATATCAACAACATCACTTATATTTCAGAATTACGAAAAAAAGTAGAGGCATTTAACGCGAAGAACATGAGTTATCTAGCTTACCTCATTATGAATAATGCCGAAAATATTTTCTTGAAAAATGAAACTATAACTATAAGCAAGGCTATTAAGCTGTATAATAAATGCATTGACGAGTCTTATCTGCAAATTCGGAATAATAGTGATTTAAGGCAATATTTCTCAAAGATTCAGTACGAAGTTCAGAAAGAGATTCAAGATCAAGGCGTATATGCTTTAGTGCGTCAGCAAAGTTTGAGCGAGGATTATATCCAGAGAGAATTGAAGAATACCATCATAAATAAGTGTTGCCTGATGGGGCTGGAAACCATTCAAGTTGATAGAGAAGTGGCTCTTCAGGATAATAAGCGCACAGACTTTCTTATTAGATACGGATTATGCGATCCCATCATGATTGAACTTAAATTACTTAATAATACAGAGATTAAAAACAAGAAAAAACGTCAGGAGTATAAAAACAAATTTGTTCAATACACTAACGCGACTAATGCGTGCTTATCTGTGTTTTGGGTATTTGATGTTCATAAGGGTGGGAAAATTAAAGATTTTAAAGACTTGAAGGAGGAATACAAGAATCTTGACAACACTCTGGTACTATTAACAGACTGTAGGTGCAGTAGCGGTATTGAAACAGGAATACCACAAGTTAAAAGTAACATTGGTAAGAAGAAAGCTTGTGGTAACACAACAAGACCCAAAAAGAAATAGAGTGATTAATGACAAGTTTTCAAACAACCCCATATAAGTTCAAAATTGAAACAACATCTTTTTCGCTAACCGTATGAGGCATAGAACGTTCATACAGCTAATCTGTAATCAGTCAACTGACCCCTTGGCAATTAATCAATCAGCAATTGCATCCTACTCCATACCAACGTAACCTTTTCAGCAAGATTTTTAACACTAAGAGTGCCTTCGTAGTCCACCAACTGCCCATCCGACCGCAAAAATTCGATTCTCGCGAAGGTTTGTTTTGATGCAAAAAGGGGGTGCATGTAAATGCAGGCAAGATGAATGTGCATTGCATAAAACCGCAACTTGCACCGGATTTTGGGCCATTTGCAGCAAAATGAAGTGCATTTTGGTGCTAAATACAGTGCAATATGCCGCTAAACGCAGTGCGTTTTGATGCTAAATGCAGTGCGTTTTGGTGCTAAACGCAAGGTAAAATGGTGCTAAATGCAATGCGTTTTGCTGCAAAATGCGAGGCAAAACGCATAAAAATTCACTGCAAAGAGGTGGGTAAAACTCCTTTAAACCATTAAAAACTTGGGGCAAAGTGGGCAAAAAGTGCTTTAAAAAGTGGGATTTTAGGGGCTAAAAGTAGGTAATTGGGGGTGAAAAAATTACGAGTTGGCAAGCAACTAGAAAGGCAAAATGGTGCAAAATGCAGGTTGTTTTCTTAAAAACAGACAAGCAGAAAGGTGCGTAAGACAGAGAATAGTAGGTATTTTCCTACTTTTCAACCACTATTTTCTCTAGAATGGAGAGTCAAGCAGAAGTCGTTTTGTAAAATATAAAGATACAAATTAACATCACATTAAGTAACCTTGCTGTTGCTTATACACTTCAATCCAAAAACAAAGTCACTATTTCAAACGCCCAAAATGCGAGTTATGCAAAAGAAACATAATGGTTTTGCACTCGTTTGTTGTCTCTTCGCCCAAACCCATTTACGCTATATTCCCCACCTCTGTATACTATACGCCCCACCCATTTATACCATACGCCCTACTCCTTTATACCACACGCCCCACCCATTTATACCACACGCCCTACTCCTTTATACCACACGCCCCACCCATTTATACCATACGCCCTACTCCTTTATACCACACGTCCTACTCCTTTATACCATACGCCCCACCCATTTATACCATACGCCCCACCCATTTATACCATACGCCCACCCTCTTTATACTAAAAAAATAATAAACAAGGCAGTAAAGGGGCGATAAGAACAATTATTTTTGTAATTTTGTAGATCGTGAAATGATGGTTGGCAAAAGGATGCCGATACCGCGTTGTTGCCCAAACAACGCCCTTGTGCAAATGGGGGCGGAGCGGTAAACAAGCACCCACACAAACGCCAACACCATAACAAAAGCACCTACCCCACAATGGACAGAACATTCCACCAACGCCTTTCGCCCGCATCAGTCTGCGGCATACTTGCCTTTGCACTGCTTGCGCTATACATGTTTTGGACGAAAAGCGCCCTGGTTGGATGTTTGCTGGCCGCCGTGGTGGTGCTAATGATAGAACGAGTTGTGCACACCACATACGTGTTTCGCCGCAACGACGGCGAAGAGGAAATGCTGTATATCGACAACGGACGTTTCTCAAAAACAAGACAGATACGCGTTAACGACATCGTTTCGTGCCGCAAGATGTCTACGGGATTCGGCCTTTCGCAATATGTGCTGCTGCAATGCGGACACAAACGGCTAGTGAGCGTGCAACCAGACAACGCCGATGCCTTTATCGACGAGATAAGGAAACGGCAAGCAACACCCGAATGATGAAATTAAAAAGCAAATACGCCCTCGTAGTTCTGTTGGCTTGGCTGATGGCCTTGCCTATGATGGGGCAAGTGGAAAAAGACGTTACTGACGACGATGACGAAACCGTGGCAGCGGCCGACACGCTGGCTACCGACTCGCTTTTAGCCGACACATTGGCCACCGACAGCCTGTTGCCGTGGCCCCAATCGGTGAGAGCACGCATAGACAGACTGGTACAAGCCGACATGCTGCGCACTTCGCAATTGGGATTGATGGTTTACGACCTCGATGCCGACTCGGCCATATACTGTTTTAACGAACGCCAAACCATGCGCCCCGCTTCAACGATGAAGGTTATAACGGCCATTACCGCCCTTGACAAGCTGGGCGGTTCGCACCAGTTCAAAACAGAGTTGTGCTATACAGGCACTATCGAGAACCGAACACTAACGGGTAACGTGTATTGCGTTGGGGGGATGGACCCGCGTTTCAACACCGACGACATGCACGCCTTTGTGGAAAGCCTGCAAAAGATGGGGGTAGACACCATTCGCGGCACGCTTTACGCCGACAAGTCGATGAAAACAACCGACCTATTGGGCAAAGGTTGGTGTTGGGACGACGACAATCCCGTGCTCTCGGCATTGGTCTACGCCCGCAAAGACGTGTTTATGGACCGTTTTATGCAAGAACTGCGCAAGGCAGGCATCGTGCTAGACGCCTTCACCGCCACAGGTCAACGCCCGCAAGACGCCACTTGCATCTGTACGCGCTTTCACACAATGGACCAAGTGCTTATGCGTATGATGAAAGAGAGCGACAACCTTTATGCCGAGGCCATGTTTTACCAGATTGCTGCCGCAACGGGAAACAAACCTGCCACGGCCAAAAACGCGGCACAAGTGGTGAAAAGGCTCATTGCCAAGTTAGGCCTCAATGCCGCCGCTTACAAGGTGGCCGATGGGTCGGGCCTATCGCTATACAACTATGTTTCGGCCGAACTGGAAGTAGCCATGTTGCGCTATGCCTTTCGCAATGCCAACATTTACCTGCACCTCTCGCCCTCGTTGCCCATCGCCGGCATAGACGGCACGCTGAAATCGCGCATGAAAGGGGTGTTTACTCGTGGCAACGTGCGTGCCAAGACGGGCAGCGTTACGGGCGTGTTCTCGCTGGCAGGCTATTGCACTGCCGCCAACGGACATCGCCTTTGCTTTGCCATCATCAACCAAGGCGTGATGCACGGCCGCAATGCACGTGCATTCCAAGACAAGGTTTGCACGGCCCTATGCCAACCCTAACCCCAAACATCACTGATAACCATGTTTTTAAAACCGACATATCAATGGAAACAATAAAAGATTACGTAGAACAGATTATCCGCCTGACAGGCGTTTCGGGCAACGCCGTACCCATTGTGCGCCACATTTTGTTGGTGCTGGTCACCATCTTGCTGGCTTGGGCGGCAGGCGCACTTTGCCGTAAGATACTTATCCCCGTGGTGCACCGCATCACCAGCAAGACAAAAGGCAATTGGGACGACATCCTTTTCAACGACAATGTGCTGATAACGGCAAGCCGAATTGTGCCAGCCATCGTGGTTTCGTGGCTCTTGCCCTTGGTTTTCTTCCAATATGCCTTGGTGCATACCGCCTTAGAGAAACTCACGGCCATATACATTGTGGTGATGTCGGTAAGGCTTTTCATCGCCTTTATCAACTCACTCACACAGCTTAAACTATCTTCCAGTCCGTCCGTTCGCCAATATATCCGCACATTTTGCGGCGTATTGAAAGTTATTGTTATCTTTATCGCCGTGATTGTGGTGGTTGCCATCCTCTTCAACAAGAACCCGCTGTCGCTCATTGCAGGTCTTGGAGCGACCTCGGCCATACTGATGCTGGTGTTTAAAGACACCATTGAGGGACTGGTTGCGGGCATTAGGCTTACCAGTAACGACATGGTGAGGAAGGGCGACTGGATAACGGTGCCTTCAACACCTGCTGACGGCGTTGTAGAAGACATCAGCCTGACAACCGTTAAAGTGCGAAACTTCGACAACACCACCGTTACCGTTCCACCATTGGCATTGGTAAGTGGCTCGTTCCAGAACTGGCGAAGCATGCAAAAGGGTGCAGGCCGCCGTGTACAACGTCTGCTGTACGTAGATTTCAGAAGCGTTAAGTTGGTAGACGATGCCCTTAAAAGCTCGCTGCTTTCAAACAAGCTGCTCACCGAAGAGCAGATGCAAGGCCAACAAGTAAACATCTCGCTCTTCCGCTTGTTCATCGAACAATATCTTACCAAGCGCGCCGAGGTAAACGAAGAGCAAACGTTGATGGTGAAACAGGTAGAGGCCACGCAATGCGGACTGCCCATAGAGTTCTATTTTTTCATTAAGAATGCACCCGACATTCACTACGAACACACGCTGGCCGACATCATGGAGCACATATATGCCTATACCCATGCCTTCGGACTAACCATCTACCAGCAATACCCCGAACAATAAATAAGTCTGTGAGGGTATGAGGTTGTGAGTTCATTAGCTCATGAGGTAGTGAGCTTATGGGTTCATGAGCTTGTGAGTTCGTGAGGTTATAAGCCGATGAAGTTATGGAGCTGCAAGTTTGAAAGGCGGCCCATTCACTGGCCAACCCCTACAAGTAACTTTAAACCCAACACGCAAAAGCTCGTCAACGCTCAGCTAAAAACAGCATACAACAAAACCTACAAACAGCACAATTCAACACCTCAGAAGTTTAAATCAAGCAAAATGGTGGTGAAGACAACCCTTCACCACCACCAAATATCAGCATTAAAACTAATATCAACCATAACGCTTATGAAGAAAACACTACTCGCGGCATTGCTATTGCTCGCCGCAAATGCTGCACAAGCACAGAAAACGGAGCAAGAAAAACAACTGCACGAGATGGACAGCACTGCTCGTATGCTCATTGCCGACGGCAAATTCGACAAGGCCATAGCGGCTTTCACAGACTACACCGCAAAGGTAAAGCACCTTCGTGGTGAGGCCGACACCATCTATATAGATGGTTTGGTGTTCCTGGGCAAGTCTTATTTCAGTGCCAAACGCCTGAGCAAGGCCGTAGAAACGGCTCAAAAGGTGGTAGACCTATACGGCAAACACTTCAACACCAAAGACAAACGGTATGCTTGGTACTTAGACAACCTTTCGCTATACCTATCGTCTAACGGACAATATAAGGAGGCTTTGGCCAACAGTAAGAAAGCTTTGAAAATATACGAAGGGCTTTATACCAACGATAGAGATATGGCTTTGATACTTATTCACGCCGCCGAGAACTCGTTTTACGCAGGCAATAAGGCCGATGCCATCAATTTTCAGTTGCGCGCATTGGCCATTTACAAAGATCTCTTTGGGCAACATGCCCAAGAATACACCGACGAAGCCGAGTATCTGGTTACCTATTACGAGGGGAATAACCAGGGAGACAAGGCCCAAAGCCTAAGCGAAGAGTTGGAAAAGCTAAAAGAAGAGGCCAAGAAAGGCTATGGCGACTTGCCTGAACTGCCGAAACTTGAAACAGCCGAAGACTGCCGCAAGCATACCAAAGATGTTGAAAGATGCTGCCAATACTACCTATCCCATCGGTTTACTGCCCGCGATATGGAAGATGCAGCTAGGTTTATCATGGCTTGGGCGGTGCCGTCAGACCAAGTTACGATACCAATGGGGAAGAACGAATCCCAACTTCTAGCCAAAAAGGAATCGAACCCTTACTTGTTTAGCTATTATGCAGGCTACATTCTTTATGCCTTAGAGAACAAGGAAACCAAAGAAACAGAGGACGGATACGAGGCTGCGATGGTGGCAACACTGAACCATTACATCAACAACAAAGACCTTACGGGACCTGTACCCGCACTCGAAAAGTACGTAAAGCTGTATAAGAAAGATAAAGACAAGATGTTTGCACTTATACGAAAGAACTTCCCAAAGACCGAAAAGGAGGACAAAGAGAAGGAGAAGTAGCCTTCTTTGCGCCATGCCCTGCTCATTATCGTTTTTGCTTAAAGCCCACATAGTGACCACAACTCATCCCTTTTCCACCGCCCTACTCCGTTGGTTTCAACGCCACGGCCGAAGTTTGCCGTGGCGCGAGACCAAAGATCCGTATGCCATTTGGCTTAGTGAGGTGATTTTACAGCAAACGAGAGTGAGCCAAGGCATGGCCTATTGGCAGCGATTTATGCGCAATTACCCCACGGTAAACGCTCTTGCCGCCGCCACCGAAGACGAAGTGTTGCGCCTTTGGCAAGGTTTGGGCTACTATTCGCGTGCCCGTAACCTGCACCAAGCGGCAAAACAGATTGCAGAATTGGGACATTTCCCCAACACCCACGAGGAAATCTCCAAGCTAAAAGGCGTTGGACCTTATACGTCGGCGGCCATTGCGTCCATCGCTTTCAACCTTCCTGTGGCGGTAGTAGATGGCAATGTGTATCGTGTTTTGGCGCGTTTCTTCGGCATCGACACGCCCATCAACTCCACCGAAGGCAAAAAACAGTTCGCCACCTTAGCCCAATCACTTTTGCCCCACCACGCTCCGGCACGCTACAACGAGGCCATCATGGACTTTGGGGCACTGCAATGCTTGCCCGTGAAGGGCGAAACAGGCAAGGTAAACGGGCACACAGTCGCGCCAAACGATACGCCAAGTTTCTGCAACAGCTGTCCGTTAAGTGGTCAATGCGTGGCTTTTGCGCAAGGTTTGGTGCGTTCGCTACCCGTAAAAACAAAGTCGCAAGCCCCCAAACAGCGCCGCATGGGCTACATATATATTAGGTGTGGGGGTGAAATTGCCATCCGAAAGCGGCCGGCGGGCGACATTTGGCAGGGCCTTTGGGAACCTTTGCTATACGAAGACGTAGTACTTTCAGGTGTACAAACACCCAAAACCTACAAGCGCGAGGGCACTAATAACCAGGAAAACTTCCCTTCGCCGCAGCTATTAGCGTGTATCGACCGCCTTTTTAAGGGCGAACAGGGCACCGAATCAACATCCATACCGCCCAACTCCCACCTACATTCCACCCTTTCACCCATAATCAAAGGGCCATATACATTCCGCCACATACTCACTCATCGCATCATCATGGCGCAATTTGCCGTTGTTGAAACAAGTGTTAGGCCCGATCTGCCGTCCGACTACATTTGGGTGAGCGAACAAGAACTGAACAAATACGCCATATCGCGCCTGTTCGAGCTGTTCTTAGAAAGGCTGAATAATGAAACGAAAGACAAGTGAAAAAGCCTATTAAGGGGAAAAGGCGGCTGCGCCCCTTAACTTATAAACCCATTCACTTACGAACTCGTAGAGTCGTAAACTGGTCTACTCGCCAACTTATCCACGCGTTTACTGGTCAACTTGTTTACTCACCACCCTGCCAACTCGCTTTGTTAAAACGCAAGAGAGCGGGTGTTTTCTCATTCTTTTTATGTAACTTTGCACGCGTTTCCAATCACAAGGGAACGCGTTTAACAACACCTTTACCAATACCAAAAGAGAATTATAGAGTGAAAACAAAAACAAACAAAAAAGAATTACAAAACAATGAACCAATACTACGCCACAAATAGGCGCAAACTCACCCCTGCTTTGCAGTGCGGACTTAACCACTACCGACAGGCTTTTGCGCTATTCGCACTTGCGTTTGCAACCCTATTGCCCATCCAAGCCAAACAGGTTACGGCCCGACAAGCTCTCGATATCGCGCGAAAATACGTCATGCCCAATCGCCAATCCATCGCATCGGCACAAACCCGAACTGGCAAACAACAGCCCATTGAGCCCTTCTACGTGTTCAACGACAAGCAAGGCAAGGGCTTTGTCGTGGTTTCGGGCGACGACGCTATGGGCGAAATACTTGCCTATGGGGATAACGGAACGCTCGATACGCTGAATGCCAACCCTGGCGTAAAGTTTCTTTTGCAAGCCTATCGCGAACATTTCGCACAGCTACAACAAGCACCCGCCACGGCGCAACCCGCCACAAGAGCGATGCCTACCTACAAAGCGGTTGCCCCATTGCTCACTTGTAAGTGGAATCAACTCGAACCTTACAACAAGAAAACGGGCTATCCTTACACCGGATGCGTGGCAACAGCCATCGCACAAGTAATGTATTACCACAAATGGCCCATACAAGGAAAGGGAGAAAACACCTATACTGTAAGACATTACAATCATGTAAAGCATGCCGATTTCAGCAAATCATACTACGACTGGGCCAACATGAAAGACGAATACACATATTACGACCCAGGCACCCAAAGGGAAAAAGACGCCGTTGCAAAGCTAATGAGCGACGTAGGAATAGCCACAAACATGCAATACACCCCCTACTTGAGCGGTGCGCAAAACGAATCGGCCGACAAAGCCCTGCGAGAAAACTTCGATTACACCACGGCCTTTGTGAGCCGTAGCGATGAAGGACTGCCTGCTTTCACAGACATCGTTCGCCAAGAGCTCATCAACGGTTTCCCCGTTTATCTCTCGGGCAGCCAAAAAGGTGGCGGAGGAGGGCACGCCTGGGTTACAGACGGCATCAATGAGCAAGGACTTTTCCACATGAACTTTGGCTGGGGCGGTCAGGGCGATGCGTATTTCTCGCTCTCAACGTTATCGGTTGCACAATCAGGAAACGAGTTTGGCGGAAAGCCCATGACGTTCAGCTACGGCTTAATCGCCATATTGGCTCACCCCAACAAGCCAAACACAAGGCCAATAGACCATGCATTGCTGGCAAGCACGCCCAAACTGAAGTTCAATATTGGGGGAAGTCTAAGGCTTCCCCAAGGAAGTGGCAAGACATTTGCCGTTGGCAACATGCCAGCCGTTGAGATGAACGAATTTAATAACTACGGAAAACCCTTCAAGGGCGACATCGGCGTGGGCATATTCGACATGAATGGCAAGCGGATAACCGTCTGTCCGTCGGACGATCACGCCACAGGTGGCTATACAAAACGCGTCTATGGGCAATATTCTAACGGGGAAATGGGGCGCGACTACACCAACCCGCAGACGGTGAAGATAAAGGTAGACCTCACGAAACTGGCCAATGGCTATTACCAACTGCTGCCCATGTGCGCCCCGCTAGAAAAAAACGGCCGCTGGGGAGAGTGGATACACATGCGACAAGCACCCCGAATGGTGATTGAGATAGGCAACGGCAAGGTGCGTATCGTGGAGGAAGACTCGATCAATGCAGGTTTCCAACTAACCGAACAGCCGTCTAAACTTTGGCTAAAACCAGGAAACGAAGAAACCATCCATGTCCCCATAAGGAACAAAGGCGGGCTGGGATTCGGCTATTATGCCAAGTTACAATTGTTCGACGCCAAGGGTAACGTGGCTTTTGAGACACAACGCACAAAGCCAATGGAGCTTGATGGTTTCCGTACAACATGGATGCCATTTAGTATAAACGTACCTAGTACCCTAAAAGAAGGCAAATACAGGATGAAGTTGTTGCTGATTAAGGAAACAAGTGCGGGCATCGACAACCCCGATGCCGAACGTTTCGATGTAGAAAAGCTATATGATAAGGAGGAAACCATCTTCACCGTAGCCTCGAAAGTAACCCATATCGCTGGCACAACCACTGCCAACTACACCCTAACCAACAACGACGGCCACTCGTTAACGGTGCGTGGCACTGGTCTACAACGCGTAAGACTGTTCGACATCAATGGCCGTTTACTTGGTAGTGCCGTTTCAACAGATGGAACAGAAGTAAGTATCTCGCTCGCCAACCTTGTTCCGGGCGTGTACCTCGTGCAAGTAATGGCCGACGGCCAAGTACATACGCACCGCCTTTTAAAACGATAACACACAAGGTTTGCCCCAAAGCAAATCGCTTATAAGATAAGGGTGTGCACCTGTTATGTAGGTGCACACCCTTTATCTATATGTGGATGAGTGGACGAGCTGACAAGTAAACGAGTTGACAAGTTGACGAGTAAACAAGCAGATGAGTTGACGGGTTAACAAGTTAACAACTGGACGAATGGGCAAGCTGACGAGTGAACGAGTTAAAAAGTAAACAAGTAGACGAGTTTACGAGCTAACAAGTGGACAAGGTTGCAAGCAAACAAGTTAAGAGGCGCAGCCATTTTTTCACCCTTTCACCCTTTCACCCTTTCACCTTTAAACGCCTCTCCTATTCCAACCCCATCTCCTTTTTCATGTTCTGAAACTCGTTCACAAAGTCGTGTTCCACCGAGAAGAAAGGCATCAGCAGCGACTTAAAGTAGTCTTCAACGGCAGGCATTTCAGGTGTTATCACCGCATGTCGCCGAAAATGCAGATGCATCACGTTCGCATCCGTGTCGATAGTGTAAACCACAACACATGCGGCATACATATTCACCTCATTAATAGTCCGCTGCAAACAGGCCACTTGGTCTATATCATCGAGGCTCGCCTCTGCCCAAGAAACGCGCATAATGTTAAAGTAACGTGTGCCGTGTATGGTCTGAATCCTAAAATCTTCGCCTTGAAAAGTAAAGTCGGCGAAGTTTTCCTCATCCCTTTCAAAGGGGCAACCCAACGCCTTGCATATCTCCTCAATCATTTCAAGGGTGCTCATTCCTACGTATTTGTTTTCCATTGTTATGTTCTTTCTATTAATCCTTATCGTCACAGCGTGTTCGTTATGCGCCTCCGCGTCGTTCTCATACGGTCTACCTTCTGTCTCTTTCCCCGTTTCTGGCCACTCAGTCAGTCGTCCAGCCATTTTAAAACAAGGCTCGGCCCTAGTGTACGAAAGCCACACCGCAGGAGGTTCGGTGGCAGATACTCCACGCTCCACCCCATGTTCGCCCTTATGTCTTAGCCGCCTGAGCCAAACATACGCGACAACCAAGATTATAATGTACAATAGTCTTTCCATCCGTTAGTGTGTTTACATGTTGCATGGCTTGTCAAAAGCATCTCCCAGTGGCAACGATTATTATACTGCAAATATACGAATTGTTTTTATTTACACCAATCAAAACCGCATTTATTATGCCCACATACAATAAAATAAACCGCTTTGCGTAGATACTTACATAGTTAGAACCAAGACACTTAGTAAAGATGACAGACAAAATCACGACCAATCCTGTAAGCTGGAAAAGGTTACTGATATTCTTTATCATAGCAACAGCAGTATCAAACCTATTTAGATTTGATGTTTTCAACATTCATCCAGCGATACAAAAGCTGCCAACATGGCTCTCCATCTTCGTATTCGCACTGCTTCACCCTAGTGGTGTACTTTTAGGCACCTTCATTGTTATGCCCTTTTTGAGGAAAGAACGAAGGGTAGAAATGTCATTATTCGGCACTTCCAAGCAGAAATCGCTATTGATGTGCGCCATCCCAATCGTACTACTTACCGCGATAGGCGTTAATAACGACTACAAACTTGAAAACCACATCTACGCGTTTGTCGCCATCATTGGCACCATAGTCTACTGCATCGAGGAAGAATATGGCTGGCGAGGGTATCTGCAAGAGGAACTGAAAGGCCTTAAACCCTGGGCGAAGTACTTAATAATTGGGTGCCTCTGGTACGTGTGGCATCTTTCATTCGTGCACGACAGGTCTATTGTACACAACCTTACCTTCTTATCTTTGCTTATTTTTGGCAGCTGGGGAATAGGCAAAATCGCCGAAACAACAAAGTCTGTATTAGCCTCCGCCTGTTTCCACCTTATCGTACAGATAATGATGCTCAATTCATTATTCAGACATAGCCCAGATAAGACCACCAAATTTGTTATCTTTGTGGTTTGTGTTGGTGCGTGGTTCATGATATTTTTCAAGTGGAACAAAACGCGCAGCACCAGCAACTAAACCGATATACGCTCATTTTACAAACCATACGTTTATAGTACAATGCAATATTGGGGCAACGTACTTCAACAAGTTTAAAACATAGAAACTTATGCTATCAGAAAAAAATCAAAACCTTTTGTAAGGAGAAAGGCTGGTGGAATGATGACTATACGGTAGAGTATGCCGATGCGCTAAGGACACTGAACATAGACCTAACCACGGATTTTGCAACATTCTTCTTGCATGTAGAAGACAGTCCCACCTTTTATGGCAGACATCAAGAACTTTATCAAATATGTTGGTTCGCAATAAATACAAATTACGAGCTTGCCATTACTTTTGCCCACAACGCACTTGAATTGCCCAACGAGTACATTCCACTCGACAGTTTTGAGGGAGAAGGCGGCTTTTTCTACAATCGTTCAACAGGAGAGGTTTTAGAAATTGAACTTGGACAAAAGCTTATCGACTTTCAAAAGGGAGAATTACAACCCCAATGGCACGACTTTAACTCATTCGCAGAGTGGTTTTTCGAAATTCCCTAAATGCCTATCGGGGGATAAAATGCCAGCCATCTGCGTACTACTAAGGCTCAAATGGCTGGTTTTTCTATAAATAAACAAGATTGTAACCAACAAACACACGAACTTAACAACCCATATAACTAATAAACTTGCAAACCTAATAACTCAACAACCCATAAACTTACAACCTGAAAGACTCACAAACTCAACAGCCAAAAGCAGTACGAATATTTTACAAAACACATCCTATTCACCACCCCCTTCTAGCGAAAATAAGGGTGTTTAATCGGGCTTTTTGACGCATTTTGCAAGCTTACAGGCTTCGCTTCTAGTCCATTTTTGAGAAAATCAGCCGCATTTTGCACCATTTAGCCTTTCTAGTTTGGTTGCCAGCTCATTATTTTTTGCGCCCAATTACTCGCTTTTAGCCCCGAAAAACCCACTTTTTAACGACTATTTTGCCCTTTTTAGCCATGCTCTTAGTGGTTCTAAGGGGTTGTATTTATACCATTGCAATGTATTTTTATGCTTTTCGCCCTACATTTAGCACCATTTTGCCTTGCGTTTAGCACCAAAACGCACTGCATTTAGCACCAAAACGCACCGCATTTAGCACCAAAACGCACTGTATTTAGCACCAAAACGCACAATATTTAGCACCAAATCGCCCCAAAACTGGTGCAAATGGTGGCCTTTTAAAATAAATATTCATTTTGCCGCATGCACAAACTAACCCCATTTTGCATCAAAACAAACCTCCGCGAGAATCGATTTTTTGCGGCAAGGCGGACGATTGGTGGCCAAAAAGGGCACTCATAATGTTAAAATTTATACTGAAAAGAAGACAATTGCTGATAAGTTTTCTACGTAACCCATCTACTTGACATCCTACCCCAATCGTTATTTAAATTAAATAACTATGAGAAAAGTGCATAATTATTTTTGTGTTTTCCTGTTTTTAAATTAACTTTGCGGTCAATATAACTAAAAATTACAGAGATTTTGCATTTAGATAATAAAATATTTTCTAATAAGGCGCAAGTAAACACTAAACGACTAACAATTTCGACGGTGTTGATTGTCCTATTTACAGCATATACTATGGCGCAGAATTCTAACCCTATCCAACGCTTGGTGGGCTTTCCCACAGAAGAGCAAGGTTTCGATAAAGGCGTATCGGCCTGCTATTGTGGCGTTATTAACGGCTACTTATACATTGCAGGAGGTTGTAACTTCCCCGACAAGCCTGTGGCAGAGGGTGGCAAAAAGCGGTTTTACAAGGCCATTTATGCCGCCAAACTAAATGCCGAGGGCAACCGCCTAGAATGGAAAACCGTTGGACAGATGCCCCAACCTGCGGCCTACGGCGTGAGCGTTACTTACGAAAACTCGCTGATTTTCGTAGGCGGCAACAACGAAACTGGCGGTATTACCACCGCCATTCGCTTGCGCCCCACTGCCACGGGCATGCAACAAGAGGCCTTACCCAGCCTACCCCACGCCTTAGACAACACGGCTGGCGCGGTGGTTGGCCACATATTATATGTGGTGGGGGGCAATTGCGAGGGTGTTGCCACACAAAAAGTGTGGTCGTTAGACCTAAAAAACACGGCGAAAGAAGGCTGGAAAGAAGAGCCATCCATACCAGGGATAGCCCGTGTTCAGCCTATTGCCGCTGCCTTAGCGGGCGACTTGCTGGGCGTTTGGGGTGGTTTCGCACCCAAAACAGACAGTAAGGCGGCGCAGTTGGCCATGAATGGTGCAAGCTACAACGCAGGTTGCGGCACATGGACTGCACTACCCGTACCCACAGATGCCCTTTGCGAAGAAGTGTTCACGGGTGGAGCAACGGCCATTGCCACGCCACAGAAAGGCGTTGTGGTGGTTGGCGGCGTTAACAAAGACGTGTTTCTGGCAGCCATCAACAAGTTGCCCGAAGGCTATTTGCTGCACGAACCCGAATGGTATCGCTTTAACAGCAGGGTGTTGTGTTATCGCGACGGGACTTGGACACAGCTGCTTCAACATCCTTCTGTGGCCCGCGCTGGTTGCGCCCTTGCCTATTGGGATGGCTGGGTGTACGTTGTTGGCGGCGAATTGAAACCAGGTATTCGTACACCAGAGATAGTTAGGTTTCGTGTAGACTAGGCAACGGGCTTGCCGAAGGGTCTAGAATGGCTTTCGGTTCATGCCTTGGGCAGCACGAAGTTTGCCAACAAGCGGACAGCGGAGGGCTAACGGCGAGCCTTGGCATACCCAAACCTGCCTATATTTAAATAAGGAGTACTCACTACAAAGACGATTTACGCGTGCACGTGCAGGGCTGACATCCCCAACGGCGCACAACAATTAAACAAAACAACAAAAAATGAAAGCGAATAAAAACTACCCTTGGATTGTGGTTGGGCTGTTATGGGTGGTGGCCCTGCTCAACTATATGGACCGCCAGATGCTCTCCACGATGCAAGGAGCGATAAAGGCCGACATCGAAGAATTGAACACGGCCGAGGTTTTCGGTGCATTAATGGCCGTTTTCATGTGGGTGTATGGCTGTTTCAGCCCCTTTGCAGGCGTTATAGCCGACAAGCTTAGCCGCAAGTGGCTTGTGGTGGGCAGTCTTTTCGTATGGTCGGCCGTTACGCTTTCAATGGGTTTCGCCACCAATTTCGAAACGCTTTACGTTCTTCGCGCCCTTATGGGTGTTAGCGAAGCCCTTTACATACCCTCTGCCCTAGCACTTATCACCGATTGGCACACAGGCAAATCGCGTTCGTTAGCCATCGGCGTGCACATGACGGGCTTATACGTGGGACAAGGCTTAGGCGGCTTTGGCGCCAACTTAGCCCATCATTTCTCATGGCACCAAACCTTTTTCGCCCTCGGTTTGATTGGCGTTCTATATTCGTTGTTGTTGATGTTCTTGCTCCACGAAAACCCCGAATGCAGCGTAAAGAGTCGCAACACGGTGGCACCAGGCGAAAAGCGCGAGAGCGTTTGGCGCGGGCTGAGCGTGGTGCTAAGCAACTGGGCTTTTTGGATTATCCTCTTCTATTTCGCAGTTCCTAGTCTTCCAGGTTGGGCAACGAAGAACTGGCTACCCACGCTTTTCTCCGAAAACCTGTCGCTAGACATGACGGCAGCCGGCCCAATGTCTACCATCACCATCTCCGTTTCGTCGTTCATCGGCGTTATTTTCGGCGGAATACTCTCCGACAGGTGGGCTCAACGCAACGTCCGTGGCCGCATTTACACCAGTGCCATCGGCCTAAGTCTCACCATTCCCTCGTTATTGCTGCTGGGTTTTGGCCACAGCGTGGTGGGTGTAGTGGGCGCAGGATTGCTCTTCGGCATTGGTTTTGGCATTTTCGATGCCAACAACATGCCCATCCTTTGCCAGTTTGTGTCGGCCAAATACCGCGCAACAGCCTATGGAATCATGAACATGACGGGCGTTTTTGCTGGTGCAGCCGTTACGCAAGTGTTGGGTTCGTGGAGCGATGGCGGCAATCTGGGCTTAGGTTTCGCCCTGCTTGGCGGCATCGTGGCTTTGGCCCTTATCCTGCAACTCACGTTCTTGCGCCCGCAAACAGATAATATGCCGTAAGGTGTTGGTTTTTGAGTTTATAAGTTTTTGAGCTTTCGGGTTCTATTATGTTTTACTTTCTTAGTCTTTTCGGCTACATTCACCCACTAGATGTTTACGAAGTTATAACTAGGAACACCCAACTCACAAACTCAATAACTCACGAACTTAAATAAAACTCACAATATAATGGAAAAGATTATAGGACTGATTGATGCGCCGTTTACGCCATTTCATGCCAACGGCGAAGTAAATCTCGAACCCATCGAACGCTATGCACAGATGTTACAGCACAACGGATTGAAGGGCGTATTCATCAACGGCTCGTCGGGCGAGGGCTATATGCTCACCACCGAAGAGCGCATGCAATTGGCCGAACGTTGGGTTAGCGTTGCTCCCGCAGGCTTTAAAGTCATCGTACACGTTGGCAGCTGCTGCCTTAAAGAAAGCGTTGCCTTGGCACGCCACGCCGAAAAGATTGGCGCATGGGGCGTAGGAGCAATGGCACCGCCATTCCCAAAGATTGGTCGCGTAGAGGAATTGGTAGACTATTGCGCCGCCATTGCCGAGGCTGCGCCTTCGCTTCCTTTCTATTACTATCATATACCCGCCTTCAACGGTGCTTTCTTGCCCATGATAGACTTGCTGAAAGCCGTAGATGGGCGCATACCTAACTTTGCCGGCATTAAGTATACCTACGAAAGCTTGTACGAATACAACCAATGCCGACTGTATAAGGACGGGAAGTACGATATGCTGCACGGACAAGACGAAACCATTTTGCCTTCTTTGGCACAAGGCGGAGCAAAAGGCGGTATCGGCGGAACAACCAATTATAACGGTCGCGAGCTAGTGGGCATCATCGACGCATGGAACCGTGGCGACTTGGAAACGGCTCGCGAAAAGCAAAACTTCTCGCAAGCGGTTATCAATGTGATATGTCATTTCCGCGGAAACATCGTTGGCGGAAAGCGTATCATGAAGTTCCTTGGGTTCGACCTTGGGCCTAACCGCACGCCCTTCCGCAACATGACCGACGAAGAAGAGGCACAAATGCGTAGAGAATTAGAAGAGATTGGATTCTTTGAAAGGTGCAACGTGTGCAAATAAATAAAGGAAAAAGCACTAACAAGCAAATGGATACAAAACAATATCTGCAACAATGGGCGCAACGTTATAAAGACGATTTGGTGAACAACGTGATGCCGTTTTGGATGAAATATGGATTGGACCGCCAAAATGGCGGCGTATATACCTGCGTAGACCGCGACGGAACGCTCATGGACACCACTAAAAGCGTTTGGTTTCAAGGTCGTTTCGGCTTTATTGCCGCTGCTGCGTACAACAATATCGAACAAAACCCAGAATGGCTTGCAGCCTCTAAGAGTTGCATCGACTTCATTATCGACCATTGCACCGCACCCGACGGGCGCATGTACTTTGAGGTGACGGCCGAGGGAACGCCACTTCGCATGCGGCGTTACCTCTTTTCGGAGTGTTTCGCCATCATTGCCATGGCCGAATATGCCATTGCATCTGGCGATAAAAGCTACGCCCAGCGCGCACTCGACCTTTTCAAGCTGGTGCAACGCTATGCCTACACGCCCGGCTTACTGCCTGCCAAGTATCTGCCTAACGTGCAATGCCAGGGCCATTCGCTCACGATGATACTCATCAACACGGCATCGCGACTGCGTATGGCCATCGACGACCCCACTCTGACAGAGCAAATCGACACTTCGTTGCATGCCATTAAGAACTATTTCATGCACCCCGAATACAAGGCATTGCTTGAAACAGTAGGCCCTAACGGCGAGTTTATCGACACCATCAATGGCCGAACCATCAACCCCGGCCACTGCATAGAGACGGCTTGGTTTGTTTTGGAAGAGTCGCGCCACCGCAATTGGGATGCAGACTTAAAGCAAATGGGCCTCGAAATACTGGATTGGTCGTGGGATTGGGGCTGGGACGAGCCCTATGGAGGTATCATCAACTTCCGCGACTGTAAGGGATTGCCCTCGCAAGACTATGCGCAAGACATGAAATTCTGGTGGCCGCAAACCGAAACCGTTATCGCCATGCTGTACGCTTACTTGGCTACGGGCGACGAAAAGTACTTGGAACGCCACAAACTAATTAACGATTGGACCTACAAACACTTGCCCGACCCAGAGTTTGGCGAGTGGTATGGCTACCTGCATCGCGATGGCACGGTGGCTCAACCAGCCAAAGGCAACCTGTTTAAAGGTCCGTTCCACATTCCGCGCATGCTCATCAACTCGTTCTTACTGTGCAACGAAATTCTCAAAACGAAATTCTAACGCCAACAAATGAATAAGCTTGTCGACCTCTCGGTGAGCAATTATGGCACCACGAGGCAGATTAACTACCAACTGGTGGTGCTGCCTTGGGGAGCAACCGAGCCACATAACTACCACTTGCCGTACCTAACGGACTGCATCTTGTCGCATGACATCGCCGTTGATGCCGCTCAACGCCTGCTTACCAAGCACGGGTTGCACGCTATGGTGATGCCGCCCGTTGGCATGGGTTCGCAAAATCCAGGTCAAAGGGAGTTGCCCTTTTGCGTGCATACCCGTTACGAAACGCAGAAAGCCATACTTACCGACATCGTAGACTCGCTCTATCATCAGGGGTTTCGCAAGCTCGTTATCGTTAACGGACATGGCGGCAACGGCTTTAAGAGTATGATTCGCGACCTGCTTACATGCTATCCCGACTTCCTTATCGCTGCCAGCGACTGGTTTAAGATGCGCAATGCCAAGGATTTCTTCGACAATCCGGGCGACCATGCCGACGAGATTGAAACCTCGGTGATGATGTATTACCATCCCGAGCTAGTGAATTTGGCGGATGCAGGCGAGGGTAAGAGCAACGCTTTCGCCATCGATGCCTTGCAAGAGGGTCGTGTATGGATGCCGCGCAATTGGGGAAAGGTGTCGAAAGATACGGGCATCGGTTCGCCAAAACAGTCTACGGCCGAGAAGGGAAAAGGCTTTGCCGATGCCGTATGCGATGCCTATGTCGACTTCTTTGCCGACTTTATTGCTGTTAAAGACGAAGACGACCCCTATACTAAGGGTGCTTGGTGAGCAGTTAGCTAGCCACTCAGGTTGCTAACAGGCTTTTATAACATGTGCGAAACGTGCACATCACACTGCACGTTGCTTTATTTTCAATTCCAAACCTGCCGACAGCACAAGGCCGCCCCATGAAAATGGGCTCTCCTTGTATAGTCGGCAGGTTTGGGATTGCTGTTTTTTATATCGCTAAAACAAGGTTTTCAACGCAGTATTTACCACACAAAGGCAACCACGTAAAGAATGTTCACCAACAGGATTAAGGCAAGCCGAACAAGAATAAGGATAAAACGAACATAAACTTTTGGGTAAAAACAACTTTTTTTCAATTTATTTTTGTTACTTTGCAACCGAATATACTCATTACCAAAAAGACAAGACTATGATGCAAGCAAAGCTGAAATTAGCATTGGTTGCCTTGTGCTGTGCCCCTGCGGCCTTTGCGCAAACACCCAAAGACGACAAACAGCAACAACCAACGACGGTAGACGAGTCGGCATTTACTTTTACCGAAGCACAGCTAGGAGAAAACGATAACATGTCGCAAAACGTAACTATCATCAATTCGGCATCCAACCTCTATGCCTCACAGGTGGGTTATCTTTTCTCGCCAGTAAGGTTCAGATACCGTGCTTTTAACCAAAAGTACAACGAAGTTCATGTAAACGGCGTGCCAATTAACGATGTTGTGAGTGGACAATTCCGTTTCTCGAACGTGGGAGGACTGAACCAACAGACTCGCAACGCCGACTTTGCGTTGCCTTTCGAAACGAATTTGTTTGCCATGCCCGCTATGGGTGGCTCTAACAACTACGATTTTCGGCCTGCAAACCAGCCTGCGGGACACCGTTTAACCCTTGGAGGAGCTAACCGAAACTACACTTTGCGCGGCATGTACACCTATAATAGCGGGCTAAGCGAGCGAGGTTGGGCCTTTTCGGCTAACCTAACGTATCGCTGGGCCAACCGCGGATATGTTGAAGGAACGTTCTATAACGCCCTATCCTACTTCTTTGGCGTGCAAAAAGTGTTTGGATCGCGCACACAACACTCGCTCGCGTTTAGCACTTGGGGCAATCCCACCGAGCGCGGAACGCAAGGAGCGGCCACCGACGAAAGCTATTGGATTGCCAACAACAACCAATATAACCCCTATTGGGGCTATCAAAACGGGAAAGTTAGAAACTCGCGCGTGGTAAACGACTTCTCTCCGTCGGCCGTAATGACGTGGGACTGGAAGATAGACGACGGCTTAAAGCTATCCACTTCGCTGTTCGGGCGATACAGCATGTACAAAAGCACAAAGCTGAACTATAACAACAGCGACAATCCGCAGCCCGATTATTGGAAGATGTTGCCCAGTAGCTATTACGATGTGTGGGATGAAACCAATAAAGTGGCAAGAACCGACCAGGCGTTGGCCGATTGGAACACTGCGTACAACTATCTAACTGCGAGGAAAGAGAACCGCCAAGTGAATTGGGATAGACTTTACGCTGCCAACCGAGGCGTTGCTGCGCAAGGAGTGGACGCCATGTACTTCATCCAAGCCCGTCGCAACGATGCACTGAACCTTTCGCTGGCATCTACGCTGAACATGCAAGTTACCAAGACTTCAAATTGGAACTTGGGCTATATCGCCAGCACCAATAACGCCCGCCACTACCAAACGATGGAAGACTTGCTGGGCGCAACCACCTATCACAACGTCAATACCTACGCCATCGGCACCTATGCACCCAACTCTTCGCAGGTGCAATACGACCTGAATAACCCCAACGCGCTTGTTGGTAAAGGCGATGTGTTCGGCTACGACTACCATTTGCTGGTGAACAAGGCAATGGCGTGGACCAGCTACAACGTGCTGTTGGGACGTGTTAACCTGATGGTGGCCGGTAAGGTTGGCGGCGTTAGCATGCAGCGCGACGGCAAAATGCGCAACGGACTATTCTCCGAAAGCTCCTATGGCAAAAGCGGAACGGCGCATTTCCTTGAAGGTGGCGGCAAAGCAAGCCTAATTTGGAGCATGGGCGGCGGCAATACGTTGCAGTTGGGCCAAGGTTATCAGTATAATGCACCCACGCCTTACGTGTCGTTTGTTGCTCCCGAGCTGAACAACGACTTTGTGCGAGACCTTAAAAACGAGCGCGTTTACAGTGCCGAACTAGGATTTCAGCACCAATCTGGCCGTATTCACCTCAACCTAAACGGCTATTTCAGCCATTTGAGCAACGTTTCTGATTGGCAATGCTTTTATTTCGACGACATCAACTCGTTCTCATACGTGTCGATAACAGGCCAAAAGAAAGTATTTTATGGTGTCGAGGCGGCCTTCAAATATAAAATCAACTCTGCATTCGACGTGAAACTGCTCGGCACGATGAGCGAAGCCAAAACCATTAACGATGCTTACGTAAACTATGTGAACTCTACACAAGGCACTTACGAAACCGATATCCTGCTTAACAAAGACATGCGCGAGTCTGGAACGCCCCTTACGGCAGGCAGCTTGATACTTAGCTACCACAAGGGAGGCTGGTTTGTAGACTTGTGTGGCAACTACTACGACCGCATTTACCTGGGTTACTCTCTCTATCATCGCTATAAGAGCGTGGGCGAAAAGCGCGGAAACGTAGACGCCGACGGCAATGTGATGCGCACTCCCCAAGAGAAAGGGCATGGCGGCTTTATGCTCGACGGGTCTATTGGCAAGAGCCTCTACCTCAAACACGGACAGTTGTCAATCAACTTGATGTTCACCAACCTGCTGAACAACAGCCGTATCGTGACAGGTGGCTACGAACAAAGCCGTTCAGACTATACCGCATCGGGCAATGCACGTGCCTATAAGTTCTCGCGTAACCCCAAAAAGTTCTACGCTTGGGGCACCAATGCGATGCTCAACGTAACCTATCGTTTTTAATGCCACGAGACTTTAACGTCTCCAAGCATGCTATCTATCATTGATAAGTTCATAAATCAAATGCGCACTCCCCCACAGTTCGGCTGGCCAAAGTCACGAACTGGGCAGCGTAAACAAAATATCGACAGCGACATGAAAATAAGATATTCGCTCATTGCCATAGCTTGTGCGGCCCTTGTTGGCTGTATGGACAAGGATTGGAACGCCCCCAACAACAGTGAGGCGTACGGCAATCCGAGCATAAAAGAAACAAATGTGATCACCATTAGCGAGTTGAAGAACAACTACGCCAATGTCATCGCCTCGCAAACAGACCCTTATAAGCAGGTAGAAAACAACATACAGATAAAAGGTCGCATAACAGGCAACGACATTCAAGGCAACATTTACAACAGCGTATGCCTAGAAGATGCAACAGGCGGCATACTTATCAACATCGCACAAGGCGGTCTTTTCGGTTATTTGCCCGTTGGACAAGAAATCATCGTTAACCTCAAAGACCTCTTTGTGGGAAGTTACGGACAGCAAGCGGCCATCGGCACACCCTTTACCAACAGCAAGGACCAAACATCGGTTAGCAGAATGAACCGCTATTTGTGGAACGAACATTTCAAGTATGTGGGCGCTGCCGATGCCTCGAAGGTGCAACCCGAAGTGTTCGACGTGTCGAAAATATCGGACACAGAATATCTTCGCACCCATAGTGGCCGACTGATGACCATCAAAGGCGTTAAGTTTAAAGACGCTGATGGCAAAAAGGTGTTTGCTACAGCAGCCGAAAAAGATGCAGCCAACAGCGTAAACCGCGAGTTGGAAGGTTTTACCAACCGACAAATAGTGGTGCGCACCAGCACCTATGCCGACTTTGCCGCCCAGCCACTTCCACAAGGAACGGTAGACATAACAGGTATCTTCACTCGCTTTCGCAACACATGGCAAATATTGTTGCGTACAGAAAGCGATGTAAAGAAGTGAAACACGAAGAGTTTTCGGCCGCTCTCACCATTCGCGTTTATTGGTCTACACAGCCAGACTTATGCGGATGAAACAACGAAGAGCCGGGTAGAAACTTGATAAAAAAAACATTAACACATATAATAAGCAATCATTATGAAAAAAGTAATCTATGCAATATTGATAGCGGCTCTTGCTACCGCCATGCTAGGTGGTTGCCAAGACGTGCCCGAACCATACAACAACCCGAACGAAAACAAGGGTGGCAACCAAGAAGTGCTTGAACCCGGAACACCTACTGGCACAGGAACAGAAGCCGATCCTTATAACATTACTGCCGCCTTGGCGAAGATTAAGACCCTGAAAGGCGGAGAGAATACAGGCGAAATCTTTGTGAAAGGAAAGATTAGAAGTGTTAAGGAAGTGGATACAGGTAATTTTGGCAACGCAACTTACTTTATTTCCGACGACATTACCAAAAAGATGGATAGCTTGCAGATATACCGCAGCAAGTATTTAGGTAACGCCAAGTTCACTGCGAAAGACCAAATTAAAGCGGGTGACGAGGTTGTTATCCGTGGGATTTTCGTCAACTTCAAGGGCAATACGCCCGAGAGCGAACCCAACAAATCGTGGATTCACTCGCTTAACGGTAAGACCGTCGAGGCCGAAACGCTAGTTCCTGGCGAACCTAAAGGTGCTGGAACGGAGACCGAGCCTTACAACGTAACGGCTGCTTTAGCTAAGATTAAGACCCTGGGTGAAAAAGATACGCTTAAGAACCTATATGTAAGAGGAAAGATCAGATACATTAAAGAGGTGAACTTGGAGAAATATGGTAGTGCCACTTATTATATTTCCGATGACAACACGAAGAAAATGGACAGCTTGTACATTTTTGGTAGCAAATTCCTAAATAATGAAAAGTTCAAGGCAAAAGACCAAATTAAGGTAGGTGATGAGGTTGTTGTTGTCGGCTCATTCGTAAACTTTAAGGGGAATACCCCTGGAGCTGCTGGTGGGAAAACACATCTCTATATGCTTAACGGCAAGAAAGAGACTGGCGGAACTACTCCTGAAAAACCTGAAACGCCCCAAACCGGCAAAGGACTTTCTATTGAGGGACAAGTGGTAACGTTGACCAATGCCAACGCAGAGGTAGGAACGGAAACCATAACCTATGCAATGAGCAAGTTAGGAAATGACGATATAGCCAAAGTTGACCCAATTAATTTGGGGGATGGACTAACGCTGACGGTTGAACAATCGGACGGAAAGGCTGCTCCAACCTATGTCGGCAAGTTTAAGAACTTGCGTATTTATGCCAATAACGTTTTCACAATAACAGGGAACAAGAAGATTGCCAAGGTTATTCTTGACTGCGACAAGTTCAAGAAAGACATTTTTGTAGGCAATTCCACTGCAACCGTGTCTTTTAATGGTAACTCGGTAACTTACAAGAACGTGTTCTCGGAGCCCAAGGGCGGTGGTGTGCAATTGCGCATACTTAAAGTTACTGTTGTGTACGCCAAGTAACGGCTCTTTGGCTTGCAGACAACTCTCAGGCGGCAACACACAATGCAGCGTTGGATAACGGCTAAGCCAGCGGTTGGCGCAGTTTCTTGTTAACTCATTAACTTGGCAACTTGTCAACTGCCCTCCCACGTTTTTCGACACGTTAACTGGTTAACTTGTCTGCGGGGTCCTCATTCCTTCACCCCACTATTTCACTAAAAAAACATCCAAAGCTTTGGCGGGCTGCGAATTTATTCGTAAATTTGCAGCCCGTATAGTGTACGTATAACATAACATTTATATAAAATAGTAAAATGAAAAAAGGTATTCACCCCGAAAACTATCGCCCCGTCGTATTCAAAGATATGTCCAACGGCGATATGTTCCTTTCACAGTCTACTTGCAAAACAAACGACACAGTAGAGTTTGAAGGCGAAACTTACCCCGTGGTAAAGATTGAAATTTCAAGCACCTCGCACCCATTCTATACGGGTAAGAGCAAGCTTGTTGACACGGCTGGCCGCGTAGACCGCTTCATGAACCGCTACGGTAAGATCAAAAAATAATATATCTTTTTTACAAGCATATATTTAAAACTTCTGAAATGCGCCCTCAACGTAGTTGCATATACGTTAAGGGCGCATTTTGCAATTTGGCGTATGGCGTTTGCTGTATGAGCTTTCACCAGCGCATCAATTCGTTTCATAACCTATAATCCTTTTTCTTGGCAAGATGATAAAGAAGATAATGATATTCGCCGTTGCGTTTGCCTTGGTGGCGTGCGAGGGCGAAGACCTCAGCAAGGTGAACAAACCAAATGGTGGCGGCAATACGCCTACGGGCGAGAACCACAACGCCAACGATGCCAAAGCCCAGAGAGAATATGCCCGCTTAGAGTTTCCACGACTTAAATCGGGTGCTAACAGGGTGTTGTTACACGAAACACCCAAAGACGGCTTGAACTTTGCCATAGAATGGAACGAAACGAAAAAGGCGCAAAGATGGACCTGCTACCAGCTCTTTAAGAGCAACATGGTGAAGAAAACAGACCGCTATAAGTCTGACACCAACCAATATCCGCGCGACCCTCTGTTGCCTAAAAACCTCTGGTTTACCTCCGATCCGTATTGGGGAACGGGCTATGACCACGGACACATCTGCCCTTCGGCCGACAGACTCAACTCGGCTGAGGCCAATTACCAAACCTTTTTCCTCACCAACATGCAGCCGCAGGTGCATGGTTTCAATGCTGGCGTTTGGCAGAACATGGAAACCAAGGTGCGCGACATTGCTAGTCGCTACAACTATACGTTCTGCGACACCCTCTATATTTGCAAAGGCGGCACCATCGACAAACCCGAACAGGTGCTAGAAACCACAGGCAAAGGCTTGCTTGTACCCAAATATTTCTTTATGGCCGTGCTCCGAGTGAAGAACGGCGTGTACAACGCTATGGGCTTTTGGATTGAACACAAGGCCAGCAACGACAAGAAGTTGGCCAAGTATGCCGTTACAATCAGGGAGTTGGAGGAAAAAACGGGTATCGACTTCTTCTGCAACCTGCCCGACAACATTGAGTATGCCGTCGAAAATGTTCCGGTTAACAATACCTTTTGGGGGTTGGATTGAGGTAAAAAACTGGCTTAGCACGTTATCCGAAAGGCGTTAGCCCTTGATCATACAGTGCAATTTTACTTTTACCCCAAAGGCATTTTCAGTTCGTGCCCTCGCTTGTTTATGCCCCATTAACTTCCAAGTTCTACGTTAGTTAGGCAGGTTCTAAAAGGCACAACGGCCGTTTTTATCGTTGTGCATGCACAAAAGCATGTTGCCTTCCCGTGCACAACCCACGCCAAAAGCCCTTGTCCGTCTATTAAGCCAGCGTTATAAGCAACCCCAAACCCACCCAGAACTTGGGCGTTAATGCCTGCTTTGTATCTACTTACAAAGCCTTAATCATCAAACTGCCGTATTCCCATAGTTCCAATCACAAACAAAATTCATCATCACCTATAAGAGAGTTGTCCATTCTCCGTTGCAGACAGTGCCACTACAAACAGAAAAGCAGCGTGTATCAGCACCTTGAACCAAGCGTATATATACCTTGCTATAAGCGCACATGCACCCTGCTGTAAGCATGACAGCACCTTAGGCAGAACCTACAAGCGAAAAAACACATTGTGGCAAACAAGTAAACGCAGGGCTGCACGTTTACTTTTGTCCGCTTTTCAGTAAGAATTTTAACATTATGAGTACCCTTTTCGTCAACCAACCGCTCACCTTGCCGCAAAAAATCGATTCTCGCGAAGGTTTGTTTTGATGCAAAAAGGGGTTAGTTTGTGCATGCAGCAAAATGAATATTTATTTCAGAAGGCCACCATTTGCACCAGTTTTGGGGTGTTTTGGTGCTAAACTCAGTGCGATTTGCTGCTAAATGCAGTGCGTTTTGATGCTAAACGCAGTGTGTTTTGGTGCTAAACGCAGTGTGTTTTGGTGCTAAACGCAGTGTGTTTTGATGCTAAACGCAGTGCATTTTGGTGCTAAACGCAGTTCTAAATGCTGCTAAATGCGAGACGAAAAGCATAAAAATACATTGCGATGGTATAAATACAACCCCTTCGAGCCACTAAGAATATGGCTCAAAAGGGCAAAATTGTCGCTAAAAAGTGGGGTTTTAGGGACTAAAAGCGAGTAATTGGGCGCAAAAAATAATGAGTTGGCAACCAAACTAGAAAGGCTAAATGGTGCAAAATGCGGCTGATTTTCTCAAAAATGGACTAAAACAGAAGTCCGCAAGCTTGCAAAATATGGTAAAAAGCCCGATAAAACACCTATATTTTCGCTAGAAGGGGGTGGTGGATTAGGCATGTTTTGTAAAATATTTGCACCTTAATAAGGTCTTGAGTTTATGAGCGTGTAACGCAGTAAGTTTATGAGTTGTTGAGTTGGCGAGTTGTTGAGTTATTAAGTTTGCGAGTTGTTGAGGTTATTTGTTTGTGAGTTGTTGAGCGTTAAGGTTATAAGTTTTGGCGTTTTCGAGTTGTTAAGTCCGTGAGTTTATAAGGGATAAGACTGTGAACTGTTGGGCTTATGGGGCTATAAGGTTATACGTTGTTGAGTTCGCAAGTTGTTAAGCTCGTAAGTTTGTAAGTTGCTAAAACTGTGAGTTGTTGAGTTTATGGGGCTATAAGGTTATACGTTGTTGAGTTTGCAAGTTGTTAAGCTCGTGAGTTTATAAGTTGCTAAGCCTGTGAGTTGTTGGGCTTATGGGGTTACAAGGTTATACGTTGTTGAGTTTGCAAGTTGTTAAGTCCGTGAGTTTGTAAGCTGCTAAGCCTGTGAATTGTTGGGCTTATGGGGCTATAAGGTTATACGTTGTTGAGTTTTCTAGATGTTGAGTTCGTGAGTTACTAAGTTTATGAGTTACAAGCTTGTAAGTTCATAAGAAGGCGCGTTAATAAGTTGTTGAGCTTATCAGTTTGTAATACCACAAGGCGTACAACCCCAAAAAACGGACGAGCTTATTTGCTCGTCCGCGCGCATTTTCACAACTTATTTACAAACTATTTGGCATGAAACTTGTTTCTTGTTTGGCCCATTCGGCCGCGTAAGCCACTTACTTGTTGGCTTGTTTTTATTATTACTGTTTTTGGTGGAGGTCTATTTTGTGCTTGTAGTGTCGGTTAGTTCCGACAAGTCTACCGTGCCTTTTTTGGCTAGCGTGTACCTTCTGAAATCAAATTCGTCTGTTTCGTTTGCGCCGCGCATCACACCTTCAAAAGCATTATCGTTGAGACTTAGTTCGCTATAAGCGATGGTCATCGTGTAATTATTGTCGTATGTGATGACGATTGCCCGTGTACGCGTGTCGATACGCCACGAAAAGCTGCGCCTAAATGGGCTTGGGTCGTTCCGTCCTTCATAGTCAACCTGCCTTCCGCGCCCATAAATGGCGTTCGAGTTGTATTGGTCGAACTCAATATCTGTGTAATACACTTTTGTTCCTGCATAGCCAAGGGCATCCACTCCGCGAGCCACAAACCGTCCGTCCCAGTGTCCGCGCAACGTTTGAGCCATTGCAAGCAAGTCGTTAGAAGGATATTCGTAGCTGTCGTCCCACCAACTGTAACGTCGGTAAGTGTTATCTTCGTAGTAGTTGTCTATTTCGCAACTCGTAACAAGTATAGTGGCAACGGCAAGAGCAGCCATTATGCCTATGTTCTTTAAGCTCTTCATAATCCTATTCGTTTTTTGTTTCTGTTGCAAAGTTACGCAATCATGTGGTCGTGTGCATGGGTGGTTCGTCTATTTTGGCGTAGGGCTTTGCCTATCGTTCGGGGGAATTTCCCCTAATAATGTTAATGTAGGTGTTTTCAAAGTGCCGTTTCAATAATAATTGTTATCTTTGTAGACGCGCTAAAAGGCGCTAAATTGAATAACATTAAACACATTATTTGGAAATGAAAACAGTATACGATTTCGCCGTTAAAGACAGAAAAGGTGGCGAAGTGTCTTTGAGAGAGTATGCCAACGAGGTTATCCTCATCGTTAACACCGCAACAAAGTGCGGCTTTACACCGCAATACGAAGAATTGGAGGCTATCTACGAAAAATACCATGCCAAGGGTTTCACCATTCTAGACTTCCCTTGCAATCAGTTTGGACAGCAAGCTCCCGGCACAGACGAGAGCATTCACGAGTTCTGCAAGCTGACTTATGGCACCGAATTTCCACGTTTCAAGAAGATAAAGGTTAATGGCGACGATGCCGACCCGCTGTACAAGTACCTTAAAGAGCAAAAAGGCTTTGCCGGTTGGGACCCAAACCACAAGCTAACACCCATACTCGACGAGATTCTTTCTAAGGAAGACCCCGACTATAAGGAAAAGGCCGACATCAAATGGAACTTTACCAAGTTCCTCGTTAACAAGCAAGGACTTGTAGTGGCACGTTTCGAACCCACCGAAAGCCTTGAAAACGTGAGCAAGAAGATTGAAGAACTGCTCTAGGCAGGTTCTGAAAATTGCCTTTGCTGTATTTTTAGATTTTAGCTGAGCAGGTTTTGCTTACTTCTTGAAGGAGCATAGCTACCTATGCGACTGAAAGAGTAAGCCAAAGATGCCAACTAAAAGCAAAAAGACAGTGAAGAGCAATACTAGGAACAAAGAATGAACCTTTGCGGGGATTTTTTAGAACATGCCTTTAATGCGTAAGCACTGAGCGCGAGGGGAGTTAAGGAGAGATGCTAAAAAACCTGCGCCCACACACCTACATATATATATAAGGTAAGGGTAGGTAATGCGGGTTTTCAGCAGCCCATACAGCAAGTATGGTGGCACGTTGGGCGCACTCTTTAACTCCTTTTCGCATCTTAAACCATCGGTAAACCTCACGAAACACCCTTTTGGCACATTGTTTGCACAATGTTTACATAACGGGTACATCCCAATTTAAAAACAAATCATTTATGGAAAAAAGAGAATATACGCGCTGCCTCATCGTGGGTAGCGGTCCGGCTGGCTACACTGCGGCCATCTATGCAGGAAGGGCCAACCTAAGTCCTGTGCAATATTGCGGAATGCAAACGGGCGGACAACTCACCCAAACAACAGAAATCGAGAACTTCCCCGGCTACCCCAAGGGAGTGGACGGCAACCAAATGATGGTGGAACTGCGCGAACAGGCTGCCCGCTTTGGCGCCGACATTCGCGACGGAGAAATTACCAAGGTTGATTTCAGCAGCAAGCCATACGTTGTTACCACCGATCGCGGTGTAGAGATAGAGGCCGAAACGGTGATTATCGCCACGGGCGCATCGGCCAAATACCTTGGCTTACCCGACGAAGAGAAGTATTCGGGCCAAGGCGTTAGCGCATGCGCCACTTGCGACGGCTTTTTCTATCGCAACAAAACGGTGGCTGTTGTGGGCGGTGGCGACACTGCTTGCGAGGAGGCCAGCTACCTTGCAGGACTCTGTTCGAAGGTATATATGATTGTACGTAAGCCGTTCTTGCGTGCATCAGACGTGATGAAGAAACGCGTTGCGAGCAATCCCAAAATCGAGATCCTATACGAACACAACACGTTAGGCCTTTATGGTGAAGATGGTTTGCAGGGCGCACACCTCGTAAAGCGCAAGGGCGAAAGCGACGAACAACGCTACGACTTGCCTATTGACGGCTTTTTCCTGGCCATTGGGCACAAGCCCAACACCGATGTGTTTAAAGATTGGCTCGACCTCGACGAGATAGGCTACATCAAAACCGTTGCAGGAACACCTAAAACCAATGTTGCAGGGGTGTTTGCGGCTGGCGATTGTGCCGACCCCGTTTATCGCCAAGCAGTTGTTGCTGCGGGTTCGGGCTGCATGGCCGCTTTGGAGGCCGAACGCTATTTGGGTGAATTGGAAACCCAAAAGTAAGGCTTGGATATGCTAAGCCGTAGACTAGCTTGGCAAAGAAAGCAGCCTAGTTTGGCATAGACATAGAAAAAAGGCTTCTTGCTATTTGCAGGAAACCTTTTTGCTTTTTAGGGTAGACGCCCTTGTTACAAGCCTATTGTGTGGCCTTTATTTATGGGCGTATCTATGTTTTTGTCTTTTACACCAGTCCGTCTAGTTCTTTTTTCAGGGCGCGCAAGTCGTCCCTAACCGAGAGAAGCGTGTTAAGTACGTGCGTACTTTTGTTTGCGCCTTCACGATTTTCGTTTATCATCTTACGTGCGGCGGCAATTTTAAAACCTCTCACCTTAACCAACGTGTAGATGTTCTTTAATAGGTCGATGTCTCTTTCCGTGTATTGTCGCACCTTCGACCCCATAGCGGTGCGCGGTTTTAGCTGCGGAAGTTCGGTTTCCCAATACCGCAACGTACTCTCGTTAACGCCGATGATGTCGCTCACCTCCTTAATCGAGTAGTACAACTTTAGGTTTCTATCAGTCTTCAATACCATGATGGGTTAGCTTTTGGCCCTTTGTCGGGGGAAATTGGGGAATAGTCCTTCGTTCGTTATACATCGTTTCGTGTTCATAACAACATGCCACAGGCTTGCCTGTGCACGTTTAAAACCTGTAATGGTAACTAAGTTATCCTGGACGAAGTTACATTTAGCTCTCTCTCATGATGCAAAATTACGACAAATCTTTGGTTTTTCCAATCTTTGGAAAAAATAAAATCGAGGCGTAAACCAACATTAACAAACAGCATAATATAAGTACCTGAACCACGCCCATTTGAAAAAAATGTTGTAATTTTGCAACTTAAACCAAAGGGATGGCCCTTGCAACCCTGTTTGCAAGCCTTGTTTGGCATCCTTGATTTGGCTTTCGCAAATTGGAATACAATAAAAATTCAAGATAATAAACGATGATGACAGCGAACGAAATACGCGACTCCTTCAAACAATTCTTTGAGGGTAAAGGACATAAGATAGAGGCCTCGGCTCCCATGGTGATTAAAGACGACCCCACATTGATGTTCACAAACGCAGGCATGAACCAATGGAAGGACATCATTTTGGGCACGCGCGACCCCGAGCCACGCCGCAGAGCCGACTCGCAAAAGTGTCTTCGCGTAAGCGGAAAGCATAACGATTTGGAAGAGGTTGGCCACGACACCTACCATCACACCATGTTCGAGATGTTGGGCAATTGGAGCTTTGGCGACTATTTTAAGCGCGAGGCCATAGACTATGCGTGGGAATATCTTGTAGATGTGCTGCATCTTAATCCGCAAGACCTCTATGTTACGGTGTTCGAAGGCAGCGAAGAAGAGGGCATTCCACGCGACGATGAGGCCGCAGAGTACTGGTCTAAGCACCTGCCAGCCGACCATATCATCAACGGCAACAAGCATGATAACTTCTGGGAGATGGGCGAAACGGGGCCATGCGGCCCTTGTTCGGAAATTCATCTCGACTCGCGCTCGGCCAAAGAAAAGGCCGAAGTGCCTGGCGCAAGCCTTGTAAACAAGGATAATCCACAGGTTATCGAGATATGGAACATCGTGTTTATGCAGTTTAATCGTAAGTCCGACGGTTCGTTGCAGCCCCTGCCCATGCACGTTATTGATACAGGTATGGGATTCGAGCGCCTTGTTCGCTCGCTGCAAGGCAAGACATCCAACTACGATACCGATGTTTTCCAACCCGTTATACAAGAGATTTCGCAGCTGTCGGGTCTGAAATACGGCGAAGACGAGAAGGTAGACGTGGCCATGCGTGTTATTGCCGACCATCTTAGAGCCGTGGCTTTCTCCATTGCCGACGGCCAATTGCCAGGCAATGCCAAGGCAGGATACGTTATTCGCCGCATCCTTCGCCGCGCTGTTCGCTACGCCTACACGTTCTTGGGGCAACGTTCGGCCTTCATGTTTAAGCTGTTGCCCACCTTCATCCACGAGATGGGCGAGGCCTATCCCGAACTGAAAGCACAGCGCGAGCTTATCGGTCGCGTGATGAAAGAAGAGGAAGACGCTTTTCTTCGCACGCTTGAAAAGGGCATCTCGATGCTTAACGATGAGATGGAACGCTTGAAAGCCGAGGGAAAAACCACGCTCGACGGCACGCAAGCCTTCCGTTTGTTCGACACTTACGGCTTTCCGCTCGACCTAACAGAGCTTATCTGCCGCGAAAACGGGCTGCAAGTAGACGCCGCCCAGTTTGATGTGGAGATGCAAAAGCAAAAAGAACGCGCACGAAATGCCGCTGCGGTGGAAAATTCCGATTGGGTTGTGTTGCGCGAAGGCGAACAAAACTTCGTGGGTTACGACTATACGGAGTACGAATGTCGCATACTTCGCTACCGCCAAGTTACGCAAAAGAAGAACACTTACTTTGAGTTGGTGCTCGACAACACGCCATTTTATGGCGAGATGGGCGGACAAGTGGGCGATTGTGGCGTGCTGGTGAACGGCGAAGAGACCGTGGACATCATCGACACAAAGCGCGAAAACAACCAAAGCATACACATCGTGAAGGCCTTACCCAAAGACCCCAAGGCCGACTTTATGGCTTGTGTGGACACAGACAAGCGCGAAGCAAGTGCTGCCAACCACACGGCAACCCACCTGCTTGACTATGCCTTGAAGGCAGTGCTTGGCGAACACGTTGAACAAAAAGGCTCGTTGGTGGCTCCCGACACGTTGCGTTTCGACTTTTCGCACTTCCAAAAGGTTACAGACGAAGAACTTCGCGAAGTGGAACGCCTTGTAAACGACCTTATTCGGCAAGACCTACCACTCGACGAGCACCGCAATACGCCCTTAGAAGAGGCTAAGGCGATGGGGGCAGTGGCCTTGTTCGGCGAGAAATACGGCGACACGGTGCGCGTTGTGCGTTTCGGACCCAGTTGTGAGTTCTGCGGCGGCATCCACGCACGTAGCACGGGCCGTATCGGTATGTTCAAAATCGTTAGCGAAAGCAGCGTAGCCTCTGGCGTACGCCGTGTAGAAGCCCTCACAGGAAAGCGTTGCGAGGAGGCTATGTACGCGTTGGAAGACACTATTCGCGGCATTCGCAACCTCTTTAACAATGCCAAAGACCTGCAAGGAGTTATCGCTAAGTACATGGAAGAGCACGATGCCATGCGCAAAGAGATAGAAAAATTCTCGGCACAAGCCGTAGAAAGACTTAAAGACAGCCTTGTTGCAAATGCCAAAGATGTAAACGGACTGAAAGTGGTTAAGGCTGTTTTGCCCATCAATGCCGAGCAAGCCAAGAACCTGGTGTTTAAGGTTCGCGAGGCCATTCCTCAACACTTGGTGTGCGTTGTCGGCTCAACAGCCAACGACAAACCTTTGCTTAGCATCATGTTCAGCGACGATGTGGTGAGCGAACACGGGCTGAACGCAGGCCAAATTATCCGCGAGGCCGCCAAGCTTATCCAAGGTGGCGGTGGCGGTCAGCCCCATTATGCGTCGGCAGGCGGCAAAAACCTCGACGGCATTTCTGTGGCCGTAGACAAGGCCGTGGAGCTAGCTTGCCAATAAAATGGCCGCATTTCCCTACCCCACTTCAAGGGAAAGGGAAATGATTAGCTTTACCATTTATACAGATTTAAGGCAGGTTCTAAATATCCACCAAGGCATTACCTCGGTAAACACCATTGAAAAGTTAGTGTGGAACTTTTAGAACCAGCCTTATATCCTTACCAAAAACGCAACACCCCTCGCCCCACGGCAGCGCATATCTGCCCCAAAGGGCCATCAAACAAAACGATAATGCAAAACCAAACCTTGCGCACAGCCTTGAAACGTGGCTTCCTTTTCTTTTCGGCCACGGTACTATTGCTAACCTTGCAGTTTCTCTTTGTGTTGTTTACCAGCAACACGCTGGAGATTATGTCGCCCTTGGGTTATCTCTTTTTCTTTGCGTCGTGCCTATCGCATGCCGCTTGTTTGACCCTTCCGCCATACCTTATATATATGCTCATTGCCTGTACGGGCTGTGTGCGCATAGCCCGCGTGGTGCATTTTGTGCTAGTTGCCTTGCTGGTTTTGCTCGTTTTTCTCGATGCACAGGTGTATGCCATCTATCGTTTCCACATCAACGGCTTTGTGCTGAACATGGTTTTCGGTCCTGGTGCGGGCGAAATATTCACTTTCGACACGTGGCTCTACCTCAAAGAAGTGGGTCTATTCCTCTTACTCCTTGGCATGGTGTATGGTGCTTATTGGCTTTCGGGTTGGGTTTGGCGCAAACGCGGCAAGGCTTACGTGGCGGCCACCGTGTGTGCACTGGTAGGTAGCACCCTTTTTGCCCACCTCACGCATATCTACGGCGCATTCATGTCGCAGGCATCAGTGGTGCATAGCGCCAAACTCTTGCCTTATTATTTCCCCACCACGGCCTATTCGTTCATGACGAACCTAGGCTTTAAAGCTCCCGTAGACACGCGTATGCTGCAAAAGGGCGGCAACGGAACCCTTGCTTACCCCATACATGCCCTGCAAACCGAACGTCCCGACAGCCTGCCCAACATCGTATTGGTGTTGCTCGACTCGTGGAACAAACGTTCGCTAACGCCCCAATGTATGCCCAACACCTATCGATGGGCCCAACAACAGCAATGGTTCGACAATCATCTCAGTGCCAGCAACGGCACACGCAGTGCTGTTTTCGGTTTGTTCTTCGGTCTTACATGCTATTATTGGGAAGATTTCGAGGCCGCAAGGGTCAGTCCGGTGTTCATCGACCGCTTACAACAGCTGGGTTACGACATACGTGTCTATCCCTCAGCGCAATTTTACAATCCAAACTTTGCCAAGGTGGTGTTTGGCAAAGTGAAGGGTGTTAGAACCGAAACGGCAGGTAACACGGCGCTTGAACGCGACCAACGTATCTGTGCCGACTTCATTGGCGAGTTGCCAGAACGCCTTAAAAGCAAACGTCCGCTGTTCTCGTTTGTGTTTTTCGACCTGCCACACAGTTTCGAACTCGATGCCAAACACAATGTCCCCTTTGCACCTGCGTGGCCATACGCCGATTATACCAAGCTAAATAACGATATGGACCCGACGCCCTTTTTTAACCTCTACCTTAACACTTGCCATCAAGACGATATTTTATTGGGGAAGATTTTCCAAACGTTAGAACAACGCGGCATACTTGATAACACCATCGTGATTCTCTCTGGCGACCACGGGCAAGAGTTCAACGAAAACAAGAAGAACTATTGGGGACACAACGGCAACTTCTCGGTATGGCAGATTGGGGTGCCGCTAATTTGCCACTTCCCAGGTGAAAAACCGCAGAAATATAGCCACCGCACGACACATTACGACATTGTTCCTACGCTGATGCACAACTATTTGGGCGTTAAAAGCCCTGTTTCCGATTATAGCATGGGCCATCTTCTCACCGACAACAGTTCGCGTAAGTGGCATATCGTGGGCAGTAACCTCAACTATGCCTTTATCATTGGCGGCGACTCAATCTTGGAAAAGAATGCCGAAGGCGGTCTGGATGTTTACGATGCGCGCATGAATCCCGTATCTAACTACCGCTTAGATACGCGCGCCTTTAATAAGGCAATGGATAAACTCAACAAATTTTATAAATAAAGGGAGCAACAAATCGCCTTTTGGGGTGGTTATAACCACTGTTGTCCTAAACGTTTTTCAGGCTCATCTTTATGTCTGAAAAACGTTTAGGACAACAATTCCTTTCATTCTTTCAACTTTTCACCCTTTCACCCTTTCACCTAACAAGTAAAGATTGGGGATGTATCAGCGAAGCTTTAAAGGATGGAAGAACGAAAAAAGAGTTTCCCTTTTGGATGGCCTTTGACTTGCTACTGGTGAAAAGGTGAAATATTTAAGTTGACATACACTTTGTTAGAATTATCCGTAACAAACCATCAAATATCTCCGTACGTACCACATTACTCTTCCACGATATGTTTAAACTTCCTCCAAAGCCTATGTCGTTTATATCTTTTAGCACATCCCTTAGGAACAAAGATAACACACTTTTTCGCGTTTACACCTCCAAAAGTATAAAACCATTCTTCTTCGTCAACGTTTTCATCTTTTTCGTAAGGTGACACAGGAGGCCGTCGGTCTACAAGATGGAGTTCTCTAAGCCTACGACAAAACGTAAAACCACGAAACGGAACTTCTCGAATAGGGCTTTTAAACACTACTTTTCTTAATTTCGGACAGCCATCAAACACTGCCATTTCCATGTGTATCAACGATTTTGGGAATTCAACTGAACGAATTTTCACACAGCATTGAAATACCCTTTCTTGGAGATACGTCACCCCTTCGGGCACAACATAATGCCCACCTTTCCTTTTCCTTGGGAAATACTTCATCGTATCTCCATCTTCCGAGAACTGTGGTTCAGAAATCGCGGGGTCATACCAATAAGGACTATTTGGCGCAATACCCGTTGTATCTGCAGCCCTATACGCAGCTCTCTCCCGTTCTTCTTCTCGCTTTTTCTCTTGTTCTATTTCTTCCTCCGTCGGTTCCGATGCCTCCGCCTCTATTGCCGCCACTGGTTTCTTATTCGTTTGCGGTTTTACATCCGAGTGTTTGCACCTCGTGAATAATACAACAAGGGCTATTGATATAATGAATAATATTTTTCTCATGACACGTTTAATTAACTTCTTAATGAGGATTACATTGTTGTCTTTCCTGCAAGTAACGAATGACTTTTAAAGAATACTGCCACTTCATCAATTAAACTTCCTTTATGATTTTTTATTGGCATCTTATCACTTTTTCTTGTAGTAAAATCACGAGCCTTTTAGAAATAAAAGCAAAAAATGCTTATAACAGTATCTTTAATATAAATGTCTATTAATTATTTCTTTCTAGCTCAGAAATTCGTCCTTCTAGATCATCATATTGTGACTGTAGATTTTCAATTTCATCTTCATCACTATTGTTCGAAACACGAGCGACAGGAATATAATAGTCCATCTTGGTCTTGTTTCCTCGCATATCAGTCACAATGACAGGAACATAATTATCACCAAAACGTAAAAGTAACGTATAATCAAAATGATAATTACTCAACGTCTGTCCATTAACTTCAATTGTTCTCTTCCCTGGCCGTACTCCCCATTCATTCCTTTTCGTTCTAAATATCTCAATTCGTTTTATGTCCCCTCTTGAATTAAGGGTAAATGGGATGTCAACACCATCAACCATGTCACCTCCAAAGTTACCATGTGACAATACGACACAACCATCGATTTGCAAATCTACTTCATGGCGAACAATGAACCCAATATTCCTAAAGTCAAAAAATAAAGAAGAGAAACGTTGCGTACCAATAAGAGGAGACGAAGAACTAGGCAAATAGTTAACTCCTGCATAATTCCATGTTCTTCCCCTAAGCGATATAGGAGCACTTTTATCAACAATATAAGCGCCAACAGGTAAGATAGAATACGTATCATCATCATTGATCCCTACAAGAAAAATAGAAACAACATCTCCTATTCCAACTGAGTTCAAAGGAATCCCCGTTAAAACATCCCTACTTTTAAATAAACCTTTAACATGATTGTTTCTTACGACTTGCTTTATTTTCTCTAATAATGCAGACGCAGAACTGGCCGCAAACAAGAAATATCTATCTGCCTGCATATTAGTTCTCACACTAACTGGGCTATTCTGTATCGAAGTAAGCCTTGGTATATTATGCTCTTGCGACAGACAGTAAGTTGGGTATGCAATGCCACAAAGATAATTGACCGCTCCCTCCATTTTACTTATCAGTAAACTATCTAATGGATAATCGGCATCAAACAGCCAATTTCTGATAGGTATCTTTCTGTCTCCATTATAAGAATTTTGCAATATATACGGACACAAATCGCCTCTAACAACAATTGGTTCTTCAACACACTTTCCTGTGACAGTGGGAAAAGTTATTTTCAACATTGTATCCGCCAATAATTCTCCCATTTTGTTATTTGCTTTTATGTGCAGAGCGTAATAACCTTTCTGACAAAAGTCATAAGCAATGGCGTATCTCTTGCCCTTTTCTATAGAGAGCCTGTCCATTACATCTTTCAATGAAAAGGTGTCATTTCCAGCTACGTTCATTGAATCTAACCCATCAAAGTACAATGTAATAGGCACGGTGTCAGTATAGGTCAAGTAGATATTGTCAAAATCTGCTTTCATAAAAGAGACACGAGCCTTCCGGTCTGTACAGCCCGAAGTTACACAGAGAACTACACAAAGGAGGGAGAAAAAGGTATAAATTCTATTAAATGGCATAAAACTATTTTTCATTAATACATTTCTTGTTAGCATCCAGCATATACTTTAACTTTGGTATATTCTCACAACAGGTAAGAGCATCAGGATATCCACAGACCGCAGACAGCAAAACATATCTTTCTGCAGCACCTTCATTATGTTCAAACACTACATATATCTGACTAACTGAATATAGCCATCTCCCAATTGAGGGATCTTTAATTTTCCCGCCAGTCAAATCATCCATCGTAAATCCAAGTCCCCTCATTCGATATTGGATTGCGATATCAAAAGCTTCTACACTCAAGGAATATGCCTTTCCCATCAGATAATTACAAGCTTTTTGGCTATAATATTGTGAAAGGGTCAAACACTCATCTAAAGGTGCAGAGAGTATAGGAGCTGTTGACACTAATCGTATGGCCTCTGCAAACCTCTTATCAGCTTCATGAAAATCCTTTAGTTCCATGTATGAAACTCCAAGATAATAATAAACATCGCTTACGTGTTGCCCCCAGGAGCTGCCATATAATGCTATCCATGAATTACCACATGCTAAACTTTTATTGAAGTCCTTCATGTTAACATAACATTCAATTAGATTGAAAAGGTCGTTCTCATTTACAGAATCATTATTTTCTAATTCATGCAACAGTTTTATTGCCTGTCTATAATCTTGAGAACGCATGTAAGTACTAACCTCATCTCTAATTTTTACAGCAGAAATAGAAACATGTTTGTTGTTTGTTAGAATAAGTTTATTTCCTCTCAAAGTAACCCTGCCTAGCCTTTGTATTGCAGACAACCCTAATAGAAGAGGAGAACTCTGCGAATTTAGGACTATTGCATCAACATTATGCAATACTAATCCTGCAATCGTAAGACACCTAATGTTCACTGAAACATTTTCTACAATATGCCCACTTGCAGTAAGACTAGCACCACTTCCTTTAAAATCACTATTCTGCAATTTCCCTTCCCTATAAAGCTTCTCCGCAAAAGCAAGAGATAACGTTACTTTAGAAGCACCAGTATCAAAAATCATCTTCGTTTTTTCGCCATTTACGATACAAGGAATCGTATACACCTCTCCTGTCCTATTCATCGTTACAACGGTCTGGCCACATACAGATAACATCAAAACAAAAAGAAATACCGCAGTAAAAACACCCTTCTTCATAGTTAGGCTAATAATCTTCTTTATTTTCAGATATAGCAAACAGGATTCTGTATCCAACACCTGTCCCAAAGAAAGTCATAATATTATCAACTCGTTTTGTACGAGAAATCCACTGTACACCAAAATGTTTACCATCCCCCACAAAATTTGTTGGTTTACCATAATGTCTAGTAAGTCCTGCTTCAATGGCATCTAATTCGCTCGTATTAAAAACGACCGAACTATTTAGAACTTCTTTAACAGCAATGATAGCATATATTCGTCCACCTTGAACTGCAACATTAACATAATCTACCCCTATACCAAATACGCTATTATAACTTGGATCATCAATAGTATAAATTGTTTGCGCATCAACCTGCTTAACATACTTTACTTTCCCGAGAATTGCAGTAATTGGCATACCAATGTCTATCCCTTTGAATGACGGATTACTTTCTAAATCATCAAGGCTTTGAGCCGACACGTCACATAAACAAATAATGCTAAAGAACGTAATTAGAATCTTTTTCATGTTTATAGTTATCTGCTTAAATTGGCATTCCTTATTTCCTTCTCATACTTTTTCCTATGTTGTCGTAATTCTTTTAACAGTTTAGACGCTTTTGTTGAGCCACGCTTTTTTGCAAGCTTATAATAATCTCTAGCCGTATCGAATAAATTCCATTTTTCGTAAACCTTACCTGCGACCATATAGATTTGAGCACTGCAATAACTCGTACTAAGTGCCAATTGGATTTCATGTAAACAATCGTTAAGTCTATCAGTCTGAAAATATTGGTTAGCATTGTTACAAAACTGTAAAAAATAGTTACATAGTGCTTCCGTTGCATCAGAATTATTAGCCTCTTTAGCATAAACCAAATCTTTGATTCCATCGTACTTATCTCCCAACTCCATTAAGCTCATTCCTCGAAGATAATACAAAGGCGAATATATCCAATACTGTCGCTTATAAAATCTAATATGACTAAAAATATCGTCTATCCTATTTTTGCATTCCCGATATTCTCCCCTATTATATTTTTCAAACAGATCTGTCACTATTGGTTTCATCTCGTCAGCCAATCTTCGATCTACTGCATTGGCATCTCTAACAGCATTCATATGCGCCATCATGACGTCTGTGTCATAAATGTCACTAACAGGCAGTTCTACATACTGGGAAAACATGGGAAGTTTACCCATAAGCAAAAAACAAAAAACAATGAAAACCTTCATATCAAAAATAAGTTGTCTTTCTCCCAAGAAGACCATTATATTATAAAGTTGTTCATACCACATATACAGAAAAAGCGTGGGAGTCTAACTGTCACCCGTCCCACACTCTGAGGCTCTCGCGTTGCCCATTACAGTCTGAACGAGCAACGCAGAAGCCCACGCCGATATGTATAACGCCACAAAGCCTTAATTTAACATTAAGGAATCATGCGGACATAACATATCCATGAGCATCTACCGTTGCCTTGTCTTTGACTGTAATTGAAACTTGCGAGATTTCAGAGTGTCAAGAACAAAGCGCTAAGTAAACGCCTAATCCATAATAGATCCCCACCTCAAAACTCTGCTTACACAGGAAATTGAGAATAGGGACAATGCAAAGTTAGCATATTTTTCCAACACGCCAACCTTATTGTATAAAAATATTTAATAAAAGTCTATTTATCTCATCATAGCAACACTAGCGTACATGTTGTACACAGCTTTCATTAGTACAGCATTCATATATTCCTAGTAGCCTCAGTGGGATTCAAACGTTTCTATTGAACTGCAATTAAGCTTTACTAAAGAGGGTCACATAACAATAAGAACACAATAAATAGCGAAACGATTAACGTACTCTTACATCTGTGCTTTTATAATTAGGTGTACTGAAGTAAGGGCAATTTGCCTTTAATATATAGAAAAAGGACATGCTATAAGCAGACGACACATAGAAACATTCGGTTTATTTCCGCTCTCTTTCAACCTCACGTTTAAAGAAATCTTCGAGCTTTTCTTCCCCATAAGTTGGTGCTTGCATGTTCATAGCCATTGCCGTAAGGAAGAATTCTAGTGGGCCATACGTTTTGGCAGGAGTAAACAAACGAAGGAGAAAGAGCGTGGAGCGGCGCACAATGTCGGGCAAATGACGAACGCGAGGCTGATGCCCATAGGCACGTAATGCCAATTCGGCAATCGCGTTATGTGTCAACACGTCGGGTCCACCTATGTTAAGTTCGTGCTGCTGGCTATGCAAAGCATCTACAACAGCCCGCGCCAAATCGGCCCCATGAATGGGATTCATGCGCAACATGCCATCGCCAAAAAGCCAAACACTACCTCCTTTTGCCATTTTTAGAAAATCGCGCATGTCAGAAAAGAACCCCGTTGGGCGAACAATACAATAATCTAACCCAGAGTTTTTCAGGTAGTCGCCCAATCGTTCCTTAGCCTCGCAAATCTTCAAGTGCCGCATATTTGCGCCATTAAACACCGAAACGTAGATAAAACGTTTCACTCCACTGCGTTTAGCCTCGTCAACGAGGTTGGCATTGGCCTGGAAATCAACATCCATATAGGTCATGCCGTCCTTCTGCCGAGTGATACCCACCGTACTAATCACCACGTCTATGTCTTCGCAAACGCCCTTTAAAGTGTCTGCCTGCGTAACCTCGCCCACCCTTACATCAACATTCGGCGAAACCGATTGCATGCGCGACGGATTGCGCACAATCACGCGCGTTGAGTAGTTTCGCCGTTGCAATTCGCGCAATACGAAACTTCCCAAATAGCCCGTTGCACCAGCTAATAGAACGCGACAGCCTTCCGCAGCCTGCAATGGTGTGTTGTCTGCTTGCTCAACCATCACTTAAAAACTTTCGAAGGGACTTAAATTCCTGCGCCTAAGTTGGGATTATCCTGCCCTTCGGGCGTGTTGTTGATGGGTGTTGTGGGCGTTGTAGACTGGTCAGACAGGTCAGACTGTTTAGACAAGCCAGACAAGTCAGATGAAGTTTCCGTTTCATCTTGCGTGCCAACCTCCACCGCATCGGCCTCCATCGCCTCGCATTCGGCCTGCTGTTGTGCCTCAATTCGTGCCACTTGTCGGTGTATGTTCATTATCTTAAAGGCGTTGGCACATTCCACTACGCCATAAAACACCATAGCCCAACCAAGGAAAAGCAAGGGGGCAGAGGCTATCCACGAGGGCTTGAAGAGGGCAATGAGCCCCACAACAAACACAAACGAGGGCATGAGCCAAAAATAAAGGCTCAGTTTAGAGAGCTTAACCACACTGGCCAAGGTTACATATTGCCCCACGGCACCGAAGATAAGAATGGCACCGAAGATGTAAACCATCCAATTAACCACAAGGTTGGGGAACGCAGCCAATACAACGCCCAGCACAAGACTGCCAATACCAACTACGGGGAACGTGGGTTTGTTTAGCGAAATGGGCCTTCCCTCTACGTCGACAGCAGCCGTAGGCTTGGCGTTTCGGTTCACCAAGTAGACGATACACGAGATTAAGCCCGATATAATGAATAACACGCCGATGATAATGGTTATCCACGTCACCGTGTCTTCACGGTATTTAATTAGCAATAGTCCCATCACAACGGCGATGATGGCACGGATAAAAGCTGTTTGAACTGTCTTCATATCTCATTATTTTATATACACCTGGATGGTATGTGGCAGGTTCTGTCAACTTAGAGACTATCTGCAAGCATGTGTTGCTGTTTGCTTTCTCGTTGCTCGAAAAGTATTGGAACGCTCCATTACCCGACTACAAAAATACAAACTATCTTTTGTCGGTGCAATATTTTTATTTACTTTTGTGCGGTGTTTGTGACAAAGGGCATACAAAGGTCGGCACTTAGGCTAACCGAACACGCCCGATGAAAAAGCAGAAAGCAACCCTTTTTCGCACAAACTTGTAAACGGATTATGCGCAAATTGGACATAAACGTCTAAACTTTCGCGCCAAACTTACATGCTCATAAACTCAAAACCCCACAAACTAAATAGATGACAACCCTTTTACTGGTGCGCCACGGCGAGACTGTGGCCAACGCCAACCAAATACTTCAAGGCCAAACGCAAGGCGAACTGAACGAAACGGGCGTGGCACAAGCCGAAAAGTTGGCTCGCGAACTTAGCGATACGCCCATCGATGCCTTTATAAGTAGCGACCTGCAACGCGCCGAACACACGTGCAGTATTATTGCTGCGCCCCACAACAAACCTTTCTGCACCACCCCACTATTGCGCGAACGCGATTGGGGCGGTTTCACTGGCGCATTTATCCCCAGCTTAAAAGACAAGGTTTGGCCCGAAGATGTGGAGTCGCTAACGGCCATCAAGCATCGCGCCCGCCTCTTTCTCGACATGATTGCCCAACGCTACCCCAACCAAACGGTGCTAGCCGTGGGCCACGGCATCATCAATAAGGCCATACAAAGCGTGTTCTACAACAAGGAAATGCACGAAGTGGAGAAGATGGGGAATGCGGAAGTGAGGGTGTTAAAGGTGAAAAGGTGAAAAGGTGAAAAGGTGAAAGGGTGAAAAGGTGAAAAGGTGAAAAAATGGCTAACGCCATCAAGGCATTCGGCTTAACTCTAAAGGTGAAAGGGTGAAAGGGTGAAAGGGTGAAAAGGTGAAAAAATGGCTAACGCCAACAAGGCATTTGACTTAACTCTAAAGGTGAAAGGGTGAAAGAGTGAAAAGGTGAAGAAATGGCTAACGCCATCAAGGCATTTGACTTAACTCTAAAGGTGAAAGGGTGAAAGAGTGAAAAGGTGAAAAAATGGCTAACGACAACAAGGCATTGGGCTTAACTCCTTAACTCCATAACTCCATAACTCCTAAAAATAGCAACCACTCCGCAACAAGGAATCTAGCTTAACTCCATAGCTCCTTAACTCCTAAAAATAGCAACCACTCCGCAACAAGGCATTTGGCTTAACTCCTTAACTCCATAACTCCTTAACTCCTAAAATGAACTCCTTAACTCCTAAAATGAGCTCCTTAACTCCTTAAATAATTAACCAGTCAGCATCAACTTGCATCACTACCAACTTTGTTTGTGAGGCTACTAGCAACAAAGACTGACACTACAAGCGGTTTGTAGTGCGACTACAAGCGGCTTGTAGCGTGGCTACAAGTAGTTTGTAGTGTGACTACAAGCCACTTGTACTCGCTGTACAAGATAGCTTGTACTGCATTGGTTGCAACAAAACGTATTGAACAAACATAATTACAACAGCCAACATACTTGTCAAACACGGTTTTGAAGCCCTCAAACCACCCTTCAATCTGTGCCTTACAACACAATTGGAAAAGCACATCATTCCACTTTCCCTTTGGAGAGAGGTTGGGTATAAAGCCTGTTATGGACAGCGTTGAGGCTCTTTATTCCACCTGATTCTTCGGCCAATTCACCAAAAACAATTTGCTTTTGGCTCGTGTGAAAGCTGTGTACAACCAATGTAAGTAATCAGAACGCGACGTGTCTTCTGGCACATAGCCTTGATCAAGAAACACATGTTCCCATTGTCCGCCCTGTGCCTTGTGGCAAGTAACGGCGTAAGCGAATTTCACCTGCAAAGCATTGAAGAAGGCATCATTCTTTACCATCTTCATTCTATCGGCCTTCAAAGGAATATCAGCGTAATCGTTCAACACATTATTATATAGTGCCTCGTTTTGCTGAGCCGTGAGCGCAGGCGACTCAGAAAGCAAACTATCTAACACAACCGTTACTTGCAATTCTTCGTTCTCGTAGTCAGTAAGCTGCAACCACACATCGGCAAAGCGCAAGCCGTGAGCCCTTTGTTCGTTTCTCACCCGCAGCACGCGCGCCCTGTCGCCATTGGCAAGAAAGCCAATAGTGCTCCGTTCTTTCTCCATCCAATGGTAATTGTTCTTCACCACCATCAGCAAATCGCCCGTGGTAAGCAGTTCTTCGCGGCCAAGCACCGTGTTTCTGATGCCTTGGTTAAAAACGTTCGCCCGCTTGTTGCTGCGTGTCACCACAATGGTTTCGTCCATTCCCACCTCTGCATAGCTGGTGTTGAGCGTCTCGATAAGCTCGTCGCCAGGAACAATTTGCAAGTCGGCGAACCCCTCCAAGCGTATTCGTGGCAACAGCGTGTCTTCATCGCGCCCCATCAGTTGGCGCAAACAAGTGGCGTTAAACAAGATGCCGCTAGCCGATTGCTGCCTTACCACCTCGTTTAAGTCGCATGCAAACACCTCCATTCCATAGCCTTGCATAAACTGTGTGTCGAGTGCAGGACTCTGTTCTTCGCCCACTGGCGGCAGCTGAGCTTGGTCGCCGATGAGCACAAGACGGCAATTGCGCCCGGCATAAACATATCGCACAAGGTCGTCGAGCAGTCGTCCGCTGCCAAAAGCGACCTCTGCCCCACCTCCGTTGGCCACCATCGAGGCCTCGTCCACCATAAACAGCGTGTCGGCATGCAGGTTATCGTTCAGGTTATACTCGCCCCCAACGCCGGCAAAGGCACGCAACCGGTAAATCTTACGATGGATGGTAAAGGCCGCATGCCCGCCACTGTTTAGCGAAAACACCTTGGCCGCACGCCCCGTTGGTGCCATCAGCACCGTTTTTTGTCCCAACAACCCCAACGCTCGCACAAAAGCACCAGCCAAAGAACTCTTTCCCGTACCCGCACTTCCGCGCATCAGCATCAGCGAATGGGGATTTCTGTGCGCCAGAAAACGGGCGAAAAGGCGTATGGCCGACGACTGCTCGTCTGTTGGCGTATGGCCGAAACATTGCGTTAGGCGAAGGGTTATCTCATCGGTTATCATTGTTTTTTGATTTCTTAAACACCAAGTTTGCAAACATTTTTGTAATTTTGCAGGAGCGTTGTGCTAGGCTTGTCCTTGTTACGGCGTACCCAACACAACGGAATGCAAAGTTAGGAAAAGTATCCCGAACACCGAATGAAAGTAAACATTAATTACATCTTGGCGTTTTGCGCAGTAGTATTGCTGGCCCTATGCGTGCTAAGCATCGTCCGCGCCGCCGCTTAAACCCCACCCAAAGCCATGCAGGAGACTGCCCCCGACCTACATATACAGCAAACGCGACTGGTGATACGCGCCACACGCAACACGCTTTCCTTCGCCGCAGTTGACCCTACGGTGCAGACAAACTTGTTTTTCGAACCCTATACCGTTCGTAGCGGCATCTCTGTTGCGGCCAACTTACGCGAGGCTTTCAAGACATCCACCCTGCTACTTCGTGGTTACAAGCGTGCCAACCTGTTGGTAGATACGCCCGTTATGCTTGTTCCCATCGACGAGTTCCAAGAGGAAGACGTGCGACAGCTATACCATCGCACGATGGTTTTGGCCGATGCCGACACCATGATGCACCATGTGCTGCCCGATCTCAATGCGGTGGCAGCCTTCGCCGTGAACAAAGACCTTAAATTAGTGGTTGACGACCACTTTGCCGACGTGCGCATAACGCCGCTGATGAAAGGTGTGTGGACACATTTACACCGCCGTAGCTTTACGGGAAGTAGGCGCAAGCTATACGCTTACTTCCATGACAAGCGCCTAGAAGTGTTCTCGTTTGGCAAGAACAGGTTTAAATTTAGCAACGCTTTCGACACCAACAGCTCGCGCGATGCCGTATATTTCATCCTTTATGTGTGGAAACAGCTGGGGTTCGACAGCATGCAAGACGAGCTGCACCTTTCGGGCGACATTCCCGACAAGGAGTGGACGAAGACTGCACTGCTGGAGTTTGTGAAGAAAACATACGTGGCCAACCCCGTGGCCGACTTCAATCGCGCGTCCATCACAGCCATTGAAGGACTGCCCTACGACCTTATGACCATCTTCGTTAGGGGCGTTAAAGAGGGCGTAAGATAAGCTTTCCCCAATAACCACGCCCCATTCACCCAAACAAACCCACCCATCATGCGCATCATTACCGGACTATATAAAGGCAGGCACTTCGACATTCCTCGCTCGTTTAAGGCCCGACCCACAACCGACTTCGCCAAAGAAAACATCTTTAACGTGCTAAACGCATACGTAGATTTTGAGGATGCCACGGCATTAGACCTCTTTGCAGGCACGGGCAGCATCTCGCTAGAACTGCTTTCAAGGGGATGTGCCAACGTGGTGAGCGTGGAAACCGACCGCGAACACGCCAACTTCATTCGCCAATGCACCACAAAACTGGGCACAGACAAAAGTTTGCTTATCCGTGGCGACGTGTTTCGGTTCATCAAAAGCTGCCGCCAACAGTTCGATTTCATCTTTGCCGACCCGCCATACGCCTTACCCGAATTGGAGAAAATCCCCGATTTGATTTTCCAACACCAATTACTTAAACCCGACGGCGTGTTTGTTTTCGAGCACGGAAAAGGCAACGACTTCTCCCAACATGCCCATTTCGTGGAACATCGGGCATACGGTAGTGTCAATTTTAGCTTGTTTAAGGCGGGAGAAGAAAGCGAGTAACCCCCACCTCATTCAGCTTTCATGATGGCACTTTCGGCCTCTTTGCGGACATTTCGCACAGATTTGGACGTCTTTTTACCATAGTCCACACTCCAAATCATCTTCAATGTGGCGTATTGGTTATGCCAATCGCTTTGCCTTTCACCATGATAGGCATACACGCCTGCGAACAAATCGGTTGTAGTTACATTGCGTCTGATGAAGAGGTTAGAGCAATTCAACTCTACACCAATATTATTATGGTTCCAAGACAAAGCAATATCGTAGAGCCATCCCGTTTTTACCAGCTTATGATTATCAACCAATTGGCGTTCGGGCGTTTTGACTGATGCCGAAAAAGCGAAATCGTTTACGTAACAATTGGCTTCAAGTGCAGCACTCCACTTTGTGTGTTGCAATTGTGTTCCGCCCCTCAGCACATTCCTTTCCCAATTGGCATCCACCTTTACATTAAACATTTTTGAAGGCCGATAAGTAGTAGAAAACGAGCAAGAAGGGGCATGATAGCGCGTGTCGCTTCTAAAAGTATTCACCATTTTATCGCCCTCGGCATGGTAATCGTTGGTTATAATATGATTGGCAAACAGGTAGCTAGCCGATACATTCATGGCCAAACGCGAGAAAGTTAAGCCATACGTTAGTCGGGGAGAATATAAAATGGAGTTGTGCATGTCGGGATTGCCGCGCCTAAGCATCACCCTATCCACTTGTTGAGTTACATAATTCACCGTGTTTAAAGTGGGATAAGTGTTTCCTAGTTTAAGTTCGGCGCGCAATAGTTGCACATCCGACAGGCGGTTAGCCACCGAAAAGCTCAGGCGAGGCGTAACATGCGTTATGCCATCGTAGCCTTTTAACCGATAGTTTAGGTACGAAAGGCCAGGTTTGAAGTCGAAAAACAATCGCCCCACACGCTGCGTATAGTCAACAAACAATATCGTTTCAGACGAGCGCAAGCGTTGCCACACAGGCAAAAGGTTGTGATAGTGCGACTTGCTAAGCCTTAAATATTCAGACAAACTGAACGACAAGCTGTTGCCATGTTTTAATTTAAGGTTGTAATACACGCCCAATCGCGAGTACAGATAGTTCTCCGTAACGTCCGACTTGTATGTATCTCCACCCTCCACGTTATTATTAAGATAGTGGTTTCGCGAATAATAACCATCGTAAACCGTTTCTATTGATTGGTTTTCGCCTATTTTCCATGTTCCATAGAGAAACAATTCGGGGCGCAGACTACGCTCGCCACCACTTTGGAGCGTAGCCAACCGCCCTGTTATCGGCCCAGTATAATACCATTCGCCCTCCTTATTCTCAAATGTTCGCATATAGTTCAGCCCTCCCTTAATCATCCAAGTGGCTCGGTCTTTCATTCTGCTCACACTGCATTGGGCATACTTGTTAATGCTTAAAGTTGAGCGTTCGGGCAACACGCCCATTCTATCAACATCGCCACTAGCAAGCGAAAAATGTTCGCTCTCTATGATATGGTTTCGCGGTTGCTGTATGGCGTAGCCTGCCCAAGCGTTGAAATTGGTGTTCTTCACCGAAAATTTAGACACGGCGTTATAGTCGCCTTGCAAAAAGCCAAGGCCTTGCAGCGCATCGATCTGCGTGTATCCGCCATGCGTTAAGCGTTTGGTAACGAAGTTTAAGGCGGCAACATCCTTGGCATACTTACCCGTTGGCATGTCGATATACTCCACCTTAACCACATCTCTCGGCCGTAAGGCTCGCACTTCGCGTACATCCACCTCGCGTCCATCTATATAAAGTGTAGCTCCACCTGCGGGTGTGTTCACCTTAAAGGTTTTCCGGTCTACGCTAACGCCAGGTATCATAAGGTTTCGCACAAGGTCGTAGCCCGTGTGTGCATGCTTACGTTGTTCGGTTGTGGGCATAGCCACGATGCGATCGGCCTCGCGTGTAAGGTGTTTTGCAATTACGTTCACCTCCGCCAAAGTCTTTTCGCTCGTCACACTGTCTGCGTTCTCTGTTGGTGTAGCCACTTGTGCGCGCATATTTACTGGTGCCAAAAGGAGAGAAAGCAAAAACAGGCGCCAACATTTTCTCCCCAACAACAATCTATGAACCATATTCTCCATCATACCTTTAAAATAAATGAACAAACGATAAGGTTATTTTCCAAAACCATAGCCTTTGCAAATATAATCAAAATAGAAGAAAAAAGGAAACGAAGCATTGACTAACAACACTAATTAACGATAGCAACAAGATTGGTTTTAGCTGCCCATAATAGTTAGCCTAGTTGGGCTTATCGGGCTAGCCTCACTAAAACAACTAGATAAACAACATAAACTAGCCAGACCAAAAGAACTACTCCCCGCCCCCTATAACCACCCCCTCTAATCCCCCCGCACCAACAAATAGGGCGTAAGCTGTTTGCTCATGATGGTTTTTATTGCTAACTTTGTGCAAAAATACAAACCCAAACAACTTATGAACAACAAAACGCTGATTGTGGGGGCTTGCCTGGCAGTAGTAGGCAGCCTTAACGCCCAAACCAAGGATGGTGGAATATCCTTGCAAATGCTGCAACAGATACAGCAAAACGGTAAACAAACCACGGCCGAAAGAGCCATTGCTAATGCCATTGCCACCAATTCTATCGACGAGTTGGCACGCACGCCACAAAGTCGCGCCGACGTTGACGCATATTTTAGCGTGGAAACGCCCAAACAAAACATACACAACCAAAAGAGCTCGGGAAGATGTTGGATGTTTACAGGCCTGAATGTGCTCAGAGCCGACTTTGCCTTGCGCAGCGATTCGCTAACGGTCGAGTATTCGCACGCTTACCTCTTTTTCTACGACCAGCTAGAAAAAGCAAACCTCATGCTGCAAAGTGTGGTAGACTGTGCCAAGAAACCCATCAACGACCCCGAAGTGCAATTCTTCTTTAAGCATCCGCTTAACGATGGTGGAACATTCTGTGGCGTGGCCGACTTGGCCGAAAAATATGGCCTTGTACCCAAAAGTGTGATGCCCGAAACCTATTCGAGCGAGAACTCTAGCCGCATGTCGAAGTTGATTTCGTCGAAGTTGCGCGAGTTTGGACTTGAACTTCGCAAGATGGTTGCTGCCAAAGCGAAGCCTACACAGATACAAGAACGCAAGACACAGATGCTTGCCACGGTGTATAAGATGCTTGCCTTGACATTGGGCGAACCCGTTAAGGCGTTCCAATACGCCTTTAAGAACAAGGATGGTAAGGCCATTACGCCCGTTGAAACCTATACGCCGAAACAATTTTACGACAAAACGGTGGGCCGTTCGCTTAACGACAACATCATCATGGTGATGAACGACCCCCGAAACGCCTATTATAAGGTGTACGAAGTGAAACACGACCGCCACACCTACGACGGACATAACTGGCGTTACCTAAATCTTCCTATGGAAGAAATACATAAGATGGCCATCGCATCGCTTAAAGCCGGGCATAAGATGTACAGCTCTTATGATGTGGGCAAGCAGCTAGACCGCAGCAAAGGTTATCTAGACGTTAACAACTTTGACTACGGACCACTCTTCGGAACAACGTTCCCCATGAACAAAGCAGACCGCATTGCCACCTTCGACAGCGGCTCTACACACGCCATGACCTTAACGGCCGTTGACCTAGACAGCCAAGGTAAGGCATTGAAATGGGAGGTTGAAAACAGCTGGGGAGACGACAACGGACACAAGGGCTACCTCATCATGTCGAACAATTGGTTCAACGACTTCTTCTTCCGTTTGGTGGTAGACAAGCAATATGTGTCGGCCGACATACTAAAGATGGCTGCACAAGCACCAATCATGCTGTCGTACGACGACCCTGTGTTTGCGGATGACCTGTAAAAAGAGGAGTTAAGGAGTTAAGGAGTTAAGCCAATAGTTTTGTTGGCGTTGGCCATTGCATCATCTTTTAACCCTTTCTAGTTAAGAAGTTGAGCCAATAGCTTTACGATAAGGGAACAAGCTAACCAAGGGTATTTGTTCATGACAGCAAGGCATTTGGCTTAACTCCTTAACTCCATAACTCCTTAACTCCATAACTCCTTAACTCCTTCAAGACATTTGGCTTAACTCCTTAACTTCTTAACTCCTTAACTCCTCACAAAGGATACTCCTCAAAGGCATACAGCACCGTTGAGAGATAGCGTTCGCCCGTGTCGGGCAACAAAGTAACGATGCGCTTGCCTGCGTTTTCGGGGCGTTTAGCCAGTTGTGCCGCGGCAAAGGCGGCTGCTCCCGACGAAATACCAGCCAACACACCCTCTTGTTGGGCCAATTGCCTGCCCGTACGTATCGCATCGTCGTTGCTCACCTGCACCACTTCGTCTACCACATTGCCATTATACGTTTTGGGAACAAAGCCTGCACCGATGCCTTGTATCTTGTGCGGACCTGGCTTTCCGCCACTCAGCACGGGCGAATCAGCAGGTTCAACAGCCACGATACGCACGTTGGGGTTTTTCTCTTTCAGGTATTTTCCAACGCCCGACACCGTACCGCCTGTACCCACACCAGCAACAAACACATCTACTTGTCCGCTCGTATCGGCCCAAATCTCGCGTGCCGTAGTCTCGTAATGCCGTTCGGGGTTAGCTAGGTTCTCAAATTGTTGCAGTATAACTGCCCCAGGAATTTCCTCCCTTAGTTGTTGCGCCATTTCTATTGCCCCCTTCATGCCATCTTTTCCTGGTGTAAGTTTCACCTGCGCACCGTATGCCTTCACCAAGTTTCGTCGCTCAACGCTCATCGTTTCGGGCATGGTAAGTATGAGTTGGTAGCCCTTTACGGCAGCCACAAGTGCCAAGCCCACACCCGTATTACCGCTAGTAGGTTCGATAATGGTTGCCCCTGGTTTCAGCACGCCACTGCGTTCGGCATCCTCAATCATAGCCAGCGCAATACGATCTTTCACACTTCCGCCAGGGTTAAAACTCTCTATCTTTGCCACGATGGGCGTTTGAAGGTTGTTAGAAACCGAAAACTTACCAAGTTCCAACAACGGGGTGCCTCCGATTAGCTCGGTCAGCTGTTTTGCGATATGTGCCATACGCTCTATATTCTTTTGTGATTAATAATCTTTTTCACGATGCAAAGTTACGAAGAAACGCAAAGGCGTGCAATCGCATAAGTGTGGTATATTTGTGCCAACACACTCGAACGAGGGGAACAGCTATGCGAGAAGGCAGCCCATTTCCCACAAATCTGTAAAATTTTCAGCGCATTTTTTAACATTATGAGTGGCGTTTTCGGCCACCAACCGCCCACCCGACCGCAAAAATCCAATTCTCGTGAAGGTTTGTTTGGATGCAAAAAGGGGACAGTTGTGGATGCCGACAAAATGAATACGCATTGCATAAAACCGCAGTTTGCACCATACTTTGTGCTATTTGCTGCTAAATGTAGTGCATTTTGGTGCTAAATGCAGTGTGTTTTGGTGCTAAACACAGTGCGTTTTGGTGCTAAATGCAATGCGTTTTGGTGCTAAATGCAGTGCGTTTTGGTGCTAAATGCAGTGCAAAATGCTGCTAAATGCGAGTCGATAAGCATAAATATTCACCGCAATTGTATAGACAAAACCATTTCGAACCATTAAAAACATGGCTAAAAAGAGCAAAATACACATTAAAAAGTGGAGTTTTAGGGGCTAAAAGTGCGTTATTGGGGGAGTGAAAAACAACAATTAGGCAACCATCTAGAAAGGCAAAGTGGTGCTAAATGCACGTGACGTTCGCAAAAACGGACAAAAAGAAAAGGTGCGTAAGGCAGAAATAGCATCGATTTGCCTGCTTTGAAGCCATTTTTTTCGCTAGAATGGGGTGGCAAGCAAAGTGCAATTTGTAAAATATGTGGTATTTTTTTTTAGTTTATGAGTTTGTCAGTTTGTCAGTTGATAAGCTTGTGAGTTTAATTGATATTATTGCTATATCTAAGTCATTTAAAGTTGTGAAGAACTAACAAAGATAAGCATTTATTTGCGTGCAAAAACGTGATGCAGCTCGCAAATCACCTTAACTTTTCGTACATTTGCAGTGTTCTTTTGCACAAAGTCCGCACTCCGCATGATAATGCAAGTAGTAAGATTCAAACACCAAAAGCACGTGTCGGTGATGAAATGAAATTCGACAATAGCAGCATTCATAGTTTATAAAACTCGAACAGATAATGAAAAATCATGGTTTAGAGCAAGCTAACAATAATGAAACGCTTGTTGATAGAATAAAAGGAACCATCTATGGCCAAGCCATTGGCGACGCACTGGGCTTGGGTACAGAGGGAATGACAGACGAAGAGATGGCCTTGAACTATCCCAACAGCATCACCCATTACGGCGACATCTTTCAAGACCATCATCGCAAAAGGTGGAAAATAGGTGATTGGACCGACGACACCGACATGATGCTGTGCATTGCCAATGCCGTTATCAAGGATGAAGGAGTTAATCTGACAACTATTGCCCAAAACTTTAAGCATTGGGCGGATGGCTGTCCGATGGGCATTGGCGAAACCACACATAAGGTTTTACTCTTTGGAGACTACGTAGAAAAACCTTTTGAGGTGTCTAAGAAAATTTGGGAGATGAGCCATTGCAGAGCGGCAGCTAACGGAGGACTGATGCGAACATCGGTTGTTGGCTTGTTTCCCAAGGCAGTAGAAGTGTGTGCAGCAAATATTTGCAGGCTAACACACTACGACCCGCGTTGTGTTGGCTCGTGTGTTATCGTGTCTTTGCTGATACATAGCTTGGTTTACGAAGGCAAAGGCCTGTCTTATCACCAAATAATAGACTTGGCCAGGAAATACGACAATAGGATTATCGAGTACGTAGACCTATCGATGGACACCGATATTCGAGTGTTAGAACTACAAGATAAAAGCTCTGTTGGGTACACCTTACGCTGTTTAGCCGCAGGCCTATGGGCCTATTGGCACGCCAAATCGTTTGCAGATGGACTTTTAGCCATCGTAAGGGCAGGCGGAGATGCCGACACGAACGCGGCTGTGGCTTGCGCCATTCTGGGCGCTAAGTTTGGATATGGCACTATTCCCACGGAATACATTGATGGACTGATTTATAAAAAACAGCTTGACGACATCATTAAAGGAATAAGTTCTTTGATGCTAAGTTAAAGACTGCTATGCAGATATGCTGCCTATCTGCATTCAATCCACCAGATCTACCACTCCCCTCTCCCCTTAGAGAGGGGGATGGGGGCGAGGCCATTAACCTCCTTTCTCCATATCGCGCTTACTCTTCGACTTAGTTACAAGCCACACACCACCAAACACCAAGATGATGGCAAGGCCCTGCGCCCACTTCAACACGCCGATGCCCATCAGCACACTAACCGTTACCGACACGATGGGCTGCACATAATTGTAGATGCTAACCACCGTGGGGCGAAGTGTTTTCTGCCCAACCATGATGAGGCAATAGCAAACAAAGGTGCAAATCACCACCACGTAGGCGGTTTCGAGCCACGTAATGCCCCCTATTTGTGCCCAAGGCAAGGCGGCGACATGCGCCCCGGTAAAAGGCAAGAGCAACAACGTGGCCCAAAAGAACATCCACTTGCTGACCGTTATCACCGAATAGCGACGCACAAGGGGATTGAAAAGTGAGAGATAAAAGGCGTAAGAAAACTGCGCCGCGAGGCAAAGCAGGTCGCCTCGAATGTCGCCTTGCACACGGTTTGTGGCCGCCGCGCTAGTAAGGATAAGTATCAATGCACCACTACAACCCATCAACACGCCCGTGGCCTTCTTCCCCGTGATGGGTTCTTTTAGGATGATGGCCGAGAAAACCATCGCGAAGATAGGCATCGAGGTGGTTACGATGCTGGCATTGATGGGCGAAGTGAGGCTCAGTCCGATGGTAAAACAACATTGGTTGCACACCAATCCGAAGACGGCCGCACCCGCAAAGCGCAACACATCTTTGCGGGGCACATGCTCTTTACGGGTGAAAAGCGACGTAAGCCAAAACAATGCCGCCCCCCCTGCCACCCTAAACGACACCATCGTGATGCCATCGATGCCGTGGTTCATGGCATCTTTGCCCAAAGGAGCCATCAATCCCCAAAACAAACAGGCTAGGAACATGGCCGCATGAGCCTGCAAAGGCGGTGCGCCACCGTTGCTGCTAGGGGGTTGGCCAATGTCTTTTTGTGCGTTATCCTGCATCACGCTGTGCGTTTGTTCACTAGGCGAAGTGGACGAACTTTCGCCGATGTGTGCTTTATCCATATCTTCTTTTAGTTTTTATGGTGCAAAGTTACTCAAAATCAGAATAAAATGCGTACATTTGTAAGGCAGGTTCTTGCAAATGGTTTCGTTGCCTTTTCGGGCGATAGGGACATTTAGCAAAACGCACATTGATAGAGACGCATTAACGTTTAACAGGCCGCAAGTCTGCCACCGCATAAGCGATACGGACGAAGGCCATAACAACAAGCCTACATGGAGAAATATGCTGATTACATCAAAGAGATAGAGATAGACTCGCTATGGAGCGGAACGCGGCACATTGTGTGGCGACTGCACAAGCAAGTGAACGTGCTGAGCGGTGTGAACGGCATGGGTAAGAGCACTATTCTAAACCGAGTGGTGAAGTGTTTGCCCAAGGGGGGCGACACCACTCAAAGCCATGTGAAGGGCGTGCACATAACGATGGAGCCCGAAGACGCCACGTGCATACGCTACGACATCATCCGTTCGTTCGACCGTCCGTTGCTCAACGCCGAGATTATCGCCAAATTGGGGCTGAGCATCACTACCGAACTGGACTTTCAACTCTATCAGCTGCAACGCCGATACTTGGATTATCAAGTAGACATCGGCAATCGCATTATACATGCCTTGCAAAGTGGCGCTCCCGATGCGGCACGTGTGGCGCAGGCACATAACGAGCCCAAGCGCATGTTTCAAGACATGATTGACCGCTTGTTTGCCGAAACGGGAAAGACCATCATACGCACCGAGAACGAAGTGCGTTTCTCGCAGATTGGAGAGACGTTGCAACCTTACCAACTGTCTAGTGGCGAAAAGCAATTATTGGTGGTGCTGCTTACGGTGCTGGTTGAAGACCGTCTGCCTTTCGTTCTGTTTATGGACGAACCCGAAGTGAGCATGCACATCGAATGGCAGAAACAGCTTATCGACCTTATTTTGCAGCTTAACCCTAATGTGCAGATAATTCTTACAACGCATAGTCCGGCCGTAATAATGGACGGATGGATGGATAGGGTGACCGAAGTGAGCGATATTACCGTGGAATAGAAAGCTGGTGGATGGACGAGTTCACGAGTTGACGGGTTAACAAGTTGGCGAGTTGGCAAGTTGACGAGTTGGCAAGTTGACGAGTTGACAAGTTGACGAGTTGACAAGTTGACGAGTTGGCAAGTTGACGAGTTGGCAAGTTGGCAAGTTCACAAGTTGACAAGTTCACGAGCTCACAAGTTGACAAGGTTGCGAGCTAACAAACTAAGAGGCGAAGCCATCTTTTCACCTTTTCACCCTTTCACTTTTTCACCTTTAAAAGCCCTTTTCACCTTTAAAACATACTTCTCCATGCCCAAAGGCCTAAAAGAACACTTATCGTCTTCGTACTTCGAGGCAGCCAACAGAATGACGCCCAAAAGGGCGCGCAGGCGCATCGTGGCCTATGTTGAAAGCTACGACGACATATTCTTTTGGCGCACGGTGCTAAGCAGTTTTGAAAATGCTAACCGATATTTTGAAGTGATGTTGCCTTCGAAAGAAAACAAGTTGGAGCGGGGAAAGAAAGCCGCGCTGATGAGTTTGATTGGCGAAAAGGTGGGTAACGACATGATAGCCTGTGTGGATGCCGACTACGACTACCTGTTGCAAGGGGCATCGCCACTTTCGAAAGCCATACTGAACAACCCCTTCGTGTTCCACACCTACGCCTACTCCATCGAGAACCTGCAATGTTTCGCAGGCGGATTGCACGAGGTTTGCGTGGCCGCCACACTGAACGACCATTTTGTTTTCGACTTCCCCGACTTCTTTGCGCGTTACTCGCGTATTGTGTTCCCACTCTTCGTTTGGAACATTTGGCACTATCGCACGGGGCGTTATGGCGAATTTACAATCACCGACTTTAACAGAATGATTGACTTCGGCAGGTTTTCGTTTCATCGTACCGAAGAACAGTTGGGTAAACTGCAAAGCAGGGTTGACCATAAGCTGCGACAACTGCGTCAACGTCATCCCAACGCCAAGGCTAGCTGGATTGAGGTGAAAGCCGACTTGCTTAGGTTGGGCGTTACACCCGAAACCACCTATTTATATATACAAGGTCATCATCTGGCCGACACACTAGTAATTCCTATGCTTATGCGCGTGTGCGAATATCTTGTGCGCGAACGCGAAATGGAAATCCGTCAACAAAGCGTGCATTCCACACAGATGCGAAACGAGCTGGCATCTTATGCCCATAGCGTGGCAGACATGGCACCAATGCTGAAGAAGAGTAAGGTGTATGTGGATGCTGCTCCATTTCTACAAATAAAGAAAGATGTGGAGGAGTTTTTGGAGAAGAGTGAAAAACAAGTGACGAGTTGATGAGGGTGTGAGTTTATAAGTTTGTGAGTTTGTAAGTTTGTAAGTTTGTGAGCTTGTGAGCTTGTGAGCTTGTGAGTTTATGAGCTTGTGAGTTGATGAGTTTGTGAGCTTGTGAGTTTATGAGTTTG
>NZ_GG740072.1:107945-124743 GCF_000162415.1 Prevotella sp. oral taxon 317 str. F0108 | reverse complement strand
TGAGCTTGTGAGTTGATGAGCTTGTGAGTTTATGAGCTTGTGGCTTGATGGGTTTATGAGTTAACAAGAAGTAGGAAATGCTGCCGTTAATCGCAAAGCTATTGGCTTAACTCCTTAACTCCATAACTCCTTAACTCCTCAGCATACGGCTTAACTCCTTAACTCCATAACTCCTTAACTCCTAAAAAAGCCCCCCTTTACTCCTCTACCCTAAAACATACTGCAAATGCCTCATGCCATGTCCTCCCCATTGGTTATCGCCCACATATTGAAAACCAACACTGGCGTATAACCTTTCGGCCTTGGGGTTACCCTTATCAACAAGCAGACCAACGGCAGGCAATTGCAATAGCCTGGCACGTTGCACAGTAGCCCGCAACAGGGCCTTGGCAATGCCCTTGCCACGATAATGCGCATCTACTGCCAAACTGTCTACATACAATTCGCCTGCTGCTGTCTCGTCGTCCATATTGCCGAAGTCGCGATTAAAGCGCGCCAAGCAGCCTTGCACAAAGGCCGTACGCAGTTGATGCAGGCGAGCACCATCGTAAGCAGTACAAACGCCAATCACCTCACGTTGAGCGTTGAGAGCCACAAGCGTGTTGAGGTAGCTATATTGGCTGTCATCGCGACACACCAAATCGGTCATCAGCTGATGAAAACCCGACAGCCCATGCTCTTCGCCTGCAAAATACAGGCAACATTCGTGGTTCATCGCCTCCATGATAAGGCGGGTGATGTCGGGAGCTTGACTTACTTGCGCTTGTTCTATTGTTATCATCTGCGAAAGAAATGGTTATGTTTCAAAGAAAAGCCCGACTAGTCGGATTAATATTCGGACTAGTCGGACCCCTTTCAGGCCAATCAAACCAACCCGATTAGCCGATTGGCCCGTTTATCAATTGGTTTAGTAGCCATCAATCGAAGAACAACATGCGTTCTACCCAATAAACTAAGATGCCGGCAAGGTATCCAACGAAGGCCACCCACGTAATACGTTTCATGTACCAGCCAAAGGTAATCTTCTCTAACCCCATCACCACAACGCCAGCCGCACTGCCAATGATGAGCATCGAGCCACCAACGCCGGCACAATAGGCCAACAACTGCCAGAAAATACCGTCTACGGCCATGTCGCCAGTAGGTGCAATGGGGTACATACCCATACATCCAGCCACAAGCGGAACGTTATCTACAATGCTAGAAAGCACACCGATGATGCCCGTTACCAAGTAGTGGTTGCCACCGCTTACGCTGTCCAGTCCACGTCCCATAGCCGTAAGCACGCCAATCTCTGCCAAGCAGCCCACAGCCATCAAGATACCCAGGAAGAAAAGGATGGTGCCCATGTCTATCTTGCGCAACAAGGCAATGACGCGAGCCGACATGGAGTCTTCGCCCAAATGCATTCTGCGGTGGAAAATCTCAGTGGCAGTCCACAAAACGCCCAGCACAAGCAATATACCCATGTAGGGGGGCAGGTCGGTAAGGTAGCGGAAGATGGGAACAAACATCAGTCCGCCAACACCAAGGAAGAAAATAATGCGGCGTTGCACGCGTGTAAAGGCCAACGTGCTATCTTCTGCCGATGCGACCATAGCAGGCAGTTTGCCTTTCAACATATACTGCATGATGAAAGCGGGAACCAGCATCGACACCAACGAAGGCACCAAAATCTCGGTTATTACGCCAACCGTGGTGATAGAACCAGCAATCCAAAGCATGATGGTGGTTACGTCGCCGATGGGCGAGAAAGCGCCTCCCGAATTGGCAGCGATAATCACCAACGCGGCATACACCATGCGGTCTTGCTTGTCGGCCACTAGTTTGCGCAACACCATAATCATCACGATACTCGTTGTAAGGTTGTCGAGGATGGCCGACAGGAAGAAAGTCATAAAGGCAATGCGCCACAACAGTCCGCGCTTGCTGTGCGTCTGTATGGAATCGCGCACGAAGTTGAACCCGCCATTGGTGTCAACAACCTCCACGATGGTCATCGCCCCCATGAGGAAGAACAGCGTTTCGGCCGTTTCGCCCAAATGTTCTCTCAGGCTTTCGCCCACATGCGCCAATATGCCAGCGGCGTTACCAGTCAATTCGGGCATGCCAGGCAACACGAATTCGGATGGGTTAACCATGAAAAGCGTCCAGCAAGCCACACACATCAAGAGCGCCACGGGCGCCTTGTTCACCTTCGTCAAGCTTTCGAGGGCAATGCAAAGATAGCCCATAATGAAGACAACGACGATTGCCAATGTCAATGAAGTCATTTCCCTACTATTGTTTTAGATATAACGTACAGGCCCACCGCGCAAACACCGTTCGTTAGAAGGTGAGATTGTCGGGTTGGCCTTTAACGCTGCAAAGATAACAAATATATTGCAATTATTCAGTTTGTAAGTTCGCGAGTTTTTGAGTTTGTGTGTTTTCTGGCCGATAAGGAGAGAAGTTTGGAAGTTTAAATGGGACAACAAACGATTAACTCACAACCTCCACGAACTTTAAACTCATCAACTAACAAGCCCGTCAACCAACAAGTCTAAACCAACTCAGACACTTATAAACCCAAAAGCTTATCAACTCACGAACTCAGAAACTCACGAACTGAGAAACTCACAACCGCCCCTCCTATGCCAATTTGTCAGCAACCTGACGTTCATCTGCTCTTGGCACAAGCTTTGCACATGAGGTTAGCGAGCGGCGGCCTACACGACCAGCGACACACTCATTATATATATGGTGCGTGCCAAACTGCAAGGCCACAGCCGCTAGCATTTAAATAACGAACAAAAATATAAAATAAAATATTCTTATGGGAAAAATTATTGGAATAGACTTAGGAACAACTAACAGCTGCGTTGCCGTTTTCGAAGGCAACGAGCCAGTGGTAATCGCCAATAGCGAAGGCAAACGCACCACGCCTTCTGTGGTGGGCTTCGTTAAAGACGGCGAACGAAAGGTGGGCGACCCCGCCAAACGTCAGGCCATCACCAACCCCAAGAACACCGTTTACTCGATTAAACGATTTATGGGAGAGACCTACGAGCAAAGCCGCAAAGAGGCTGAGGCCATGCCTTACACCGTAGTAGACGAAAACGGCCTGCCTCGTGTGGACATCGAAGGTCGCAAATACACACCGCAAGAAATATCGGCGATGATACTTCAAAAGATGAAGAAAACCGCCGAAGACTATCTCGGACAAGAAGTAACCGATGCCGTTATTACGGTTCCTGCATACTTCTCCGACTCGCAACGTCAAGCAACCAAGGAAGCTGGACAAATCGCAGGCCTTAACGTACAACGTATCGTTAACGAGCCAACAGCTGCCGCCTTGGCATACGGTGTAGACAAGGGCAACAAGGACATGAAGATTGCCGTGTTCGACCTTGGTGGCGGTACGTTCGATATATCCATCCTCGAATTTGGTGGTGGCGTATTTGAAGTGCTTTCTACCAATGGCGACACCCATTTGGGCGGCGACGACTTCGACCAAGTGATAATCAAATGGCTGGCCGATGGCTTTAAGGCCGACGAGGGAATCGACCTAACGAAAGACCCCATGGCCATGCAACGCCTGAAAGAGGCTGCCGAGAAAGCTAAGATTGAGCTGTCGAGCACCACTTCAACCGAAATCAACCTGCCTTACATATCGGCAGAGGGTGGCGTGCCCAAGCACTTGGTGAAGACCTTGACGCGTGCCCAGTTCGAGCAATTGGCACACAACTTGATACAGGCTTGTCTCGTACCATGCCAAAACGCCATAAAGGATGCCAAGCTGTCTACCTCGGATATCGACGAAGTTATCCTCGTAGGAGGTTCGAGCCGCATCCCCGCCGTGCAGACATTGGTGAAGAACTACTTCGGCAAAGAGCCTTCGAAGGGCGTTAACCCCGACGAAGTGGTAGCCGTGGGTGCCGCCATTCAGGGTGCTATCCTCAACAAGGAGAGCGGTGTGGGCGACATCGTATTGCTCGACGTTACGCCTCTTACGCTGGGTATCGAGACAATGGGTGGCGTAATGACCAAGCTTATCGACGCCAACACCACCATCCCGCACAAGAAGAGCGAAACGTTCTCTACAGCAGTAGACAACCAAACGGCTGTTACCATCCACGTTTTGCAGGGCGAACGTCCTATGGCTTCACAAAACAAGAGCATCGGACAGTTCAACCTCGAAGGTATCGCACCCGCTCGTCGCGGTGTTCCACAGATTGAAGTAACGTTCGATATCGACGCCAACGGCATCCTCAACGTGTCTGCCAAGGATAAGGCCACGGGCAAGGAACAGAAAATACGCATCGAGGCTAGCAGCGGATTGAGCAAGGAAGAGATTGAGCGCATGAAGGCTGAGGCTGAACAAAACGCAGCTGCCGACAAGGCCGAGCGCGAGAAGGTGGACAAGCTTAACCAAGCCGACTCGATGATTTTCACCACCGAGAACTTCTTGAAAGACAACGGTGACAAAATCCCTGCCGACCAAAAGCCAGGCATCGAAAGCGCACTGCAACAGCTTAAAGATGCTCACAAGGCTGCCGATGTTGCCGCAATAGACGCTGCCATCAACAACCTTAACAGCGTGATGCAAGCTGCTAGCGCACAGATGTACCAAGGCGCAGGCGGTGCTCAACCCGATCCCAACGCCGGTTTCCAAGGCGCAGGCGGTGAACAAGCACAAAGCGACAACACTGGCGACAATGTGCAAGACGCAGACTTTGAGGAAGTGAAGTAAAAAAGTCACAACAAATAACGTAAAGAGGAAGTACCTATTTTGGCACTTCCTCTTTTTCTTTGCATAAAACTTCTCCCCCTTAACCTCTTACTCAAAAATATTTACTATATTTGCAAATAACTACATAACACTCATAAAGCGTTTCATAAGTAGAACAAAATGGAGCTTAACCAAGAATGAGAATAGGCTGGCTTAACTTGCAAAAAACGGGAAAAGCTACACTATCGTGAACTCATACGTTTGCAATCGTTGCCAACCAAGTCTTAAATTGTTATTCCAAATAGCAGAGATTTTATTGGTGAGTCCAAAACATTTGATTAACACCCCAGATGAATAATCTTTTTCATTATGGCAGAACATAAAGAACAAAATAAAAAATCTATCCGCTTTTTCAACGATCGTGAAGTGAGGGCGGTATGGGATGAGAAACAAAACTGTTGGTGGTTTTCAGCAACAGACATTGTTCGTGCCATTAATAACGAGCCAGACTATACTAAAGCTGGTAACTATTGGCGATGGTTGAAAAAGAAGTTAAAGCAAGAAGATATTGAACTCGTGAGTGCCACTCACGGCTTCAAATTTGAAGCACCTGATGGAAAACTACGTGTGGCAGATGTTCTCAATAGCGAAGGTGTTGTATTATTGGCAAAGAACTATCCCAACAATCGTGCTAATGAGTTTCTTGATTGGTTTACCTACAGCGACAACACCATTGATGGACAGAGCAAGAAAAAAAGCCTACCAACTCTTTGAAAGTGGAATCTTGCAGATGGTAGTCGCTGCGAGTCTAAAATGACTGAACATGTATATGCCTCAAAAGAGAACGTCAATGCTATTTTCTTCTAGACTACGTGTGTAGAAAGATTCAGCAGCAAAAGAAGACATATCCTAGAGCTATTCCACACTACTAAAAGATTTGCTGGTGTCAAAGATGGGATAGAAACTAACTTGAAACGGTAGCGAAGAAAATTATATCTTGAAACTAGGAGATCAAAAGGAAACAATTGAGGATGCAGACTCTAAACATCCTATCCATAACAGACTACAAAATAGACAAGAAATATGCAAATTCCATTTTTTACTGATAGCTTAGATACTCAATTAAGTCTCATTCCATACATGATGCGATATGAACACTCTATGCAATCCAATTTTGACATTGATACAACTATGACAAATTCTAAGAGGATAGAGTCCCAAATTCATAATCTGCATGATAATATCTGTGTTAATGATATAGGGTATAGTGATATTGTTAGTGTTATATCCATTCCTTTAATAATTGCACTTTTTGCCTTTTCTTTTCCTTTTATATTCCAAACGATTAACCATATTAACGATAAATATGCTTCAAAGCACATCTCAACTTTATTCAGGACATCCATAAAACATAAACTCTTTTGGATAATTAATTCTTTGAGTATTATTTATGTAATAGCATATGGCGCGTGCTCTTTATTGTGGAAAGAGGGTTTCTTTGTAAAATATTCGCAACTATGGAGCTGGATAATGATCTTTGTTGCTTTTGCCCATGCCTGTATTGTAATGGTGTTTGTTTGGTATTGTATCAACTTTAATAATCCAGACAAACTTTTTATAATTATCAAACGCAGATACCACATAGAGAAGTTTATTGTCAAGCTACAACAAAAATGGGTGCTTTGCAAGGTTCTGCTTCGTAGTTGCTTCCATTATAAAGACAAAGCTGGGAATACAATTTATAAATCAGCAAGAGATATGGTATGTCGATGGCAAAATAGTGTTCCAGAAGACTGCTTTGTGTCAAGGCTAATAGGAGTTGCACGTTTCGCAGTAAAGGGGAATGATTTTTCATTGTTTCAGAATGTATTATATAGTTTAGACAACATTATAGATACAGAAAGAAGTTCTTGCTCAAGAGAACAAAAAGACGATGTAATAAAAGAATCTTCCGTTCATTATAGAACAATGCGCTTCTTTGATGAGCTTTTAATCACATATAAACCTATTCCAAATGCCTTTATGCAGAATGAGTCCATTATTTTTAAGATGGTTGGGGCATTTGACAGAACCAAATATATGAGCAATGCTGATAGTTTCCGCTTAGCTATTTGTATGCGTAAAATGTTGGATTATGGAAATGAGGCACTATTGGAAAAGTATATTGATTACACGCAGCATTATTTTAAATACCTACTTTATCTGCCAAAGGTATTCTACATTAAAGGTGGTTTAACAAAAAATAGAGATTATGTCGAAAAAAGATCTGTTAACTCATGGAATTATCTTTGCTGTTTCCATTATGCAGTATTAGCCTATGCTTTTGATAAATGTAAATATTCATTACTCAAGATCCATCTAGAAAAGAACCATTATAGTGATTACAATTTATATCCCAAAACCGGAGCGGACGTTTTGATTCGTTATGCCTATTGTGTAAATAACATTTGCTTTTTGAATGACAACAAATTATTTGAAAGAAGGGTTGATGTAAAAAGCCTATTAAGAAAGTACACTGCTATATTACTGTTGCTCATTCCAGAAACAGAAGAAATCGGTTATCCTATGTTAGAGAATGAACCAAAAAAAATTATTGACACAATAGATTCCTCAAAGAGCGATTTAGAGAAAGAAATGAATATTATTAAAACGAATACCACTCTTTTGAACTTATATCCTAATTTGGCCAATACAAATTCGAGTAAGCGATTTAGTTATTTCTTAGATGTAATAAAAATGTTTCTCACACCATCTGCAAGTCGTGAGATAGAAGGTAATAAAGAATGTAGCACTCTCAGTTTAGTACATAGTTTTATAGGACGATTATTAGAAAAAACTACACCCAATAAAACTAGAACCAGACGAACAAACTTATACACTCAAAAACTAAATAAAAAAATAACTGACGATTTCGCTTCTCGGTTCAATCAGTTGAATAATGACCTTTCTCATTTCTTACCGAATGGATTATTTTCGTCAGATTCATACGGGAAAAATGATGAGGTTTTTCTAAACCCATGCCAGTTGAGAATTGATAAGCTCTATTTTCTTGATATGGAATATTATAGTGGTGGATATGATTTATATCGTGAATATGTAGAACAATTCTCTACAAGACTCATTTATCTTGCCTTGTTTTCATTTCGAAAAATGAAATTAAAGGAGGTAAATATTAAATCGCCTAACTTTGACATTTTTTTCGAGAAGTTCACCAGAGGCAAACGAGAAAACTTCGTCTTAATAGGAATAGATAGTCCTTTTGAAGCTATTCTCAACATTACACTCAATGGGCGTGACATGTCCTATAGAAAGACTACACCCTATGTAAACATAAGCTCATCTAGGAATCCATTGCTAACAGACTTAGATGACTACACTTATTTTAAAGACTCCATTCTTGTCGTAGCAAAGAAAGATTTGCCTAAGATTGTTGATATTGGGGAAAATAAAGACATAATGATCGACCACAAGGATTGTTCAGACGAATCAAATATGCAATTATCTGTAAGGACAACTATTGATGTTCATAAGAAATTGATATTTAACCCAAACGCCAAAATCGCAATGGTAAGACTAAAACGAATGAATATGTAATATCTTATAATGTTCAGAAAAATTCAACTCATTTTGACTCTAAATCTATAAATGCATCTTTGTGATAACCTCCAAGATAATTTCTGATCAATACAACTCAAATAGAGGAAACATTTTTTCATAAGAGCATAACTTACTGATAATCAAAACAAGATATACTTAAAGAAAATGAGGCGTTACATGTTTGCCTGTCTTTTACACACCTCACCTACTACTGAAAAGCCCCTTTATCTTGACCCAAACCACGTTGCATAATCAAAAACACAACCACTCCGCAATAGCAACAACACCCACTTTTCTCCCCCCATTCTCAAAAAACATCCCATCTATGCACCATACTAGCGCAAACTTTCCTATATTTGCATATCGGTACGCACAACCATCATATACCAACGAATGATGGGCGGGTGCGACACAACCATCAAACAATCAGGCTATGGCTACGGCAATCATCCTTTCGCAACTCGTAAGCGTGTTCACGCTCATCTTCGTTGGCATCCGAATGAAAGCCAAAGCCCCATAAGCGCATAAATCAACGAACCCCGCAAGTTCACCAACTAATAAACCCAAATACTCATAAACTTTAAATACTCACTAACAAACATCATGAAAGTAAACAATCTACTTGCCACCATCGCCTTGTTCCTGTGCCTGCCCTTAACGGCTTGGGCGCAGGGAAACAACACGGGTATGGGCGGCGAAGACGACGACACGCCCTCGATTGCCGAACGGGTGCTGAAACTGGAAAAGAAGACCGACGCCTTTAACCTCTACCTCAACTTCGCCGCAGCAGCACGCGCCACCGAACATAACGGCACGTGGAAAGGGGCGTTTGTCAACCGTCAGTTGCGTTTGGAGATTAAAGGACACATCACGGACAAGCTTTTCTATCGCCTCAGGCAGCACCTCAACAGCGGCTACGAACCGCAAGGCGAAGACAATTTCGCCAAGGCCACCGACATGATGATGGTGGGTTACACCTTCAATCCCAAGTGGGAAGTGCAAGCAGGAAAGATAGGACAGATTTGGGGAGGCTACGAATACGATGAAAATCCGCTCTTTATATACCAATACTGCGACTTCGTGGCGCACATGGAATGTTTCGTTGCGGGTGCGCAAGTAACGTTCAAGCCCATACCAACCCAAGAGTTTGGCCTACAAATAACCGACTCGCACAACGGTACCTTCGAGCAAGAGTATGCCAAGGATGCCAAGATGGCTGGCCCGAACTTTGCTACCGACCGCGAACAACTCACGCCCAGCAACATCCCCCTCACCTATATCGCCAACTGGAACGGCAACTTCTTCAACGACCGCCTACAAACCCGATGGGCATGGGGACTGCAAACGCAGGCCAAGGGCAAATATTCGCGCATGCTTAGTCTTGGTCAAAGGCTCAACTTGCCTAAGCTGCAATGGTACATAGACTATTATGGGGCCGTTGACGAACTAGACCGTTTGCGCATCGCATCGGGCGAATTAACCAGCCTTGTAAACAACGATAAAGACGTATTCTTCGGCAACGTGCACTACAACGCCCTCGTCACCGAGGCCAATTGGCAGTTTGCACCGCGATGCAACCTCAAACTTCGGGGCAGTTACGAAACCACCAGCATTCCCCAATACGAGGCGTTAAAGAACTATCGCAAGTATTACAGCTATGTGGCCAGCCTAGAATACTTCCCCATCAAAGGGCAAAACCTACGCCTTTTCTTGGCATACATGGGTCAGAAAGTAGACTACAACCACGCCTGCGGCCTGTCCGATTACCACACCAACAAGCTCGAACTGGGCCTGATGTATCGCATCAAATGCTATTAGAGGAGTTAATTTGAGGAGTTAAGGAGTTAAGGAGTTAAGCCAAGTGCCTTGCAAATAATGGCAAGTCTTTTCATGCTCATTGTTAACTTCTTCACATTAAACTTGTTAACTCCTTAACTTGTCAACTCGCCAACTTGTTAACCCGTCAACTTGTTAACCCGTCAGCTAACCGAATTAAATCAAACCTTAGTTAACGGGTTCACAAACCGACACGTTTACGAGGAGAGCTGCAACTCTGCAACAAGGCATTTGGCTTAACTCCTTAACTCCATAACTCCTTAACTCCTCAAATCAACTCCTTAACTCCTGAAAACAACTCCATAACTCCTAAAAACAGCAACCACTCTGCTACAAAGCATTTGGCTTAACTCCTTAACTCCTTAACTCCATAACTCCTCAAAAGAACTCCTCAACTCCTCAAAAACCTCCTTTCCTCCTCAAACTAAAAATAATCCTCCCACCCTGCCTTTTTTACGCAAGTTCTTGTTATCTTTGCAACAATGGAACAAGCCGTAAAAAACAATTGGAGCGAAAACGTCATCGTAGTTGATGCCGACTACGTAGACAACGTGGCATTCAACCTCATCGTTAACTTCGAACGCATCATCGGCCGACGCATTCCGCAGGCCGACTTGGCACGCTGGCTCGACTGCATTGCCCTCGATGGAGGCGTGCGCAACGGCGAAAACGGCCTGCAAGTGGTGATGGTTCATAGCAAGGCGAAAACCCAAATGGAGAACTTTACGCCTGCCAACTTCGCCGACGAGCTGAACGGCAAGGCCTTCAAAGACGGCTTGGGCGAGTTCGCCATCGGCACATACCCCGTGGAAGACTTGGTAAACGCCACCGACTTTTTTCTCGATGTGGTGCAAACAGTCTGCGCCCAGTCCGAAGTTAAGCGCGTGATGGTTGTGCCAAACGCCGAGAACGCCGAGTTATACGAGGCTCTTCGCCATCAGATGCACCGTCTAGACGACGACACCAAGCGCGTAACCATCTTCGCCATGCAGCCCCTCCCTGGCGGAAACTTCCGCCAAGAGATACTGGGCTACTCGCTCATGAACGCCCTCGGCATAAGGAGCGACGAGATAAACGCCCAATAAGCACACCGGCGTTCGCCCCGAACAGCCCCTCCGCAACACCCTGCGGCAACACAAACACAGCAAACAGAAACAACAAAACGATATGGGAAAAGTTCTTATGATTGGCGCAGGTGGCGTTGCTACCGTGGCCGCATTTAAAATCGCACAAAACAAAACGCACTTCGGCGAGTTTATGATTGCCAGCCGCCGAAAGGAAAAGTGCGACGAAATAGTAGATGCCATACATGCCAAAGGCTATGATATGGACATCAAGACGGCACAAGTAGACGCCGACGACGTTGAACAGCTGAAAGCCCTGTTCAACGACTTTAAACCCGAACTGGTTATCAACCTGGCCCTACCCTACCAAGACCTCACCATCATGGAGGCTTGTTTGGCCTGCGGTTGCAACTATCTAGACACCGCCAACTACGAACCCAAAGACGAGGCGCACTTCGAATACTCGTGGCAATGGGCCTACAAGCAACGCTTTGAAGAGGCTGGGCTCACCGCCATTCTTGGCTGTGGGTTCGACCCAGGCGTAAGTGGCATCTACACGGCATACGCTGCCAAGCACCATTTCGACGAAATTCACTACCTCGACATCGTCGACTGCAACGCCGGAAACCACCACAAGGCCTTCGCAACCAACTTCAATCCAGAGATTAACATACGCGAGATAACCCAAAAGGGCTTGTACTACAAAGACGGAGAGTGGCTCGAAACCGAACCCCTTGCCGTTCATCAGCCCATCACTTACCCCAATATTGGTCCGCGCGAAAGCTACCTGATGCACCACGAAGAGCTTGAAAGCTTGGTGAAGAATTATCCCACCATTCGCCAAGCGCGCTTTTGGATGACCTTCGGACAACAATATCTCACCTATCTCGACGTGATACAGAACCTCGGCATGTCGCGTATCGACGAGATAGAATACGAGGCACCGCTAGCCGATGGTTCGGGTAAGCATGTCAAAGTGAACATCGTTCCCCTGCAATTCCTTAAAGCCGTGCTGCCCAACCCACAAGACTTGGGTGCCAACTACGATGGCGAAACATCCATTGGATGCCGCATTCGTGGCGTAAAAGACGGCAAGGAACTTACTTACTACGTTTACAACAACTGCAAACACCAAGAAGCCTACAAAGAAACGGGCATGCAAGGCGTTAGCTACACCACGGGCGTGCCCGCCATGATTGGCGCAATGATGTTCTTCAAGGGTCTCTGGCGCAAGCCGGGCGTATGGAACGTAGAAGAGTTCGACCCCGATCCATTCATGGAACAGCTCAACATACAAGGACTGCCCTGGCACGAAGAGTTCGGCGGCGACCTTGAATTGTAACCCTTAAACCACTCCCATCATACCTAAAACAACAACAAATGGCAAAAGAAGAAAGCAAACAACTTTCGCCCGATGAGGCCAAGCTCAAGGCCCTGCAAGCGGCTATGAGCAAGATAGAAAAAGACTTTGGCAAAGGCTCGATAATGAAAATGGGCGACGAGCAGATAGAGAATGTAGAGGTAATACCCACGGGCAGCATCGGTCTAGACGTGGCCTTAGGCGTGGGAGGTTATCCCCGCGGCCGCATCATCGAGATTTATGGCCCCGAATCGTCGGGTAAAACCACACTCGCCATCCACGCCATTGCCGAGGCGCAAAAGGCTGGCGGCATTGCCGCCTTTATCGATGCCGAGCACGCCTTCGACCGTTTCTATGCCGAAAAGCTTGGTGTAGACGTGGCCAACCTTTGGATTTCGCAACCCGACAACGGCGAACAGGCTCTCGAAATAGCCGACCAGCTCATCCGTTCGTCGGCCATCGACATCCTTGTTGTAGACTCTGTGGCGGCACTTACGCCCAAAAAGGAGATTGAAGGCGACATGGGCGACAACAATGTGGGCCTGCAAGCACGACTGATGAGCCAAGCCTTGCGCAAACTAACGTCCACCATTAGCAAAACCAACACCACGTGTATCTTCATCAACCAGTTGCGCGAGAAAATCGGCGTGATGTTCGGCAACCCCGAAACAACCACTGGCGGTAACGCATTGAAGTTCTACGCCAGTGTTCGCTTAGACATTCGTAAAGTAACCAGCATTAAAGATGGCGACAACATCGTGGGCAACCAAGTGCGCGTAAAAGTGGTGAAGAACAAGGTTGCACCACCTTTCCGCAAAACCGAATTCGAGATTACTTTCGGCGAAGGCATATCTAAGGTGGGCGAAATTCTCGACCTTGGCGTTGAATACGAAATCATTAAGAAGAGCGGTTCGTGGTTCTCGTACAACGAGGCCAAGCTAGGTCAAGGCCGCGATGCCACCAAAAACTTGCTCAAAGACAACCCCGAACTATGCGAGGAGTTGGAAGCAAAAATCATGCAGGCCATTAAAGATAAGCAAGACTAGGATTACCCCCCCTACCCTTGCGCGCCACAATGGCATAAAAAATCAAAGCGGAACGGACATCAGCCCCCGTTCCGCTTTTTCTTTTCCCTCTTACCAGCACCGCAATTAAGCACTATCGCTATCCAAAAAATCAACCGCCTAACTTTATGTCGCTTAAATAAAACGCGAGTAAATGCAAGCCAACACACCTTTATTACCATCCTTATAAAACACCCACCCATAAACCAAACAGGCTGTAAAAGGCAAACTGGCCACCTTATCTACTTATAAACTTGTTTCTGGTTAACTTATCTTCTCTCCAACTTGCCCTGCCATCTACCTGTCTTCCCGACAACTTGCCCTCTCGTCAACTAATCAACTCGCCAACAGGTTAACTCGTCAACTTAATCAACCCGTCAACTCGTTAACTGGTCAACTCGTTAACTTGAAGTCTTGTCAACTCGTCTACTTGTCAACTCATCTACTTGTCAACCTGCCCTCTTGTCAATTTGTCCTCTTGTCAACTCGTCCTCTCGTTTACTCGTCAACTTGGAACTCTGTCAATTTTTCAGCGCAAATTTTAACATTATGGCTACCCTTTTTATCCACCAATCGCCAACCTTGCCGCAAAAAATCGATTCTCGCGAAGGTTGTTTTTGATGCAAAAAGGGGGTGGTTGTAAATGCTGGAAAAATGAATTTTTATTTAAACAAGCAGCCATTTGCACCATATTTTGGGCCATTTGTAGCTAAATGCACTACGTTTTGCTACTAAACGCAATGCAATATGCCGCTAAACGCAGTGCGTTTTGATGCTAAATGCAAGGCAAAATGGTGCTAAACGCAAGGTAAAATGGTACAAAACGCAGTGCCAAATGCCGCTAAATGCGGTGCGAAAAGCATAAACATACACTACAATTGCATAAACAAAACCCTTTCGAACCATTAAAAACATGGCTCAAAAGGGCGAAATAGTCGTTAAAAAGTGGGTTTTAGGGGCTAAAAAGTGGGTAATTGGACGTGAAAAATAATGAGTTGGCAACCAAACTAGAAAGCCCAAATGGTGCAAAATGCAGGTTATTTTCTTTAAAACAGACAAAGCAGAAGAAGTGGAAGGCTACAAAAAGTGCCAATTTACCTACTTTTCAACCTAAATTTTCGCTAGAACGGAGTGAAAAACAGAGCACTATTGTAAAATAAAAAAGCAACAATTTAAGTTTTTTGAGTTGGGGAGGGTGTAAGTTGGGGAGGTTGTGAGTTGGGGAGGTTGTGAGTTGGGGAGGTAGTAAGTTGATGAAGTTGTGGGTTGGTGAGTTGATGAGATAGTGAGTTCGTGAGTGGGTAAGGTTGTGAATTGGTGAGGTGGTGAGGTGATGTATTCGGGAGTTATTGGGCTTTCGTGAGTTTATAAGTCAGTGAGTCCATCCGTCCTACACTTCGTATACGAAAGACGTCTTTACCTTGTATCGGCACAAGAAACCCACTTGAATTGTCTTAGCCCTTGTTGTAATGGATGATGCACTCGCACTAATAAAAAAATCGGGTCGAAGTTCCAAAAAGCGTCTTAATCCTTGTTGTAATGGATGATGTACTCGCACGTAGATACTCTCGCGCTTTCGATGACTGGGAACAGGTCTTAATCCTTGTTGTAATGTATGATGCACTCGCACCGTATCATTTAGCCGTTATGGGTGATAGAGCACAAGGTCTTAATCCTTGTTGTAATGGATGATGCACTCGCACGCAGTCTACACATTGCATTCACCCGCATGTAACATCGTGTCTTAATCCTTGTTGTAATGGATGATGCACTCGCACTCAGAAAGTCAACGAAGAGTTGGAAAAGCACATGCGCGTCTTAATCCTTGTTGTAATGGATGATGCACTCGCACATCTTCGGTAAGTATCATGCAACGTCTTTCTTTGAGAGGTCTTAATCCTTGTTGTAATGGATGATGCACTCGCACACATTCAGGAGTTATGAATACGACAGAAAAAACCGGTCTTAATCCTTGTTGTAATGGATGATGCACTCGCACTTTCATGAAATCTAAAGAAATTGCTGGAGAATATGAGTCTTAATCCTTGTTGTAATGGATGATGCACTCGCACAGTAAGGAGAATGTAATCTGAGGTAGCGTAACACCTGTCTTAATCCTTGTTGTAATGGATGATGCACTCGCACTACTATCGTGGCTACCACGAAGCTGATGCTTGGATGGTCTTAATCCTTGTTGTAATGGATGATGCACTCGCACATAGCCATATGAACTATTTATTGTCAAATTTCAAAGTCTTAATCCTTGTTGTAATGGATGATGCACTCGCACCCTTATAAAGGTTCTGAAAAAAAGAAAATTGCTTGGTGGTCTTAATCCTTGTTGTAATGGATGATGCACTCGCACTTTGGCTCTGCGAACTCTTATGTATTATCATCGAGTCTTAATCCTTGTTGTAATGGATGATGCACTCGCACAATGTGGTTCGTCCTATTGTAGCAAGAAAAGAAAGGTCTTAATCCTTGTTGTAATGGATGATGCACTCGCACTGCCGATAAGTTCTAAATATTAATTATTTAGAAGGTCTTAATCCTTGTTGTAATGGATGATGCACTCGCACCAGCAGCTCCAGCAGCTCCAGCAGCTGTCTTAATCCTTGTTGTAATGGATGATGCACTCGCACTCTCCAGACCAAGCTATGGAGAGACATGTATTCCATAGGTCTTAATCCTTGTTGTAATGGATGATGCACTCGCACAAGAACCTCGTAGTACGAGGCGTTAATGTAGTTAGTCGTCTTAATCCTTGTTGTAATGGATGATGCACTCGCACACTGCTATTTGGTCATCTACGTTCGGGTTCGAACTAGTCTTAATCCTTGTTGTAATGGATGATGCACTCGCACATTGAGCAATGGAAAGAACATCACGATTAACAGATTGTCTTAATCCTTGTTGTAATGGATGATGCACTCGCACACAAGTTTATTTCTCGACACGGATTCGTTAAGAAGTCTTAATCCTTGTTGTAATGGATGATGCACTCGCACCAGAACTACAAGTATTCTGTCAGTACCAATTTGTAACCGTCTTAATCCTTGTTGTAATGGATGATGCACTCGCACAACAAATTCAACAGACTACAGGGTCGAAGTTAATGTCTTAATCCTTGTTGTAATGGATGATGCACTCGCACATAAAAAAAAAT
>NZ_GG740072.1:83678-106988 GCF_000162415.1 Prevotella sp. oral taxon 317 str. F0108 | reverse complement strand
CTATATGAAATCTGGGGGAATGAGTCTTAATCCTTGTTGTAATGGATGATGCACTCGCACACTGAAGCTAACAGCTTTAAGAAAGAGTGTTTGGAGGTCTTAATCCTTGTTGTAATGGATGATGCACTCGCACTATGCTGGCAAATGGACATTGAGTAGCTCACGAGCTGTCTTAATCCTTGTTGTAATGGATGATGCACTCGCACACTCACAATATGGAAACAGCGTATGCTTCCATATGTGTCTTAATCCTTGTTGTAATGGATGATGCACTCGCACTTATTGACAAGAAAGGGCAAGTCTATACAGGCTAAGTCTTAATCCTTGTTGTAATGGATGATGCACTCGCACGGCATAGGTTTTTTAAGGGGCTAACATAGTGTTTGAGTCTTAATCCTTGTTGTAATGGATGATGCACTCGCACTCGAGTTTACGCTGGTAAATGGTCTCTAAAAGAGAGTCTTAATCCTTGTTGTAATGGATGATGCACTCGCACTTAGTTTTGTTTCATCTTTTCTAGGTGAGTGGCCATTGTCTTAATCCTTGTTGTAATGGATGATGCACTCGCACAGAAGTAATCTTAGGATGAAAATGTGAGCACTAGGTGTCTTAATCCTTGTTGTAATGGATGATGCACTCGCACCAAACTTAATATCTTATAAAGCTCCCAAAAGCAATGGTCTTAATCCTTGTTGTAATGGATGATGCACTCGCACTGGATAAGGATAGTGTTAGACTGATATAATGTCCTTGTGTCTTAATCCTTGTTGTAATGGATGATGCACTCGCACTCGGCATACAATTGGACTGGAACAATTGGTATGAAGTCTTAATCCTTGTTGTAATGGATGATGCACTCGCACGGAAAACCCAAAGGCTATGATGGTTCTTCTTAGTGGTGGTCTTAATCCTTGTTGTAATGGATGATGCACTCGCACTTATGACAATTCTTTGGACATATTCTTTTTCAGAGTCTTAATCCTTGTTGTAATGGATGATGCACTCGCACTAGATTATCCTCTGATGATAGTGGAGTTTATTCTATGTCTTAATCCTTGTTGTAATGGATGATGCACTCGCACACTGAATTGCAGGTATTCTGCCAATATCAGTTTGTAAGTCTTAATCCTTGTTGTAATGGATGATGCACTCGCACGGTGTTAACGTAGTTAGTCTTGAAAATTATGACAGAGTCTTAATCCTTGTTGTAATGGATGATGCACTCGCACTTTTAGTTATTTATTTCCAATAACAATATTAGTAGAGTCTTAATCCTTGTTGTAATGGATGATGCACTCGCACTTTCTATTAAAGGGGTAATGGGTTTAAGCTCTTTGCAGTCTTAATCCTTGTTGTAATGGATGATGCACTCGCACGCCATATGAACTATTTATTATCAAATTTTCAAATTAAGGGTCTTAATCCTTGTTGTAATGGATGATGCACTCGCACTTAAAGTATATGAAACAAATAAAACTCTTAGAAGTCTTAATCCTTGTTGTAATGGATGATGCACTCGCACCATATAAATTCTTATATAATATAATACGTACGCGCGCGTCTTAATCCTTGTTGTAATGGATGATGCACTCGCACGCAAGAAATTATACAGAATAGAAGCCTTGCGTGAGTCTTAATCCTTGTTGTAATGGATGATGCACTCGCACTGTTACAGAGAGTGAATTTGAGAGTGTGAAATCTGGTCTTAATCCTTGTTGTAATGGATGATGCACTCGCACATCGCAGAAATCGAGGATAACGACAATTGGAATGGGTCTTAATCCTTGTTGTAATGGATGATGCACTCGCACAATCTGATGCAGTGTACAATTATGGGCGATAGTATGTCTTAATCCTTGTTGTAATGGATGATGCACTCGCACTTGTACAAACAGACGAGGAAGACGAAGACGAATAGTCTTAATCCTTGTTGTAATGGATGATGCACTCGCACCCAAAAGCGGGCTTATTAACGGCATTGCAAAAGGTAGTCTTAATCCTTGTTGTAATGGATGATGCACTCGCACAACCGACACACTTCCAACTCCTTACATAGGTGTTGAAACGTCTTAATCCTTGTTGTAATGGATGATGCACTCGCACAAATTAGTTCTAAGAGTGCAGCAGAGGTTAAAAGGTCTTAATCCTTGTTGTAATGGATGATGCACTCGCACAGCAAAACTTGGGTTATGCTTTGTTTAAGCGCATTGTAAGACTTGTTTGTGCATCGTAAGACATGTTTTTAACAAATATTACGTACCTTTTAAGCGAGTGCAAAATTACAAAGAATTGACGAAACTGGCAAACATATCACGTTAAAAAGCAAACTTAACGAAAGTATCGCCAATAGTGCGGAAAGAAAGGAGAAACAAACGAAATGGCACACTTCGGCTTATCTATCGTCAAGCGATGTACACAGTTGCTGGGCTTTTGCTATTGCAATATGTCTTAATCCCATGTCTTTTGTATCATACGCGCACGCACGCGCGCGTACCTATTATTATATAGAGGTGACAAGTTAACGAGTAGACAAGTTAACAAGTGGACGAGGTGACGAGGTGACAAGTTAACAAGTGGACAAGTTAACAAGTGGACGAGTTAGCAAGTGGACGAGTTAGCAAGTGGACGAGTTGATGCGAGAACAAGTGGACGGGTTAACAAGAAGACAAGTAACGAGTGGATAAACTTATAAGTAGGTGGGCTTTCGAGAGGAGTTGTTGGCTGGTTGAGTGGCGCAGCCTTTTTTCACCAAATATTAGTTGACGAGTTAACGATATGAATAAGTTAACAGGCGCAGCCATTTTTTCACCCTTTCACCTTTTCACCTTTTCACCTTTTCACCCTTTTCACCCTTTTCACCTTTTCACCCTTTCACCCTTTTCACCTTTTCACCTTTTCACCTTTATAAGCCTTTTCGTCTTTAACAAGTCATTTCTAATAAAAAAACCTCCATAAAATTTCTTAATCCTAAGAAAAATGTGTAAGTTTGCAATGTTGCAAGCAACATGGGGCTGCACCGCACGCCCCACCCCACCAACCCAATGGCGGCACAACGCAACGCAAACAAGCTACACCAGCGTGCGAACAGCCACAAGGAGGGGGATGCAAACTACACCAAAATCAATCAATTGCCGATGAACAAGCTAAAAACCCTGACCATCCAATTTGAGACACAACTTCTACAAACCGACATACAACGATTTAGAGGGGCAATTATCAAATTGCTGCCCCAGAAAGACGTGCTGTTTCATAACCACACCAAGGAAGGCTACCGCTATGCCTACCCCCTGATACAATACAAGCGACTGAACAACAAGGCCGCATTGTTTTGCATTGGCCAAGGTGTTGAGAACATCGGCGTGTTTTTCGCCTCGAACAACTTCAACGTACGCATCGGCAACAAACGGCATTGCCTGCAAATAGAAGAAGTGAACGCCAAACAAGTGGACATTGCTTGCGAAGAAGGGCAAGTGTATGCCTACCAACTTACCGACTGGCTGCCACTGAACGAAGAAAACCACACCACCTTTGCACAAGCCGACAACGACGAACAACGCCAGGAAATGCTGCAACGCATACTTACGGGCAACATCCTTTCGATGCTTAAAGGCGTGGGCATAAGGGTTGAACAGCGCATAGAGGTGTGCATCACTGGCGTAAAAGAACGTCCGTGCGTGCCCTTCAAGGGCGTAAAGCTGTATTGTGCCAACGTAGATTTCGTATCTAACGTACGCCTACCCCAGCATGTGGGCCTGGGAAAACACGCCAGCGTGGGCTTTGGCACACTCACTACAACATTTAACAACGACTAACAACAAACACAATAAGGCTATGGAAAAATTTCTATATGGAGCTTCGGTGCAAGGCATACAAAGTTTCATCTTCCAAACCAACCAGCTAGACGACATTTCGGGAGCTAGCGAACTGGTGGAGAGCATCTGTACCAAGGCATTTGAAAAGGCTGTTGGCGAAGGATTCAACAAAAAAGACAATGCGGTTATCATGGCCGCGGGCAACGTGAAGTACGTGTTCGACACACAAGAACAGTGCGAAAACGTGGTGCGCAACTTCCCTCGCAAGGTGCAAGAGTGCGCGCCCGGCATAACGTTCAGCCAAGCTGTGGTTAAATTTGACGATGAGAAAAACTTTGGCAAGGCTGTTGATGAGCTGGAAAAGAAACTAAAAACACAGCGCAACCTACCCCAAACGCCTCTGGAAGTGGGCATGCTGGGGTGCAAACGGGCTGCAAAAACAGGCATGCCCGTTGTGAAAATAGAGAACGGAGAAGAGCTGGACGCCGCCACATACGCCAAACGGATGGCAAGGAAAGACTGCGGAAACAAGCTGCACATCAAAAGTTTTTGGGGCAAAAGGCAAGACGCGGACAAAGACTTAAAGCTTGAAGACGAACTGGACATTAAAGACCTGACGGGCAAAAACGACTGGATTGCCATTGTGCATATCGACGGGAACGGACTAGGCAAGGTGGTTCAGCAGCTAGGAAAAGACCGCAAAAAGTTCTATCAGTTTTCCACCTTACTAGACCAAGCCACCACAAAGGCGGCCAACGAGGCTTTTAAAGTTATAGAAGAGACACATGGTTTCAGCTACAACAAACTGCCCATCTGCCCCGTTGTGCTTGGCGGCGATGACCTAACGGCCATCATCCGCGGCGACTTGGCCATGCCTTACGCCCAAAAATTCATTACCGAGTTTGAAAGAGAAACAAGCCAAGGAGAGATGAAAAGCTTGCTTAGCAAGGCTAACATGACCAAATTAACGGCCTGTGGTGGTATTGCCTACATCAAAGCTTCGTTCCCCTTTTACTATGGTTACAAGCTGGCCGAGGAGCTTTGCCATGCTGCAAAGACCGATGCAAAGGCCATAAACAAGGAAAACGTGCCTTCGTGCCTGATGTTTCATAAGGTGCAAGACAGCTTTGTGCAATCGTACAAAGACATCAAGGCGCGCGAACTGGAACTTAAACCCAAAGACGACGGTAAGGACAAGACGGCCAATAACGGGCAGGAAGAACCTGCAAAAATCAAGAAAACGCTGTGCTTCGGCCCGTATTACCTGGATGAACAAGTGGGTTACCATACCATAAGCGAATTGGAAGGCATGGTAAACGAACTAGGGAAGACAGAAAACGAAGGACTGAAAACAGGCGTAAGGCAATGGCTAAGCCTAATGCACGAGAACGAAGAAGCCGCCACCCAACGCTTGCAACGCCTAGAAAGCTTAACCAGCAACAAGAAACTATTGCTTAACCTTACCACTCCTGCCACCCGAACGCACGTAAACAATGCGGGCAAAGAGGAACAGGAGGAACACTACGCCGCCTACGACGTACTGGCCTATTACACCATAAACAATCAACAAACCAACGACTAGGGTATGAAAAATCTTAAATACAGCATCCAATTTTACACCAATTGGCATTGTGGCTCGGGACAGGCAGCCGGTGCCGACGTAGACGCACTGGTGATTAAAGACGCTCAAGGACTGCCGTTTGTGCCTGGAAAAACCATAAAAGGACTGGTGCGCGAGGCCCTTGCCTATACCCTTTCGCAAGAAAACAAATCGAAAGGCATGCTCACCAACATCTGCGGTGTGTTTAAAGACAAAGACAACTGCACCAAGGGGAGTGCCTTTTTCACCGATGCCACACTGCATGAAGACGAAAAAAACGTGATTGTAAAAGACAACTTGGCTGGGTTTCTTTACCAATCGGTGTCGGCCACAGCCATCTGCAACGATGGGATTGCCAAAGACAACTCGTTACGCAAGACGCAAACAACCGTGCCTTGCACGCTCTATGGACAGATAATGAACCTCGAAGACGACGAGGCACACGAGGTGGAACGGGCCCTGATGATGATTAAACGACTAGGCGCAGGGCGCACCCGCGGTTATGGACGTTGCAAAATAAGCATGGAGGAGAAACAATGAAAACAATACAACTACAATGCACGCTATTGTCCGACGTGATAATCAGCGAAACATCGGCTACAACGGGCAACCGCCATTCGTTGGATTTCATTCCCGGCAACAACTTCCTTGGCATTGCCGCAAGTAAGCTTTACAACGAGGAAAACGAGAAAACACATCTGCTCTTCCATAGTGGCAAAGTGCGCTTTGGCGATGCTCACCCCTCACTGGCTGGTGTTAGGGGCGTTCGTATTCCGGCCGTAGTGTTTCGTCCTAAGCTTAAAGATGGAGCAGACGAACACTATTTCCACCACCTTTTGCCCACAGAACTATCCAAAGAAATGGGTGAAAAACAGCTGAAACAATGCCGCGAGGGTTTCTATGTATTTGATGGAGAACAAGCCACAAAGGTAAAGGTGGACAAGACTTTCGCCTTAAAGTCGGCCTACGACAGTGAAAACCGCTGTTCGCAAGACCACCAATTGTTTGGTTACGAGGCCATGAACAAGGGGCTTATCCTATATTTTGAAGTTGAACTTGACGACGACGCTGCACAATATGCCGAGGAACTGGCTGCCGCCCTCTGCGGAACACGCCACCTGGGACGTTCGCGTACGGCGCAATATGGCTTGGTGGAGATAACGGCGACGTCGTTCGAGCAACTGAAAAGCGATGCTGTGGTGGACTGCGAAGAAGTATTAGTGTATGCCGATGGCCGCCTAATATTCTTAGACGAGCATGGACTGCCCACCTTCCAACCCACACTTCAACAGCTTGGTTTCGAGGGCAAAGGCGAAATTTTGTGGCACAAGAGCCAAGTGCGCACATTCAGTTACGCGCCTTGGAACTTTAAACGGCAGGCATTCGACAGCCAACGCTGCGGCATTGAGAAAGGTAGCGTGTTTGTTGTAAGGGCCAACGCCGCGCCTAAAAAGTACGCCTATGTTGGCGATTACCAACAAGAGGGCTTTGGCCGAGTGGTTTATAACCCCGAAATTCTCAGCAAAAACAAGGCAGACCAAGAGGGGAAAGCCAAGTTTAAGTTTGAAGAACAAAAGAAAACCCAAAGCGAGGAACCACGCAAAGAGGTGAAAGAAACATCCTTGCTGGCCTACCTGAAACGGGCGCAAGAGAAAGACAAACGCGTGTTTGATGTTCAAAAAGTGGTGAACAAATTTGTTAACAAGCACGCAGATAAATTTAAAGGCGAACGCTTTGCCTCGCAATGGGGTTCGATACGGAGCTTGGCTATGGTTACTTCTGATGCAGAACAACTGAAAGACCGTGTAAATAAATTCTTAGACCACGGCGTAGCCAAGGGGCAATGGGACGAGAACGGCCGCAGAGAATGCCTAGAAGAGGTTATGAACACGCCAAACATCTGCCTTCAAGAACTGCTTATTAACCTCGCCTCAGAGATGGCCAAAGAATGTAAGGACTAACAATGAACGCTATGCAAACAACCAAATACAACCATCGCCTCATCGCCCGTGTAACGATAGAGGCCGAAACGCCGTTGGCCATTGGCTCTGGCAAGAAGTCGATATTGACCGATGCCACCATCAATCGCGATGCCAACTACCTGCCATTCATACCAGGCACAACGCTGGCAGGACTGATAAGACATGCCATCGACGAAGAGTTGGCCGACCGCCTTATGGGTTTCATCAAAAAGAAAAACGACAAGAACGGCGAGTACGAGGTGGAGGGCTCGCGCCTCATCGTAACCGAAGCCAAGCTGCTAAACTGCAAAGGAAAGGCCATTGACGGCCTGCTTAACCTTGAAACAGCATGCGATGATGAGGACAAGGCGTTTTTAGAGGACTTTAAACACGCACCCATTAGGCAGCATGCCAAGATTAACCACCGCGGCATTACCGAAGATAAAGGTAAATTCGACGAGGAGGTGGTACCTAAGGGCGCACGTTTCTGCTTTGAAATGGAGCTGATAGCCAACCCCAAAAGCGAAGAAGAACTTGCAGAATATAAACAAAATTTTAAGGATTTACTTGGAATTCTTGTAGCCGACGGGTTTAGGGTTGGCGGCAAAAGCCGCAATGGTTTTGGCAAGATAAAGGTGGTTGGCGAGGCTTGTCTTTATCGCGAACTAGACCTTAGCCTGCCTGCCGACTTAGATTTGTATCTTAAAAAGAGCGCAAGTTTGGCCGAAGCGTGGAATGGATTTGAGCCCCTTAAACTAGAAAAGCCCCAAGAGAGCCGCTATACGCGGTACGAACTGAAAATAACTCCCAAAGATTTCTTGTTTTTCGGGTCGGGCTTTGGCAACGAAGATGTAGACCACAGCTATATTAAAGAGCGGTATATCACATGGGACGGCGAGGGCAACAGCGGCCGATGGAACAGCCAAGACAATTCACTTGTTGTGCCGGCATCGTCGGTGAAAGGGGCTTTGGCACATCGCACTGCCTACCATTACAATAAGGAGTGTGGGATATTTGCCGAAAACTTGTCGCCAGAAGATTTCAACAAGTATGTGGGTAAACGCAACAAAGCCGTGTTCGCCCTGTTTGGAAGTGAGGGAAACGAGGACGAAACCCAACCCACCGAAGCCCCAACGGGAGAAAGAACCGATGGGAAACGGCGCGGACACGTGTTGTTTGCCGACATCATTAGGAACAAAGAAGAGAAAACAGACAAGAAAATCCACAACCACGTAAAGATAGACCGCTTTACTGGTGGAGCCATCGATGGCGCATTGTTCGACGAGGAGGCACTGATTGTTCATCCTGATGAGCCGGAGGAGATTGAATTTGAGCTGCTCGTAGACGTAGACGAGCTGATAAACGAAGACCAACGTATCATACAAGCCTTTGAAAAAGCCCTTAAAGACGTGTGCGAAGGCATGTTGCCCTTGGGTGGAAACGTAAACAAAGGCTACGGCCAATTTGAAGGAAAACTTTATAAAGACGGAAACTGCATCTATGAGTAAGATTGAAATTAAAGATATAGACTTTGGGCTTTGCTATGAGGGTTGCCTCTGGATGAGCAACGAAAACAAGCCCCGCATATTTGTTCCTGCTGCGATGATAGACAGAACGCTGCTTGAAGGGCTAAACCCTTTCGTGGCGGAAGGTTACCTATATAATAAGGAGCAGGGGGTGTCCATCAGCATCAAGTCGCCCAATGGTAGGCCGTGCGCACACCGTTTCTTGGTGAACGCCGCCGATTTCCATAGTAAGGAAGTAACACCCGTGGAATATCCCGCCCACCGAATGGGCGGCAATCGCCTGCTGTTTCTGCGCTATTGGACGGCAAAACCCGATGGGGCATGCCTCGACATGCCTGTGCTTACGTTAGATAAAATGGTATTTGTGGGATTTAAAAAGTAAAGCAATCATGAGCAATAATAACATCATCAAGTCGCCATACAACTTTGTTCCGCTGAGCGAAGAGGTTTACACACCATCTTGGGCCGACCTAATATCACAAGATGTGCCATTCAGCGATGGCGTTAGCGGAAAGATACGCCTGCGAATAACGGCCGAAACACCCATCTTTATACGCAACGGGCAGAAACAAGACAAAGAAAAAGACCGCAACAAGGACGGACAAACAGCCAAACAAGAGGAAGAAAAGAAGCCCCAAAAATTCAGCCAAACACCCGATGGCCGCTTCTATATACCCGCCACTAGCATTAAGGGCGAAGTGAGAAATGTGCTTGAAATAATGAGTTTCGGGCGCATGACGGTGGACGAAAGGGCGAAGTTTGCAGACAGAAAAGGAAAAATTAAGAAACCATTTAACAATAGTGTATTCGATTGTCTGCCAAAAGCACATAAAGATTTACAAAGCCTAGACTTAGCAGAATGTATCTTTGGGCACGTTAAAGACAAAGGTATGTTAAAAGGGCGCGTACAATTTGGCCATGCCTTCTCTGACAACGCAAAAGAAGAACAGCCAGTAAGACTCACCCTAAGTTCCCCAAAAGCGTCGTTCTACCCTATATACATAAAGCAAGACAATAATATTGACAAGTACAAAACCTATGATGACGGGCAACTTGCTGGATGGAAACGCTATGTTATACGAACGGGAGTGTGCCAAAACAAAACAAGCACCGATAATACAGACACAACAATAACGCCCCTCAAAAAAGGGAGTGTCTTTACGTGTGAGATTACTTATCACAATCTCCTTCCCATTGAACTGGGAGCGTTACTCTCAGCCCTTACCTTTCACAACACGCCCAACTGCTTTCATCAATTGGGACAAGCAAAACCTTACGGATATGGCAAAGTAAAGTACGATGTGGATTTAATATCGCCAGAAGATAAGGAATGTTCATTCTTCTTAGAACAGTTCGAGAAAGAAATGTGCGAGTTTAAGTCCAACTGGCTCACAAGCACAGAAATACAAGAGCTGATAGCACTCGTTTCACATCCTGTAAAGCCATATGAGAACCAATTTAACTACATGGACTTAAAGGAGTTTCAAAATATAAAGAAAAACAAGACACCTTTCAAGCCATTCAGTAAGATAAAAAAAGTAACCACAAGCTTGCAAGCAATTGCACAGCAAGAAGAACAAAAGAAAACTGCTCGTGAGTCCGAATTAAGAGAGCAAAAACGAGTGGAAGAGATAAACAAGTTAAAAAAAAAGCTAGAAGAACGAGACAAAGAACTATGTAACGAAGATGAGTCTTGCTCCGCTTCACAGCCTTCCCACATCGAGCTGTTAAACAAACACATACAAGAATGTACCGATATAAGGGAGGAAGAAGGCAACGAGGATTTGAAGGACATCATTAACAAATACCTGTCCAAATGGAAAGAGGAGAGAAGCAGACTTGAAAAAGAGATTGATGAAAAAAGAAAGGTAGAAAGCGATAAGAATATTTTCACTGATGGCTTTAAAGCACATCTCAACAAAGCTAACTCTATTTCGACATGTTTCAACCAATGCGACAAGTGGGTAAGACTAGCTAAGAAGTACGAAAATGGACGTGAAAACCTAAATGAGGAAGAGTTGGGAGCACTTGTACAAAAGCTTAAAGAATTGTATAAGGAAGCCTCTTCCAAAGACAAGAAGGACTGTAACACCAAAGGAGGAAAGTTCATAAAGAAGTTTAGAGATGTTATTGGCGATCACAATAAAACGATAGAGCTATTCAACACCATCACCAACCAATAGTAAACGTACTTAATGAGCAAGATTCATATCGCCCTAGTGGGCGGCCAACCCATGCCCATACATGTTGGCATAGAGGAGTTTAAGGCCGACAAGCTGATACTGGTTCACTCGAAAGAAAGCAAAGAACTGGCAGAAGGCATTCAACAGAGTGTGGACTTACCCTGCGAACTACAGCCATTCGAATCTGTTGACTACCCCAAAATTTACCAAGCAGCCGAAAAACTGCTTGGTAAATGTGGGCAATCAGAAACCATCATCAACATTTCGGGCGGCACAAAGCCTTGGACTGTGGCCTTCGTTCTGCTTGCACAGCAGTGTCCCAACACGTCTATTATATACGTAGACCAAAACAATGTGGGGTATAACCTCACCACTTCAGAAAAAAAATCTATCAGTTCTAAGCTAGACACGCAAACCATACTGCGGTACAACAACTATCCGTTGGGGTCGTATGCCAACTTCAAGGACATAACCGAGGCAGACCTGAAAGCGGCAAAAGACGTGGAGAAGATACGGAAAAGCAACCTTAAGGTTTTCAAAGAACTAACCATTGACAACAAAGAGGTGGAGTACAAACCAACAGGTAGGAAAGAAACCGCCCGAGGCTCGTACGTGGAGTGGGACAAAAAGGCGAACACCGCATACATGGTGTTAAAGAACAAATGGGGCGTTAATAAACTTAGATGCTCTTCGCCACATGTTATTCCCATCGTTTTTAATAGCGGATGGTTTGAAGTTCAGGTTGCCGAAATGCTCTCACAATGGGAAAAAGCGCAAGAGGTTATTGTCAATGCAACGTTTGACTATTCTGACAAAGACACCAAAAACGAGATAGATGTCATTGTGAACATGGGCAACAAACTGCTGTTTGTGGAGTGCAAAACACAGATAAAAAACCTCACAGACCTAGACAAATTCACCACGGCCGCTAAGAAATATGGCGGAATGGGCGTTAAAATGCTGTTCGTAACTAAAGAAAGGATGAACAACAAGGCTGAAGAGAAGTGCCGAGAAAACCGCATTATCCCTTTCAGCATCCAGTCTGGCGGTCTTATCGACCCTCAAAAAGCACTCTTCGCACTGCTAGATAACGAAATGTCTAACATCAACACTAAGTAAAGAAACACCATGCCACGCAAAGTATTCATATCCATTTTAGGGACAGGCTTCTACGAAGAATGTGCCTATACAAAAGAGATAGAGGAAGAGCATAAGCCGTTCAAATCTAGCCCAACACGCTTTATTCAGCAGGCCTCGTTAGAGCTTGTTGGCGCAAATGGCTGGACGGAGGAAGACCGGGTGATTATCTTCCTCACTAAGAAAGCCAGAGAATTAAATTGGAACAAGGGCATCACAGAACGCACACCGTACGGGAAAAACACACCCGTGCCTTACAAAGGCCTTGAAACCGTGTTGCAAGAGATGGGTCTTAAAGCCACCATCGAAGACAAAGACATAAGAGATGGGATGAACGAAGCGGAGATTTGGGAGGTGTTCCAAACCATCTACGACACACTGGAAGAGGGTGATGAGGTATATATGGACCTCACGCATAGCTTTCGTTTCCTCCCCATGCTGCTCCTCGTACTGGTCAATTACGCCAAGTTCCTTAAAGGCATCACCATCGAGAACATTGTTTACGGCAACTACGAGGCGCGCAACATTGCCGAAAATGAAGCACCCATCATCAGTCTGCTGCCCCTTGCCAGCCTGCAAGATTGGACCTTCGCCGCCGCAAACTATTTGCAAAACGGAAGGGCAACGCAACTTCAGGCCATGGTAAGCAAAGAACTATCGCCCATATTAAAAAAAGCTAAGGGGACAGATAAAGATGCAAGCGCATTAAACAACTATTTCAATGCACTAGCAGAACTAAGCGGATTCGTTCTTAATTGCAGAGGGAAAGACATTAGAGTAGGGAAAAAAATCTATACGATTCACAACGAAGAAAAACGTATAGAGAAAATCATTATTCCACCAATGGTACCCATCTTCAACAAGATACACCAACCTTTACTAGCTTTCTCGCCCACAGACAATATCCTAAATGGCTTTCATGCTGCGCGATGGTGCCTTAACAAACAACTGCATCAGCAAGCAATAACACTCTTACAAGAAACTGTCGTATCGCTTTTGTGCAAAGAAAATGGACTTGACCTGTTAGATAAGAATCAGAGAATACTCATTAATAAGGCCTTTACGATAGTTAGCGATAAGATACCCGAAAGCAAATGGATTTTATCAGAAGATGGTGCAGAGGCTTCCGAAAAACAAAAAGAAACGATCAAGCATTTGATACAGCACCCCGTCATCATTGGACTTGCCAACACGTTTAAAGAGATTACGAATATTCGTAACGACTTTAACCATGCTGGCGAAGACCGTGGAGGGGCAAGAGGAGTAAAGAGTATTACCAGCGGGATTGACAAATATCTAAACATAACCCTCGACTATCTAGGGATTTCCAACTCTGCTGCTACCTCTCCCACCCAACCACAACCCCAATCCGCGCTCTTCATCAACCTCTCCAACCATCCTTCTTCCACATGGCAACCCGCACAATTGGAGGCCGCCAAACAATATGGAGAGATTATAGACATCGACTTCCCTGCCGTTGATGCCCTTTGTATGCCAGAAAGGGTTGACCAACTAGCCAGCCAATATGCGCTAGACATCATCAATAGGGGTGCACCAACATGCATAACTGCCCACGTAATGGGCGAGATGACCCTCACTTTCCGCATCGTAGAGTTGCTCAAGGCGCAAGGAATACGCTGCGTGGCATCTACCACAGAACGCATCGTAACCAACTTGCCCGACAATCGAAAGGAAACGCAGTTCACCTTTGTGCAGTTCAGGGAGTATTGATTTGAGCTTTTAAGCGAACAAAAAAGCGAACAAAAAAACGAACAAAAAAACCGAGCAAGCACCACAGCGAGCGTTTTTAGGAGATGCCTATGAAGATAAAAGAAGAATAGGTTTTTATAAACAATAGCCTTTAAACAACAAACAGCAGCGCGCGCAAGTAGCCCATACAAGTATGCCGTAGCAACACCACAACACGCTTTGTAGCCACACTTCAAGGTGCTTGTAGCTCCACTACAAACGGCTTGTAGCCCCACTACGAGCCACATTGTACAGATGCGTTGCCCGCAAAAAAAATAATGGCAGGTGCATTCCTGAAACCAATTCTTTTCGATTAAAAGCATTAGAAAGAGATGAACAACAACGCTAACACGCCCCAAATAACACTAACCCCAACACAACAACGGGTGCTAGACCACATGTTGCGTTTCATCGACAGCTCCCAACAGGTGTTCATCCTCACGGGATATGCAGGAACGGGCAAAACAACAATGATGAACGCCTTTGTTGCCGAGCTTGCAAAACGAGACGTTCAGCACATCTTGATGGCCTCAACAGGTCGTGCCGCCAAGATATTAAGCAACCGCGCTAACTGCAAGGCCACCACTGTTCACAGCAACATCTACACCTTCAACGACTTTAATCGCGACATCGGCAAGATGGCCGAACAACTTGAAAAGCAACAACTAATGGAGAGCGACGGGCAATTGCTACTTCAATTCACCCCCATGAGCATCGAGCCCACAGCGCAAAAGCACATCTATATCATCGACGAGGCCTCGATGATTTCAGACGAAGAGGACCGCAACCCCACGCAAGCGCTCTTCGGCTCGGGTCGCGTGTTGCACGACTTGCTTACCTACGACCCCTCCGGCAAGTTCCTTTTCGTGGGCGACGAATGCCAACTTCCCCCCATCGGGCAGCCTTTCTCGCCCGCACTCTCGCCCCAATACTTCCGCGAGAAGTTCAACATCGAGGCCGTCCACTACCAGCTAACGCAAATCATGCGCCAGCAATCAGACAACGACATCATTGTGGCGGCCAACAAGATAAGGCAGCTTTACCAAAACCCGCCACGGGTTAAGTGGGGTAAATTCCCACTTCGCAACCGCAAGCACGTGCACCTTTACCCCTCACAGCTGCAACTGCTCAACGCCTACATCCGCAACATCAAGGCCAACGGCTTCAATTCAGCCACCTTGATTTGCGGCACCAACCGCCTCTGCCTTTCGCTAACCAACCTTGTTCGTCCAGCCCTTGGCTTTAACCAGTCCGTGCTAATGCCTGGCGAGCTGTTGCTCGTAACGCAAAACAACTGCCTGTCGGGCCTAATGAACGGCGACTTGGTAAAGGTTCTCCAACTAGGAACACGCAAACGCCGCGCAGGCTTAACCTTCCTCGAAGTAGAGGTAGAAGAACTTTTCACGCATCGCGTGGTCAAACAAATGCTCATCGAAGACATCCTCTACTCTTCGCTACCCAACCTCAAACAATACGACCAGCAGGCACTCTTCATCGATTACTACCACCGCATGAAAGATAGAAGAATTAGCCACAAGTCGCAAGTGTTTAAAGACTTCATGCTGACCGACCCTTACCTCAACGCCATCCGAGCCGTGTTTGGCTATGCCCTCACCTGCCATAAAGCACAAGGCGGAGAGTGGAAAGACGTGTACCTGGACATTCCCCGAAAGTTTAGCTTTGAAACGAGCAAGCCCCAATACCAATGGGTTTACACCGCCGTAACCCGCGCCGCCGACCAACTACACATCGTTGACGATTTCTTTATCGCATAACCACCCACAACCTAAAACACAACCACAATGGAACTAATACTCAACACCTATGGCGTTTCGCTCAACCGAGACAACCAAGGTTTCGTAATCACCACCGCCGATGGCCGTCAGCGCATCCCTGCCGCAGGCATCAAGAGCATACAGATAAGCAAGGGCGCACAAATAACAAGCGATGCCGTGATGCTTGCCGTAGAGCAAGAGATAGAAGTGCTGTTTATGGACAAGGCGGGAAACCCCATCGGCAGAATATGGAGTCCACGCTATGGCTCAATCTCCACCATCAGGAAAGGACAGCTCAACTTCACATTCTCGTCCGAAGCCGTTGAATGGATAAAGGGCGTTATCGCCCAGAAGATTGAAAACCAACAAGCACTGATGCTGCTGTTCAACACAACCGATACGCCGCAAGTGAACGTAGACAAGAGCATACGCCGACTAGAAGACTATCGCAACAAGGTTTCGGCAGAGCAAGGCGACATCGTTAACGACATCGCCCCGACACTGCGCGGCTGGGAAGGACTTGCATCAAAGATTTACTTTGCCACCATCAACGCCTTTATTCCGCCTCAATATCGTTTCGAAAGCCGAAGCCAGCACCCTGCCACCGATGTGGCCAATGCCCTGCTTAACTATGGCTACGGCTTGCTTTACGGCAAGATTGAGGGTGAAATGATTAAGGCAGGCATCGACCCTTACGTTGGCATCATGCACCGCGACGACTACAACCGCCCTGTCTTGGTGTACGATGTTATCGAACTTTACCGCATTTGGGTAGACTATGTGGTGTATAGCCTGCTGGCACAAAACGTGGTTACCGACGAATACTACTCCGTTAGGCCCGACGGCTCCTACTGGCTAGAACCGCTTGGCCGGCGCGTACTCATCCAATCGCTTAACGATTACATGGACGAAACCGTTACCATCAAAGGCGTAACGCGCTCGCGCCACACCTCTATGAAACTCTACGTGCAATCGCTAGCCCAGAAATTCAAAACCTTCGACCTATGATTTCGTGCGGAAAAAACATACAGTCGGCTGCCGACCCGCTGCTCAAAATCAAAGAAGAGCAACTCTATCACAGCCTCATCAACCCGCGTCCCGACATCGAGGCGCGCATACGCCAGTTGCGTATCGTATATGCAATGGACACCAAACAATACGCCTCGCTTAAACGAACGTTGCCCTATGTGGTGTGCGGACACTTCACGCCCAACTTCCGAAAGAAAGAGAACTTTGCCTACACCGAGACTTTCATCCTCGACATCGACCACGTTTCGGAGAAAAACCTCGACCTTGCAGCCGTTCGCCAACAGATACAAGCCGATACGCGTGTGTTGCTTTGTTTCGCATCGCCAGGCGAAGACGGGCTCAAAGTGATGTTCCGACTGTCCGAACGCTGTTACGACCCAGACATCTACACGCTTTTCTATAAGGCCTTCGCACGCGATTTCTCCCTGCGCTACCACTTGGAACAGGCCATCGACAACAAAACATCTGATGTGGCACGCGCTTGTTTCATCAGCATAGACCGTAACGCCTACTTCAACCCCCAATGCGAAGCCGTCAACATCAAGACTTTCGTTAACCCCGACAACCCCTTAAACGTTGCCGACACGCGCCATGAGCTTGAACAGCACCAGAAAATGCAGAAAGAAACCTTTGCCGCCACACCCGAACCTCGTCTAAAAGACCCTGATGCGGAGGTGCTGCAAAGAATTAAGCAACAGCTCAACAAAGACAAAGCCGCAACCAAACCCATATCCGAGGCCTTTGTTCCCGAACGGCTCAACGAACTGGTTGAACCGCTTAAGCAGCACATTCAGCAAACGGGGCTGGAGGTAACAGAAATTGCCAACATTCAATACGCCAAGAAGATAAAAGTGCGCATGGGCCAGAAAGACGCCGAGGTAAACCTCTTTTACGGCAAGCGCGGTTTCAGTGTGGTTATCTCGCCACGCCGAGGAACTAACGAAGAACTGAACGAAGTGGTGGCAAAGCTTATCGAACAGTTCGTTAACCAATAGCTGACAGCACATGAGAAAAAAGGCAAAGCCCCTGCCCTATATCGAGGTGTTGCGCAAATTGGTGCGCGCCGGCGTTGCCCATTCGCCCGAAATAAACCGCCAAGTGGGCAACATCGAGGGCTTACCCACACTGCAACAGCGGGTAAACCATGTCCTAGGCATCGTAAACCTACCCCAACGAAAACCAACCAACATGCTCTTCTTCGTGATGTACGACATCGAAAGCGACAAGGTAAGGCGCCACGTAGCCAAATATCTTGAACAAAAGGGATGCACGCGCGTGCAACGTTCCATCTTCTTGGCCGACCTCGACACGGCCGACTATCAGGAGATTAAGACCGACCTTGCCGAGGTTCAGTCGCTCTACGACAACCACGACAGCATCATCGTCTGCCCCATCTCTACCGACCAACTGCGCGCCATGCGCATCATTGGCCAGCAAATAGACGTCGACATCATCACCCACAACCGCAACACGCTGTTCTTTTAGTAGGCATCTCTTTTTTAAAACGGCATGTCCTTATGCGTTTCTTGCAGAAACACTTGTTTCTCACAGCAACGCATAAGGACATTTTCTTTCCCTTTCCCCTCCCCCTTTTTCGTCTGCACACGCAACGTCTGTGCCAACAAAGCAGCCGTCGCAGCGTTGTCGCATCCGTTTAACAAGGATGCGCCTGCTGCGACACACCCTTCGCAACCCACAGCTCACTTTAACCTGTACAATGGATGTGCGTTCGTATCGCATATATAATAAGGAGTGAAAAGATTTTACATCTTATCCTTGTTGTGGTGGATGATGCACTCGTACGGAATGAGAATGGCGAATGGGTCGGCAAACAGGAGTCTTAATCCTTGTTGTAATGGATGATGCACTCGTACAAAGACAGTCGGCTCAAAGACGTGTTCAAGGGCGTGTTTTAATCCTTGTTTTAATGGATGATGCACTCGCACTGCCATGATACGCGGAAAGTGGGGAAAGATGACGTCTTAATCCTTGTTGTAATGGATGATGCACTTGTACGAGTTGCTGCTATTATTTGTTTTCTACTATCAGTGGTCTTAATCCTTGTTTTAATGGATGATGCACTTGTACTGATGGCTGGGACTTCTACGAAAATCTAGGTCGTACAGTCTTAATCCTTGTTGTAATGGATGATGCACTTGTACAGAATTAGGCTTACCAATATATTATATTGTTATGTGTCTTAATCCTTGTTTTAATGGATGATGCACTTGTACATTGTTTTTTGAGGTTAGAAAGTACCATACAATTGGTGTCTTAATCCTTGTTTTAATGGATGATGCACTTGTACCTATTTGCAGTATTCGGATATAACCTAAGACCTAAGTCTTAATCCTTGTTTTAATGGATGATGCACTTGTACAGGTATCGTGCCATCCCAATGATTCCGTGTGGGATTAGTCTTAATCCTTGTTTTAATGGATGATGCACTTGTACCTGAAAGACAAGCGGGCTATGGGAGTTTATCTCAAGTCTTAATCCTTGTTTTAATGGATGATGCACTCGTACAATCATAAGGTCTTGTGATAACAACAACTATCATCTGAGTCTTAATCCTTGTTTTAATGGATGATGCACTCGTACATAAAGTAACAGATCTTATGTGTAAGTATATAAGGTCTTAATCCTTGTTTTAATGGATGATGCACTCGTACTGATAGTTTACTATGCCAAGTCTCTGCTTTCGACAGTCTTAATCCTTGTTTTAATGGATGATGCACTCGTACGCGAAAACGGTAATTATCGTCTGGTGTAAGTTTGTCTTAATCCTTGTTTTAATGGATGATGCACTCGTACATACCTATTTTGTCGACTGGGCAGACCTTACCGTGTCTTAATCCTTGTTTTAATGGATGATGCACTCGTACGGATTTCTAAAGATAGCTGGATTAGCTTTACTAGCTGTCTTAATCCTTGTTTTAATGGATGATGCACTCGTACGTTTAATTCTTAAATATGGAAGTAAATTTAAAAGGTCTTAATCCTTGTTTTAATGGATGATGCACTCGTACGACATTAGCATGGTCATCATTAAGTAGTCTTTTGTGTTGTCTTAATCCTTGTTTTAATGGATGATGCACTCGTACACATTGATGGCCATCCCTATAATGGTACTATGGACTTGTCTTAATCCTTGTTTTAGTGGATGATGCACTCGTACTTAACCTGGGTTCTAGAGTATCTAGCAGGTTATGTGGATGTCTTAATCCTTGTTTTAATGGATGATGCACTCGTACGTGGCATGAGGTTGAAAATATATTCAAACCTATCCAGTCTTAATCCTTGTTTTAATGGATGATGCACTCGTACGAGCCTAACTTCATGTAGAGGCGAATCTCCGCAACAGTCTTAATCCTTGTTTTAATGGATGATGCACTCGTACACGGTGTGAAAAATGTGAATAATTCACAAACCACAGTCTTAATCCTTGTTTTAATGGATGATGCACTCGTACTCGTTTGACCTTTCGCGGATATTCCCCGAAATGGTAGTCTTAATCCTTGTTTTAATGGATGATGCACTCGTACTGGTTGTACGTCGACCCGAACGAACCAGCTAACAAGTCTTAATCCTTGTTTTAATGGATGATGCACTCGTACTTTATTTACAGCATTTTATTAGCGTGCATTACATTTAGTCTTAATCCTTGTTTTAATGGATGGTGCACTCGTACGGCTCACGACACTATTATCAATCATGTTGTCAACGTCTTAATCCTTGTTTTAATGGATGGTGCACTCGTACTGGGCATAATTGTACCCAAATATTATTTCCTAGAAGTCTTAATCCTTGTTTTAATGGATGGTGCACTCGTACGTTGAAGACTAACAACAAAAGCCCCTATATTGGTGTCTTAATCCTTGTTTTAATGGATGGTGCACTCGTACATAAAAAAAAATCGGGTCGAAGATCCAAAAAACCGTAGTCTTAATCCTTGTTTTAATGGATGGTGCACTCGTACTGGTATGCAGACCCTGCTGGGGGTTTGCTTGAGAAGTCTTAATCCTTGTTTTAATGGATGGTGCACTCGTACATTATGTCTGTGTGCATGGCTCCCAAAGCAGCAAGTCTTAATCCTTGTTTTAATGGATGGTGCACTCGTACTTATCCCGCTTTTGTTAGTGATAAGGGCGAACGCAGTCTTAATCCTTGTTTTAATGGATGGTGCACTCGTACCTTCTCGACTTCATTGCAGAAATTGAGAAACAAAACAAGTCTTAATCCTTGTTTTAATGGATGGTGCACTCGTACATCTGCCAAAGAGACTTGGTGGTGTGCTAGAAGACGGTCTTAATCCTTGTTTTAATGGATGGTGCACTCGTACTTATGGAAACAACAAAATTTTATGATGCAGTCCTAGAGAGTCTTAATCCTTGTTTTAATGGATGGTGCACTCGTACTTGATAATTTAAGTCGTGGATGGGTACGTAGAAATGTACGTCTTAATCCTTGTTTTAATGGATGGTGCACTCGTACGTAGGGAGCGTTATGTAAAACCACACGGAAAACTGAGTCTTAATCCTTGTTTTAATGGATGGTGCACTCGTACCAACATTTTCAGAGCAATACAAAGAGGGTTTTAACGTCTTAATCCTTGTTTTAATGGATGGTGCACTCGTACTCAAAATAAGTCTGAACGTTATCGTACCAGGTGTCTTAATCCTTGTTTTAATGGATGGTGCACTCGTACAATTGTTCCTCAATGGAACAATGGAAACCTATTCAGTCTTAATCCTTGTTTTAATGGATGGTGCACTCGTACCTGCTTACAGCCGAAAGGCCAGGACAATTGTAGGGGTCTTAATCCTTGTTTTAATGGATGGTGCACTCGTACCTAACCTCGACTATCAGAAACATGTTATTTCTCTTAAGGGTCTTAATCCTTGTTTTAATGGATGGTGCACTCGTACATGGTACTAAACTTGTGTACTACAACCTCTCACCAACCTGTCTTAATCCTTGTTTTAATGGATGGTGCACTCGTACAACCTAAGTTCTTTGAGGTGAGGGACAATAATAAAGGGTCTTAATCCTTGTTTTAATGGATGGTGCACTCGTACCAGCTCTTCCAATTACACCCAGTCCAAGAGAGCTCACGTCTTAATCCTTGTTTTAATGGATGGTGCACTCGTACACAATAAAAAAGTCAATACAAAAAATAGCATATTGTCTTAATCCTTGTTTTAATGGATGGTGCACTCGTACTTTCAAGTCTTCGTCAGTACGCAGGTAAGTGGCTATGTCTTAATCCTTGTTTTAATGGATGGTGCACTCGTACCCCAGTATGGGATGTCAGTTCAGTTCACCCTTAAGGAGGGTCTTAATCCTTGTTTTAATGGATGGTGCACTCGTACAGGCTGTGGTTGTGGCATCCCAGTATGGGATGTCAGTGTCTTAATCCTTGTTTTAATGGATGGTGCACTCGTACACAAGAAAAAGAAAGGGCCATAAAGAAAAAGAGAAAGAAGTCTTAATCCTTGTTTTAATGGATGGTGCACTCGTACAGAGCTGGTAGACCTTTCAAAGGCCCAGCTAGTCAGTCTTAATCCTTGTTTTAATGGATGGTGCACTCGTACAGAGCTGGTAGACCTTTCAAAGGCCCAGCTAGTCAGTCTTAATCCTTGTTTTAATGGATGGTGCACTCGTACACTGAAGTAGTCGAATCCCAATATGGAAACAGCGTGTCTTAATCCTTGTTTTAATGGATGGTGCACTCGTACTCCCTATCCTGCAGCTCATCGGATGGGGGAAGAACAGTCTTAATCCTTGTTTTAATGGATGGTGCACTCGTACTGTGAAACATTAACCTATCCGATAGCCTAGGGCATGTCTTAATCCTTGTTTTAATGGATGGTGCACTCGTACATAGAGCCTATGTTTGGATGTTGGACAGACAAGTTCAGTCTTAATCCTTGTTTTAATGGATGGTGCACTCGTACACGCATTGGCTTTCACGTAGAGCCAAGCGTATGGGGTTGTCTTAATCCTTGTTTTAATGGATGGTGCACTCGTACAGTGATGACTACTTAGTACTAGTGTGCTTTTGGGGTGTCTTAATCCTTGTTTTAATGGATGGTGCACTCGTACGGTACTCCTGAAGATATTCAAACAAGGTGGATAGGTCTTAATCCTTGTTTTAATGGATGGTGCACTCGTACAATTATACATAAAACACATTGCTTTGTAAAGTAGTTGTCTTAATCCTTGTTTTAATGGATGGTGCACTCGTACGAACATGTTCAAGGTGGCACAGAGTATCACAATCCTTGTCTTAATCCTTGTTTTAATGGATGGTGCACTCGTACTAAAGAAGAACCTCTTAGTGCGAGGTGTTAATGTGTCTTAATCCTTGTTTTAATGGATGGTGCACTCGTACATATGTAAGACAATTACAACGAAAACATTTAATAAGTCTTAATCCTTGTTTTAATGGATGGTGCACTCGTACCCATTCACGTTGGGTTGCTTCGTGTATCATGCCCTGTCTTAATCCTTGTTTTAATGGATGGTGCACTCGTAC
>NZ_GG740072.1:42025-83636 GCF_000162415.1 Prevotella sp. oral taxon 317 str. F0108 | reverse complement strand
TGCTGTGTCTTAATCCTTGTTTTAATGGATGGTGCACTCGTACGCAATATCTGATAATGCTTGGGTGTATAGCAATACGTCTTAATCCTTGTTTTAATGGATGGTGCACTCGTACGGATGAAAGAAATTATACTTGTGAAGTTAAGTAAGTCTTAATCCTTGTTTTAATGGATGGTGCACTCGTACATATTGAAAAAGAAAGGAACTTATCACACAATGGTGGTCTTAATCCTTGTTTTAATGGATGGTGCACTCGTACAATGCTTTTGTATCTGGTAAAGCTCGGGTATATGATAGTCTTAATCCTTGTTTTAATGGATGGTGCACTCGTACAAATATATAGTGAAATGAAAAAAAAGGATATTATTAAGTCTTAATCCTTGTTTTAATGGATGGTGCACTCGTACACATTAAGGTTATTAAGGTAAAGATGAAGGATGAAAAGGTCTTAATCCTTGTTTTAATGGATGGTGCACTCGTACTTAGAGATTTAGAGTTATCTGAAGAAGTTCTCAAATTGTCTTAATCCTTGTTTTAATGGATGGTGCACTCGTACAAGAAAAATATCAATTCCATAATGTCTAAGCTTATGGATGTCTTAATCCTTGTTTTAATGGATGGTGCACTCGTACAGAAAGAGCAATTCAAGCAATATGCCATCGGCAATGCGTCTTAATCCTTGTTTTAATGGATGGTGCACTCGTACAAAGTGTTTCGAAACACTTTCGTCTTTTTCTTTTAATGTCTTAATCCTTGTTTTAATGGATGGTGCACTCGTACTATCACAAAGTGGACTCTTTATATGGCACTCAATTATGTCTTAATCCTTGTTTTAATGGATGGTGCACTCGTACCAAGAACGGCAACATCAAGTACAAGACAAGACTGTCTTAATCCTTGTTTTAATGGATGGTGCACTCGTACTCGAGCCCATCCACACATGGTGTGTCCGTTATGCTATAGTCTTAATCCTTGTTTTAATGGATGGTGCACTCGTACTACATCTCCTCAGGAAGGAGAATGTAATCTGAGGTAGTCTTAATCCTTGTTTTAATGGATGGTGCACTCGTACATGAGGTCGAAAAGATATTCGAGCCCATCCACACATGGGTCTTAATCCTTGTTTTAATGGATGGTGCACTCGTACGGGTTCACACCAAAACAACGATTAAAAAAATGAAAAGTCTTAATCCTTGTTTTAATGGATGGTGCACTCGTACGCTTGGTGGGAAGGTCGAAAGCTATCATGTGGCTGAGTCTTAATCCTTGTTTTAATGGATGGTGCACTCGTACACACAAAATGGCTCAATTAATTTCAATCGTACAAGAGTCTTAATCCTTGTTTTAATGGATGGTGCACTCGTACCTGATGTTAGCCCGAAAGGGTGCGGTTGAAAGCCAGAAAAGTCTTAATCCTTGTTTTAATGGATGGTGCACTCGTACTAGAATAATCTGAGGTAGTGTAACACCTTGGGAAGTCTTAATCCTTGTTTTAATGGATGGTGCACTCGTACTGAAAAATAATGCAGTAGTAAACGAGAGTGCAAAAGTGTCTTAATCCTTGTTTTAATGGATGGTGCACTCGTACGGGCTAGGTGTTTGGGTGCGGTTTGAAGGAGAAGCGTCTTAATCCTTGTTTTAATGGATGGTGCACTCGTACAGCAAAACTCGGGTTATGCTTTGTTTAAGCGCATTGTAAGACTTGTTTGTGCATCGTAAGACATGTTTTTAACAAATATTACGTACCTTTTAAGCGAGTGCAAAATTACAAAGAATTGGCGAGAATGACGAATGTTTTACGTTAAAATTTAGATTGAAGAAAAGCAACAATATTGTGGAAATAAAGGAGAAACAAGCGGCATGGCATCATCAAGTCCCCTATCTCTTACCCCTACTCAATCGCACATCTAGTCTTAACAACCCCTCATTAGCCATTGTCAAGTCCTCCAATTTCTTGCCTTTCTACCACACATCTAACCTTAGCAACCCCTCATTAGCCATTGTCAAGTCCTCCAATTTCTTGCCTTTCTACCACACATCTAACCTTAGCAACCGCTCATTAGCCATTGTCAAGTCCTCCAATTTCTTGTCTTTCTACCACACATCTAACCTTAGCAACCCCTCATTAAGTGCTATCAAGTCCTCCAATTTCTTGTCTTTCTACCACACATCTAACCTTAGCAACCCCTCATTAAGTGCTATCAAGTCCTCCAACGTCCTGCGTTTCTACCGCACATCAAGCCTTAATACCCCCTCATTAGCCATTATCAAGTCCTCCAACGTCATGCCTTTCTACCGCACATCTAACCTCAATAACTCCTCATTATCCGTTATCAAGTCCTCCAACATCCTTCCCTTATATCGCACATCCAGCCTTAATAACCCCTCATTATGTGCTATCAAGTCCTCCAACATCCTTCCCTTATATCGCACATCCAGCCTTAATAACCCCTCATTGTGTGTTATCACTTGCAAGCTCAACAATTGTTGGCTAGTTAAGTGGCGCAGCCATTTTTCACCAATATTAGTTGACAAGTTGACGAGTTAACGAGTTAACGATATGAATAAGTTAACAGGCGCAGCCATTTTTCACCTTATTCACCCTTTCACCTTTTCACCTTTAAAGGCGCAGCCATTTTTTCACCTTTTCACCCTTTCACCTTTTCACCTTTAAAAGGCGCTGCCATTTTTTCACCTTTTCACCTTTTCAATTTTTCACCTTTATAATCCTTTTCACCTTTAAAATCTCTTTATCATAATCGCCCCCAGCCTTTCTCCAAACGTAGAAGGACTGGGGGCGACGTTGTTACGCGTTGATAAGTGTTACTTCTTCATCATTTTTTCCGTCTTCTTGCTACCATCGGCATACGTAGTAACAACGATGTTAACACCATCGAAGGGTTGTGCCGACTGCAAACCAGCTGCATTGTAATAGCGGATGCTAACCACGCGCTTGCCTGCGGTGGGTTGTTCAACAGCTGTTGTGGGCTGTCGTTTCACCGTTAAGGAGCGTTTGGCAGGCGTAAGCGTTTGGTTATGCTCGGTGGGAATACTCAAGATGCAAACCTCCTTGCCTGCACATACCAAGTTGCCCGCGGGGTCGAAGGCCATTTGGTATATCTCTTTGCCCAAGCCTTCGTAGCTATATTTCTTGGTAAGCGTGGGCGTTGAGCCGTTCCATGCAACGTTGAAGAACTGCAATGCCAAGCTGCCATCGCATATAACGAGGCTCTTTCCATCGTCGCTAACAGCAAATCCCGACCTGCGCGACCCGTTGAGATTCTCTACCCAATCGGCGTTGCCAGAGTTAAAGGTTACTTTTCCGTCCTTATCTACGTACATCAGCGAAGGCACACCCTTGGTGTTGTTGCCTGCTCCGCGATATTGCACCACCCAAAGTCCACCATCAGGACCGGCTGCCAGGTTGTCGTCGGCATTGATAAGCCCACTAACTTTAAGCGTCAGGCTAGGTGCCTTGTTCCACGATGTAAGCACAGAGCCATCTGGTTGCCCAATGTTGTACACGCCAATGGCCGCCTTCATATCTTCTAAGCAAACGTATAGCTTGGCATTACTGCCGCTACCCGTTGGCAAAACCATCGAGGCCGACGAGCCAACGCTTTCTCCATCGTTGGTGATTAGTCCGTCTTCATCAGGCTTACCCACGAAGAACTGCTCGAACTTGCCGTCCATCTGGGCAGGGTTAGCAATAAACACACCCGGATTTTCGTCGCTAAACTCGGCAATATAGAGCTTACCTGTTGCATCAACACTCATTCTGTAATTCCCCATCAGCTTTTGTCCGCCCTTGTACGGAGCTGCATTGTTGCGCGCGCCGTTGGCATCGCACACGTAAACGCCCGTTACGTCAAGTTGTTTCTTATTGGCTTCGCCCACATACATGCGGCCAAAGAAGTCGCTCTCGGTGCTCTTGTCGATGGCCACAGTTGCACGATTGTATGCCGTTGCAACCTCTGGGTTGATGCGGTTGATGCTTGCGATGCGATTTCCCGTTAGACTCACGGCCCAATTCAGTTCTTGTTGCAAACGGCCAGGCAATTGGTCGGTGGCAAAGTCGAAACTGTTGTGCCCAGCCTTTACGCCATTGAGTGGCAGTTCGCCCACGGCAGCGTTTGTTTTGGCATCAGTGAACACCAGTTTAGCGGCTGTGGGTTCGTCATTGGCATCGAACGAGAAGGTGTAACGTTCGCCGGCCTGTGCCAAACGCAGGTTGTAGGCATACACACCTTTCACTGCGGGCTGGGCAACACCCTTGGTGGTAAAGTTGGTCAGCACGCTGTCGGTAATGAGTGTAAGGGTGATGTCGGCATCCTTCACCGTGGCCGTGGCAGCCATAAAGCCCACCTTTTCTAGTGGCGTGGCAAGGTTTAGCGTGGTTGCCTTTATCAATTTGGCCTTTTCTAAACCCTCGCTCACGTCAAAAAGGCGCAGTCCGGCCACCTTTGCATCTTTAAGATAAGGCGTGGCCAAAAGCGTATGCTTGGCGTACTTAAAGAATATGGCACCCGATGCAGCAGCCACTTCGCCCTCGCTGCCCAATATGTCGGCAGGCAAACGGCCAAGTATCTCGCTGTTTACATTAGATGTTGTTGCGGGCTTAAACTCCATCGGCGAGGTTACGTTGCCGTCTACCATCCACTGATCGTCGGCAAAGGGCGATGCACACAACTTGTAATCGTTGCCCAATTTCACCTCGGTGAAGTTGCTGCTGGCGTTGATGGTTTTCTCGGTAAAGAGCGAAGAGGTGATGGTGTTGTTCTCAACGTAGAGCACTAAGTTTCTCACCCCCTTGGCAACACCATTGGCATTGGTTCCGCCAACAATCACTTTGCAGCTCTTGGCAGCACCGCTTACGGCCACCGTCTTGCCCATATCGGCGTTAAGGAAGTTGGCCGAGCTTTGCGTTGTGAGCCACTCAATGGGGTCGGCATCCATGTCTTGCCATTTAAAGATGCGCAACGTGCCACGTTTGTAACCTTTGTCCGTTTCCACTTCTCCATCGTTAAACTGGCATTCCACGCTGTTTACGCCCACCAATTGTCCGTCGGCAGTAAAGGCGATGTCGTTCAAACGGCTGTGGAAACCCTTGTTATCGGTTTCGGCTGCTGGCAGTCCGTTGGTGCTCAACTGCTTTTCAATCTTCCTCGTGGCGTTGTTCACCAAGTAAAGCAGTGGCGTACCGTTGTCGTTGGTCAATATAACCGTCTTGCCTTCGCGCGTGATGGCGCGCTTAACTTCGCCCTTTATGGCCAGTGTAACGGGCTCTTCAGCCTTCATGTTCAGTGCCGCTGGCATGGTTAAGTAGGCCGGTTGCTCAGGGTCGGGATAGTTATGATAGGTGTCGGCGGGCGGTTCGTAGCCCTCAACTTCAAGGTATAGCTTGGTGTAAGTCGTTTGATTTGCCTTAACCACCAGCTTTTCCATGCTCTGTGCCACGAGGTTTTGATACTCGGTAGACGTGGCATCGGCAGTGAATTTGCCTTGTTCCTTATAGCCTTTAAGGGTGGCCCGCACGGTGTATTCGCCCGGTTCTAGGTCTTCGAACACAAAGATACCATTGTATAGCGTATCTACCTGATAGGTTTTCACGGCCTTATCGCCCTTAAAGAGCGTAACGGTGGCTCCGTTCAGGGGCAGCCATTGGTCGTTGGTACGCGGCGCATAGTGGAAAACGGGGTTGACGATACGTTCGTGAAGGTCTTTCACCGTACCCATAATGTAGCCCGTTTTTTCGGCCGGGAGGTTAAAGATGTCGGCCAATCCGCGCGACATCCTGATGGCATCCTGCTTGCAATAGTCGGGGTTTAAGGCGCGATGCCGAGCAGGTTGGTAGGTATGGAAATAGCCTTCGATAAGAAAGCCCGGCACACCATGTTTCAAAACGCCTAGGTAACCCTCGTAATCGCCATGCGTTCCGTGACGAACGGACGAGCTATGATAAAACGAAATGTCGCCCCGAACGTTCATGTTCGTTCGGCTATAATAGCTTTGCGGGTCCAGTTCGTCCATGTAATGGGGTTCCCACATCTTTATGGCCATGTCTCTGCTACCAGGTACAAGGTCGTTGCCCTCTTTATCTCTGCCGCGATAAAGGATAAGTGGATAGTTGGTGTTTCCCCCATCGGTGGCGGCATTAGAGTGTACCGAGATAAAGAAGTCCATGTTGTTGGCATCCACCTCTTCGCAAATCTCCGACAATGGTCGGTCGTATTTATCGTTCTCTGGGTCACCAGTAACATAGGGATATGGTCCGTTGTCTGTTCGCGACAGCATGATGTTATCGCGTTTAACGCCCATCTTCACCAGCTTGTCTACCATAGGGAGGGTTCGCATCAGCACGGTAGTCGACTCGTAGAATCCTTTCTTGCCTGGCCTACCTGTTTCTGGCAGGTTGGGATAAGGTATGGTAGGCATCGGACGGTCGTTAGGTCCGTAGCATCCATGCCCAGGATTGAGGTAGATACGCAGCTCGCTTGCATTTTTTGTCTGTGCTTGCGCAAGGGCAGTAAAGGCCATTGCTATAAAAAGTAATATCTTCTTCATGGCTGTTGGCTTTTAGTTACGTTGATGATATACGCCTTTCCGCTAGGCGTTGAGAATGCAATCTTACCCGCCTGAGCCGAAACTTTGGGGTACATCGCAATGAGCGAGTCGGGCGTGAGTGTCTGTTTGTCGCCTTTGAGGTTGGTTGCCACGATACGCGATGCGTAAACAAACTCGCCATCGTCTTGGTCGTACATGCCTACCACCGTGGAATCGTCCCACCATTGGGGTGCACGCATCATGCCAAGTGGCTTTACATTGCTGCCATCGAGGTTGCAAACAAATGCCCCTTCGGCCCCCACATAATACAAAATCTTGGTTCCGTCGGGCGAAAGCGATGGCCATAGATAACTCTTTTCTTTACCATTGGGCGAGAGATTGCGGGTTTTTCCGTTGCGCGAAATCATCAGTTGGCGGTTGTTGATGCTCAACACCACGGCGTTCTTGGCCGAAACCTTGCCCTCGAACCCCTTGGCAGCCACCTGTCCACGCGTAACGGGCAGGGCAGCTTGATTGTTTAGCGCCATCCCTTGCAGACTTCTCGTGGGGGCAACCAATTCATTATGCTGTCCCGATTCCAAGTTAACGCTACGCAACGACACCATTCGGAGATGTCCAGGCGTGAACGAATTTTCTCGATACACCACGCGTTTGCCGTCGGGCGACACACGTGCATCGTAGCCGGCACCTGCTGCCTGCGTAATGTTTTGGGCTTTCCCTGTGTTCAGGTCTAGCTTAGTAAGTCCGCTGTTGTTGTCGGTTGTGAGTAAAAGAAAATCTCCTTGCCCACTAATTGCCACCACCTTGCTCCCCACATCCGACGGAAGTTCCACAGGGACAAGGCTTGCGACGTTGAAAACTTGCGCCCAACAGCCAACAGTAAGTGCTGCGGCGAGGGCTAATGCTGCTTTCCTCATACGAAAGTTGTTTTTAGGTTAAAACAATAATGTTAGGTTCTTAGATAGCAAGTTCGTGCGTTATTGGGTTGACGAGTTCGCTAGCTTGTGGGTTGAATACGAGATACCACGTCCCACTAAGTTGTCAATAAAACACAAACACGCATAATTTAGGCTTTCGTAGGCCGCACGCTTACGGCCGAAAGATGGTCTTTTACGATGATGTGTGTAAGGGCGATATGTATCAGGTTTGCCAGGGTTGGCAAATTATCCTTAGATGTTTTTACTCGCTTTCACAACACTCCAACGCCACTAACGCGCCCATTTGCTCATGCGCTTGGGCGTGCTTGGCCAGTAAAAACAAATCAAAATAACAAGTTTCTTACAGTTTTGTGTTGCGCTGTTCTTCTTTGGTTTGCGTCTAATGCGCCGTTTCTCTCTTCTCAAAATGTCCGATTTCCATATAAAATAGCCTAATGGCACACTTGCAGCGCTCTCATTTGCGAAGTTAAGAAATAAATAAATACCCTGCAATAAGCCTTAATTTATTTTCATGATATTTAAATATTGTAATGACATTGATGCGGAAAGATGAACGAACAATGGGCTGTTGAATACGCAAATGGACCAGTTGGCGAGCCTAAAACCCAATTAACCGTGGCCATTACTTAAAGTATAAGTCATAGAAGTAGCCTTGATTTTTAATCTTTCTATAACGCGAGGCCCTTGCTATCTTTGTGTTGCAAAACCAAGATAAGCTCTCCGCTCATATACAAAGGGCAGGACAAATCAACTCACTAGCTTATAAACTCACGAAGACCCAATAACGCCCAAATACATCAGCTCATCAACATACAAACTCAAAAACTCACAAACCCATCAACTCAAAAACTTAAACACTCACGAACCAACACATTCGTTAACCTCTCTACCCATTAACTTGTCAATTTGAATTCTTGTTAACTCGTTAACTTGTCAACTTGTAAACTTAAAACCTTGTCAACTCGTTAACTTGTCAACTTGTTAACTCGTCAACTTGTTAACTCATTAACTTAAAATCTTGTCAACTCGTTAACTCGTTAGCTTGTCAACTTGAATTCTTGCCAACTTAGCCCCTTGTCAACTTTTCAGCATAAATTTTAACATTATTAGTACCCTTTCTGTCCACCAATCGCCAACCTTACCGCAAAAAACCGATTCTCGCGAAGGTTGGTTTTGGTGCAAAATGGGGATTGTTGTACATACGGGCAAAATGAATTTTTATTTAAGTTCCCAGCCATTTGCGCCAGTTTTGGGGCTATTTGCTGCTAAACGCAGTGCAATATGCCGCTAAATGCAGTGCATTTTGCTGCTAAATGCAGTGCGTTTTGGTGCTAAATGCGGTGCGTTTTGGTGCTAAACGCAAGGTAAAATGGTGCAAAACGCAGTGCAAAATGCTGCTAAAAGCAAGACAAAAAGCATAAAAATACGCTATAATTGTATAAACAAAACCTATCAGATCCATGAAACACATGACTGAGAAGGGCAAAATAGTCGTTAAAAAGTAGGATTTTAGGGTCTAAAAGTGGGTTTTGGGGCGTAAACAATCATGAGTTGGCAACCAATCTAGAAAGGCTAAATGGTGCAAAACGCAGGTTCTTTTCTTAAAAAAGGACAAGTTAGAAGACGTGAGAGGTTAGAAATAGCGGCTATTTACCCACTTTTTAAACTAAATTTTCGCTAGAACGGGATAAAAATTAGAGTGGTGTTGTAAAATAAAAATAACAATTTTAAGTTTTTGAGTTGGTGAGGTTGCAAGCTGATGGGTTAGTAAGCTGATGAGCTGATAAGTTGGCGAGGTTGCAAGGCTGACAAGGTTGTGGGTTGGTGAGTTGGTGAGTTGGTAAGCTGATGAGTTGATAAGTTGGCGAGGTTGTGAGCCGATGAGGTTGCGAGTTGGTGAAGTTGTGGGTTGGTGAGGTTGTGGGTTAGTGAAGTAGTGGGCTGATACATTCGGGAGTTATTGGGTTTTCGTGACTTGATAAGCCAGTGAGTTAATTTGCCCAGCACTCCGTATATGAGCGGAGTGTTTTTCTTGTGTTTGGTGTCACAAAGACAACAAACTCCTCTCAATTTATAGAAATACAAAAAGTCAATACGGCCTCATCATAAAGCGCATGTTACCATTGCTGTTATCAGCATTTTTCGTATATTTGCATCATAAAAAGCGCAACATCATGAAAACAATCGCCCTTTGGATTATCGGCTGCCTTGCACTGACTGCGATAGGTTGCACCGAACGCACAGACATACGCACTGAATTACCACTTAACCGCATTGACACGGCAAAGCTCAGGTCCGAGCTGAAGGCCGTGGTGAGAGCCTATATCAAGGTGCATCCGCAATACAAAACATTCTTATTAGCGCCAACAGAATTACCCGCAGATGATTGGTCGGTGTACCCCGAAACCTATTTCCTTATCGGTCCTGCATTTGATGGCCTATACAATGGTGGAGAATTCGGCTTTGTGGAAAGCTATCCCACCAGTTACTTCGACCTAGACGGCCATATCGTATTCGTAAAAACCATACAAGAAGATTTGACAATACCAGATAAGGCCGCCATTGACACCTATAATAGGCTTGCCGAACCCCAAGACACATTCGACAAAGGTACGCCAACACCATACGTACATCCTATAAAGAGCTACATATTTAAGGCATGGGTGGTGGAAACAGGTTTCAAAACAACAACAAAACTCCTATCTACACGAGCCGATACACTTGCTACTGTAAAAAGGGTACCCTGCAATCTGCCCAACATGGAATTGCTTTATTCCAATAGTAAAGCACGAAAACCAAGGCACGCAACAAAGAAAGACACCACGCTGAACGACACCGCAGTAGCAGACAGCATATAGGCCATGCGCTTAACCTCAAACCACTAAAAAGTTTCTAGTTCTCGTTGCATACCGTGCAAAATGCTCTTTATTGCATTGAATAAGACGAAAACTTGGCCACTTTTTTATTAAATAAACAACAATTCGTTATCTTTGTAGTGCAAAAAGAGTTGTTCGGTGCATCAAGTTACCATTGTCGTTATCAGCATTTTTCGTATATTTGCATCATAAAAAGCGCAACACCATGAAAACAATCGCCCTTTGGATTATCGGCTGCCTTGCACTGACTGCGATAGGTTGCACCGAACGCACAGACAAACGCGCAGAATTACCACTTAACCGTATTGACACGGCAAAGCTAAAACCAGAGTTGAAAGCCGTGGTGAGGGCCTATATCAAGGCGCATCGGCAATATAAAACGTTTTTGATGGTGCAGGGAAAAGTACAAGAAGAAGAAGAATGGCTTGATTACAAAACACCCTATTATTTCTGCATCGGGCCAGCGTTAGAGCAACTTTTCGATGGTGGAGAATTTACCCTTGGCACAAGCTATCCCACCTCGTACTTTCTACTAAACGGCCGTACAATATTGGTAAAAACCTTACAGGAGGAGTTTGTTGTGCCAGATAAGGCAGTTATCGACACTTATAATCGACTTGCCGAACCGCTAGACACATTTGAAAAAGGCACGACATTATCATACACCTCGCCCGCAACAAACTACATTACAAAATCGTGGGTGATAAGAATTGGAAGAGAAATACCAACGAAAGTGGTGTCTACGCGAGCAGATACCTTTCTAGGTCGTAAAAGAGTTGAATGGACGCCACCACTTACTTGTGTGAAAAGAACCAAGTGCAAGCCCACAAGGGCTAACAAATAATGAGCATTTGTAAACCGCAAAAACAACCCTTAAACATCATTTTCATTCACCCCGACCCAAGCAAACGATTTCACACGCCAACTATCAACAACAACTAGTTGTGCTCCTCATAAGTTGACGCCCTGCTATCAGAGGCAGGAGCGAGATACAAAAGAATATGCCTTATTTGGGTATTGCAACGAAAACTTGGCCACTTTTTTGTTAAATAAACAACAATTCGTTATCTTTGTAGTGCAAAAAGAGTTGTTCGGTGCATCAAAAAGCATTTGGAAGAAACAATGTTGAGAAATGAAAAGATGTGCAACTACATTATGTTGGGTGGCCATGACATGGGCAAATACGGCCTTGGCACAAACCCGATGCGTGGTGGCCGACATGGAAACACACCGCCCCTTGAAGGGTGTGCGCGTGAAAACCGACACCAATACCACCATCGAAACCGACTTTACGGGAACGTGCATCTTGCCTGCCACGTTCAAATCTCTCACGTTTGTGTCCTATGGATATATGCGCCGAATGATGAATAAGGAGGAATTAACCGACACGGTGCTACTTCTTCCCACCATGCTTAACGAGGTGGTGGTATATGGCAAAGCACCAAAGCCAGGGTTCGACGTGCAAGAGGCCGCTAGGCAAAGTGCGAGAATAGGGGCAAGGATGGCACCAGGGGGATTTGGATTCGACTTTTTTAGGATGTTCGACAAACGCACAAGACGTCCTTCGAAGAAAGAACGAGAGATGAACGAGCGTATTCTTAAAACGTACTGACATTCTGCAACCCTACAACAAGCACCCTCACCACATCAAGAAACGCATTCTACCCCACCCCCTCTTCCGCCGCAACAGCAATCGCACACGCCATAAAACGATAAACAAACCTGTTAATATAATTAAGAAAAATGTACTTTAAACAATTTATCCTCGGTGCATTAGGTCTGCTTACCACAACCTTTGCCCAGGCGCAAACCCCAACAACAAAGGCCAACTTCCGCGTTGTGCCACTTCCACAAGAAATAACAAACACATCGGCTGGAGCCTTCTCGCTCAACGCCCAGACGCGTATCGCCTACCCCAAAGGCAACACAGCCCTGCAAAAAGATGCCGAACTGCTGGCGCAATATCTCTTTGCAGCCACCAAAGTGCGCCCCGCCCTAACCACAGCAGCACAAGGGCGCAACCTCATCGTGCTTTCGGCCACATTGAAAAACAACAACAAGGAGGCCTATCGCCTAGAAGTAACCAAAGAGCGCATTACCATCAACGGCGCATCGGCCGCAGGAACATTCTACGGCATACAGACTTTGCGCAAGGCGATACCGCAAACGGGGGCGCAAAGGGTTAGCTTTCCCAGCGTAACCATCGCCGACCAACCACGCTTTGGCTATCGCGGTGCGATGCTCGACGTGGCTCGTCATTTCTTCTCCTTCGAAGAAGTGAAGACGTTTATCGACATCTTGACCTTGCACAACATCAACCGCTTTCACATGCACCTTACCGACGACCAAGGTTGGCGCATCGAAATAAAGAAATATCCCAAGCTAACCGAGGTTTCGTCGATGCGTCCCGAAACAATGGTTGGCCACGATGCAAGCAAGTTCGACGGCAAACCGCATGGCGGTTTCTATACCCAAGAACAGGCAAGAGCCATTGTTAAGTACGCAGCCGACCGCCATATCATGGTTATTCCCGAAATAGACATGCCCGGACACATGGTTGCTGCCCTGGCTGCTTACCCTGAATTGGGCTGTACGGGTGGCCCTTACAAGGTTCGTACTACGTGGGGCATTGCCGAAGAGGTGCTGTGCGCAGGCAACGACCGCACTTTACAGTTTGCCAAAGACGTACTTTCGGAGGTGATGGACATCTTCCCTGCCGAGTATGTGTATATCGGTGGCGACGAATGCCCAAAGGTTAGCTGGGCAAAATGTCCGCGCTGTCAGGCTCGCATCAAGGAGAAAGGCTTGGCGGCCGACGGCAAACACACGGCCGAAGAACGCTTGCAAAGTTACTTTATGAGCGACATAGCCAACTTCATTACCGCTCGCGGACGTAAAGTTGGTGGATGGGACGAGATTTTGGAAGGCGGAATAGCCCCCAATGCCACGGTGCTGTCGTGGCGCGGTATGGAAGGCGGCATCGAGGCTGCACGCTTGGGCCACGATGCCATTATGTGCCCCGTGTCGCATCTCTATCTAGACTATTACCAAACGAACGATCGCGAACACGAACCGCTGGCCTTCAACGGTTTCATACCCATCGAAAAGACCTACGACTTCAATCCCGTATCGCCCAAACTCACGGCCGAAGAGGCCAAACACATCATCGGCGTGCAGGCAAACCTCTGGACCGAGCACATGGATAACTTCCCTCACGTGGAGTATATGGCGTTGCCACGTTTGGCCGCTGCAAGCGAGGTGCAATGGACTATGCCCGAAAAGAAGAACTTCGACGACTTTGCCAACCGCATGCCGCAATTGCTCAACATCTATAACTTGAACAAATACCGCTACGGCCGACATCTTTTCAACGTCAACATCGCACTTTCGCCAGCCGAAAAGCCCGGCAGCCTGAACGTAACGCTCACGGCGCGCAAGGGCGCAACCATCTACTATACCCTCGATGGAACGGCACCCACTGCAAAATCTCTTCGCTATACGCAGCCTTTTCCTGTGAAAAAGTCGTGCAAGTTGCGCACCATCGCCGTTTATCCCACCTTCACCAGCAACGAAAACAGCGAAGATTTGCTCATCAGCAAGGCCACGATGGCCGAGGTAAAATACAACGTTGAGCCAGATGCCAAGTACCCAGGGCTGTCGCCACGCGAACTTACCAATGGCCTACAAGGTAGTGTTATCTTCAATTCAGGTCGCTGGGTGGGCTACGTTGGCAAAGATCTCGATCTCACGGTAGACCTTGGCGAGGTGAAACCCATTCGCCTTATCAGCGTTCGTACGTTGATTAGTTCGGCGCAATGGATTATGCCCCACCGCGGATTATACGTTTGGGTGAGTACAGACGGCAAGAACTTTGAGGACATTTACGACCTACCGGCCGACCCGATGCCTGCAAACAAGCCCGACTACATCGACACCGACAACGTGCTTTTGCCCATGCCGAAAGACGCTCGCTATGTGCGCATCAAGATGTTATCCGAAAAGAGCATGCCTGCATGGCATCCCCATACAGGCAAACCGGCTTGGCTGTTCGTGGATGAAGTGACGATTGAATAGAAAAACTACGCTTTTACATAACTAGTTGACGAATTAACAGGCGCAGCCTTTTGTTTATTTGCTGCCCTGTTAATTCGTCAACTGTTTTTTCGTCTATTTGTTTACTTGATTCAAGTTGCTTACTTGTCAACCCGCAATTCCCAAAAAGCCACGGCCGATGCTGCTGCAACGTTGAGCGAGTCGACACCATGTGCCATTGGTATACGCACCACATAATCGGCTTGTGCAATCACTTGGTGTGGCAAACCGTCGCCTTCCGTACCCATAACAATGGCCAAACGCGGTTCGGCTTTCAGTTTGGCATCGTCTAACGAAATGGAATTATGAGTTAAAGCCATTGCTGCCGTACGGAATCCTAAGGCAGAAAGTTCGGCCAAAGGTTGTTCAGACCACGTCCACGGCACAAGAAATACCGAACCCATAGACACGCGCACGGCACGGCGATTAAGCGGGTCGCACGCGTTTTTAGCCAAAACAACAGCATCAATACCCAATGCCGCAGCCGAACGGAATATGGCCCCGATGTTGGTTGTGTCGGTAACGCCGTCAATCACGCATACACGCGTGGCATCAGCGCACGCCTCGGCCACACTGCGCGTTGGCTTTCGGCGCATGGCGCACAACACACCGCGCGTTAGCGTATAACCAGTTAGCTGGGCCAACAGCGCGCGTTCGCCCGTATATACAGGTATGTCGCCACACCGCGATATGATGTCTGCGGCATCGCCTACAATATGTCGTTCTTCGCACATCATCGACAGCGGCTCGTAACCTGCATCAAGCGCCACGCGTATAACCTTGGGACTTTCGGCAATGAATACGCCCTTATCTGGTTGAAGCCTATTGCGCAACTGTGTTTCGGTTAGTGCGCTAAATACTTCAACACCAGGGTGCGTGAGCGATGTTATTCTTTCTATCGACATGAAAAGGAGTATTTTAAAGGTGAAAGGGTGAAAAGGTGAAAAAATGGCTGCGCCTTTTAAAGGTGAAAGGGTGGAAAGGTGAAAAGGTGAAAGGGTGAAAAAGTGAAAAAATGGCTAACGCCAACAAGGTATTTGGCTTAACTCCTTAACTCCATAACTCCTTAACTCCTAAAGATGAAAGGGTGAAAAAATGGCTGCGCCACTCAACATGTTCATTCGTTCCCTCGTCTACTCGTCAACCGAAAAGACGCTATCTATATTGCCTATAGATTTCGCGCAAGCTGTCGCCTCCCCATCCGTTTGCAGCACTAGCGAGCATTCTTTCTATCCGTTCGTAGAAATACAATAGCAAACCATTGCGGAAAATAAAGTCCATAGCTCTTGCAAAACTATTTGCCAAAGCCGTTTCATATGCCCCTTCGCAATAGCCGTACGTCATTGCCCAGCTGTTTCCTTGCTCAGTTACAGTCAGCATAAGGTCGGCCACACAGTCGGGAGAGGCCTGCATCTTGGCGAAATCGGTAACAATTTTCTTGCATTTAGCAAACGAAGGGTTCTCTGATAAGCCACGAACAGGAAAGAATTCGTGTACAATGCGCACCCTAAGTTTCTCCAATTCGGTCGAGCTGTCGGGTGTAAGATAAAACTCAAAATATGCTTTTGCCTCTGTACGTGCATCATACAAATCTAGCACAACGTTTATAATCTCTTCCTTGGACAATGCCAACAGATGCTTTTTCAGCTTTGCTTTCGACATGAAACACTTGTTTTTGTTGCTGTTGGGTTTACTCTTCTCGTATGCTTACACATTTGTTTGCCTGTTATCGCCCGCCTACTACGAACCACTGCCCTACTCGTTGAGGTCCATTGTCTGCAAAAGCGAGCCGTCGGTTCGATAAACACTTATCACACCATCCTCGTAAGTGGCGAATGTTGGCGGGTTTCCGCCTTTGGGAAAGGTTATCGAACCTAGGTTGCATACCACGCCTTGGGGTGTGCGCGTTAGTTCCCAAAGGTGCGTATGGCCATAAAATAGGGCATCGCACTTGCCCAACGGCCGTTTCTCCTTATTATAAACATGTCCATGAGTAAGTATTAATCGCTTGTTGCCATCAACAAGTAGCAGGTAATCTGCCATGATGGGGAAGTTAAGCAGCATCTGGTCTACCTCCGAATCACAATTGCCGCGAATGGCCACAATATCGTCGGCCATAGCGTTAAGTTGCTCCACGATGCCCTTGGGGTTAAGTCCTTCTGGCAATTGGTTACGTGGCCCATAGTTAATGATGTCGCCCAAGATACAGAGCATGTCGCAGTGCTGCTCCTTATAAAAGTGCAATGCACGTTGCAACGCAGGCAAACAGCCGTGTATGTCTGAAATCAATAGATACTTCATTCTCTGTGTATTAAAGTTATTTGGCGGTTTCGGTTCGTAGCATCATCAGCCAACAAGCCGCAACCATGTTCGTTTCAAAAAGTCGATTAAAGGGTTCGCTCAAAGGGTTCGCTACCTATCATTTCAGGTAAACAGGCAACCCTTCCGCCTTGGTTTTAAAGCCACTCGGCGGCATTCCACACCCCGAGCATAGGCTAGGGCAAGACGTGGACAACCTTGGCGAGCTGCATACAAAGGTAACAAAAAATGCCCATACACGCCTTCTGCGCCCTTCTTTTTTACCAAATGTATTTCGTTCAGCCAAAAATAGGCGCATAAAAAAGCCCGGCCACATACACATGCAGCCGGGTTCTCTCTACTAACATAAAAAATTTCTTCGTTCAATATCCGTATCACGCGGTAATAGGCGGAAACTTGAAAGCTATTCCCAACTCTCCTTTTCTTAATTGTAAATGGCCTAACTCTAACCCTCTCTACGGTCTTGACGAAGTGACGTTGTGCGTCCGATACGTACTGAAAAGCTTGTATTCAATTATCGAACAACCGATATCCAACGTCTTACCATGTAACTAATCCTTGAATAAATCTTTTTATTGCCAATCTAATACCTATGGTATTGTGGATGCAAATGGGCTTTAAGCCCCATGCTATACTGTACCTTATCTAACTCTGTCTCTCTTTACGGCTGCAAAGATACGTAAAGACTTCCAATACCATGCTATATAACATGCGGAAAGTGACAAAAATTTAAGGCAACCGATTGCACAAAAAGCCTTGCTACACAAGTGGGGAGGCGGCTATCTTAACAGCAGTTTTCCACATGTCCCGCGCTACTTTGTTAAAAGAAAGGGAACATTAAAAGGGCAGTTCGAGAACTCTAAAATACTGTTCGATTTATCCATAGGCAGTGCCGCTTGGGCAAAAAGCGCAAGACAACACCTCGAACTCGCATTAATAATAGGTTAAAGACTTGCGAAATCAGAAAAAACAACGTAAATTTGCAAGCATAATAAATTGATTGTATTATTGGTATGAATAAAATTCTTAGTTCAGTTGTCTTATTGACATTCGTTTTATTGTTAGGGAGTTGTGGAGGAAGTAAGGATGTTGTGTATTTCCAAAACATTGATAACACTAGTTTAGAGCCGTCGAAGGGCCTTTACGAAGCCAAGATTATGCCCAAAGACCAGCTATCCATCACGGTGGTTACAACAGACCCAGCAGCAGCTGCGCCGTTTAACCTAACGGTGGGTAACAGTGTTGGCACAAAGGGACAGTTGGCACAGGGGTCTAACCTTCAAACCTATTTGGTAGACAACAACGGCGACATCGATTTCCCCGTAATTGGTAAAGTGCATGTGGGCGGACTGAACAAGAACGAATGCCAAGACCTTATTAAGAGCAAGATATCGGGCTACCTAGCCGCCAGCGAAAACCCCATCGTTACGGTTCGCATGGCTAGTTACCAAGTAACGGTGCTGGGCGAAGTGAACAAACCCACCGTAATACCTGTTACGAGCGAAAAGATGAGCATCGTTGAAGCTTTGGCTCAGGCGGGCGACTTGTCTATCTACGGACGCCGCGACAACGTGATGCTTTTACGCGAGAACCCCGACGGCCGCAAAGAGGCTCACCGCATTGACTTGCGCGACGCCAACCTCATCAACTCGCCTTACTATTATCTGCAACAAAACGACGTTATATATGTAGAACCAAACAAAGCGAAGGCTGCCAACTCTAAGACAAGCACCTCTACAACCATCTGGTTCTCGGTGATAAGCAGCGTGTTGTCGCTCAGCTCTTTGATAGTGAACCTTGTGAGATAACAACAATAAGCCGTTGAGGGATGTTTGCCAACATCCCTCAACTTGTTTAAACCTTAGGCAAAAAGAACAAGATTTGATGGAACCATTAAAACATGAATGCGGTGTGGCCATGATAAGGTTGCTTAAACCGCTGCAATATTACCAGCAGAAATACGGCACGTGGATGTATGGGCTTAACAAGCTTTACCTGCTGATGGAGAAACAGCACAACCGCGGACAAGAGGCTGCGGGCATGTCGTGCGTTAAGCTGAAAACCACTCCGGGACACGAGTACATGTTCCGCGAACGTGTCGAAGGCAGCAATGCCATCACCGAAATATTCTCGACGGTGCAAAAGGGGTTCGCCAAAGAAACGGCCGAACACCTTGCCGATGCACGCTACGCCGAACGCACATTGCCCTTTGCAGGCGAACTATACATGGGACACCTGCGCTATTCTACCACAGGTAAGAGCGGCCTTTCGTATGTGCATCCTTTTCTTCGCCGCAACAACTGGCGCGCCAAAAACCTAAGCCTGTGCGGTAACTTCAACATGACCAACATCGGTGAGATATTCGAACGCCTAACCCGTCAAGGACAATGTCCACGCATTTACAGCGACAGTTACATTATGCTTGAACTGATGGGCCACCGACTAGACCGCGAAGTGGAACGCAACTTCGTGGCGGCACAAGCGCTAGGACTTACCGACACCGACATTACTCAATACATCGAAGACAACGTAAACGTGGCCAACGTGCTGCGAACCACCATGCCCCACTTTGATGGAGGCTACGTTGTATGCGGCGTTACGGGCAGCGGCGAGATGTTTTCGATGCGCGACCCCTGGGGCATTAGGCCCGCTTTCTACTATAAGAACGACGAAGTTGCCGTTGTAGCTAGCGAAAGACCTGTGCTGCAAACCACCTTCGCCATCGAGTGCGACGACGTGAAAGAGTTGGAACCCGGCACTGCCCTTATCGTAAAACGCGACGGCGACTGCCGCATCGAGCGCATCATGGAACAGAAAGCAGACAGTTCGTGTTCGTTCGAAAGGATTTATTTCAGTCGCGGTTCTGACGCCAGCATATATAAGGAGCGCAAGAAATTGGGCGAACAGCTAACAAATCCCATTCTTCGCGCCATCGACTACGACACGAAGAACACCGTTCTGTCGTACATTCCCAATACGGCCGAAGTGGCTTTTTATGGTTTGGTAGCGGGATTTAAACGCTACATGCGCCAACAACATGTGGCTCAGATTCAGGCATTAGACCATGCACCCACGGCCGAAGAACTAGAAGAGATACTTAGCAACACCGTAAGGCTGGACAAGGTGGCGTGGAAAGACATCAAGCTACGCACCTTCATTGCCGAAGGAAACTCGCGCAACGACTTGGCCTCGCACGTGTACGACGTTACTTACGAGAGTATTCGCGCAGGAAAAGATAACTTGGTGATTATCGACGACAGCATCGTACGCGGTACAACGCTACAAAAAAGCATCCTTCGCATTCTCGACAGATTGCACCCCAAGAAGATAATCGTAGTAAGTAGTGCGCCACAGATACGCTATCCCGACTATTACGGCATCGACATGCCGCGCTTGGAAGAGTTCTGCGTGTTCCGAGCCGCCATCGAATTGCTCAAAGAAAAGAATATGCACGCGCTTATCAAGCAAACCTACGACAACTGTCGACGTGAGCTGAAAAAGCCCGTGGAAGAGATGGACAACTGCGTGCGACAAATATACAAGGCCGTTACGGTAGACGAGATTAACCGCAAGATTGTGCAGATGTTACGCCCGAAAGGCGTGAAGACGCCCATCGAGTTGGTGTTCCAATCTATCGAAGGACTGCACGAGGCCATACCCCAACACAAGGGCGACTGGTATTTTACGGGCAACTACCCCACCCCAGGAGGCATGCGGCTATGCAATCAGGCCTTCGTTAATTACATCGAAAAGGTTTATCAAAACGAACAGAAATTCTAGAATATAATGAGAAATGTAACATTAGTTCTGCAAGACGGCACCAAGTTCCACGGCAAGTCGTTTGGTTACGATGCGCCCGTGGCAGGCGAAGTGGTGTTTAATACAGCTATGATGGGCTATCCCGAAAGTCTTACCGACCCCTCTTACGCTGGTCAGTTGGTAACACTCACCTTTCCTTTGGTTGGCAACTACGGCGTTCCACCCTTCACCTTCGGTCCAGAAGGTCTGCCCACGTTCATGGAAAGCGACCACATACACGCCTCGGCCATCATTGTAAGCGATTATAGCGAGCAATACAGCCACTGGAACGCTAACGAAAGCTTGGCCGAATGGCTAAAACGCGAACAAGTTCCTGGCATCACGGGCATTGATACGCGCGAACTCACCAAGGTTCTGCGCGAACACGGCGTGATGATGGGGCAGATAATCTTCGACGACGACCCCACAAACATTCCCCAAGCACAATACGAAGGCGTGAACTTTGTAGACCGCGTTAGCTGCAAAGAGATTATTCGCTACAACGAAGGAGCAGGAAAGCGAGTTGTGCTGGTAGACTGCGGTGTAAAGGCCAACATCATTCGCAACCTCATTGAACGTGGACTAGAAGTGGTGCGCGTGCCTTGGAATTACGACTATACAGGGATGGAATTCGACGGACTTTTCCTCGGTAACGGCCCTGGCGACCCCGACTTGTGCCAAGATGCGGTTAACATTCTGCGCCAACAGATGAACAAAAGCCGCAAACCCATCTGCGGAATTTGCATGGGAAACCAACTTATGGCCAAGGCAGGCGGTGCTAACATCTACAAATTAAAGTACGGACACCGCTCGCACAACCAGCCCGTACGCATGGTAGGCACCGACAAATGCTACATTACGAGCCAAAACCACGGCTATGCTGTCGACGCCTCTACACTAGATAAGGATTGGAGTGAGCTGTTTGTGAACATGAACGACGGCAGCAACGAGGGCGTTCGCCATAACACCAACCCTTGGTTCACTTCCCAATTCCACCCTGAGGCCTGCTCAGGACCGGTCGACACGCTGTTTATGTTCGACCTTTTCGTAGAAAAACTCACCCTTTAAAACCCCTTAGAGAAAATGAAAGACGAAAGCATAAAGAAAGTATTGCTGCTGGGTTCCGGCGCATTGAAGATTGGCGAAGCGGGTGAGTTCGACTACTCTGGCTCGCAAGCACTCAAAGCCCTGCGCGAAGAGGGCGTTAAAACAGTACTTATCAACCCCAACATCGCCACGGTGCAAACCTCAGAAGGCGTAGCCGACCAAATATATTTCCTGCCCGTTCAGCCATATTTAGTTGAAAGGGTTATCGAAAAAGAGCGTCCCGACGGCATACTCTTGGCCTTTGGCGGACAAACGGCGCTTAACTGCGGCGTAGAGCTTTACCAAAGCGGCGTACTCGAAAAGTATGGCGTTAAAGTGCTGGGTACGCCCGTGCAAGCCATCATGAACACCGAAGACCGCGAGCTGTTTGTTGAGAAACTGAACGAGATTAACGTCAAGACCATCAAGAGCGAGGCCTGCGCCAACATCGAGCAGGCACGTCGCGCCGCTGCAAGCCTTGGTTATCCCGTTATCTTGCGCGCCGCTTATGCCCTTGGCGGACTAGGCAGTGGCTTTTGCGATAACGAGGAAGAGCTGAACAAATTGGCCGAGAAAGCATTCTCTTTCTCGCCGCAAGTGCTGGTAGAGAAAAGCCTTAAAGGTTGGAAAGAGATTGAATACGAAGTGGTGCGCGACCGCTACGACAACTGCATCACCGTCTGCAACATGGAGAATTTCGACCCGCTTGGCATACATACGGGCGAGAGCATCGTTGTTGCTCCTTCGCAAACGCTTAGCAATAGCGAATACCACAAGCTGCGCGCACTCTCCATTAAGATTATCCGCCACATCGGAATCGTTGGCGAATGCAACGTGCAATACGCCTTCGACCCCAAGAGCGAAGACTATCGCGTTATCGAAGTAAACGCGCGCCTTAGCCGTTCGTCAGCCCTTGCATCAAAGGCCACAGGCTATCCGCTGGCTTTCGTTGCGGCCAAGTTGGGCATGGGTTACGGACTTTTCGAACTGAAAAACTCGGTTACAAAGACCACCAGTGCTTTCTTCGAACCCGCCCTCGACTACGTTGTCTGCAAGATACCACGTTGGGACTTGAGCAAATTTCGCGGCGTAGACAAGGAACTTGGCTCGTCAATGAAGTCGGTTGGCGAGGTAATGGCCATCGGTCGCACCTTCGAAGAGGCCATCCAAAAGGGATTGCGCATGATTGGACAAGGCATGCACGGCTTTGTTGAAAACAAGGAATTGAAGATCGACGACATTGATGCAGCACTGCGCGAACCCACAGACAAGCGTGTGTTCATCATCTCGAAGGCCATGCACAAAGGCTATACCATCGACCAGATACACCAACTCACGAAGATAGACAAGTGGTTCTTGGAAAAGCTGAAACACATCATCGACATCGACGAGGCCTTGCAACGATGCACCAGCGTGAACGTATTGGATAAGGAATTGTTGCGAACGGCAAAGGTGTATGGCTTTACCGACTTCCAAATTGCCCGTGCCGTGGGTCTTGAAAAGGAGATGAGCAACATGCACAAGGCCGCTTTGGTGGTGCGAAACCTACGAAAATCGTATGGCATTCTGCCCGTTGTAAAGCAGATAGACACGCTCGCAGCCGAATATCCTGCACAAACCAACTATCTTTACCTCACCTATTCGGGCGTGGCAAGCGATGTTCGGTTCGACAACGACCGCCGTTCTATCGTTGTTCTTGGTTCGGGTGCCTACCGTATCGGCTCTTCTGTTGAGTTCGACTGGTGCGGTGTGCAAGCCCTCAACACCATTAGGCGTGAGGGTTATCGGTCGGTTATGATTAACTATAACCCCGAAACGGTGTCTACCGACTACGACATGTGCGACCGTCTGTACTTCGACGAGTTGACATTCGAACGGGTGATGGACGTTATCGACCTCGAAACGCCCAACGGCGTGATTGTGTCTACCGGCGGACAGATACCCAACAACCTGGCAATGAAACTCGATGAGCAACATGTACCCATACTAGGCACATCGGCAACAGACATCGACAACGCCGAAGACCGCGCGAAATTCTCGTCCATGCTCACCCGAAACGGCATCAACCAACCCGAATGGAGCGCGCTAACATCGATGGATAAGATTAACGAATTTATCGCTCGCGTAGGTTTCCCCGTGCTGGTTCGCCCCTCTTACGTACTGTCGGGCGCGGCCATGAACGTTTGTTCAAACCGCGAAGAGCTTGAACGTTTCTTGCAATTGGCCGCCAATGTCAGCGAAGACCACCCCGTGGTGGTGAGTCGTTTCATCGAACATGCCAAGGAAATAGAGATGGATGCCGTGTCCAAAGACGGCGAAATACTGGCCTACGCCATTAGCGAACACATCGAGTTTGCTGGTGTTCACTCTGGCGATGCCACCATCCAGTTCCCCCCGCAAAAGGTTTACATCGAAACGGTACGCCGAATTAAGCGCGTTAGCCGGCAGATAGCGAAAGAGTTGCACATATCGGGGCCATTCAACATCCAATTTATGGCACGCGATAACGACTTGTTGGTTATCGAATGTAACCTGCGCGCCTCGCGTTCGTTCCCCTTTGTGAGCAAGGTTCTTAAACTAAACCTCATCGATTTGGCCACGCGCGTCATGCTTGGCCTACCAGTAGAGAAACCCAACAAGAACCTCTTCGACCTCGACTACGTGGGCATTAAGGCCTCGCAGTTCTCGTTTAACCGCCTGCAAAAGGCCGACCCTGTACTAGGTGTCGACATGGCATCTACGGGCGAAGTGGGTTGTTTGGGCGACGACACCAACTCTGCCCTGCTTACAAGCATGCTTTCGGTGGGCCATCGCATCCCGAAGAAAACCGTTTTGCTCTCAACGGGCGGCGGAAAACAAAAGGCCGAGATGCTGGATGCCGCCAAACGACTGGTGAACAACGGCTACGAACTGTATGCTACTAGCGGAACATCGCACTTCTTAACAGAGAACGGCATTGCCAACACCACCGTGTATTGGCCTACCGACGAGGGAATGGAACCCAAAGTGCTCGACGTGTTGCGCGAAAAGAAGATAGATATGGTGGTGAATATCCCCAAAGACCTCACCCCACGCGAACTTACCAATGGTTACAGCATACGTCGCGCAGCCATCGACCTCAACATTCCGCTTATCACCAACACGCGCTTGGCCAGTGCATTCATCACGGCCTTTACCACGATGCGCGTTGAGGACATCGAGATTAAGGCGTGGTCGGAGTATAAATAAGGGGAGCCGAAGGGCTACAAGACGCTTTGTACTGACGCTACAAGACGCTTGTACGGGAACTACAAGACGCTTGTACTGACGCTACAAGATGCTTGTACAGGCGCTACAAGACGCTTGTAGGGCAACTACAAACGATTTGTTGCCCCACAACAAACGGAATTGTACAAACAAGGGGCTATGGAAGAAATATCCGTAGCCCCTTATTATATAATACAATGTGTAGCGATAGCGACAATATCGTTCGCTTTTCAAAATACCTTAACCAATCTAATAACCCACGCCTACCCCACCCTTTCCTTTATTTCACGCGCAAAAGAAATGTTACGATTGAGGCAAGGCAAGGTAAAAGCCATTACTTTTTACTGCGAATTTCGGCCAAAGCCTTCACCCAATCGGTGTCTAAGGAGAACTGTGTCATATAGTTGCCATTGTCGTAATAGCTCAACACCAGTTCTTTATCCATGTCGTTAAAGCGACTGTTGTTGATGGAGGCGTTTTTAAAGCGAGCCATCACCAACTCTTTCTGTGTTTTCTTCTTTGCCTCCGACAGGCGCTTGAAAAACAAGTTGATGAACTCGTGCATGGCGTAAGCCTGCGTATCGAGCATACGAACAGTACTGTCGGGCATCAGTTCTTTCGACTTCATCGCCATATAGTTCAGTTCGTCTACCTTAAACGTGGCCACCTTGCGCACGTCTATGCTCTTACTCTTATCGGCTGCCGTTTGTTTCGACACCTTCAATATGCGCTTATACACCTCTTGTGCTTGCGCCGTAAACGCCGTGGCACATGCCATCAGCACCAAAATCAAAATCTTTTTCATTGTTGTTCCTTTCATTTTTTATACTTCTAATTTTATTGAGTTCGTGAGTTTATGAGTATTCGGGTTGCGTATTTATTACGAACTTAAAAGCTTTAAACCTCAAATTATTTGCCTGCCACGCGGTCTTGGTTGCGACTTACGAAGTCTTTCCAACCGCGATACTTGGTATCGGTTTCGGGCCTGCCCATCTGTAAGAAGTGGCAATAGGCTGCTCCAAGGGCATCGGTTGCATCCATAAACTTGGGCATATCGTCATCGCTTAGTTTCAACATACGTTTCAACATGCCAGCCACCTGCTCTTTTGAGGCCTGCCCTTGTCCTGTTATGGCCATCTTTATTTTCAATGGCGCATACTCGTGTATGGGAATGTCGCGTTGAATGGCAGCAGCGATAGCCACGCCCTGCGCCCGTCCCAACTTCAACATCGACTGTACATTCTTACCAAAGAACGGAGCCTCGATAGCCAATTCGTCGGGCAGATAGGCATCGATAATGCCCGAAACGCGCTCGAAGATATGCCCCAAACGCAAGTATGGGTCGGGCATCTTGCGCAAGTCGATAACGCCCATAGCCACCATCTGCGCCTTTTTGCCCACCACACGGATAACGCCGTAGCCCATCAACGTGGTACCAGGGTCGATACCCATTATTATCTTTTCTGTTTCTTCCTTATACATGAATCGATTTGTAAGTTGGAAACGAGTTAACGAGCTTATCTAGTTATCCTAGGTTTCCTAGTTACCCTAGGTTTAACTAGCTTACTACTTACTACCTTTACTCCTTACTACTTACTCCTTACTACTTACTCCTTACTACCTTTACTACTTACTACCTTTACTACTCCCCCTTATCTATCCAAATATGGATTATGCGCAAGCTCGTAACCAATCGTTGTTTCTGGCCCATGCCCCGAAAACACGCGGGTTGTGTCGGGCAATTGCGACAAGTGGCGTATGCTTTGCATCATCTTAAACATACTCCCGCCAGGAAGATCTACCCTGCCTATCGAACCCTTAAAAAGCGTATCGCCAGTAAAAGCAACACCTTCAGACTCGCAATAGAACACACAACTGCCCTCCGTATGGCCCGGCGTATGAATGATGGTGACCCGATGGTTACCCCATTCGATGCTATCGGCCTCCGTAAGGTATCGTTCCACGCGCGGTTGCTGCTCTTCTAGCGGCATGTTCAGCAGATAAGCGGCCTGTTCGGGCAGATGTTCTAACAACTCACCGTCGTCTTCGTGCACCTCAGGGCGCAAGCCATACGTGGCAAACACAAAGGCATTCCCCAAGTTATGGTCCACATGCCCATGCGTAGCCAACAGTCGACGAGGCTTTAATTCGTTGTCGGCGATATACTGCGTAAGCGCCGATTTATCTTTCTCGAAGAATGCGCCACAATCTATTATCACGCATTCCTTTGTTTCGTCAGACACAACATAGCAGTTTTCCTGCAACATGTTGCACATTATATGATGTATATTCAGCATTGTGCTAAATCGTTTTGCATTTTATGTTATCGGTTCATCGTGGTCGCGCGCTATCTGCATGCAACCATTCCCAAACCCTTTTGTCACTTGCGGCTACTACCCTTTACATAGGTACATACACCACGTTTTTCTCTTCAAACCACTCGTCTTCGAACCAATTACCCACAGGTGTAATGTCGACAACCTTCTTCACCGTGCGCGTTTCCGCATCAAGATTTCCCCCTTTGAGGCATATCAAACCGTTGGGCAAGGCGTTGCGCTGTTCGCGCGAGATGTTCTTCTTCACGATTTTCATCAAGTCGGGCAAGGGCATCACGGCTCGGCTCACCACAAAATCGTACTCGCCCCACTCTTCTTCGCCTGCCTTTTGCTCGGCAGTGGCATTGGTTAAGCCAATGGCAGCGGCAATTTCTTGCGTTACGCGTATCTTCTTCGCCGTGCGATCAATCAGCTTAAAACGGCATTCGGGAAACACGATAGCCAACGGAATGCCAGGGAAACCGCCCCCCGTACCAAAGTCTAGCACCCGTGTACCAGCCTTAAACTGCACATATTTGGCGATGGCCAGCGAATGAAGTACGTGGTGCAGGTACAAGTTGTCGATGTCTTTTCGCGAAACCACATTTATTCGTTCGTTCCATGTGCGGTATAGTTCGCCCAGTTGCGTTAGCTGTTCAAGCTGCGTGGCGGTTAGTTCGGTAAAATATTTACGTATCTCGTCCATTGTCTTTGCTGTTCTTACGAGGTTTCATGCCTCGTTGCGTTCTGTTTCGGGGCACTCACATTATCGGGCCATTTCTGCCGCCGTGCAAGTTCATCCGCCACTTATTTCAATATTCTGCTCAATTCGCTACGACTTAACGTAACACTTATTTCGCCCACAGCATGTGGTGCTATCTCGTCTTCACAATATATAAAGGTGAAACCATCGTCGTCGATGGCAAAGTTATCTGGCACATATACATGCCCATCGGCAAATATATCCTTCTTATTAAGCTCGTCCAATCCGTCGGCGTTAAAGCGTTCGCCCACCTTTTTCAGCAACAGTTCTTTCAGTGTAGGCTCGTAGCCAGGCACAAAAACATCTTGCAGTTGCAGCACTTTCCCAGTGGTAACGTCGATGTTTCGCACCAACGTTTGATTAATTCCATGCGCTCCACCGCCGTAAGTATATATCTTGGCCGTGTAAACAACAATGTTCTCAGCACCGTTTCGCGTGGAGGTTTTCACCTTATATTCATAATTATAGGAGCTGCCGTTCTCCCTATCTTGCCGATAAAGTGCTGCATAATCGTGTAAATAGTCGTTCAGCATACGTTTCACAAACGAGTCAACCGCCTGTTTCATGCTAAACTTTTGGTTGGTAAGCCCCAGATAATCGGGCATCAAGATGCCAGCATGCAGCAGTGCGTTGTTTATTTTGTCGGCGTTATTGCCTTTGGCGTACTGCAAGTTAAGGCTTATTCGGCATAGCGGCGTTAGTTTCAAATCAGTCAACGCCACGGTGGTATCCACCACAATGCTGTCGAAATCCAGCCCTTCAATCTTGGCCGAAGTAGCAGACTTGTTCGTACAAGCTGCAAACGCCACAAGTGCAACGGCCCAAGCGATGAGTATTCGTTTCATGTTATTCATTACGTGATAATGTGCAAAGTTACGAATAAATTGCGCAAGAATGGGTTTATTGGGTGTTAATCTGTGTTTTTTATGGGAGTTGAGCGGTTCACAAGTTGACAAGTTAACAAGTTGACAAGTTAACAAGTTGACAAGTTAACAAGTTGGCGAGTTAACGAGTTGACAAGTTGACAAGCTGACGAGTTTACAAGTTAACGAGTTAACAAAGTGGTTAGTTCTCTGCAACAAAGCATTTGGCTTAACTCCTTAACTCCTTAACTCCCTAACTCCTTAACTCCCTACCTCCCTTACTCCTTCAAATCAATTTTTCTCTCTCTTCCTTGCTCATTATCAGAAAAATATGCGTACCTTTGCAGCCGCTGTCACGAGTTGACGGCATTAAATTCAAACCTAATTACATTTTAATTTGCACAATGGCAACAAAAATCAGATTACAACGCGGCGGCCGTAAGGGCTATGCTTTCTATGGCATCATTATCGCCGACGCAAGAGCACCACGTGATGGTAAATTTACTGAGAAGATTGGTACGTACAACCCCAACACCAATCCCGCAACCGTAGATTTGAATTTCGAACGCGCCCTACATTGGGTAGAGTGTGGTGCACAACCCACCGACACCGTTCGCAACATCCTTAAAGGCGAAGGCGTTTACTTGATGAAACACCTGCGTGGTGGCGTTAAGAAAGGCGCATTCGACGAGGCAACAGCACAAAAGAAGTTCGACGCTTGGAAAGAAGAGAAGAACAAGGGCACCGAAGCTATCCGTAACAACGAGGCTAAGGCCAAGAAAGACCTCGAAGCCAAAAAGCTAGAGGCTGAAAAGAGCGTCAACGCTGCTATCGCCAAGAAAGTAAACGAAAAGAAAGCTGCTGAGGCTGCCGCAAAAGCTGAGGCTGAGGCCGCTAACGCTGAAGTAGAAAACGCTGCCGAGGCAACAGCCGAAGCACCTGTTCAAGAGGCCAACGAGGCTCCTGCTGAAGCATAAAGCACAACGCTTTACAAACAACAAACGAGGGATATGCCACAAAACGGCATGTCCCTTTTTGCTTTCTTGCTAAACAAGGGGGACGAGTGAACAAGTTGATGAGTTGACGAGTGAGCAAGTTGACAAGTTGACGAGTGCGCAAGTTAACGAGCTGACAAGTTAACGAGTTGACGAGTAGACAAGTTAACAAGTTGACGAGTAGACAAGAAGACAAGTTAACGAGTGAATAAACTTATAAGTTGGCGGGGTTACGAGAGAATGTGTTGTCTGGTTTAGTGGTGCTGCCATTTTTTCACCTTTTCACCCTTTCACTCTTTCACCTTTAAAAGGCGCAGCCATCTTTTCACCCTTTCACCCTTTCACCTTTAAAAGGCGCAGCCATCTTTTCACCCTTTCACCTTTTCACCTTTTCACCTTTAAAAGGCGCAGCCATCTTTTCACCTTTTCACCCTTTCACTTTTTCACCTTTATAAGCCCTTTTCATTATGCTCATTCTATCCGACAATCAAGACATCACCCGAGCTGGTTTGCAATGGCTTTGCAGCGAAATGAAACATAACGACATCGCCATTGCCACGGACAAAACAACACTCGCTAGACTTCTCGAAGGACAAGAACACGCCACCGTGGTGTTGGACTATACTTTGTTCGACTTCACCAGTTTCGACGAATTGCTTATTTGGCAACAACGATTTCACCGCGTGCAATGGCTCTTATTTAGCGAAACGCTTACCAGCGACTTCGTACGTGTGGCCGTTGCAAGCGGCCCGCGCTTTGGCATCATCCTCAAAGACGCACCCCTTCCGCTAATTCGCCAAGCCCTGCACGATGCCCTACGCGGAGAACCATACCACTATGCGCCCCTTGTGCAAATGGCCGATGAACAATGGCAAGAAGTGGAACGGGTGAAACTTACAAAAACAGAAATGGAGGTGTTACGCGACATTGCCCTAGGATTGACCACAAAAGAGATTGCCGAAAAACGTTTTTCTAGCTTTCATACCGTTAATACCCATCGCAAGAACATCTTCCGCAAACTGAATGTGAACAATGTTCATGAAGCAACAAAATACGCCTTACGAGCGGGAATGGTAGATGCGGCAGAGTATTACATTTAAGAATGTGAGCAAATGAGTTGTTGGGTCTGTACCCTTGTAAACTTCTGGCGACGTGTTGACCCAAAAGGTTATTGGCCGTAATGGCTGTTAAACCTGCACTCTTGTAAACTTCTGGCGACGTGTTGACCAAAAAGGTTGTTGCCCGTAATGGCTGTTGAACCTGCGCCCTTACAAGTAGGTAACGACACCGTCCGACAAGCTAACGGGCGAAAGATTAACAAAAGCAGCACACACCATGCCATCAAGCGTTCTTTTCTGGGCGCGGTTTAGGTTTGTTTTCTGCATCAACAAACTCTACCGCTATCGTTCGGCGCATGCCTTTACCCTCCTTCGTTGCGGCATCAACCCACCAGAGACGTGCCTTTATACCACAATCCACCCTACTCCTTATTATATAATAAGGAACGACAAATGTTAATCCGGCCTCATTCTTGGCCACATAGCGTTGTCTTTGTTCGTCTGCCCGAACGATTTGCACGGTTTCCAAGTGCCAAATATCCTGACCATTGGCAGCCGACGGGCGCATGGCTACGATGTTTTTTCGTTTGCCTTCTACTGCTATCTTGGCCTCAACGCAAGCAAACTTCGCCAAGCTGTGTCCACTAGGCCATTGCTTACGATTAACAGAAAGGGTGTTTCCATTGGTGTCGGCCAAGGCCACCTTGTCTGTTTTTCGGCCCGTTTTGGGATTAATTTGCGTAAAGAAGTTCATCACCACCAGCAGGTTCCAATGCAAATCGGGGAACAAGAAGTCGTGGGCTGCATCTAAGTGGGCATTATAGAAAGCCGAAACATCGGCACAAGGGGCGATGCCTGGCGGCATGGCATTGGCTAAGGCCTGCATTTCGGGTGTTGGCGTCCAGCCGTTTCGCCGATAGGTTTCCACATACGCGTTAATCTGCGCTTGAGCCTCAGACAACAAGCCCTGCCCTTTAAGCAACAAGGCCAGCATAAAATGAACCTTACCCAAGAACTCGTCCTTGGGTTGCAGCAATATGGCCTTACACAGAGCCGATAGTTTAAGCTGTTCGTCTGGTGTAATGTCGGCCAGCTCCTTCCATAAGTAAAAACGCTGTTGCTTACGTATTAGGCAACGAAGTGTTTCAAGTGCCTCGTGGTCCTTACACGCAGCCAACTTAACTTTCACCCATAGCCGCATCAAGCTTTCGTTGTCGGCATAGGCATCAAGAGCCTTTTGCAGGATGGCGGGTGGCCGCTCGTTCAGCCTTCTCAGTTCGTGTTTCTCGCAGGCCGACAGCAAAGCAACAAGTGTTTTCTCTACCAATGCAGGGTATCGGCGGTCGTCTTTGGTGGTGCGCTGCCAGTCTTCATCCCTGAAATTGTCCATTCCCCACCCCTTAACAAACCGCAATGCCTGTCGCTGATGGGCTTTGGGCAGATGCCGAAGGTAGAAATGGAGAATGGCCGAATGGTATTCGTTGCGCACAAACGTTCCGCTTATCGTCTGCGCATAATGTTCAGCCAGACCAATGGCGGCCGTTTCGTCTTGTTTTTGCAGCTTGATTATTGCGAAATATTTACTTCGGGCATAGAGTTCTTTCACCTTTTCGTCTGTAAAACGCACGTTAGGCAAGAATGTATTGAGCACTTCTTGCAAGCCATAACCTAAATCGAAACAATGCTCCACAACGCGCTCGGCCAGTGGACGGAACGTTTGCTCCTCGTGTTGCGAGGGCTGGAAGTCGGCCTCGGCAAAGGCATTCACGTCCCAGGCAGCGATAAAATTCAGCAGTTTAAAGTCGGCAAACCGCTCCTTTACCGCGATAGCCATCAGCAACATTTGCGAGTGAAGTAAAGAAGGGCGTTGGTTTTTCAGCATGATATAGTTCAGTAAAGCCCTTCGTGCCGTAGCAGATTGGCATTCGGATGGCAGGCGTTTCAAATAGCGAAACACCACCCAGCCCACTCTTTCGTGCAAGGCAGTTGGCAAGTTTTCGCCCAAAAACGGCAGCAAGGCATCGTATGCTACCCTTTCGCAGCCGTCTTTACTCATTTGTTCGATGTGTCGTATCTGCGGATAAAAGGGCAGAGCGTGTTCTTTCAGCCGTTCGATAGCCTTGCTGGCAATGCCCTCCGTGTCGTTCATCAGGGGTTGCAGCTGTTCCAAAAGGGCGATGCGCTGGTTGGCCTCGTCCAATCGTTGTTCTTTGATTAGCCAGTCGCAGATGTCTTTCTGTACCCAAAACATAGCCATGCATGCATGTGGGCTTTTCTCGTATTGCCAATCGGCGTTGGCTTGTTGCAAGGCCTCATTCAGTCGGCCCGCTTTTCTTAGTGTCATGGTAGCAATAAAACTCATGGTTTAGGTTTAGTGGTTTCTTTGTAGTTAATAACGTCGACTTTGTTGTTTTATTTTAGGCAGGTTCTAAAAATAAAATGAAAAGCGGGCTTAAAAGGAGAAAAGACACAAGCATGGAAACTTTTAGGGCACGCCCGACAATGTAATCTTTTGCGCATAAATTTTAACACTATGGCTGCGAAATTCATGGCCAATCGCCAACCTTGCCGCAAAAAATCGATTCTCGCGAAGGTTAGTTTTGATGCTAAAAGGGGTAGCCTGTGAATGCAGACAAAATGAATTTTTATTTAGAAAACTGCCATTTGGACCAGATTTTGGGGCTATTTGCCGCTAAATGGAGTGCGTTTTGATGCTAAATGCAATGCGTTTTGATGCTAAATGCAATGCGTTTTGATGCTAAATGCAAGGTGAAATGCGGCAAAATGCGAGATGAAAAGCATAAAAATACGCTGAAAAGGTATAAATAAAACCTCTTTGAGGCATTAAAAACAGGACTAAAAAGGACAAAATAGCCATTAAAAAGTGGCGTTTTAGGGCTAAAAGTGCGTAATTGGGCATGAAAAATTACGAGCCAGCAGCCAAACTAGAAAGGCAAAATGGTGCAAAATGCTGGTTTTGTTCCAGAAAATAGACAGAACAAAAGGCGTGAAAGACAAGAAATTGTGGTTATTTGCCTATTTTATATCCGACATTATCGCTAGAATGGAGTGAGAATTAGAACGATTTTGTAAAATTAATAATAACAATTTAAGATTTCGAGTTGATGAGTTTGTGAGGTGGTAGGTTTCCGAGTTGAGGAGTTTGTAAATTGATGGATTGATGAATTGGTGACAGGCCTTAACCATCGGCCACAACGCGACGAACCATTCGACACACAACAAAACCGAGTAAGAAGTTTGTAACTATGAAAGAAATTTTGTAACTTCGCACATGCGGACAGGGCTGCCCCAATAACATGTTTAGCAACGCACATGCACCGCAGCACCATCCCCAAAAGGTCTACTGTTAGTACCAAGCCAACAAAACCATATACAACCGCAAACAACAACGACAAGGACAATGACATTTAAAGAGTTCCAAGAAACACTAAAAGAGCTGGACACATTCAAGTTGAGAAGGGGCAAAAAACGATTCGCACTGGTGAATGTAACACCCGAAACAACCACCCTCACCGAGGTGGGCAGCACAAAGAATATGGATGTGCCCACAAAGATGCTATACGAAGCCTTCAAAGAATTGGAGGTACAAGGCGAATACACCACCAAAGACTTGACGCCATACGTGCAAAGCACGGCCGCACCGGCCTGTGCCGCACTGTTGAACAGCGTGTTTGATGTGGATATGACTAAAGAGCTGGACAGGGTGACTAATGAAATAGAAAACACGTACCTAAAGTTGCAAGACTTGTTTGTGCCTGATGAATTGCTGCTCGATTCCAGTGGTTTTGACCTTGAGCCAACTTCATACAAGAAAGCACTGGGCGAAATGAGCCCAAACATGCTAGAACAGGAAGCCTTACTCCTCGGTGTGCCAAGCATCATAAAGGCGACTAGGACTCCGTCGATGAAGAAAATGCAGCAAGACATCTACAAATTTGTTACCCGATACCCCGAGGAATGGCTGCTAGGACTTCCGATGCGCGACCTGTATTTACTACAAGAAATGGTAAACGGGAAGTTGGTGAACATTGATTACAGCCACACACCGCCCACCTTAAACTGGCTAGGCATCGTTATGGACAAGGCGACAGACGGCAAGAGGGGCGAACATATAGCTATATACGACGACCTTAAAGAGGCTCTGCAACCACTAATCCGCCCCGCCATCACCGCAAAGCTGACGTTAGCCGAGTTCAATTTGGAGACCTTGTTCGTGGGACTGATGAACACGGTGGGATGGATTAGCCGCAAAAAAGCCATCAAAATATTGTCGGAAATGATGCGGGAAAAGATGGGAAGAGAAATGGGTATATACGTGAACACCTATTTTGAACACAGCATACTGACGGCAATCTTTACCTGTATCGCCTCTTGGGACAAACAATGCGGAACATTGTGTGCACCGCGACTGAAAGACATGCCCAACCTAGGCAAAAGCGATTTGGAGGACGACGACCGCCCCGAGCTCTCTTACAACGACTTGATGCTGCGCGGACTCTACCCTTTCATTCGCCCCATAAACGCCGAAGAACAGGATTTCTTCGACTTGCTAACGAAAAAGGGGTTCAGTGAGGATGAAGCTTTTTTGCATTTTACCCTAATTTTCCACCGCATTCAAGAAGAGCGCATGCCTAACGGAAAACTGATAAGCGAAATTATTGAGGTATTTCCACAACGTAAGTTACCCAGCGACAAAGACATAAACATCATCACCAAATTCGTAAACAGCGTTCCTCGTCCGCATCTTAACGGGTATTCGCCAAATCAGATTGCGAACAAACGACTACGACCGAACGCCCACTTTACCGCTGCAACCCCCAGGTTCGACATAGACTCCCCCTTTGACAGCGGTTTTAAAAATCCCTTTGGCAATTTAAACTTGGAGCAACCTAAGGTTGGGCGCAACGAACCCTGCCCCTGTGGAAGCGGAAAGAAGTATAAAAAATGCTGCGGAAGAGAAAACTAAACCCGTAAGGGGCAAACACCGCCCCACCCCGTACCGCTAGGAAACAGCCTTTAAGGCGGGGCTGCGCTTTGCCCCGCCCTTTTCCTATACAGGTGGAGCAGGCCTTAGCACATTTCAATGGGTTTCCCATTAAGAGCTTTCGCACCATGTGTCAATGCCGTTTCGCGGTAGAAACGCGGAGCTGCGGTGCAGAATTGTCGGCCGTTAGCCATCAACTCGAGCCCAACATCGCAGGCACACCATCCCCTACCGCCAAAAAGAAATATCCTTAAAAGGCGAACATTTTTTATACAAACACGCTTGCCTTTGCGGTTTTTTACTATCTTTGCAATACCATTAAAACAATTTGCATTATGAAAGCTACGGAACAAACCATCATGCAGGTGGAACGTGCCATCAACAAGATAGCGCAAAAGTTTCCTAACCAAGAAAACAACACCGCCCTCACCGACATCCATATTAGGGTTTCGCAAGACTCAGGCGAGCTGCTTGCCTTCGACGACGACGACAGGGAGATAACTCGTTGCGTGGTAGAGCAGTGGATTGAAAGCAAGGACGAACACTTTTACCACAGCGTTACACACATTCTGCAAAGCTGCTTACGAAAGCTGAACAACGTGGTAGAACAGATGGGCATTCTCAGGCCATTCAGTTTTGTACTTGAAGATGACGAGAAGAACCATGTGGCAGAACTGTATCTCGTTGACGACGACACAAGTATCATCACGGGAGAGCTGCTCCAAAACCTTGATGAAGACCTTGATAGTTTCATGAAAGACTTGATGAAATAACGCCAAACGCCACGTCTACACGATGCCCACACGCCAGGCATCGTGCCTTTATTCGTCCCTTAACCGTAGCGCTTAGTTATTCTTTACAGAACGTTAAACACGCCCAAATTTCCTGTTCGCGCTTCGAAATGAGCCTCAACCCCAAGTCGGCAGCCGCCTCAACAAGCATCGGTACGTCCGTTTGGTAAAATCCGCTGAACACAATTCTTCCCCCTTGCGCCATCATTTGCACCCAACGGGGCATGTCGGCCAAAAGAATATTGCGGTTGATGTTGGCCACAACCACGTCAAACTGTCCGTCGCCGGCGTTCAATGTCGTGGCGTCGCCCTTGCGCACAGCCATGTTTTGCACGCCATTCAGGTCGGCATTGTGCAGACTGTTGTCCACACTCCACTCGTCAACATCATACCCCAACACCCTATCTGCCCCCAATTTAGCAGCCACAATGCCCAAGATGCCCGTTCCGCAGCCGCAGTCTAGTATGCGTTTGCCTTTCAAAGGCATACTCAGCAGTTGGGCAACAACCATCCGCGTGGTTTCGTGTGCGCCCGTTCCAAAGGCCTGTCGCGGTTCGATGGCCACTTGCAGGTCGAACCCCACAGGCAAGTCGGCCTGCGAATAGTGTCGCGCATCGTATATCATGCAACGCCCATCAATACATATAGGTTCAAAACCGTTGGCCTCCCACTCCTCGTTCCAGTTGCGATTTTCGGCCTCAACCATTTCGTAGGCAATGCTTGCCGAGGCAATGGGAAAGTCGGCGATAGCCTCATCCAATGCCATTTTGTCCAGCAGTTGCGGCTGGACATAACCCACCAACTTATCATCCGTTTCTTCAAAAGCCTCGAAACCAGCTGCCGCAGCAAGGTCGGCAAGCAGGTCTTTGGCTGCATCCATGTCTTCTTCCGCCACGTTCAGCGTGAAGACCGCTTTAAGATATTCCATATATAGATGTGCTTTTATCCTTAAATAATGTCAAACAAGCCGCCTAATCCGACTTGTCCGTCTTGTCGGACCTGTCGGACTAGTCTGACCTGTCCGACCTGTCCGACTAGTCGGACAGGTCTCGCAAAAATACTAAAAAAATAGGGAAAATCCCCCTTTTAGTTAGGGAAAATCCTTATATTTGCATAACTATCATTAGTAAATTTGCAACGTAACAACTTGCCTTTGGCAGAAAGGAACATTGACATGAAAAGATTAGGATTATTGGCAATTGGCTTGACACTGGGGACATTCACGGCAATGGCCCAAACAGACGATGTGTATTTCGTACCTAAAAAATCAGACAGGATTAACAAAGAATATCAAGACAAGGGGGAACGCGATGCCGATGTGTATTATTCGGGGTCGAACAGGAATGTAGACGAGTACAACCGCCACAACCGAAACGGCAGCAGTTACCAAAAGATTAGGCGCGACTCGTTAGGCAACGTCATCGTTGAAGAAGACGTTAGCGCCATGTCTTCGGACCGCAACCGCTCGCGACGAGACTGGCGCGACAGGCGCGACTATTACGATGACGACGACTATTATTATAGCCGTCGCGTTAGCCGTTTCTACGACCCGTGGTTCTTCGGATACTATGCTTACTCGCCTTACTACGGCTACTCACGTTGGGATTGGGATTGGTACGACCCATTCTACTACGGTTATGGCCCCCGTTGGCGCGGTTATTATTCTTATTGGTATAACGATTGGGCTTATCCCTATTACGACTATGGTTGGCGTTCGCCCTACTATTATGGCGGCTACTACGGCCCATACTATGGATATTACAGCCCCTACTACAATTATGGCGGCTATTATTATTCGCCGGGCTACTACTCTTATGGCGGCGTAACAGGCACGCGCAATCATGGCAGCATGAGTTCGCGAGCAGCAAGAGACCGCACCGACTATCGTTACCAATACAACGACAACACTCGCTCGTCGGGCCGCAGCTATGGCAACAGCTACGAACGCAGCAGTAACGGCGATTTCTATAACACCCGTTCGTACGACAACAACCGCAACTACAACCCGCCCACACGCAGTTACGACAGCGGTTCGCGTGGTGGTTCGTTCGGCGGTGGAGGTTCGTCGAGGGGCGGCGGTTCGTTTGGTGGCGGCAGCTCTGGCGGCGGTTCATCCTCAGGGGGAGTAACCTTCGGCGGCAGACGGTAAGTCCGTTTGCAGATAACATGCAGTGAAAGAGAACAGAACGTTTTTGTTAAGCCAAATGAACAATGTCGAACTTGCTCAAGCATTGTCATGGCGAGAAAACGCACTTTTAGAGAAACGATAAAAGAAGTATTTATGAACACAAGATATTTAATGATATGCTCGGCCTTGCTTGCCCTGCCAGCAATGGCCCAAGAAACCTACGAGAACAGCCGCTTACTAGGCAACGACCTCAACGGAACAGCTAGATATGTAGGCATGGGTGGTGCAATGGAGGCATTAGGAGCCGACCTCTCTACCATCCGAACCAACCCCGCGGGCATCGGTTTGTACCGTAAATCGGGCGTAAACCTCTCGTTCGGATTCATATCCCAAGGCGATGCCAACGCTCGCCTAGGGCATTCCGCCACAAAAATGAGTTTCGACCAAGTAGGGTTCTACCGTTCAATGCGCATGGGCGAACGTTCGTTCGTTAACTTCGCCTTCAATTTCAGCAAGGGAACCAACTTCAATTACTTCCTTAGTGCAGCCGGCAAGCTAAGCGATGCCTCGTTGGGCAAACAAGCTTACCTTAAAGGCTTGCGCGGTTCGTTGTACAATGGAGGCTACAATATAAGGCAAGACCCAAAGCATAATGATGTGTATATCGGATATGCAGAAAGTAATCCCAAAAACTTCGACGTGTCTAGAAACTATGGCCAACTAGACTATCTGTATTGGAACTCACGTTTAATAGATAAGAATGACCCTACAAAAGCTGGCTACGATGCAGCCAACGGCTACGACTTTAATCGCTCGCAACACGGTTATATCGGCAACTACGACTTCAACATCAGCGGCAATATCAACGAACGTGTGTACCTAGGACTTACACTTGGCCTGCGCACCGTTAATTACAAGGGCTATTCCGAATATGTTGAAAGCCTCGTAAACAAGTCTGATAAATATATAGGAACAGCAACCATAGCCGACGAACGAAAGGTTACAGGAACAGGGTTCGACCTTAGTGCAGGCGCAATCTTCCGCCCCATAGAAGGCTCGCCCTTCCGCATTGGTGTCTCCATTAACTCGCCTACATGGTACGACTTGAAGACAGAGAACTACACCACCATACTAAACGAAGGCGAAAACAAAGGCAGATACAGCAATGGACGCTCCACCGAGAGCTACAACTTTAAGCTTTTCACTCCTTGGACCTTCGGTGCCAGCTTAGGCCACACCGTTGGCAACTTCTTGGCATTGGGCGCATCGGTTAGCTATGCCGACTATGCAACGATGGACAACCGCTATATTGATGGCGAATACCAAGACTATTATGGCTATACGCACGAAACATCGGCCAGCGATAAGGTGATGAACAACCATGCCAAGCGCACGCTTAACGGCGTTGCTACGTTGAAGTTAGGTATGGAATATAAGGTGCTGCCGCAGGTTGCTGTGCGTGCTGGCTACAACTACGTATCGCCCGCCTACAAAAAAGATGCCTTTAAAGATGGCACACTCAACTCGGAAGGTTCGTATTACAGCTCGGCTGCCGACTACACCAACTGGAAGAGCACCAACCGCATGACTCTCGGCGTGGGTTTCATCGGCAAACAATGGTCGGCCGACCTGGCTTATCAATACAGCACAACCGATGGAGAGTTCTATCCCTTCACCAACGGACTGACAACAGTAGACCCAACTACCAAAAAGCCCCTAACAAACGAAGCCTCTGCCGTATCTGTCAGCAACAAACGCCACCAGATGCTGTTCACCGTAGGATATAGATTCTAAGCCATTGGCTAGTTAGTTGGCTTGCAAACACACAAATAGCAAACCAAGGCTTAACAACAAGGCTAAAAGAGAATAAATAAAATGCCACATGTTTTAGGACATGTGGCATTTTCAATTGCTTAAAATAAAGAGGTGCGCCTTCTAGAAACCAAGAGAAGGCAATCTTAGGCTACGCCTTTATGAAGCCTTTCCCAATCAAGCAGACGTTATTTCTTTATCAAAAATTATATCCAACACCTACATACGGATAGAATACAGCCGCACGATTAACACCTTTATTTCTTAGCCCAGATTCGTCATACGTTTTCAAAGCTACGCCAGGACAAAGCCCTACTCGCACCATAATTCCCCTCTCCGATTGATAGCGATAGCCCAAATCTATAAAACCAAAGGAACCAGACGTATCATATTCAACTTCTCTTCCCGCTTTGTCGTGATACATACAGCTGTAAAGTCCATAGCTTATTCCAATGCCAATTTCTCCATGATGCCTACCATTGCCTATAAGATAATTTACTGCTATGGGGAAACTCCACCCGCGAGTTCTCTCTGTAGCCGACTCAAAGAAATCTTGTGAACGAGAATAGGTGTATGCAATTCCTATTCTTCCTCCCCACCGAGTGTTATCACTGAAACGCGAATCATAATGAATCCCTAACGAGGTAGAGGCCCCAAATAATTCTACAAAAAAGCTTTGTTCGCGCTCTGCAAATGCAGCATTACTTACAATTAACATTGCCAGGGTAGCTAAAAACTTATTCCATCCCATAAACTTTAAGTAATATATTAATGCAAATATAAACAGAAAGAAGTAATATTACCAATGTTCTTATCACCAATCTACTAAATAGCATTAGGAAAAAAAACAAAGCTAAGACCATTGCATAATTACGCAAACCACAATTAACAAAAGGGAGTAACGCTATTTTTCTGTCACCGGGTAAACCTAACTTACTAAAGTTTCCCACCCCCTTAAAACG
>NZ_GG740072.1:38922-41085 GCF_000162415.1 Prevotella sp. oral taxon 317 str. F0108 | reverse complement strand
GCCATCATTCCTCATTGGTATGACATGCCTTTCTGCGTTGCTGTCTTGTCAGCCCGCAGCCGCCTTGTTTCCCCTTTTCTTGATGCAGCGAAAAATCAAAGGGTATGGTTGTCTTGCCGTCAAAGAATGCACAAAGCAACAGTTTGTAGCCCAATACGCACCTGCCTTTTACATGATCGAAAACACGACTGATGCCCTCCATCCTCACACCACTCTTCTCAAGCACGGTGTCGTCTATGATGAAACAGGTCGTGGCATCGGATTGAGGAGCTTCGCCATACTTACGCAATAGGCACATGTAACGCAGTGCAAAGCGGTTCATCAAGCGTCTCCAATCCATCTGCGGGCGAATCATCATCCGATAGAAACAGTTCTTACCATGATTTGAAAGCTCATATATCTTACGTTTGCATATGCTGTGGATGCTCTCACCCAAAATGCGAAGAGGCAAAGGGAGAGGATCAACTCCGAAGCGGAAACTCCGTCGTGTTTCTCCAATGACAGGCGAGACAACAGGTGGCCGATGCCAAACTTGCCAAAAAGATGAAATAAATCATCGCTCATTCGACTTTTAACACTCAAGAGTTTGGATAACTCGCTTATTTTCTCTATTTTTGCTTCCATAACAGTTTTGTTGTTTTGTCTTTGAAATCAGTTGTTTTGCGATTACTACTTTACAAAGAAAATTCGACAAACTGTTATTTTTCTATCTGTTTATTAGGGTGGGAAACTTTAGTGAAGTATTATAACATACCCTCCTTGCGTGGAACCAGGCACAAGCGAGCGGACATTTGTTTCGTTATGACGATGGAGTATGATACATTTACATTTGACGCACCAACGGTGTTCATTTCGTTCTGTCCATTTTGTGGTGTGAATTTGTACGACTACTATAAGAGTGACGAATACGTGAATGAGATAGAAGGCGAAACCTTTAAGTTCTTTAAAGACCAATGAGGTGTGTAATATGGCAATGTTGTATGCAGACAAATGAGATTGATAAGATGATAGATATGAAACCGATACTTGGATTTATATTTTCAGTTCTCATTTGCTTATGTCTTACCTCGTGTGCGGGCATATACCGTACTACGTATTACATAACGGAGACGCAAGGATGGAAGAAGGCAGATTATAATGGTGTGAACGACATAGCTTACACCAGCGATACCGCACCAGATTCGATTATGCTTAATGTAAGAGGACCAGGTGCAGCAATTTCAACAGGGCCATTATTCTTTCCCTTTGCCTTTCCCACATGCCTACTGTTTTGGATAAAACACTCCCCAGAGTTGGAGGTTGAAGCCAAATTCTACGTGTGTCAGCCATACACGATTTATCCACAAAGCATTCGCTTTACGGATAATGAGGGGAACATGATGACTCCCACGATGATAGAAAGTCTAGATATAGTTCACGAACAAGACATAACAAAGCTAGACTCTACTGCTATCGTACAGGGTATAAAGACGAGCGGAGCGATAAGGTTGCGTTGGTATTTTAAGGGGAAACAAGCAAAGAAGAAGGGTTTTAGCGTATTGATGGATGCCCCAGCAGTTAACGGAAAGGACGGCAAGCCATTGCTTATCTGGTTCAGACGCAAAACGGTGTATGAATATGTTCCGTTATTTACCCATTGATGCTTGATAAAACTTGTGGCTCTTTCTTTTAAGAGGATTAAAGTAAATATGAAAAGGGTATATTTAATTTTCATCATGGGCAGTCTGTTTTTCTACATTTCAAATGCGCAGACATTAATTGAACAGGTTGAGCGTGCTTACAGCGCGCTCGACTCTGCCTCTTACATCAACAAAATCGTCTTGTCTTATGCAAAGTCGTTAGAAAAGAATGAAGAAGAAACGTACAAATTATTGTATAGCCCCGATAGTGACAGCATGAAGGTCGCTCAGTGGTTCAATAGAGCTGATAGTATGTATCTGAAATATCTTCAAAAAATAAAGTTCTGAATGAGCCAGACATTAGACATTTTGAAAATGAAGTAAAATCAGGAATGCCACTCTACGTTTTGAATTTAAAACTGAAAGATAAGCAGGCATTGCAAGTAGATACTGGCAGGCTGGCCTTTAATCTTTTTTATTTCGACAAAAGATGTAAAGGACGGTTATACGTATATTGCTATGACGGAAAGTATGGTTGGCATGA
>NZ_GG740072.1:11841-38551 GCF_000162415.1 Prevotella sp. oral taxon 317 str. F0108 | reverse complement strand
GGATGGTTATAGGACTTTTTCAAGACCTCTTGGAAGGAATGCACCAAAAGTTTTTAGGAAAATAATGCGTAAACGTCCGAAGTATCTGTTGTTCTGCCCAGAATTAGAAGGCATGAATACCATTTTATATGTCATCAACAATGAAGTGTTTATTTACAGAATTGTTGAAATGGAGAAGTATAAATTAGACGACTATATGAAGAATAGGACGGCTATTGTGGATTCATGATGCCCAATTACAATATGCCCATAGGCAAAACGGCACTATCGCTAAAAGCATGTCCCACGCTTTCGGTCATGCGCCGTTCTTTTCTCGTTCCTCGAAAAGTGCGTTTTCTCGCCATGACAATGTCCGAGCAAGCTCGACATTGTTCATTGGGCTTAACGAAGACGTTCATCTTTCGTGTTTTGACATAATACACACGGCCATGTAGACAAAAGAACAAAAGACATAAGAACAAAACATGAAGAAGTGCTCTTTACTTTTTCTTCATTATGTGCCACTGGAAAGACGCTTTCAACTTGTAAAGATACGCCGGCCTTACCAAGCGAACATTTCTTACGTATTACGTCAATATTTGGCTGTATTCCGTAATGTTTAGCGATCATCGCTAAACAAGACGGTCCACAGTCCATAGCATCTTTCTGTTTGACAAAATCCATGATTATGCGATTAAATACCCGTACATACTACAAGCGAAGAAGTTGGTCGCTGCTCTTTATCTTCTGATTTCTTTGTTTGTTGTTGAAACGATAGGAGACAGTCAATCCTATAATCTGTCTATCTTGGTCTTCCGTCTGTCTAAATAATAATCCTTGATAGTATACTTCATAACGTGAGATGTCTTGTCTGAACACATCATTCCAATACAGGGAGACTGACAGGGTTTCGTGTAACAATCTTTTCTGTACGGACAGGTTTAGAAGATGTCTTTCCTCGGTCAGGAATACTCTAAAATAGCCTTTCCCTGTATATTCGTAATTAACATTAACGTCAAGCCAAGGGAGAACCAAGGTGTTTTGCATTTGAAGATATGGCACAGGCCGACTGAGTGTCTCTGTATGCTCATGCTTTGTTGCAAGATAGTTGATATGATGAATATAAGCTAAAGTAAGAGATGGTTTGTACCAATCGAATGACTTGCTGTAATTCATCATAACAGTGATGTTATGCTGTTTCTCCAGATTATACCACGAACTTTTGACCATATCATAATCAGAAGAAGACACCAATGTAGAAAGTGCCATTATTGGCGACTTCACGTATTGATATTTGGCGGAGAAATAAAAGTTATTCCAAGACAGAGCGTAATCAAGTGTGCTGTTCCTCTGTGGTCTTAGCATCGGATTGCCTTCTTGAAACTTATAATGATTGAGATAATAGCTATATCCACCGATAAATCCGAGGGGTGGCCGTTGCATATCATACTTGAAACTTATTTGGTGAGAGGTGTTGCCTAATGAAAATGACAAGGACGCATACGGCAAAAGCTGGCTGCTGTTTTGCTCCGTTTTTTGTGTATCCTGCTGAAAGGTGTTACGAGTGTTCTCGTATCTCATACCGATTTGTGCCTGATAGTGATTGCCTTGATAAGTAAGTCCCATATAAGCTGCAGAAATAAGCTCTTTAGTTTCAGAGTTTCGTTTCTGCATGCTGCGACTATATTCTAATCTATTCTCATTTGTGATGTAATCGAATTGTCCGCCTAATTGAGCAGACAATCTCTGATGGAGAGGGTAGATAAAATGTGGGTTGATTGAAAACAAATTGTTCGTTACACGGTTCGCTACGTTTGTCGCTTCGTTGGAGTTAGAGAATACTTCTTCGGTATTTTGTGTTCTCTTGCTATGCGTTGCTGCATAGTCGGCAGCCAAAGAAAAAGCCAATCCTCGCTTGTCGGTATAGTTGTAGTTGAGGGCAACATGTTTGTAGTCCAACTTATCATTGAGTTTAGAAAGACTATGAAACGACACTTTGCTTTCTGAACGATTGATTACATCATTTGTAGCGTTGCCAGTATCGTTTATTCTTGAAACAAATCCGTCGAACATAAGCGACAGTTTGTGAGATGATGACAATTGGCAATCTACGCCAAAGTTATAATTTAACTTCCGTATATCACTCGGATATGATACCAAATTAGTATGGCTAAGGAATAAAGGCACAGATGTATTGTCTATGGACGAAAAGGCAATGTCTTGAAAACTCTTTTTCTTGTAGCTTGCATATTGCAATGTTCCATAAAGTGTAACATCTTTGAAGGCATAGATAGCATTCAGGTACTCATTATGTGACCAAGCCCTGCTCTTTCTTACAGTTGCCTGTGTGTTGAGAGTTAATCTATCAAGGGGAACTGATGTCGTAATCATGATAACGGCTTTCACGTTGCCTCCATATTCAACCCCAGGGTTATTGTTTACAGCAATGTTCTTTATGTCCTTTACGCTCAGTGTCGCTATCTCGGCATAAGACTGTACTTTTCTGCCATTGACAACATACAATGGTGCCGCTCCACTTATTGTTATGATATTACCGTCCCTCTCTACAACACCAGGCACAGAAAGCAATAGTTCTTTGATGTTGTTTCGGTTAGCAAGATATGTTCCGGCCACATTTACCTCAAGATTACCCGAACGGTTCATCTTCACAATGCGTCGCGATGCTCTTTTAACAACCTCCTTGAGCTGATACGTTTCTTTTTCGATAAAAAAAACCGTACGAAGAGAGTCTAAACTAAAAGTGGATGGCTTATATCCAAGCGCAATTATTTTTAACAAGCAATCTGTACATCCTTTAGTGTCAAGTGTGAACTTGCCATCCTCCGTGGCTACAGTAGCATTTATATAAGTGCTATCTCTTGTTATTAAACTGACCGTTGCGTACCCAACGGCATCCTTGTTATCCTTGGCCAGCACAACTCCAGATATACTTTGAGCTAATGTTGGGAAGGAGAACAGCACAAATAGAAACAACACTCCCAAAAATTTATTCATCATGCGAATTTGTATTTAGATGACAAAATGAAACGGGGTCATAAAAACCACGGCCTTCATACATAGGTCTCAATCTGCAATGCTTTAACATACATCTTGTGGAAAATCTACATCCTTAATTCCGCAACATTTCAACCTAAGTATTAATATAAGTGCCTGAACAACAAAAGTTGCTCAGTGTTTTGTCTTGTTGCAAAATTCACTCCACTTAGTGCTGAAATCAAAAGTGTTAAACCAAGCAACAGACAATGGCAAAAGTACAAATAAAATCTGATAATTTCACTGCTTTTGGAGGAGTATTAACGACAGAAACGTGTATATGGCAGCCTTGGCCTTTGGAGGAAAAATATACTTACCGCTGCATCACGACCAACGATTACGAGATGAGCCTCTTAGACGTTGTGCACTTCTACAACCAAAGGGGGAGCAGTGAACGCATCTTCGATGAACTCAACAACGGCTTTGGCTGGCGGCATCTACCCAAATCCTTTATGGCAGAGAATACCGTTTTCTTAATTGTGACGGTGCTCATAAGAAACCTCTACAAGCTACTTATGAGTGATGTCGACATCAAGTGTTTCGATCTGAAGAAAAAAGCAGAATCAAAAACTTCATCTTCAAACTGGTCTCAGTCCCTGCCAAATGGAAAAGGGCGGCATGTCGGCAAGTCCTAAACGTATACACCACCTAGCCAGTCTATGCAACCATTTTCAACAACGGTTTCGGATAAGCACACCTCTTTTCAGGTTATGTTTGCGTAGCCCTCCAACACGCCACATGGGGTAAGGGAAAACTGTGTGTCTTAGCTCCAAAAACAAGCTAAGTAGAATAGAATATGTTACAAAAAAAGAAGGAGATGGGTTCAGGCCGACATAAGTTAACGTTTAAGCAACTTTGCGGATTTTAGAAACATAAAAAGCCAAAACAGTCTTTATGTAGGATTTAAGAGATTATGGTTGGGGTTGGGTAGGCGGAAAGGGGATGGCGTTAGGCCGTGAGCAGGAGGAAACCTTGTCCATTGGTTTACCGCAAGACATTGCGGCGTGTGAAATCGGGTATCATTACGGGCATCGACCCATGCTCGATAGATAGTTTTGAGAGTTCGGCAATGCAACACCATTCCGCTAAGTCGTACACGTCCATGTCTAGTGGCAAGCCTTGTTGTAGGCATTGAGCCAGGCGTAAGTCCATAAAATAAGACATGCCGCCGCGCGAGTCGAGCTGCTTGGCCATACTAATAGTTTGGGCGGAAAAGGGTGTGGTATAGCGATTGAGCAATGTTTCTATTTGCAAAGTGCTCAAAGACGCATTGCCTTCGGCAATATCAAGGCCCACTTTAGTGGCTGCATTGGGGCTAAGTAGCATTTCGGGAATAGGATATTTTGCCGCATACCCATGTGTGCCAACCACTTGAAACATGCGGCTATATGGGCGCGGCGTCATCACGTTATGCTGTATAAGGATTGTTTTGCCCTTCATGGTTCGTATCATGGTAGAGGTTTGGTCGCCGTTGGCAAAGCTGTCGCTGGCTTTTCCCATCACCTCTTTATATACTTCCTTGCCCAAAAAGGGGGCGGTGTGCATGGCGGTAAGGTAGTGTAAGTGGTCGGTGCGGTGGATGTCTAGCAGCTGACAGGCAGGCCCGATGCTGTGTGTGGGATAGACGTCGCCACAGGTAAGGCGGTTATATTCCATGCGCCAGGGTGTCCAACGGTGACCAATGGGATGTGCATAACCGCCTTCGACATGCACCACCTCGCCGAACAACCCCTCACGAACCATCTCACGCACGGCCATTTCAAAATGGTCGTACACAGCGTTTTCAAGCATCATGCAGTGTTGTTGTGTGCGTTCGGCAGTGTCAACTAGTTGCCAAATGTGGTCGAGAGTTAGGGCGGCAGGCACTTCCACGGCCACGCATTTGCCGCACTGCATGGCATGGAGGGCAATCGGCACGTGCGAAAGCCAGTCGGTACACACATAAACGAGGTTTAATCCCTGTTGTTGGCACAGCTGATGATAGGCGTTTTCGCCCCAATATGCGGTGGGGCGTGGCTGGCCTAGCTGTTCAACGTGTTGCGCTGCCTCTTCTGCGGCTTGCCTAGACACGTCGCACACGGCTACAATCTGCACGTTCGGGATGTGGCACCATCGCGTAACGGCCATTTGTCCACGTGCACCCACTCCTACAAATGCCACTTGTAAAAGGGGCATGGGCGCGAGGGCTAACGACAAAACGTCGCGCTGACCAGCAACGCGAGTGGGTACAGGGGTTTCTAACGGACGTGCCGCAGGCATGGTTTCCATTGATATAACGTTTTAAAAATCACTGCAAATATACAAAAAAATGGGATAGAACGTGAGGTTTTAAGTTTGTGAGTTGATTAGTTTTTGAGTTTGTAAGTTGGTGAGTTTTTGAGTTTGTAAGTTGGTGAGGGTGTGAGTTTATGAGGGTGTGAGGGTGTAAATTTTTGAGTTTTGGTGTTAGTAAATTCGTGAGTTAATAAGTTGGTTAGTTTACGATTAGGTTAGTTCATGAACTTACTAACACCGAAACTCATAAACTCAAGAACTTATAAACTCGCCAACTTACAACCTCATAAACTCAAGCCCCACCAACTTACAGCCTCATAAACTCACAAACTTGCAAACTCACAAACTCAAAACTTGTAAACTCACCAACTTACAAACTCATAAACTCACCAACTTAAAATCCTACAATATGTTTTACAAAACAGGTGTCGTTCGCCACACCATTCTAGCGAAAAACTAGCCTGCAAAACAAGCGATTTGCTGCAAAATGCAGCAAATCGCGTTTCTTTTTTAGTCCATTTTTAAGAAGGCAGCCTGCATTTTGCACCGTTTTGCCTTTCTAGTTTGGTTGTCAGCTCGTATTTTTTTATGCCCCAAAAGTTACTTTTAGCCCCTAAAACCCCACTTTTTGATGGTTATTTTGCCCTTTTTGCCATGTTTTTCATGGCTCAAAAAGGGTTTGTTAATACCATTGCAGTGGATATATATGCTTAATCGCCTTGCGTTTAGCACCAAAATGCACTGCGTTTAGTACCAAAATACACTGCGTTTAGCAGCAAAACGCACTGCGTTTAGCGGCATATTGCACTGCATTTAGCTGCAAAACGCACTACATTTAGCGGCAAATAGCTCCGAAATGGGTGCAAATGATGGTGTTTTGAAATAAATATTCATTTTGCCTGCATTCACATGCTGTCCCTTTTTGCACCAAAAGCAACCCTCGCGAGAATCGATTTTTTGCGGTAGGGTGAGCGGCTGGTGGATAAAAATGGCACTCATAATGTTAAAATCTATGCTGAAAAACGGACAAAATGTAAGTCTGTGAGTAGGTAAGTTGACGAGTTGACGAGTTTACAAGTTAACGAATTTACAAGTTAACGAGTAGACAAGTTAACAGGTTAGCGAGTAAACAAGGTGACAAGTTAACCTGCCGTCTGCAATGCGTCAGCTGTAAGTGTCCAATCTGCCTTTACTTTATCTCACCCGTTTTATAAAAGTTAAGCAGGTGGATGTTAAGAATGGCCATGTACTTACTTTGCAGTTCGTTTTGCTGAGCGGTAACAAGATTGTTTTTACCAGTCATCAGTTCGATGATGTTTTTTAGTCCGAGGTTGAACTGCTCGTTCAGCAAGTCGTAGCTTTGTTGCGCGCTTTCAACACTCACCTTAGCAGCCTTGTACTTGTTTTGGTTGTTGGTGGCTTGCAACCAACATTCCTCGATATTAGAATAAAGGGACGTTTGCTTATCTTGCAATTCGAGCATCGAACTCTGCCTCTCGAATTGCGCCCTGTTAACGGCCGTGCGCTTATTGCGATTGTCGAAGAGCGGAATGCTGAGGGTGAGGCCCGCGCTCATGTCGAAGTTGGTTTTTATTTGCGTGCCCCAGGCATTGTTGCTCATTGATGTGGTGTTCGTTCCCATGCTTGCGCCAAGGCTAAGCGTGGGCAGATTTTGCGCCTTGGCCACCTTTATGCTTGTTTCGGCGCCGTTGATGGCTAGCTGTGCAGCCTTTAATTCGGGTCGCCAACTGATGGCTTGGGTATACACCTCGCTAACCGAAGGAATGGGTTGTAGCGCCATTTCGCCGGTGGTTGCAGGCACCGCCACTTCGAAAGGTGCACTGTCGGTGATTTGCAAAAGCTGTTTAAGCTGGCGCTTAAAGTCGGCCAATGTGCTCTGTGCCGAAAGCACATTGTATTCTTCTTGTGCTCGCTGTGCGGTGAGTTGTGCCAAGTCGGCTTTGCTCATCTTCCCCACGTTCAGCATCTCTTTTCCTCGTTCCTCGTTTCGTGCACTCGTTTCTAAGGCCTGTTTGCTTACGTTGATGGCCTCTGCCGAATATAAAATCTGTACGTAGAGTTGCGCAATGCGTTCTTGTATGGTGGCAGCCGATACCATAGCTTCGGCCTCGGCTTTGCTCATTTGCAGCTGGTTAAGGGCAATGGTGTTGCGGTTGCGGTTCCCGTTCCACAGCGTCCATTGGGCATTGATAACGTATGTGCCGTTATAAAACACCTTGTCGACACTCGATTGTACCGAGCCGTTGGCTACTCGCGCCGCTCCTGTTTCGGGCCACGGCCGATAGTTTACGTTTTGCGATGTGGAGGCCGATACCGAAGGCAACAGCTCGGCCTTGCTGTGCAGCATCTCTTCTTCGGCCGACTTAACGGCAATGCGTTGCTTTTGCAGACTGATGTTGTGCTGCATGGCGTGGCTTATGCAGTCTTTCAATGTCCATTGGTGGGTTTGGGCAAAGAGCATGGTGGGCAAGGCAAAGAGTATGCCTAGGCTTAGGGTCCATTTCTTCATTGTATGAATAGTTGATGGGTTTACGAGTTGACGAATTGACAAGTTCACGAGTTTACGAATTTATGTGTTGGCAAGTTGACGAATTGAGCGGGTGGTGTGCCTGTTTCGCCATAGGCCTACTGTTTAACAAAGCGTTTTATCGTTGCTCGAAAAGTGCGTTTTGTTGCCAATTAGACACAAAAAGAGCCGAAAAAGTTTACAAAGACGATGGTCTTTAACAATAATTTGTGGTGTTGTGGCTGCGCATTGAGAGCTTGAAAGCATACCAAAGTGTTGGCAAAACGCATTTGCATCCGTGTCTACACCTCGCCGAAAGGCAAGCGGAATGTGCAACCTGCCTTCCAATTGCTGCATCCGTAAGCCCCTTTGCCCTTGATGATAACTCCTTGCTTGCATTGCGGACAGGGCTTACCCACAATGCTCTCGTGGGCTTGGAGGGTTTGCGGTGCGGTTGGTTCGGGCGTGGCCGAGCCCTTTGTTGCGTTCTGCGCCTTGGTCTTTGGGTTGGCTTGCGTTTTGGCTTTTGGTGCGGATGCCTTCTTCTTGGCGATGGTTTTCTTGAGGTCGTCTTCGGTGGTGATGGTGATGTGGCGGTTGGAGTTGTCGGCCAACACCTCGTTGACGATTTGGGTTATCTGCGCTTTCAGCTCGTTAACAAACTGCTGCGCATCGTAGTTGCGGTGCTCGATGTCGCGCAGTTTCTTTTCCCAAATGCCAGTTAGTTCGCAACTTTTCAGCAGTTCTTCGCGAATGATGCCAATCAGTTCGATACCCGTTGGCGTGGGCAAAAGGTTCTTTCGCTCGCGACGGATGTAGTGGCGTTTAAACAAAGTCTCGATAATGCCGGCTCGCGAAGAGGGTCGGCCGATGCCATTCTCTTTCAACGCACTGCGCAACTCTTCGTCGTCGACGAATTTACCCGCCGTTTCCATGGCGCGCAAGAGCGTTGCCTCGGTGTAGAACTTAGGCGGAACGGTCCACTTCTCGCTCAGCGTGGGCGTGTGCGGACCCTTTTCGCCCTTGGTAAAGGTGGGTAGCGTGCGTTCTTCGGTCGTTTGTTTGGTCGACTCTTCATCGTTGTTGTTGGTGTTCGTTTCTTTGGCGTAAAGCACACGCCAGCCCTGTTCCAATATCTCTTTGCCCGTGGCTTTCAGCTCAATGTCGTCTACTTCGCCCGTCACGGTGGTGGTAGAAAATTTGCAATCGGGATAGAACACGGAGATGAAACGCCGCGTAACGAGGTCGTACACGTTGTTTTCCATATCCGAAAGTGCGCCTGCCGGAACGCCCGTAGGGATGATGGCGTGGTGGTCGGTAACCTTCGACGAGTCGAAAACCTTCTTGCTTTTGTTCAAAGCCTTGCCTAATAGCGGCTGCGTGAAGGTTTCGTAGCCGCGCACACCTTTTAATATAAGGGGACATTTGGGGTAGATGTCGTCACTAAGATATTGCGTATCTACACGCGGATAGGTGGTAAGTTTCTTTTCGTAGAGGCTTTGTATGAGGTTTAGCGTGGTTTCGGCCGAATAGCCGAACTTGCGGTTGCACTCCACTTGCAGCGAAGTGAGGTCGAAGAGGTGGGGCGGAGCCTCCGTTCCTTTCTTCTTCACAACGCCCGTTATCTCAAAATCTTTGTCGGCAATGGTGGCAAAGGCGCGTTCGCCCTCTTCCTTGTTGGTGAACTTGCCCTTGGTGGCGGTGAACAGCGTGTCGCGATAGATGGTTGAAAGCACCCAATAGGCTTCGGGTTTAAAGTTGTCTATCTCTTTCTGCCTGTTAACGATGAGGGCGAGGGTGGGCGTTTGTACGCGCCCGATGCTTAGCACCTGTCGGTTTTGCCCATACTTCAAGGTGTACAGGCGCGTGGCGTTCATTCCTAAAATCCAATCGCCAATGGCACGGCTAAGTCCTGCTAGGTATAGCGGTTGGTATTCGCTTTGGTCTTTAAGGTTAGCAAAGCCCTGGCGTATGGCCTCCTCGGTGAGCGACGAAATCCACAATCGCTTAACAGGGCATTTGGCTTGCGCCTTCTGCATCACCCACCTTTGTATCAGTTCGCCTTCTTGTCCGGCATCGCCGCAGTTCACAATTTCGTCGGCGTTTTGCATGAGCCGTTCAATCACTTGGAACTGTTTTTCGATGCCGCGGTCTTCAATTAGCTTTATGCCGAAACGTTGGGGTATCATGGGAAGCGCGCCCAAACTCCACCTTTTCCAATTGTCGGTGTAGTCGTTGGGTTCTTTTAGGGTGCAGAGGTGGCCAAAGGTCCACGTCACCTGATACCCGTTGCCCTCCATGTACCCGTCGCGCTGTGTTGTTGCGCCTATTACAGAGGCGATGTCGCGCGCTACGCTGGGTTTCTCGGCTATGCAAACTATCATCTTCTATTATCTAATTAAGACTACAAAGTTAGGAATTTTATTTTTAAAATGGCGCGCGTGGTGAGCCTAACTGGTTTAAGGCAGGTTGTAAATGTTCTCTACAAAGGCGCAAACCTTGGCTCTAAGTGCTGCTCTACGCGGTATTTTTTCGGCAGGCCGTCTAAGAACTTGCCTTGGAAAAGGCGTTGTTTGCACACTTTCTGTGCATGAAAAACATAAAAAAAAAACTGTGGCAAAATCGCCCTTCGTCTCGCAAAAGAATGCTAACTTTGTCGCACTACAACATGTTGAACCCTTAAAAAAAATAAAGCGAATGAACTTTCTGAATTTGGCAAAAGAACGATTTTCTGCACGTGCTTTCAGTGCACAAGTAGTGGAAGAAGACAAGGTGAACTATCTTTTGGCGTGCGCCCAACGTGCACCCTCGGCCTGCAACAAGCAGCCGTGGCATTTTGTGGTGGCGCAAACGGAGGAGGCTCGGCAGAAGGTGCAACAGTGCTACAACCGCGATTGGCTGAAAGCGGCACCCCTATACATTATTATATATGCAGCCGATGACAGGGCTTGGGTGCGCGAAGAGGACGGCAAGAACCATGCTGACATTGACGCAGCCATAGCCATTGAGCACCTTTGCTTGGCTGCAACAGCTGTGGGTTTGGGCAGTTGCTGGGTGTGTAACTTCGATGTTGCGGCATTGCAAGCGGCCTTCCCGCTAGGCAAGGAGTGGCATCCCGTGGCCATTTTGCCCATCGGTTATCCTGCAAACACGCCTTCCAAGCCGTCGCCTCGCAAGGAAATTGGCGAAATCGTGTCGCGTTTCTAGTGCTTGAACGCATGCAAAACACAACCTTAAAAGTGAGAAAAAGCGCGGCGAAGAACCACATAAAGGCTTCACGTCGCGCTTTTTTACAAATTTAAACAGAGTGTCAAAAAGACAATTGACATACGCAAACAACAAGTTGTCGCTATTGGATAATCGCTCTTTTCGTTACTTTTTGCAACATATTTTACAGCTAAGGTTTATTTCATTACAAATCATTCGCAACGCAGGCGCATGGTAAACGAAAAATATCCACTAAAAAATTTGGCAGGAATAGCAAAAAAAACTATCTTCGCACCATCAACTACCAATTAACGATAAAGGCGAGTCCTAAGAGCCACCTACAATGGGTTGCAGAATTTTAGCTGAACAAGCTTGGCTCATTTCCCCAACGAGGCGTAGCAAGCTATGCAACGTGAAGGAAAAGCAGAAGGCACTAAGCGAAAAACGAAAAGCCATGAAGGGATGCACAACGCCACTAACCCGTGCAGGCCTTAGGACACGCACAAGGATGTCTATATTACTAAAAACATAAACGAATATGAAGAAGTACAATTTTAATGCCGGCCCCTCAATCCTACCTAGAGAAGTTATCGAGAACACGGCGAAGCAGATTTTAGACTTTAATGGTTCTGGACTTTCTCTCATGGAGATTAGCCACAGGGCAAAGGATTTCCAGCCCGTTGTTGACGAGGCCGTTGCCTTAATTAAAGAATTGCTCAGCGTTCCCGAAGGATATTCGGTTATATTCCTCGGTGGCGGTGCTTCGTTACAGTTTACCCAAGTGCCCTGCAACTTCCTTATTAAGAAGGCTGCCTATCTTAATACGGGCGTATGGGCAAAGAAATCTATGAAAGAGGCTAAACTTTACGGCGAAGTTGTGGAAGTTGCCACATCGGCCGATGCCAATTTCACTTATATCCCAAAGAACTTTGACATCCCCGCAGATGCCGACTACCTGCACGTTACCACCAACAACACCATCTACGGAACGGAAATCCGCAAGGAAATAGACTCGCCAATACCACTTGTCGGCGATATGTCGTCGGATATTTTCAGCCGTCCCGTTGACGTTTCCAAGTACGACTGCATCTACGCTGGTGCCCAAAAGAACTTGGCAATGGCTGGTGTTACCGTTATCATCGTGAAGAACGACAAACTGGGACGCGCTCCCCGTCAAATCCCAACCATGCTCGACTATCGCACGCATGTTGACAAGGGCTCGATGTTTAACACGCCACCTGTTGTTCCCATCTATTGTGCACTCGAAACGCTACGCTGGATTAAGAAGAGCGGCGGTGTTGAGGCAATGGACAAGAAGGCCATCGAAAGAGCTAAGATAATTTATGATGAGATAGACCGCAACCGCCTTTTCCGTGGAACGGTGAAAGAAGAAGACCGCTCGCTGATGAACATCTGTTTCGTGATGAACGAAGACTTTGCCGAGTTGGAGAAACCTTTCATGGAGTTTGCAACGCAAAAGGGTATGGTAGGCATCAAGGGCCACCGCGACGTTGGCGGTTTCCGAGCAAGCTGTTACAATGCCATGAGCATCGAAGGCGCAGAGGCTTTGGTGGCTTGCATGAAGGAATTCGAGGCTAAACTTTAGTTTGCAGATAGATTTTTCGTATTCAAGTGGTGGGCCGTGTGCCTCGTTTTAGGCCTCGACCCACCTTTATTTATTCACCTTAAGTATATACAATTTTCCTTATGAAGGTACTTGTTGCTACTGAGAAACCTTTTGCCGCCAATGCGGTGAAAGCCATTAAAGAAGAGATAGAAAAGGCAGGACACGAACTTGTTTTGCTAGAAAAATATACCGAGAAGGCACAATTGCTCGATGCCGTGAAAGATGTTGAGGCCATGATTGTGCGTTCCGACAAAATTACGCCCGACGTAATGGATGCCGCTCCCAAACTTAAAATCATCGTTAGGGCTGGTGCCGGCTACGATTCCATCGATACGGCGTACGCCAAAGAGAAAGGCATCATCGTAGAGAACACCCCTGGACAAAACGCCAATGCCGTGGCCGAATTGGTGCTTGGCTTGCTCGTTTATGCCGTTAGAGCGTTCTTCAATGGCAAGTCGGGTTCAGAACTTATCGGCAAAAAGCTGGGATTGTTGGCTTTCGGAAACGTAGGTCGCAACGTGGCTCGCATTGCTAAGGGTTTCGGTATGGACGTTTATGCCTACGACGCTTTCTGTCCTGCCAACGTTATCGAAGAGGCTGGCGTACACGCTGTGGCCAATCAAGAGGCTTTGTTCGACCAATGCGACATCGTTAGCTTGCACATCCCTGCTACACCCGAAACAAAACAGAGCATCAACTATGCGCTCGTTAACCGCTTGCCCAAGGGTGGCATATTGGTTAACACTGCCCGCAAGGAAGTGATTAACGAGGCCGAACTGCTCAAACTTATGGCCGAACGCGAAGACTTGAAGTTCGTTACCGACATCAAACCCGATGCCGATGCCGACTTCGCTAAGCTGGAAGGCAGATATTTTAGCACGCCTAAGAAGATGGGCGCACAGACTGCAGAGGCCAACTTCAATGCAGGGCTGGCCGCAGCTAAGCAAATTAACGCATACTTCGCTGATGGATGCACCAAGTTCCAAGTAAATAAGTAACACAGACTATGGCAACGATAAGACCATTTAAAGGCATCCGCCCACCCAAAGAACTGGTTGAGAAGGTGGAATCGCGCCCCTACGACGTGCTAAGCTCCGAAGAGGCTCGTGCAGAGGCCGGAGATAACGAGATGAGCCTGTACCATATCATCAAGCCTGAGATTGATTTCTCGCCCGATACATCGGAGTACGACCCCAAAGTTTACGAGCAAGCTGCACGTAACTTCAAGAAATTCCAAGACAAGGGATGGCTCGTACAAGACGAAAAACCAGCTTATTACATCTATGCGCAAACCATGAACGGCAAAACGCAGTATGGTTTAGTGGTGGGTGCTTTTGTTGAGGACTACCTAAACGGGACCATCAAGAAACACGAACTGACGCGCAAGGACAAGGAAGAGGACCGTATGAAACACGTTCGCGTGAACGATGCCAACATCGAACCGGTGTTCTTTGCCTATCCAGACAACAAGGTGCTTGACGAACTGATTAACAAGTACGTTAAGAACAACGCACCTGAGTACGACTTCATTGCGCCTATCGACGGTTTCGGACACCAGTTCTGGGTTATTTCCGATGCTAACGACATCGACGTTATCACAAAGGAGTTTGCTAAAATGCCTGCTCTTTACATCGCCGATGGTCACCATCGCTCGGCCGCTGCCGCATTGGTTGGTGCCGAAAAGGCCAAAAACAACCCCAACCACAAGGGCGACGAGGAGTATAATTACTTCATGGCCGTTTGTTTTCAAGCATCGCAACTCACCATCCTAGACTATAACCGCGTGGTGAAAGACCTTAACGGACTTACTTCTGCCCAGTTCTTGGAGAAACTGGAAAAGAATTTCGACGTGCAAAAGAAGGGCAAAGAAATGTATCATCCCACTGGGTTGCACAATTTCTCACTCTATCTCGATGGCGAATGGTACAGTCTCACAGCCAAGAAAGGCACTTACAACGATGCCGACCCCATCGGCGTGCTTGATGTCGACATATCTAGCCGACTGATTCTCGACGAGATTTTGGGCATTAAAGACCTTCGCACCGATAAGCGTATCGACTTCGTGGGTGGCATTCGTGGCCTAAACGAACTGAAAGAACGTGTAGATAGCGGTGAAATGAAGATGGCTTTGGCCCTCTATCCCGTGTCGATGCAACAGATTATGGACATCGCCGACAGCGGAAAGATTATGCCACCGAAGGCCACTTGGTTCGAACCAAAACTGCGTTCGGGGCTTGTAATACACAAGTTGAGCGATTAACATACCCTCATATCAAGGCCGTCGGGCATGCTTTTGGAGTGCGCTATTGTGCGTAGAAAGCTGCCCGCGGCTTTTTTATTGCTATTTTTGGGCTTGGTTTTTAGGTCAGCCAAGCCTCGTTCGTCTATAAGGTATGCCGAACCGAGAGTTGAAAATAGGCTTGTATTGGCTTGCTTATTGGTGAAGTTTAAGTTTTTAAACTTGTTAGTTTTTGAGTTTGTTGGCTTTTAGTTTGTAAGTTCCTGAGTTTGTAGGTGAACCCGTCTAGGCTTTTATTATTTCTATAAATTGAGAGAATTTTGTTGTCTTTGTGATGTCAACACAAAACAAACACTCCTCTCATATACGAAGTGCAGAACAAATCAACTCACTGGCTTATAAACTCCTGAAAACCCAACAACTCCCGAAAACATCAGCTCATCAATTTACAATCTCAAAAACTCACAAACTTATAAACTCATAAATTTATAAACATAGAAACTAACAAACTCAAGAAGTCTAGAACTCTAGAACTCCAATATTTATAAACTTAGAAATTAACGAACTCAAAAAATCAGGAACTCAAGAACTCAAAACCCATAAACTGATAAACTCAAAAGTTTAAATTATTATCTTTTATTTTACAATACCGCTCTAATTTTCACTCCGTTCTAGCGAAAATGCAGGTCAAAAAGTAGGTAAATTACTACTATTTCCAACCTTCCGCACCTTTTATCATGTCCACTTTTAAGGACAAAACCTGCATTTTGCACCATTTTAGCTTTCTAGTTTGGTTGCAGGCTCGCAATTTTTCAAGTCCCAACCCCAGCATTTTACCCCTAAAACCCCACTTTTTAACGACCATTTTGCCCTTTTTTGCCATGTGTTTCATGGTTTGAAGAGGTTTTGTCTGTACCATGACACTGAATTTTTATGCACATCCTCTTGCATTTTTCACCATTTTGCACTGCATTTTGCAGCATTTTACCTTGCATTTTGCACCAAAACGCACTGCAATTAGCACCAAAACGCACTGCATTTAGCACCAAAACGCACTGCATTTAGCGGCATATTGCACTACATTTTGCCACAAATAGCCAAAAAAATGGTGAAAGCTGCTGTTTTATAAAATAAATATTCATTTTACTCCATTCACAAGCTACCCCCTTTTTGCATCAAAAACAACCTTCGCGAGAATCGATTTTTTGCGGCAAGGTGGGCGATTGGTGAACGGAAAGGGCACTCATAATGTTAAAATCCATACTGAAAAATTGACGATTTCCAAGTTTTCAAGTTGACGAGTTCCAAGTACCAAGTTTCAAGTTGACGAGTAACCATTCAGCAATGAAGCGTACAAACCATTATTGATTATCAACAAGTTACACAGGTAGACACATGCAAAATCTGGTAAAGTAATGTCATTTCGAGCCTTTTTACCACGACATTACGTTTATAAGTTCTTGATAACCAACGTTCATTATTGCTGAATAGTTACAGTTGACGAGTTGAAGGGTTAACGAGTAGACGAGCGTGTTGGTTCGTGAGTTTATGAGTTGGGGGCGGGGGTGTTTATGAGTTGGCGTGGGAGAGTTTACGAGTTTGCGAGTTGACAAAGATTGTTGTCCACTCTGTATAAGTCATTTGGCTTAACTCTTTAACTCCGTCAATCTTCTTAGGCGAGTTTATGAGTTCATTCCTTTTTCAAAGCATAACCACATTTTGCCACTGATAAATGGCTCAGGATTTCAAAGGTTACAGTGCCTTTGTAAAGTACTTCGCACATGAGAGAAAGGTCTATCTTGGTTTATTATTGCCTCACAAAGCTCATAAACTCCTCTCAATTTATAGAAATATTATAGCCAAGCAAAATTAGATATGGAAAGCCATAAGTGCATCGTAAGCAAACTGATAACAACAATTTTCCAAAAACAATTATGTTTGACTATAAAAGTAAAGGCGACTTCGGTTTCCGAATTCTGGGACCTGTAACTTTTTCTTTCGGCTTTTCCCAATTGATAAGCCCATAAGCTTTTTTTTGAACGAACATACGTGCCATTGCATCCCCCACCCCCGATAGCTGATAAGCTTGCTGCATACTTACTCATGTTAATTTACCCGTTGCCCCACAACCGCCTAAACAAAATTAACGTTTTCGTTAAGCCAAATGAACAACGTCGAGCTTGCTCGAACATTGTCATGGCGAGAAAACGCACTTTTCGAGGAACGAGAAAAGAACGTTTTCGTTAAGCCAAATGAACAACGTCGAGCTTGCTCGAACATTGTCATGGCGAGAAAACGCACTTTTCGAGGAACGAAAAAGAACCTTTTATTTTATACTCTCCTCAATACATGGAAAATAAAAAACCGCGTGTTCAATTCAAGAACACGCGGCATTTTCTGTTGTTATACGTTGATGAAAATAAAAAATGACGAGACAAGCCGTTGAACTATTAACTTACTTACTTGTAAATCTGCTAACTAGCCAACTTGTTAAGCCGTGTAAACTGGCTATCTCGCTAACTTGTTTAACAGTTAACTCGTTAACTTATCAACTTGTAAACCCGTCAATTTGTCAACTCATCAACTTGTCAGCTCACTCAATATTCCACAATTGCTGTCTCTTTTGTTTCAGGGTCGTAAACCTTTTCCCTAATCTTAAACACCTGCCATTCGGCCATAGCTACCCAGTTTTTACCAGAAGTTGCCGACTTAATTTTAAACCAGACGTAGCGGAAAGGCTTATCGCTCTTAATACTTCGTGCCGATTCGTACACAGCCTTCTTGTCGCCAGGCAGGTTGGCGAACGAGGCCAGCTTGCGTGTTCCCGTTTCGTTGGCATAATATTCAGGAGTGTTTTCAAAGGCGTCGCTTACGAGCACATCCATTTCCTTGGGGTTGTCTTTATTGTTGTTGTTGCGACATACATAGCGGAATTGCAAGGCCGTGCGCTCTTGTCCCAAGTCGAACACAATATAATGAGGGAAGGGTCGGGGCGCACTCCAACTCATGTGGAAGTAAGTATTCTCGTTTCCGTCTATCAAAGCAGACAGTGGGCCTTCGCTAGATTCGGGGTCGTCGCTCCACACTTGGTTAGTTTCAAAAGTCAACTGGTCTTTAAATGTTTCATAAACGGTCTTTGTAGCCGCCCCTGCTTGCGCCGTAATCTTGGCCACATCGCCTCCTGCCCCAGCCTCGCTGAAAGGCTGCAAGCTATATTCTATTTCGCCATAGCGGGCCAGCAGGTTGTCTATCTTGATAGAATCGCTATAAACACTTGCCAAACGCATGCGCACTTGTTCTTCGCCAGGCACCTGATATGTCACCTTAATATACTTATAAGTGGGATTTTGGGGTATCGTCCACCTGATGATTACAGCCCCTGGTGCCTTGTCGTACCTAAGCGTTTGGGCATCTAACGATGTAGGCGCAGGCCCATTGTCGTCTTTGCTGCACGAGCAGAAAGCACCCACCGCACATAGGCAGACTATGGATAATATGATATTTTTCATTTCGTTGAATGTTAAATGTTCGTGTTACCTGTGGTCACCCGTATATCCAGGATTATTCACAAGGTGTGGATTCTTGTTAATGTCGTCAATGGGGATGGGCAATAGGTATTGCGTAGGCGACTCAAACTTACGTTCGTACTGAATTTCTTTCAACCCAGCAAACTCCTCTATGGTGGTGGCATTGATGTTTAAGCCTTGTGCCTTTTTGTTAAAGCATTCACCAGCCAACATCCACCTGCGCATATCCCAGAAGTTTTGGCACTCCAAATAAAACTCAGCCATACGCTCTTGACGCACAATCTGGCGCAGCTTAGCTTGGCCGAGTGTTACGCCAGCGCGTGCCCACGACGTTTCAACATCGGGAATACCTGCCCTTTGGCGCACCTTGTTGAGGTAAGTCTTGGCCGTTTCAAGGTCGCCCGTTTCCACGCAAGCCTCTGCATAACCCAAGTAAAGGTCGGCCAAACGGATAACAGGGAACGGCATCCATTCGCGCGAACCAACTCCGCTTGCAGATACAGCCGTATTTGGACTAACAAATTTCTTATTGAGATAGCCGCCAGGCGAATAGTTGCCAGTGCGCTTTAATGCCGCCGTACCTAAGCTGCAATTACCTCCTAGAACAAAATCGCACACCAAACGCGAGTCGGTAGTGTTCTTTTGCCCATTGCTCATGGTGTAAGCTGGGTTAGAGGGGTCGTTCTGCACTTCATAATAACCACCTTGGAAAGCCACCCAAGCATAATAGCGGGGCTCGCGGTCGAGGTTAAAGACAATGGTTTTCTTTCCAGGCTGGCCCTCGTCTTGGTGAGCCGAGTCGATGGCCACCACTTGCAGCTTTTCTGTGTCCTTAAATTCGGGGTCTTCATCCCAAGGCAATCCGTTCTTGGTATAAAAACGATTAAGCATTGCCCATGTGGGACAAACGCCATTCCACGCCCAGCCTGAGGCACTGAAAGGCAACGACTTGCTCAACACGCCATACCATCCCTCGCCTCTTGTTTCGGCCAATAGCACCTCTGGGTTAACTTCTTGGTAGTCGAGCGAGAGCAAACGCAGGCAGCGCACAGGCCCGGCAGCAGGCCATTGGTTTTTGCTGGCGTCACCAATAAAACGGTCTTGCTTGGTGTAGAGATGATAACCATTCTGTTCGGCAAAGTCGATGGCCTCTTTCATGGCGTCGCGCGCCTTCACCCACTTGTTGGCATCGTAGGCGGTAGGCATCAGTTGTGTGCCATTGTCTGGGTCGCGCATATTCTTAAACAGTTCGGGAGCACGTTCGTTAAACAATGGCGAGGCTGCATAAAGCAGCATTTTGGCTTTCACCGCCTTGGCTGCCACACTTGTGGCAAGGCCATACTGTATTTGGTCGCGCCTTACAGGCAGACCAGCAGCGGCAGCATCCAACTTATCGCATATCCATTGTACACACTCGTCGTAAGGCGTGCGATGAGCAAAGTCTTCTACCTTGGTTTCGATATTGGGTGTTTCTTTCACCAAAATAATCGGGCCATAGCATCGAGCCAGCATATAATGGTAATAGGCAATAAGGAATTGACCCTGCGCCTTATAGTCGGCCTTCTTCTCATCGTCCATGTCGGGTGTTTTGTCTACACCCTCCAAGAACATGTAGCACTGCCTAATTCCTTGAAAGAAGTCGTTCCAATAGGATATTACAGGAGAAGAGGCCGTGTAATTTCCCTTAGGGAAAGCTGCAAACGTTTCGTGTTCGAAGGCAGTTGTAACCTCGTCTCCTGTAAAGAAGTCGAGCGAACCCTGCGCCAAATTCGACTGTGGAAGATATGCGTAACACGAATAGAGGTACTTCTCGGTCTTGTTGTGGTCCGAATATGTGTCCTCTTTCGTGGCGTTCTCGTCTGGAACGATGTCCAAGAAGTTACACGAAACGAACGCGAACGTCACTGCCACGGCCATGAAAATTCTATATATTGATTTCATCTTGATGTTCGGTTATAGTTATTTGAATGTTAACTGCAAGCCAATGTTAAATGTTCTTTGCAGGGGATAGCTCATGCCTGCGCCTCCACCCATTTCGGGGTCCCACAGCTTGAATGCCGAGAAGGTAACAAGGTTGCTGGCACTGGCGTAGATGCGGCCATATTTAAACTTATAGCCCACCTCGAAATTCTTCAAACGAAGGAATGCCGCGTTGCGCAACCAATAGCTAGATGATTGCATGTTGTTGTGGTTATTATACTTGGTTAGGCGTGGATAGCGCGCATTGGGGTTTTGGTTGTCCTTGCTCCAATAGTCGTCGGCAATCCATTGCAACACATTTCGTTTGCTTTGCGTGCCAAATGGCTCAAAATCATTCATCATCAAACTTACGTTTGCCTGCCCCTGGAAGAAGAAAGAGAGGTCCCACTTCTTATAAGAGATAGATGGGCCAAAGCCGTAAACGATTTCGGGAATATATGGGTAGCCTAGTTGCACGCGGTCGTTAGCGTCTATCTTGCCGTCGTATTCTCCGTTTTGGTCAGGTTGGTCGGCGTATTTCACGTCGCCAGGAGCAATGGCAATATTGCCCAAAGTAGACTTCGGGCTATTTGCGATGTCGGCCTCGTCGATATACAAGCCGTTTGCAACATACCCCCAATAGGATTTCAGTCTCTTACCCACCATTCTAAGGGCAGGCCTGGTGTCGGCTGCCTCATCGTATTCAAGCACTTTGTTGCGAGCGAAGGTAAACGTTCCACGGAATTCCACAGCGAGGTCTTTGGTTATGTTCTTGCCATAATCCACAGCCAAGTCCACGCCCCAGTTCTTAACCTTGGCCAAGTTGCCATAGATGTCTGTTTTTGCCGTACCAAAGTAATTAGGTATTGAGCCTTTCTTTTGGAAGATGTTGCTGCGAATTTCGCGGAAAACATCGACGGTAAGCTTAACGTCTTTCACTGTTAGGTCGAAACCCACGTTGAGTTTGCGCCCCACTTCCCAGGTAAGGTTCGTGTTTTCGAAACGTTTAAAAACAGGGCCTTTAAGATTTCTGCTCTGGCTGCCATAACCTGTGGAAAACTCTGGACTCTTTTCTAAGTCTACGATAGCTTGGTATGCAAAACGTTCTTGCCCCACTTGATCGTTACCCACCAAACCGTAAGAGGCTCGCAATTTAAGTTGCTGTACCGTTTTCTTCAATGATTCGAAGAAAGGCTCTTCGCTAACGTTCCAACCCAACGAAACCGAGGGGAAGAAACCCCAACGATGGCCTTTGGCAAAACTTTCAGATCCGTTATAACCTGCATTAAGTTCCACCATATAGCGATACTTATAGTCGTAAGAAAGTCTTGCGGCCAAACCCATACGACGTTTGGGCAGCGACGCCAAGAAGTTGTCATTACTATTTACATTGGAGTTGTACTCGTCAATGTTAAACAAGGCCATACCACTAACTGTATGATCGCCAAAGCTGCGGTTATAGTCCAGGTATGTTTGGAAATAGTACCTGCGGTTGCCGTTTGTGTAGAAGTAATTGTTCAATATATACTTCTGCGGGTCTGCAATAGGTTTCACCGTCATGTCGTACCCACCATCGGTAGCGGGGTTTGCAGCATAGTCGGTAAGCTGGTAACGGTTGTAGTCCTGCACCCTGTACTTGTAGTTGATGGTGTAGTTTTTGAAAGAGAACAGCGTTTTGAACGATAAGCCCTTGGTGATGAAATCTAGCTTTTGCTCGAAGTTAAGATTGGCCACCACCGTACTTTCAAAGTCGTCGCGATATCCTTTTGTTGCCTCGGCCATGGGGTTAAGGGGATTGTAGTTTCCTGCCAACAAGCCTCCCCAACGATACCAATCGTCTTCGCCCTTGGGATACATGATGGGGAAGTCTACTGGATTGGCGCCCATAATAGAACCAAACACCTCTTTCGTTCCTCCACCCTTCTTGTCTGTGAGCATACCGTGCATGTCGGTCAGTTGCACATTGAGGTGAAGTGACAGTTTAGATGCCTTGGAAATATTGAAGTCTACGTTGTTTTGAAAGGCATACTTCATGTAGCTGGTGCCGTTGTCGTACGAAAAATACTTGCTGGAAACATCTTTAAGCATGCTGGTTTCGTGGCTGGCGTTGATGTTCATGAAGTAAGTAATCTTCGATGTACCGCCACGCACATTGAAATTGGCACGTTGGTTCCACGTTGCATCCTTGAAAATTTCCTTATACCAATCTACGTTAGGATACACGTAAGGGTTAAGTCCACGCATCGTGCCGTTGATTTTGTCTTCCGAATAAAGCAAATCGCCCGACCCTTGGTTTGTCACCGCCTCGTTATACATGCGCATAAAGGTAACGCCGTCTACGGTTTTGGGTACGTTGATGGGTGTGTTTATCCAGCTTTCTACACGCATGCCGATAACAGGACGGTCGAGGTCGGCACCCGATTTGGTCTTGATAATGAGCACTCCGTTGGCGCCACGCGTACCATACATGGCCGTTGCTGTGGCGTCTTTGAGAACAGAGAAACTCTCAATAATTTCAGGGTCGATGGCGTTAAGGTCGTCCTTAGTTATTTCCACGCCGTCCATCACGATGAGTGGAGAGGTTGCACCATTCATGGTAGACACGCCACGCACAAAGAAGTCGGCACCATTGTTTCCTGGTTCGCCGCTGCGCTGATAGGCGATAACACCCGACAACCTACCAGCAAAGGCGGTGGAAAGGCTTGTTGCAGGCACTTTCAGGTCGTTGGGCCTAACGGTTTGGATAGAACCCGTAACCGTTTCCTTCTTTTGGGCAGTTCCGAAAGCAGTGATAACGGCACCTTCGAGCATCTGAGCTTGGTCTGAAAGAGTGATGGAGAGCACCTTCACGTCGGTCACTTTGATTTTCTTGGTGGTGTAACCAAGGTACGACACTTCGAGGGTTGAACCCTTCGTAGCACGGATTTCAAAACGTCCGTCTACGTCGGTGGCTGTTCCCTCGGTTGTACCAACCACCTTCACAGTGGCACCCACTAGCGGTTCGCCCGTGTTAGAGTCGGTTACTACACCCACGATTTTTGGTGCCGTACTGTTTTGTGCAGGCGCAAGGGTTGCCTTTAAGCCGTTGGGAGTCGCTGCAACACTGAGCCAAGGCATGCCAAGCGACCAACCGCTAGCATGGACTTGGGTCTGCAACGCAGGGGCGAACATAAGTAAAGCCACGCCCGACACAGTACAACACAACTTTCTTGTTAACGTTGTTTGTGATTGCATAATTGGGTTTTTAGTTTAAAGATTGTAACTTTTAAATGGTTTGCTGATTTTAATAGCTGTTCCTTTTAGATTTAGTTGTAAGCAACATCCTATATCATCCAGTAGAGAATTGCGACACAAAAGTAACTATTTTTTTAAACTCTACGAGCAATTTTGCCAATATTTTTATTATTCCTTCATTAAATAACGTTAAACAAAGAAAAGCTAAGAGCATTACAAAAAACAACCCAAATCGGTTCATCAAAGGACATCTTTCAATATTTCCTCTAATGAACCGATTTGGGTTAAATCACAAACTAAAACGGGAAAGGGCAGACTAGTCAAACTAATCGGGCTACTCCCAACTTAATTCTTGGTCTTTTCCCATATTATTTTGGGAGCCACTCCCAATTAATTTCTAGGCTTTGCCTACTTAATTTTAGAACCATCCCTAGCTTAATTAGACTGATCCCCATAAAAGTATTGGGCTAGGCGATTGGTCTTTTGCCACCCCCTCACACCTTACAGCCACACTTTTTTCTTGACCTTTCGGCTCTCGTTGCTCATTCGGTCGAGTGCCGTAACCACATATCTGTATTTCACTTGCCCCTTATCGTAAGGCAGCTTAATCCACTTATCGTGCGTGATAGCCACAATTTTGGCAGGATTGTCAATGTCAATGTCTTCTCCTTGGGCAAATCTGTACACCACATACTTTTGTGCAAAGTCGCCCCATCGTTTTCCTTTGGGCTCTTCCCAGAAAAGTACAAGGCCGTCGCTAGTCCAAACCGCTTTAAGATGTTTGGGCTTTTTGGGGCGTTTATGGTCGATAAAGGGCATGAGCGGTTGCAGGGCAGGAGTTTTCCAATAATATGTTCGCAATGCCGAACCGTAGTTACCCATGTTGTCGGCCACGGCTTTGGCATACCATAGCACAGCCCCTTGCACGTTGGGTAAGTTTCGGCGCAGCTTAAACTTGGCCTCCATCTGGTTGGTTTTGGGGTTGTTTAGGTCGGGTTCCTTCACCGTTCGCTCCACGCTTTCACCGATATAAAGCGGTCTGTTGCCTGCATACTTGTTCCACCAAATGGCAAGTGTTTGGTAATCGGCAGTGGGATGACCTATTTTCCAATACAACTGGGGCACACAATAGTCCACCCAGCCGTTGTTCACCCATAGCAAAACGTCTGCGTAAAGGTCGTCGTAATTTTGCAAGCCAGCCGTTGCGCTGCCGTTAACAGGGTCTGATTTCTTATTGCGATAGATGCCGAAAGGCGAAACGCCAAACTTCACCCACGGCTTGCGGTCCTTGATGGTTTGGCCCAAGCGTTGTACAAAGGCGTTCACATTGTTTCTGCGCCAATCGTTCTTGTTGGTTATTCCGCCGTTATAGCGCATAAACTCCTTGTCGTCGGCAATGGTTTGGCCAGCAGCAGGGTAAGGGTAAAAGTAGTCGTCGATATGTATTCCGTCTACGTCATAGCGCGTAACGATGTCGTCTACCACGCGACAGATGTACTCGCGGTTCTCAGGCAAACCAGGGTTAAGTATCAGCTGACCATTGTAGGGGAACACCCTATTGGGATATAACGACGCCACATGGTTGCGTGCTAAGGCTGTTGTTCCGGCCGTCTTTGCGCGATAAGGGTTAATCCAAGCGTGAAGTTCCATGCCGCGCCGATGGCATTGGGTAATCATCCATCTGAGCGGGTCCCAGTAAGGCATGGGAGCTCTCCCTTGAACGCCCGTTAGGAAACGACTCCACGGCTCGATTTTACTTTCGTAGAGCGCGTCGCACTCTGGCCGAACCTGAAAGATGATGGCGTTAACACCATCGCGTTGCAGTTCGTCGAGTTGCTGTCTAAGCGTCTGTTGCATGGCGGCGGTGCTCATCCCTGTGAACTGTCCGTTTACCGTTTGTATCCATGCACCCCTGAATTCTCGTTTGCTGTGGAGCGAGGCAGCACTAAGTTGGGGTGCGCCTGCAAACAACATGGTAGCCAAAAGTGTGGCTATCATCATTAGTCTTTTCATTTCCTGTTATTGTTTTCGTGCAAAATTAGTCAAAACACATGTAATAACCGCCGTTTGAAATATAATATTATTTAAGTTGGTGAGTTATTGAGTTGGTGAGAGTTTACAAGTTCGCGAGTTTTGGAATTTTATTGCATCGCTATTTCCAAAACAAAAGAGGTTGGCGAGTTACTCGGTTCGCAAGTTTTGGAGTTCTATTGCATCGCTACCAAACACAAGAGAGGTTGGTGAGCTGCTCGGTTGGTGAGTCGTTGGAACTTTATTTCATGCTACCAACAAACGCTTACAAACTTATAACCTTGGAAGTGTTCGAGAGTGGAAGAAGTTGCCAACAATTACGAAACAGTGGAGAAAGTCTGCGAGGTAGTGGCCGAAACGCGCCTATCCAAATGAAAGCTTGTTGAGTTTGTTTCGCAGTTCTTCGGCTTTCGAACGTACAATGCTTAGCTTTATCTCGCAGGTGTTTTCGAAGTTGGTGGCAAGGATTCTTGCCTCCGACTCTTTTACCACACGCATCACGCCATTCATCATTACATAAGGAAAGGCAAACGAAACCGTTTCTTCTACCAGCCTGCTTACCATTGGGGCGTTATCGATAGCCAAGGCGGCCGCGGTGCGATAAGCCACGATTAGCCCGCCCGTACCCAGGTTTACACCGCCATAATAGCGAACCACCACCACGAGAATGTTGGTTAGTTCGTGGCTGTTTATCTGCCCAAGAATGGGTTTCCCTGCTGTGCTGCTGGGTTCGCCATCATCGTTAGCCCTAAATTCTTGTCGTTCGGAGCCTAACATATAGGCGTAACAGACGTGTCGCGCATCGTAATGTTGCTTGCGATAGTTGGCTAGCAGGTCTTTTATTTGCTCAACCGAGTCAACAGGGTGGGCATAAGCCAAGAACTTACTCCGTTTCTCAGTGTAAACGCCTTGCCCTATGTCGTCAATGGTTTTGTATTCGTCGTTCATCCTTCTATATATAAATAGGTGTGCCCCATGCCGAAGGATGGGGGTGTCTTGCAAAGTTAACACAAAAAGAACGATAAGGCGAAAGAAATTGTTCTTTTTCGTTC
>NZ_GG740072.1:0-11728 GCF_000162415.1 Prevotella sp. oral taxon 317 str. F0108 | reverse complement strand
CTCGAAAAGTGCGTTTTCTCGCCATGACAATGTTCGAGCAAGCTCGACGTTGTCCATTTGGCTTAACGAAAACGTTCTTTTCTCGTTCCTCGAAAAGTGCGTTTTCTCGCCATGACAATGTTCGAGCAAGCTCGACGTTGTTCATTTGGCTTAACGAAAACGTTCGTATAACAATTGCAGAAAAGGCAATTGGCTACTCGTAGTTTTCCAATTCTTTGTGTATGTCGGCGATAAGCCTTGTCAATGGAACGTTCAGTCCAAATCCATTGGGTACGGGAAACACTAAAGCAGAGGCAATGTTATTCGCTAACAGCTTGTTTACGATAGTAGAGAGAAACTCGTCCAAAGTAAAACACTTACACAAATCATTCTGCAAGCTTACTGTTCTTGTGGCATAGAAAGAGGCAAAAGACTCGAAAGGGAAAAGAAGTGCAAACAAAACACCATGTTTGTCTTCGTTCAGCACAATGCAATCGTCCTTATACAACGTCCATATCTCTTCCCAATCGCATATTCGTTTTACAAAATAAACATAGCGTTGCTGGGGCGTTAACTTTATTATCGCCTCAAATTCTTGATCAGTTGTCTTGTATTTTTCTGTTTTCATTGCCCTGTCTTGTTTAAAGGCATTTTTTTATAACCTGCCTAAGATATCTTCGGCAAGGTTCTTTTCATAATCCACAACATCATCTTGACAGGGCGTTTCTATCACTTGTGTCAAATATCTCCTAGCCTCGTTGTACTTACCAGTCGCAAACAGCAACTCGCCTAGCACACAACTCGCCCTTATAAAGAAAAGGTTGTTCTGCATTTTGGCTGCCTCGGCAACTACGTTTTCTAGTATTTTTGAGGCCTGTTCTGTTTTACCGAGGTCTAAAAGGCGTAGTGCCTTATAAAACTGAACTTCAAAATCATTGATTATATCCATACCCAGCTTTGCCGTTTTTAATGGTTTTCATTGCCTATCTTACCTCATTTTATCGCGCATTGCCCTAACGAAGAAATACAATTCTTCTTGTATTCTAAACGCCAACCACGAAAAGCGGAGGGGCATATACCCAAACTTGCGCGTATCTTTGCCGCTAAGTAAAGAGTGGTCGATGTCTTGCCAAGCCGCTTTCAAACGCTTTTTCACCGTTTGTTGCTCTGCTTGCGACAATTGCCGCCGCGTTTTGTAGTACTCAAAATATAGGTCTACAACCGTTAGCCACCGCATGTTTTCAAATCGTGCGCACAGAAAACGGGTGTCGGTATGGCTCTGCAAAAATTGTTTCAGGCTTTTGTAAGCGTCCAAACGATAATACTTATTCAGGTTAGGCGCATGCGTGGCCGACTCTGCATGCTGGCGATAGAAATACTTTCCCGCGCATTGCACCACCTCTCGCGATGCCCAATAATGCACGCGCGTGGTGTTTTCGTCGCTATACACAGGGCTACTCTCATCATAAGGATATTGTAGATGTATGGCACGCCTTATCATATAAAGCCCATGAATGCGCCAATCAAGGCTCAATTCGCAAGCGCGAAGGCCGCTAATGCGACTGAACGGCATCGAGTTATACCGCCGTTGGCGCGTATATGTGCCCAGAACATCGTCGCGTTCGGCAATGATAAAGTCGAAAAGCACGCAATCCACCCCTTGTTCTGTGTCGAGCACCTCGGCAGCAAGCTGCAAAGCATCGGCCGAGAGCCAATCGTCCGAATCGACCATGCACACGTATTCGCCCGTAGACATGCCCAAAGCCACGTTGCGTGTGTGCGAAATGCCTGAGTTTTTAGCCAGCGTCGCCACCTTCAATCGGCTGTCATTCGCCGCATATTCGTTCAGCAACGCCAGTGAATTATCGGTCGAGGCGTCGTCTACACATACCACCTCGATGTCTTTCAAACTCTGATTTAACAGCGAGTCGAGACACGCTCGCAGGTATTTTTCCGCATTATACACGGCAACCAGTACAGAAACTTTGGGCATTATCTTTGTATTTCTAAGTTTTAATGTTTTGTTTTCTTTCGCAATGCGCCAACAGACAAGTACGAACTGATGCCAACCAACGCAAGACCAACGAGGCAATAAACCGACATGTTGTGTACAAATGTGGTGGCATAGGCCAAGACAAGCCAAGGCAATTGCAGCCCGATGTTGCGGAAAACGCTGCGGCGCATGCAATAACCGAACTTACTTTGCACCACACACGCCACCAAAGCGAGGTTAAGCAGGCTCATTACCGATAGGCACAAGCCCACGCCCCACAATCCGCCTAAGTGCATTCCGCCGATAACGGCCGCCACAAAAGCCAAGTCGTAGGCCACTTCGAGCAGCAGGTAGGTTCGCGAATCGCCCTTTGCCAGCGCGATATATTCTAACGGAAGACTTATCGCCCGAAAGAAAATGTTGAAACTAAGCACCTGAACCATGACCACAACCCCAGCAAAGGCACTGCTATACAACAGCGGAACAAGAACGGGCAACGCCAAAACGAACACCACCAACAACGGCCCAACAATGAGCAAGCCCACCTCTATTTGGCGGTTTACAAGCACGTTCATGGTATATTGAAATCGGTTTACGGCCGAGATGCGCGGAAAAAAGTCGGCCTCTAACGCCGAAAACAGCGTGGAGGCATACACCACAGAAAGCATATAGCCGGCATTATACAGGCCAACGGTTTCGATAGAGGCCGTTTTGTTAAGAAAGCTACGAATAAAAAGGTCGGCCCCGTTGCCCAATATGCCTGCTAGCGTAAAAGCCAAGCCCAGCTTTATCATCGCGCTACCCGAACGAAAATGCTCGCTGTTCCAATTCAGTCGCAGCGGAAATGCCCTGAACGAGCAAGCCAGTGTTACACCCATCTGCACCAAAGCCGCAACTATAAGCGACGGAACAATGGCTGCCTCGCGATAGATATAGTACAAGGGAATAGTTATCAAGATGGTAAGTGCCAGACTGGCAATGGTAAGTTGGGCCAAACTACGCAGCATTCGCGCACCTTTCAATAGGGCCGTCTCGCCCACGGTGATGCACGAAAGGGCCACAATGGGCGAAAGCAGCAAGAAATCTACGGTGTGAACGCTGTCCGAAAACGTGATCTGGCTGAGCCATACACTAAGCACAAGGCACAGCGACATACCCAAGAAACCCGTTAAGAAAGCCCAAAAGCGGAGTGTAGAAACAGCCGAATCGAGGCGTTGCCCATCGTTTGCCTCGTAAGCCTCCGCCACATTGCGCACCCCACTAACGCCCAACCCCAAGTTAGACGTGTTGGTAAGCAAGGTTATGGCCGAGTTAAATAGGGATATAATGCCCACGCCGGCAGGCCCAATAAGCACGGCCACCAACTTGTTTCGGATAATACCCAAGCCGATTGTCACCCCCTGAACACTGCCGAACACACCCATATATTTCAGTATGTGCGCATAGCCGTTTGTCTTTTTCTGTTGTTTCATTCTTAAATCTAGTAAAAAAAGAAGTGGCTTTAAGCCTTCGTCTGCCCTCAGCTTTCTCTGCAACGCATCTGTACAAAGCCCTTTGTAGTGGGGCTACAAGCCATTTGTAGTGGCACTACAAGCCGTTTGTAGTGTCTGTACAAGCCGCTTGTAGCCCCACTACAAGGTACTTGTATTGGCGCATGCCTAGGTAGGGTGCAGCTTTGCAGCTTACAGGCGATTATTTACAATAACCCAATCTTTTTTACTATAACAACGAAAAATTTTGGTCATTATTACTTTTTAATGTAACTTTGTAAATAAAACCTCATGCAAATAAGTGTTGTCATACCTGTATATAACATGCTGCACACACTCGACCGCTGTGTAGAGAGCGTGCTCAAACAGACGTTTGACAATATGGAAGTGCTGCTTGTTGATGATGGTTCTACCGATGGTAGCGCGCAAAAATGCAATGCGTGGGCCGAAAAAGACAGCCGAATAACGGTGCTGCACCAACCCAATGGCGGACTGAGCAAGGCTCGCAATACGGGTATCGCACATGCTAAGGGCGACTTCTTGGCCTTTGTTGATGCCGACGACGCTATCGCGCCCAACACGTTTCAGGCCGCCGCCGATGCCTTTGCGCAACATCCGCAATGCAACATCGTGGAGTTTCCCGTGTTGAAGGGTTGGCTTTCGCAACACGAACAGCTGCTCACCTTTGCCGAACAAGAGCATCATAAGCCTGCACTTTATTGGTATGAAGAGCAAGGCTACCTGCATGCTTATGCTTGGAACAAGCTGTGGCGTGCCAATCTCTTTGCCAATGTGCGGTTTCCCGAAGGTAAAGTGTTCGAAGACCTTATCACCACGGCGCGCCTTTTGGCCAAAGCAGGCAACATACTTACCATTAACCAAGGCGCATACCACTACTGGCTGAACCCAGAAGGCATCACCCAAAAGGCCAGTGCCTACGAATTGGCGCAACTGTTGGTGTGGAACATGCGCGTGCGAAAAAGCATCATACCGCCCAACGGCTGCACAAGCGAGGCCCAAGCACGCTTTCACCTGCATTTGCTTAACATGCAAATAGACCTTTACCGCAAAGGCGACACCACCATTAGGCTGGCTCGGCATCCGCTAAGTTGGCACTTCGTGCTAAAAGCCCCTATGCCCTTTGCCACGCGCGCCAAAGCCTTTTGGATTAAGGTTTTCGGCATAAAGAGTTTATGCCAAATACATCTATTGTTACACCGTTTCATGAAAACAAAATGATTAGCTTTATCATTCCCTATCACAACGAACCCTTAAACATGCTCAGGCAATGTTTGGACAGCATACTGTCGCTGTCGCTGAGCAATGAAGAGCGCGAGATTATTGTCGTTGACGATGGTTCTGGCTATTCGCCCATCAACGATTTGCGCGACATTCAAGACCACATTATCTACGTTAGACAAAAGAACGGCGGACTAAGCCATGCCAGGAACACTGGCCTAAGACTCGCCACTGGCGAGTATGTGCAATTTATCGATGCCGACGATTACTTGTTGCGCGCACCTTACGAGCACTGTCTAGACATCATGCGCTATCAAGAACCCGATGTGGTGATGTTTAATCAAACACAAAACACCCCCAAAAACGTTCCCACACACTACGAAGGACCTATAGACGGAGCACGCTATATGCGCCACAACAATCTGCATGCAGCTGCCTGGGGCTACCTTTTTAAACGGCAACTTGCCGGTTCGTTGCGCTTTCGAAAAGGCATATACCACGAAGACGAAGAATTTACGCCACAGCTATTGCTACGTGCCGAACGCGTATTTGTTACCAATGCCCACGCCTATTTCTACCGAAAACGCGAGGGTTCTATCACTCAGCGACACGACATCAAGAGCGTTGCCAAACGGCTAAGCGACTTGGAAGACGTTATCATGCAACTTAAAAAGATGGCGGCAACGGGACCAACGGCCAATAGAGACGCCTTACAAAGACGTGTGGCACAGCTAACGATGGACTATCTGTACAAAATCATCGTCGACACGCGTTCGCCTAGGCATCTGGAAAAATGTGTAGCGCGTCTGCATCGCAATGGTTTGTTCCCACTTCCCGACAAGCCTTACAGCCAAAAGTACCAATGGTTCAGACGTTTTACCAACTTCAAAGCAGGCAGGCGCATTCTTTGTAGGGTGTTACCAAAGGTTGTTTCATGAAGATTTTACTGCTAGGCGAATACAGCAACGTGCACAATGCCTTGGCCCAAGGGATGCGACAGCTGGGACATCAAGTTACGGTGGCCTCTAACGGCGACTTTTGGAAAGACTATCCGCGCGACATCGACCTCAAACGCACTGCGGGGCTGTGGGGCAAAATAAGCTTTTCACTTCGCCTTTTGTGGGCATTGCCCAAGTTGCGAGGCTATGATGTGGTGCAGCTTATCAACCCCATATTCGTTGAAATGAAGGCCGAAAGGCTGTTTTCGCTGTATCGCTACCTGCGCAAACACAACAAGCGCGTGTTTCTCTGCGCCTTTGGCATGGACTACTATTGGGTGAACGAATGCCGAACACGCAAGTCTTTACGATATAGCGACTTTAACCTTGGCAACGAACTAAGGCAAAACGAAGATGCCTTAAAGGAAACAGCCGACTGGATTGGCACGAGCAAAGAACGGCTAAACAAGTATATCGCGCACGATTGCGACGGCATTATCACGGGGCTTTACGAGTATTGGGTGTGTTATCAGCCACTTTTCCCCCATAAAACCGTTTTCATTCCCTACCCCATTAAGATGCCATGTCCGCCTGCAACCATCGCACCTATCGGGCAAAAGGTTAAGATTTTCATCGGCATCAACAAGTCGCGACATGCCTACAAGGGCACCGACATAATGCTTGCTGCCGCCCTTCGGTTGGTAGAAAAGCATACAAACGAAGTGGAATTGGTGAAGGTAGAGTCGGTTCCTTTTGCCGAATACCAACGACTGATGGAAAACAGCGACCTTATTTTAGACCAACTTTATAGCTATACCCCATCAATGAACCCCCTTTTGGCCATGAGCAAGGGCATTGTTTGCGTTGGCGGAGGCGAACCAGAGGGCTACGAACTGCTAGGCGAAACGCATTTGCGGCCTATAATAAACGTACTGCCAAACGAAGAAGACGTGTACATTAAGCTAGAACAGGCCATTGCCGACAAGGAGAAACTGATGCGACACAAACGCCAAAGTGTGGAATACGTAGCCAAACACCACGATTACGTAAAGGTGGCACAACAATATGTGCAACTATACACGGCAGAACTAGCCGACAATGTGCCATCAGAAGAGTAAGTTTATGAGTTGGAAAGTTTACTGGTTGATGAGTTTAAGTTTTATCGCTTTGTGGCTCATTCTGCAAAAATCCGAACCTACCACAGAGAAAAAGGCAGAAGACACAAGAACTCACCACCCTTCAAACTCAAAAAATCATCAACACGTAAACAAACTTATAAACTCGTAAACTCAAAAAAGAACAAACTCATGAAGTCAAAAAAACAATGAACTCAAAAGCTAAACTCATGAATTCACAAACTCATCAACTTATAAACAAGCTACTTCTGCTTTTGTTTTTCACTGTCGGCACAACGGCAAAGGCACAAAACATTATCGAAACTTTCGATTATGCCAATCACACCAATACCGACAAGGAAAGTAAGCATTGCCAACTCATTTTCCCGAAAGGCGAAGGCAAAGGCAACCCAACGGTAAACCCAAAAACACATACGCTATTGCTCAACCCTGGCAACAGATTGCTAGGGAAGTCGCTTTCCAACAAATGTATCACAAAGGTTGTACTGCACGTTGCCAAAGGCGCAACCCCTCTTCGTTCTGAGCAGTTTACCACCCCTTCGGGTTATTTCCAACAAGAAGGGCAGGCTTGGGTGGGGCAATCGCGCCAAATGGAAATAACGAACAATAGTCAAGAAGTGCTGAGGCTCGAACGTATCGAGGTGCATTTGGCCGACGTTTCGCCTAAGCAACCAACATCGATAAGCTTTGTTCAACCAGCCTACGACTTCTTTAAAGGCGACAAACTACCTGTTCCACATATAGAAGGGGCCGATAACAACAATTTGATGTTCCTTTCGGGCAATAATAAAATACTGGAACTCAATGCCGACGGCACCAATGCCACACCCATTGCAACTGGTACAACCACACTCACGGCCGTTTATTTGGGCGATGAGAGACATGCACCCAGCATGACAACATGTGTGATGAGATGTTGGAGTGGAATTAAAGGGGCCGCAAACATTCGTGAATTTAACAAGAAACACGACACAGAAAGCCTGTACAACCTTTCTTTAAACGCGGCCGAAGTGGTATTCGCTCGCAATAAGTGGGCATTCGTTCGTGATAAAACGGGTTGTTTGGCTTTAAAGTTCAACAACACCATGCCTTTTCAAACAGGCGACGTACTGTCGGGATTTGTACTTGGCAAGTTCGTACGCAACTATTTTCCCGTATTGATGGTTGAAAACGATGGTACAGGCCACGTACAAGTAGAACATAAAGAGCCACCGACACCGACAGAATTAGATTGCACGAAACTAAACCTAGACGATTGCGTCTTTGGTTATCAGCCCAATGTCGCGGTAAAGGTAAGAGGTAGGACGGGTAAAGCAGAACTGATGGTGAACGGACATAGCTTAGAGTTGCTCCGTGCGTTTAACTTAACATTTACCTTACCAACGAAACAAACCTATCACACGCTCACGGGCTTGTTCTATACCTTTAAAGAAGGGGAAATTTACTTTATCCCACTACAACGCGATGGAATAAGGAAAGAACTTGTTTTGGACGAAGGAAAACCACAAAACACCATTATCACGACCACAAACACAGCTGTTGTAGTTAAACGGAAACTGAAAGCAGAACGTTGGAACACCATTTGCCTTCCGTTCGACATGAGTGCGACAGAGCTAAAAGAGGCGTTCGGAGATCATACCTTGATGGCGTTCTCGGCTGTTTCAAACAACAAACTGCACTTCAAACCTGTAACACAACTACAAGCAGGCGTGCCTTATCTACTAAGAACCGCTAACAACATTAAGTCGTGGACAATGCCAAACACCGACATTATCGCCCCTTACGCAAGCATGGTTACGCACGATGGGGTGTCGTTTTGTGGAACATACAACGCAAAAGAACTCGCAGCCGACGATACCGAGCAGTTTTTACAGGGCAATAAACTATTCTTACCAGCCAACAACGCTCGCACAATGCCTGGGCTAAGGGCTTATTTTAAGTTTTCTTCTGCCGCTGCTGCTAAACAATACCAATTCGTAGCCAACGAGACAACCGTTGTTGAACTCCCGCATAAAGAACAGCGCGATGAAGAAAACGAAACATGGTACACGCTAGACGGAAGGTGCATAAAGAAAGAGCAGCGACAAGCGGGGCAGGTATATGTGCGGCGAAACAAGAAAATACTAATTCGGTAGATTACAGATGTAGTCTATATCTTAAACATTCTCATCCCATAACAAACAGCAAATAATCATCCTATGAAAAAGAACATCTACAAAAAACCAACCATTGGTTTGCTATGTATTAAGGTTATGTTCCTATGCGGCTCGAAAGGCACTAGCCTAAGCCCTGGAACTGAACGTGGAGATGCATCGCAAGCAGATGCAAAGCGCGCCGTCGACTTCGACAACTACGAAAATAACGACATGTAAGCGAGTGCGCAAGTTGCAGTTAATACAGTCCTAGTACCTTTGGGTTGCTATCGTTGGAACGACCAACAAATGGCTGCTAACTCATGTAACAGTCAAATAATCAAATGGTAGTTGCACAGCATAAACTTGGCAATATTCACACATACCAATACTATTGTGTAGCGCACCCAGGTATTTAACCCCTTGATGCAACTCGGCAAATTAACATTCATAATCCGTTACATATATCTAAAAAAGTGCGGTAGTATTAAAGTAAATTTGTAACTTTGCAGCCGTAATACCAAAAAACGAATGCCTATGATATAATAACATGTTACAGACACAAAGGTAATGACGTGTAAGCATCATTCTTGTTACATCCCTATTGTACGTTTAGGTGACGCTAGTTGTCCGCACTTTATTACCTGTCTCACTCCAACACCTTGGACAAACCTCACTTCAATAAACTATATTAATCAAAGAACATGAAAACATTAGGATTTGTCGGAATAGTTATAATCGCCATCGTTTTGTGCGTAAAATTGACTTTAAACTCAAACGAAGACAAAGAACTGGAAGGCATAATCTGGAATAAACAATACATGGAAGACGAAGCAAGGAAAAAAGCCGAGCTTTTCCTAAATGTAAGAGTTACGTTTAATGCAGACGGAACCGTTACTTATAGCAACAGCCCTGAATGGAGCGATGCACACAGTAACCTAGTCGACAAGACATCAAAGATGGAATACACCAAGGGCGACAATACTCGTAGCAAAGAGGGAACTTCATTTAATAACGAAAACCCAGAGAACTGGGATTGTTACGATGTCGACCTTAACAATGGCGTGTTCTGGGCCGACTAGCTTACCCACTCGGCATAATGCACCTTCAATACAACAAACCGCTTGAAATTGCATTATAAGCAACCATCAGGAATCCATAAAACGAACAAGCCCTGAGTGCGACGTTTGCACTCAGGGCTTTCGTATAAGAAAAGTCGGCCACAACTTTTCCACACCATTATACCAACAAATCCTCTGAAATCAAACATATAGGTGAAAACGCATCAACAACAACCAAATATTGTAACTCATATCAATCATTAGAAAGCATCTTAAAGTCATTAACCTGCTACCGGTTAGTGAAAAGACCACCTTTTCACAGACTTTCAACGCAATAAAAAACCGAACAGGGCGTTAATCGTTATAAACTATTGGCCGCCTTGCAAGGGCATATTACGGCCACCTTGACTATTTTAACGGAAAAGATGCTTATTCACTTACGATAGTGGTATGGTAAAAGCACATTCACACCTTCACCAAGGAAACTATGCGTATAAATCAATTCGAGTATTTCACTTTCACATGCCTAGATTGTCCATTAGAACAAATAAAGGGCTACATTCAGAAAAGATGGGGAAACAGTGAAAAGTACAAAATAACACGCACGCCATTTAAGTTCGACCTATACGAAACAAGTCCGCTTAAAGGAGGTGCGCATTTTGAAAAGCTATATTTCTTCACTCCAAGGACATGTGAGAACAAGTGTATAATGTTCTCAAACTATTCAGATGGATTAAGTTCGTTAGCCTATCAAATCTCCAAGGCTTTAAGAATAAAAGCCTATTGCTTTCAAATCAGCACAAACGACACACATGATGCAATGAATGCGTTTAGTTACATAGAAAAGGGGAAAAAGTACGTACTGTCTATGCAATGAAAGACCCCAAATGGAAATTTCTCTGCCAAGGGGAAATCCAACCATTTGAAGACAAAGAGCTGTATCAACAAAAAATGATAAAACGAAGATTAGATAAAGATGCACTTATTTCCTACTGCATTAAGCTAGGTATTGACATACGTGATGACGCTTTTGGGGAAAGCCAACAATCCATCTTGGTAGAGCGGCTGTCATGGTTGTGCAACAGAGAAGGGACACATCTTCATCAGTAAAATATAGAAGAGACATTTGAAAAAGAATAATTTAGTACAACAGACAGGACAGAACGATTTACCTTATTTATTCCCTTGTCGGAATGGCTAAGTGAGAGACTAATTCTGCCAACGTATAACACTAATAACATTACTTATGTTTAGACTGGAATTTAAAGCAAAAGCTATTACTGCAAGTAGAAATAAAAAAGACAACTATTATATGGTTGGATTAGCCGATGATAAATTTGATTATAAGAACTATATCCTTTTCCAAAGGCCTATAACATTGGGGGAGGACGATGACCCAGAATCTGAACTAAATGGGATATATGCAGAATGTAATGGTGATGTTACTTATAACACTTGCAAATCGGTAAGTTTGACCTACGAAACTGTTGTCTTTGAAGTACAAGACAGCATCATTGTGGTAGATTTAAGTGATGTAAAACTAAACAAGCGTTTCGTTGAGTATAGTAAAGAGATATTCAAAGAGCTATTAACAACTAAGCTGTAATACTTACGATAATGTAAGACATGTTAGTTGCCCTTGGGGAATTGTATAAACCGAAGACAAAAGCACAAACTCATTAACTCACAAACCTAAGCCCTCACTAACTCCCAAAAACGAACAAGCCCTGAGTGCGACGTTCGCACTCAGGGCTTTCGTA
>NZ_GG740073.1:781240-783282 GCF_000162415.1 Prevotella sp. oral taxon 317 str. F0108 | reverse complement strand
AGTGGCAACAACTGGGATATGTAAAGGACCAATATCAGAGTAATCCATAATGTTGTCTGTGGTAAACTCCTGGAATATATACTTGTTCAATTTGTCGAAAGGATGACGAAGGCCTAGGGCATGGAAAAGTTCATGAACACAAGTGTTATCGTTCAGACCTTTTCTAAACACAATTACCTCTTTTGTGTTGCGATCCCTTGCACGTCCATACACTTCTTTCTCTTCTTTAAAACAAAGCTCGTCAATCAAGAAAATCTTATAATAACCATCATACTTTGATGTGTTTGGGTTGTTGTTTATTTGGTTGGTAAGGTAATTGTAAGTGCTCTTGTTATTAAGTTTAGCGATATCAAGAATCATTTTCTTGTCTTTTGTTGTTGTATACGCCATAAACTCCTTAATGTGTTTCTCATCACTCAAATCCAACACACATTCTTCTATGTTCGCCTCTACATAGCATTGGGTGAAAAATTTCATCAACGTTGCCTTACGAATAGAATTCTCGCCAGGTAGGGTGGGAAGAACCGTTGGGTCGGAATTTATCTTACACCTTACCCTAACCAACACCACGTCAATCTTGCGCCGATGCTTGGCATCGTTCGCAAGAACCAACAGCTTACCGGCGAGTGTTTTATTACCCTCCTCATCGTAAGCGTAAACCTCGATGAACTTGGTTTCACCGAATTCCTCAATACAAGTAATCCGTATCGTGTCGCCATTGATGTGCAACCCCTTGTCGAGTACTTTCGCTGTGGTTTTATCCAGTTGGAAAAACTTCTTGTCATACTCATACCTCAGCTCTTTCGCTTTCTGGTTTACCTCCATGTTCAAAACCAAGTCGGCACTATGGCCTTTCAACAAGGTCATTACGGGAGGGGCATAGATATAATCTTTCATCTTGTTCTGCTTTTTCCACGGAATGATGTACAGCGGCGAGAACTCCTGCCACATGAACCTTTGCCAAACATGGTCGTCTGGTACGAACCCCGTTTTGTTATAAAAGCCCATTATCGTGTCGTAACGTATGTCGAACTTGGTTCCGCTGCCGCCCTCGGTTTTGCCGTCGGCATTTGTTTGGCCGTTACCTTTTGTTTCACTACTGGCCTTGGTCTGGCTGTTGCCCTTGCTCTCGCTGTTGTCCTTGGTTTGAACCGGGACCTTACGCTCGCAGTCGCCAATCCTGAACCAGTCGAACCCAAACTCTCCACTATAGTCTTTATTGGGACGGAACTGCACGCACACCTGCTCGGCAATATTCTCCTTCTCCACCTCATAGTCTTCCGCATGATTAAGCTCATCTATGCCTTGTTCGGCCCTTATCTCCACCTTTCCGTGCGAATTAAGCAAAGCGTGGTCGCCGCTGTGCATCATCAGTTTTCTCTCGCCCACCACATTCGTCTCGTCCGCCTCTATCTTTATCTGTCCGTGCGAATTAAGCAAAGCCCTACCCGCCTGTGTGTGGAAGAAGTCGGATATCAGCTGTTTCATAACAGGCGTCTCTACCAGCATCTGCTCCAAAGCCTTTATTGAGAGTGTGTTTCCCACAACACTCGTCTGATTATCGCCGACAGTCAAGTTCAGGTTCTTGCCGACAGTGACGTTTAAGTTGTTGCCAACGGAGAGGTTCACGTCACTTGGCGCCATTATCCTCATGCCGCCATGCCCATCCATCAACACCATGTTGCCGCTAGGGTCGCTAAGTGTCAGTGTCCTACTGTCGTCGTTGAAGGCGATGCAGATGCCGCTGCGCGTACAGATGCTCTTGCAGTTGTTGCCCTTACCACAACCACCGCCGGTGATTCCGTTGAACAGGCTGCCCATCACGTAGGGGCGGTTGGGGTCGTTGTGGCGGAACCCCACCAGCACGTGGTCGCCCACCTCGGGGATGAAAACGAAGCCGCGGTTGGTCTCAACCCCGTCGCGGCAGCCGCCGCCGTCGGGCGTCATCACGCGTATCCAGTCGGTGTGCATGTTGCCCGTCTGCCAGTTCATCCGCACCTGCACGCGGCCCTTGCCTTCTGGGTCGGCATTGCTTATCACCC
>NZ_GG740073.1:771373-779981 GCF_000162415.1 Prevotella sp. oral taxon 317 str. F0108 | reverse complement strand
GATTGGTTTATGAATGAATGATGTTTTCGGAGGTCCTTTCAGTTCCCTGTCGTCATGCCGGCGTGAAAACAAAAAAGAGAAAACCTCAACAACTTCTTGAAGTCTTCCCTGTCGGCTGAAAAACAGTCTTGCCCTTGAAGGAAGAGGAAGATTTGCAATCTGTCGTATCCTGATAGCGAAGTTAGCGATTTAATTCCAAAACCGCAACAAATAAGGAGGAGAAAGTTCTCCTCTGTTAACGATATTTACACAAAGAACCCATTCCCCTTAAATTATATTTAATCCCGTTAGCGCAAACGTTCATGCGTGGAGGCATGCCCAACGTGCCGGAACTTGCACACGGCATTGTCGCTGCCGACAGGTGTTGGCTGTGCTATAAATATATGGAAGTTGTCTTGACTTTTAATGTTTCCATAAATTGGGAGAGGTTCATCGTCTTTGTGCTGTAAAGCCAAGATAAACGCCCTGCCCATGCACGAAGTACTTTACAAGGGCACTGCAATCTTTGAAATTCCAGTCCCTTTGTTTGTGGCAAAACCCGGTTGTGCCTTGAAAAGGGAATGAACTCATAAACTTGTCAAAAAGGAGCGACGGAGTTAAAGGGGTAAGGAGTGAGTGGTAAAGGAGTAAATAGTAGAGGAGTAAGGAGTTTTGCCAAATGTCTGTTTGCACTATGACACCAGCTCTTGTTTACTCGTTTACTTGTCAACTCGTCGACCTGTCAACTCACCAATCCGAATCTGTCAACTTTTCGGCGTAAATTTTAACATTAAGAGTGCCCTTTTTGTCCACCAACCGCCCACCTTGCCGCAAAAAATCGATTCTCGCGGAGGTTTGTTTTGATGCCCAGAGGGGTTAGTTGTGCACGCAAGCGAAATGAATATTTATTTAAACCAACCGCCAACAACCCCCGTTTTGGGGTGATTTGCAGCAAAATGTAGTGCGTTTTAGTGTAAAACGCGGTGCAATATGCCGCTAAACGCAGTGCGTTTTGGTACAAAATGCAAGGTGAAATGGTGCTAAATGCAGTGCGTTTTGGTGCTAAACGCAAGGTAAAATGCTGCTAAATGTGAGACGAAAAGCATAAATATCCGTTGAAAAGGTATAAACAAAACCTTCTCGAATCATGATATATATGGCCGAAAAGGGTGAAATAGTCGTCAAAAAGTGGGATTTTAGGGGTAAAAAGCGGGTAATTGGGCTTGAAAAATTATGAGTTGGCGACCAAAATAGAAAGGCAAAATGGTGCAAAATGCAGGCCCTTTTCTTGAAAGTAGACAAAGTAAAAGGCGCGAAAGGTTAGAAATGGTAGTCATTTGCCTACTTTTTAACCCATATTTTCGCTAGAACGGAGCGAAAATTAGAGTGATGTTGTAAAATAAAAAAACATAAATTCTAATCGGCCGTTGAGCTTTTTGAAAGTAAAGTGTAACGAAACGGCTCCCGTAATCGGCAGAGATATTCATGGAGGACCAATCACTTGCCAGCATACTTGCGGCTTAGTTCGCGCCGCTCGCTGCTGGGATATTCATGTAGGCCCAATCATTTGCCAGCATACTTACGGCTTAGTTCGCGCCACTCGCTGCTGGGGTATTCATGGAGGAGCAATCATTTGCCAGCATACTTGCGGCTTAGTTCGCGCCGCTCGCTGTTGGGATGTTCGTGGAGGAGCAATCACTTGCCAGCATACTTGCGGCTTAGTTCGCGCCGCTCGCTGCTGGGATATTCATGGAGGACCAATCATTTGCTAGCACACTTGCGGCTTAGTTCGCGTCACTCGCTGCTGGAACATTCATGGAGGAGCAATCATTTGCTAGCATACTTGCGGCTTAGTTCGCGCCACTCGCTGCTGGGATATTCATGGAGGGCCAATCATTTGCCAGCATACTTGCGGCTTAGTTCGCCCCACTCACTGCTGGGATATTCATGGAGGAGCAATCACTTGCCAGCATACTTTGCTTTTTCCAGCAAAAAGAAAGATAAGTTTCTTAATGACCGCTTTGGGATAAAAAGCCCCCAACCCCTCTCCAAGAGGAAAAGGGTTGGGGGTAGGCGTTTTTCACTCCTTGTTCGAAGTGATAAGCTTATTGTAATCAGTTTCGCGACTAGGAATAACCCATGTCCAGTTGTTTTTCTCGTTGGGCTTTATGGTAACGGCGAAAGCAGAGTGGAAACTGCCGCCATCGGCAAACGTACGCCTTACGATGGGCAAGTTCCAACGCTTATAGTCGAACCAGTCGAAACCCTCGCCCCATAGCTCGATACGACGATAGCGGCGCACTTCGGCCAACAGTTCGTCGCCCGTCTTGGTGCAGGTGTAGGCCGTATCGCGCCCCGAAGTTTTGTTCAGAGCCACAAGCAAGGCCTGCGCCTCAGCCTCTTTCCCCAGATGACAATTGGCCTCGGCCTCGGTAAGATACATTTCGGCCGCGCGGAACAAGGGAATCTCTCCCACCCCAGGATTACTTACGGCCTGCATCTTAAACTGCATATAGGCATAGATGCGGCTGGTGCTGTACAGTTTCTTTTTGTAAACGCGCTTTGCATAAGCGGTCATCCACTTACCTGCAAGTCCACTAGACGTGTTAAACGTCATTGTGTCGGGGTTGAGGAACATGGCGCGGCGCACATCGGTGGTAGGGATAGAGTCGTACAACGCTTTGCTGATGGCACAAGGATAGTTACGCGCAGCTGCTGCATTAGAATTGCTTCCTTGGAAGGCGAAGAACTGGAAATAATGCAACGTTTCTTGCGCATTGCTGTAAACACTCCAAATCCATTCTTTATTGGGCGCGTTAAAACCACCGTCAACGTATTGGGCGTTGTTCATCAGCGTGTAGTTAGCGCGTGCAGATGCAGCATGGCTGGCTGCCGTTGCCCAGTCTTCGCGCGTCAGTGCAGCCCTTGCATAGATGGCATGAGCCACGTCTGCATTTACGGCATAGTTCTCGTCTTCGGCCCTATTAAGCTTAGATTCGGCGTAAAGTGCCAGAGCATCGTCGAGGTCTTGATATATGCGCGCATAGGTTTCGGCCAATGTAGAAATCGCCATGTTGCCCGTACTCTCGTCTAAACGCAGCACAACGCCCCTACTAGCCCCGTTGTTGCTGTCGGCCCAACGCTTGGAATAGAGTTGTGACAGGCGGAAGAAACAATAAGCGCGGAACGTTAACGCCTGCGCTTTGAGGAAACGTTTCTCGTTGTCGGGACCTGTTGCCGCATCAACATGGCTGATAATGGCATTGGCATTGCCCAAAATCTTGTAGTAATAATACCAAGGATAATAGTCGTATATGCTGGTGGAGTTTTCAACGAAGTCGAGGTTGGTCATCTGTAACCATAACGTAAAGTCGCATTTTTGGAAATCATTTCCATGAAGATTGCCGTATTGGGTAAGTATTGTGCCCTCTCCGTTCATTCCCTGCGTTTTAAGATACTGGGTACTCATCATCTTGCTAAGGCCGTTAACAGCCATAGCGATGTTGCTTGTGTTAGAGAGAATCAGTCGTTTTTCGGCGTTGTTGCTCTCGGTATCGAGGTAATTTTCGCTGCATGCACCCAATGTAAGTGCTGCTAAAAGGGCGTAAACATATAATAATGTAGCTTTCATACGAATTGTTTTTATATGGGGGAAAAGAACTAGAACTTAACTTCGAGGCCCACGATGAACACGCGCGGCGTTACGGCATAGTTGTCGAGCATGCCGCTAAAAGCCTGCTGCGGATTAAGTCCGCGGCGCGAAGAAAGCGAGAGCAGGTTCTCGGCAGAGAAACTTAGGCGCACGTTGTCGAGGTCGATGGCGCGCACCCACTTTTGGGGTAGCTGGTAACTCAGGTTGACGTTTTTCACAACGAAATAGTTTCCGTTGGTTATCCATCGCGAAGAAACAGCATTGTTGTCCTTGTTTTTGCTGCTGTTTATCTGCGGTGTGCCACCATACCAAATACGATCGGCCGAGGTAGCGGTCATCCCCGCGGGAGTTTCGCGCCACGAGTTGAGGATGTCGGCACTGTAATTAGACGGACCAGTGCTGGTTGACATCAGCGACGAGTAAGTGCTGTCGTACACCTTACCGCCCAAAGCGTAGGTGCAAAGGGCAGAGAAGGCCAGCGACTTCCACTTCACCGTGGTGGTAAAGCTGCCGTACATCTTGGGAATGGCCGAGCCATGAAACTCGCGCTGAGCGTATGTGGTGCCGTTTACGAAGTACTGGCCGTTTATCTCGGTAACATTAGCGGTGATGTCTGTACCGCTGGTGTTGCCAACCACGGTGCCATCGGCGCGAGTATAGTAATTGTTGTCGGTGTTAATCTTGTAGAGCGAGTTACCCGTAAGTTGGTCTACACCCACAAATGTGTAGGTAAAGAACTCGTAACGGCTGCGGCCCTCCACGATTTTGTAAGCGCCAGAGAGTATGCCGTCCTTATTTTGTTCGGGCAAAGAGATGACCTTGTTCTTGATGAACGAGGCGTTGGTGGCGAAATTCACCGTCCAATTCTTGTTCTTATAGATGTCTACATCGGTGTTTATCTCGAAACCTTGGTTCTCAATTGTTCCCAGATTTCGCGTTATCGAAGGCAAGGACTCGTCTGAATCGGTGGCTCCTGCCGACTGCGGCATGTACACATCGAAGAGTAAGTCGCGGTTGCGGCGGTTGAAATACTCAACGCTGAGGTTCCATCTGTTGAACAGTCGTGCGTCGACGCCAAGGCCAAAGGATGCGCCCGTTTCCCATTTCAGCCCGTCGTTGCCTATCTGGGTGAGGTAGAATGCGCCCTTGCTGTTGTTTTGGGCGGCTCCGTAGAACGTTAGGTACGAGTACAAGCCCGACCCGGCATCGTTACCAACAAGTCCATAGTCGGCACGAAGTTTCAGGCTGTTCACCCATTTCACGGGTTTCATGAAGTTCTCGCGCGACACCATCCAGCTAGCGCCCACGCTACCGAAGTTGCCCCAACGCACAGCTCGTGCAAAGCGCGAAGAACCATCGCGGCGGAAAGAAACTTCTGCCGTGTACTTGTCGTCGTAGTTATAGCGCACGCGCCCCAAATAGCTTTCCGTGGCATAGTCTTCTTCGTAACCGCTAAGCGAGGTGATGGCACTGAAGTTAGAGAAGTTTTCTTGGCCAGGAACTTTAATGTTGGCCTTGCGCCCATGCGTGTATTTATGATACCAATAATAGTTTTCATGACCCAGCAAGGCACTAACGGTATGCTTGTCGAACTCGCGGTTCCAGTTTAGTTGTTGTTGGAAGTTGTATTCCCTATATCGGTCGAGCCTTTGGGTTGCGCGTCCGTTATTGCCTTTACCGTTACCAATGGTGGGGTTGTCGTAAGTGTCGTTTACGTTGTTGCGCATGCTGGTTTGCCCTTTAAGGGTAAAGGTAAAGTGCTTTAAGAACTTAAAATCGGTGTAGAACGTTGCCTCAAGCGTGTTGCGCACGGTTCTGTCTTTGTCCAATTCGTTCTCCCAAGCCACGTGGCGGTCGCCAAATTGGTTTCGGGTAAGCACCACTTGCCCGTTGTCGTCGGTGTAGCTGCCCGGGTCGTACTGCAAGTTGCCCAGCGCATCCGTTCGATACGAGCCGTCGGCATTGTGCAAATGCACGGGGTAGATGGGCGCAATGGTACGGCTAAACATGAAGGGATTTTTGAAACTTTCGGACCCATTGTCGGCCAAGTTGCTCTTTTGATACGACCCATTGAGGCTAAACCCAGTTGTGAACCACTTCTTTGGGCGCAAGTTCATGTTGGCCCGACCAGTGAGTCGTTTAAAATCGGAGCCTACAACGTAGCCGTTCTCTTTGAGATAGCCCACCGAGAAATAGTAATCGCTCTTCTCGTTGGCGGCATTGGCGCTAAGGCTGTACTCTTGACGTGCGCCTCGGCGTATGGTTGCATCGTACCAGTCGAGGTCGCCGGCATATCCTGGCAGGATTTGCGCATCGGCCACCAGCTTTCCGTTAGCGTCGAACAGGGCATCGTTGGCCTTATTAAAGATGTTGAGGTACAACGCATCGGCAATGAGGTTTTTCGAGGCATACTCGCCAGCCTCGGCAGCAGATGCCTTCTTATCGGTCATACGCGAGTTGCGCAGGTTTAGCCAACTCACTTCCATAAACTCACGCGGGTTGAGCAACTTGTATTCGGGAATGCCGCGCGTATATGTGCCCTGACTAACGCGGAGGTTAACAGACAACTTGTTGCTTTTGCCTTTTTTAGTGGTGATAAGTATCACGCCGTTAGATGCACGATTGCCATAGAGCGCACTCGATGCGGCATCCTTCAACACCGTCATGCTCTCGATGTCGGCAGGGTTTAGTTCGAAGATGTCGCCCGAAAAGGGTACGCCATCCAACACATACAGCGGAGCAGCACTGCCGTTCACGGTTCCGAAACCACGAATGCGTACAGCGGGGTTGCTGCCCGGTTGGCCGTAGGTGCTGTTTATCTGCACGCCCGACGTTGTTCCCTCCAATGCAGAGGTAACACTTGATACGGGGCGCAACTCGATATGCTCGGTGCCCACCTGCGACACGGCACCTGTAAGCGTGGACTTTTTGGCCGAACCATAGGCCACCTGCACCACTACCTCGTCTAACGAACGGGCGTCGGGTTCGAGATAGATGTTCATTTCGGGCTTGATGTTCACCGTTTGCGATTTCATTCCCACATACGATACCACCACGCTACGGGCAGAATTAGGCACGTTTGTTAACGTAAACTTGCCGTTGATGTCGGTTGCAGCACCAATTTTGGTGCCAGTGGCCATCACCGTTGCGCCCAAAATGGGTTCGCGATCGTCGGCCGTGAAAACATAACCTGTGACTGTTTGTTGTGCGAATGCACTGAGTGTGCAGATAACCAAAAGGGCCATCAGCAATACGTGTCGCTGTTTCATAAAGCGTGAGAAAAAATAATTGTACATTAAAATGTTGAATGCGTAACCGTTATCCAAATGTATTTGACGATGCGCCCCACTTAATAAAGGCGCAACAAAAAAGGGATTTGCCGTAAAAACGAATTTGTGTGTGGCAATCGCTTGCCTTTGAATTTAAATCATTTCCTATTCTGATAAAACATAAACTAACTGTTCGTAGCGGCTGCACGGTCACCTCTGATGAACCGTTGTTTGCAACATGGCATCGCTGAATGCAATTGGAGCCGCTCCGCTAACCCTAAATAAAATCGGGTGCAAAGGTATTAAAAAAAGTCTGGAACAAGCCTTATAAAGTTATATTTTTAATGTTTTAGGGGCTAAAAACAAGCTATTTGCTCGTTTTTAGCCCCTAAAAGCATCTTTATTCAATCTATATTGGGCGTTTTTTATGCCGCCTAAGGCTGCATGTTATTGGTTCTTTCGCCTATTGTGGTAACTAACCAGCCCAGGAATAATGTCTGTTTCGATACGGGCAGGCACAAAATTAAACTCGGAAGAAACCTCGCGCAGCAGGTGTTCCCACGTTGTGGCCACCTTACCCATAAAGTAAACGGGCTGCGATTGGAAGTCGTATTGTATCAGATTGCGGCGTATAAAACTGCGGAAACTCTCTGAAACGAGGTCGCGCACGTAGGGATGGCTGGGCCGTTCGGCCAAGAAGTTGCTCACCGTGGCCAGATAATAGTGCGGCAAGGGTTCGTTATACACCTTTTCCATCATCTCGGATGGCGTGGTATTGTTCTTATAAAGGAAGTCGACCACCAACTCTTCGGGTGCCAATCGTTTAAGCACGTCCGACAGGAACGCCTTTCCCATAGCCGACCCGCTGCCTTCGTCGCCAAGGATGAACCCACCCGGATGCACGTTCTTCACGATATCTTCGCCGTTGTAAAAGCACGAATTGCTGCCCGTATCAAGGATGCAGGCAATGCCGGGCTTGTCTAGACACATGCCGCGAGCAGCTGCCAGCAAGTCGCTCTCAACGAAAGTGGGCGTCTTGAACTGCGAAATGATAGACGTACTCACCACTTTCTTTTTCGATTCGTTGCTGCATCCCGCGCCATAATAATAAATTTTTTGCAGTTTTCTGTGAAAATACTCCTCAGGCAAGCCCAGCCTTACACTTCTACTAATTTCCTTTCGCGTTTGGAAATAGGGGTTAAGTCCCTCTGTTCTTGCCTTTTCCACAATCTTTCCATCCTCAACAAACACCCAGTCGGTGTGTCGCGAGCCGCTTACTACAATCAATGTCATCATATCTTTCGTGTCGTATATAGGTTTATAGCCATGCCCACGGCATGCGGTTCGTTTCTATTCTGAAAACACTTTTAGGTTTTATATGCACAAAGTTACAGTTTTATTTCCACCACACCATGCTTTTTTGTATAAAAAATGCAGGGTGAATGCAAACAAGCGGCATCGGGATGAGGGGCTGATATGAACAATAAAACGAAGGTTGGCTTTGATTTAAGGCAGGTTCAAAGAAATTAGCTTTGCAATGAATTGTGTGATAGACGAGTTTGAGCATACACATATCTAGCATCAGTACAAGATACTTGTAGTGCGACTACAAAAGACTTGTAGCCGCACCACAAATAGTTTTGTACGAACACCCCTTACGGCAAAATGCGGTTTACGAACGTTTTCGTTAAGCCAAATGAACAATGTT
>NZ_GG740073.1:737808-770767 GCF_000162415.1 Prevotella sp. oral taxon 317 str. F0108 | reverse complement strand
CCAAATGAACAATGTTGAGCTTGCTCGAACATTGCCATGGCGAGAAAACACACTTTTCGAGGAACGAGAAAAGAACAAAAGTATAAACCTTTTTTTTGCCCCATACAGTGAAGTCGTCTTGACTTTAAATATTTCTACAAATTGAGAGGAGTTTATGTCTTTGTATTGTAAAACCAAGATAAATACCCCAACCATGCACGAAGTGCCGAACTATGAGGTACGATTAAGTCTGAAATTATGCCCCATTTGTCTGGGCAAAACGTGGCTATGTTTCAGAAAGCGACCTGGCTGAAGTTATTCCATACGTTCTCTACAAGTTGAGAGCTTGGCTGCCAATGGCAGATTATTTCTGCGTTTGCATGGTGTTGTCTCCGTTGGCCGTGGGCAGCATGCCCTGCAACCGTTTGCACTGGCGGTAGCAAGCACACGTATTCTCTGTGCCGTTGCCCACTCGCGCGTGTATGCAGCATACTCGTTTTGTCTAACTTTTAGTGCGGATTTTAACATTATGAGTGCCCTTTTTGTCCACCAATCGTTCACCTTGCCGCAAAAAATCGATTCTCGCGGAGGTTTGTTTTGGTGTCAAAAGGGGGCAGTTGTGCATGCAGACAAAATGAATTTTTATTTAAAACGACCGTCACTAACACCCGTTTTGGGGCCATTTGCAGCAAAATGTTGTGCATTTTGGTGCTAAACGCAGTGCAATATGCCGCTAAACGCAGTGCGTTTTGATGCTAAATGCTGTGCGTTTTGGTGCTAAACGCAGTGTGTTTTGGTGCTAAACGCAGTGTGAAATGCCGCTAAATGTGATACAAAAAGCATAAAAATACACTACGATTGCATAAACAAAACCTTTATGAACCATGAAAAACAGGGCAGAAAAGGGCGAAATAGTTGTTGAAAAGTGGGTTTTTAGGGGCTAAAAGTAGGTTTTTGGAGTTGAAAAAATACGAGCCGGCAGCCAAAATAGAAAGGCTAAATGGTGCAAAATGCAGGTTCTTGGCTTAAAAATAGACAAACCCCAAAGCGTGAAAAGCTAAAAATAGTGGCATTTTGCCTACTTTTTGAGCTGTATTTTCGCTAGAACGGAGCGAAAACCAGAGCACTATTGTAAAATAAAAGATAACGATTTAAGTTTTTGAGTTGATGAGCTTGTGAGTTGGCGAGTTGGTGAGCTTTTGAGTTGGTGAGTTTGTAAGCTTGTGAGTTGGTGAGTTTTTGAGTTGGTGAGTTTTTGAGTTGATGAGATTGTGAGTTGGTGAGCTTGTGAGTTGATGAGTTTTTGAGCTTGTGAGTTAGTGAGTTGATGTCTTTCGGCGGTTGTTGGTTTTCGTGAGTTTATAAGCCAGTGGGTTGACTTGCTGTGCACTCCCCCTCTGTTTGTAGAAATATTAAAAGTAAAGACAACTTCGAGGTCTAGCATCGGCACAAGCCCCTTGTACTGGCACAACAAAGCCCCTTGTACCGGCATTACAAGGGGCTTGTACGGAGGCTACAAGATGCTTGTAGTGCGACTACAAAAGGCTTGTAGCCGCACTACAAATAGTTTTTAGCAGACACCTTTACGGCAAAATGCGGTTTACGAACAAAAAATTAAACCATCCTTTTTTTGCCTACACCGTGTCTAGAACGGCTTGCAAAGGCTTTATTGCCTTGCTAACTGCCCCCTTATTTTAGCTTGCTAACAAGCTTTTCGGTATCGCTGGCGATAACCAGTTCTTCATCGGTGGGGATAACGCACACCGTAACCTTCGAGTCGGGCGTAGAGATAATGGCCTCTTTGCCACGAACCTTGTTGGCCTCGGCATCCATCTTAATGCCCAGGAACTCTAATCCGCTGCAAGCATCAAGGCGTGTACCCGTTTGGTTTTCGCCAACACCGGCCGTCCAAACGATGATGTCTACACCACCCATAGCGGCAGCGTATGCACCAATGTATTTCTTAATGCGATAGTTGTACATGTCTAAGGCCAGCTTAGCGCGCTTGTTGCCCTCTTCGGCTGCGCTTTCAATCTCGCGCATGTCCGACGAAATGCCCGTAATACCCAACACGCCACTTTGCTTGTTGAGGAATTCGGCCATCTCTTGTGGCTGCATTCCCGTCTTTTCCATGAGGTAAGTAACGGCCGAAGGGTCGATGTCGCCCGAACGCGAGCCCATCATCAAGCCTTCGAGCGGCGTCAGTCCCATAGACGTATCAACGCATTTGCCGAACTTAACGGCCGCCATGCTGGCTCCGTTGCCGATGTGGCAGGTAATGATGCGTTGGGTTTTGATGTCGCGACCGAGGTAATCGCACACGCGTTGCGACACGTAGCGATGGCTGGTGCCGTGGAAACCGTAACGACGAACGTGGTAGTCTTCGTAGAACTTGTAAGGAACTGCGTAGAGGAAAGCGTGTTCGGGCATGGTGCTATGGAAGGCATTATCGAACACAACCACCTGCGGCGTGGTGGGCATAAGGGCATCTACGGCCCTAATTCCACGCAGGTGACCAGCGTTGTGCACGGGTGCAAGGTCGCAAAGGTCTTCTATTCCTTGTTCCACTTCGGGCGTAACGATGCAGCTATCGTTAAACTTGTCGCCGCCTTGCACGATGCGATGACCCACGGCATCAATCTCGCTCAGGTCGTTAATGGCGCCTATCTCCCTGTCGAGAAGGGTTTGGAAAACGAAGTTCACACCCTCCTTATGGTCGGGCATGTCGTGCATAATCACCTTTTTCTCGCCGCTTGGGAGCGTTAGTTTCAGGAAAGCCTCGTCAAGTCCGATGCGTTCAACGCCTCCTTGTGCCAAAACCGACTTGTCGTCCATGTTGTAGAGCTTGTACTTAATGGACGAGCTACCACAGTTTAATACCAAGATTTTCATTCTTATATATCGTTGTTTTTTATTTATCGGAGGGTATAGCGCATGCTTTGGCCTTGGCGTCTTGTGCTTGACAAGCAGTGATGGCCACCATATAATAAATGTCGTCTACCGAGCAACCGCGACTCAAATCGTTAACAGGGCGTGCTATGCCCTGCAAAATCGGGCCAATGGCCTGGGCGTTTCCTAGGCGTTGCACCAGCTTGTAGCTAATGTTTCCCACTTCGAGGTTGGGCACCACCAGCACATTGGCATTACCTGCGATGGCACTTCCAGGCGCTTTCTTCTGTCCAACGGATGGAACCAGTGCGGCATCGGCCTGCAATTCGCCGTCGATACGCAGGTTGGGAGCCATAGCCTTGGCCAATCGGGTGGCCTCAACCACCTTGTCTACCACTTCATGGCTGGCACTACCCTTGGTAGAGAAACTCAACATGGCCACGCGCGGGTCTTTAAAACCAGCCACGCAGCGCGCCGTTGCAGCGGTGCACACGGCTATTTGGGCCAGCTGTCCGGCATCGGGCATGGGCGTAACGGCCACATCTCCCATCACCACCACACCGTCTTCGCCATACTCTTTTTGGTCGGTTACGAGCAGCATGGCACCGCTTATGCAAGTAACGCCCGGTTCGCATTTGATGATTTGCAATGCGGGGCGAAGGGTTTCGCCCGTAGTGCTGAGTGCACCAGACACTTGTCCGTCGGCCCTGTTGGTTTTAATGAGCATGCAACCAAGGTAAAGATTGTTCTTTACCAGTTCGCGAGCCTGTGCCAAGGTCATCCCTTTTTTCTTGCGAAGTTCGGCCAACAGCTGTGCCAGCTCTTCGCTGTCGGGATTGTCCTGCGGGTCGATGATGATTGCCTTGTCGATGTTTACAAGTCCACGAGCCTCTGCCAGTTTGTGAATTTCAGAGGGATTGCCAATGAGAATGATGTCGGCGATGTCGTCGGCCAATGCTCTGTCGGCGGCACGAAGTGTGCGTTCTTCGCTAGCTTCGGGCAAAACGATGCGCTGTTTGTCACTTTTGGCGCGCTCTATGATTTGGTGTAATAGGTCCATTATTGTTTACCTTGTTTTTTAAGAAGTTATCTTTATGTTACGTTGATTGGCTATATGCACAATGCAAAAGTAACAAAAATATGTGGGATAGCCTTTGTCCGACAAATAAAAATTGATAATTTTGTGCCGTGGCACAATTAAAGCGTATCCTCATGGCAAATCCTGCCACAAACGGAAGCAGCCGAACAGGCTCCCCAAAGCACGCCACACACCAGCAACCAACAAAAGGCTATGATAAAATTCAAAGACTTGTCAACGGGCGATCGCCAACTCATCCAAAGCTACACGCTATGGGGCGAACGCCAAAACTGCGACCTCTCGTTTGCCAACCTCATCAGTTGGAAGTTCCTTTACAACACACAGTTCGCCATCGTAGACGACTACTTGGTGTTTAGGTTCCACTTCAATCGCCACTTGGCCTACATGATGCCCGTGGCAAAACCACAGCTGCAAGACGACGGAACGTATAAGGTGAAACCCTGCGACGAATGTTCAATCAATGTGATAAAGGCCATCAGAGACGACTCCATCGCCATGGGGCATCCCTTTTTGCTGATGGGCGTTTGCCATTACATGCGCGACCTAATCGAAATGCGCTTTCCCGACACCTTCGAAATAAAGCCCAACAGAGATTCGGCCGACTACATCTACACGCGCGAAAAGCTGATTAACCTTTCGGGAAAGAAGTTGCAAAGCAAGCGCAACCATATCAACAAGTTTAAAAACCTTTACCCACATTATATATATAAGGAGCTTACGCCCGACCTCATCCCCCAATGTCTGGCCCTGGAAAAGCAATGGCGGAGCGTGTCGAAAGACGATAACGACGAGCAAGACCTAGACGAAGAGCTCTCGGTTGAACTGCGTTCGATGACCCGCGCCTTCAACCGATGGGACAGATTGGGACTTACGGGCGGCACCATTTGGGTAGACAACAAGCTGGTGGCCTTCACCTTTGGCTGTCCCATCAACCAAAACACCTTCGACGTGTGCGTTGAGAAGGCCGACGTAAACTACGAAGGTGCCTTCACCATCATCAACCAAGAGTTTGTTAAACACCTGCCCGAACAGTATTTCTACATCAATCGCGAAGAAGACATGGGCGACGAAGGGCTGCGAAGGGCAAAAGAATCGTACAAGCCCGATATCCTTTTGGAAAAGAACAGCGTGATGGAGAAACACCCCTTGGCACTGTTCGAAGACGTGAACCGCATCAAAGAAGAGACGCGCGAGCTGTGGAAACTGGTGTTTGGCGACTCGGAGAAGTTCATGGACCTATACTTCTCGCGCGTGTTCAGACCCAAGTACAACATCGTTTGCCAAATAGACAACCACGTGGTGGCGGCCCTTCAAACCCTGCCTTACAACCTGTTGTATCACGGACAAGAGGTGAAGGCGGCCTACATCAGCGGCGTTAGCACTCATCCCGACTACCGACAACAGGGCGTGGCCGACAACCTGATGCGGCAAGCACACTTCGACCTTTATTATAAAGACACGGTTTTCGCCGCGCTTATCCCAGCCGAAGAATGGCTCTTCGAATGGTATGGCAAGTGCGGATATGCCAAACAGATAACCTGCACGCCACCCCCAGAAGGCGCAGAGGATATGGATTTCGCCACATTCGACCGTTGGCAACGCGCCAAGACCTGCATTTTGCTACACGATGCCGAGGCTTTCGACGTGGCAAAAGAAGACATCAGGCTTGCAGGCGACCAATACCAACGCCCCGAAAACGACGTGCCAGGCATGATTCGCGTGGTGAACGCCAAGCGCGCACTGCAACTTTACTTGCAACAACACCCCGAAACAAACACCGTGATACGTGTGGAAGACGACCACGACATACCGATGAACAACGCCTATTACATCGTGGCGAATGGCAAAGTGAAGAAGACAGACGAGCCAGATGCTAACGCCACTAGGCTGCGAATAGAGCAATTGGCCGACTTTATTTTTGGGGAAGAACGGGCAGAAATGACCCTCATGCTCAATTAAACCGCCCCTTTGCTGTGGGTTTGTGGAGAGCCGTGCGTGCGTTTCAACTTGTTCGTTCCAACCTGCGATTGCCTTTCAACTTGTAAGCATTGCGGCCATATAGCACAAAGAGCAGACAAACACAAGGGCTAAAACGCTTGAACAATGTCAAAACGCACACGGAAAGGGCGTTTGTTAAAAAATCATTATTCCGTAAATTACCCCTGCAAACAACGCCGTGGGTTAAAACAAAAAAACTAAATTTGCACTTAGAACTCATTCTCAAATAATTAATTATCAAACTATGAAAGTTCATGAATATCAGGCAAAAGGTATTTTTGCAAGTTATGGCGTGCCAGTAGACAACAGCATTCTATGCAAAACGCCCCAAGAGGCAGTAGAGGCTTTCAAGAAACTTGGCACAGAACGATGCGTGGTTAAGGCGCAAGTGCACACCGGCGGACGCGGAAAGGCGGGCGGAGTGAAACTTGCCAGCAACGAGGCCGAAGTACTTCAGCATGCCACTAGCATCCTGGGGATGGACATCAAGGGCTTCATCGTAGACCGCATATTGGTGGGCGAGGCCGTAAACATCGCCGCCGAGTATTATGTGAGCATCGTTATCGACCGCAAGTCGAAAGGTGCCATACTCATGCTAAGCCGCGAAGGTGGTATGGATATCGAGGCCGTGGCCAAAGAAACGCCCGAAAAAATCTTTAAGATTGCCATCGACCCATCCGTGGGACTTACCGACTTCAAGGCTCGCGAGGCCGCTTTCAAACTGTTCGACGACATGGCACAGGTAAAACAAGCCGTGCCTTTGTTCCAGAAGTTGTACAAGCTATTCGTTGAAAAAGACGCATCGCTAGCCGAAATTAACCCGCTGGTGCTAACCAAAGACGGACAACTGAAAGCCATCGATGCAAAGATGACCTTCGACAACAACGCCCTTTACCGTCATCCCGACATCTTCGCGATGTTCGAACCCACAGCCGACGAGAAGAAGGAACAAGAAGCTAAGGACAAAGGATTTAGCTATGTGAACCTGGGAGGCGAAATAGGATGTATGGTTAACGGCGCCGGACTGGCTATGGCCACGATGGACATGATTAAGCTTTACGGCGGAAACCCAGCCAACTTCCTCGACATCGGCGGCAGCTCGAACCCACAAAAGATTGTTGAGGCGATGAAACTGTTGCTCGCCGACAAGCATGTGCGCGTGGTACTCATCAACATCTTCGGCGGAATAACGCGCTGCGACGACGTGGCCCAAGGACTTATCGAGGCTTTCAAGGAGCTGAAAACCGACATGCCCATCGTTATCAGGCTGACGGGAACCAACGAGAAAGAAGGTCGCGAGCTGCTGAAAGGCACCAAGTTCATCGTGGCAGAGACAATGGCCGAGGCCGGTAAGAAAGCCGTTGCGGCCGCTGGTTATTAACCCAAGCCAACAACGCACAGGGGGCAACACCCCCAAAAGTGCACAATAATATAGTAGTGAACAATACACTCATAAACTAAAAACATCCTAAAATGAGTATTCTAATCAACAAAAATACAAGGCTCATCGTGCAAGGCATCACGGGCCGCGACGGTGGTTTCCATGCCACCAAGATGAAAGCGTATGGCACTAACGTCGTTGGAGGCACCTCGCCAGGCAAGGCAGGGCAAGAAGTGAGCGGCATTCCCGTATTCAACACCGTGCGCGACGCCGTTGAAGCCACGCAAGCCAACACCTCCGTTATCTTCGTTCCCGCAGCTTTCGCCAAAGATGCAATGATGGAAGCCGCCGACGCAGGCATCCAACTCATCATCTGCATTACAGAGGGCGTGCCCACATTAGACGTGGTTCAGGCCTACAACTACATCCACCAGAAGGGCGCTAAGCTCATCGGCCCCAACTGTCCCGGACTTATCTCGCCCGAAGAGAGCATGGTTGGCATCATGCCCACCAACATTTTCAAGAAAGGCGGCACGGGAGTTATCAGCCGTAGCGGTACGCTAACCTACGAAGTGGTGTATAATCTCACCCAAAACGGCATGGGACAAAGCACTGCCGTGGGCGTAGGTGGCGACCCCATCGTTGGACTTTACTTCCAAGACTTGCTCGAAATGTTCGAGAACGACCCCGAAACCGACAGCATCGCCATTATCGGAGAGATTGGCGGAGATGCCGAAGAGCGCGCCGCCGAATACATTAAGGCACACGTAACCAAGCCTGTTGCCGCCTTCATTTCGGGCAGAGAAGCTCCCAAAGGCAAGCAGATGGGCCACGCTGGTGCCATCATATCGAGCGGAAGTGGCACGGCAAAAGAGAAAGTTGCCGCTTTCGAGGCTGCCGGAATACCCGTGGCAAGGGAAACAAGCGAGATTCCCATGCTGCTTAAAAAGCAACTAGAAGCAAAACGTTAACAAGCTTATCGTGGGGTAGCTGGGGCGGATGGGCTGGTAAAAAGCCCCCTTCCCTCCTAGCTACCCAAGCTTTTACGTACCCCTACCCTATTCATTGGCTAACCCCAATCTGCCCAAGTAAGCCTACACACCCAACAACTACACACCCTTAGAGAATTGGAATACCAACATGAGTAAACGTATCAAAGTAATTAAATGCCCACATTGCGGAAGCACAAAGGTAAAGGAAACACGCCCCGACTATTACCAATGCGAAGCATGCTCCACCGACTTCTTCCTTGATAACGACGACATCAACATCAACCACCACTACATTGCCCCCAACGACGACCCTTTCCAAATAAACAAAACCAAATTTTTGCTAATGGTGGTCGGCATTGCATGCCTCATATTCCTACCCACCGTCTTCATCAAATGCCTTAGTAGCTCCACCCCTTCTTCATCGTCTGGCCTATTTACCAGCACCCCCGAAGAGGAAGAACGCTTCAACACCGAGCACATAATGCCCTTCGTCGCCAAAGACGGACGGGCTGTTGTGGCCGTTTTTGGCATCATCAAAAAGGGAGATTACCGCAATGAAAAGACCGATTACCTGATGCGGGTGTTCGACATGAAGAAAGACAAAAAGATAAAAGAGCAACGTCTGCCCGTAGATAAACTTAACGACGTGCAATCTCGAACCTTCAGCAACGGTTGGATAAACGTGGTTATCAACAAAAGCACGTGGTACACCATAGACCCAAGCTCGTTCGAACTGAAAGAGATGACGCTCTACAAGAGCATTCCCGAGCTACAAGATGGTTTCGCCAGCATAGAACTAATTGATCAATACGGCGACTCGGAGGGCTTCAAGGTGATGACTAACCTCGGCAAAGAACGTTACTACCTGCCACTCATAGCCAAGGTCTACACGAAGGAGGAACATTACGATGCCTGTGAAGCCAAGCTCCCCAACCCCACCATTGAAACGGCTTTCAGATTTTCCAAACCAACCACCGAGTATCCCGAACAACAAATTCAATTGGTGAAATACACGCACTACGTACAAGAGGGTTACCCCAAAACAGACTATTGGTCATTTGGATGGTGCAGGGATTTTGGTGGAAAGTCGGGCATTTTCTTCGGAAACGCAGGCTCGGTAAAAGCCTTCATCAGTACATACAGTCGCCAAGTTGCGCGTCTCATCAACTATTCCGACTTCACACCCAATACCATCTACTTCTCGCCAAAAGTGATTTGGTTCGACAAATCACAACTCTTTATACGCTATAAACCCACAGCCAAAGAAGACGCCGAATACATTTACCAATTGTTAGACGCCAACACAGCCCAACGTAAATGGTCGATAAAGGCCCCAGCCGAACTCGACGACGACAACATACACTACTGTGTGCGCTCATCCGAAGGGTTCCTCATATCCAACTACCGCTGCGTTTGGTTCCTGGGCAACAACGGCAAGACCATTACCGTAAAGAAATTCTAGGCACATTTCATTATTAAAACCATTTCGTTACACATATTATTATATATATACATCATGGGCATAACCAATATCTTTCGCAACCAACTGTCGGCTGTAATACAATGGCAAGCCGACAAACAGCAATACTTGTGGTACAAATATCCGTCTAAAACCGACGAGATAAAGAACGCCAGCAAACTGATAGTGGGGCCTGGACAAGGCGCAGTGTTGGTTTACGAAGGCAAGATTGTAGACGTTTTGACCGAAGAAGGCACCTTCAACCTCAAAACCGACAACCACCCCTTCTTCACCACACTTGTAAACATGCGCCAAAACTTTGAAAGCGAACACAAGCTCAACATCTACTTCTTTCGCAAGGCGCAAGTAACAAACCAACAATGGGGCACTGCATCGCCCGTTAAATTCATCGATGCACAATACGATATACCCGTAGAAATGGGTGCCAACGGCACATTCTCCTACCAAATAAGCGATGTTGAACACTTCTTCATCAACATCGTTGGCACACGAACCGAGGTTGACAACGAGGAGATACGCGAACTGATGCTAGGTCGTTTGGCGCAAAACATCGTCACAACCATCCACAAATTGGGTTACTCGTACAACCAGATAGACGGACACCTCACCGAAATAGGCCAAGAACTAGCCAACCTACTCAACGAAGAAACGCAGAAATTGGGTTTCACCCTCACCGACTTCCGCGTCGACGGAACACTATTCGACGAACAAACACAAGAGCGAATAGGCCGAATTGCCGACGTTACGGCCGATGCAAAAGCCGCACAAGCTGGCGGACTCACCTACACCGAGCTTGAAAAACTACGCGCCTTGCGCGATGCCGCACGCAACGAAGGCGGACTGGCAGGCAGCGGCGTACAAATGGGTGTTGGGTTAGAGATGGGCAGACAGATGGGAGCCGCTAGCCAATTGATGAACGAACGCAACACGCCTGGCGACGACTTGTCGCGCCGACTGGCTCGCCTGCGCCTACTAAGAGACGAAAACGTGATTACCGACGCCGACTACGAAGCGAAGAAACGCGAACTGCTCAACGAGATTTAAGCCGCCTTCGCACGCTTTCGCCAGCAACATTGCGACGCGCCAACTTACAAACTCGTCAACTCGTTAACTGGTCAACAGTTCAACTCGTCAACTGGCGAACTTGTCAACCCGTCAACTGGCAAACTCGTTAACCGGTCAACTGGTTAACTCGTCAACTTATATTCCCCCCACATAAACTCATCAAACAATGAAATACATCAAAGCCATAACATGGAGCATCGTGCTACTTATCGTGCTCGTTGCTCTCTTTGCCGTCATCAAGATATGGGGCATCACCCTGCCCGAAGGTTGGAACATGTCTGTTGATACCCTCATCAACATCATCATCACCGTTGGTATCGCCGACCTTCTACTCATCTTCCTCCTCATCTTCATCCCCTTCGCAACACATGGTTCGCAAAAGGAATACGATGAAAATAGCGGAAAGGTGGCCCAAAGAAAGAAAGAGTAAGCCGCGCTTTTCACCCAATAACCAGCCTCGCTCCCTCACTGTATCTAAGAGAAGAGAGGGAGTGGGGTGTAATCTTGGAACATCACAAGTTTTTCTTAAACGAGATGATAGGCATGAAACAATATCTCATTCATACTAATTCTTCTGAAAAAGACAAGAAAGAGAGTTAAGTTAAGTTGAGCTCAACATCAGACAAGGCTCCAATTGTGTAAACCCTTAGCCCTTTTCTGCTTATAAAAATCAAAAAGCTTCAAAACCAAATACTTTTGTGAAGTACGGCATTTCCTTCTCTGCAAGAGCATTAATGCGCTTTGCGGCATACCCTTCGTTTGTATGGATTGTATTCAACAACCACGCCTCAAAAATGAAACTTGATGTAATATCAACATCCTTGGTATAACCTGTTACCATTCTTGATTTTGTTAATCGCTTAAACGTTTTGATATCTTCATAGGTCATTTTCATAGTGCTACAACTACCGAAATGTACGTTTCTATTTTCAAAAATTCCATTGTATTCTTCATTCTCTGCAAAGCTCAATAAATCAAAATCTGTTTTATCGGCAAAACAGATACTTCTTTTCTGCCCATGAAAACATAAATAAATTAAGTCATAAGCACTATAACTTGGTTGTTGTAGATGCTCTATGTAATACCTAAAATCAAACTTAGTAGCAACCTGTCTAAAGCAGTAATCTATTTTTATAGTATTCCTCAGAAAGTCAAGTAATGGTAGCACAGCAGACTTACTCTTTAAGTCGTGCACTGTCTGTTCCCACTCTGTTTCTAAACAAAATATTCTATTCATCTTTGAATTAATACATTAATTTTATATTGAGCTCGTCTTGTTTTATTAGATTTGTATAATTGAGAGGAACTTATTATTTTCGGGCCACAAAAAAAATAAGATAAACAACCATCTCATGTACGAAATACTGAACAAAGATACGATAAAATTCGAAATTCTAACTCTTTTGTCTACAACAAAACGCGGGCATACCTAGAAAAATGGCCTGTTTGATAACAACCGCTGCATTCTCAGCAAGTTGAAGGCAGGTTTCCTGTGTCACGTAATGAAAAGACAAAATGACCTTTTATGTTTCTTATGTTCTTATGTAAAAAAGAACTGTACTTACGCAAAAAAACTGTTCTCATGTCAAAATGGTCGTATTTATCTCAAAACAAGAAAAGGGAAACGACAACCTGTTGAGGCCGTCATGACTTTTAAAATTTCTATCAACTGAGAGGAGCTGGTTATCCTTGTGATGCCAACACAAGCTAAACACCCCCTCTCATATACGAAGTACAGGACAAATCTAGTCACAGTCTTATAACCTCATGAAGACCCAACAACTCCCGAATACATCAACTCATCAACATACAAACCCCAAAACTCATCAACTCGAAATCTTAAATTATTAATTTTTATTTTACAATTCCGTTCTATTTTTCACGTCGTTCTAGCGAAAATATAGGTTGAAAAGTAGGCAAATAGCTACCATTTATTACCATTCATGCCTTTTATTTTGTCCATATTCAAGAACATAAGCCGCATTTTGCACCATTTTGCCTTTCTAGTTTGGTTGCCAACTCGTCATTTTTCAAGCTCAATTACCCACTTTTAGCCCCTAAAATTCCACTTTTTAACGGTCATTTTGCCCTTTTCAGCCATATTTTTAATGGCGAACAAAGGTTATATTTATACCTTAGCCGTGCATTTTTATGCTTTTCGCGTTGCATTTGGCACCATTTTGCACTGCATTTTGCACCATTTTGACTTGCATTTAGCACCAAAACGCACTGCGTTTAGCATCAAAACGCACTGCATTTAGCACCAAAACACACTGCATTTAGCGGCAAAACGCACTCCATTTTGCCGTTAATGACCCCAAAACGGGCGCTAATGGCTGTGTTTTAAAATAAATATTCATTTTGCCCGCATGTAGAACCAACCTCTTTTTGCATCAAAACAAACCCTCGCGAGAATCGATTTTTTGCGACAAGGTGGGCGGTTGGTGGACAAAAAGGGCAGCCATAATGTTAAATTTTATACCGAAAAGCGGACAAAGATAAGAGCCAACAAGTGGACGAGTGGACAAGATAACAAGATGACGAGTGGACAAGGTAACGAGTGGACAAGACAACGAATGCACGAGCAGACAAATTCATAGCTTTACTTGTCCACTGAAATCTCACTTGTTAACTCGTCTACTCGTCAACTGCCAATCAACTCGTCTACTTGCCAACTAGTCATCCTCTTGCCAACTCGTTAACTCGTTAACTCTTCAACTGATAATCAACTCCTCAACTCGTCAGCTAATTAGTTTGCCAACCTGCTAACTTGTAAAACCCGTCCATCTGCAGTTTGCTCTTCATTCTTCAAGCAATCTATCTATAAAGAGGCTATCTTTAATAAAATAAATTATCTTATTCGTTCGAAGAAAGAAAATAATTTCGTTTTAACGATGGTCAAAAATAAACATTTGTAAGCACACAACTACAAAACTTCAAGAAACAATCTTTTTTACATCAGCCCAACAAACAAATCCGTAAAAACATCGAAAAAGCAGCATATTAAACACCAATTAACCTTTCGATACCAAATTCTTAAATCTTGTAATATAAATGATTTTTAACACAAAAATAGGTCTACATATATTAAAAATCGGTAAATTTGCTACAAACAATCGATGATGCCCAGACCTAATAAAGATGAAAAGGTCGTAGATACTAAACAATTACATTAACAACAGCATACCGAGCGAACATGTGCCAGCACGTCAGATCCACGCCACGGAAAGGAAATCCACTCCGTGGAAAACGAAAAGAAAGCGCTGGTATCTTTCACAACGTAGCTACCTAATAATGTCCTTATGAAAAAAGCTTATTGTTTATGTGCAATGCTGGCTGCCCTCACCGCCCCGTGGACAACGCTCACGGCAGCGGCAAAAGAAACAAAGGGGACGGCAACCGTGACCGAAATGCAAGAGCAGAACACCATCACGGGCGTGATTACCGACACACAAGGCGAACCCATTACTGGCGCATCTGTTGCCGTAGTGGGAAAGAGCGTGGGTGCCGTGTCCGATATTAACGGGCGATTTACCATCAACGTGCGCCCCGGCGCTAAGTTGACCATCTCATACGTGGGCTACAAAACCGTTACCGTTGCAGCCTCCGAATCGATGAAAGTAGAATTGCAAGAAGACGCCGGGCAACTCTCAGAAGTGGTTGTTGTGGGCTATGGCACGCAAAAGAAAGCCAACCTTACGGGAGCCGTAAGCACCGTAGACCTGTCAAAGACCATGGCCGGCCGCCCACAACAAGATGTGGCCAAGGCTTTGCAAGGTGCCGTTCCAGGATTGTCGGTCATCAGCAACAACGGCGACATCAACGGCAAGCCCACCCTGCGCATTCGCGGTGTGGGAACGTTGAGCAACGATGCTAAAAGCAATCCGCTCATCGTTGTAGACGGCGTGCCCATGGACGACATCTCGTTCCTTAACACGCAAGACATCGAAAGCGTTTCGGTGCTTAAAGATGCAGCCTCTACTTCCATCTATGGAACAAGGGCCGCCTTCGGCGTGATACTCATCCAGACAAAGGGAGCGAAGGGAACCGACCGCACCACGATAAACTATTCTAACAACTTCGCTTGGGACGGAGCAACCTTCTTACCAAAATTCCCCGACGTGCCATCACAGCTCAGGGCAGCACTGGAAGGCAAAGCCAATGCCAACAACTACGAGGTGGAACTCTTCGGCATGTATTTCGATAAGCTGTTACCGCTGGCCGAGAAGTGGAAACAGCAGAACGGCGGCAAGCAAGATTACCGCGAGATGCGCCAATATGTAGACGACAACAACATTGGCGACTACACCATCATCGACAAAACGCCCTACTACTATGCCGACTGGGACATCAACAAGATTTATTACAACAACGCCGCACCTGCCCAAAGCCATGCCCTATCTGTACAAGGGTCGTCGGGCAAGAGCAACTATTATCTTTCTTTGGGCTACGACTACAAGGAAGGCACGATGAAAATACGCCCCGACAAGCTGAACAAATACAACGCCTCGCTGGCCGTTACCACCAGTCCGTACGACTGGTTGCAGATGGGTGCGCGCTTAAACTTCACCCGTCGCGACTTCACCACGCCCGACACCTACAACAACGTGTACCAATACATTTGGCGGTGGGGTTCGTTCTTCTTGCCTTCGGGCAGCATCAACGGCCACGACAGGCGCATTATGGCCATGCTAAAACAAGCTGCCGACAAGAACGTCACGAACGACTACTTGCGCATCAACACCTTTGTAAAGGCCAACATCACCGAAGGACTGACGTTCAACGCCGACTTCACTTACGCCATCGAGAATATGAACTCGGGCTCGCAAGACTTTTCCGTATATGGTCTGAACTGGGGCAGCGTAACGCCTTCGTATATCGTAAACAAAGGCAACACCAACGTGTGGCGCGACAACTCAAAGACAAATACCTGGACGTTTAACGCCTATTTCAACTACGAGAAAACCTTCGCCACCAACCATAACTTCAAGGTGATGTTGGGCATGAATGCCGAAAAAGAGAAGTACACCTACTTCTGGGGAAACAGAAAAGGTATTATCGACGAGCGTTTTCCTGAACTAAACTTGGCCAGCCCCATCGGGCAAGACCTTGATGCCAAACACACCCACCGTGCTTCTGCGGGTTACTTCGGCCGTATAAACTACGACTATAAGGACATCTACTTGTTGGAACTTAACGGCCGTTATGATGGTTCGTCACGTTTCCCACGCCATTCGCATTGGGCTTTCTTCCCATCAGTGTCGTTGGGCTATCGTTTCTCCGAAGAACCATACTTCAAACAGTTACGCAACGTGGTTAGCAACGGTAAGTTGCGCGCCTCGTTCGGCGAAATTGGCAACGAAGCCGTGGGCGACTACATGTTCGAATCGCTCATCAACCAAGTAGAAAGAGACGACGTACACTGGGTAGACAGCAACCAAGAGAATGCCAATAAGCTGCCCATGTTCAACACACCCAATCTGGTTGAGCCCATATTGACCTGGGAACGCATACGAACAGCCGATGCCGGGCTCGATCTGGGTTTCTTAAACAACGAACTTTCGGTTGGATTTGACTGGTATCAGCGCGAAAACACCGACATGTTAGCCCCCAGTCAGGTGTTGCCGCAAGTGTTAGGAACAGATGCCCCCATGGCCAACGCAGGCACTCTGCGCACGCGCGGATGGGAATTAACCCTCGACTGGCACCACCGTTTCGGCGAGTTTAACGTGTATGCCAACTTCAACTTGGCCGACTCGAAAACCGTTGTAACCAAATGGGAGAGCAAGGCCAAGCTGCTTAATCAGAATTATTCGGGCAAAACCTACGGCGACATCTGGGGATTTGAAACCGACCGCTACTTCGAAGAGAGCGACTTTACAGGGCAAAACGCTGACGGAACATGGAACTACGCCAACGGTATTGCCTCGCAAAAGGGTTTGGAGCAAGGCTCATTCCACTACGGCCCAGGCGACGTTAAGTTTAAAGACCTAGACGGAAATGGAGTTATTGACGGAGGTGAAGGCACTGCCGACAAGCACGGCGACCTGAAAGTGATTGGCAACTTCTTGCCACGTTACGAATATAGTTTCCACCTTGGCGGCGCATGGCGCGGGTTCGACCTCGACCTGTTCTTCCAAGGCGTGGGCAAACGCCATGTGTGGACCGTTTCGTCCATGAACTTCCCGCTGATGCGCGAGGCCGACCTTGCCATATACGACCATCAACTGAGCTACAACCGCGTGATATATAAAAACGGACTGAAAAACGTTGAACGCTATGAGGTGAACCAAGCCAACAAGTATCCGCGCTTGTTCCCGGGCAACGACCCTCAAGGAAACATATCGGTTATCGACCCAGGAACGAACAACTATTATCCGCAATCGCGCTATCTCACCGACATGTCGTACCTCAGACTTAAAAACGTAACCCTTGGCTACACCCTTCCTAAGGAACTAACCCGCAAGGCTTACATACAAAAGGCACGCATTTACCTAAGCGCAAGCAACCTCTTCTTGCTTTATAAAGGCAACGACCTGCCCGTAGACCCCGAAATAAATGCGGGTGCAGGATTGAGGTATGGCGGATGGGGACGTACTGCCCCCATCACTCGCACCCTCTCGTTTGGTATGCAGGTAACATTATAAACCATCTAGACCCTTAGACAAATGAAAAAGATAATCATAGCCGGTCTGTTGACGTTGGGCGCGTTGGCAAGCTGCAACGACTTCCTAGACCTTGCACCGCAGGACAAGTTCACAGACACGCCCGAATATTGGGACAACACCGTAAACCTAGAAGACCAGTGCAACCTTTTCTACGAAGACTACTTGGGATATGGCAACGCTGGCGGACAAGGGTGGTTCTACTATAAGACGCTGGGCGACGACCAAGTGGACTTCCAAAAGAACGATTGGGCTTGGAAGAACGCCCCTGCCACATCAAGCGATTGGAAAGACGCCTACAAGTCTATCAGGCATGCCAACTTCATCCTCGAGCGGCTCTCAACTTCTCTCATGGACGAAGACGACAAAGCCAACTTCCAGGCCATTGCACGCCTTAATAGGGCATGGCAATACTATCAATTGGTGCGCATGTTTGGCAATGTGCCACTGGTAATATCCGTACCCGACCACCATTCGGACAACATTCTATACGGGCCACGCGTAGATCGCGACGTGGTGATGGACAGTGTAGCGGCCGACCTCAACTTCGCCACCAAGCACATCGCGGGAACAAACAAGCAACGCTTCACTAAGAACATGGCCTATGCCATGCTAGCAGACGTGGCCTTGTACGAGGGCACCTACTGCAAATACCGCAAAGCGGAAGACAATGCAGGCAAAGGCCCCGATGCAACAAGGGCCAAGACCTATCTGAACGCCTGTGTGGAGGCTTGCAAAGTGATAATGGGCAATGCGGCATTCAAGCTCAACGACACCTATCAAGGCAACTACAACTCGACAGACTTGAGCAAGAACCCCGAAATCATATTCTACAAGCCCTATTCTAAGAACACGCTGATGCACTCGCTCATCGACTACACGGTAAATACGGGCGGAACGAACGGCATGACCAAAGATGCGTTCGACAATTATCTGTTCTTAGACGGCAAACCACGGGCAAGCACGGCACTGAACAAGACGGATGCACCTAAAATGGTAATTGTGAACGTGCAGAAAAAGGTTGACGGCGTAATGAAGACCGTACAAGACACCAGCTACCACATCGGCCATCTCTTTACCGTACGCGACAAACGCCTGAGCGCAACCCTCGACTCGGTGTTGGCATTCAAGGGCAAAGCCTATTCAAGGGCAGGTTCTAACGCATTCACCTCTACCACGGGTTATGGCGTGGCCAAATACGACAACCCCCAACTGCTTACCACAACCGAACGCAACAATATAAACCGCCAATACACCGATGCACCCATCTATTGGTTGTCTGTCATCTACCTCAACTATGCCGAGGCAATGGCCGAGTTGGGATCGATAACGCAAGACGATTTGGACAAGTCGGTGAACTTGCTACAACGTCGCGCAGGGCTACCTGGCATGACGTTAACCCCAGATGCCGACCCTGCCAACAACATGGGCGTAAGTAACCTGCTTTGGGAGATACGTCGCGCACGCCGTTGCGAACTGATGTTCGACAACTGGTACCGCTATTGGGACCTCATTCGCTGGCACCAACTTGAATTAGTAGACTCTAAGGCGCACCCCAACATCTACCGCGGAGCTAACATGACCACCGTAGACAAGCCGCAAGTAGAGCTAGACACGCTCAACAATGCCGCACCTTGGGAGATTTACATGGCAGGTTCAAACACCCGCAAGCAAGTAAGGACCTACGATAAGAAGTACTACTTCTACCCCATCCCCACGGGACAAAAGGCCCTTAACGGGAAATTGGAACAAAATCCGGGATGGTAACAGGCCGTAAGGCGGCCTTTCCCTATAGAGGTTTCGGAAGCTGCAACGGTATAACAAGTGGGCAACAGCACTGGTTTAACAGCCAATTGCCGTACCAAGCATAGCGAACAAGACAAGCATTGGCAGGGACTTGCCCCCAAAAGGCAAGCACCCTGCCAACTGCATGCCTTACGCAAGCGCCGTTCGAGCAGCAAGTTCAACCAGTCACAGCACCCAGCAAAAGCTTTACAACTACGGCATAAGTCTAACCAAAACGAATAACCAACATTTCAAATCATATTTAAAATGCGAAGAATCTATTATTTAGGCGTGGCTTTCGCAGCCCTTTCGGGCACCTTCGCCCCACATCAGGCGCAGGCTGCAGCCGCACAATCGCCTCGCACGACAAACGCAGTGCAACAGCAAACAAGCCTTTCGGGTATTGTTACCGATGCCAACGGCGAACCCGTAACGGGCGCATCGGTAGCCATTGAAGGCAAGGGCGTGGGCGCAGTGACCGACATTAACGGCCGATTTACCATCGACGCACGCCCAGGAGACAAGCTAACCATCACCTACGTGGGCTACAATCCCATGCAAGTGACGGCTAGGGCCGACATGCGCATCACCCTGACAGAGAACGCCAGTCAGCTAGGCGAGGTTGTAGTGGTGGGCTATGGCACACAAAAGAAGGTGAACCTCACGGGTGCCGTGGCCAACGTCAACGTGAAAGAGGCCATCGCCAGCCGCCCCATCACCGACGTGGCCAAGGCCTTGCAGGGTATAACCCCAGGTCTTACCATCACCAACCGCATTGGCGGTGTCGGCACGCAAAGCACCGTTAAGCTACGTGGCTCGGTGGGTTCGCTTAGCGCTGAGGGAGGAACATCACCGCTCATCCTCGTAGACAACGTGGAAGTTCCCAACCTAAACTTGGTAAACCCCGACGACATCGAAACCATTTCGGTGCTCAAAGATGCAGCCTCGGCATCCATCTACGGAACGCGTGCCGCATGGGGCGTTATCCTTATCACCACCAAACAGGGCGCAGCCAACGATAAGGTGAACGTAACCTACTCTAACAACTTTGCGTGGAGCACGCCCACCAAGATGCCCGAACAGATGAAAGCCTCAGACAATGCCCGCTTTATCTTCGAGATAATGAAGAGCAAAGGCAAGACCAGAGAAACAAGCATCGGCTACACCATCGACGAGGAGCTAATAAAGAAACTCGAAGATTGGGAAAACAAATACGGTGGAATGTCGCAAGACGAACTCGGAGAGATGCAGCAAGGCCGCGACTTCGAAATTGTTGGCGGCAACACTTACTTCTATCGCTCGTTCGATCCCATCAAAGAGTTCACCCGAAAATGGACTCCACAACAGAACCACAACCTCTCGGTGACGGGCGGCAGCAAGAAAACCACCTATAACATCAGCCTTAGCTACCTTAACCAAACGGGCGTGATGAAATATAACAGCGACCAATACGACCGCTATACGCTGCACAGCAGCATCACGTCGAGCATTCGCGACTGGTGGAAGGTTCGTGCCAACGTACTCTTCACCCGAACCAAGAACGACGAGCCTTATCGTTTCACGTCTGGCCAATACGATGCTTGGTTCTACCTTCTGCGTTGGCCGCGTTGGTATCCTTATGCCACTTATCAGGGCAAGCCCTTCCGTTCGGCCGTTACCGACATCAAGCACGGCAACCGCGAAAACACCACAACCACCTACGTTCGCACCAACCTGGGCACGGAGATAACGCCGATGAAGAACCTCTCCGTTAACTTCGACTACACGTTCTCGTTCACCAACGATGCCCGTAAGCTTAACGGCGGCACCGTTTACGCCTACGATATGTTTGCCAGCGCGCCTTTCTCCAGCTACACCAACCTTTATGGTTTGTGGCACAACATGGTTGAGCAGTCCAGTCAGTACACCTTGCAGAACATCTTCAAGGGTTACGCCACCTATATGTTCGACCTAGCCGAGCAACACCACTTCAAAGTAATGGCAGGTTTCGATGCCGAGACACGAGAAGCATTCTCGCATTACTCAGAACGCCAAAAGCTCTACAGCGAGAAGTTTCCCGAGATAGCCATGACCTACGGAGACCAGTTCTCTTACAACAGTAACTACAGCTATCACAACGATTTCGCGGCCGCTGGCGTGTTCGGACGTCTCAACTACGACTATCTACAACGCTACCTGCTGGAGTTCAACCTACGTTACGACGGGTCTTCGCGTTTCCCCATCGGAAAGAAATGGGCCTTCTTCCCTTCGTTCTCCGCTGGATGGCGCACATCCGAAGAAAAGTTCATGGACTGGGCCAAGCCCGCACTCTCCAACCTTAAGGTTCGCGGCTCTTGGGGAACCATCGGCAACCAAGACGTGGCCGCCTATGCTTACATGTCTATCATGAAACCGCAAAACTCGGGATGGGTTGTAGATGGTAAGGAAATGGGAACGTTCAGCTCACCCACCATTCGTTCGGAAGAACTAACGTGGGAACGTGTGTCAACGCTCGACCTCGGTCTTGATGCCAGTTTCTTTAACAACGACCTCAACGTAACATTCGACTGGTATCGCCGCATAACATCGGGCATGCACACCAGAGGCGAACAGCTGCCCGCCACTTTCGGTGCAGAGCCCCCCAAGAAGAACTACGGAGAGATTACTGGCACAGGCTTAGAGCTGGGCATAAACTATCAACACCAGTTCTCCAACGGCTTAGGCGTTTCGGCTTCGGCTTCTTTCTCGCATGTAAAAGAGGTCATCACCAAGTTTAACAGCCAAACGCGCAACATCAACGGCAACTATCAAGGCAAACGTTTAGGCGAGATATGGGGTTACGAAACCGACCGCCTGTTCCAAGCCGACGACTTCGACAGCAACGGAAAACTGAAACCAGGCATCGCATCGCAAAGTAAATACGAGAACGACGACTTTAAATTCGGTCCGGGCGACGTGAAATATAAGGATATTAACGGTGATGGAGAAATCACTTACGGCGACAACACCGTTGAAAACCATGGCGACCAAAAGGTCATTGGCAACTTCCTACCCAACTACGAGTACAGTTTCTCGCTCGGAGCAACCTACAAGGGTTTCGATTTCAACATGTTCTTCCAAGGCGTGGGCAAGCGCGACTTTTGGGTTGGCGGTGCAATCGGCATCCCCGCAGGTGGTTCTAGCTACAAGGAAGCCGCATATAAGCATCAGCTTGACTATTGGACACCCACCAATACGGGTGCATTCTATCCCCGTCCGACGGACATGAGCTGGAAACAAAATGCTCGGAACTACCTCACACAAACCCGTTTCTTGGCTAACATGGCCTATTTGCGCTGCAAGAACATCACACTGGGCTACACCCTGCCGCAAAACATCGTGAGCAAAGCCTTGCTGCAAAGCGTACGCGTGTACGTAAGTGCCGAAAATCTCTTTGAGTTCGACAGCCTACACCTGCCCTTCGACCCCGAAACAACCAACTACAAACGCGGAAAGGGAGAATCAGACTGGTCCTTCGGGCGCTCATATCCCTACACGCGAACCATCTCTTTCGGCCTGCAAGCCGCATTCTAACCCTCCTAACAAGCATAAAAATGAAACATAAGATATTGAGCCTCGCGCTCTTAACTTTACCTTTGGTGGCCTGCAACGACTTCCTTACACGCGAGCCATTAGACCGTGTGAACGCCGACATCGATGAAAGGTGGAACTCGGAAGAGGTCATTAGGTCTGCAATGTACGACCTTTACCCCATCTACTTCAAAGGGTACAACTCGGGATGGAGCCGTTCCGACTGGTTCGCAGATACCCAAATCGCCGACTGGAACGACGACAACGCACAAGAAGAAGCCACGTTCTTCATCAAGAACGTGCCCACTACAACAAGTAGCAGCTACCCCTGGAACTTCGAACAGGTGCACACCATCAACACCTACCTCGACAAACTGGCGCATTCTGCCATGCCAGACGAGCCCAAGCGCCATTGGACTGGCGTCAACCGTTTTCTGCGCGGCTTAGAATACGCCAAGCTTGTATCTAACTTCGGCGACGTTCCTTACTACCAACACCCCGTTGCACCAACCGACAAGGCTGCACTTTATCGCGCATTCAGTACACGACAGGAGGTGATGGACAGCGTTCTCTCAGATATGAAGTACGCTATGGACAACATTCGCCAGCAAGACGACGTCAAAGGCGTGCACATCGTTAACGACCTGGTGTACGCATACACCTCGCGCATCTTCCTCTTCGAAGGCACATGGCAAAAATACCACAACAAAAACAACGAGTTGGCTGCCAAATACCTGCAAGTGGCCAAAGATGCGGCCGATTACATTATGAAATCAAAACGCTATCAGCTGTGCAGCAACTACAAGGACCTCACCGCATCGATTGACCTGGCCGGTAACCCCGAAATCATTCTCTACCGTGCGTACGTGGCCGGCGTTGTTACCCACAGCCTGATGTCGTTCAACAACACGGAGAGCGAGGAATCGAGCCCATCAAAATCGCTCATCGAAAGCTACCTTACGAAAGACGGACTGCCCATAACGCAGACGGGAGGAAACGCACTCTACAAAGGCGACAAGCTGCTCAAAGACGAGATAGCCAACCGCGACCCGCGCCTTTATGCCACCATCGACACCGCAGAACTGCGCTTGCCCTCTGTTGCATCAGTGTATGCCGCATCGGGCTATTTCGCCAATCGCTTTGTCAACCCCAAACTCATCGACCAGCCCGGCGGAAAGAGTTACACCAACATCACCGATGCGCCCGTGATGAAGCTCAACGAAGTGATGATGAACTACATCGAGGCCGCTGCAGAGTTGGCCACATTGGGCAAGTACACCCTCACCCAAACCGACTTCGACCGAACCATCAACGCCCTTCGTCAACGCGCCAGCACCAACATGCCAACCTTGCAGCTGGTGGGCGATGCGCTACGCGTACCGGCTGGCGTAATAAACGACTCGCAGCGCGATGCAGACGTTTCGCCCATCCTTTGGGAAATACGCCGCGAACGCCGCGTAGAACTGGTGTACGAGGGCTTACGCTTTAACGACCTGCGCCGTTGGAAGAAACTAAACTATGCCGACATGGTGAAGAACCCCAAGCTTAACATGGGTGCCTACGTCAACAAACGCGAATACATGGAGTGGTACAACAGGGTTCACCCCACTACCGACCCTAAGAAGATCTTAACACTGGAGAAGATGAAAGAGATGAAACTTGTTCTCCTCAATGCTAAGGGCGAATACGAGGTAAACGACAGCGTAGGCTACATCATACCTATTGTGAAACAAGGCTTTATGCGTACCTACTCCGATAAGGATTATCTCTACCCCATCCCCATCGACCAACTAACGCTCTATCGCAACGCTGGTCATGCCATCAAGCAAACCCCAGGTTGGGAAGACAAGAAATAATCCATCAATAGAGCTCCCCCATCTTGCCTGCAAGGTGGGGGGAGTTTTTATATTGAAATATTGCTGTGTGGTAAACCTCTAATCGGTGCAATTTCTTTATCTACAATGCCCATTAATAGGCATCACGTATTTCTATTTCATAAAGTAATCCCCCTCTTCAAACTATCACTCATCGGCCGTCTGCTAAAATGAGAGGACACAAGGCACCAGATGTTGTCAAATGTATTCTACAAGGTATTGAACAGCTTAATTTTAAGTCCTTCTGCTGATTACGTAGCTTCTATCCATCGCGCACATAGGCTGTGCGCTAAAGATGTGATAGCGACTAACAGAAAGGGGCTTACTTATGGTTAGATGAAACTTATTTCCTAAGTCGTATTGACTTTTAATATTTCTATAAACTGAAAGCAACGCTGAACAAGCCAACTCGCTGGCTTATAAACACACTAAGACCCAACAACTTCCAAAGACATCAACTCAACAATTCACCAACTCAAAACCTCACTAACACATCAACTTACAAACTTATCAGCTCATCAACTCACTAACTCATCAACACACTAACTCAAAAGCTCGTCAACCCACTAACTCATCAACGCACTAACTCAAAAGCTCGTCAACTCACTAACTCATCAACTCACTAACTCAAAAGCTCGTCAACTCACAAACTCACAAACTCATCAACTCACCAACTCACAACCTCAAACCACTATCTTTTATTTTACAATACCGCTCTAATTTTCGCTCCGTTCTAGCGAAAATATTGGTTAAAAAGTAGGCAAAAAGCCACTTTTTCCACCCTTTCATGTCTTGGGGTTTGTCTGTTTTTAAGTCAAGTACCTGCATTTTGCACCATTTTGCCTTTCTAGTTTGGTTGCCAACTCGTATTTTTTCAACCCCAATTACCTGCTTTTAGCCCCTAAAAACCCACTTTTTAATGGCCATTTTGCCCTTTCTAGCCATGTATTTCATAGCTCTTAAAGGTTTTGTTTATACAAAAGCTGTGGATATTTATGCTTTCCGTCTTGCATTTAGCAGCAAATCACACTGCATTTAGCACCAAAATGCCTTGCGTTTTGCACCAAAACGCACCGTATTTAGCACCAAAACGCAGTGCATTTAGCACCAAAACACACTCCATTTAGCGCCAAAACGCACTCCGTTTAGCACCAAATAGCCCCAAAACGGGTGTAAATGGCAGCCCTTTCAAATAAATATTCATTTTACTACAAGCACATGCTAACCCCATTTTACATCAAAACAAACCTTCGCGAGAATCGATTTTTTGCGACAAGGTAGGCGATTGGTGGGCAAAAAGGGCACTTATCATGTTAAAATTCTTACCAAAAACTAGACAAAATAAATATGCCGTAAACTCGCACGAGTGGAAAATGGCACAGAAAACATGTACGCTTGCAACGACCAGCGCAAGCGTTTGCAGGGCATGCTGCTCATAGTCAACGGCAACAACTGTTGTTCCAGCCATCAGTCGTTCGTACGCTAACCCACCCCCTATACCACCCTCCCTATATAATAAAAGCAGGCTAATCGCACTTGTTCGATTAGCCTGCCTAGTCTTCTTTACCTTCTACCGGCGTGTATCAACTGCTATTTCGCTAGTGTTTTTTGCACCGCCTCGTAGATTTTATTCCCCCGCAAGTCTTTGGCAATGATTGTTCCATCTGGCGAAACGAGGAGAATTTGGGGTATGCTTACAATAGAATAGGCCGCCAAAACCTGCTTGCGCGCATCGCCTTTAAGCAAGAGCTGTTGCCATATAGCCCCATCTTCCTTAATGGCTTTCAGCCAATCGGCCTTCCTAAAATCGGTAGAAACGCCCAAGATGGTGAAGTTCTGGTCTTTAAAGGCATTGAAAGTTTTGAGCAAGTTGGGCGTTTCTTTCCTGCACCAAGTGCAAGAAGAGCTCCAAAAGTCTACCAATACAAACTTCCCTTTAAAGTGAGATAGGCTCAAAGCTTTTCCTGCTTTGTCTTCCCCCACAATGGCAGGAGCCACTTGTCCCACCACCGTTTGTTCCAAGGCATTTAGCTTTTGCGTTGCCCGTGCATAGTACCACGTTTGTTTCGCCTCATCGTTAGCCCCCTCAACCACTTGCCGCGCGCGGTCTAAATCAGTGCGGTTGGTGATGTTGGCGTGCTGCAACCTGTATGTATAATAAAGGTATAGGCCGAAGGGCGAGCCTTGCTGCCGCGCCACTTCCTTGTCTAACCATTGTCGCAGCTGTTCGTAGGCGCGGTTATAGATAGGCGCGGTACTCGTTTTTATGCGCTGCATCTCGCGTTGGTCGTTGCGATTGCGCGCCGCGTAGAACACTTGGTCCAACGAGTCTAACGTATGTTTGTTGCCTGCGCTGTCCTTTTGATGTGTAAACAGGGCGTGTTGCGCGTTAAGTTTCACGTTGGGATTGTCTGCCGTTATTGCTCCACGGGCATTCCTAGAAACCGACAGCAAGTTGTTACCACTGGCTAAAAACAAGTAAGTGCCTTGCTCGAAACAACTCTCCATGTCGCTAGCGTTGAACACGGGCGAAAGAAAGAAGAGCCGCGTGGTGAGCGTATCATTTTGATAGGCAAACTTTCCGTCCGTCACCTCGAACGAGTCGAGGGGCTGAACATAACCGTAACGCTCATCTTGAACCATGAAAAGATACAGCCTTTTAATGCGCTTGTCGGCCGTATATCCCTGCACGCTGATGCCCACAGCCAAGCATTGAACTGCGATAAGCCCAGCCAATAGGGCAATCGAAAAAAGTCGTTTCATATTGTTATCTTTCGTTTTGGGTCATGGTGTTGGCGTTAAAGCGCATCACCCTTTGCGGAATGGGCAGAACGTACCTCGGATCGTTTGGCGGCAGCACCCATGTTTCAGTATCGCCAACATGTTTAACCGTAGTGGCAAAACGTGGGTCTAGGTTAAGTCTTTTCAGGTCGATGAGCCGTAAAAAGCCGTTGAAAGCCAGTTCTCGGCGGCGTTCTTCGAGTACGAAACTCAGCACGCTGTCCTTATCCGCCAACGAAACATAACCATTATCCTTAATGCGATGGGCACGCAATTTATTTACCAGCGCCAAGGCGTGTGGCATATAACCCACACGGGCTTCGCATTCGGCAGCGATGAGAAACAGCTCGGGCGTGCTAATGGCCGTGTTGGCCCGCACATACGGAACCCATATTGGGCGCGGAAGTGGCTTTCCGCGGAACGTTTCGGCCATAAAAAGCACCTTTCGCATGTCGGCATCTTCGTATAATTTCAGCAAGCTGTCCGACGGAAACACCTGCGAACTCAGCCCAAAGATATAGGGTGCGTATTTGATAAAGATGCTTTCGGGGTTGGCATCGGCATCAGGAACATTGGTGCGACCTATCTGACCTGCGGGTTTCACCACTTCATAACGCGTAAGGTCGAGCAGCGTATCGTGTCGGGCAATCACCTCGTTGGCCGCCTTCAGAGCCTCTGCATAGTTGCCCATATATAGGTAAACCCTAGCTCTAAGTCCGCGTGCGGCATCTTTCGTGGCATGAAAAGCATTGCCGCTTATTTCTTCTGGCAGGCTGCTTTCTGCCTCATTGAGGTCGGCCAGTATCTGCTGATACACGCCTTTTACGCTAGTTCGCGTAAGATTGGTTTGCGAAATGTCGGCGTTAAGCAGCAAGGGCACGCCAGCATCGGCATCGGCCGTGGCCTCGTTATAGTGTTTGGCGTAAGCATTAACGAGGTACAGATAGTCTAAGGCCCTATTAACGAGTGCTTCGCCGCGTATGGCCGACTTCTCCGCAGTGCTTCCTTCGGTGGCATCCATCACTTCGCGAATAACCACGTTGTTGGTGAAGATGCGCGAATAAGACGAAGACCAGAACGTATCGTCTTCTCCATCGCCGAACACTTGCCTGTCGAAAGTGTAAAGACGTTTTAGGCTTGGCTTGATGGTGTTAAGCCCTTGAGAACTTGTACTGAATGCCATGTCTGGCAGATAACAATCGTCGGTGAGGTAGATGGGATATGTTTCGCCCATCTTTTGTATATCATAATGGCTGATCATGGTTTTGTAGTCGGCGGCCGTTTCAGGTATTCTCTCTCCTTTGGGCTTGATGTCGAGAAACGAATCGCAGGCGCATAGCAGCGCGGTCAAAGCCATTGATACGATGGTGTTATATGTTGTTTTCATCTTTCTTTTGCTTTTAGGTGGGAATTGTCATTTCCGTTAATGTGTGTAGGGCGCAGGTTTAGAACGTTGCCGAAAGGCCGAATGTCCACGTTGCAGGCGTTGGTATGGTGCGCATGCCCCATCCGTAGCCCGTTGTTCCCAGTGCTTCGGGGTCTACACCGTATTTGTTGGCACTCCAACTAAGCAGGTTTTGTCCTTGCAGGGTAAAGGCCAGTTGCGCCAATCCGCACTTAGACACAAGCCGCTGGGGTACGCGATAGGTGAGCGACAGGTGGCGAAGCTTGGCATAATCGGCCTTAAACACGTGGCGGTCGGCAGCATACCACGGATGCCTCACTGTTGCCAGGTCTAGCGCATAGCCCGTAAATGCAGGTGTAGCATCGGGGTTGCGCTCGTCGCCTGGTTGCCTCCAGATGTTGCGCATCTCTTTATTGGGGTTGAGATGCGATGGTTCAGACACAAAGGGGGCAGGCTCGGTGCGCAGCACATTGCCGCCGTAGAACATCAACATAAACGACAGCTCGAAGTCTTTATAAGCAATGGTGGTGCTAAACGACCCGCTATAAGTGGGATGACGCGTGCCCGAATAAACAAGGTCCGACAAGTTGCTTACTTGCGCTTCGGTTTTGCTGCCGCCTTCTACATAATAGCGTGGTGTTCCATCGGTGGGCGAAAGGCCCGCGTACTGAAAACTGAATATAGCCCCAAGCGGGTGTCCCTTAACGGCTGCAAAGCCGCTGGTGTAGGAGTGTACGTTGGGATTAGAGTCTTCCACATCGTCGAGCATATTCTTGTTATAGCCAAAGTTCAGGCCCGTTGTCCATCTTAGGTTTCGCGTTTGCAGGTTAACGCTGTTCAGCGAAACCTCAATGCCTTTGTTGGTCATGTTGCCATAGTTCAGCGTTAGTTGTTTAAAGCCCAGTGTGGGGTCGGCATCGCGTTGGGCAAGGAGGTCGGTTGAATGCTTGTGATAAACCTCGATGCTGCCCGAAAGGCGATTGTTGAGCACGGAAAAATCGAGGCCTAGGTTGGTGGTTGCGGTCTTTTCCCAGCGCAGCGTGTAGTTGGGCGGATTCTTTATTTCGGCCATAAAGTCTTTGCTCCAAGGGTTGTATTGGGCTGCTTTCAGCGTAACGTATGGGCTGGCACCGCGTGGAACGTTTCCGCCAATGCCGTAAGTAGCCCTAAGTGTGAGGGCGTTGAGCCACGACAGCTTACCCGCCAAGAAACGTTCTTTGGCGATATGCCATGCGCCACCCACCGACCAAAGCGGGCGATACTGATAACGCGGGTCGGTTCCAAAAAGGTTAGACTGGTCAACACGTATGCTTGCCGTGAGGTTGTACTTGCTGTCGAAGGCGTAAGCAGCATTGGCATAGAAAGACACATAGCGGTTTTCTATCTCGTTTATCCAATTGTTGCCTGTGAACGACCAACTGAAATTGCCCGCAAGCGACTCCGTTCCTTTAACGTTTGTCAGGGCTGTTGGGTCTATGGGCTTGTAAGCCAGCGTGCTTTCGTTGAACCCCATGTAGTATATCGAGGTGTTGGTGGTCTTTGTTCTGCGCCGTTCTCCGCCGGCAAGAGCCGTGATGCTGTGCGGGCCGAAGTCGCGATTGAAGTTGAGTTGAGCGCGCAAGGTGTACGAGTCGGCATCGCCCCTACTCTCCGAATAGTGCGCCCCCTCTGGCACGTTAAGCGTTAGTTTTTTGGTGGCTGGGTTGTATTGTGCGGCATCGTTTATCATGTTGCGCACATGATACGAACGTTCGCTGAATATCTCAACCGTTTTATCGGCCGAGTTTTCGGTTTGGAAACGCACGTCGAAGTTAAGCCCCTTCATGATTTTGAGGTTCAGTCCCAGCATCAGCCTGTAATAGTTCTCGTTACTGTTATATCGTTCTTCGCGCCTGTTTGTTATGGGGCTGTAATGTTCGTCTTTAAGTCCAAGGCCTATAAGTCGGTTCATTTCCCATTCCGACTTGTATGTCGGCACGTTCAAGGGGTTGCCGCTTTCGTCTTTCAGCATCGTGTACGAGGGTTGGTTTCTGTACATGTCGGTGTAAGTTCCCATTCCCCTGTCGCTGTTGGTGTTGTTATAGTTTATGGTAAGGGCGGCCTCGGCGTTAAGCCAACTCGTCAGTTTGATGTTGTCTCTTAGTGTAGCCCCATAGCGTTGCATCTGGTTGTAGCGCGCATTAAAGCGGTTGCCCGTATAGTTAAGGGTAAACACGTAGCGGTTGATGTCGTTTCCTCCGCTTAGGCTAAGGTTGTGTTGGTGCTCTATACCGGTCTGCGTATAGAAGTCTTCCAGCTGTTTGCGGTTGTTCAGGTTGCGATATTTGTTCATGCCGTCTTGAAACGTTTGCTCGTCGATAAGCCCATCGCGATGCTTATAAAGCAATTCCGAAACGGGGTCGAGGTAATAGTTGGGAGGTATCATGGCATAGGGTATGGAGTTAAACTTGAACCCATATTCACGAAGGTCTATCGTCTCGCGCGTGTCCATCAGGTTTAAGTAGTCCATGTCGGGTTTGGGCGTAAACTTCACACTGGCATCGTATCTGATGGTGGTCTTATTCTCGCCTTTCGCATCGATGGTGCTGATAACCACAACGCCATTGGCAGCACGCGCGCCGTAGATAGAGGCGGCGGCCGCATCCTTCAATACGGTTATCGACTTGATTGTTGCAGGATTGATGCTGTTAATGTCGCCTTCGAAGGGCAAACCGTCTACAACGAACAGCGGACTGTAAGCATTGGCACCGCCGTTTAGCGTAGACATGCCGCGGATGTACAGCGTACCGTTCTGCTGCATCATGCCCGGCACCATGCCTTCGAGCCGTGCCAAGATGCTGGTTTGCAGTTTACCTTTCAGTTTTTCGGGCGTAACAACGTTGAACGAACCCGTTGTTCGTTCGCGCGAAATGGTTTGGTAGCCCGTAACGACAACGTCTTTAAGTGCCTGTTCGCCTGCACTCATGGCGATGTGGAAGTTAGAACGTTGGCCAATGTTGATGGTTTGTGTGGCCATACCCACATAGGTAAAGGTTAGTTGCGTGGCGTTGGCAGGCATGGGCACGCTGAACTTGCCGTCGGCATCGGTGACGGTGAGGGGCGTTGAACCATCGGCGGACACGCTAACGCCCATCAGCGGCTCGCCGTTTTCGTCGGTAACGGTTCCGCGAAGTAGGCGTTTGCCATTGTCGGGCATGGCTGTTCGTGGCTCACGTTGTAGGTTGGCGGTTGTGGCTTGCGCAGCGGGTGGGGCTATAGTCAGCAGCGACGGCAAAATAATGGCAACTGCAAGGCGATGCCTCAGCGCGTGGTGCATGGCTGTTTGCACGCGGGGTAAAATTGGGTTCATAGGTCTTTGGGGTATTGTTTTGTAGTGTTATGATGTGTTGTGTCGGCTGTTAAGTTACGTGTTTGGCGGGCTGTTGTGGTGGCTGATACCAGTTTTCGTGTATAGATTTTTAAATGATTGGCGGCGTGTAACAGGCGTTATGCCCACCTGTATGCGGGGGCGAAGAAAGCCCACTGTCATAACATGTTCCACCTTATCGGCTGTAAAGATAATCGTTTTTTTGCTTTTGAGCAAGAGAAAAGAGGTTTTCGTTAAGCAAACCTGGGCATTATGCGATGGTCGCAGCAGCTTGTAAAACCATTTACTCGTCAATTTATCAACAGAAAACGAACGTTTTCGTTAAGCCAAATGAACAATGTCGAGCTTGCTCGGACATCGTCATGGCGAGAAAACGCACTTTTCGAGGAACGAGAAGAGAACGTTTTCGTTAAGCCAAAGGCGCAATGTCGAGTTCACTTGAACATTGTCATGGCGAGGAAACGCACTTTTCGAGGAACACGGAAAGAACCACTAAACCCCTTAGTCGAAACCAATTAACTCATCAACTTGCTAACCAACATCCCCCTTCTTAGCTTATTCATTCGCCAGTTATTAATTGCAGTCCGTTCTTATTGGCTCACAAATCCCCATATTCGAAAACTTAACACTCACCAACTTACTAACTAGGG
>NZ_GG740073.1:702194-737103 GCF_000162415.1 Prevotella sp. oral taxon 317 str. F0108 | reverse complement strand
CTTACTAACTCATAAACTCACTAACCCACCAACTCATAAACTCATAATTTCAAACAACTCACTAACTCGCCAACACATAAACTCAAACAACTCGCCAACTCATAAACCCAAACAACTCACTAACTCAAAAACTCATAAACCCGAACAACTCATAAACCCATAAACTCAAAATCTTAAAATCTTACATTATATTTTACAAAACACACTTCTGCCGCCACCCCATTCTAGCGAAAAAATGGCTCCAAAACAGGTAATTTGCCCCAAATTTCAGCCTTTCTCGTTCATCTTTCTGTCCACTTTTAAGCCAATTGGCTGCATTTTGCACCATTTTACCCTTCTAGTTTGGTTGCCAACCCCAAATTTTTCAGGCCCAATTACCCACTTTTCACCCCTAAAATCCCACTTTTTGATGGGCATTTTGCCCCTTTTAGCCATGTTTTTCAAGCATCTAAAAGGTTTTGTTTATACCATTTCAGTGCATTTTTATTCATACAGCCTCGCATTTAGCACCATTTTGTACTGCGTTTTGCACCAAAATGCACTGCATTTAGCGGCATTTCGCCTTGCGTTTAGCACCAAAACGCACTGCGTTTAGCACCAAAATGCACTGCATTTAGCACCAAAACGCAGTACATTTAGCTGCAAATGGCCCAAAATCTGGTGTAGATGACGACCTTTTCAAATAAAAATTCATTTTGCCGCATGCACAGGCTAACCCCATTTTGCACCAAAACAAACCTCCGCGAGAATCGATTTTTTGCGACAGGGCGGACTGCTCGTGGGTAAAAATGGCACTCATAATGTTAAAATTCATACTGAAAAGTGGACAAAAACAAGGGTTGACAAGTTGACGGGTTAACGAGTTGACAAGGTAACAGGATAACGAGTGAACAAGATAGCGACTGAACAAGATAACAACATGACGAGTGAACAAGGTAACAAGTAAACAAGATAACAAGTAAACGAGCAGACAAATTCATAGCTTTACTTGTCAACAGAAATCTCACTTGTTAATCAGTCAACCCGTCTACTTGCCAACTAATCATTCTCTTGTCAACTCGTTAACTCGTCTACTGATAACCAACTCGTCAACTGATTTGTTTGACGGAAAGATTGGTCAAATTATCTAACGCGTATTAAAATCCCAACAAAAGCCATTGTGGTTACAAATTATTTCTTTAATTTTGCCTCCGTAACACTTTATGCCGACTGTTGGCCTGCATTGCCTAAGCCTCGTTTCGCGTTAACAAATGCGATACTCCCTCCGATGGAAAGGACATTTTAAAGCAACTTGCACGGGTTTGGCGCATAACAACAATCGCCATGAAGCAACTTACTTATACCGATATAACCTGAAAACCGAAAATAAACTAAGGAGAAGAACGCGATGACAAGGGAAGAACGCGCTGAAAAATGGTTTCGCAACGTACCTCACGCCGAAACCTTAAACCTGGAAGCAAGAAAGGAGATATGCCGCAGAGTGGCAAAGAAGGTGATGTTAGTTTCCTTTGCCGTGCTTGCTTTGGAAATAGTTTTGCTCTTTTTATTCGATAAAGAAACAATCTTTAATGACGCAGGAAACTTCGTGATTAACGGTACACTGCAAGAGCATTATAGAAGTGGAGTTGCTCGTACGGCACTGGGTGTTCTTATCTTGTATCTACCACTTATGGCATTACCCCTTCTTGCTGCCGTTTTATTCAGGAAAAAGAGAATGGCGTCTGCCGTAAACAGCTTTTTAGCAGAAAGAGACAGAGACGAGACATGCGAACAATGGGCAACAGACGATGAAAGCGAACAGTTTGCCAACCATTCAGGAAAGCGTTATGCAGACTGGGGCATGGATAGCGATGACGAAGAAAGTAGCGACGGTTTTACGATGATTGATGTAAGGCGGCAACTTGCAGCCCTAAAATATGGCAAGCGTGATTCTATTTATATTTGGGCGCCAGACATGATAAAGGTAGACGACAAATTCAGGTACAACTATGTTTTCATCTATCAGGGAGACCGCTTTGGTTGTTTCGATGTCGACGTTTTTACCATCGACATAGCGCAAAACAACCATGTGATAACCTACAAAAAGGAGAATTTGAGTGAGAAGAAGACAATGGAGACGTTGCAAAACCTCCTTGACAACCATGCTATTCCTAAGCTGCACAGCTGGAAAGTTTATGCGGATTACCTGACAGAGAAAAGCACTGATGCCGAGAACTACAAAGCCATCGTTGAGCTATTGCCCGGAGGAGAAACGTATCTCGTTCAGGTTGAAAGGTGCATCGCCGCACCCAAACAATATTATATGGACCATGAGGAGAGATATGAGGACAGGGGAATGGATGAAACCGACCGAAATGGTGATATAATTTGGATTGCCATTGCCGATGAAATGCTCGACAGCGGCAATGCTGTTGAGCTGGATTGGAAGGAAACTAAGGAAGAGTTTTATTTGCAAATGCAGGATTTGGCAGGCAAACATAATCTTGAACTACGCGAGGAGTGGCTGCAAGAGGATGGGGACATTCCGACATGGTGTGGGGTTCTTGACGGAAAATGGGAAGAGCAAGGCTTCTGCATCGCCGAATTTGATATTGATAGCGACAGCTATGTTCTCTTTATTTGCACATGCGAAACGCTAGAAAAGCTAAGAAAACTGGGCGATGAGGTTCTTCGTACAATTGATTTAGCACAGGAAATATAGTCTTAACGAGCAAGCCTTGTTGCCACTTAGCGAATTACAAACCCGTTAACTGGTCAACAGGAAACAAGCCTGCCGACTCGTCAGCCCCGTTAATAGAAAACGATACTTAAACAAACAATAAAAGATATGACAAAGGAAGAACGCGCTGAAAAATGGTTTCGTAACATACCCAATGCTGAAACCATAGACTTGGAAACAAGAATGGAGATATGCAGCAAGGTGGCAAAGAAGATGGTCTTAGTGTTCTTTGCGGTGTTTGCTTTGGAATTAGTTTTGCTGTCTCTGATTGTCGGCGACGACCTTTTTAATGGTTTAGCAGACTTTGTGAACAGCCTTATCGGAGGCAGCCACAGCAGAGGAAGCCGTAATGTGGCGGTAATCGTCGCAGCTATTGTCTGCGCACCACTTTTCGCATTACCCCTTATTGTTACCCTTGTTTTCAAGAAAAAGGCAATTGCATCTGCCGTAAATAGAACCTTGGGCATAACGAACAAGGGAGAAACACGTGGACATGGGGCTACAGATAAAGGTTGGGAGCGGCTGAATGGCTGGATGGAGACGTTCTATCCGGATTGGGATATGGTTGTTGACGACACACCTATTAAAGGGTTTACGCCGAAAGACGTAAGGCAACAACTTGCTGCATTAAAGCCTGGCAGTTATGAAAGCATTCGTATGTGGGCGCATATTCCGATAAGAGCAAATGATGAATACCAGTTCAATCATCTCACAATTAGCCCGAAAAAGCGGGTTGGTTATTTCAGAATAGAAGTCTTTACCAGTGATATAGCGCATGATAATCATGTTATAAATTATGAGAAAGCCAAATTGAGTGAGCGAGAAGTAATGGAGGTTTTACAAAATGTGCTTAACAACAATCTTGCCGCCGAGTTACAAAGTTGGAAAGTCGCAATGTCTTACCTGATAGAAAAAAGCACCGATGCCGAGAACTACAAAGCCATTGCGAAGTTACTGCCCGATGGCGATACGCTTTTCGCTAAGGTTGAACGGTGTATTGACGCGCCTAAACAATATTATACCGACAACGCGGAGAGGTATTGTGAAAGGGAAATGGATGAAAATAAACGGAATTGCGACATTATTTGGGCTGCCATTGCCAATGAGATGCTCGACAACGGCAATGCCGTTGAGGTGGATTGGGACGTGACGAAGCAGGAATTTTGTTTGAAGATGAAAGGCCTGGCGGACAAATATCACCTTACATTAAATGAAGACTGGCTCGATGAGGAAGATGAAATAGAGACCTGGTGTGAAATTCTTAATAAACAATGGGCAGACTGGGGTTTATGTGTTGCTAAGTTTACGATAGTGTGCGGCAACTTTGGCTATCTTTACTTTATCTACGAACGCCAGGATGTTGAAAAGCTGTCGGACTTGTGTATGGAGGTTAACCAGTGCATTGATGTTGCAAAGGAGATATAGTCTTAACAGCAGGTTTAAACAAGCGGGCTTGTGCCATTTAGTGCATCACAAACTTGCCAGCTTGTTGCTCTTGTCTGCTTGTTTACTCATTAACTGGTTAACTCGTCAGCCTATGAACTTGTCAACTCGTCAACTTGTTAACTGGTAAACTCGTCAACTGCCCAACTCGTTAACTATCCAACTCGTTAACTTGTCAACTTGTTAACTTGTCAACTGAGAAAATCGTCAACTGGTCAACTAGAAAACTTGTTAACTCGTCAACTAAACAACTTGTCAACTCGTCAACTTACCAACTCGTCAACTTGCCAACTGGTCAACTGAAAACCCGCTTTTGTTTGCTCCACACCACTAGCACAACGAAAGTCAACGCCTCGGCGAGGGGAACGGCGAGCCATAATCCAACGACACCGATGAGATAGGGAAGGGCAATGAAGATGGGAATGACAAATATAAGGCAGCGCAGACACATGAAGAAGATGGCCTCGGTGGCACGCTCCACGCTTTGGTAAAAGCCAATAATAACCACATTGAGCGAAAAGAATACGAAACTGGTGGCAAAGAGTGGGAAACCTTCGGTGCACACAATGAAGGCATGAGTGCCTTCGGCCAAAAACAATGAAATAAGTGGGCGAAAGGCCAGCATACCCAAAAGGCTGATGACGAGTCCGTTAACAGCCGTGAGCGCAAGCGATAGTCGGAGTGTGTGGCGCACGCGGTCGTGGTTGGATTGGCCGTGGTTATAGCTTACGATGGGCAGCTGCGCTTGCGCAATGGAGTTGCCAAACATGTAGACTAGTGGGAAAAGATAGCACGCCACGCTGAATGCGGCCACGCCATCTTCGTGAAGAAAGGTCATAAACATGAAGTTGCCAACAATCATTAACCCCGAAATGGCGGTCTCGGCAATGAATGTTGGAACGCCCAACTTCATCATATAACCTAAATTGCGCACGGTAAGACGTACGCTGGTGCGCGTGAACTTGGGTCGATAAAGGCGTATGGTCTTGGGGAAATACACCAAATAGGCCACAGCCATCAAGGCTCCTACGGTTTCAGAAATGCTTGTGGCAGAGGCTGCACCCATCAAACCAAGGTTAAGCGGGAAGACGAACAGCCAATCGAGAAAGATGTTGAGCACGGCTGGGACCACGCTGGTGTACATGGCGTACTTAGGCGAGCCGTCTAGCCGAATGAGAAATCCGCCCACATGTACAAGTACGGTGAGGGCAGGTATGGGACTGATGTAAGTGAGATACTCGACAACGAGAGGCTCGAGCATTTGCGAACCGCCAAAGAGATAGCATATCGGCTTGGCGAAAACGGCAATAAGCACGCTTACGCCCGACATGACGACGAATGGAACGGTAAGGGCTTGTGTGGCGTTGATGTTGGCCGCCTTGTTGTTTCCTCGCGAAAGGTGAACGGCCGCCACTACGCTAACGCCAGTGGCAAACATGAGCGACACACCCAGCCCGATGAGGAATATGGGGGCGGCAATGTTCACTGCTGCCAAAGCATTACTGCCTATACCCCGCCCAACGAAGATGCCGTCGGCAAGCGTAAGCATGGCGTTGAACACCAAACCGAGAAGGGTTGGCACGAAAAGCTTTACGAACAGCCGTGGGATGTTCATCTTACCAAAGTCGATGTTGTCTCTGTCATCCATGTTGGTGCGGTGTGTAGGGGAGGTTTCTATGGGCTAAGCTGAACGTATAGCCAAGGTAAGGTGGCTGTCCCAAATAGTTATGCCGTCTAGACAGGCCTTGGTTTTCTTTCCTGTTAAGTTAGCCCAAGCAAACTTTTAAGGTTTATCTAGGGCGGATGCCTTTGCCTAATGCGCCCTGGTTTACCAATAACGCGACTGCGGTTTAACCTCAATAATGCTTGCAAATGTAGCGTTTTTCAGCGAGTTTGGCAAATAGGAAAACCGAACATCCTTAGTATTCGCAACTCAGAATGCCCAGCTGTTGCTTTCTTTTAACGAGTTGAGAAGTTCGTTTGCCTTGGTATGGGCTGGCTCTACCGTGGACTGTTAAAGAGGCTGGAATAGGGTTGCCTCCGCACAGAACCACGATAGAACGCCACTCTCTTGCCAGCAACACACGATGTAACACACATGCCGTGGCCTTCTCTCTGTTGTATAAATCTCTCTCTTTGTTTGTGAGGCAACTTCACAATTGCCTTTAATCATCAACCTGATTTCTAAATAACGTCTCTAAACCTGAATGATTTTTTCCTTAAATTTAATGCTGTACCTATTATATTGAATGTTGTATGAACTACTTATTTCTCTGTTGGGATGTTGAAGAACAAGGGCTCTGAAATGGGGATGTTGTTTCCTCTTACGGCAGCCACACGTATAACGGCGTTGCCTGGTTTCAGTCGTCTGTCTGCCCTTACCAGTGCCGTATAGCGTATGGCCTTGCCTGGTTCAAGCTGTTCAACGTGTATGGTGGGCGAAATTGCCAAGTGTTTGTTGCCCGTTTCTTCGGTAACGATGGGCTGAACGTCGTGTAGCGTTTGGCTACTGTTGTTCCATAGTTCGAAGATAACCTTACAAAGCTCGTCGCGATTAATCTGTCGATTCTGATTGTCGTCTACAAACCGAGCGTTGCGTATCTCTATCGGCAGCGTGCCGGTTGCGCGCGTTGGCTCTTGCTGTGCGCTCTCACCTGCACTCGGTTGTTGTGCGCTGTAATTGCCTGTATAGTCAGGACCCTTGAAGTCGAATATGCGGTCGTCGCCTCCGTTGTTCTCATCAAAGCCGCTATCGTAGGGCGGATATTGGCCGTAAGCAGGCTCATTGTCATTATATCCGTAGTCTTCGCGTTCCATTTCTCGGCGGCGTTGCTCAATGCGTTCGCGTCTTTTCTCACTCCGTTCTTCGGCTTTCTTATCGGCTTGTTCGCCAATGGCAGCTCCGATAGCAGCCCCTACGCCCGTGCCAACTATCTGTCCGAGGTCCGAACCGCCCGCTCCGCCTGTTATTCCACCGATGGCACTGCCTAAGATTGAGCCAAGTGTGGCACCCGCATAGGCCCCAGAGCCTGCGTAAGTTCCGCATCCAACGAGCATCGCCAGTGCGATTAGTGCCATGATGAGTTTTCTTGCTACCATCGCGTTTGTTTTTTAATTGGGACGAAAGTCTGCGGCATAGCCTTGGGGTAAGCCTTTCGCTGTTGGCCGTTTTCGTCCTCGTTTCTGGATGCAAAGTTAGTAAGAATGGCTAAGTCTGTGAGAGGAATTCCCCCAAACGAAGGTAGGGAATACCCTAAATGGAAAAGGAGAACAGGAAGGCAGGTGGAAGAAACAAGCAAGATGGGACAAATAAGGGCGTGGGAAAGCTGTGGATTTTACCGGGACAGACGAGGAAGAAAAGGATGAATAAGACAGATTAATTCTTACGAATGAAACAGATAAAGCTAACGAATAAGACAGATAAAGCTAACGAATGAAACACATAAGACTGCCGAATAAGACAAATCTGGCTGACGAATAAAACAGATTTGGCCAGCGGATAGGCGACATCGGCCAAACAATCGTTGTTATTTTCGTCCCTATTGGTTCATCAACTCCCCCTCTAAAAAGTACAAACCATTTTCCGTTACGGCTTATACTCCACCTTTCCATAAACAATTCTGCGCGCGGGTTTCCACATGTCGCTAGCCATATCCTTGCGCGCTATATAATAAGGAGTGCGAAGGTTGGCGATGCCAAAGAGCAGATGACAGAGCCCATCGGACATGCCCGGACGAGCTACCGCACCTTGCAGACGATGCCATGCCTGGGGATTGCGCGCAATAAACGAGGGCGATGCCCATACAATAAGTGGAATATCGTTCATGCTGTGCATGTAGGCCGAAGTGTATTCGGGCGTTGTCGAGCGGCCATATTGGTCGCGCCAGTCGTAAATTTCTTCGCCGTGGTCGGGCAAGTAAACCACAACGGCCTGCGTATTGCGCATGGCATCGAACACCATACCCAGCACATGGTCGTTATAACGGGTGGCATTGTCGTACTCGGCCACTTGTTGTCGCTTACTCGGCGTTAGCCAAGGGGCAGAACTTTTAATGTCGGCGGCACTAAAAACGTTGAAGGCCGGCGTATCGGGATACTTGTCTTTGGCATTGAAATGTTGGCCGTTGAGGTGTAACAACAACAGCCTATGGCGGCGACTGTTGGCCTTTGCATGGGCAAGGGCTCGCGAAACAAGCGCCCCGTCGAGCGTTCCTTCACTGCCGCGAACGCTGTTGTAGGCCACGGGACGTATCTGCGGATGGTAGATAAAGCCGTTAAGACTGTAATTGGTAAACACGTTGTCGGCCGTTACCAGTTGGTTACTCCACATCTCAACCGTGTAGCCAGCCCGTTTAAACACCACGGGCCACAATGCGCCTTGGCTCCAATTCTGCCCTGCGGACACATCGTTGGTGCTGAGTATGGCCTTTACTGCCTCGGTGGTGAAGTTATATGGACTGATATAATCGGTAAAAGCCAGCAGGTTACCGCGCTTTTGTTCGGCCACCATTCGCGGCGTAGTGGGCAACGGATAGCCATAGATTTGGGCGTGACTTTTAATGTACGACTCGCCAATAACCACCACCAACGTAAGCGAATCGGCATCATTGGCCAGGCTACTTGCACGTTTGGCCGCCGCTAAGTTATTGGCCACGGCCTCTTGCAGTTCGCGTTTCATCAGGTGCGGAACGTATAACGAGTAGGCGGCAATGGACAAATCGTCCATCGAATAGGCATAATAACGAATGTTCCACCACTCGGCATCGGCCGTGGTTTGGCAGCGTAGCAGGGCTGGAATGGCCGAGTAAGTGTAGCCTAGGGCAACAAACGAGCTGAGGATTGTGACTACAAGCAACTTTTGGGGCAGCTTGCGCTGCAACCAATGCCCCCAAGTAAGCCGATGGCGTTCGGCAAAAACAACCACGGCGATATATAATATGGTGAGGGCATAGCTTTTAAATGCGCCTGCCGATACGGCGAATGTGGAGAAAAAGCCCGACACTTCGGCGGCGTTGGTCTCTGCAACGAGCATCACGGTCTTGGGTGTTAGCTCTGAATGGAGGGCGAAATGCAGAAAACTTCGCAACAATACGCACCACGTGGGCAGGGCGTAGGCCAAACATTTAAACCATGTACGCCCCACGGCATGCACCACACAGGTGAACAAATAGGCCAAAGCAAGGGCGGCGACGAGGTGCAGCAGGGCTGCCGCCACTTCGTCGGGATAGGCGTACATGTGCTTAATGGCCTCGAAAGGCATCAGCGTAATGGCCGCAAACATGGCCACGAAGAACACCCATTGGCGCAAAGGGCGCATAAGTGTGCGTATCATTGTTGTGCAGATTTGTTTGTTTTGTGCAAAGGTCGGAAGAAAAAACGAGTTGACAAAATAGTCGCTCTCAACTATCGCACGGCCTTTCGTACAAAGTAGACGCACGCCAAACGGACTTACTTCTCACTCCTGCCCAACAAGCAACCGCTCTCCCCAATCCTATTTCTCTCCCAAATAGACTCGCCCAACACCTTTTATATGGCGAGAGAGAGGAGTAGTGTGCCAATCCTTTCAATACTCAAGATGCTCTGAATAAAAGAAAATATTGCCGTCCATTAGGGTTTTAACAGACAGCAATATCATAAAAACAAGTGCGATTAGGCTGCTTTCCCAATTGGTTTATCAGCTTTGATTACCCCAAAATACCGCGATGTCGGACAGGAAGAACAAGCAAAATCTGTTCAATGGGGTTAATCGGTGAAGACAAACCACCCCTTCTTATTGCCCAATCGATGCCACTAATTGTCCCTATCCACACCACTAAGCAGTCCTATTTCTAACTGTAAACGTTTGGACAGGTGCCAAATGCCATGTGTCTAATGCAAGATAAGCTTTATCACCCGAACTTTTCAAATAGGCGTGGGCATAGCTTTTGCATGGATTCAGGGTCGTCTTCTTCCCAATTAAATTCAAAATTGGGATAGTTGCCCTCGCAAGTCTTGAAGTTGTCGTCGTCAACATAGTCGTACAACTCAGCATCAACGGCCTCTTCGAACGCCTCTAACGCCACATACCAAAACAGTTCGAACTCGAAAAAGTCCATCTCGTCATCATCGTCTATGTAGTCGATAAGGTTGTCGGGGTTGGCCATAGCCGCCTCATAAACCTTTCGTCCGCGCGATATAACCCACAAGCGGAAATACTCAAAGCCATCGTCCGAACAGCCTCCATTCATCAAATAGCCGGCACACCACATCTCGGAGGTGTAGCTATCGTAAAGAAGTTTGTCGGTTCGGAGCCTAAATCCAATCATTTCTTTTAACGACAGCTTGCTCAGCTCGCGCTTAACTACTTCCAAATATGCCTCTTCGTCATCGCCAGCCTCGTCTACTGCGGTTTGTACAATGGCCCAAAATTGCTCTTCGTCCATCATTTCGGCCGTTGGTTTAAGTTCGGCCAACTCTTGTTGTCTTTGCTTTTCCATAACATAAAAAGTTTAATTCGGAGGGATTGAAGAGATTAAGATGGGCTTATTGGGCATTTCAACCGCTTGCAGGCTGACTTTACAAAAGAACCCCGTTGCTCTCTACTCATTTCCACAAAGCCAAAACAGCGTTCCATCACCAGCTGCTAAGCGTTATGGATTTAGGGCGATTTCCACGGGGCAGGAGCAAGTCTTTCATCACCCATGTGCTAGGCGTTACGCCATTGCAGACAACGAAATTGGCTTTAACAAAAGGCTAATTATCACCTCTCTGCGCATCATCCTTGTGCCATTCTGCACCGTTATCTGCGCCCTTTCTTCCCTTTCTTCTTCCCGTTCTTCCCCTTCTTGGTTTTCTTATTGCCCTTTTGGGGCTTAGTTTTCACATGTTTCTTCTTCGACTTAACGCTTTTCTTTTTCGGTTTAACGTGTTTCGCTTTGTCAGAATGACGTAATTTGGCATTACCTTTCAGTTTCGAGTCCCTCTTCTTGTGTTTCTTTCCTATGGCAGAAGAACCCTTTTTGTCCTTATGTTTCCCCTTCTTCGCATGGGCCTTTCCCTTTCGTTTTCCCGACTTGTGTTTTAAACTTGCATCGGAGGTTGAGCCCTTGCCCTTAGAAGATACTTTCTTCTTACCCACAGGCGTAATCTCTACGTCAACCACCCCTTGCGAGAGCATGCCCAACGCCTTAGCTGCACCCCACGACAAGTCAACGATTCGTCCACGCCCAAAGGGGCCGCGGTCGTTCACCCTAACCACAACCTCCTTGCCGTTGCTTAGGTTTTTCACCTTCAGCAACGTGCCGAAAGGATGTGTCCTATGGGCGCAAGTAAAGTCACGATGGTGCAGTCGTTCGCCGCTACTGGTACGCGCCCCCGTTGCTTGGCGCGAATAAAAAGAGGCTTTACCTCTCTGCTGTGCGTGCAAAGAGATAAAGCCCATAATGGTAAATGCTACAAACAATACGTATCTTAAATGCGTCACGTTGTTTGAATTTATGATTATTGAGGTTTGTCACACCCCGTTGCACAGCCCTTGGCACGGATTGCAGCTCCTTCTGCCTTAGGAATGCGGGTGCACAACACTCTAATTCTATCGCGTTTACGTTGTTTATGCGATGCCCTGAGCCATCATGGCATGGGCCACCTTCATAAATCCGGCGATGTTAGCGCCCTTCACGTAGTCGATGTATCCGTTGGCTTCGGTGCCATACTTCACACATTGTTCGTGTATCGACGACATGATGTGGTGCAGACGTTCGTCTACTTCCTTGCCAGTCCATCCCAAACGTAGGGAGTTCTGTGTCATTTCAAGACCCGAAGTAGCTACGCCACCAGCGTTAACAGCCTTTCCAGGAGCGAACAGTGTCTTCGTAGCAACAAACTTTTCGGCAGCCTCGGCGGTGCAACCCATGTTCGAAACCTCGGCCACGCAAACGGGTTTGGCAGCCAAAATCTTGTCGGCGTCTTCGCCGTTCAATTCGTTCTGGGTAGCGCAGGGCAAGTAAATGTCGGCCTTTGCCTCCCAAGGTTTCTTGCCAGCGAAGAACGTTGAGCCGGGGAACTTCTCTGCATAAGGTGCGCAAACGTCGTTGCCACTGTTGCGAAGTTCGAGCATATATTCGATTTTTTCGCCGCTAACGCCATTCGGGTCGAGGATGTAACCGTCGGGTCCACTGATGGTAATAACCTTTGCACCCAGCTCGGTAGCCTTCTTAGCAGCACCCCAAGCCACGTTTCCGAAACCACTTAGTGCCACGGTCTTGCCCTTAATGTCGATGCTTTTGGTTTCCAACATCTGGTTAACGAAGTAAAGTGCGCCATAACCGGTAGCCTCAGGACGGAAGATTGAGCCACCCCATTCAAGGCCTTTACCCGTAAGCACGCCCTCAAATTGGTGCGTAAGCTTGCGATACATGCCAAAGAGGTAACCAATTTCGCGGCCACCCACGCCGATGTCGCCTGCGGGAACGTCTTCGTTCGGGCCAATATGGCGATACAATTCGGTCATGAAAGCCTGGCAGAAACGCATGATTTCGGCATCGCTGCGCCCGCGGGGCGAGAAGTCGCTACCACCTTTACCGCCGCCCATAGGCAACGTGGTAAGTGCGTTTTTGAACGTTTGCTCGAAGCCCAAGAACTTCAAGATAGAGAGGTTTACAGAGGGATGGAAACGCAATCCGCCTTTGTATGGGCCAATAGCGCCGTTAAATTGCACGCGATAACCGATGTTAACGTGTACCTCGCCCTTATCGTCGGTCCAAGGAACACGGAAGGTGATGATGCGTTCGGGCTCTACCATCCGCTCGATAATTTTAGCTTTTTCAAACTCAGGGTGTTGATTGTACACATCCTTAATTGAAACAAGCACTTCTTTTACTGCCTGAAGGAATTCAGACTCACCTGGATGCTTGCGCTCCAGTTCTTGCATGATTTTCTCCACTTCCATGGTTGTAATCTTTTTTATGGTTGGGTTAGTAAACTCATTTTTTTGTCAAATGGATGGTGCAAATATAGAACTAATTTGCATACGCACCAAATAAAAGGCAATATTTTTTTAGTGCTTGCCGTTTGCCTTGCGCGTTAAGTGATAAGGTGCGGCAACGGTTTACTTCCCTTTTGTTCGTTTTTGCGGCTTTAATCTTACATCTGCTAGCCGTCAAGAGCAATCTTTGTCCAAAAAGATAATCTTACATTTATCTTCAAATGTCCGCCAATTCTTGCGGAATAATGGTTGCACCCTGCTTTATTCTGTCGGCCATGCCTATGCCATTACGTAGGTTTCCAGCCACGATAAGGCCGCGATATTGGCTTTGCAGGGCGTCGATGGCCTTGAAACGCGCACCGCTGCTTACCTCGTATTGCGGAATGGCATGGCGATGGCGGAATATTTTAAGCAAACTGGGCTGCACATCGGCAGGCAAACGCAACATGTGGCGCAGTTCGGCAAGCACCATTTGCGTTAGTTCGGCATCGTTCATATCCAGCACTTCGGGGTGTTTGATACCGCCAACGAACACCGAAAACAAGTCGCCTTGCTTTGGGGCGCGCCCCTCAAAGCACGATGCAGGGAACAGCACACCTAATATATGTCGGTTTTCGCACGAGGGAACAAGGCCGCCAAAAGCCTCGTTGCGCTGCCCTTGCACATCGGCAAAACCCACGCTAACCTGAACAATAGGGGCATAACGCAAGCAGGTGATAGGCTCCATCAGCGTTTGTGGCACGAAAGGCAGCAACTGGGGCAAGGCATAAGCACCAATGGTTGTTACCACTTGTTGGGCTAATATGCTGCAAACTGTGCCGTCGGCCTGCGTATATTCGGCTTTCCAGCCCTGGTCAGAAGGTTGCAGATGCAAGTTGCTTGCGCCCAAAACGATGTTCGTTTCGCCAACCGAACGGCCAAGGGCATCAACCAAACGTTGTATTCCCCCCTCGGCCGAGAACACTTTTTTGGTGGCAAGCAGGTCGCGTGGCGTTTTGGGTTGGCGCATCTTAGCTATCGCCCCGCGCACAAAACTGCCATAGGTGTGTTCCAAATTATAAAGCTTGGGCAGGGCATAACGCGTAACCAAGCGTTCCGGGTCGCCTGCATACACGCCCGAAATAAAAGGGTCTACGGCGTAGCGTTCAAACGAATCGCCCAGCCGTCGCCTAACAAGTTGCGCCACACTTTCGTCTGCATCTGTGCCTACCTCCCTGAAAGGTTCGGCCAATATCCGCAGTTTGTCGTGCCAAGAAAACAGGGTTGTTTGCACGCTAGCCTTCAATCCAATGGGCAAAGCGTGGAAACGTTCGCCCTTCCAAATCCACCTTTGCTTGGCCTCTTCGCGCGCAGTAAGCAGCTTACAGCCATAAGCGGCGAGGTCGGTAAATAGTTCGGCCACTTCGGGATAGGCCACCATGCCCGTGTTGGGGCCGCTTTCGTACACAAATCCCTGTTCTTCAAAGGTGCGGATTTGTCCGCCAATGCGGTTTTCTTTTTCCACCACCAGCACCTCTTTGCCTTGTTTTCGCAGGGTGTGTGCGGCGGTAAGCCCGGTAAGTCCGGCTCCTATTATTATTGTTGTTTGGCGCATGTATCTTTTTGTTTAGCTTGGTTTTCTGCCATGTTGTGCACGTTACACGGGTTTCGAAAAGCGATTATTGTTGTTAATCATCATCTTATCGAGTGCCGCCGCCACGTTGCGCACAAAGGGCGAACCCGCTTCGGTAAGTGCTATGTGTGTGGGTTCTAAGGTTATCAGCCCGTCGTCGGCCATTTGCAGCAAGGCCGGCACGTCGTAGTTTAGGGCCTCTTTCACCTCTTCTGCCGATATGTTCAGCCTTTGGGCCATGTCTGTCCACGCCACGTAATAGTTGCACATCAGGCTCTCTATCACCTCGCGCGCCACGCGTTGCCACGGTTGCAGCGCATATCCGCGTTCTATGCAGAGCCGCCCTTCGTTGGTGTATTGAATGTAGCGTGCCACATCTTTGGTGTTTTGCGCATAGGCCGCATCTAGCTGACTGATGCCCGATACGCCCAAGGCATACACCTGTGCCGTGATGCGCCGTGGGCAATAGCCTTGAAAATTGCGGTGCAGCTGCTTGCGTTCCAGTGCCTGTTGCAGGTCGTCGTTGGGTTCAACAAAGTGGTCCATGCCGATATGGCAATATCCGGCGCGTGCAAGTTGTTCCGCCGCCTGTTCGAACATGCGCATCTTTTCGGTCTCTGGTGGCAGCCCCACCTTTTCCAGTATGCGCTGCCTACCATATATATAAGGTACGTGCGCATAGCTAAAGGTCACCAACCTGTTGGGCCGCATGTCTATTGCGCGTGCGATGGTGCGCGCAAAGCTCTGCACCGTTTGCCCCGGCAAGCCGTATATGAAGTCGAGATTAACCTTTGCGCCGCTTTGCCTAAGCCGCTCAACGATGTGCTCTACGGGCAACAACGAGGGTCGGCGGTTAACGGTTCGCAACACGTTTTCGTCGAAATCCTGTATTCCCAAGCTGTAACGCGTAAACCCACAGCCGATTAGCTGCTCCCAATGTTCGTCGTTAAGGTAAGCAGGGTGGCACTCAATGGCTATCTCCGGGTTTTCTATTGTGCCGAACGAACCCAGCAAATGCTCGTTTAGGCGCTTGATGTGGTGTAGTGGAATGGATGTAGGACTGCCTCCCCCATAATGTATCTGCGATATTTTCCGCCCCTTGTCTAGGTGTGGCAGCAGCAGGTTTATCTCTCGATGCAGGGCATCGAAGTAGGCCTCCACCACCTCATTGCGCGCCATAGCCACCGAGTTGCACCCGCAATAGTGGCACAGGTGTTGGCAAAAGGGAACGTGTATGTAAAACGAAATGTTGTCTACCGCGGCATTGTTAGACTGGTCTACGGCTGCGAGATACTCCTCTTCGCCCATCTCCACAAAGCTGTTTGCCGGCGGATAGCTCGTGTATCGTGGCACGGGCTTGTTATATTTGGCAATTAATTCTTCGTTAGTCATGCGTCGTTTCTTTTTTTAATGCCAAGCTCACGTATGCCAGCGAGGCCAGTGCTATGGCGGTTTGCACGGCAAACATGGCGGTATATCCGGCCACATCGGCCACGGCACCGCTGCCCATAGCGGCCACGATGCCCGTCAGGTGGGTTAATACGGTTTGCACGGTAAAGTCGGTTCCCTCTTTTCCTGGGCGCACATGGCTCATGGCCGAGGTGTAAACCACCACTGTTGCCATGCCATAACTGGCCCAAAGCAACACGGTGGCCAAGACGATTTGGACCGTTGTGGGCACGCTTACCGACAGGATGGTGAACAAAAGTGTGGCACCGAGCATGGCACATGCAACCGCGGGTCGCACACGGGCATAGCCATAGCGGCGAACGAGCATACCCGTGGGATAGCCAACGGCGAAAGCCGAGGTCACGCCCACCACGCCGTTTATCAGCCCGATGTCTTTCATCGAGTAGCCTAGGTCTACCATGTAGGGTTTCATGTTAGACATGATGCCGATGATGCCCATGTAATAGAGCGCCAAAAAAAGTATCTGCCGCCACACGCCGCGTTGGCCAAAAAACCACACAAAGTCGGTTAATCGTGCGCGCTGGCGTTTATCTTCGTCCTGTTGCAGGCTTATTTTTTTGTTGAAAAGCAAAGGCAAGGCGGCCACCAAGACAAAGAGGCTGAGGCACTGGGTTACGCTGTTCCACCCATAACGGTGCAAAACCACGAGCAACAGTCCGCTACCCACAAGGCTCCCTGCAAAGCTCCCCATAGACTGCATGCTGTTCATCAGTCCCCTTTCGCGCCCCTTTGTGGAGCGTATGGCCAGGGCATCGGTGGCTATATCCTGTGTGGCAGAGGCCACTAACGACAGCAACACCAACAATATAACCGTGGCCACATTGAGCTGCAAGTTAAGCGTGCCGGCCAAAAACACCAGTAGGGCGTAAACCAACTCGCTGCCAACGATGAGCCGCTTGTAGCCGCGCATGGTGGTGCAAGCCCTGTCTACCAGTGGGCTCCATAGCATTTTGAGTATCCACGGCAGCTTAACCAGCTGCAACAAGGCAATGGCCGAGAGCGAGAACCGTTGTTCGCGCATGGTTACTTGCAGGGCAGTGGTAAAGAAACTCATGGGCACAGCTTGTGCCAGATAGAGGCAAAAGAAGGTGGATAGCTTGTTTCGCTGGTTTAAGTCTTGCTTCATCTTGTTTTTGTATGCAATGCTGCGGCGGCGTGTTACGTTTGTTCCACTGGCGATGCACTGCTCTCGTGCGTGCCCGCTCGTGGTGTTGGTGGTGTTTGGGGTTAAGCCTACCGCCGTTAGCAGGCGCAAAGTTAAGAAAATTATGCCGCAACGGCGTTCCTTATTTATGGGGATTTAAGGCAGAGAAAAGGCGTGAGGAATAAGTTTAGCGAGGCGCATCAGGGTAGCTAGGAAAACTAGGAAAACTAGGAAAAACAGGAAAAACAGGAGAGCCAGAAAGGTAAGGGCTATCTAGGAGGACCAAGAGGGCTAGGAAACCTAGGGTATATTGGAAAGCTAGGAGCATCAGGCTATCAAGGAAGGCTAGGATATCTAGGAGACCTAGGAAATATAGGAGCACTAGAATATCTAGGAACACTAGGATATCTAGAAAGACTAGAAAAACTGGAAAACTATAAAATATTTTACAAAACACACTTCACCTGCAAGCCCATTCTAGATAAAATAAGGCCCCCAAAATGGGCAAAAAGCCGCTTTTTGGGCCTTTACGCGTTTCGTTTTTATCCCATTTTTCAGCCTACAACTTGCATTTAGCACCATATTGCCTTTCTATTTCGCTGCCAACTCACATTTTTTTCAAGCCCAATTAGACGCTTTTAGCCCCTAAAACCATGCTTTTTAATGGCCATTTTGCCCTTTTTAGCCATGTTTTTCATGGTTCTAAAAGGTTTTGTTTATACAATTGCTATGGATATTTATGCTTTTCGTCTCGCATTTAGCAGCATTTTGCACTGCGTTTTACACCATTTTGCCTTGCGTTTTGCACCAAAACGCACGCTATTTTGCACCAAAACGCACTTCATTTAGCACCAAAACGCACGCTGTGTTGCACCAAAACGCACGCCATTTAGCAGCAAATAGCCCCAAAACTGGTGCTAATGGCGGTTTCCTTAAATAAAAATTCATTTTGCCAACATTCACATGCACCCCCTTTTTGCATCAAAACAAACCTTCGCGAGAATCGATTTTTTGCGACCGAGTGGGCGGTTGGTGAATAAAACGGCACTCATGATGTTAAAATTTGTACTAAAATTTATACAAATTCAGGGTAAGCCAACTACATTGCTTTAATCCAAACCAAAGATAGGCATAAGGCCAAAAGCAGCTCTATTTGATGTAAACCTCGCAATTTCGCAGCCCGTGGCCGTCTTCGTACTTCATCACCCACACCTCGATAACCTGCGGTTTGGCCCGTTGTGCGTTTGGTTTTGCAGTACCATCGCTTGCATCAAGCCCTAATTTAGCCAACCCACTACTGCCGGGCAGGCAGGTAAAGCAAAGGTTGTTGCCGCTAGTAGTGGCTATACACACAGGTGCCACCTGCTTACCTTTGTTGGCCATGCCAGGAATGGTGCGCAAAGCAAGGGCGTGGAGATAGTTTTTCTGAACAAACTTCCGTATGTTGGTTATCTCTACTTGTTTTCGTTCAACCTTTACGAGCCGCGGTTCGCCCTGCAACTTATTGGCAATAGGCCATTTTGTTCCATCTGTAAATTGCAGTTCAACGTTCATCGAATCTAGGCCTGCGGGCCAGTTCAATGGCATTCCCGACCGCTTCGACATCTCTTTTAGCTGCAAACGAGCATTAGGGTAGTGCTGCAATGCCGCATCCAAAAAGAACGAATAAGCCGCATACCAATCTTTATTGCCTTTGGCTATAACCCCCTTCCAATAATAATACTTGCCTACTTGCCCCTTATCATAAAGATATTTTCGCATCTGCTCCAACTTATTCTCGGCCAAACGCATTTGCCCAAGCCTGAAATAAGCCGCTAGTTGCCTGCCAAACACCTCGTTAACGTTCACCGAGCTGTCGGCGGCGATGTCTACATGAGCTGCAAATTCAGCACCATCTTTTATCGAATGGAGAAGTAGCAGGCGGTCGTAATCGCGCAAAGCATCGGCATCCTTGCCCAGCTTTGTTTCTAGTTCGGCCCGTTTCCACAGCCATTCGGCCGTAGCTGTGTCGGCAATGGCTTGGTTTAGCAGGGTCATTGCCTGCCGATTGTGGCCTGCTTGCAACGCCGCATCAATCTTGTTGCGGCAATCAGAGCGACAACCCAAAAAGCATACAACACAAAAGAGAAGAGAAAGACAAAGCAAAGCCTTGCCCACCACCCTGCTCCAAGCGGAGCGGGGCGTGGTAAGCTTGGTGGTTTCTAAACGTAGAAACGTAATATGCTTTATCGCTTCTAAATGAAAAAACATCATATCATGGTGTGGTTACTAGGCCAACGGGTGCAACATGCTAGGCAGCAACAAGGCTTTACACGCCCCTCGCCCCTTGGAAAGGCGTTGGAGGTGATGCCAGTTGCGGAAAGGCTATGGCCTAAGATTTACCTCCACAAACACCGGATAATGGTCGGATGCCGTGCGTATTCGGTGTTGTTTAAAGTCGATTTGTTGCGGTGCATCCTGCCCTTTCTGGCTTTTGGCCGCGGGTTCTTCCGTCCAATAGAAGTTGGGCAGTACGCCATAACGAGCCACTGCAAAACGGGGCGACACAAAAACGTGGTCTATCCTACTGGTTGTTTTCAGCGTGGGGTCGAAACTGTTAAACGTTCCGTTCTCGGCAAAGCGGTGCTTAGCCACGACGTAGGCATCGTTTAAGCGTGCGTTTGCGGTGAAGATGGCGTAGGTTTCGTCGGTTTGGTCGACGTTAAAGTCGCCCGTCAGCACCACCGGCATATCCTTTCCCCCTAAGCCGTCGATAGCCTTCATCACCAGCTTTGCCGACTCTCGGCGGGCCTTAACGCCCACGTGGTCGGTATGGAGGTTGAAGAAAAGGAACACTTCGCCACTTTCGCGCACCCTGAATTTAGCCCAAGTGCAGATGCGTATGCAGGCCGCATCCCAGCCCAACGAAGGAGTTGTGTACGTAGGCGACAGCCAAAAATATCCATCGCTAAGCTTATCCAGTCGGTCGCGCCGATAAAATATGGGCGCATATTCGCCCGCCTCGTGTCCATCGTCGCGCCCAACGCCCACGTAATCGTAGTCGGGCAGTGCGCGCAACAGGTCGTCGAGTTGACCTTTCAGCACCTCTTGCGCCCCGAAAGCATCGGGATGGTGGTAGTTAAGTTGGTCGGCTATCACCTGACAACGTTTCGCCCAAAGGTGCCCTTTGGCCTCATCGCCGTCGTTTCGATACCTTATATTATAGCTACCCAGCACAAGTGTCTGCCCAAAGGCAGCAAAGGCCATGCACAACACGACCCCCAGCAACAGTGAGCGAGCCTTATTGGAACACATAACGCAAAACAAGAAGTGAGCTAACGATGAAGAGCGTGATGTTGACGTCTTTGTAATTGCCGCTCAACAACTTTACCAACGTATAGCTAATCAGTCCCAAGGCCATGCCTTCGGCAATGCTATAAGTTAGCACCATCATCAAAACGGTGATAAAACAAGGTAGTGCCTCGGAGATGTCTTGCAGGTCTATCTTCTTGATAGACTCTAACATAAACACGCCAACAAGCACCAGTGCGCCCGTGGTAGCGGCAGAAGGAATGATAAGGAACAGCGGAGCCATGAACAAAGCCACGAGGAAGAACATGGCCGTGGTAAATGCCGTTAGTCCTGTTCGGCCGCCTTCGGCCACACCTGCTGCGCTCTCAACGAACGTTGTAACGGTAGATGTGCCCAGAAGTGCACCCGTAGACGTGGCGATGGCATCGGCCATCATGGCCTTTTGGATGTTCTTCACATTGCCGTTTTCGTCCATCATGTCGGTTTTGGCTGCCGTTCCGATGAGCGTTCCCAGCGTGTTGAAGATGTCGATAAACACCAATACAAATACGGTGAGCATCATATCTACGTTGAGCAGTGCAGCGAAGTCGAGCTTTAAGAAGGTTGGGGCGATGCTTTGGGGTAGCGAAACGGGTACGAAGGCATCGGGAATTTGGGTTATTCCCATAGGTATGCCCACAACCGTGCATATCAAGATGCTATAAAACAAGGCTCCGCGAACCTTCAACACCAGCAGTGCGCCACTTAAAATGATACCCAATGAGGCCAATGCAGCTGTGGGCGTAAAAGCTCCGAGCGAAACGAAGGTAGCATCGTTGGCCACTACAAGTCCTGCGTTTTTCAGTCCGATGAAGGCGATAAACAGTCCCAAGCCGCCCGAAATGGCAAAGCGCAGGTTCTTGGGGATGCACTTTACAATTTGTTCGCGTATGTTCAGGGCGGTTAATAGGATGAAGATGATACCCTCTACAAACACTGCCGCCAGGGCTGCCTCCCACGAATAGCCCATGCCGCGCACCAAGGTGAAGGCGAAAAAGGCGTTGATGCCCATGCCTGGAGCTTGTGCAAAGGGTAGCTTGGCTAAGAAAGCGATGAACAATGTGCCAAGGGCCGAGGCCAAGGCAGTGGCAGTGAACACGGCACCCTTGTCCATTCCCGCGGCACTTAGTATGTCGGGGTTCACGGCAAGGATGTAGCTCATGGTTAGAAACGTGGTTACGCCGGCCATCATCTCTGTGCGGCGCGACTGTTTCTTGGGGTTAAACCCCAAAAGAGAATAGAAAGACATGATTTGAGGGGGTGAGTTTTTGAGTTTATGAGTTGTAAATTAACGGGTGGACACCTTAGCGAATTAACAAGTTGAAAAAATGAAGAGTTAAAGAGTTAACAAGGACTTTTACTTTATACTTCAAAAGCATACGGCTTAACTCCTTTACTCCTTAACTCCTTAACTCCTTAATAATTAAAACGTCCACTTCGCTGCCAATGTAGGCAACCAATACCAGCGGTGGTTTTGATTAACGAAGTTGTTGCTTACTTTCCACTCCGTTCCTAGGCTTAGTTTGAAGTCTTCGCTAACGCCTTTGATGCGGTTGAGGTTAACCCAGAATTGGGGTTCGGAAAGGAAAACGGCGATGTTTCGTCCGTCGGCGAAACGGCGATCGCCCCAGAAATCGGCAAATCCGTCGAACGTTAATAGGTGGTTGCAGAAGTTTAAGTACCATGTTGCCGTGAGTTGCCACGAGTGTTTCTGACTTTGTTTGGCCAGATACTTATACATGGGCGTGATGGTAAAGCCCGAATTAAAGTCCTTCTCGTTCCAGCTATAAGTTACACCAGCCAGGTAAGCGTCGTTATACGAGCCCACACCTTTGGCCAATCCGCCATTATACTCCACGTGAATAGCCAATGGCGCTTGCCAAAATCTCAACTCGCGAGAGATTTCCCAATAGGCGGCAGCCACGCCATTGTCTGCATAGTCCATGTCGACGAAGAAGAAAGTGTTACCCCATTTGTCGGGTTTGAACATCTCCACGGTTGATGTTAGTTTGGGTCGTGTGGAGAGATTGTCGTTCAGATGCCCGAAATCATAATGCAACTGCACGTTCTGCGCCTGTACAGACAGGCTGGCCACGAAAGCAATGGCCACAGCTAAAAGCTTTTTCATCCTTGTTTTTTGTTTGGTTTCGTTAGTTATCCAGAACACACCGTCCGCATACACTGCGGCGAAGAGGCCTGAAAGCAATTGCAAAGTTAGTGAGAAATGATGAGAAAAAGCAGTAACAGAGTAATAAAAAGCCTCACCCCCAGCCCCTCTCCAAGGGGAGAGGGGAGTGATATGCCTTGCAATAGCATTGCATTTTTGCTTATCAGCTTAGTAGTAGCATAGCATATTACGCCCCTCTCCCCTTGGAGAGGGGTTGGGGGTGAGGCCTCTTTTAGCCACCATTCTTCCTATATTCAGACGGCGTAACGCCGAATGCTTTCTTGAAAGCGTGGTAAAAACTAGACGCATGTTCAAAACCACAACGCTCTGAAATCTCCTCGATGTTCAACTCAAACCTTGTGTCGAGCAGCTGTTTGCCCTTCTGCATCTTTAAGTTTAGGATGAAAGCACCTGGCGTGTTGCCTGTAAGTGCCACAATCTTACGAGTGAATTGCCTAATACTCATGCCCAATCTTTCGGCCAAAGCATTAACGTCTAGCGCGCGTTTGTCGAGCAAAAGGTAAGCAGTGTCTACGGCTTTCGTTAGGAATTGCCGTTCGGCCTCGGCGCGAACGTCGCCTTCTTCTTTTGTTTCGTTTCCGTTATCACCATACTTTTCGCGCAATTTTCGATGCCTATCAAGCAGGTTTTCCACCCTCGTTATCAGCTCCTCACTGTTAAACGGTTTGGTGATATAGGCGTCGGCCCCTGCCTTAATGCCCTCCAATCGTTCTTGTTCGGTTATCTTTCCCGTAACTACCACGATGGGAATATGGTTCATTACGTCGCTCGCCCTAACCTGTTTGCACACCTCCAAGCCGTCCATTCCAGGCATCATGCGGTCGGTTATGATGATGTCGGGCACCAGTTCTGTTGCCCTTGCCAAGGCCTCCTCGCCGTTAGAGGCATAACAAACGGCGTATTGCGGCGTGAACAACGAACCCATATATGCAGCCAAGTCGGCATTATCTTCCACGATAAGCATGCGTTGCTCGGCGCAATTATCGTTTGTTTCGTCGTCGAGACGTTTCTCCACATGCGGCAACATGGGCGTGTTGGTGTGCTTTTGAGCGTTGGCCGTGGGCTTGCACACGTTTCTTATGGGCAGCGTTATGGCGAAAGTAGCCCCTCGTCCAGGCGCACTTCCCACCACGATTTGCCCGTCTAGCGCGTCTATTATCTGCCTAACCAAGGCCAATCCCACGCCAGTTCCGTTCTTCGATGCACCATTGCTGGCCCTATAAAAAGGCTCGAAGAGATGCGCTACGGCCTCAGGAGCAATGCCCACACCCGTATCTTTCACCCTAATGACGACGTTTGCGCCCTCACGCGCCACCGCTACGCTCACCTTTCCGTATGGGGGCGTGAACTTAAATGCGTTAGACAGCAGGTTGTTCATCACCTTATTAATATACTCTGGCACGAAGTCGGTAACGATACGCTCGTTACCAGAGAAGTTTAATTCCACGTTTTGAGACACCGCGAAGTCGCGATAACTCTCCACAACCATGTTCACATGCGCCGTTATGTCGGCGTTTTCCCAGTCGGGATTGCCCACGGCCGACTTCACCCTGGCGATGTCTAGCAGCTGATTAATGAGCGTAAGCAAGCTGTTTCCTTGCCTTTCGATGGTGGTTGCCTTATGTTTGGCCTCGTCGGTAAGGCTTTCGTCTTGGTTCAACTCGTGGCTTAGACCCAGTATTAGGGTTAAAGGCGTTCGCAATTCGTGGGTGATGTTGGTGTAGAAGTTCTCTCGCAACTGGCTCACTTGTTTGAGTAAGGCGTGGTTGCGCTGCCTAATCTTGCCCACATATATCAGTGCGACCACCACCAACAGCAACAACGTAACCACCACAATGGCGGCAATGGCCACGATGCGCTTTTCTTTTTGCTCGTGTTGCGCTTGCAATGTAAGCTCTCCGTTCTTGTATTTGGCGTTGCTTTGACTCACTGCCTGCTCCATATCGTGCTGATAAATAGAGTCTTTCAGTGCCACATAGCGTTGCAAATGCTGTGCGGCCAGGGTGGGATTGCTGGCTTTTAAGGCGTTGAAAGCCCCCATCTGCGCACGGCTTAGGTTATAAAGGTCGTTGCGTTGTTCAAAGATTTCGATGGCTTTTTCAAAGCATTGCTGCGCCGATGCGTACTCGCCGCGGCGGTTAAGCAGTTCGCCCTTTTGGTTCATACAAATGCCCAGCGACTGCTTGTTGCCTGCTTTTTCAAGTATAGGGATGGCTCTTTCCACAGTTCTTTCAGCCTCAACGTAGCGTTCCATGTCCATTAAGGCGGTCGCCATCTGCGAAAGTCTGATGCCCGTCTTCGCTACATTGCCGCGTTGCTCGTCTATTTGGTAGGCTTTTACGGCATGTTCAAGGGCCAACTGCTCTTTTTTCATGGCGTGATAAATTTCTGATGCCATGCCATATTGTATGGCCATGCGGTTAGAATCGTTGACCTCGGTGCTCAATGCAATGGCCTCTGAGATGTATCGTTCGCCCTCTTCGGGTTGCTTGGCCACAAGACTAATGGCCGCAAGTGTGTTTAACGAGCTGCTTATCCGGCTTTTATCGCCCGTTTTGCGGTCCATTTCAAGGCTTTTTTGGGCATGCTTAATGGCCCGAACAAGGTCTGATTGGCGGAATAACAATTGTGCGGCAAGCTGTTCGCAGTCGCTTATGAGCAACAAGTCGTTGGTTTTGTAAGTAAGGGGAAGGGCTTTTCGGGCATAGTTTAAGGCCGTAGCGTAGTCTTGTTTGTCCCAAAAATACTCGGCAGCGTGATACAAAACCATCGCATCCACCTTGTCTTTGGGGGTATCGTTGGCCACTTTAACGAGCGAATCGGTTAGTTCTTCGGCATACAACAGCCCGAAAATGCGGTTGGCGATGGCCGTTTTTTCGGTTCCATCTTGTTCTTCGTACGTTGCAAGCAGGCGCAACAAACGCCCGTCGGTTTTGGGTTCGACGTTCTGTTTGGCAGGCTCTTGACTGGAAGGAGGAAAGTCGGGCAGGTCGATTGGCTGCTTGTCGGCGCATGCGTTCAACAATCCAGTCAGCACAACAAGTATGGTAACAAAGTGCAAGGCCACATATTGCAGGGCTTGTTTGGGCAAGTAACGGTTGCAGTCCATAGGTTCGAGGTGTTGTAAGTTGCGTGCGGCACACGTCCGCTGTTCGTTTCATATTGCAAACTTACATAAAAATCCCGAAATATACACCATAATATATTAAGAGATTATATTTTTGTTTAAATGGAGAAATGCCCCAACGAGTGAGACAAGTCGAACAAATACAACTGACCTAAAAGCAGAATAGGCCGCCCAAACCGAAGAGGTTGAACCGCCTTGAAAAAAGAAAAGCCGATTAAGTTGGCCAGGACTATCAGAGCAATCTGAAAGTCTCGACCCACCTAATCGGCTCGATTTGCCTCATGCTAACTGGCTTTATTTGCCCGTTTCTAGCATCTTTGCCACCTTTTCTAGCTGCTCGCCCATGCCAATTGTGTAGCCTTGCGAACAGAAAACAACGCGATTAAAGGTGTCTGCCACGATGAAAACAGGCATCTGCGAGGGGTTAGCCAGCTTCATGGCATTGGCTACTTGCTGCTTAATTTTGCCGTCGGCATCTACGCCCAGAATGATGTTGGTAGGCAATGTGCCGAAGTTCTCGTCCTTGAAACGCTGTAAATCGGCATCGTTGGGGAAGAGCAACACGAAGGGACGACCCCATTCGTCGAGCGTGGCGCGCGCTTTTGCCAAGTCGCGTAGGGCGTGATTGGTGGGTTCTTCGCCAATACCCAGCAGGGCAAGTGTGAAATATCCGCGACCCGTTTGCGACAAGATGCTCACCTCTTGACCGTCTTTGAGGAAACGCGACTCGCTATCGAAGTTGCCCAACACATTGAGCTGACCCGACGGACGGCGCATAACGAGTGGCACTTCGGTGGTTTTGCCTGCGGCTACGTTGAAGAAACGCTGTGTGGCCAGCACGCCACCATTGGCCAAACGCGTACCGGTAACAAGCAGATAAGTGCCTGCATCCAGGTCGTAACCGCGCTCAAAGGTGTTGGCCCAGGTAGTTCCCTCGTTGGCATTTCCGTCTCCTTCCTCGAAGTTCAGCAGCTGTGCCTGTCCGTTTACAATCTTACTCAGGGTGAAGTGGCTGTAATACTTGGGGTCGGCAGGCAGCAATGGCGCAGCCGAATAAGTAAGTTTAAGCTTGCCCGTGGGCGTAGCTTGGCTTTGTGCGTTATCAAAATTCACGTCTACCCATGCGCTGTCGCGCTTGTATTGCACCTTACCCGTAACCGCATCCTTGCGCGACTCGATGCCCAAGCTGCGCGCCATGCTCACAAAGAAGATGTCGCGCGAGCGTGTATCGGTAAGTCTTGAACGCCAAACGCCCATAGGTGTTTGCGCAATGCGCAGGGCCTTGGTGTCGGGGTTGAGCCTGATGTTGTGCTTCGTCCATTCCACTAGTACTGTGGGATTGGCGCGCATGCTGTCTGCCAAGGCCGTATTGAAGGCCTGTTGGAACGTTTGTTTAAAGGGAGCGATAATCATTTCGTCTTCCACACGCGGCGACAATTGGTTGCTTTCAGCCCCAAAATGGTCTTCAAGAATTTCGAGTGGCATGTCGTGCAAGTCCTTATCGGGCAGCGTTTCCAGCAATGCCAGCGCGCGATCTAGGCGATCCGAGTGATTGCTAACAAACTGATGGATGGTTTTCCAGTTGCCGCGAGCGCGTTTTAAGAAGTCGCCAATGCGCCCATCTTTCTTGGGTTTGTAGAACGTGGCCTCATAAGCGTGGCGTATACTGTCTTCCTTTGCCAACCTTGTCTTGTTGGCTATGGCCTCATCGAACGTCACTTCTGGTAGCTTGGCACTTTCTACGGGCGGTACGATATTAACCGAATCGAGTGCGCCAACCGTCATTTTGGCATCCGAACGTGCATTGCGGTTAAGGCGAATGGTAACGGCCTTGTCCTTTCCGAACGATGCCTTGGCAAAGCCGTATGCCCCATTCTTAGAGGCCCACACCAGCATATCGCCCACGCCGGCGGTGAGGAACGTTCGCCCACGATTGTCGGTAAACTTGTTCACGGCCGTATAATACTCGGCATAATTGTATATCTTAAATTCCACTTTGGCCTTATCTACGGCTTTTCCGGCGGCATCCACCACGGCAAAGTCTACGCGAGCCGTGGGTGCATAGTTGGCAATGAGGTTTATTTCGGTGTAGTTACTGGTTCGCAACATCACTTCTTCGGGACCACGATAGTTGCCGAAAGCCTTTGTGTGCATAAGCATGGCGCGCGATGCGGGCAGGTTAAACCAGCCCAAGTCGAGCACCGGCTCGGGTTCACAAGCGCCAAGGAAGTGCCATTTGCCGTCGGCCCAGGCCTCCACCCATGCGTGGTTGTCGTCGGTATGCGCCCAACGCGGCGTGTACACCTGCCTTGCGGGGATGCCCAACGTACGCAATACGGCCACGGTAAAGGTGCTTTCTTCGCCGCAACGCCCAATGGCGGTCTTCATACAGGCCAAAGGCGCCAACGTACGCGCGTTAGATGGCTGATAAGTTACATGCTCGTGGCACCAGTGGTTCAGTTCCAGCACGGCCTCGGTCATGCTCAAACCCTCTACGCGTTTTTTCAGTTCGTCGTACAAAGCCATGCGCGTGTTGTCCAAGTTCTCGTTGTTCACACGTATGGGAAGTACGAAATGGCGGAACAACAGTTCGGGAACGTCTCGCCCCCAAGGCATTTCGTCGCGCGCCTTGAACGTGGCTTTCACGTTATCTAGGTAGAAAGCGGTGGTGTAATCGGTGACATCGGCCACGGGCATGTAGGCATACAGAAACTCCAAAGCCTCTTGTTCGGCCGGTGTAGGCACGGTTTGGGTTGGCGTAAAGAAGTTCTTACCCACCAATTGCATTTTCGCGGTGAAGTCTTTATGCACTTCTGCACGGTATTTGTCGTCAGAAATGAAATGGTAAAATCCAGCCTGGGCAACGTTACATGCCACCAAGGCTACAAAGAGTGATAGAAATAGCTTTCTCATGCTGATAGTAAATGGTTTTGTTGATGTAAGATAAGGGGTTGTGACATTATGGTATGCGTGGGTCATCTTGTTGTAGTTTTGCGGTGTCTGCATGGCTAAAAGATGGCTTGCGCATTTCGTTTCTCAGAAGTTTTTTGCGCCCCGTCGGCCGTATGGCTTGCATATCGGCTGGCGACGGGGACACAAATGCAATTAACAAACAAACTATTTAATATGGGAAAAGAGGTTTCATCGTATGCCCAAAGACCTGCTCGTGCGCCTGCATCCCGTTCAAATTCTCGTTTTTATCTGTCGGGCAAAGCAGCCGCATGGCCTGCGCCGCATGTGGGGTTTCGGGCTGTCGGCGCATCTCGTTTGGGGCTGTGGTGGGGCTATTGAGGGGGCTATTCGTTCTCCGTTTCGCCGCGCAGCTCCTTTATTGTGTGTCTAACACGGCGTGCGGTAGTAACTTCTCGATAGGCCTCATCGGTGTCTTTTCCGCCCATTCGCACGTTTCCGCCCATGTATTGGCATGTCGAGAGCACCGATTCGCGTGCAGAAAAGTGGAACTGGGTAACGTCGGTCTCCACGTGTATCTTGAAAATGTTGCGTTCGTTAACGCCACATCCCGCCATGATAGCGATGTTTTTGCCTGCCCGCTTATGCAGTTTGTATAGTAGGGGGATGCCTTTTTCGGCCGTTTTCTGCTGTCCGGAGGTTAGCACGCGGTTAAATCCCAGCTGTTCCAGTTGGCCTAAGGCATCGAGCGGATTGCGACATCTGTCGAAAGCGCGATGGAAAGTTGCCGCCATTTGCCCCACGTGTGCCATGAGTTTGGCGTTTTTGTCGATGTCGATGTCCCCTTCTGGGGTTAAACATCCAAACACCACGCCGTCTACTCCCGCCTCTCTACATGCGTCGATGTCGGCGGCCATGATGTCCATTTCTAGGTCCGAGTAGGTAAAGTCGCCCCCTCTGGGCCTGATGATGACATGCAGCTTGGTGGTGTTAAGCAGTCGGCGCGCCGTTACGATGTCCCCATACGAAGGCGTTGTGCCACCTTCGGGTATGCCTGCGCAAAGCTCCACCCTGTCGGCCCCACCCTCTTGGGCCGCCAAGCAGCTTTCCACGCTGTTTGCGCATATCTCAAATTCAAAGTTGTTGCTTGTTTCGTTCATACAATATCTATATTGTTTGGTTAAATAGATTGCCGCCTTTTGCGGCGTAGTTATGCCTTAGACGGCACATTTTTCGCCTTAATTGACGGGCCATTGTGTTGCGTGCTTGTTGCCATTATCCGTAGAAAATTTGTCTTCTGCGTTGTTCATTGTTTCCGCATGGCGTGTGTTGTGTGCATCGCTCATGGCAAAGATACAAAATAAGCGGCAATAATACAGCCGTTTCTTTAATATTTAATGTAAATTAAAACACCGCATTTGCGCGCTTTTGTGTTTAGTAACAAGTTTAAAGAAAGGCTTTGTTGAAAAGTCGGATTTACATTCCGAATTTGCTTATTGGCAAATAGAAGTTACATAGTAAAAGATGTATGTTTTTCGGTAAGGGTTTGAACATGATGTTTAAGCCTACCAAATGCTCACTACGAAGTTGTGTTGACGTTTAGTGTTTCTACAAATTGAGCGGAGTTTATGTCTTTGTGCCGCAACACCAAAATACACCCCACACATGTACAACGTGCCGAACAAGGATACGATAAAACATGAAATTCGGCCCCATTTGTTTGTGGCTAAACGTGGCTATGATTCAAAAAAGCCATTGGGGGGAGTTATTCAGTGGCATCTCCACAAGCTGACGGCTGCTTGTCTGCGGCCAATTACTTCCGCCCTCCCATGATGCTGTGCCCGTTGTCTGTGAGCAGCATGCCCTGCAACCGCTCACGCTGGCCGCCGCAAGCGCATGTGTTTTCCTTGCCGTTGCCCACTCGTGCGTGTTCACTGCGAGTTAGTTTTGTCTGGTTTTTAGCAAGAAATTTAACATAATAAGTGCCCTTTTCGTCCACCAATCGCTCACCTTGCCGCAAAAAATCGATTCTCGCGAAGGTTTGTTTCGAGGCAAAAAGGGGTGGCATGCGACTGTTGGCAAAATGTATTTTTATTTAAGAAGACCGCCATTTGCACCCCTTTCGGGGCTATTTGCGGCAAAATTCAGTGCGTTTTGGTGCAAAATAGCGTGCGTTTTGATGCTAAATGCAGTGCGTTTTGCCGCTAAATGCAGTGCGTTTTGGTGCAAAACGCAAGGTAAAATGCTGCTAAACGCAGTGCTATTTGCCGCTAAATGCGAGAAGAAAAGCATAAATATCCATAGTAATTGTATAAACAAACCCTTTTAGAATCATGAAAAACATGGCTAAGAAGGGCAAAATGGCCATCAAAAAGTAGGGTTTTAGGGGCTAAAAGTGGGTTTTGGGGTTGCAAAAATAATGAGCTGGCAAGCAAAATAGAAAGGCAAAATGGTGCAAAATGCAGGTCTTCTTCTTAAAAAGCGACAAATTAGAAGATGTGAAAGGGCGGAAAAAGTGGCTTTTTGCCTACTTTTTAACCAATAATCTCGCTAGAACGGAGCGAAAATTAGAGCCGCATTGTAAAATAAAAGATAAGGATTTTAGGTTTTGAGTTGGTGAGTTGGTGAGTTAGGGAGTTATTGGTTGTTCGTAAGTTTATAAGCCAATGAGTTGATTACAACTAGTTCAACTAGGCATCCTAGATTAACTAGAACAAAAAGAATATCCTAGGCATCCTAGCTTAACTAGAACAAAAAGAATATCTAGAACAAAAAGAATATCTAAAACAGCTAGGCATTCTAGAATATCTAAAACAGCTACAATATCTAGAACAGCTACTCCTACATCCCCACCAACGAAGAATAAATAGCCCACTAACAAGGAAACTTTGACCAAGCAGATAAAAAAGTAAGCCAATATGATGGGGCTTTCTAGGTTTATCATTAAATTTGCAGTGTAACGCAAAGCCCTACACCACCGCTCAGTATGAACCCAAAACCCACAACTTTCGTCCTCCCTTTGCTTGCCCTCTTAGCCCTGTTGCTATCGGCTTGCAGTACAAAGAAAAGTTACTTTATCGGCGTTTCGCAGTGCAGCGAGGACTCTTGGCGAACGAAAATGAACAGCGAGATAAGGCGCGAGTCGTACCTCTACGACAACGTGCGCGTGGAGTTTGCATCGGCCAAAGACGACAACCGCGTGCAGATAGCGCAGATTGAACACTTCATTGAAGAGGGGGCCGACCTCATTATCGTGTCGCCCAACGAGGCAAAGGCGCTTACACCCGTCATCAACAAGGCCTTCGACCGCGGCGTTCGCGTGGTGCTGGTCGACCGAAAAAGTGCATCAGACAAATACACGGCCTTTATCGGTGCCGACAATGTGGCCATCGGGCGAGCCGTTGGGCGCTTTGTAGGCGAACATCTTGGCGGCAAGGGGCGCGTGATGGAGCTGCAAGGGCTACGTGGTTCGTCGCCTGCTATGGAACGCGACAGCGGCTTTCGCGAGGCATTGGCACGCTATCCGCAAATAAAAGTGGTGGCCAACGCATATGCCGATTGGTTTGAACAGAAGGCCGAAAGCGAAACCGAACGTATGTTTAAAGATGCGGGAGGGGTCGATTTGGTGTTTGCGCAGTGCGACCGAATGGGCATTGGGGCGCACCAAGCCATACAAAAAATGGGCGTAAAGGGCGTGAAGATAGTGGGCGTTGATGCGCTGCCCACCCCCGGCGACGGCATCGAGGCTGTGAAAAACGGAACGTTCTTGGCCACATTTGTTTATCCTACGCATGGTGACGAGGTGCTGAAACTGGCCATGAACATATTGGAAGGCCGACCTTTTCGGCGCGAAACCATCTTGCAAACGGGCGTGATAGATGCCAACAACGCCGAAAGTGCCTTGCAACAATGGGCCGAACTAACCCTGCTCGACAACAAGATGCAACGCCTAAACCACCGCATAGACGAGAGTATGGCGCAATATAGCAACCAGAAAACCATCCTCGTGTTGGGCATCCTGTTGGTTTTCATCCTCATGGTTTTTGCTTTCTTCGTGTTGAAAGCCTATTTCGCGAAAGCAAAACTCAACGAAAAACTGGAAGAAAAAAACCGCGAAATAGAGGCTGCCACGCAGGCTAAGCTGATGTTTTTCACCAACGTGAGCCACGAATTGCGCACGCCTTTAACCCTTATCGAAACGCCTGTGGAACAGCTTTTGGCCGAAAACCAACTGTCGAAGGTACAACGTGGGCTGCTCGAAGTGGCGCACCGAAATGTGCGAACGCTGCTAAAACTCATCAACCAAATACTGGATTTCAGGAAAGTTGAGGGCGGAAAGATGACTTTACAGTTGTCCGAAACCGACCTTGCAGCACTGATTGGCAACGTTGTGAGCGAGTTTGTGGCAGCTGCCGAGCACAAGCGCATCAGGCTTTCTTGCCGTCTGCCCGAACACGTAACCGCCAAAATAGATGCAGGAAAGGTGGAAAGGGTGGTGAGCAACATCCTTTCTAACGCCGTGAAGTTTACGCCAGTAGCGGGCGAAATAAACGTAGAACTGGTTGTAGACACGCCGCAAGGCACGGCAACGCTAAGCGTAACCAACACGGGCAAGGGCATTGCCGAGGGCGATTTGCCCCATATCTTCGAGCGTTTTTACCAACCGCAACACAGCGAAGGCGGCACGGGCATTGGCCTAGCCTTGGCAAAAGCCTTCGTAGACATGCACGGCGGACACATCGGCGTTAGCAGTAAGGCCGAAGGTCCAACGGTGTTTACCGTGCATTTGCCGCTGAATTTGCAGGCCGAAACGGCGACATCGGCCGCAGAGCAGTCGCCGATTGCCGAACCACAGGCTTTTATCGTGCCCGCAACGCAGGCCACAACAAAGGCCGATGCTCCGCAGTTGCAGACCATTTTTGAAGAAAACAACGACCCCAATCAGCCTACCATCCTCTTTACCGACGACAACGACGACGTTTGCCAAATGGCTCGCACGCTGCTCGAAACACACTATCGCGTGCTTACTGCACCCAATGGCGTGGTGGCTTTGCAGATGGCGGAACTGAATATCCCCGACTTGGTGGTGAGCGACGTGATGATGCCGCAGATGAATGGCCTGGAATTGTGCAGCCGACTGAAACAGAGCACGGCCACAAGTCATATTCCCGTGATACTGCTCACTGCCCGAACGCTCGACGAACAGCGCATCGAAGGCTACGAACATGGTGCAGATGCCTACATCACCAAGCCGTTCAGTGCGCCCTTGTTGTTGGCGCGCATCCAAAATTTGCTGCAAAGTCGTAAGCAACTAAAACAGGTTTTCGGAGGCGCAGACGAACTGGCGAAGGAGGAGATAAGCACGCCCGACAAGGAGTTTGTGAGCAAAATACGCAGCGAAATACACCGCAACATCAGCAATAACGACTTTGGGGTGGAGCAATTAGGTGCCGCGGTAGACCTTAGTAGGGTGCAACTTTATCGCAAAGTGAAGGCATTAACGGGGCTTAGTCCGGTGGAACTCATTCGTGCCACGCGCGTAAATCGTGCACGTAAGCTGATTGAGGGTGGTGCAACATCGGTTTCCGAGGTGGCTTACCAAGTGGGTTTCACCTCGCCATCGTATTTCACCAAGTGTTTTAAAGACCAATTCGGGATTAGTCCGATGGAACTACTTAAATAGTTAAAGGTGAAAAAATGGCTAACGCCCTTTAAAGGTGAAAGGGTGAAAAGGTGAAAAAATGGCTGCGCCCTTTAAAGGTGGAAGTGTGAAAAGGCTTAATAAAGGTGAAAGAGTGAAAAAGTGAAAAGGTGAAAAGATGGCTAACGCCACCTCTACATTTGGCTTAACTCCCTAACTCCTTAACTCCCTAACTCCTTAAAGGTGAAAGGGTGAAAAGGTGAAAAGATGGCTAACGCCCTTTAAAGGTGTCTTGCGGTTTTTAGGTTTCTAGTCCAGTCTAGCTCTCGGACAAGTCTGACTTGTCTGACTTGCCCTATTAGC
>NZ_GG740073.1:695802-700937 GCF_000162415.1 Prevotella sp. oral taxon 317 str. F0108 | reverse complement strand
CCCTACCTATTAGCCTAACGCAACCTATACATTTGGCTTAACTCCTTAACTCCCTAACTCCTTAACTCCTTTACAACTTACTACCTACTTATAGGTATCTTTAACTTCAATTAACCACCCTTCGGACACATTTGTTACCCTTTACTAGGTATTTCTCCATGTACCTTTGCACGCAAAATAACAAACATTAAACGTACAAAAACAGCATGATGGAGAATAAAATGTTTTGTTTCCAATGTCAGGAAACAGCCAAAGGAACGGGTTGTACCGTTAAGGGCGTATGCGGAAAAGAGGCCTCGACGTCCAATTATCAAGACCTACTACTGGGCGTGGTGCGCGGTGTTGCCACCATCGACCGAGCCATTCGCAAGGCTGGCGTGGGGAGTGTTGCGGGCGTTGACACCTATTTTGTAGACGCATTGTTCGCTTGTATCACCAATGCCAACTTCGATGATGCGAGCATACTTAACCGCGTAGACAAAGGTATCGCCCTAAAAAAGCAGCTGTTGGCCATCGCCAAAGAACATAATGTGGAACTGCCTGCTTATCACGAAATACTGTGGGGCGGCGAAAAGTCCGACTACGAGGCACAAAGTCGTAAGGAAAGTGTACTGCGCAACGAGAACGAAGACTTGCGTTCGCTGAAAGAACTCACCGTGCTGGGCCTCAAAGGTATGGCCGCTTACTACGAACATGCTTCGCGATTGGGCTATACCGACACCACAATAACCGACTTTATGGGCGATGCACTGGCCATCATTGCCAACCCTGATGCACCAATGGACCAGCTTTTGAACTGCGTTCTCGACACAGGCAAGTGGGGCGTAACGGCTATGGCCCTGCTAGATAAAGCCAACTCCACATCGTATGGCCACCCCGAAATAACCAAAGTGAACATCGGCGTGGGCAAAAACCCAGGCATTTTGATTTCGGGACACGACCTGCACGACATCGAAGACCTACTGAAACAAACCGAAGGAACGGGCGTTGACGTGTACACCCACGGCGAAATGCTGCCCGCTCACTATTATCCCGAACTGAAAAAGTACAAGCATCTGGTTGGAAACTACGGCAACGCATGGTGGAAACAGAAAGAAGAGTTCAGCACATTCAACGGTCCTATCGTGTTTACCACCAACTGTATCGTGCCGCCTTCGCCAAAAGCCAACTACAAAGACCGCGTGTTTACGATGAACTCAACGGGTTTCCCCGGTTGGAAACACATCGAAGAAGACGCCAACGGACATAAAGATTTCTCGGAAGTGATTGCCATTGCCAAGACCTGCGAGGCCCCAACGGAGATTGAAACGGGTGAGATTGTTGGCGGTTTTGCCCATAATCAGGTGTTTGCACTGGCCGATAAGATTGTAGAAGCCGTGAAAAGCGGTGCCATTCGCAAGTTTGTGGTGATGGGCGGATGCGATGGCCGCATGCGCAGTCGCGACTATTACACGGAGTTTGCCCAGCAGTTGCCCCACGATGTGGTTATCCTCACCTCGGGTTGTGCCAAGTTTAAGTACAACAAGCTTAACCTCGGCGACATCAACGGCATCCCCCGCGTGCTCGATGCAGGCCAATGTAACGACTCGTACACTTGGGCTGTGGTGGCTTTGAAGTTGAAAGAGATATTCGGTGCGGCCGACATCAACGACCTGCCGCTAGCCTTTAACATCGCTTGGTACGAGCAAAAGGCGGTTATCGTGTTGCTCGCCCTGCTGTCGTTGGGCGTTAAGAACATCCACATCGGCCCCACCTTGCCCGCCTTTGTTTCGACTGGCGTGCTGAAAGTGCTGGTTGAACAGTTCGGACTTGGCGGCATTACCACCGTTGAAGAAGACCTGAAACGCATGATTGGATAACAGAAAACGCCTATTGGCATTAGCCTGATTAGTCGGACTAGTCAGACAAGTCGGACTAGTCTGACTTGTCTGACCAGTCTGACCTGTCCGACTTGTCCGACTAATCTAAGCCCTCTGATAATCCAACGCCCCTTATTTTTCTTCCAAAACCTTGGCCACCTCTTCTTCCAAATACTCCATTGTGTCTTTGGGTTCTACGCGTTTCACCACCTTTCCTTCGCGGTCGACGATGAACTTGGTGAAGTTCCATTGAATGTCGTACTCCACATTCATGGGCACATCCTTTGGCAAACGCTCAAACTCGGCGCGCTGTGTGGAGTCGCTCATCAAGTAACCAAAGAATGGTTGCTGGCGTTTGAGGTAACGATAAAGCGGAATGGCCTGCTTGCCATTCACGTCGATCTTCGCAAATTGCGGGAAAGTTACGCCGTAATTGGCCTCGCAAAACTGGCGTATCTCTTTGTTCGTACCAGGCGCTTGCCCTTTAAACTGGTTGCAAGGAAAGCCTAAAACCACCAATCCCTTATCGCGATACTTGTCGTAAAGCTCTTGCAAGGGCTTGTATTGAGGCGTAAGTCCGCACTGCGTGGCCGTGTTAACGATGAGCAACACCTTACCACGATACTTTGACAACGACACCATTCGGCCGTTTTCATCCTTTACCTTAAAGCCATAAACATTCTTTTGCGCCATGCCCGAGAAGGCAAAAAGGGCGAAAAGAGCAAGGGTTAAGGTCCTTAAAAAATAGAATTTTGAGTACATCATGTCTTTAATGAATAATGAATAGCCTCACCTCCCAGCCTCTTACCGGCCTTTACCGGCCTCACCCCCGACCCCTCTCCAAGGGGAGAGGGGAGTGAAATGCCTTGTTGGGGCATGGTGGTTATGCTTGTTTGTCCTTGAAATTACCTTACATTCTTTATTGTTTGCCTTGTTGTTGCATTACATACTACTCCCCTCTCCCCTCGGAGAGGGGTCGGGGGTGAGGCCGGTTGAGGTTGGGGGTGAGGCCGGTTGGGGGCGGATGTGAGGTCGGTAGGGCTGGAAATGAGGTTAAATAAAAAAACAGGGGCGACCATAAACAGGCCGCCCCCTTTTATCAGTTACGCTCCCAAATGTCCAAAGCGCGATGCCATTCGGCACTTGCCGTCGGCCATTTGGCAAGCATTACCATTGCACATGCTTATTGCTTCTTCAGTCTTTCGTAGCCATAGCGTGCAGAGCAGCACAACTCTTCCTCGATACGGATAAGTTGGTTGTACTTAGCCATACGGTCGGTGCGGCTCAACGAGCCAGTCTTAATCTGTCCAGAGTTGGTAGCAACGGCGATGTCGGCAATGGTAGTGTCCTCCGTTTCGCCCGAACGGTGCGACGTAACGGTGGTGTAACCAGCGCGATGAGCCATTTCGATAGCCTCAAGCGTTTCAGTGAGCGAGCCAATTTGGTTCACTTTGATGAGGATAGAGTTGGCGGCACCCATCTTAATACCCTTTTCAAGGAACTTCACGTTGGTAACAAAGAGGTCGTCGCCAACAAGCTGGCAGCGGTCGCCGATAGCCTCCGTAAGTTTCACCCAGTTGTCCCAGTCGTTCTCATCCAAACCGTCTTCGATAGAATCGATGGGATATTTGGTGATGAGTTCTTCCAGATACTTAATCTGTTCGGCAGCGGTGAGTTTCTTTCCGTTAGGATCTTTGGGCATGCCGTTTTTGAGTTGACGATAGTCGTAGTACCATTCGCCATTCTCTTGTACGGCAAATTCAGATGCGGCACAGTCCATAGCAATCTTCACATCCTTGCCAGGTTCGTAGCCAGCGTCCTTAATAGACTTCATGATTGTGTCCAAAGCGTCTTCGATGCCGTCGAACTTAGGAGCGAAACCACCCTCGTCGCCAACAGCAGTAGACAAGCCACGAGCCTTCAAGTTCTTAGCCAATGCGTGGAACACTTCAGCACCCATGCGGATAGCCTCACGTTCGCAAGATGCACCAACGGGGCGAATCATGAACTCTTGGAAAGCGATGGGGGCATCAGAGTGTGCGCCGCCGTTAACGATGTTCATCATCGGCACGGGCAAAACGTATGTGTTTGTTCCGCCGATGTAGCGGTAAAGGGGCATGCCAAAGGCCTTGGCTGCGGTGTGTGCAACGGCCAACGATACGCCGAGAATGGCGTTAGCACCCAGCTTGCTCTTAGTGGGCGTGCCGTCTAGTTCGAGCATCTTATAGTCGATTTTGCGTTGTTGGCAAACCGGCATGCCTTTAAGGGCAGGAGCGATAACGTTGTTTACGTTCTCTACGGCTTTGAGAACACCCTTACCCGAGTAGCGTTTCTTGTCGCCGTCGCGCAGTTCCAGGGCCTCGTTTTCGCCTGTTGATGCGCCAGAGGGTACACTTGCGCGGCCTACCACGCCGTTACACAATGTCACTTCCACCTCTACGGTAGGGTTACCTCTTGAATCGAGGATTTCTCTCGCATGAACTTTTTCAATTACCATAATTTGTTCTTATTTAATTAAATAAAAAAATGTCCGTATTAAACTCTTGCAAAGTTAATAAATATCTCTGGAAAAACAGATGAAAAACAAATAAATACGCTCTGTTGGGATAAGTTAACTTCTTGCAGAGAAAAGGCTAACTGAAAACGATGACGTGCAACAAACACCCGCAACGGCCTTTAAGCAACGAACAATAGCGCCACAAGGAGACGATACAAGCCACCTTGTAGTGATGTTACGAGCAGCTTGTACAGGCACTGTGTAAGGCAGAATGCAAAATTGAAATGGACTTGTAGTGACGTTACAAGCTGCTTGTACAGACACTATCAGATGCTTGTATTGCCTGTACAAGCAGCATCGCACCAGTGTGCCACTAACACATTGTCGGCCGAAACGTTTCCATAAACCAACCTTTTCTATATAAAAGGAGGGGAAAAACGTCATTCGTGGAAGGCGAAAAATACCTTGCCACGTCTTATTCATAAACACATCCGCACGCATACTTAATTGTACCCTGTCTTGACTTTTAATGGTTGTATAATTTGAGAGGAGTTTGTTGTCTTTATGCTGCCCACACAAAACAAACCCTCCTGGCGCATACAAAGGGTGGTACAAATCAACCCACTGGCTTATAAACTCACGAAAAAACAACAACTTCCAAATGCGCCACTCCATCAACTTACAAACTCATCAACCCATCAACTCAAAAAATTAAAACTCAAAATCTCATAAACTCAAAAACTCACCAACTCATAAACTCACCAATTTACCAACTCATC
>NZ_GG740073.1:646008-695467 GCF_000162415.1 Prevotella sp. oral taxon 317 str. F0108 | reverse complement strand
AACATACAAACTCAGAAACTCAAAACCTTAAATTATTGCTTTTGTTTTACAATACCGCTCAAAATTCCACTCCGTTCTAGCGAAAATATAGGCTAAAATGTAGGTAAAAAGCCATCATTTCAAGTTTTTCACGCCTTTCAATATGTCCGTTTTTAAGAAAAAGCCTGCATTTTGCACCATTTTAGCTTTCTAGTTTGGTTGCTAGTACGTAATTTTTCAAGCCCAAACACCCACATTTTACCCCTAAAAAACCACATTTTAAGAACCATTTTACCCTTTTTCGCCATGTGTTCCATGCCACTAAAAGGTTTTATTTATACCATTGCAGCGTATTTTTATGCCTTTTTGCCTTGCATTTAGCGGCATTTTGCACTGCATTTAGCACCATTTTACCTTGCGTTTAGCACCAAAACGCACGCTATTTTGCACCAAAACGCAGTCTATTTTGCACCAAAACGCACTACATTTTGCTGCAAATAGCCCGAAAACTGGCATAAATGGCGCCCTATCCAAATAAATATTCATTCTGCCAACATTCGCCTGCTACCCCTTTTAGCACCAAAACAAACCTCCGCGAGAATCGATTTTTTGCGGCAAGGCGGGCGATTGGTGGATAAAAAGGGCAGCTATAATGTTAAATTTCTTACTAAAAACAGGACAAAACAGACTATGCTGTGTACGCGCGTAAAGGCAACGGCGACGGAAAGCAGGTACGTTTACGACCAGCAGCGCAAGCGGTTGCAGGGCATGCTGCTCACGGCCAACGGAAACAGCATCATGCAAACACAGAAGTGATCTGCTACTGACAGCCCATTTTCAACTTGTAGAGAAAGCATTGAATGACTTCTGCCAGATCACCTTTTGGCACATAACCACGTTTTGCCGCAGGCAAATGGGGCAGAATTTCAGATTTCACTGTATCTTTGTCCAGCACTTCGTACATGAGTGGAACGTTTATATTGGTTTTACAGCACAAAGACAATAAACTCCTCTCAATTTATAGGAACGTTTTCGTTAAGCCAAATGAACGATGCCGAGCTTGCTCGAACATCGTCATGGCGAGAAAACGCACTTTTCGAGGAACGAGAAAAGAACATTAAAAAGACAAGGCGACTTCATTATATGCCATGATATACGTAGAGCGCATGCGGAGCGACATCGCAGACAACTATTACGCGCATGCGTCACACCTTGCCGCCTGTTAAGGCCTAGCCACCGCCTTTGCTATCTTCTTCAAACGGGTTGCCAAAGTAGTATCTTTTCGTGCAACCTGCATGTTGTACTTCATCTGTAATTCCATTAAGGGCTCGGCCGGAATGTCCAAAGCCGCTTCAAACATAAGGGCAGAAGTGGTACTCAACGGCCTACGCCCATTCAATAGTTCGTTTAGAACCGAATAAGCCATGCCGATACTTTCGGCGAACTTACGCTGGGATATGCCCCTTGCCTCCAATTCGTCTTTAAGCACTTCGCCAGGATGTGTGGCATAAAAGCCATAACCTAAACTAGACATATCATTTTATTTATAATGGTTTGACAATTCCAATATGTTGCAAACGGTAACAATCCGTTCTCCGGATTTAATTTCCGTGCGAAATTCAATACGATATTGGTCATTAACTCGCACAGACTCACGCCCGACCTTGCCACCTACCAACTTTTCATAATGCAAAGAGGTAAAGCGATACATGTCTTCTGTACTATTAAGCGAGCTCATCAGGTTCAACACACTAATATACTTCCGTATAACTTGCGGTTGAAAACGATGTTTCTTATCACGAGTTTTACCCAAATAAAACAGCTCCCTCAAATATTCTTGCTCAAAGGTTATTTCCATCTTTGCTGTTTCTTTTTGCAAAGATAGCCAGAATTATTAATCTTCGCAACTTATGCGAACACATTTTGCAGGCATTACAACTATTTCTGTTCCAATTTCTGTTCCACTCACTCTCTGTTGTACATACCAAAAACACACATGCTACCCATTCCTAAACGCCAAGGGTGTTTGTCCCGTTTGCCGTTTAAAGTACTTGTTAAAGAAGCTGGGATTGGGAAAATTCAAGGCTTCTGATATGGCCGCCACCGTTAGCTGTCCATGCCGCAGCATCACCTTAGCCTCGGTAATCACGGCTCGGTCTATCCACTCTTTGGCATACACGCCGCTTGTTTGCCACACAACCCTACTAAGATAGCGTTGCGACAGACACAGCTTATCGGCATAAAAGGCCAAGTTATGTTCGCTTTTGGCATGCTCGTTCACCAAGGCGATGAACCTATCAAACACCACACGCTGCCGCGAAGGACTCTCTGCGGGATGCTCTGTGGCCCTAACGTAACACTCGTTATACACATAACACAGCGCGGTAATGATGGCTAAGGCCGCTTGTCGGTTGTAAGGTCTGTCCCTAAGCACGAGCATCAGGCTCTCGTAAAGGCTTTCCACCTTGGCGATGTCCCTATCGTTGGCAGGCATAAGCGCGTCTTTCGCCTGCCCGTTAAACATCGTTGGCACGCCCTGCGGAAACAATTCGTCCATCAGCCACGGCTCAATCACCACCCCTTCCACCTCACTTTCGAGCGGAATTTGGTCGAATTGAAAGATGGTACCATCGCAAAAATACCCTAATGTGCCACTTTGCGCACTCCGTTCAAGCAGATTAAGCGTTGCCTTTATCTCGCCTTTCTTCAATAATCCGATACGAATACCAGGCAGGCGATAAGGACAATGGGCCACAACGGCCAAGCCAAAGGTGTTTCGACCATTATAAAGCATGGTGAAACCGTCTTCAGTTATGGGCATGTCGTGTTCGGCAACATGCACGCTGAGCCTACTTCTTATCTCCTCCATGGTAAGAGTTTCGATTGTCTGATTGTTCATAACACGTCCTTTCTTATTTCCACAAAGATAATAAAAACCGCCCATAAAAACCCTGATTAAGCGCAAAAAGCTACTAAAAGAACATTTATCGGCCGTAAAGGATAACAAGGATGTAAGCAAAACGGCGTAATTTTGCATCAAGAGAAGTAAACGAAAGGAATGATGAAGCATACATTATTAATAGTCATCGCACTGTTGTGTGCCGCCGCTTGCCCTGCGCAAACCACGTTAGAGGCCTGTCAACAGCAGGCACAACAGAACTATCCGCTCATCAAGCGGCGCGCACTCTATGCCCAATCCACGGCCTACACCATCGCCAACATCAAGAAAGGATGGCTACCGCAGGTGCAAGTGGCGGCGCAAGGCACGGTGCAAAACCGCGTGGCGCAACTGCCCGAACAGCTATCTAACATGATGGCGGCACTGGGACAAAGCACACGCGGACTGGCGAAGGAACAATATCGCGTGGGAGTGGACGTCAATCAGATGCTGTGGGACGGCGGAAGGATTAGCGCACAAAAAGAAGTGGCACAGCTACAACAGCAGGTAGACGAGGCGCAAACCGACGTTTCGCTCTACCAAGTGCGCCAAAGGGTGAACGACCTTTACTTCGGAATCTTGCTTGTTGACGAACGTTTGCGACTTAATCGCGACCTGCAAACGCTGCTACAAAGCAACGAAAACAAGCTCGCTGCGCTGCAAAAACAGGGCGTAGCCATGCAAAGCGACGTGGACCAAGTGAAAGCCGAACGCCTAACGGCCATGCAAATGGCCAACGAATTGCAGCACACGCGCGCCGCGCTCTGCCGTATGTTGGCCCTGTTTTGCAACGTTGAGCGCATAGACAGCATTGTAAAACCGATGCCCGCAACCACCGAACAGACCGCGGAAGACGTTCGGCCAGAGCTGAAAGCCATAGACCTACGCCTGCGTTTAATCACTTCGCAACAGCGCGCACTGCGCACTTCGCTGCTCCCCACGCTGAGTGTGTTCGGCCAAGCCTACTATGGCTACCCCGGTTTCGACATGTTTAAAGACATGAACAGCCGCTCGCCTTCGTTCAATGCTTTGGCTGGCGTGCGCCTTGCGTGGAACATTGGCAACCTATACACGCATCGCAACAACGTGCAACGTTTGTCGGTGGCACAGGCCGAGATAGAAAATGCCCGCGAATTGTTCTTCTTCAACAATCGGTTGGAAACGGTGCAACAGCAAGAAACCATTGCAAGCAAGCGCCAAACGATGGCTGCCGACAACGAGATTGTTGCGCTTAGACAGAGCGTTAGGCGAGCTGCCGAGGCCAAATTGGCGCACGGCATCATCGACACCGACCGACTGCTGCAAGAGATAACGCGCGAAAACAACGCGAAAATAAATCGCTCTACACACGAAGTGGAGATGTTACAAGGGATATATAACTTGAAGTATGTGAAGGGAATGAACTGATTTGAGGAGTTAAGGAGTTAAGAAGTTAAGGAGTTAAGGAGTTAAGCCAAATGCAGAGGTGGCGTTAGTCATTGTTTCATTTCTTCAATCTCTCATAATTTAGACGTAGAAACGCGACTAAACGAGACGTCATCCATTGTTTCACTTCTTCAATCTCTCACCTTTCCACTCTTAGTAGTTAAGTCAATAAATTTTGAATGGCATTGCAAGCACTCCTAACAACTTCAATTTTGCAGTTCACCAACAAGGCATTTCACTCCCCTCTCCCCTTGGAGAGGGGTCGGGGGTGAGGCCGAAACAACACAATTAACATGAAACATCCATCAATAACCATCGCCGCACTTGCGCTATTAATCGCTGCCTGCGGTGGAAACGAAAAAGAATACGATGCAACGGGCATCTTCGAGGCGACCGAAGTTACGGTTTCGGCCGAAGGAACGGGGCGACTGATGGCCTTCGACATCAACGAAGGCTCAACGCTTACGGCAGGACAGCAGGTAGGACTCATCGATACCGTGCAGTTACAATTGAAAGCTAGGCAGGTGGGAGCCACACGCGAAGTCTTCGCTAACCAACGTCCCGACATACAAGCGCAGATTGCCGTCACCAAACAACAAATCAGCAAGGCTCTTGTTGAGCAACGTCGCACACAAGCATTGCTGAAAGAAGGTGCAGCCACCAGCAAGCAACTAGACGATGCCGAAAACGCCGTGGCCGTGCTGCAAAAGCAATTGCAGGGGCAAATATCTCTGCTGCAAAACAGCACCCGTAGCCTTAACAGCCAGATGAGCGGTGCCGACATACAACGCTATGAGGTGATGGACCAATTGGAAAAATGCCACATCAAGTCGCCAATAACGGGTACGGTATTGGAGAAATACGCTGAACAAGGCGAGTTTACCAGCATCGGCCGACCGCTTTTCAAAGTGGCCGACATCCGTAACATGACCCTCCGCGCCTACATCACTTCAATCCAACTGGCCAAAGTGCGCCTGGGACAGCGCGTAAAGGTGTTCGCCGACTATGGCGACGACACCCGACATGCCTACGAAGGAACCATTACATGGATTTCGCCAAAGGCCGAATTTACACCCAAAAGCATTCTTACCGACGACGAAAGGGCCGATCAGGTGTACGCCGTAAAGGTCAGCGTCAAGAACAACGGCTACATCAAGATAGGCATGTATGGAGAAGTGAAGTTATGAACGCCATCGAAGTAAACAACATCTGCAAAAGCTACGGCGAGGTACAAGCCCTGAAAGACTTCTCGTTTAGCGTGGCCAAAGGGTCGCTGCACGGACTTATCGGCCCCGACGGAACAGGCAAAACCTCGATGTTTCGCATCCTTGCCACCTTGGTTTTGCCCGACAGCGGCACGGCATCGGTAGATGGTTTCGACGTGGTGAGCGGACTAAAACACATTCGACAGCGCGTGGGTTACATGCCGGGGCGGTTCAGTTTGTATCAAGACCTCACCGTTGAAGAGAACTTACGCTTCTTCGCCACCCTCTTCGGCACAACCATTGAGGCCGGTTATCATAACGTTAAGGACATATACGGACAGATAGAACCCTTTAAACGGCGGCGCGCCGGTGCGCTATCAGGCGGCATGAAGCAGAAACTGGCCCTTAGTTGCGCACTTATTCACCAACCCAGCGTGCTGCTATTAGACGAACCAACCACAGGTGTCGACCCCGTTTCGCGCACCGAGTTTTGGGATATGCTTGCCCGATTGAAACAACAAGGCATCACCATCCTTGTTTCTACGCCCTACCAAGAGGAGATAAAACGATGCGACGAGATAACCACGCCACCCCTGCCACAAGCTCTCCACACGCCACCCACACGCCCCTTATATATTAATAAGGTGTGCGAGGCAACGAAAAATCCCACCACCGACAACGCCACACGCAACCTGGGCCAAGCCGAAACCATTATCCACGTGAGCCATTTGGTAAAAACCTTCGGCACGTTTAATGCCGTAGACGACATTTCGTTCGATGTTCGCAGGGGCGAAATATTCGGCTTTCTCGGTGCCAACGGTGCAGGCAAAACCACTGCCATGCGCATTCTATCGGGCCTTAGTCAGCCGTCGGGCGGCAAGGCTACCGTGGCCGGACTAGACGTTAGCACGCAACACGAGGCCATCAAACGGCGCATCGGCTACATGAGTCAGCGTTTCTCGCTCTACGAAGACCTCACCGTAACAGAGAACATCCGCCTCTTTGGCGGCATCTACGGCATGAGTTCGGCCGACATCAAACGCAAAACCGAACAGTTGCTCAACCGACTGACCTTGCAAAACGAGGCCAACCGACTAGTTAAAACCCTCCCCTTGGGCTTTAAACAAAAGCTAGCCTTCTCGGTAAGCATACTGCATCGGCCCGAAGTTGTGTTCTTAGACGAACCCACGGGCGGCGTAGACGGCAACACCCGACGCCAGTTTTGGGAACTGATTTACGAGGCGGCGCAGGGCGGCATCACCGTATTCGTAACCACACACTATATGGACGAGGCCGAATATTGCGACCGATTGTCTATCATGGTGGATGGAAAGATACGCGCATTGGATACGCCCGAACAGCTGAAACGCCAATACGCGAAAGACAATTTGGGCGAGGTGTTCACCCTCCTTGCCCGTAATGCAGAAAGGAGTGAATGATGAAGACCTTCTTTTCATTCGTCAACAAGGAGGTGCGGCACATCCTACGCGACCGCCGCACCATGCTCATACTCTTCGGCATGCCGCTGGTAATGATGTTGCTCTTTGGTTTTGCCATCTCTACAGACGTGCGAAACGTGCGCCTAGTGGTTGTAACCACGCCGTGGGACAATGTCGCGCAGCAGATTGTAGAGCGGCTCGACGCCTCCGAATACTTCGTTCACACCTACAACGCACCCACCGTTGAGAAGGCCAAACAGCTTATTCGCGACCAGAAAGCCGACCTCGCCGTGGTGTTTTCGCCACGTTTTGCCGACCATCGTTACGATGGCGGCGCGCGCATACAGCTTATTACCGATGGCACCGACCCCAATATGTCGAGTTTACAAGCCGCCTACGCCTCGCAAATCATTGTCCAAGCCCTGCAACAGGGCAGCAAAGTAAGCATCGGCAGCACACCAATGGTGACCACCCGACTGCTATACAACCCGCAAATGAAAAGTGCCTACAACTTTGTTCCGGGCATCATGGGCATGTTGCTCTTGCTTATCTGCGCCATGATGACCTCGGTAAGCATCGCTCGCGAGAAAGAACGCGGCACGATGGAAGTTCTTCTCGTCTCGCCAGCGCGCCCTTTACTGATGCTCATCGCCAAGGCCGTGCCCTATTTTCTGTTGTCTATTGCCATCTTGTGCATCATCTTAGGCATCTCACATTTCGTTTTGGGCGTACCGCTCTCAGGCAACCTGTCCGCCATTTTCGCCCTCTGTCTGCTCTACATCTTCCTAGCCTTGTGCATAGGTTTGCTCATCAGCGTGTTGGCCAGCACCCAATTGCAAGCCCTGCTCATATCGGGTATGGTGATGTTGATGCCCAGCATCCTGCTATCGGGCATGATATATCCCATCGAAAGCATGCCACAAGTACTGCAATGGCTAACATGTATCATTCCCACACGATGGTTCACTGCCGCCATTCGCAAGCTAATGATTATGGGCGTGGGGCTAGATATGGTGGCAAAAGAAGTGATGATACTCGCTGCAATGGCAGCGTTGATACTCGGTATTGCATTGAAGAAGTTTAATATTAGGCTTGAATAGTCGAGGAGTTAAGGAGTTAAGGAGTTAAGGAGTTAAGCCAATAGTATGGCTGCTACATTCTTTAACTTGTAAGCAGAACCCAATTGTTCTGCGCCCTTAATCCCCTTAAATATATTAACAAGCAACAAGATTGTTAGCCACGCTGCCACAAGGCATACGGCTTAACTCCTTAACTCCTTAACTCCCTAACTCCTTTAACTCCATTAACTCCTTAACTATGTTTAAATCTCTCCTACAAAAAGAATGGATACAGATACGTCGCAACGCCTTTGTTATCCGACTTGTGGTGGTCTATCCCATCTTTATCATGGTCATTGCACCATGGATTACCACGATGGAAGTGCGTAACATAACGGTGAGCATCGTAGATAACGACCGCTCAACGCTATCGCGGCAACTCGTTGGTAAAGTAGAACACTCCACCTATTTCCACTTCAACGGCATGGCCTCATCGTATAAAGAGGCCTTGGCAAGTGTGGAGAGGGGACAGACAGACGTGGTATTGGTTATTCCGCAGCACTTTGAGCGAGAACTAACGCTGGGTAAAAGTCCGCAAGTGTTTGTTGCCGCCAACGCCACAAACGGCACCAAGGGCGGCTTGGGCAGCGTCTACCTAGCCAACATCGTTACAAGCACAAGCCTGAACAGTCGCCCCCTACCCTCGCCCCATCAGCAAACCATAACCGCAAGCACCCTATACAACCGCCACAAGAGCTACAAGGTAAACATGATACCGGCACTTATGGCTATGGTAATGATTATGGTTTGCGGCTTTTTGCCCGCACTTAACATCGTAGGCGAGAAAGAGGCGGGCACCATCGAGCAGATAAACGTAACGCCCGTTGGCAAAACGCAGTTTATTTTGGCCAAGCTCATACCCTATTGGGTCTTTGGCTTGGTAATCTATACCCTTTGTTTGTTGCTCGCCTGGGGCATTTATGGCATCACGCCCGTGGGCAATGTGGCCTTGCTCTACCTTTTTGTGGTGCTGCTAGCCGTAATATTCAGCAGCATCGGACTTATCGTCAGCAATTACAGCGACACCATGCAGCAAGCCATGCTCGTAATGTGGTTCATCATGACTTGTATGATGTTGCTCAGTGGTTTGTTCACGCCTGTTCGCAGCATGCCCAATTGGGCACAAACGCTTACATGGATTGTGCCAGTGCGCCACTATATCGACGCCGCCCGTTCGGTGTTTATTCGCGGTACGGCACTAAGCGGACTAACTACCCAACTCACCATCCTCGCCGCAATGGCCACCATCATGAGCGTATGGGCAGTGTGGAGTTATAAGAAGAACAGCTAGATTAACTGGGAGAATTAGATTTTCTAGAAGGCTAGATGAACTAGCGCAACTAGACGAACTAGCCAAACCAGACTGCCCAACAAGAATTTATACTGAAGCCGTCTTGACTTTTAATGTTTCTATACATTAAGAGGCGTTTGTTCTCTCTGTGATGCCAACACAAGACAAACACCATTCTCAAACACGAAGTGCAGAACAAACCAAACCAACGGCTTATAAACTCACGAAAGACCAACAATCCCCGAACACATCAACTTACAAACTGGAAAACTCACAAACACATCCACTCAAATCTTAAATCATTATCTTTTATTTTACAACACCACTCTAATTTTCGCTCTGTTCTAGCGAAAATATTGGCCATAATGTAGGTAAATCACCCCTTTTTCTAGTCTTTCACGCCTTACAACATGTTCAATTTTAAGAAAACTACCTGCATTTTGCACCATTTTGCCTTTCTATTTTGCTTGCCAGCTCATTATTTTTGCAGCCCAAAAACCCACTTTTATACCCCAAAACCCCACTTTTTAACCACCATTTTACCCTTTCTAGCCATGTATTTCATGGTTCTTAAAGGCTTTGTTTATACATTTGCAGTGGATGTTTATGCTTTTTGCCTTGCGTTTAGCACCATTTTGCACTGCATTTTGTGCCATTTTACCTTGCGTTTTGCACCAAAACGCACTGCATTTAGCACCAAAACGCATTGCGTTTAGCACCAAAACGCACGCTATTTTGCACCTAAATGCACTATATGTTGCTGTAAATAGCCCAAAAGTTGGTGCAAATGGCGACTTCTTTAAATAAATATTCATTTCGCTGCATTCACATGCTAACCTCTTTTTGCATCAAAACAAACCTTCGCGAGAATCGATTTTTTGCAGCCAAGTGAGCGATTGGTGGATAAAAAGGCACTCATAATGTTAAATCTGTTACTAAAAACCATACAAAAAGAATTATATCGTAAACACGCGCGAGTGGGCAGCGACACAGAAAACATGTAGGCTTGCAACGGCCAGCGCAAACGGTTGTGGGGGATGTTGCTCACCACCAACCAAGACGACATCATGGAAAAGCAGACGTAATAGGCCGTCGACAAGCGGTTTTCAACTTGTAGAGAACACATGGAATAACTTCCGCCAAGTCGTCTTCTGAAACATAACCACGTTTTGCCACAGACAGCTTGGGGCAATATTTCAGGTTTTATCGTATCTTCGTCCAGTACTTTGTGCATGAGCAGAATGTTTATCTTGGTTTTACCACACAAAGAAAATAAACTCCACCCAATTTATAGAACCATTAAAAGTCAAGACAACTTCACTGAAAGAAGTCAATATGAACGCCTTTTTCCCGCTTTTGTTTTGCACTATAAACAAAAAAAGCTAACTTTGCAAAGTAACAAACAAAGAGATTACTAACATGTTAGGTATTAAGTCGCACCGACCTCCTATTGAGGGAGACATTGCGGATGAGATTCGCGATGCCGTTGTTCGTGTTGCCAAGGGACAACTTAATGAAGAGGAGAAGGCAGTTCAAGAACGCTTAAAAAAAGCGTTGGAAAAATACAAAATGAGATGGGAACTCTAGAAAATTATGATATCTATTGTGAAAGGGCTGAGGATATTTCAGCCCTTTTAAATTTTAAATGCGGCATAAAACAGATGGATGATTTTATCCGCAATAAATACAAAGGCCTGCAAAAACACATAGAACTGGGGCTATCGCATCTGTGGTTGGTGTACGAAAAAGAAAAGGTTATAGCCTTCTTCGCCCTTAGTAAAGACGCACTAACACTAAACAGCGAAGACAAACACATGATAGAGATGCGCCAAAAGACCGATTTCTTTCCCCATTTCGATGAAGAACACTTTTGGATCCAAGAAAAATACGCTGCGATAGAAATAGACTATCTTGTTGTTGCCGAAGAAAAACAAAGAAAAGGAATAGGAAGTTTTATTATTGCAAGCATTGAAGAATACGCAAGAAACGACAAACTCTCTTCAACCCTATTCCTTACGGTGGAAGCTTTAAACAGCAAGGAACAAAACTCCATTGAGTTTTACAAGAAATGTGGATTTAGCCTTAGCGAGGTAGGAAAAACAAGAAATGAGAACATGGAAAGGTTTGGGGACTTGCCACTTACTGTTAGAATGTATAAGCGAATATTGCCTGCTAAGGAATAACATACCGACACGCATACAGCACAAAAATACGGCCGAGAACTGCGAATATGGTTCTCGGCCGAAACTTTGTTGCGGGTTAAAGCACACCCATTGTTACTTCATCAAGTCTTTCAACGGAATGCGTTGGAAGGTCATCTGCGCAACGCTACTCTCGTAGAGAATGCCAATGGTTTCACGATCTATCATCGTTAGGCACGAATAACCCCAACCTAAACCCTCGTCGAGCAACACCTGATGTTCGGGCAACCACGTTTTTCCGCCATCAAGACTCATCTTAATGGTGATGTTGTTGCGGTGCTTGGTAGAGTTGGGATTAGAGAAAAGCAAGATGTCGCGTTTCAAGGCATTGTCCTTAGCCTTAACGCTGATAAGGCTACCCATGCAAACGGGCTCGATAAGGGCACTGCGCGAAGAGGGATGCTCGGTCCAAGTGGCACCTAGGTCGCGCGTTGTACACACGGCACGACTTCCTCCGCGGTTATCGCGCATGTTCAACATCAGCACACCTTTCTCCACTTCGGCCACTTGCGCCTCTGTGGTGTTGTCGCGTGCAGGCTTGTTGATGTGCCATGTTTTTCCACGGTCTTTGCTGTACATAATACCTGCCGAAGGTTCGCGATTGGCCTTAATAAACTGTATGGGGAACACCAGAGTGCCATCAGTCATGGTGATGCCACGGCCTGGCCCTTGCAAAAGGAAATACCATTCGGGCTGTTTCACCTGCGAAGTGATGTTTATCGGTTCCGACCATGTTTGGCCATCATCGTCGCTTCGCACCAAAACCAATTGTGCCGTGTGGTTGTAATCCATGCCCGGTTGCGAGCTCCACCATGCACGTTCGTTGCCCATGCCGTGCGTCCAGGCAGCAACAACCCACACGGTGTTGGTCTTTGTGTCTACCAGAATACTGGGGTCGCCCACGCCGTTTTGTGCTTTGGGCAGTCCACCAGTTTCGCCAAAGGACATGGGGAGGCGCATTGGCTCCCACGAACGACCGCCATCTGTGCTGCGGCTAAGCCCAACATCTACATATTCTTGCAAGTCTACGCTGTTGTTATGGCGTACATCGTACACACCGAGCAATGTTCCGCGATTGGTGGTAACCAGTCCGGGTATGCGATAGGCGGCCACGCCATCGTCGCCGGCATGCCTAACGCCAATGCCCATACGGCGAAGTGGTGCAGGTTGGCCCACGTTTTCAACCGTCAGTGGCCTGTTATCGCCCAGAGCCTCGCGCAAAGCGATGTTGAAAGTGGTGTGCAAGGCGGCTGTGGGTTGCATTTCGATGCTCACCCAAAAGAAGTTGTAGCCGGGGAAAAGCTTTTGTTTGCTACGCAGGGTAACAGTGGATTGCGTGGGTTGCACCTCGTCTTGTTTCACCGAGTACGAAGGAATGGCCTCCATTGTTCGGCCTGGGGTGAAGTTGGTGATGTACTCCACGGGTTTCATACGGCGTTTGCCATATTCTTGCCGAGCATCGGTGCCGCCATAATATAGCTTTAAGGCTTTTATCTGCTGGCGCGGTGTGTTGCACAAGTCTAATGTTAGGGCGTTCAGCGTGCCCGTTTCTTTGGCATCGATACGCATCAACATCAGGATGTTGTCGTGGCGTTCGATGAGTATAGGGTATTGCGGCTGCTGCACAAAAAGCGTATCGCTAGCTTGCGCGGCAAAAGTAATGGCCGATAAAACGGCAATGAGAAATAGTCGCATAATTTGTTGTTTGAGTTTGTTATATGGAGTTGTTTAGGGAGTTAAGGAGTTAGGGAGTTAGGGAGTTAGGGAGTTAGGGAGTTAGGGAGTTAAGCCAAATGCAGAGGTGGCGTTAGGCTAATTGTACAGGTCTGACTTGTCCGACTTGTCCGACTTGTCCGAAAGCTAGACTGAACTAGAAATCTAGGAACCGATAGACAGCTTTAAAGGGCGTTAGCCACCTTTTCACCATTTCACCCTTTCACCTTTAAGGAGTTAGGGAGTTAGGGAGTTAAGGAGTTAAGCCAAATGCAGAGGCGGCGTTAGCTATTTTTTCACCTTTTCACCTTTTCTCCTTTAAAGGCGTTAGCCATTTTTTCACCTTTTCACCCTTTCACCTTTAAAGAGTTAAGGAGTTAGGGAGTTAAGGAGTTAAGCCAAATGCAGAGGTGGCGTTAGCCATTTTTTCACCTTTTCAACTTTTCACCCTTTCACCTTTAAAAGCCTTTTCACCTTTTCACCTTTTCACCTTTAAAAGCCTTTTCACCTTTAAATACTTCCTCTACCACACTTTCACTTCATCGCAAAACACCCATCCGCCTTCGGCACCTTGCTTGGCCCGCAAGCGCACGTAGCGTGCTTTGGCCGTTCCTTTCCACGTGAAGGGTTCGATGAAATACTCGCGTTTGTCGTGTCGTTCCACGTCGCGGCGTTGCAACGAGGTATAGTTCTGCCCATCAGCAGACACCAACAGCTCTACGCTGTCGGGGAAAGCGATGTCTACACCCATCGATTGTAGGAAGTCGGCCGATACCTCGTGCAGTTCGGTTTCCGCCCCAAGGTCTATCACGGCGTCCATACATTCGCCGCCAATAAAGCCTTGCCAGCGGTCGCCCTTAAACACCCAGTCGCCCCGACGTCCGTCGGTAAGTGTGCCATCGCCCGTTCCGCGATACTTCTCCGTGTAACGCGAGAGATAAGTTACGGGTTTTCCAAGAGCCAAATGCGTTACGGGCGTTAGCGATTCTTCGCGCCGTCCGCGTTCGTTTCGCAAGTCGAAGAAGTTATAGCCCATAGCCTTCATGCGGTCGAGTGCCTGTATGGTGCGGTGGCGGAAGTTGGCGTAAGGCGGACGGTTGCGGGTCCAACCCACTTCGGCAATGGCCAACATTCGCGGATAAAGCATGTACTCGGCATGTTCGGGCGTAGGCACTTCCTCGGTCCAAAGGTTTCCTTGCACGCCGTCGATGTATTTTTCCAGCGTGTCGGCCGACTCTTTATGGGCTATTGGCTCGTAAGAATAAGCCTTTTCTAGCGGAACATAGCCGCCCATAGCCTTGGGTTGGGTGAACGGAACGTCTTGATACATGTCGAGATAGCAATATGCGCCAGGCGTCATCACCACGTGATGACCAGCCTTTGCAGCCTTCAAGCCAGCCTCTTCGCCCGTCCACGACATCACGGCAGCATTGGGTGCTAAGCGACCTTGCATGATTTCGTCCCATCCCAGCAGCTTTCGGCCGTGGGCATTAAGGAATTTTTCGATGCGCATGATGAAGTAGGCTTGCAGCTCGTGGGTATCTTTCAGCCCCTCGTCTTTCATTCGCTGCTGGCACTTGGGGCAGGTTTTCCACTTCTCTTGCCAAGCCTCGTCGCCCCCGATGTGGATATATTCGGAGGGGAAGAGCTGCATCACCTCGGTGAGAACACCTTCGAGAAAGGTAAACACGCTATCGTTTCCGGGGCAGAAGTCGGGGCTGGTATAGGCCTTACCCTCGCAAGTGAGGTTTGGATAGGCGGCAAACACCTCGTTGCTATGGCCTGGCATCTCTATTTCGGGTATCACGGTGATGTGCCTTTTGGCCGCGTATGCCACGATGTCGCGCACCTCATCTTGCGTATAATATCCGCCATAAGCCCCCGAATCGTTGGCGTGGCAGTAGCGCCGGTCGTGTTCGCGCCACCATTTAGTCCAGTCGTTTTGGGTTCGGTAGGCCGTTTCCTCAATCAGTTTGGGGTATTTCTTCACCTCCAAACGCCATCCTCCGCCATCGGTTAGGTGCCAATGAAAGCGGTTAAGCTTAAAGTAAGCCATGGCATCGAGTTGCTTTTTGATGAACTGGGGCGTGAAGAAATGGCGCGAACAGTCGAGCATCATACCGCGATAAGGAAAGCGTGGCTGGTCATTCACCTTGGCACAAGCCACCTTGTTGCCGTCTACCATCAGCTGTCGAAGGGTTTGCAAGGCATAAAACAAACCTGTTGTGGTATGCGACATGATGGTTATTCGCTTGGGCGTTACATCTAGGGTATAATATTCGGGGAACGTTCTCCCGTAGCAAGACGGCTCTTTTATCCGCAACAAGTTCAGTCTTATGGATGGAACCTTACTGATTACTTTTCCTTTAAACACCTTCAAACCCAAAGTTTGGCGTATGTAGGCCTTCATTTGGCGTGCCTCTTCGCCCTCGAAATCCAGCTCAACGGGTGTGTTGGGCTTGATGGTAAAGAAGCCTTTGCCCATGATTATCTCCTTGGGTTGTGGGATAACGGGTTGAGCCTGCACCCGTTTGGGACAGAGCGAAACCACAAAAAGCAGTAAGACGAGTAATGTTCTGTGCATGTGTTGGATGTTATTAAGCGAGTGTGTGATATGCCTTTATATACAAAACGCCGTGGTAGCGATAACGAAAAGCGGCAGCCATCTCGCCACAACCCACAAGTTAGGGTTTACGGCGAAATGACTGCCAGCAGTATGTTATTTACCACACAGCAGAGGTGGGTATGGCTTTGTCTTTCCACAAATGGCGTGCATACTGATAGCCATAGCGGTCGTAAAGGTCGCTAAGACGGTGTGCGCGCTTGCTGAAATCATCGAAATTCTTCTTCGCAGCGGGCGTCCATTGCACCTCGGCCAAGGCTGCCATACGCGGCATAATCATATATTCGGCCTGTGTGGTGTAAGGAATGTACTCGGTCCAGAGGTTAGCCTGCACACCAAAGATACGCTTTTTGGCATCGGCAGGAAGGCTTTCGGGTATTGGTTCGTAAGAATAAACTTTCTCAACAGGCGAGAAACCACCGATGGCATCAGGCTCATGCGCGTGGTCTTCGGCCTGATAATGGTCGAAATAAACGTGCGAACTGGGTGTCATCACAACGTCGTGCCCCTTTATGGCACCATCAAATCCGTTCTTTTCGCCACGCCACGCCATGATGGTAGCACTTTGGTTGATTTTGCCTTCTAAGATTTCGTCCCATCCGATGATGCTCTTTCCCTTGCTGTTAAGATACTTTTCAATTCTGTTGGTGAAGTATTGTTGCAGGTGTTTGATGTCGGTGTTCTCGTCTTTTGCCTTTTGTATACACCTGGGACACTTCTCCCACATGATGGTTGGCGTTTCGTCGCCACCGATATGGAAGTATTTTGCGGGGAAGATGTCCACCACTTCGTCGATAACATCTTGCACAAACTTGTACGTACTTTCCTTTCCAAGGCACAACACATCTTTATATACGCCCCAGCGATGCCCCACTTCGTAGGGTCCGCCCGAACATCCAAGTTCGGGATAAGCAGCCAAAGCAGCCAACATGTGGCCCGGCATGTCTATCTCGGGGATAACGGTGATGTGGCGTTGGCGTGCATATTCCACTATCTCGCGCGCCTCTTGTTGCGTGTAGAAACCGCCGTGAGGGATGCTATCGTCTACCATTGCGTTGTGACCGATAACCGTTCCCGAACGCATCGACGACTTAGCAGTGAGTTCGGGATGGCTCTTTATCTCCAAACGCCAGCCTTGGTCTTCGGTTAGGTGCCAGTGAAATACGTTCATGTTGTGCAAAGCCAAGATGTCGATAAACTTCTTAACAAAGCTTAGGGGGAAGAAATGGCGTGCGCAATCGAGCATCATACCACGATAACCAAAGCGTGGTTCGTCGGCAACAGTCACGGCAGGCAGGGTTACGTCGGCCCCATTGGTTTGCACGGGCAACGACTTGCGCAGTGTCTGAATGCCATAGAACACGCCCGCCGGCGTGCTTGCGGCGATTGTTACCTGCTTGTTGTTGACAGTAAGGCGATAGGCCTCGGCACCCGTTACCTTGGGATCGATGGTTAGAACGATGGCAGCAGCGTTCTTATCGCGCTTGTCTAGCAAGCTGGTACGTATACCCGAAACTTGCTGGATGTATTCGGAGAGGAACCGCGCGTTGCGTTTCATCTCGGGATTAGTACCTTCGTACACAATGGTTGTTGCACTTGTGAGGTTAAAGGGCTTGCCTTTGGCCATCACAACGCTCTTTGGCAACGGCACAACATTGTAGTTGGCGTCGGCTGCATGGGCGCTTAGCATCGAGAAACCTAATGCTGCGGCTAATAGAAGACGTTTCATTTCTATTTTAGTTTATGAGTTATTGAGTTGGTGAGTTATTGAGTTTAAAAGTTGATGAGGTGGTGAGGTGGTGAGTTTATGAGTCTTTGAGTTGATGAGTTTTTTAGTTGATGAGTTGGTGAGTTATTGAGTTTATGAGTTGATAAGTTTCTCAGTTTATAAGTTTATGAGTTGAAGAGTTAGTGAGTTTACGAGAAGGTTCGCCCCTCTGCAACAACGCATACGGCTTAACTCCATAACTCCTTAACTCCTTAACTCCTCAAAAACAACTCCTTACTACTTTACTACTTACTCCTTTACTCCTTACACAATTGAGTTATTCTTCACAAATTCGATAATCTCTTTTACGTACCCAAAGGCCATTCCCACCACTGTATCAGCGGCTCCGTAGTACACAGCCACGCGTTCGCCGTCGCTAAGAGCAGCGCAGGGGAACACAACGTTGGGCACATCGCCTTGCAGTTCGTAGGGTGCGGCAGGCGCAAGCAGGTAGGGCTTTGTGCGATAAAGCACACGTTCGGGATTATCTTTATCGAGCAATACGGCACCCATCGAATAGCGGAAACCATTGCATGTGGTGATAACGCCGTGGTAAAACATCAGCCAACCCTCATCAGTAAGGAACGGAACAGAGCCTGCACCTATCTTAGTGCATTGCCATGCGCTCTCGGGGAAAGGCGTTACCTTCATCACGCAGCGATGTTCGCCCCAGTATTTCATATCGGGGCTATAGCTTAGATATATGTCACCGAAGGGCGTGTGACCATTGTCGCTGGGGCGCGAAAGCATGGCGAACTTGCCGTTTATCTTCTGTGGGAAGAGCACGCCATTGCGATTGAAAGGCAAGAAGGCGTTTTCGCATTGGTAGAAACGCTTGAAGTCGAAGGTGTATGCGATGCCGATAGTGGGACCATGATAGCCATTGCACCATGTAATCCAGTAGCGGTCTTCTATCCAAGTAACGCGTGGGTCGTACTTATACTCCGATTCTATCATCTGAGTATTGCCTGCCTCGAACACGATTGGCTCGTGATTGATGTCCCAGTTGATGCCATCCTTGCTGAATCCGGCAAAGATATTCATCTGCACGGCTTTGTTGTCGCAACGGAAAACGCCTGCGAAACCATCTTCAAAGGGTACTACGGCACTGTTGAAAATGCTGTTTGATGTGGGGATGTGGTAACGTCCGATGACCGGATTCTTTGAATAACGCCACATTACATCGGCGCAACCGGCGGGACGTTCCTCCCAGGGCATGATGTCTTTTAGTTCTTTCATATCTTTATAATGCCTCTTTTCGCGCCTTGACTTGCGGCTGTGGCGCGACAAGAGGACTTGGGAATTATGGGTAATTTATTTTACGGCCTCACCCCCAGCCCCTCTCCAAGGGGAGAGGGGAGTGGTATGCCTTGTTGTTGCTTTGTTTATGGTTGTTGTTTGGCTTTGCAAATGTTATTATATTGTTTTGTTGTAACCCTGCATATTACTCCCCTCTCCCCTTGGAGAGGGGCTGGGGGTGAGGCTTTTTTATTTCTTATCCTCGCACGTAAACGGCACGAAATAGGTGATGAGGAATGCCGGAATAGTGGCCACGAGGGTGAAAATGAAGAAATGTTTGTAGCCCAACCAGTCGCTGAAGAACCCACTAGCCATGCCAGGCAACATCACACCGAGGTTCATAATGCCCGATGCAAAGGCGTAATGTGCCATTTGGTGTTTGCCGGGTGCTACCTGTTGCATCATGAAAAGGGTTAGTCCCACGAACCCAAAGCCATAGCCGAAGTATTCAAGCGTTATCGCTCCGCCAATAAGTAAGCCGTTTTCGGGTTGATACCACGATAGCAACGTGTAGGCCACGAAGGGTAAGTTGAACACGCAACACAGCGAGAACAACGTGCGTTTAAGTCCGAAGTGCGAGATGTAATAGCCCGCCAATATCGAGCCAAGCACGAAGGCGGCCGCGCCAAACGTGCCGTAATACAGTCCTATTTCTTCTTCGCTAAGCCCTAATCCGCCCACTTCGCGCCCTGCTTTGAGGAAGAGGGGCACCACCTTCATCACAAACCCCTCGGCAAAACGATAGAGAATGATGAAAAAGATGTAGTAAACGATGTGGCGTTTGGTGAAGAAATCGCTCAGCACGCGCACCAGTTCTTTGAAGGTCTCGGCCGCAGTCATACGTTTCTCCGTGCGTGTTCCGCCTTGGGGCAGCATGCGCGTGTGGTACAATCCCAATAGAAACATCAGTACGCCCAAAGCAATCATCACCACCATCCATGCTTGTACGGCTGCCGAATGCATCACCGACTCTGGCGCACCTTTAACGCCGCCATAGTGTTTCAGCAACCAACCGGCCAGCCAAACCAGTCCGCCAGAGGCCACAATCTTGGCTATATTGTAGAAAGCGCCTTGCCAACCGATAAAGCGCGCTTGGTCTTCCTTGCTCAATTCGGCCATGTAAACGCCGTCTGTTGCGATGTCGTGGGTGGCTCCGCTAAACGCGATGACGGCCATCAAGGCTATACACACGGTGAAATAGTGGGGCAATTGTAGTGCCAACCCCACGAGGGCGAACCCCGCACCCGTGACTAACTGGGTGGTTACGACGAAGAATTTCTTGGTGCGATATAGCTCCAAGAACGGACTCCACAAGAATTTGAAGGTCCAAGGCATCATGATGAGCGAGGTCCAAAAGGTTATTTTGCTGTCGCTCACGCCCAAACCTTTGAACATTAGCACCGCCACCATGTTGAGAACCACGAATGGAAGTCCCATGGCGAAGTAGACGGAAGGCACCCATGCGATGGGGTTTGTTCTTGTAGCGTTTGGTTTTGAATTTGTTTGTTGCATGTTCTTATTAATTAAGGAGTCTTACTCATAGCTCCTAACTGGCCCAACTGGCCTCACCCCCAACCCCTCTCCAAGGGGAGAGGGGAGTGGTATGCCTTATTTGGATTGGGTTGTTGCTTTTATATTTGCTTTGTTAAGACATTCGTTGTCGGCCTTATGGCTTTGTTAAGGCATTCGTTGTTGCCATTGTGGCTTTGTTAAAACATTCGTTGTTGCGTTAGTTAGCCTTGTTGTAGCCTTGCATATTACGCCCCTCTCCCCTTGGAGAGGGGTTGGGGGTGAGGCCGCTTTTGTTAGTTGACAAGTTGACAAGTTGACGAGTTAACAAGGATGTCTACCCCTCTGCAACCAAGCATACGGCTTAACTCCTTTACTCCATAACTCCTTTACTCCTCGAACTTACTCCTTTTACTACTTACTCCTTTACCACTTATATCTACCTCACAATTAAATCATTCCTTGCCATATTCTCACCTTGTGCCAACCTTGTGGCCACCAGTTTAAGGTAACGTGTGGGTATTGCAGGCAACTTCACGGTCTGGGGTACGGGGTTATTCTCGATGTTCGAGAATTCTCCGCCCAGCCAACGTTTCCATGTTACGAGGTCGTCCGATGCATATATCTCATAGTTAAGCACCAATCCGTCTTTCGTATCCCCCCTGGGAACATAGGTAAGACTATGGCACACACGCTTTTCTTGCACGTCAATGAGCAGCTCTCGCGGACTATCATAACCCACAGAAATAAGGAGGCGTTCGGGTTCTTCCTGCTTTTCGTTAGCCTTTGCAAGCACCGAGGCAGGTAGTTGCACGGCATCTTCGGGCAATGCGGGTGCACAATACACGCCAATGTTGCTTATCAGCGGACAAGCCTTTGCGCTATTGATGGTGAAACGCAGGCGCGTGGCCTTCACTGTGGGGAAACAAACGATGCGCTTATAGCCAATGGTAGTTAGTCCCGTTGTACCTTCGGGCGCGCGTTCGTCGCGCAGCTGCACCCATTTGCCGTTCACCAACGCTTCGAGCGAGAAACTCTTCACGCGCTGACCAAGTGCGATATACTCTTGCGCCATAAAGCGATTGATGTTGGTTGGGCGTTTAAAGCTAAGCGTTAGCGATGCCCGCGTAACGCCATCGTTAGTGGCCCAATAGGTTTCGGTGCTGTTGTCTACGGCCTTTTGTGCATTATATTTAGCACTACCTCCGCGCACTTGCGATGCCGTTACGCTGGCTTGGCGCGCCACGTTGTTGGCCAATTCGGCCTTGATAACGCGCGCCATAGCCACGGCATGAGCCGAATCGATGGGATGGATGCGCCCTTCGCGCGTGATGGGGAAGTTCAGCAACAGCGAGGCATTACGGCCAACCGACTCGTAATAGGTGTCTACCAACTTGCGAAGGCTCTTTACCTTCGAGTCTTCATTCTCATGATAGAACCATCCCGGACGTATAGACGTGTCGCACTCGCCTGGCGACCAGTGCTTACCATTCTCCTGTCCGTGCATCAAAGTGTCTTGCGGCATATTAAACGCATAGTCTATCGTACACCAGTTTGTCAATCCGGCGTAACCCTTCTCCGTACCAATCCATCGCAGTTCGGCACGGTCGCCCCAGATGGCCAGTTTGGGTTGCCACTTGTGTATCATCTCAAACGTTTTGGGCCAATCATAATATGTGGCGCCGTCTATCTTGCGTTCCTCGTTTGCTCCGCCGTAATATCCCGTGCCGCCATTTGCTCCGTCGAACCACACTTCGAACATCTCGCCATATTGCGTAAGCAACTCTTCAAGCTGATTGCGGAAATAAGTAACGTACTCGGGGCGTGCATACTCGGCGTGGTTACGGTCCCAAGGCGACAGATACACGGCAAACTTCAGCCCATACTCCTTACAAGCGTCGGCCAGTTCGCGCACCACGTCGCCCTTTCCGTTTTTCCACGGCGCGTTTTTCACCGAGAACTCGGTGTATTTCGATGGCCATAGGCAAAAGCCGCAATGGTGTTTGGCCGTAAGTATGATGCCTTTCATGCCTGCCTCTTTGCATGTTCGCGCCCATTGACGTGCGTCTAGGTTGGCGGGATTGAACAACATAGGGTCCTCATCGCCAAAGCCCCACTCTTGATCGGTGTAGGTATTGAGCGAGTAGTGCAAGAAAGCATAAGTCTCTAATTGATGCCAACGCAGCTGGTTGGCGTTAGGCAGTGGGCCACACGGAGCGGGCGCAGTTACCTTACGTTGTGCGTTAGCTCCCACGGTCATCGCCAGAACCACAGCTAAGGCGGTAAATTTGTTTATTCTCATCGCATTAATAAGAAGTTTAGGAAAATACAGGGTTAAAGGTACAACGTTTTTTCGTAATACGCCATATATTTTTGCATTGTTTAATAAAAATGTGGCAATTCTGCGCATTTTAGTACTTCTAGATGTTAACGGCGACCTACATCGAGCTGCATATACGCCATAAACAGAAAGCCAATAAAACGCTGTCGGCTCTACCAAACAACCAATCGGCGCAACATATCCCCCTCTCCCCCATCGCATAGGTTAACCATTTCACTTTGTGAACGCCACGCCTTACCCCCCTCCTCCTCGTTAATGCCCCCTATTTTAAAGCCTTTTAAGCCACGATAGGGCAAGGAACACAAAGCAGAAGTAGGCTTTACTTTTAATCTTTCTACAAACAGAGAGGCGTTTATGTCTTTGTGCCGTAAAACCAAGACAAACGCCCCGCTCATGTACGAAGTGCCGAACAAGGATATGATGAAATCAGAAATTATGCCCCATTCGTCTGTGGTAAAACATGGCTATGCCTCAAAAAGTGAATGGGCGGAAGCTATTCAATGCAGTCTCCACAAGCAGAAAACCGCTTGTCGATGGCCTATTACTTCTGCGTTTCCACGATGCTGTTGCCGTTGTATGTGAGCAGCATGCCCTGCAACCGCTCGCGCTGGCTGTTGTAAACGTACGTCCTTTCGGTGTCGTTGCGCACTTGCGCGTGCATGCAGCATAATCATTTTTGTCATGTTTTCAGTGGAAAATTTAACATTATGGGCGCCTTTTTTCTCACCAATCGTTCACTTGGCCGCAAAAAATCGATTCTCGCGAGGGCTTGTTTTGATGCAAAACGGGGTTAACATGTGAATGCAGTGAAATGAATATTTATTTGAAAAGGCCGCCATTTGCACCAACTTTTGGGCTGTTTATAGCAAAATATAGTGCGTTTAGGTGCAAAATAGCGTGCATTTTGGTGCAAAATAGCGTGCGTTTTGATGCTAAATGCAGTGCGTTTTGGTGCAAAACGCAAGGTAAAATGGTGCTAAATGCAGTGCAAAATGGCGCTAAACGCAAGGCGAAAAGCATAAATATACGCTGCAATTGTATAAACAAAACCTTTAAGAACCATGAAATACAAGGCCAAAAAGGGCAAAATGGTCGTTAAAAAGTGGTTTTTTGGGGGCTAAAAGTAGGTTTTTGGGCTGCAAAAATCATGGGTTGGCAACCAATCTAGAAAGGCTAAATGGTGCAAAATGCAGGTAGTTTTCTTAAAATTGAACATATTGTAAGGCGTGAAAGGCCAGAAAAAGAGGCGATTTACCTACATTATGGCCTATATTTTCGCTAGAACGGAGCGAAATTTAGAGCGATATTGTAAAATAAAAGATAACGATTTAAGTTTTTGAGCTGATGAGTTTGTGTGTTTTTGAGTTGATAAGTTGATGAGCTTTGGAGTTTGTGAGTTCTTGAGTTCTTGAGTTTGTGTGTTTTTGAGTTGATGAGCTTTGGAGTTTGTGAGTTCTTGAGTTCTTGAGTTTGTGTGTTTTTGAGTTGATGAGCTTTCGAGTTTGTGAGTTCTTGAGTTTGTGAGTTTGGGGATTGATGTCTTCGGGAGTTGTTGGCTTTTCGTTAGTTTAAAAGCCAATGCGTTGACTTGTACTGTACCCCCTCAACTTAAAGAAACATTAAAAGTCAAGACGACTTTGCACAAAGAAACGGACCTGCCACGAATTCATACCCCCAAAACACCTTATAATATATGCGCGCGCGTGTACGCGCGAGAAATCTCGCATTGCAACAAGGCCACACCCCACGTTGCCACGTGCAAAAACATAAACTATCGTTCAGAAGTACTTTCTCCTCTCGCTTTCCCAGCAAGCGGACAGCATGTTTCAGAACAATTTGTTTAAAGTCGCTCGCGAAACAGCCTCTGTAATGCTCGCCACGCCCAACTTATCAAAGGCATGACGCCTATAAAACTTTATCGTATCCACCGAGCGGCACATCCTGCCCGCAATCTCTACCATGGTAAGACCTGCCGCCGACAGCCTAAGCACTTCAAGTTCCTCTTCTTTAAGCAACACGCCACTGCACTCATTCCATTAATGTCCCTCGAACGAATAGGTCCAATACGTGCCGCTACCCCTCCTATGAAACTCAACGTGGCCCGCCGTTCTGTGCGAAGACAGCGACACAATGCCCATTCCTATCCATATCTTACCTTCATCGGTCAACAACACGGGTGTAAGCTGATGGTTGATTAGCTTGCGCCTCGCCCCATTACTCAAATGAAAATGTGATGATATATAGCATTGGCACTTGGCAGCAGCATCAAAAGCGCCAAACAGTTTAAAGCTACTGCGGTTTAGTTCAACAAGCATCTTTTGGTCTTTCTCTGGCACATGTTTCAGATAAAACCTATATCCCAAGCCCCTCACTTCCTCTGCTGTGTGTCCGCAAAGAAACAAAGGATTGTCCGACACGTAAAAAAACTCCTGCCTGTAATAGTCTATCAAGTAAATGCCTTGATAGGTAACGCGGGCAAAAGCCTCCGCAGTGCGAGTCAATGTAGACAGCACATCTGGATTGTAGTCGGGCGCATTGCACGCCATATTCGACGAGATAAAGAAGTCTTTCATATCTGGCATAGGCTAAACATGTTTATTCGTAATGTTTAATTTATCGGCAAACACGCATTACTTTTTAGGAATAACGCCCTAAACACTACCCAAAAGTGTAAAAACAATAACGGAAAGTAATAAAACACCAAACCAATAGCCCAACATATCCAAAGAATTACTATATTTGCCATAGGCTATTAAACGCCAAGAATGCAAGGAGAAAGGTCGTCTTACCATTCAAAGCCTACGGATGTTCATCACGAATAAATCCTCTTGGAATGATTATAACGCGTTTCTTGTTTCATTAGCCTTGGCAATCAATAAAATTGCCAATTAACCTAACGGTTTGTACGAAAATTGTTATCTACATTTCTAAAAGCGTCTGACATGAAAAGTATAATTACAACCCTACTCGCACTCGTTACCTTGCAAACAATGGCACAAGGCTTAACGGGAAAGCTTGTAGACGAAAAGCAACACCCTATCCCTTTTGCCAATGTTGCGGTATTGTCTGCCAACGACTCTACACTGATTGGCGGCACAACGAGCAACGCAGAGGGCATGTTCTCAATAGCCGAGATTCATCAAGGGTGCATCTTGAGGGTTTCATCCGTTGGTTATCAAAGCCAATTTATAGTCTATAATGGAACTTCGCCCATTACCATAACATTGAACGAAGACGCTCAATTGCTAAGCGAAGTCGTTGTAAAATCAAAACTGCCCAAGACCGTATTCAAGGGCGAGGGAATGATAACTACCGTTGCAGGCAGCGTGTTAGAGAAAACACTGTCTATGGAGAGCCTGCTCGACTTGATTCCAAACCTGTCTGCGAAAGATGGAAGTGTCGTGGTGTTGGGAAGAGGTTCTCCCGAAATTTACATTAACGGAAGAAAGATGCGCGACAGAATGGAATTGGAACGCCTGAAACCAGATGAGATTAAGAATGTAGAAGTTATTACCAATCCAGGAGTACGCTATAATGCCAGCGTGAAGAGCGTGATACGCATCACGACAAAGAAACCCGTCGGCCAAGGATTCAGCATCGACACGAAAACCAATTCGAAGGTGAATGAACAAAAGCGGATGAGTTGGACTGAAAGCCTACGATTGAACTACCGCAAAGGCAAATGGGACACAAGCTTGCACCTATACGGAGCCTATACACACAAGCAAGACGACAAGCTAATCCGCCAAATGACCTATCTAGACGACATCTGGGAACAAACAACAGCCATTTCTCAAGAATACACCAACGTTAACCCCTATGTGCGATTGGCAACAAGTTACGCGCTTGATGCAGACAACTCTATTGGTGCCAGCATAAGTTACGACCGATATGCAAAGAACTTGGCTGTTGGCAACGCTGTAGGAATGGCCATGCGCAATAATGTTCAAACAGAGCAATCGCTATCTGCTTTCGAAAGCCCTGGCAATTCAAAAGCCGTGTTGTCTAATGTCTACTATGTGGGAAAGATTGGGAAAGTAAATGTCGACTTCAATGCAGACTATTACTGGTCGGGAAAGAAAGAGCAGATGCACAACATGGAAAGGTTTACCGAAGTGGGTTCTCCCGAATCCATCCAAAACATTCATTCCGACCGTGCAACATACAATCGTTTACTTGCCTCGAAGTTGGTATTATCCGTTCCTTTGGCATCTGGCAGTCTTTCGTTTGGCGGAGAGTTTTCTACATCCAGACGTAAAAGTCGTTATAGCCTATTGCCAAGAGCTTTGGTAAACGACGACGACAGCCGGATAAAAGAGAACATGACGTCTGCATTGGTGGAATACAGCAATACCTTTGGCAAGCTACATGTACAAGCGGGGATGCGATACGAGCACATCCGTTTTAACTATTATTACCAAGAAAGGCTTATAGCAAAGCAAAGCAAGTCGTACGGCAATTTCTTTCCCTCATTGGCACTGTCGATGCCTATTGGGAACACACAAATGCAACTGACATTTGCCACCGACATTTACCGCCCTTCGTATTACGACCTCCGCGATGGGGTGCAATACAACAACCGTTACACTTACGATTCTGGCAACCCGTTCCTCGTTCCATCCATCAGTAGGAACATCGGTTACGCCTTCTCTTGGCAGTGGATGCAGTTCTCTGTCATGTACACTCATTTGTCGGATGAAATATGCACCTTGGTTCAGACATATAAAAACGAGCCGCAAACCACGTTGGCCAGACCAGAGAACATGCCATCTTACAACACCATGCAAGCATCTGTAACTGTAAACCCGAAGTTTGGATTTTGGAAACCAATGCTCGAAGTGACGGTCTTCAAACAATGGTTCCACATGGACACTTACAAACAAACGTATCTTAACCACCCCGTTGCCTTTTTCCGACTAAACAACACTTCCGATACAAAGTGGATTACGGCCTCAGTGTTAGTATCTGCACAAACGGAAGGAAACATGGGCAATAAGTTTGTGCGTAGAGGTTTCTTCAGCGCCGACCTGTCTGTCTACAAATCTTTGATGAACAATCGGCTCACGCTACAACTATATGCAAGCGACTTGTTTGGGACAGCAGACGCATGCCGCATATTCTACTCTGGGCCAAGACGTTCTACATATTATAAAAGTTACTCTTCAAGTTCGTTAAGCCTCACTATACGCTATCAATTTAACGTAACAAACAGTAAATACAAAGGATCAAGCGCCGGACAATCACAAAGAAGCAGGATGTAAGGCTTACCACATAAGTACATCTTTATGAGATACCCTTACATCATGCACTGCTTGCTCAAAGACTAACTTACTTTGGTTGTTGCTTTCAACTACATCTTCCATACGGCCAGCGACAACAACTAGTCAATGGAATATAACAACTTGAAGACAACCAGGCATACTAGCCACAACACGCGCCAGCTGATGCTAAAACTAAGTTACAGCTTGGGCAAAATAGAATTAACCCCAATCGGCCGTTGAAAAAAATGCTTTCATTTTGCCAAAAGAACACTGAACACGCACAAATAGTTAACTCGCTGGTCGCATTTCAAATATCAGAGGAAGATTACCCTAACACTTTGCTTTTGAAAATTCGTAATGAAAAACAACTTAATACGGCTGATAAACGGTTCAATGAACCGATTTGCGTTTAAGTCTTCATAAAATTGTAATTTATTATACAGCAAAATGTTAACGGCGCTCTTGTATTAGAGAATAAATGTTATATATTCTTAATTCACGTACCAATAAAGACCATTAAACAAAGTACAATCTGCTACAAACCAACGAGTTACAAAGGGATACAATAAGTTTTACAAAAAGAAACGCTTGCCAAATTGCAAGAAACAATGTGAATTTGCACAAAAATATTTAGGATGAAATTGACGCAATCGTTCGCAGATGCGCCGTACAACAACGAATAGAGGGTTTCCTAATAGAATTCCGCGCAGACAACAACTTCGTTGCCGAAAATACAATCATTCTTTAACGATGTTACCGCATCAAGCGCGTATATAGATGTGCCCAGGAACTATTAAATGTACTACAGGCCAATATCCACGGATCATAGGCCGATACTTGTTATGTTGATTTGGTTAAATTTTCAGTTAGGTATTATAAATTTTAATTGGTAAAAATGAAAAAAATCAGAGTTAGTAATTTGGCTTATAGTAAGCCTGAGAGTTATGTCGTAAAAGTTGAAGCAGAATCTCTTTTAGCAGGATCTGGCAAACACGGAGGTACTGGCGGACATGAAGATGCTGAGGATGACAATGACGAAGGACAAGGCACATCTGGCACAGGCGGGCACTTGCCTGCCCAAGACGATGGCCAGCCCCTTACCTAAGATGCCTGTGAGTTCAAAGTAAAGACTTTGTTACTTAGCACAAGTATTTCAGGTAAAGCTACAAAAAAACGCCACAAACAAGAAAGTAAAAAACAAAAACAAGATTTAAGAGATAGGAATGAAATACATACATATCATTGCGCTGTCTGCTGTTGCGGCTGTTTCATTGGTTGGCTGCAACAACGAAAATCCAGCCCTATACACACAAGAAAACAAATCAAACGATTTAAGAGGGGTTACCGTCGCAACCTACATGGAATCGACATCGACACGCACCACAGCCGAATACGAAACAACAAAACTTGCATTCTATTGGACAAGGGGCGACAAAGTTTGGCTACACGACATAGGCGAAACACCCGAATTTGTACAGAACTCAGGGGATAACATTGACAATCAGCTGAACGCTTCCGGCAAGGACAAGGTACGCAATGCCGGTTTCTACTTCCCAACCCCCCTCAACAAAGCCTCGTATCCTGTAAGATACACAGGCTATCCTACACCCGCTGTAGATAAGGTTACCATTAAAGCTGCCCAAAACCAAGCCAAGCCAAACAAGGGCGAACACATCAAAACCGATGGCGACTGCGGTGTGGGTTCTTTCACTAGGGGTGCTGATGGCAATTACAGTTTCTACCTCAAGCACTGTGCATCGTACCTCACTTTCACACCATTTTTCAGCAAGGGTTTTGCGCCGTCAGTGCGGTTAACCCAGATAAAGGTGTCGGCCGACCAGGCCATCGCGGGCACATACGACATTGAGGACAGCGGTTTAGACCTTGACTCGCGCCCACTAGCCGAACCAAGCAACCGAAACATCACGTTAACGTTGAATGGCGGAGGCAACGACGGGTTCACCATACCCGCGGTGTCAACCCCAGAAACCAATGCGGGCATCATGGTTGTCGCTCCTGGCGAGTACACCAACTTCACCATTGAGTATACATTGTACGACCAAGAGACGAAAGTTCGCGGGACGGTGATTACGAAACTGGGCCACGTTATCTTAAAAGAAGGAAGAAACAAACGTTTGTCGCCCGACCTTGACGTGCGCTACTATGCCAGCGACCAATATTACATGTGGGATGCCCAGCCAGGCGAGCATTATTGGAAAGGTGCATCCAAACAACCTTATCTAAATGGCAAGTACGGTGACAGCTATGCAAAAGTAGGAGCCGACCCAAGATGGTACAACACCGTTGCCCACCCAGGTAAGGCCTCGCGTTTGGCAACAAACAACCTCAATGCCAACGAGCTGATGTGGCTGGCCTACTATGGAGTTCCACATTGGGATTCTTCCATGTGGACTATCATGGGGCATCTATATGCAGGTGGTATGTGGCTTAGAAACCTTGACGTTATTGCCACGACCCAAAAGACTACGAGAGAGAGAATGAAGGCCGTTTCGCCAAAGGGTATCGACTTCACTGCATACGCACAGTACGACAACTTTGGTGCCTTCGTTTACACCAACAACAACATTATCCCTCACAGACCTAGGCCCACAAACGGCTATTTCTTCTTGCCTACCACTGGTTTCTATAACAATGGCAGACTCTATCATATCAGCTCGCGAGGCTATATTTGGTCGTCAACGCCACGCGCACAGAGCTCGTCTAAAGTGGCGCAAGGCTACAACTTTTATATATCAAGGTACGAAGTGCATACAGGTTATGGTGACCGCTGGAATGGAATCTACCAGCATGTAACTCGGTAATTTTCTTTATTGCGGGATAAAATCGGGTAGGAGGTAAATGCTAATCATAAAAGGCATTTACCTCTTACTTTTACATTTACCGACCTTCCACTCCACCGTACGTGCAGCTCCGCACACGGCAGTTCCTATTTTGGATGCCATTCGAGGTACGCTACCATTAAAGTGACATAACCTGCTTGGCATAGTTTCCCATTGGAGATTGCCCGATGCAGTATTGGGCCGTTAGCTATGCGCCCCAATAAGCCTTACGGGTATTGCCCCATTCGCATGCCTTATACTTTTGATACCGCAGTTGATGAGGTTTTCCACTCTCGTCTTAACTTTCTTCCAAGATTTCCAAATACACATACGGATACGGCACTTTAGCCACTCGTCGGCCTCAAGAAGGAAACGTTTCATGTTGCCGAGATGATAGTAGCCAACCCACCCTTTTATGCTTCCTTCCAGCTTTTGTTTCCTTTCGGCATGTCCCCAACCGTTGCTGCGGCATGTCAACAGCTTTAACCCCCACCGGTCGTTATACCGCTTATCAATTATTTTAGGTTGTTTCCCCCGTTTCCCGTTCATCCTGTCTGTCGTGTTGAAGTCATAACTCATGCCACTGTTGTCTGCCATGTATGTCGTATTGGCGACGACCTGCTCCTTAACGACCCTCGGTATGGTGCCTGACGAGCAGCCCTTCAGCATGAGATGACGCCCAGAATGATGCAGCAGATGGTTGGATATGCCCGCTATATGTGTGCCACCACAGAAGTAGACGGCCATCAGCATACGGGAAACGTCACCGCGACTATAGGCTGAGGATGAGCCACACTGTCCGAGTAACTGGTTAATGATCGGGTTTACAGCCTGTTCAAACTTCTCCATCACGAGGAATATTCCTCCATAAGCGGTGAGAATATCAGATTTTATTTGTACTTTTGCCACTGTCTGTTGCTTGGTTTAACACTTTTGATTTCAGCACCAAGTTAAGTGAATATTGCGACAAGACAAAATCCTGGACAACTTTTGTTGATCAGGCACTTATATTAACACTTTGGTTGGAACGTTGCAGAATTAAGTATAAACTTCTCTCAATTTATAAAAGTCAAGACGACTTCATATAAGGAGTAACACAAATTAAAATGAAGAACGATGAATGAAGAGAACGATGTTGACGACCTTAATCAAGAGCAAATTATCAGAAACCATTTGCCAAAACAGGCTTATGCTACACAGAATGTGCAAGAAGAGCCAGACAATGTTTTGCCCAGCAAGGGTAAGACAAAAAGCAGGCATACCTTAATTATAGGTGTTGGTGTGTCGATTGTCGTGCTAACATCCTTGCTTTTATCCATTGTTCTAGGTTTTGGCATGGGCATACTTAATGCGCATCGAGAGCCAATTGTGGTGTATCAAGCCAACACCAAGGCTGCGCAAAAGGCAGTTACGTGGCAACAGGATAACGGTAAACCTGTTGTGGTGCCCGATAAGTATTTGCAGGTGTCGCATATAATCAAGGATGTTGATGCAGGTATTCGCAATGTATTATCCACTCCGCAGAATGCAACAGCCGAGATTACGCTTGGCGATGGTACGGAAGTAACACTCAACGCTGACAGTAAGCTGTCTTTCCCATTACGTTTCGAGGATGAAACGCGTGAAGTTCAGTTGCAAGGTGAGGCATATTTCAAGGTGAGTCGCGACGTTCGCCATCCCTTCGTGGTGAAAACCAACGGCATAACCACCAAAGTGTTTGATGCCGAGTTTAACATTCGCGCTTACCATAAGAACAACATGCACGTTACCTTGCTGCAAGGTTTCGTTGAGGTGTGTGCGGGTTCGGTCACTAAGTGTTTGAGGCCAGGCGAGGATGCAGCTCTCGTGGCTGAAAAATTTGAAGTGAATAGGGTCGAAACCGAGGGCTTTGTGGCGTGGACACTAGGCGAATTTTATTTTGATAACGCAACATTGGCAGACATTGGCAAGGATATTGGCAGGTGGTATAACGTAAGCGTTGTCTTCCAAGACCCCTCCAAGATGCATATCCGTGTCGGCTTTACTGCATTCAGGGATGCGAATATCGAAGAGATTGTTGAAATGTTGAACAGGTTGAATAAAGCCAAGTTCACTTATCAAGATGGGCAGATAACGATTGACTGAGAAACAGCAACCTCCCTAGCGGTTTTAACCCAAATCGACCGTTGTGCTTGTACAGATTTTGTTTTATTGTTGGGCATATTGCCTGTCTTAGCCTTGAAGTGTAGCGGGCTACATCGCGAGAAGAAGACAGTTAACTGCCGACAAGCAAACGAAAGATGGACAGAAAGCGGTAGAAACAAACTAAAACAATTGATAAGCGGTCAACGTCCGATTTGGGCAAAACAGACTTTAAACATTGAAACCACCTCGACTTTCCCTTTTTCGTCGTATTTAATAATCATTATTTACCCCCGAATCAAAACTACGGTTCATCAGTGTACGATTACCTTTCTTATATTCCTTGCCATACCTAATGCGATATTGCATTGAGAGTTCTACCATATTGGCTAAGTCGACGATACGGTATTCTGTGTGTGTGGGATTGATGTTCGAGATGTTTTCAGACACTTGCACAAAACCGCCTTTATTCAAAGGGTTGTCTATACGACAACCAAACGTCCAATGTTTCATGTTGTAACGCATGCCCACATAGTTGTATCTCACTCCCCGATAAACATTGGTTCCCCAAAAACTGTACTGTGGCAGCATGTCGAAGTTGGCATAAACCGACAGTTTATTCCAGTAAGCACTTAGCGAGACAGAGGCGTATGGCTTTGAGATTTGACTATGGTAGCCTTCACCCTGCATTCGGAATCGGTCCCAACCCATCACGGTTTGAAAGGTGAAATGATTGAACACGTTTTGCCACCCAATGGCGCATTCCACATTCAAACGACTGTCATAATCTCCGTTCTCTGTTTTTTTGATGAACATGTTGTGGTAAACATGGGATGGGTCTGCAACATATCGCCAGGCCGAAACAATTGGTTTACACGTGTAATTGTAGTTGCCTTGCAACGAAATGGTAAACTTATCCAAGTGCAGGTTCATCGAAAGGCGGTTTCTGGTCACAACACTTGGCTGCACATTCATGTTTCCCACTTGCAGCGACACCTTATCTATGGTTTGCACAACATCTGAAAAGCTGGACAATGGAGGTAGTGAAGAGTCGAGTATAAAAAGGTAGCCAACGCTCCATCCCTTGCTTAACGGATAATTAATTGACACCGTTGTCTTTGCATTAAAGAAGTTCTTGCTTTTATTTAGGTCGCCAATGCGGTAATGTTTCAGGCCAAACCCCAGGTTATACCCTATTCTTCTCAATGTCCCCGTAACAATTGCATATCCATAAACGTTATCCTTGGTCAGTTTGTCTATCAGGGTTGCCCCACCATTTTCCGAATAATCATTTTGCGCATGGCTGTGCGTGTAGCTCAACCCCACTTTGGCTGTGGCGCGCTTAAACGTTAGGGTATAGAGGGCTTCACCGTTAACGTTGATGCTTTTGTTTGTGGTTACATTTCGCTGTGCATACATCCCACCATCGTTAAGTCCGCGATTGTAATCGCCAGCCGACATCGTGCCCACTGCATTGAGTTCTAACGTTTGGTTATTTGCCACCGCAGTCTTGAAGAAGAGGTCGAGCGAGGGAGTTAATAGTCTCCTTTCGTTGTAGTAACGTCTTTCAAACGTTTCGGTATTCGCGCCTTGTCGCTCAACAATGCGGTATGCCTCTTTATCGTCCTTGTCGTGATACTTCAGTCCAAACATGGCCATAAAGGCGGTAGAAGGGCTGTGCGTGTAGGTATAGTCCATCGTCAAGCTGTTGTCGAAGTCGGTTATTGCCGAGGGAAGTCCTGTCTGGCTACGTATGATATCATCGGTCCGCCCCACAAATCGCTCGTCCTTGTCGGTGTATTCGTGCCCCGATTTCCGCCATAATGTATTGTAATTAATACTCCACTCCGACTTTCCTACATGGTAAGTGCCATTTATGTTCGCCCGGTTACGAAACGTCGTCAGTGCGTTATTGGTGTTTACCGACACCAAACCGCCATCTTGCAAGCCGTTCATGATGAAATTTATCACACCCGTTGCACCGCGGTCTAGATAGCGAATGCCAGAAACATTGCTGTATTCTATACGCTGTATGCGCCTATGGTCAATATTTCGTATCTTTTCCATACCCACTTCCTTTCCGTTTAACATAAGGATGGGCTTGCCGCCGTCAACATAAAGGGTTTGTTGGGATTCGTTTACTTTCAGTCCGGGCATGTTTATTTTCAACTCGTTCAACAGTTCGATAAGTTCAGATGTCCTTTTCAGTTCTTGTTCTGTTGGGAAAATAAGATACTTGTCGGCTAATTCGATGGTTCTGTTACCCGTAACCGTCACCTCGCCTAGTGTTATAGAGCTGGACTTAAGCGAGATGACACCAAGGTCGAGGTCTGTATTGTTACCCCGAACGCTGGTACTAAACGGAGAATATCCCATGCACAACACTTCTATCGTAATGTTTTCTTGCGACAAATTGGCAAACACAAACATACCGTCTACATCGGTTTGGGTTTGCAACAAAACGGTTACCGAGTCTGTTTTCACCTTGACGTTAACACCCACTAGGGGGTTAATTCCTGAACCATCAACAACTCGTCCACGCAAGCCATAGGCTTTGCATTGTAAGCAGACAACGCTAAACAGAATGGTGCAAAGACATCTAATGAAAATCCTTAGTTTTGTACATTTCATAAAGTTTCACTTTTAGCCTCATGGCCATCATTATACGCTATCCCCCATCTAAGAAAACACGGCCTTTACCCCTCCAACCGTAAATCACATTCTTGGAGGCCACCTGCCAACATGCACCAAGTGCGCATACATCGGAAAAGGAATAATAACGCATTACATCCATAGGAGCACTTTCAGACGGGAAACAGTGCCTTGCTTTCCCTGGCAGCATTGTCTAGGTCACGATACGCCATCAGAGTTTTTATGTACGAACATCCCCAAAAACTTTCGTCATTTTCTCCTTTCTGATAGAATGAAATGTTTATGGGGAAAAGTCTTCTAAAAACCTTAATCTGTAACTTCTGTTCTCTTTTCAACATTCATAGGGTTTAGATTTTATCGGAGTTAGACTTATTGGAGTTAGATTTGTTTCTATTGAAGTCATCTTGACCTTTAAATATCTTATCGTAGAGGAGAGGAGTTATAGCCTTTGCATGACCAAGTCAAGATAACACTTCCCGCACATACTAAGTAGTGGACAAATTTACATAAAAATCGCGATTTACGAGTTAGTGTAGATAAAAACTTTTCGGTTTCAGCGAAGAAAAGGCGCAATAGAATTTAAAATCTAGCCATATTTGTCGTGGCAAAACGCGATTGTGTCTTAGAAACCGCTATCAGGAGGTGGTAATTTCCAGAAAAAGGTTCAAACAAGTTCTGTCCAGCATTGTTTAATAGCGTGGATAGAACCATATCGCATTTATACGAATTCTGTTGAAAGCAAGAAAGAGTAACAGGTCAAAAGACACTACCAACAAACCTGTTCAATTGCCCTTATTCCTGTACTATTCATTGCCATTAAAGTCATTCCACTCTGTTTTACACTCCCCAAAAAAGAAAGCCCAATTCACAAACACAATAAACTCACGAACTTGATTACTCATAGGCTCACACTATCCTTGGCTTAATTTTGTTTCTTTTATTTTACAAAACATATCCTATCCTCCACCCCCTTCTAGCGTAAATTTAGGTCATTAAGCATGAAATTAGCCGCTATTTTCAGCCTTACACGCTTCATTTTTAGTCCAATTTTAAGAATATTGCGTGCATTTTGCACCATTTAGCCTTTCTAGTTGGTGCTCGGATCGTGTTTTTGTCGATGCCAAATACCCCCTTTTAGACCCTAAAATCCCACTTTTTGATGGGTATTTTGCCCTTTTTAGCCATGTGTATCATGCTCTAGAAGTTTATATTTATACTAATCGTAGCGTATTTTTATGCTTTTCGCCTCGCATTTAGCACCATTTTGCACTGCGTTTTGCACCATTTTACCTTGCGTTTAGCATCAAAACGCACTGCATTTTGCACCAAAACGCATCGCATTTAGCGGCATATTGCACTGCATTTTGCACCATATTGCACTATTTTTCGCTGCAAACAGCCCCCAAATAGGTGCAAATGGCTGTTGCCTGTAATAAATATTCATTATGCCGCACGCACAAGCTAACCCCTTTTAGCATCAAAACGAACCCTCGCGAGAATCGATTTTTTTGGGCAAGTGGGCGGTTGGTGGAGAAAAAGGGCAGCCATAGTGTTAAAATCTATACGGAAAAGCGGACAAAAGAAGAGATGCCAGTTGACGGGTTAATGGGTTTACAGGCATTTGGAATTAAACTAGCGGGGCTAGTTTATTGTATCTAGTCTTTCTTTAGTTTTTCTAGTTACACTAGTCGGACCAGTCGGAGAAGTCTGACCTGTCGGACCTGTCTGAAAAGTCTGACAAGTCTGAAAAGTCTGAAAAGTCCGACAAATAACAAGTTAACGAGACTGGTGGCGCAGCCATCTTTTCATCTTTTCACCTTTTCACCTTTAAATACGTGTCAGATAAAAGGGAATTAGGGATGCAAGGTTGGCAATGTCGCACAACAAATCTACAAAACAGAGCGGGCACTGCCCAACCTTGCATCATGCCAAAGATAAGCTAAGGCCTATTTTGCCAAATATTGGTCGAGCGTTTCGAGCATGGCGAAGGGTTTATCCTTCATTTCCTTAACAGAAAAATCCTTGCTTTTGATTAGCTCAACCATCTCTGGAAAGCGTTCGAAGTTCATTTTCTGTTCCGACTTCGAGCCAATGTCGATGCCGCCCGAAGGCGCATAATAAGTTACTACCACTTCGTCGCCCTCCACACAATAGCTATAAGCCGCTGTTTTGGATGTCTGTCGCTGCGTGGGCGAGGCGTGAAAGATTAGACTGGCATCAGAAATGAAACCAATTACTTTCTTACCCTGATAGCCCACCATCCAAAAGAACTTATGATTGGAGTGTTTGAGGTTAAGCGGGCGTGTCATGGGCTTTAAGGCATAGAGCGAACGGTATTCTTTCTGTTGTCCTTCTTTCTCGTAGATACATTTAAGTACCTTCACGTCGTCGGCCTTGTAGGTGGTGCCTTCCTTACCGTCTTTTGTTGGCGTGATGGTTATCTCGTCCACATTCTTCAAACGGTCGGGTCCGTAGGTGCTAAAACCTTCTTTTAAGAACCATCCCTCAACGGTCTTGCCGTCGTTAAGGGTTAATACGCATTTCACTTCGGGCCGTTCTTTTGCCCATGTTGATGATACGATGACCATCGACAGCAATAAAGTTACAATTAATTTACTTTTCATGTTATGTTAGTTTATGAGTTGATAAGTTGGTGAGTTTATGAGTTTGCGAGCCAACATGCGATGCTTTGTTGAGAGCAGACATGTTACTAACGCAACAAATTTACGGAATAAATTTATATAGAAAAAGCGTTTGCCCATTAATTTACACCTCATCGGCCTACATCCTGCTACAAAACATTAAAAACGATGTTGCATTTCGCCCATTACACTCTCACACAACGCATCTAATCCATCGCTCCCCACGCTGCACTTTTGCAACAATCCAAGCGCACAAAAATCATTTTTCACCATATATATTAGGTAATTACGGCAATAATAAGTAATTTTGCACTTCATTGTAAGCCTGTGAACAAAACTTTGGCAAGGGCGCAAGCGCAAAGGGAGATAAGGCATTGGCCGCTAACTCTTACATAAATGGGCGCGAGTGTTAGCCAAAACAACCCAATGGTTACCAATAAATTGGCTTGCAAAACCTGAGCATTAAGATAACAAATACAATAAATATATAGAAGATGAAGATTTCATTTGAAAACGCCGACAAGGTGAATGGCCTGCTTACCATCACCGTAGAAGAGGCCGACTACAACGAAAAAGTAGAGAAAACACTCAAAGACTATCGCAAAAAAGCCAACATCCCTGGTTTCCGTCCTGGACAAGCTCCGCTTTCGCTAATAAAGAAACAGATTGGCGAACATGTAAAGGCAGAAGAGATACAGAAACTTGTGAGCGATACCATTTTTAACTATCTTAAAGAGAACAATATACAATTCTTGGGTGAGCCAATGCCTTCTGCTAAGCAAGAAGAACAAGACTTGTCGAAACCCGCTCCCTACACCTTCGTCTTCGATATTGCCGTGGCTCCTGAAATTAAACTCGAACTGACGGACAAAGACAAGCTTGACTACTATGAAATAACCGTAGACGACAAGCTGGTAGACGAGCAAGTAGACCTGTTTGCATCGCGTGCAGGGAAGTACGAGCAGGTGGAAGAGTACCAAGCAAAGGACATGTTGAAGGGCGACATGAAGGAATTGAACGCTGATGGCAGCGAGAAAGAAGGCGGCATCGTGAAAGAAGGTGCGGTGTTGATGCCCGAATACATTAAAGTTGAGGACCAAAAGAAACTGTTCGACGGTGTGAAACGTGGTGAAGTGGTGGTGTTCAACCCCAAGAAGGCCTACCCCGACAGCGAAATTGAGGTTTCATCGATGTTGGGTATCAGCAAAGAACAGGCTGCCAACGTTGACTCTGACTTCGCTTTCCACGTATTGGAGATTACTCGTTACGCCAAAGCAGCCGTAAACCAAGAGCTTTTCGACGCCATTTACGGCGAAGGCGCAGTGAAAGACGAGGCCGACTTCCGTTCGAAAATAGCCGAAGGAATTGCCAACCAGTTGGTTAGCAACAGCGATTTCAAACTGTTGCAAGACCTTCGCGCCTATTGCGAGAAGAAGGTGGGCAAGCTGGTATTCCCCGAAGAGATGCTCAAACGCATCATGCAGAAAAACGTGAAAGACGAAAAAGAGGTTGACGAGAAGTTTGAGGCTAGCATCGAAGAACTGAAATGGCACCTTATTAAGGAGCACTTGGTGAAGGCCAACGAAATAAAGGTGAGCGACGACGACGTGCTTGACGCCGCTCGTTTGCAAGCACGCATTCAGTTTGCACAATATGGTATGAACAACTTGCCCGACGAAACGGTGGACAACTATGCTCGCGAAATGCTCAAAAACCGCGAAACACTGGATGGATTTGTCGACCGCGCCGTTGAAAACAAGCTGGTTGAGGCAATGAAAAAGGTGGTGAAACTGAAAAACAAGAAGGTTTCGCTCGACGATTTCAACAAGATGATGGAAGAAGACGCAAAGAAATAAGCGCACTACAACATGTGGCAACGCAAGCTTTTTTACCTGTTTGCAGTTGCCAGCTCGATGTTACAGAACGGGCTTGCAGGGCTAGATGCCTTGTAAGCCCGTTTGTTTTTAGGTGCGTTCTAAAAGCTCCACGCAGATGTCATGGGCTCGCTTTGGGGTTGCCCTGCTCTACCTTTTGTCCTTACCCGCCCTCTTTTTTATCTCGCCCTGTCTGTGGCATAGTTCCACTTATTCCATCAGGGTGTAGGAGAAACATGTACAGATAAGGTTGGAAAACACACAGGAGGTGATGTTTTTAAGCCTGCACCCATTGAAAAATACCTACAAATGGTGATGCCCGCATTAGCACGTTTTAACACAAAGGCTTGTCCTATATCCTCATTATCTTAGTACTTTTGCAGCGTAAATTTAAACGTTTTTAAGTTTGTGGGCACAGCTTGAAATATTTATTCACATTAACAATACAAAAGTTTCCGCATTCTTTTCAGAATAGAAATTCTAACTATAAATATTATTTTACCCAGCAAAACCTTGAAGAGTATGGATTTAAAGAAAACATTTTACTCATTAATTTTAGGCGGATTTGTTCTTTGCTTGTTATCGTGTGCAAAGGAAGATGAATTTGAATTGCCTACATTGGTTCTTTCGGAGAACAGCGTTAGCTTTGAAAGAGGCGTTGGCGAAAGGAACATCAGCGTTACAACCAACCAAAGTAATTGGGTTGCATCTTCTCCACAAGAGGGCGAATGGTTGTCGTTGGTACAAGATGGCAACGTTTTGAAAGTGAAAGTTGCCGAAAACAAGATGGGCACCGAACGCACAAGCTATGTGCTGGTGAACGCCAACGGCGCCACGGGAAAGGTGGAAGTGAGGCAAAGTGCAGCAGACGTAACGCTAGACGTTGTGCCGACGGCCATATACCTACCCCAAATGGGCGGCGAAAAGATTGTCGACGTAACGACGAACACTTCGGTTTACGACGTTACGCCCAGCGAAGAAGTTAAATGGCTCAAAATAATAAAGTCGGACGAAGAGATAAAGTTGGTGGCCGAACGCAACGATACTGAACAAGACCGCCAAGTGAAACTGTATGCAAAGAGCGGCCATGTAACCCGCGAGATAGTTGTTTCGCAGTCGGGCATACAGCGTTACATCCTCCCCATCAACCCAGGTGCTCCACAAAACGTGCACAAGATTATGGAATACGAGCTGGGTCGCGGCAGCTATTTGCGCGAATACCAATCGGCCATGCCGGCCTATGGACTGGAAGAGACCTACACCTTTATTACTCCTTCACCCGTATTCACGTTGATACAATATTGCAGTCCCGATGGTGTTACACCTTCGCAAATCATCTCCATTGGCGATGGTTCTAGGGCAATTGCAGCAGTTAAGGACAAGGCATTCGAGAAATTCCTTACCAACAACGGCTATGTGCGCAGCAATTCGGAATCCGACAGGGAGTATGTGAACGAAAAAGACTTGCTCTCGCTGAAAGTTTATGTATCTGAAAAGGAGAACAACGAGGGCGTAAACCTCACGTTTAAGCCCATAGTTAAGCAGGTTGGAGAATATAAGACGTTCGACAAAGTGCCTTATTATCCCCTCGAACTGTTGCAAAAAGAGGCCGTAAAGGTGGCCCAAGTGGAACAATACGAAAAGAATGCCGGCAGCAAGGAAGAGGAGCGCACCATGAACGAACACAAGCAAACCGAGGTTTCGCAACTTCAATACACGCTGAAAGGCACGCCAGGACCGAAGGATGCTTATGGCCGTATCCACATTTTCTATACCACAGACAAGGACGGAAAGGCGCCCGACAAGCTTGGAAGTGTGCAAATTGGCGCGCTACTCTTCAAAGACGTTAGCCTTGGGCTTTGGAAGTACGGCAACAAATGGCTCGTTACGAACGAATTGCAGAAGAAACTTGGAGAGGAAGGTTTCTCTTTCGTGCGCACAGCTGGCACCACTCACTTCTTTGCACGCGAAAGCGATCACCTCTTCATCGCCATTACACGCGTTGCCGACAACAACACGCCCGTTATGGCCTTGCTCTACAATTACGACGCGTCTGCATCTGGCGCAGGCAGCAAAGCGTTGAAAGCACAAGAGCGGATGGTGCACAACATGTTGAAAGCAAAGGATGCGTTGAAGTTTTAACATAAAGCGGTGATACCTTATTTAAATTGTATTCCTAGTATGCGTATAATAAATTTATATAAGCTGTTGCAGCTCTCTGCCGTGTGCCTACTGGTGGTAATGGTGGCGGGATGTACCAAGAGCGACGACTTTGAACAGCCACAACTAAGCGTTTCGGACAAGGAATTGAAGTTCGCTAACCAAGTGGGCGAAACAACCATTACCGTTACTACCAACTGCAAAGAGTGGGTTGCAACCACGCCTAAACAGTGGGTACACCTCACTCAAAGCGGAAACGAGATTGTTGTGAAGGTAGATGCCAACACAACGGGCACCGAAAGAAGTAGCTATGTGCTGGTAGACGGCGGCTTGGCGGTTGAAAAAATAATGGTAAAGCAAAGCGCGGCCGACATTTCGCTGAACATTGCCAACGGCGAACTGGTGTTGCCGCAGGCTGGCGGAACCACTACCGTAGACGTAAACATCGAGAGTGGCCTGTATGATTTGCAACAAAGCGAACAGCCCGAATGGCTGCAAATCGTAAGGAAGAAACATGCCTTGAAGTTTATTTCCAAGCCCAACTACGACACAACGGAAAGAACGATAAAGCTTACCATAAGCTATGCGGGCAAGAACAACGAGGTGGTTGTAAGGCAACCTGGCGTGTCTACTTTCGTCTTGGCATGCAATCCTGGCAATCCTTTCAGCCTTCATAAGATGATGGACTTTGAATATCGCCGCGGAGGTATGTTGAAAGAGTATGGCGCACCCGATGATGCCAACGGCATATACGAGGAAAGCTACTTCTTCAAAACCACTTCTCCGCTGTTTAAGGATGTGGTATATGTGCATGATACGAAGCATTTCGTACCGACACGTATCTATACACGCTCGCTAGAACAAGCTGGCGTGGATGCCGTTAAATCGCAGGCGTTTCAAGATTTCGTAAAAGCCAACGGCTATGTTCGGGACGAAAAAGACCCTAACCACTACATTAACGTGAAGGAACAGATGACGATGGATGTGGACATCTTGGAGAGCAATCATAGCGTTGTGTTGTTCTTTTACCAAATACATACGCAGGATCGTGACTACGAAACCTTCAAAACGCTCGACCTGGGTCCGCTTGCGTTGCTGAACAAGGCCGACAAGAAGGTGAGCGACGTGGAGGATTACGAGGCGAGCCTGCACAGCGAAGAGATTACGAGGAAGGTTTCGAAGAACAGAGACGTCGAGGCCATCGCCTATAAAACCAACGACCCCTTGCTGGTTGCCCGCACTTACTTCTTCTTCACGCGCGGCGGAGACAATCCCGCCCCACAAGACATGGTGGGAAGTGTAGAACAATACAGCCTAAGTTTCAGTCAACCCAACCTGGGTGTTTGGCAATACGGCAGAGAATGGTTCGTTACGCGCGAGTTTGACAAGCTGCTCACGTCGAACAACTTCGAGTTTGTGGGCTACAACGGCAAGCATCATGTATATGCTCGCCGCTCAGACTATCTTACATTGGCCATCTCTGGCGGTAAGTTTGCTGACGTGAACGGCGGACAGCCAGTAATGCAAATCAGCGTGCTTTATAAAAAGAATGTCTTCGCAGGAAGTAAGCAACAGCGGATGCAAAAGATAGAAAGCATGCTTAAAACGCATCGTCCAAGTAAATAACACTGAAAAGAAACAAAACGAAAAACAATAGTGATGAAAAAAACTATTATATATATGTGTGCGTGTGCAATCTCTGGCTTGATGCTCGCTACATCGTGCCAAGAAAGCATGGAGATGGAAAACCCAAACTCCAAAACGCGCGCCGTTGCCATTGATAAGGACCTCTTTGCCGTACGGGGTCGCATCAACGTAAAGCTGGAAAAGGACACCAACCAAGCCCTGCCCACCTCTGCCAAGGGCAATGTAGAGATGCAAAGCGTGCCTTCGGCCATGGCATCGGCCATGAAATACGCGGGCGCCTACAAGATGGAGCGGGTGTTTAAGCCTGCTGGAATTTACGAAAAACGAACCATTGCCGAAGGACTCGACCGCTGGTACACCATCTACTTCGACGAAAGCAAAGATGTTGCCGAGGTGTTGCAGCAGTTTAACAAGGCCGCAGGCGTGGAATATGCCGAACGGGTTCTGCCCATCGCACGCCCCAAATTTACGGCTAAACCCTATACAGGCCCAGCCCCACAAACAAGAAATCAGCCCACAGCCTCGGCCTTTAACGACCCGCTTTTGGCCAAGCAGTGGCATTATTACAATGATGGTTCGGTAAGTCCGCATGCAAAAAAGGGGGCCGACTGCAACCTCAAACCCGTTTGGGAGAAGTACACAACGGGTAAAAGCAACGTTATCGTTGCCGTTGTTGACGGCGGAATAGACATTACGCACGAAGATTTGGTGGACAACCTCTACATCAACGAGAAGGAAAAGAACGGACAAGCCGGTGTGGACGACGACGGAAACGGCTTTGTTGACGACGTTTACGGCTACAACTTTGTTGAGGCAAAAGACGTGGTTGGCGGCACAATCCAACCCGATAACGACGGACACGGCACGCACGTTGCAGGTACCGTCGCCGCACGCAACAACAATGGGAAAGGTGTTGCAGGCGTGGCTGGCGGCAACGGTACGCCAGACAGCGGCGTACGACTGATGAGTTGCCAGATTTTCAGGGGCAAAGACGAGCAGGGCGACGCGGCCGCCGCCATTAAATATGCGGCAGACAACGGTGCCGTTATCTGCCAAAACTCGTGGGGTTACTCGTCAACATCGGGCGTTACGGCGATGCCCAAACTGCTGAAAGAGGCCGTCGACTACTTCATTAAGATGGCCGGATGCGACGAAAACGGCCAACAACGCGCCAATTCGCCCATGAAAGGCGGCGTGGTTGTCTTCGCGGCTGGCAACGAAAACAAGGAGTTCGCAGCCTATCCAGCCTGTTATCCCCCTGCCGTTTCGGTTTCTGCTATGGCGTGGAACTTCGCTAAGGCCAGTTTCAGCAACTATGCACGCTGGATTACGATTATGGCACCAGGCGGCGACCAAGACACATTCGGCACAGAAGGCGGTATTCTTAGTACTGTTCCCAAGAGTAAGGTGCCTTCGGGCTATGCTTATTTCCAAGGAACATCAATGGCTTGCCCCCATGTTTCGGGCATTGCCGCCCTCATTGCATCCTATTTTGGCCGACAAGGTTTCACCAACGACGAGTTGAAATCGCGCTTAATCACGGCATACAGGCCTTTCAACATCGACGAACTAAACCCCGCTTACAAAGGAAAACTAGGCAAAGGGTACATTGATGCCGAGGCTGCATTCGAATCCGACACAAAGATTGCGCCCGAAAAGGTTGGTACACTCACCCTTACTCCCGACTTTGTAGACATCACTGCCGAATGGAGCATCGCAAAAGACGAGGATAAAACCGCGGCTTTCTATCGCTTATACATCAGTCCTAACGACCTAACAGCCGAGAACATCAAAGACATGAGCTTTAAAGAAATCAACGGCATGGGGCACAGTTTGGGCGAAAAGCTTAGGTTTACCTTCAACAATCTGCAAGACAACAAGGCGTATAGCATTGCCGTTGTGGCAGTAGACCGCTGGGGAAACCTTTCAGAACCCGCCATCCAGAAGTGCACAACCAAGCTTAATCATGCCCCCGAAGTGACCAACTTCCCCGAAGAGGTTATCGAATTGAACAACAACGAGCGTAAAACATTCAGTTTCAACGTGGCCGACCCCGACGGACACAACTGGGACATAAGGGCCATAGGCGAAACCAAAGGCGTATCGTACAGCATCAACCAAGCCACAGTAACCGTAAGTATCGTCCCTGTGTTGCAAGCTGGTAGCTACACCTGCACGTTTGTTCTCACAGACGATCTTGGTGCCAAGTCGGAGAAAAGCTTTACCTTTAAGGTCATCCCGTACATGCCGCCTAAGCTAGAACAGCCCTTCGCCCACTACATTATTGGCCTAGACGAAGGCCCCCTGAACATTTCCCTAAAAGGGCATTACACCGGCAGCGGCAACCAGCTTTCTTACAAAGCCAATGTAGCTAACGGCGGCATCGCCTCGGTGCAAGTCAGCAACGACCAACTGCAAATCAAACCTCTCGCAAGAGGTGTCACACGTGTTAGCGTGCTTGCATCAGATGGTCACCAAACATCTTCCGACGGTTCGTTCCAAATTCGCGTCGTCGAAAGAAAGTCGGCACCCGTCTATGCCGTCTATCCCATCCCTGCAAAGAAAGACATTAACGCCCTACTCAATCCCGAAGTTACGCAGGCAGAGTTCGTTATCAGCTCTACCGTAGGCGAACAACTGATGAGTGCCACCGTAACGCCCGACAAAAACAACGTTGCTAAGCTAGACCTTTCCAAGCTGCGCCCCGGAACTTACAAGCTTACCGTGCACACCAGCAAGGGCAATCACACCCAAATGTTCATTAAACGATAACCCAAACGAGTATGAATTCAAAACATGTCATCATCATCATAGCTTGCGCAGCACTGCTCGGTGTTGCGCAGGCCAACGCCCAAGGACAAGACCTTTCCGTGTTGACTGCAAATCCCGATGCCCGAACAGCAGCTATGGGTAACGCAGCTGTTGCGGCCGATGGGATGTACCTATACAACAATCCTTCTGCTTTTCTCAGTGCAAACAAGCGGTTCTCGGCAGACGCATCGGCCTCCATTTACGAGAAAACCGAAGGCTACGAAGGTACATTCGGACTATATACCGCCGCACTGGGCTACAAGTTTGCCCGTCGGCACGCGGCATTTGCAGGCTTTCGTTACGCTGGTGGCTTAAAGCTAAAAGGCTACGACATGCTTGGCAACCCCACCAAAGACTACGAACCCTACAACTGGACCATCGACCTGGGTTATGCCTACATGCTTGGCAACGGCTTTTCTGCCTATGCCATGGGCAATATCCTTTTCAGTCACCTCTCTAAAAATGCCGTTGGCGGTGCTTTTACCATAGGCGCATCCTACCAAAAGAGCAGCACCACGGCAGGCAATAAGCCCACCCACCTGATGCTGGATGCCAAGGTTGGTGCGATAGGTCCGCAGCTCGACTACGGCAACGGCAACAAAAACACCATGCCTACGTATGTGGCCGTGGGCGGTGCATTAACCGTCGACGTGGCCAACAAGCACCAAGTTGCAGGCGCGTGGTCCACTCGTTATTTCTTCCGTCCATCAGAATATAAGGTACTTATGCTGGGTGGCGGACTAGAATACACCTATAATAAAGACATATCCTTACGTGCCGGCTACGAATATGGCGACCGCAACCTCAGCCACTTCACTATGGGTGCAGGCTTTAAGTACGCCGGTCTGCGCCTTAACGGAGCCTACATGCTGAAAACAGCAGATGCGGGGAGCAGCTATTTCAGCGTTGGCCTAGGTTACGACTTCTAATAAAAAGCACAATTACAAACAACAGCTTATCTAAAATCAATAAACGATGAAAAGAACTTTATACGCAATTTGCGCCCTAGCAATGAGCCTAACTGCTTTTGCGCAGAAACTAGACACGCCCAAAGGAAAGCTTATCGACAACATGTATCGCACCAGCGACTCGTGGGTAAAGCGGAATTGGACAAGCACTGAACCTGGCAGGTACGAGGGTTTAGTTTCTAAAATAGTGGTGGGCGACGACAATTGCCTTTACGTTTACAACCCACTGTCGGGCCTCGACAGCAAGTCGTGGCTTAAACTAGACAAGATTGCCGATGGCAAATACAGGGCCAATTTGCCCCAAGTAATCTACAAAGACAACAACGGCGACGATGATGACGACGAAGGCGGCAGCTCCGAACGCATATTTAAGCTCAACCGCATGTCGGCCATTGCCGACAATCAGTACAAGGTTGTTGTGGCAGACAAGAATTTCATGGACTTTTCATGGGATGGGAAAACGCTTAAAATGTTGGGCACAGGCACCAAAAACGATATGCTTGGAGCCGTGTTCAACGACAAAACATGGGACAGCCAATATGGCGACTGGAATGTCACCATCGAAACCTTCGACGAAAAACCCCTTACGCCACCTGCTTCTGCCCCCAAAAAGCAATACATGCTCACCTCCAAAACAGAAACTTCTCCGCGTATCGTTGAGGTTGCCACACACAACAACGACATCTACGTCAAAGGTATATTCGCAAACGAAAAGTTGGCCAACCTGTGGGTAAAGCTCACAAAGGAAGGCAACAAGGCCGTTTTGCCTACAAACCAGTATCTGGGCACAGCGGTAAAGACCTACTTCAAACGCTTCTCCAACGATATGGCTCAGTATCACGCTTACGCAGCAGCCTTCAACGACGAGAACACCGTTGCAGATAAACTGGAATTTAACATAGACCCCGCAACAGGTGCATTGACCAACGACAAAATCCTCAAAGTGGTGCTGGGAAAAAGCAGTTCAACCAACATGCCCAAGGAAGATTTCGGCACACTTCAAAACTTAGTGCTCACGCCATACGAGCAAAAAGCCGGCAAACCCGAAAAGCCAACGCTGCACTACTGCTCGGCTGTTCCAAGCTACGACTACTCGACGACCACCATCACCTTGGCGTTCTATGTAAGAAGTGCCGACATAAACGGCAACTATCTCGACCCCAACAAGATGTATTACAACGTCTACATCAACGACAACCAAGAGCCTTTCAAGTTTACACGTGCCAAGTTCCACAACATAGAAAAGGACATGACCGACATCCCCTTTAACTATCAAGACAAGAGGAACGACGACATCAAGGTTGCAGACAACCAACGCATCCTGCACTTCTACGACGAGACTATCAAAAAACTGTCAGTAGTGATGGTTTACGAGGCAGAAGACGGCAAGAAGTATTCAAGCGAACCCATGACAACCCAAGTTGTTTCTACGGGTATCGACAACGCCACCATCGACAACGCCCCCGCCCAACAGTACTATTCTGTTGATGGATGCCGTCGTCAGCAGCTCGAAAAAGGCCTGAATATCGTGAAGTATTCAGACGGAACAACCAAAAAGGTTCTGGTAAAGTAACCGTCCAAGGTTATACACGGCATTAGCCATACATCCACAAACCCAACAACACATCTACTTA
>NZ_GG740073.1:616508-644440 GCF_000162415.1 Prevotella sp. oral taxon 317 str. F0108 | reverse complement strand
TTTACATCAACAAAAGTCCAATAGATATTTTTCTGTTTTAATTCCTCGTGAGCGTAAGGTATGTCATGTAGACGGCCTTCGTTATTGAGTTTTCTGAGAATCTTTCTAATAGGCAGCCCATTTCGATGGTCTTTCTTAAAGATACCTTTATCAATAAACAACCCCATAAGTTCCAATGCCGGCACCTGTCTGGGGTTGGTTTTATCAGCAAAGTAAGCGCTCAACACGCTGTTAATTGCCTGTATACGTTCTTGCATCAAGTTTTTTGTCATGGTCTTTGGTATGTGTTGGTTGCCACTTTCACGGGTGCAGAGAAACCATTCCCGTTCCATTTCAAGTAATAGAAGCGCATAGTGTCGCTCCCGATGTTTCTCACACCGATGTTCTTACCCTTTCGAGGCAAGTCGCACAATGTGCCTTCTAGCTGCGTTAACCGCTTATGCACAGCGAGGTCGGGCGTAAGTGTTCGGGTTGTGGGGTCGTAATCGTAGGCCATGCACACCTGAGAAGAGAACGTATCACTCTCGTAAGTGAGGGTAACAATCAGCAACTTATGGCCGTTATCGCGTTTCCAAAGGGCAGCATCTAGCTTTTGACCGTTTTCGCATTCCACATAAAACCAGCCGCCAATCGTGTTGTACACCACGATACCATAGTTGGCATCAGACACGGCGTAGGTGCTGCTCTTGGCATTAACGGGCGATTGGGGATGCTCAAAGTTGAAACGTTCGTAGCGTCCCTGCTTTTTAGAGAACCTCACAACAAACTTCTGCGGACTGCCTTCTAAGCCCTGCCACGCCTTACAAACGGCAATGGTGAGGTCTTTTACGTTGTCGGTCTTGACGGAAGCCGGGAGTTCCACACCCATATCTTTCCATCCTTCAATCAATTCGCTGCCCCATTGCGCCTCATCCGAGAGATTATCTTCTTCCTCACCGCATTCGCAGTCGGCCTCATCTTCCCCGTCTTCGTTGTCGGCGTTGCTGTCTACATTCTCCTGTTCGCGCGAGGCTTTAAGGTTGGGTCTGCCCTCAGGACCCACATCGCGCGGGCTCAGTTCGTTGTTGTCGCGGCTATACGATGTTGCCCCGTGCTGGTAAACGTCGATGTTTCCCAAGTCGCCCGAATGGTGAATTTCGCAGTCGCGCAACGAAAGGTTGGTCTTTTCAACATAAAAAAGCGGCCCTTGGTTTTGCGCAAAGCGGCATCTGGAGAATGAGGTATTGGTGGCATTGGCCAGGGTGATGAGCGTAAATTCACGGCAACGATAGAAATCACTGTCGGTAAACGTCACGTTGAAACAGTTACGCAGGGTCATAATGCCATAGCTGCAATCGCGTATAATGCTCTTGGTGAATTTCACTTCGCGTGTGTCGGTGGCTGTGATGCCTTCTGTTCCACAGCCGTACAGGTCGCATTTGTCTATCTGTACCCCTTCACAACCATCAAATTCCAACACGCCGCCCTCGCAATATCCTTCGTCGGTGTGTCCTAAGGTGAGGTTACGAAGAGTGATGTTATGGGCACTCCTAAAACTGATCACATAGGCATAACGCGGCCGCACGATGAGTGCAGCCCCCTTAGTGCCTTGGATGATGAGGTTTTTACATTGGTCGAGCACCAGCTGATGGCCGTCGAACATGCCTTCTCTGTTCACTTGTTTAGTGGGATTAGACCCTGCGGACAAGTCGCTCATGTTCGCTTTCTGTGCGAGATCGTCGAATTCCATCACGTCAGAAAGGTTGATAACACCGCTAACAGTTATTGTTCGGTCGGACCCCAAGGCCTTGATAAAGTCGTGCGCCGTGCTTACCTTGTATTCTTTCGCTGCCAACATGCCTGCAAGCATGAGCAGCAATGTGAGTAATGATAGCTTTTTCATATCTGAGTTTATAAGTTCATGAGTTGACGAGTTCACCAGTTCACCAGTTGACGAGTTTACAAGGTTTTTATTAACGAGTTAACAAGTTTGTGGGCGTTAGCCATTTTTTCACCTTTCCACCTTTTCACCCTTTCACCTTTAAAGGGCGTTAGCCATTTTTTCACCCTTTCACCCTTTCACCCTTTCACCCTTATAAGCCTTTTCACCTTTTTGGCAAATCTTTTAGTTCTTTCGTCACTTCCAGGATGCTCAACAGGGCCGTTCTACCGTTTTTCTCAACCCTTATTCTACCTATGCGCTTGTCCACCTTCACCACCTTGCAGTCTGGCACGAACGTGTTGCCAATCTTAGCAAATACAGAGTCGCCCACAGCATAGTCCACATTGAAAGGAATTAGCTGGCATTTCTCTCGTTCGGCCACCCATATTCGGTTCCCGGCATCAGTAAGCAACAGCTTATCGTCCTTGATGTTCACGATAATGGCGGCCCTCCATTTGCCGTTATCGTTTACCGCTACGGATGCTCCCGACATCCATTCGCCGCTTTTCAGCACCTTAAACGAATTGGGCCGCAACTCTTCGTTGGCGTGACTGTTGGCAAACCCTCTGCCGTCGGCCTTGTAGTCGAGGTCTAAGTAACACACCTTTGGCGTTAGCTGTTTGGTATCGTCTACCACAATGGCGCGCTGCAACCCTTGTCCCGACTGCCACCACGTTAGCAAAACATCGCCATTTTGTGCCTTTTCGCCTTTTGGCAGAGGCATTACCAGTGCCTGAGGCACCTTTATTTCTTCACTCATACCCGCTACGGTTATCGTGTTCTGCCCCACCTCCTTAATGGTAAAGCAGTATATGGGCAGCAGGGTCGCAGTAAGGTCTTCACCTCTTTGCAATGCACCGCCATAGAAAGCAGCAGGCGAAAGCACCGTCTGCCCCACTTCCACATCTTTCAATGTGAAGTTGCGGGGGAAGTCCCAAGGGAACGAATCAGTAGGCTGAACACCATTCGTTCTTCCTATGCTATCCCCCCTATCCGAGCCGCCAGTACCGCCGCCTCTGCTCTCACAGGCGTTAAACAGTGTACCAAAGGTTACGACCAAGGCCGCAACAACAAGCATTCGTTTCATATTTTCAATCGATTAAGGATTATATACCACATTGGCAGTGGGCAGCACGCCAGCATGTCCAACAGGTGTATGGCCCCCTTTGCTCACACATTCTTATTTCAATGCCGTTCTTCGAGGCCTTTCGTTTCCGCCAAGTCCATACACTACAACCGCCCTGCCCCCCTTTCTCGGCATGCAAGCCCCAACCTTTCGCCCACCCCTTAACCGTAATGAAACGAAATTAAAGGCCAGATGGAGCTAGCACAACCAGAAATAGAACAGCAGTGCCACCACCACACAAGCCAGTATGGTGAGGGTAACTTTCAGCTTGTCGAGCGGATAGTTGCCAGTTATCTTGCCCGTTCTGCCGTTCACCACAAATTGGTAGGCCTTGCCGTTAAAGTGGAAGACGCTTATCCATAGCGGCAACAATATCAGCTTAAACATCACGTTGTTGTACATCGTGTACATCTCGGTAATTCGTTGTCGGTCGCCGCCAATGTCTTCTTTCACCCTTTCTTCAATCTCGTTTTCCATCTTACCCTTAGCCGCTGTCAGGCCTTCACGAAAGTCGATGGTGTAAAGGTCGGTGATAAAGCCCGCCAAGAACTCCGGGTTGTATGGCACCAGCTTGTTCAAGTCCCAAAGAACCAAATCGTTGAGGATGTTGTTGGGCAAGGCTTTCGTGGCAGGAACGATAACATCGTCGAAACCAACTTGCACCGTGCCGCGTGTCGTTTTCCAGTCCGTCACCGTCCTACTCGTTGTATTTCCCTTCTCATCCTGGCTTTCCTCGCGGCGGTCAATCCCCCTTTCTCCCGTATAGCGCGTAACGGTATCGGCATCATACGTCCAGAAGGGCAGGTAAACGCCCTTGAAACCATCCGTTTGTACGCCGCCTTTCTTCAGTTTCGATGGTGCGAACCACTTTCTGCTGAGCCAGCCATTAAAGCTGTCGTTGCACTTGTCTTTGGCAAATTCGAAGGGCAGGATGTAGTTGGGCTGCCAAAAACGGCGTTCTTGTGCATCCTGCATGATGAGCGGCGTGCCGCAGAAGGCGCACGTTGCCGACGATTTTTCGGGCGGCAACGTGGTGAAGGCCCCACATTGTTGACACTTCACCTCCACCGTGCTGATGGTTTGTTCGTTCAGATTTTCGTCTGATTGCTCGGCCCATTTGTCGTAGCTGTTTTCCTTAACGGCAGCCGGCGTAAGGTCTAGTTCTTTGGTTGAGCCACAATAGACACATTCCAACATCTTACGTTTGGGCGAGTAAGCCATCATGCCCCCACATGCGGGGCATTTGGTTTGTAGGGCATCGTTTATGCTTAAGTCCATAGTTAGGGCTGTTAGTGGATAGGATAAGGGCAGGCCGTAAGGCTTTTGGCAGCAGGTGTGGGTTTTACGTTCCAGGTGGCGGCGGCGGTGGCGTTGCGCCGAAGAGGGCGGCAAGTGCGGGCACATTCTTAGCGAACTCCCACGATGCCATGCCGTTGGCCCACACATACGTATCGCGTGTTAGCTGCCCGTTTTGCGCCATCTGCTGCAATTGGGGCATGCCGAACGGACCTTGCTGTTGGCCGTTTACCGACAAATGGAACATGGGTTGCGGCGGCGGAGGCGGCGGCATACCCGGTGCGCCTGCACCCACGGCAGGCTGTTGCGGGGCTTGTTGCGCGCCCGGCTGCGCCATCTGCCCAGCCATTTGGTTCGCCATTTGGTTCGTCATCTGGTTGGCCATGGCAAATCCCATGCCCATACCCATTGCGTTTCCAGCAACGTTTCCGCCGCCATTGGCAGCTCCTTCCACAAGCGAATCGGCAAATTGCATCTGCGTATAAGCACCCATATTGCCGATAACGCCCATGCTTGTGCGCTTGTCGAGAGCCTTTTCAACGGCTTCGGGCAGCGAGATATTCTCCACCAAAAAATTCGTTAGTTCCAACCCATATTCCTCAAAGTCGGGTTTCAGAGCCTCGGTAAGACTGGCAGAAAACTCATTCAGGTTGCCAGCAAGGTCTAAAGCGGCTATCTTGCTCTCGCCCAAATGGTCGGTAAACTTGGTGATGACGAAGTTGCGCAGTTGTTGGGTAATGCCTTCGGTGGTGAAATTGCCGTTTGTTCCGGCCACGTTGGTAATGAACTTTCGCGGGTCGGCGTTCACCCTGAAACAATAAGAGCCAAAGGCGCGCATGCGGATAGGGCCAAATTCGGGGTCGCGCAGCATGATGGGGTTGGCCGTTCCCCATTTAACGTTGAGAAACTGCTTGGTGTTAACAAAATAGACATCAACCTTAAACGGCGAGTTAAACCCATATTTCCAGCCCATAATGGTGCTCAGTATGGGCATGTTGTTGGTATTAAGCACGTGTCTGCCCGGTTGGTAAATGTCGGCGAACTGCCCTTCGTTTACCAATACAGCCACTTGACTTTCGCGCACGTTGAGTTGTGCGCCGTTTTTTATTTCCGATTGATAGCGCGGAAAGCGCCATATCATGGTGTCGGTGGTGTTATCAGTCCATTCTATAATGTCTATAAACTCGTTTCTGAGCTTGTTGAAAAGTCCCATACGCTTTAAGTTTTGTCCAGTTAATAGTTATGGCTCTCGCCCTTAACCGGGCCATTTGCATACCCTCTAAAACAAGTGCCATAGTTCCACTTTTGTAAAGATGATACAAAAATAGTAATTGTTTTTCAATCTTTCAAATAATATTGATGTTTTTTTCTTCGAACACATTTACGTGCCGCACATATTGCCGCCAAGACAAGAAAATAAAGGCTAATTAGGCACATTTTGCGCCTTCGTGCCAAACGCCGTTCATCAAGAAACATTATCGTATAAAAGTAGTAAAATGGGGTTTTGCCCATCCTTTCGATGTTGTTCGCCGCACCTCTGCGTTTTAACCGTGCAACTTGCCAACCCGTAAACTTGCATCTTGTAATGTTTTCAGTACGAATTTTAACATTATGAGTGCCCATTTTGCCCACCAACCGCCCACCTTGCCGCAGAAAATCGATTCTCGCGGAGGTTTGGCTTGGTGCAAAATGGGGCCTGCTTGTGCATGCGGCATAATGAATATTTATTACAAGCAACCGCCATTTGCACCTGTTTTGGGACTGTTTTCAGCAAAATATAGTGCAATATAGTGCTAAATGCAGTGCAATATGCCGCTAAACACAATGTGTTTTGGTGCTAAATGCAGTGCGTTTTGGTGCAAAACGCAAGGTAAAATGGTGCAAAACGCAGTGCAAAATGCTGCTAAACGCGATACAAAAAGCATAAAAATACGCCCCAATGGTATAAACATAACCTTCTAGAACCATGAAACACATGCCTAAAAAGGGCAAAATAGCTATTAAAAAGTGGAATTTTAGGGTCTAAAAGTGGGTTTTTGGGCGTAAATAATAATGGGGTTGGCAACCAATCTAGAAAGGCTAAACGGTACAAAATGCAGGCTTTTTCTTAAAAACGGACATATCGGAAGGCGAAAAAGAGTAGAAATATTGCCCATTTGCATACTTTTTGACCTTAATTTTCGCTAGAACGGCGCGAAATTTGGAGATGTTTTGTAAAAATAAAAATAAGAATTTAAGTTTTTGAGTTGATGGGTTGGTTAGTTGACGAGTTAACAGGTTAACGAGTTGACAAGGGTGTGAGGTGGTGAGTTTGATGGGGGTGGTTAGTTGACAAGTTAACAAGTTAACGGGTTGACAAGGGTGTGAGGTGGTGAGGTTGATGGGGTGATGAGGGTGTGAAGTTGTAAGTTTGTGCGTTTATAATATAGTGAGTTCATCAAGCTTACGGGTTCATCAAGCTTACGAGTTATCGTCAAACAGAATTGGATTTGGGTTGCGCTATCCCCCACAGGCGTGCCCATCAGGTCTACGGATGCCTTCATGGCGCAACTCTTTGTGCGCCCAATCACCGCTACACGGCGGCTGCCGAGGGGCGAACACCCTTTATTGTAATTGGAGTTTCGGGCCCGTTGATGAAACGTCAACCACGTTTCTTAAATCCAATTCTGTTTGACAACAACAAGTTTACCGGCAGAAAAGTTAACGCGTCAGCCGCGGTTCACCCGTTAACGCGTTAACAGGCACGGCCTTCTTTTCGCCTTACCATCTTTACCTAAAAGCCATACTTCAACTTAACCCACACTTCAGAATTTCGCGAATACATGGCAAACATGCCTGCATCGGCATGGAAATAGTCGTATCCGGCGGTAAGACTAATTTGGTCGTTGAGGTCGTATTTGCATGAAAGGCGATTGAATACGCCCCCATGCGACACGTCTATGTAGGCAAAGGAAGACAGAGCCAGCGTGTTGCGAAATAGCTCTTTGGAAACCCTCACTGTTGCCACGCCTGTGTTGCGAAGAACAGAAAGCCCCGCAAGACTACCGCCTACATGCTTATGAGCATATTGCGCACTGAGCATCCAGTCGTTACCCACGTACCAATCTACACCCAACAGCGCGTTAAAGACATTGCGCCCTTGCACCTCGCTGCCAAATTCTGCATTCTGCACTTCGTTTAAGTTGGCGGCCAATTCGCCACGAACCACAAACCTGCCAATGGGAAACGAGACGTCGGTGCCGAACATCGTTAGGCGACGATAGTGGCCAACAACCGTCATAGCAGCACCCGCGGGGTCTACGGCATAACTGAAAGCGGGCATCTTATTCCAGGTGTGTAAGCCGCAGAAAGAGAAGTCTATGCCACTGAGATTTACCGAAAGCCTTCCGCCGAACTCCACGTTGCGCAGCCGCGTTTTGGGTTTTCGGCTGTCCAAGTCGAACGTGTAGGGCATCGGTGCATCGATGTGCGTGGCCCAGGGGTTACGCTCATCGGTGGGCTGGATGAAGAAATCGCTCACGGGGATGCAAACCAGCTCTACATTAAATGCCTGCCTAACGAGCCTCAACCGAAAGGCATTAACGGGCGTTCGGATGTCGTCGTAGTCTTGTGCAAGGAACTCCGTATAATCCATTGGCGATATTTGGTCGGTAAGCCGCAAGGCATCCGCCACGCCCCAGATGATAATCTGTCGCCCTGCACGCAGGTCTACATGGGCGTTTGCATACGATAGGTAGGCCTCGCGCAGCGTAATGCCCGTTTGTTCTTTCAGCAAGGCGTTGTAGATGGCGTTCATCGAGACGAACAGCCTTGCGCCGCCTTTCTCCAACGTCAGTTCTCCACGCGCCCTTGTTCGCGAGGCCAGCCACTCGCCTTTGCCTTCGGTTCGGGCGGCATGATAGGTGTCGAGAAAGCCCTTTACCTGCACTTGCAGCTCATCAGCAGGTGTTTCGCCCACCAGCAACGTATCGGTTGCCGTGTCTTCATCCTGCGCCCCCGCCTGCGCCGACACCGCCAGCGCAAGCAGGAGCAGGAGCATAAGCCTTGCCGTTTTCATATTCCCTTTTCTAATCTAGCAACAGTAAACAGCGCCGCATCTATCTTCAGGTCGAACTTTTGGTCGCTCATTTGGAGGATGGTTTTGTGCCCTGTCTGCACATTGCTCATCTCCATGCGCCCCATCACCCAAAAACCTTGCACCTTCGAGACGTTGCTTACCACAAGACTGCGGTGCAACTTGTCGAGCTTATCGTAATATTCGGCCTTAACCACCACCGCGCAGTCTTGCCTTATCCAGGTGATGCGCTTGGAATATATCCCGTGTTTATCGTTGGGAACCGACTGCACCACCCAGCATTTCTGTCCTCCGAGCATTTCTTCGCGCAGCAAGGTGTGGGTTTCTTCGTCCACGTTGCGGCTGCTCATGTCGTCGTACGTAAAGTCGCTACCCATGAAATAGTCGGTTTTCGACGACTTTCCGCTGATGCGCCTTGTTTTTTTCATGGCGGGCAGGTATAGCCAACGGTCGTCTTCGCGTTTGGCATTGTCGTAGTCCCAGGTAAGAAAACCCGTGCCTTTCACGTCGCCCGGGTAGGTAAAGAACATCACCCGCTTGCTGTCTTTTCCCACATCCATAGCCCACGAAACGAGTTTGCGTTCGCGGCGATTGCCGTTTTTCTGTATCAAAGTCATCGTCAGTGCGGCATAACGGGTGTCTCCGTCGGGCCGGTTCTTCACTTTGAGCATCACGTCGCGCCCCGTTAGGCCGGCAGCAGACGCCGAAATGGCCGAACACGCCAAAAGGATTGCACTTAAAAATATTGTTTTCATTGCTATGATATTTATTTGATTAATACTAAGTTGCCAGGTATCAAGGGTTGGCCTTGCCGTTTTGGGCTTTGCCGAAGATGTGTAAATACTTAAACAAGATGGGCGTAATGAAGAGGTCGGCCAACAGGGCAGAAACCATTCCGGCAATGGCCAATATGCCCCAGTTGCGCAATTGCAGGGCGTTAGACACCGTAAAGCCGGCAAAAGCGACGGAGATGATCAACGTAGACATCACGATGGCCAGGCCTTCGGTGCGGAAGGTGCGCTTGATGGCCAGGTCGTAGTCGCCATAACGGTTGTAGGCCAGGTGCCCATGATTGATGAAATGGATGGTATCGTCTACGGCAATACCCAACACCATGGGGATAAGCGATGCCGTCATCATGTCTAAGGGATAGTCCAACCAGCCCATCATGCCCCCCACGATGATGGCCGGGGCGATGTTTGGTATCATGCCGATGAGCCCCACCTTCCAATTGCCGAAGACAAGAACAAGGATAACGCCAATGACAAGCACCGAAAGCAACATCGACCACATTTGTCCGCGCTCCACATACTGCTGCATGGCGGTGAACTGGGGGATGTTTCCCACAGCCGACACGTGGGCATCGGGGAAGAGCTTTTGTGCCTCTTGCTCGATGAGCTGCATTTCTTTCTCGGCCTCGTTCGAGTTGTACGAGTTCAGTTCTATCTGCAAACGCAGCCGCTTATAGTCGTAGTCCATCCAGTATTCGGCTTCGGTTCCGCCTGCATTTTCGTAAAGCAGCAACAGCTGGGCCACCATGTTGGGGTTGTGCGGTATGGCATAGGCCGAGTCTTTGTTGGCATTGAGCGTGCAGTTCATGTCCTTTATGATGTCGAGAATGGAGTTGTGGCGTTTGGTTAGCTTGTAGGTTTGGGCAATGCGGCTTAGCTTGTCGAGCTTTTCCAGGTTGCTCGGCAGTTTGGCATCGCCGGCTTTGGGCAGCACAATCATCACGTCGTACGAGTACATACTGCCCAATTCGGTTTGGCAAAGGTCGAGGAAACGAGCCACGTAAGGCACCTTTCGGCCCATGGTGCGTTCTACATCGAAGGCCGGTTCGATGCTGAACAAGCCGACAGCACAAAACGCCGTGAACACAACCGACACGATGACGACAGCACGATGGCGGCGAATGACGAAGTTTCCAAGCCGTTCGAAGAGTGTTCCTGCACGCCCTTCTATGCTGTGATTCATGTGCGGGTGCGGCTTTCGGTTACGTCCGAACGACAGCAACACCGGCGTAATGAAGAGGCAAGTGCCCAAAACGCCCAGCAAACAGAGCGAGGTGTTAAGTCCTATGGCCTGCATGGGCACAATCTTCATGGCCAAGAAGGTTGCCATTGCCGCGATGGTGGTAAGCCCGGAGAGCAACACGCCCCAGCCGGTTGAGCCTACGGCCTCGACAACAGACGTGCGCCGGCGCCCCGTTTGCACAAATCGGGTTTTGAAGAAGTTGTAAAGGTGGATGTTATAGGCTATCGAACAAGCGAATGCCAGTATGACGGCAATCATCACGGTGGGCTGGTCTACGTAGATGCCCGCCCAGCCAATGACGCCATAACCCAACAAGATGCCGACCACAGATGTGAGCAACGGCGCAACCACACCGCGCAACGAGCGCGTTACGAAAAACATAATTAAGATGGAGGCGATGAAGGCGAAGAGCATCAAACGGCCCATTTCGCCCTGCAAGAAGGTTACCTTTTCGTGGGTTAGATAAGGCATGCCCGAGGCGTTGGGCGACAATTCCCGATATTTGGGCTTGCTGATGATGTGCGCCAGTTCCTTTCCCGTGAGTATGTCGGGCGAGGTATTGTTGGTCTTTTTCCATTCCTGTTCGGGCGGAAAGGTTCGTAGCTTCACCATTATCCACGTCATCGTGCCGTCTTTCGACACCAATTTGCGGGCCAAATGCGGCTTACTGAACGCCCGTTGCCTAATGGCGGCCAACGAATCGGCATTGGTGGGTATCTCGTCGGGCACTATTTGCTCGATGGCCAACCCCTCATCGTTGCCCACGGTGAACTCTAAATCGGTGAGCGAGGTTATCTTTTCGGCATACGAAAGGCTGTCGAGCAGTTCGTTGCTTAGCTCTCGGATGAGCGAAAGGCTACGATGCGAGAATACATCTTTGTTCTTAACCAGCACGGCCGCATAATAATCGTTGCCGAAGATGGACTTGAACTCGTTGGTCTTAACCAGCACGGGGTCGTCTTCGAGAAAGTAATCGTCGAACGAGGTCTTCATCACGATGCGCTTAGTGCCCACGACAGAGAAGACCATCAATGCCGCAAAGGCCGCCAACACCAGCCACCTGTGCCTGAGTGTACAAATGGCAGCGCGCTTAAAACTTTTGTTTACGCTTTCTATTTTCATTGTATTTGAGTTTATTTGTTGTTTAGTTTACGAGGTTGTGAGCCCTACACTTTCATCAGTTTTCGCCAGCCTGCGGTTGAGAAATCGAAGTATTCGGCAAAGAATTTGGTGATGTCTGCCTCCGTAAGTCCTTCATGCCGCACAATCTCAAAGAGAACGTTCGACCACATCGAACAGACAATTTGCATAAAGAACGGCGACACCTCGACATGCAACCGGGGATATTTCTGCTTCAACATTTGCAGATACTCCATGCCCAATTGAGCCTGTTGGGCGGTAAGCCGCTCACGATAGCCCTCCAACGAGGTGCCTTCGGCGTTGCAGAAAAGCAGTTTCAGTTCGGTTCTAAACCGCCCTATCAGGTCCAAAAGCCTGTTCATCATCTGCGTTTGCATCTGCTCTACCGACAAGTCGTCTATCACCAAGTGCTCGCTGTTGTTGTGAAACAGCAAATACTCGTCTAATGCTTTAAGCAATGGGGCCAGCACGGCGCACAACAGCTTGTCCTTACTGTCGAAGTACTTGTAGATGTTTCCCAACGACACCCCCGACAGTTTGGCAATGGTCCGCATGGAAGTTCTCTTCACTCCGTTGCGTACAAACTCCTCATGGGCCACGGAAACAATCCTGCCCTGCACATCATCTTTCTTCACTTGCATATCGACAGTGGGTTTAAAGGTACGTTAAAAGAGAACAATGTTTGATTATGTTCACAAAAAAAGCGCACTGTCTGATGTTCCAGACAGTGCGCTTTGTGGTAAAGGCAACTTGCTTGTAGCCCTATATGTCTTTTCATGTCAATCATATTTTTACACTTTTCGCCGACAAAGTTACGCGTTTTCGCGAAACTTCACAATACCTATTATTCGGTATTTTGATTTCGGTAAAGGCACGTGATGGGGCTTTTCGTACACCAATCACGCTCACCGCGTATGCGCAACGCCCACGCTCAGCACGCTCATCCTTACGTTGGCAACGCCCTTCAAGCACTCCATACAGGCGCAAAGGGTGGCTCCCGTGGTAACAACATCATCCACAAAAAGCACGTGGCAGCCCGTTTCGGGCATTCGTCCCACTAGTTTAAAGGCCTGATTAACATTGTCGGTGCGCGCCCAACGGTCTTTGTGGGTTTGCGTTTCGGTGTTCACGACACGGCGAATAAGCCCGCGCCTCACCTTTAAGCCCGTTACTTGTGCGATGCCTTGCGCCAACATTTCGCTCTGATTATAGCCTCTTTGCCGCAGCCGCTGTCGTGCCAAGGGCACCGGCACGATGAAGTCGATGCCTTGGAAGAAGCCTGTTGGCAGCAGTTCTTTGCCCATCAGCCGTCCCAGTTCCACGCCCAAGTCGGGACGATTGCCGTATTTCAGCTTGTAAAGCAAGGCACTAGCAGGCGCGGCTGCCTGATAATGCAGCAGGGCGGCGCAGCGTTCAACGGGCACACGCCCCCAAAACAGCTGTGCCATCTCGTTGTCGTAGGGGGCGACGGCGTAGTTGGTTCGAGGCAGATGAAGGTTGCAACAGGCGCACACGATGTCTTCTTGCGGTTCGAGTCGCGTGCCACACACGGCGCACGAGCGGGGTGCCAGCAAGCTTACGATGCGCTCCCACAGACTAATCTTCGGCAAACTCATCGACATCGGTTAGGCATTTGCGAATGGTTTCCATATCAAATCCACGACCTAAGGCAAACTTTATCAGCTTCATGTTCAGCTCGTAGTCGGTAGCGGCTTTCAAAGTGCGGCGCTTACTGTCTAGCAATGGGCGCAAAACGGCCGTAAAGTCTTCGGGCTCCACCTCGTCTAACAACGGCTTATACACATCGCTCGAAATTCGTTTAGCAATCAAGGCCTGTTCCACCTTGCGCCGTCCCCAGCGATTATAGGTAATCTTATCGCGCACAAACATACGGCAAAACCGCTCGTCGTCCACATACTTGTTCGTCACAAGATAGTCAACGATACGCTGTTGCGCGTCTTCGGCAATGCCCCAACGCCACATTTTCTCGCGCATTTCTCCCGTGCAATGCTCCGCCTTAGCGCAAAGGGCGGCCAAACGGGTGCGTGCCTGTTCTTCTGTTATCTGCTTTTGTTTGTCTTCCATCGTTGGATATTTAGTTGATGAGTTGGTGAGTTGGTGAGTTTATAAGTTGATTAGTTGGTGAGTTGACAATTTGACGAGTGTTTAAGTTAAAAGGCGCAGCCATCTTTTCACCCTTTCACCCTTTCACCTTTTCAATTTTTCACCTTTAAAGATTGCCCCTCTGCAACAAGGCATACGGCTTAACTCCTTAACTCCTTAACTCCTTCCATACTCCTCCCCTGCCTTATCGCCGACATCATCCGTTGCTTACCAAAGGCATCGTTACGCGTTTCAATCCTCTGCCAACCCATGCAGGCCAACATCCTTTGCATCGCCTCATGGCACAAAGGATTAATCTCGAAAAACAGCTTACCGCCACGTTTCAGCGCGTGCAAGGCGTATCGGGCGATGCTTTCGTAAAACAACAGCGGATTTTCGTTGGGCACGAAAAGTGCCGAATGCGGCTCGTTTTGCAACACATTGGGCAGCATCTGTTGAGCCTCGCGCTGCATGATGTAGGGCGGATTGCTAACAATCACATCCCAAAGGTCTGCATCGGGGGGCATGCAAAGGGCATCTTGCAGCGCGAACCGCACCTCCGCACCCAGCTTTTGAGCGTTACGTGCGGCGATGTCGAGTGCCGTTTGCGAGATGTCTATGGCCGAAACGCGCCACGTGGGCAGGTCGAGAGCCAACGTTGTGGCGATACACCCACTGCCCGTACCCACATCTAACAACGTGGGCGACGTGCCACAGACGGGCAAGTTGCTGCAAGTCTGCACAATCCAAACACACAACTCCTCGGTTTCTGGTCGAGGGATAAGCACCCCTTGCGCCACATCGAACGTGCGCCCCGCAAAGTCGGCACGCCCCAACACATACTGCACGGGCACGCCTTGCACCAATTTATCCATCATTTTGCGCAGTCTGTGGTCATCGTCTTGCGATAATTGTGTAACTTTGCCAGCGTAAACATCGGCCAACGACAATCCAAAGCCGACGTCAAGCACCATCCTTACAATGGCCTTGGCCTCGCCTTCATCGTAAAGGGGCAACAAACGGCGCCACAATTCGGGGTAGGTCATGGCTGCAAAAATAAGAAAAAAATGGATAAAAGCAATGTGAACGACACGGAAAAATGGTTGCTGCAAGCCGAAAACACCCCGTCGACGCCCGACAACATGGGCCCGACAACGACACAAACGCACGCCACCGCCACCCAAACCACCGACGAACGCTACATGCGCCGATGCTTACAACTGGCTCGTTGTGGACTGCTGGGGGCTAAGCCCAATCCGATGGTGGGGGCGGTAATCGTGTATAACGACCGCATTATCGGCGAAGGCTATCACATTCACTGCGGCGAAGGCCATGCAGAGGTGAACGCTTTTGCCGCCATTAGGCCCGAAGACGAACCTTTTCTGCCCCACTCCACGCTTTATGTAAGTCTCGAACCCTGTTCGCATTACGGCAAAACGCCCCCCTGTGCCGACCTTATCATCCGCAAAGGCGTGCCGCGTGTGGTGGTGGGATGTGTCGATCCCTTTTCCAAAGTGCAGGGACGAGGCATCGAAAAGCTGCGCCAAGCAGGTATCGAGGTGGTTGTGGGGGTGCTCGAAAAAGCGTGTTTGGCACTTAATCGCCGTTTCATCGTGTTCCAACGCGAGCAACGTCCGTACGTAATCATGAAGTGGGCGCAAACGGCCAACGGCTTTATCGACGACCATTTCCACGCCCTGGCCATCTCTACGCCCTTCACCCAAATGCTGTCGCATAAGCTAAGGGCAGAGTGCGACGCCATTTTGGTGGGCAAAACCACCGACGAGCGCGAACACCCCGCACTAAATACGCGCCATTGGTGGGGCGAAAACCCGCGCCGCTTGGTGCTGCATCGGCATCAGCCCATCACGCAATTGCTGGCACAGCTGTACCAAGACAACGTGCAAACGCTCATCGTTGAGGGCGGAGCCATTGTGCATCAAGCCTTTATCGATGCCAATTGTTGCGACGAAATACATCGCGAAACGGCCCCTTTCACGGTATTCGATGGTACTAGGACCGTAGCCATTCCGCCTAAATTCCAACTGATAAAGCAGGAGATATACGATGGGAATGTGCTAGAAGAGTTTGTTAGTGAATACGCTAGCTTATAATGCGGTGAGGTTTAAGGCAATACGCTGGTGAGCTGGAAAGCTTTCACGAAGACCATTCGTCTGGCATAGAACACGCAGAACACTATTTAATGCCCGACTATTATGGCGAAATCATACTCGACGACGATTAAAATCCATAATTTTACCCTGAATGAAAAACAACTTTACCATACGTCTTAAACGGCAAACCTTGTGCACTGCGCTTTCTGCTTGCACATTATCGCCATGCCTTGCGCAAACTGCGCGACCTCTAAATTTGGGCCAAGACGGCATGCTAACAGACTCGATTTTGCGCCTACAAACACCCCGCTATCAGGTTATATCCGCCAAAGACAATATCAAACTGCATTGGACGGGCAAGACTTTCAGACCTCCGAAAGGCTGCGAGGGGGACAGACACTTAGTTACCTCATCATTGGAAAAGGTAGACAACAAACTCTTCACCCACCCACTGTCCATTATAATAAAGGACATTGAGGTGAACAATAACGGCGGCGAGCAGGAACAGATGACCATCCTTGCCGTAAAATCAGCAGACAAAGGGTGGAAAATCAGCCTTTCTCATACAGGGTGGTTCATGCTAAAAGAATATATCGGACCTGCATTTGGCACAACCTTCCTCGTTGATAACTGCATCTACATCATCATTTTTACGCCCATGTGGAAAACGGAATGGAACGGATTATCAGCAGAAATCTACCGCAAGGCCTTATATCATGACGTGGTAAAACCATTTATCGGCAAGCTTTTGCCACAATAACAAACTTTATTCTCGCCGTAAGGGCGGAAGAAAGTACAAACAAAAGCAATCTGGCTGAGATACGAAAGGAAAAGAAATTAAAGCAATAAATTGAGCGTAGTTTATTATCTTTGTGCAGTAAAACCAGGATAAACACTCATTATTCATGCACAAAGTATTGTACAAAGACACGATACCCCCCCGAAGTTCCGCCCTATTTGTCTGCGACAAAACATGGTTATGCCTTGAAAAGGAATGAACTCACAAATTTGTTGAAGAGGAGTGGCGGAGTTAAACCCCAATCGGTTCATTAGAGATTTGCACAAGCAAACAGTTACAAAGATATTCTCCTGTGGCATGAAATGCGTAAGGCTAGCTAACTATTTGCGCGTTCTCGACGTTCCTTTAGGTAAAACGAAAGCGAATTTTCCTAACGAACCGATTTGGGCTATAGTTAAAACAGCATTGCCTTTGGAAAGCCATAGGTGCATCGCAAGCAAACAAAAGTGTTCCTTTTCCTCTGCGTAAGGGCTTGTTGATGCCACGATACGCACGTCTTGCAGCCTTCCAACAACTATTTTCCAAAAGCAATTCTGCCTGACTATAAAGCGTTAAGCTAAACGCCTTGTACGGAGTGGACGACAACTCTTGTCAACTAACAGACTAGTGAACCCACAAACTCCCCCAACTCCCCAGCTCATAAATTCCCGAACCAACACGCTCCACATCTCGTCAACTTACCATCTCATCAACTCATCAACTCGTTAACTCATCAACTTGTCAACTTGTCATCTCGTCAACAGGTCAACCGGTTAACCTGTCAACTGACTAACTTGTCAACTGGTCAACCGGTCAACCCGAAACCCTGTCAACTTTTCAGTAAGAAATTTAACATTATAAGAGCCCTTTTTGCTCACCAACCGTCTACCTTGTCGCAAAAAATCGATTCTCGCGAAGGTTGGTTTGATGCAAAAAGGCGTTAGTCTATGAATGATGTAAAATGGATATTTATTCCAAGAGAACGCCATTTGCACCATTTTTCTAGCTGTTTTCGGCACAATATAGTGCAATATGCCGCTAAACGCAGTGCAATATGGTGCAAAACGCATTGCGTTTTGGTGCTAAATGCAGTGCGTTTTGGTGCAAAACGCAAGGTAAAATGGTGCAAAACGCAGTGCAAAATGGTGCTAAACGCAAGGCGAAAAGCATAAAAATACGCTGCAATTGTATAAACAAAACCTTTAAGAACCATGAAATACCAGGCTAAAAAGGGCAAAATGTTCGTTAAAAAGTGGGTTTTTGAGGCCTAAAAGTAGGTTTTTGGACTGCAAAAATCATGGGTTGGCAACCAATCTAGAAAGGCAAAATGGTGCAAAATGCAGGTCTTTTTCTTTAAAACGGACATATCGGAAGACGTGAAAGGCCATTATTTGTGGCCATTTACCTACTTTTTAGCCTAAATTTGCGCTAGAACGGAGTGAAATTTAGAGCGGTATTGTAAAATAAATAATAAGGATTTAAGTTTCCGAGTTGGTGAGATTATGAGCTTGCTAGTTGAAGAGTTTTATAAGTTTATGGGCTGTTATTTTTTGTAAGTTGATGAGTTTGTAAGTTTATGGGGTCTTGATTTTATAAGCTGAAGAGTTCTTGAGTTTACAAGTTGATGAGTTCTTGAGTTTGTAAGTTGGCGCGTTGATGTATTCGAGAGTTGGGTTTTCGTGTGTTCATAAGCCAGAGGATTGTTCTGTTCTATACTCCGCACACGAGAGGAGTTGGCTACTTAGGTTGACATCACAAAGATGGCAGACAGATTACGACACAATGCCTGTCTTTTTATCGTGCCGTTTCGCACCACATTGTTTTCAGAAACATCTAAACGAACGATTGGGCTTAAACAACACACTGAAACTTTTCTTTTGACATTAGCTTGGGAGCTTGTATTGATGTTATAGTCAACAGAATTGAGTTGGCAAAGCCATAAGCGCATCGTAAACCAACAAAAAGTGCTCCTTTTCCTCTGCGTAAGGGTTTATTGATGCCATGTTACGCACGTCTTGCATTTTTCCTAATGCGCACGTCTTGTATTCTTCTAACACCAATTTTCCAAAAGCAATTCCATTATGTGCATGAGAAGGAGGGAAGTTGCAACTGGGTTTTACGACTAACCCGTTTTCACTATAGCACCAACCCATAAAACAACAAAGCGCCACTACCATATCTTTTGCTCGCTTACCTACTAGCAGTAAACCAACAAAAGATATGATGGTGGCGTTTAATAAAATATTATCGCGATGTAGTTATCTGCGTTTATTTGCAGCACCATGCCTTACAACGCACCATTAAGGCACACCGCAGACTGGGTTGCTACACGCTAAATAACAACTGTTACCACTTAAACGATAGGATACGGGGGTTGATGTTGAGTGAAACAAATGCCCAGTCTTGCCAACGCTTGTAGTTTTCTGCATCGGCTCCATCCATAGTCTTAGTTGGCAACATGGTGGAATAACCAACTGTCAGTTTCACATCTTGCGTTATCTCATAGTCGAGTTGCAGGTCAACTTCTCCACCAAGGCCTTGGTCCTTGCCGTCCGTCTTCACTGCATCCATGAAATAGTGTCCGTTAGCTTTCAATGCAAGCTTTTCAGTAGGCGTAAAGGTAACACCCAGCTGAATGTCTTGCAAGCCAAGGCTACGATGCTCTCTTACATAGAAGTAGTCCATTGCTCCATAGAACTTATGATGCGTTCCATAAAGGGGATCGAATGCACTATAAGTGTCTCCCTTCCCGTCTTCACCACTCAGATAATCATAGCCCAAGTTAAACTTCCATTGCTCGTTGGGCATGAAACCTGCGTTAACGCTAGCCATCCAAGCAGAAACTTTCGTGTCGCCTGTTGGACGTTTACCCATTTGATAGTAAGCAGAAGCCTGCAAGTCGAGCTTTTCGGGGCGATAAGTAACGTAGGTGCCGAGGGTTTGCATGTACTTCGTATCACCCTCAGCTCCGGGTCCATACTCCCAACCTAAGTTAGAAAGCAAGGCAGAAATGCCGAATGGGTTGTCCTCGTTCCCATAGTGGTACCAGAAGGTCTGCATGTGTTTGTAGGGTTGGCCAGGTGCAAACTTTGTCCCAAGCAAGTTCTCTCCACTTTGGTTGTATGCCAAGATAAGGTGTAGCTTGTGCATATCGTTCTCGTAACCCAGCTTTAAAGCATCGTGACTTCTGCCGGCTACGTTCCAATCGAGTGCACCGAAGATGCGCTCATCATCGTAAGAGAGTATCTGACGACCCAATTTAGCGAAGAAACCATCACCGAACTTGTACTGTCCCCAGGCCTCGTTCATCATGATACTTCCATCTGTTTCAATCTGACGGTACTGTCCCCAAACGCCAATCTGTTGAACAGAAAGCTTGGCACTAAGCCCGTCGCCACGTTCGAAACCCACTCCGAGCCTAGCACGCTCTTCGATGAACGATGCCGGTTGTGCGCTTTTGGGGCGTAACTGCATATAACCGTTGCGATATTCAGCGCGCGCACGTACCTGCGCGTCGATGTTAATCTCGTTATCGCCTTGTGCCCACATCATGGTAGGCATGGCAAGTAATGACAATGCGATAAAAGTCTTTTTCATTTCCAAAGCATTTAAGTTCTTAATTATTTTTTACTCCGCAAAAGTAAAAAGAAAAGAACATACCACCAAGAAAAAAGCTAACAATTAACAAAAAAAGGGCGAAAGTTTTCACTTTCGCCCGAAATCGGCAGGTATTTCCCCCCATTTTGAGGTTTCCCATTTAATTACTTGTGTATTAATCTCATGACTTTGCAGCCAGCGTTCGGCCCTTTCTATCACTTGAAAAAGCGGTTCGGTTTTGGCGTTGCGCTCCAATTTGGTTTTGCATTTCTTTTTTCGTACCCACAGTATGGCATTATAACTGTCGGAATATATCACCTTATCGGTTATGCCCTGCTGCTGCATTAAGGCCAAAGCATGAACAATGCCGAGAAATTCGCCGATGTTATTGGTGCCGTGTACTGGGCCAAAGTGGAACACGGGATAACCCGTTTGTAGGTCGACGCCTTGATATTCCATCGGTCCCGGATTGCCCGAACAAGCGGCATCCACCGCCCACGCGTTGGCTTTTACCTCTGCGGGCAGCGGCAACACGGTGTCGGTGCGGTGCGAGGGCGGGTTAACGAGTTGCGATGCCATGACTTACATTCTCTCTGGAACCTCGATGCCCAGCAGCTGCATGCCGTTCTTAATGGTCTTGGCCACGTTCTTTGCCAATGCCAAACGCAATGTTTTGGCCTCGGCGCTCTCGGCGTTGAGGATGCTGTAATCGTGGTAGAACTGGTTAAAGTCTTTGGTCAACTCGTAGCAATAGTTGGCTATGCCACTGGGACTGTAATCCTTTCCAGCTTGTTCTACCACCGTTTCAAAGCTGTTGAGCTTTTGGATAAGCTGCACTTCTTTCTCGTTTAGGGGCAGCGTATCGGGCAAAACGCTGGGCAGGACAATGCCTTCGGCCTCGGCTTTACGCATAATGCTGCGTATGCGGGCGTATGTATATTGTATGAATGGGCCCGTATTGCCGTTGAAGTCGATGCTTTCTTCGGGATTGAAGAGCATGTTTTTGCGCGCATCAACTTTAAGGATAAAGTATTTTAGCGCACCCATGCCCACGATGCGAGCAATCTCGTTGCGCTCGTTTTCGGTCATATCGGCAAACTTTCCCAACTCTTCGCTGGTGCGGCGAGCGGCAGAAACCATCTCTTCCATCAGCTCGTCGGCGTCTACCACCGTACCTTCGCGGCTTTTCATCTTGCCATTTGGCAGTTCAACCATACCGTAAGAGAAGTGAACCAACTCTTTTCCCCACTTAAATCCAAGTCTGTCGAGCAGGATAGAAAGCACTTGGAAATGGTAGTTTTGCTCGTTTCCCACCACGTAAATCATCTTGTCGATGGGGTAATCCTTAAAGCGGAGGGCGGCCGTTCCGATGTCTTGGGTCATGTAGACACTTGTGCCGTCGGCTCTGAGCAACAGTTTTTGGTCGAGTCCTTCATCGCTTAGGTCGGCCCAAACACTGCCATCGGGTTTGCGGAAGAACAGCTCTTTGGCCAATCCTTCTTCCACTTTGGCCTTGCCTTCGAGGTAGGTTTCCGATTCATAATATATCTTGTCGAAACCAACGCCCATCGCTTTGTAGGTCTCGTCGAAGCCTTGATACACCCAATCGTTCATCTTCTTCCACAACGCGCGCACCTCTTCGTCGCCCTGTTCCCAGCGCACAAGCATGTCGTGCGCCTCTTTCATCAGCGGCGAGTCTTCCTTAGCGCGTTTCTCTGCCTCTTCGGCGGCCATGCCTTCGGCCCTAAATTTGGCCGTAAGTTCTGCCAATTCGGCGCGATAGTGCTGGTCGAAGGCCACGTAATAGTCGCCAATAAGGTGGTCGCCTTTCTTCCCCGTGCTTTCGGGAGTAGCGCCATTGCCCCACTTCTTCCACGCCAACATCGACTTACAGATGTGTATTCCGCGGTCGTTAACGATGTTTGTCTTCACAACGCGGTTGCCGTTGGCCTCCATAATCTGGGCCAACGACCATCCGAGGAGGTTGTTTCGCACATGTCCGAGGTGCAAAGGCTTGTTGGTATTGGGCGAAGAATACTCCACCATCACGAGTGGCGACTGCTCGTTAACGGCCTTTTCGCCGAAACGAGGTTCGCTATCGATGCGGTTGAGCAAGCTAATCCAAGCTGCGGGAGCAATAGTGAGATTTAGAAAACCCTTCACCACGTTGAAACTTTGCACCACTTTGCAGTGCTTAGCCAGATAATCGCCCAGTTGTTGGGCGGTGTCTTCGGGTTTCAGCCTCGACAATTTAAGGAAAGGGAACACCACGAGTGTGAGGTTTCCCTCAAACTCGGCCTTTGTCTTTTGCAACTGAACCATCGTTGTTGGCACGTCTTGACCAAAACATTCTTTCACCGCTTGCACCACGGTTGCTATTATCTCGCTTTCAATATTCATGCTGTTCTATTTCGATTTTTTCTGTAAGCAGATGCAAAGGTAGTGATTTTTTTTGGGTTTTAAGCAGGCTAAGGACAGCAAGTATCATTAGAAGAACTTGTTAATCAAGGAGAACTAAGCGTGCAATACGGGCATGAAAAGCCGGCCCTTCTTTGATAAGAAAGGCATCAAAGGCCAGGCTTTGCGCCTGCATTGCCTGGCTATTGTTTGGTCTTTACTGGCCCCTACGCATCATTTCCACGTACTTTTGCATCTTCTCCTTAAAGGCCTTTTCGGTCATTTCTTCGCCTCCCGTGGGTTCTTTCAAGGCATGGTCTACGCTCATCGAGATTTTCTTGGCCACAAAGATTTGGTCTTTCAGTTCGGCTTCGAGTATCAATCCGCCCACATCCGTGTACAAAGGCCCAGCATCTACGGGGATATGCTTGGTAAACCAAATGGTTTGCTTGCCGTCTTTGCTTACCGCCTTCATGCACTCGTAGCCCAAGATGTCTTTCTTTTCATTGGGTTTTACGTCGAAGGTATCGGGTTTCAAGGGGTCTACCAGCAAATAATGCTTACCCATAACCACCACTTTCGACACCTGCCTTTTGGTGTCTTTGTTGTAGTATATGATGTTTTCGAGCTGATTTTTCACAAACTCGTTGGCATCAATGGTTTGTCCCATGAAGTTTATCATTTGCTTTTCTTTCGCCGCTTGCGCGCGACCTTCAACCTGTCCGCCGTCTATACACATGATGTAGTAAGCCTTAACATCGGCCACCGCACTAATCAACGCTTTGCGCATCTCGTCGGGCAGACCCGATTCTTTCATTGCATCGGGCGAATTTGCATTAACGCGCGTTTCGTATTCAACGGTTAGTTGTTGGGCGTTAACTGCGATAGGTATGGCCGCAAACAGCATTGCGGCGAGAGATAATAGGATTCTTCTCATACGTTTTATATGTTTAAGTGTTATGTAAATCTACCGTTTGGGGTACTACTTAGAAGGTAACCATTGCCCCAATCATCACGTTTCCGGGCATGTAATGGATGTTTCGGGTGCTAACGTAGTAGTTATCCACCACGCGTTCTTGCATCAGTCGTTCCCTCAGATTGAGCATGTCTTGCGCCGATGCCTTTAAGCGAATGTGCTTGTTAAGGTCGTATTCCATGCCGAAACGCAAGGCCGTATAGTCTGTTCCGCTGCCAGTTACCTTGCGCCAACGCTGTCCCAGCCTCACCGATGCTTGCCATTTGTTGGCGATATAGCCCAATTCGCCCTCCAAACGATAATCGTTTTGGTGCGAACGCAGCAGCTTGCTCTTATCGTTTGCCCATGCTGCGGCAGCGAACAATTCGCCATTGAACCCACGTTTGAAGTAGGTTTTGACGTTAAGGTTGACGTTGAACGACCGACTATCCGACGTTTGAGCCACGCCCTGATAAAAGAATGGGGAACGGGCAAGGCTCAATCCACCGAAAAGACGGAAATTAAGCGGTGTTGATACCAGCTTTTTCTCTATCATCGAGACCAGACTAAGCCCCTTACCACCCGATGCATTGCGACTGACGACATGCGAAACCAACCCATCGGCCATGCTGTAATCGTAGGCCAAGGCGTTGTGGTTGTAGCTTAGCGACACCATATTAAAGAGGGTTATGCCCTTAAATAGGTTGCCATACACCTGCATCGCCGTGAGTTCGGTGGTATGTGCGAGCGCATTTTCTATCTGCGCATAACTCACACTCCTGAAATCGGCAATGTAAGGGCCATCGAACATCGCGCCAGCACCCATCAATTGGTACGTGCTTTTAAGTCGAAGTTCAAGGTAATGCATCATACTAACACGATAACTGATGTTGAACAACGGCGAAACGGCCATCTTTGGCGAGACACCGAATGACAAGGGGCGCGACGAATGCAGGCTGAAATGATGGAATATGCCGCCAATGCCGAACCTAAACTTACCCTGATCTTTATTCAAACTCAACTCTGCGCCGTTGTCGTAAAAGCGATAAGGCATCTTCAAAGCAGGGTTATCCATGCCCGCGCTGTCGCCTTTTATGGTGGTAGAGAAGGTTTCTAGGCCGTGGCGCAAGGCAATTCGCAAGAAGTAGGCATCGGCAAACCTACGTACATACTGTGCCGAACCCGTAAATTCAAGCCTGCGTATGTTCATTTCCGAATGCAAAGCGGGCGACTTAAAAAGCGGCGTTGGTTGCGAAGAAAAGTCGTAACGGTTGTTACTGAACAAGAAATTGAGGTCGGCCTTGTAGCTAAACACGTTCTTGCCATGCCGATAAAGCCACACCAAAGCGTTGTTTATCGTGGCCAATCGCCCTTTCGTCTGTTCGTTAAGGCCAACGCTTTGCAGCTGCCGGTCGGTATTTCCTTCGGTTGTTCCAAAGTAACTGCGGTTGGTTAACGTCAGTTCCATGTTCTTTTGGTTGGCCAATTTGAACTTGATATTAGACAAGAAGTGGCGTTTATCTTGCAGTTCGAGTGTAGAATCAGTGTACGCCAGTCCGCCATGATAGGCGTAATGGTCGGTACTTTTCATGCGATAACGGTCGGCTCCCACCATTCCGTTCCACAAAATCTTCATGTTTTTGCCAGGTGTCGACACCGTATTAAGCGACACCAACCCATTGTTGCGGCGGTAAGCGTTCTCGCGATAGTCCAGCATCATGGCATAATCGGCAAACGTCTTACGCATGCTAGCCATCGGATCATCGCCCGAAAGCAATTCGCTATACCCTCCACTGATGTTCACTATGTCGGCAGGTTTCATCAGTTGTTCGCCTGTATTGTTGCCTCCTGCGATGATATTGCCCATCATTCGCTTACCCAACAGCATGGCCGAACCCTTCGCCATGGCCTTATTTAGCAGTCCACCCTGCGCCTCGGCCTGTCCTTTCAGTCGTCCGTGCATGCTCTTATTCATCGAGAGGTCAACCACCGTTTGGTTACTACTCTTAAAACCAGAGAACACATTGTACTCCGAATAGTTGTCGATAACCTTCAAGTTATCTACACCCGAGGCGGGAAGGTTCTCCATCGGCGTAGACACATTGCCTTGATATAGGTCTTCGCCCTGCACCAACACCTTGCTCACGCGCTTGCCGTTCACGGTTAACGAGTTGTCTTTCTCGTCGTATCGCACGCCGGGAAGATTGTTCACCACGTCTTTCAGCACCTTTTCGCGCCCCGTTGTAAACCTCGACACGATGTAAGTGGTGGTATCGCCGTTCACAATCATGGGGCTCGACTTCACCTCTACCTCTTTTAAGTTGATGGCCTCCGATTTCAACGTGAAGTCGACCTGCATCTTTGTGTTTCCAAAGAGAAACACTTTCTTGCTCTGCGCCACATGCCCAATGGCCTTCGCCTCCACGCGAAAGGGGCCGTTCGGCACGTTTTCCACGCGGAATTTCCCCTTTTCGTCGCACGCCAAAGCTTGCCATTGCTTATCGTCTTTATCGTAAAGGGTTACGGTACAGCGGGCGTTAGGACTGAGCGAATCTGTTAACACCGTGCCTTCAACAATGTTTTGGGCACGCACGGCCGCCGTTCCGCACAGCATCAGCAGTGCGAAAATCAGCCTTATCGCTAACCATTTGGCTCGAAAGCGGCCTGTCGTTGGCATTCTTAACATAAGCACCATCGGGGGTTTAGGTATTCGTAGATGGTTACAAAGATATGAAAAACGAACCATTCAACACCGAAAAGAATGTAAAAAAATGTTTCGCTACGCCATTAAAAAAGACGTTAAACTATCTCCATCGCCACTTACTCAGCCACCATCTGCCATCAGAACGCGCCATATAAATTTTGCCCAGTAGGATAAATAGCGTAACTTTGCACATTATTATATATAGTATATGGTGGGACGACAACCCCTATGCCGCACACATAGAAAGCGGACACGACGGGCTTAACCCCCAAACCAATAAACCCACACAAGGATATGGACAACATCAAGAAAGATTTTGCAGCACGCCTGCTTCAGGTTAACGCAATTAAGTTGCAACCCAACGACCCCTTTACATGGGCATCGGGCTGGAAGTCGCCTTTCTATTGCGACAATCGCCGCACGCTATCGTTCCCCCAGCTGCGCAGTTTCATCAAGCTTGAACTGGCACATGCCGTGCTCGAACACTTTCCACAAGCCGAAGCTGTGGCTGGTGTTGCCACGGGAGCTATCGCCCAGGGCGCGCTAGTGGCCGATGCGCTGCAACTGCCTTTTGTGTATGTAAGGAGCAAACCCAAAGACCACGGACTGGAAAACCTGATTGAAGGCGACCTGAAAGCGGGTCAGAAGGTGGTAGTTATCGAGGATCTCATCTCCACAGGAGGTAGCAGCTTGAAGGCTGTCGAGGCTATCCGAAAGGCTGGTTGCGAAGTTGTGGGCATGGTTGCGGCCTACACTTACGGGTTCGCCGTTGCCGAAGAGGCTTTTAAAGCGGCCGACGTAAAGCTGGTAACACTTACCGATTACGAACACGTGGTGCAAAAAGCCGTTGAAACGGGATACATCGCCAAGGAAGATGTGGTGCTGTTGAACGAGTGGCGACTGAATCCTGCGGAGTGGAACCCTAAGAAATAAACAAACAACCACCCCACAACTAGCCCACAACAACCCCACAACCGGCCTCACCCCCAGCCCCTCTCCAAGGGGAGAGGGGAGTGAAATGCGTTGCCGCTACACTGCATAATTTTATCTCTAACATTCGCGCATGGAGAAATCCCATGTGCCGTTGAATTGTAATAGCACTGCATATTACTCCCCTCTCCCCTTGGAGAGGGGCTGGGGGTGAGGCCAGTTGTGCTGGGGGTGAGGCCAGTTGTGGGGTCGAACAGGTCAGTTGTGAGTTGGTTGCTAGTCCTTTTCATTCATTATTTAAACCCTACACATGTCTACATTCGAAAGTAGTATCCGACAAATACCCTATAAACAAGAGGCGGTGTTCAACATGTTGAGCGACCTCTCTAACATTGAACGCTTAAAAGACAAGTTGCCCGAAGACAAACTAGAACAGATGACCTTCGACAGCGACTCTATCTCGATGAGCGTTAACCCCGTTGGGCAGATTAAACTGCGCATCGTGGAACGCGAGGCACCTAAGTGCATCAAGTTTGAAACGGCCGAATCGCCCGTTGCTTTCAATCTCTGGATTCAAGTTGTACCCAATGGCGACAACGCAAGCAAGATGAAACTAACCATCAAAGCCGAACTGAACCCCTTTATTAAAGGAATGGTTAAGAAACCATTAATGGAAGGCTTGGAGAAGATTGCCGACTTGCTGCAAGTGATTAAGTATGAGTGAGAAGAAAAGGAGTAAGTAATGAGTAGTAAGTAATAAGT
>NZ_GG740073.1:613872-615440 GCF_000162415.1 Prevotella sp. oral taxon 317 str. F0108 | reverse complement strand
TAAGTAGTAGTTTTGATGGGTTAAAGCTGTTTAGCCATGCGCTTTTCCGACCAGTCTGACTTGTCCGACCTGTCCGACTTATCCAACTTATCCAACAGACATCCATACCCATCTTTTCACCTTTAACCAATCCGCTTATGCTCAAAACAAAAATTCATCCATTACTCATCGCCATGCTTTTGCCCTTGGCTTGCGCCCTATTAAGCTCGTGCGGAAAGGTAGAGAACGAGTTTTCGGACCGCCGCGCCTACTTTATCTTTGATAATCAGGTGCAAAACAACGCCGTATTGGCATCGGCCATGTCGCCCCACAGCAACGTTTTCGTAACCGTGAGCATGCAGACGCGCTACTCAGGACAAAACAGTTATGTTGAATTCAACTTCGTTGCAGGTGGCGGCGGAGCACAACAAGCATCGAAGGCCACAGCCGTTGACCAAAACCGAGGTGTGGTTTTGGGCATAAACAACGGGCTGATACTGGGCTATGGCCTGTTGTCAGACCCACCCGTATTCTATGCCTACGACCTGCAATGCCCCAATTGCTACTCGTCTACCGCCGTTCCGCGCCGCAGTTATCCGCTAACAGTGCAAGCAAACGGGTTCGCAACCTGCGCCAACTGCCGTCGCAAGTACAACCTTTCAACGGGTGGAAACGTGGCCGAGGGCGCACAAGGCAACAAACTGATACGCTATCGCGCATCTACAACTGGGCCGTATGGCTTGTTGGTGGTGAATTAACGCATGCCAACTGTTGCTACCACCATATTTTATGGATTATTCGATAGAACTTATCTAACTATCCCTACTTGTCCGTCTTAATTGACCATCATACAACGAAGTCATCCTATAAAATCAGAACCAATGAACAATTTCACCCTCTTCTTTATGTACGACATGGTTTGGGTGTCGCTCCTGGCCATCATCTATGCCACTTACGCCTTGCTGTCTAAGCCCAAAGGGGATAAGGCCGTGCGCCTAACCATTGGTTTTGCTTTTGCTTATTATCTGGTGTTTTTCTTGCTCTCGTTTGCTACAAGCATAGCCACAGCCAAGGGTTTGTTTCTACTTGCACTCCTTCCTTTGTCTGCCTTGTGGTTTGCCCTTGCCCCTTATCGCAAAAGCAGGCGCATAAAACTTGTCGCATTGATGTTGGCTGCGCTCTATTGTGCATTTTTTGGCATTGTAATTCTGTTGCACGGCATGTCGAATATGTAGCATTTTATGGCACAAACCTCAACAAAAGCAGCATTTTATTTTGCATTGTGCGTCTTTTAACGTAACTTTGCAGCACATTAATTCAGGGCTTCCATAGTTCAATGGATAGAACGTAGGTTTCCTAAACCTTTGATCCGGGTTCGATTCCCGGTGGAAGTACACCCAACGAAACGCCTTCGGGCGTTTTGTTGTTATATCATAAGCCACGCTAAACCCAGATTAACGGCTGGTTATAAATGACAAAGTCCTTTCCCAAACGTCCATTAAGCATAGTTCATAAACTTAACAAGCCATAAAGTTACAAACTCATAAGCTTATAAACTTACCACCTCAAAAACTCATTAACTCAAAAAA
>NZ_GG740073.1:576794-613234 GCF_000162415.1 Prevotella sp. oral taxon 317 str. F0108 | reverse complement strand
TTCACAAACTTACCACCTCACAAACTCATTAACTCAAAAAACTTACAACCCCACAAACTCATTAACTCAAAAACTTACCACCTCACAAACTCATTAACTCAAAAACTCACAAACTCAAAAACTCACAAACTTATAAACCCGCAAACTTAAAAATATTTTACAAAACATATATTGTTCGCCACCCCCTTCTAGCGAAAATAAAGCCCTAAAAGTAGGTAATTAGCCGATATTTTCAGCCGAATGCCTTTCGCTTTTAGTCCATTTTTAAGAAAACCACCTGCATTTTGCACCATTTTACCTTTCTAGTTTGGTTGCCAACTCATATTTCTTCAACCCCAATTACCCACTTTTTGCCCCTAAAAACCCACTTTTTGATGGATGTTTTGCCCTTTCGGGCCATGTATTTCATGGTTCGATAAGGTTTTGTTTATACCATTTCAGTGGATGTTTATGCTTTTCGGTTTGCGTTTAGCAGCGTTTTGGCTTGCGTTTAGCACCAAAACGCACTGCATTTAGCGGCAAAACGCACTGCATTTAGCGGCAAAACACACTGCATTTAGCGGCAAAACACACTGCGTTTAGCGGCATATTGCACTGCATTTAGCAGCAAAACGCAGTGTATTTAGCGGCAAATAGCCCTATAACTGGTGCAAATGGCGAGGTTTTGAAATAAATATTCATTTTGCCGCATTCACAAACTAACCCCTTTTAGCATCAAAACTAACCCTCGCGAGAATCGATTATTTGCTCGCAGGTAGGCGATTGGTGAAGAAAATGGCACTCATAATGTTAAAATCTGTACTAAAAAGAAGACATTCTTATTGGTAAGCGTTTGGGGTAGTAAGCTGGTTGGGGTAGTTTATCTAGATTTTTTAGGCTTTCTAGTTGTTCTAGGTTTTCTAGTTGTTCTAGGGTTTCTTGTTATTCTAGGGTTTCTAGGTATTCTAGGGTTTCTAGGTATTCTAGGGTTTCTAGTTGTTCTAGGTTTCCTAGTTATTCTAGGCTTTCTAGTTGTTCTAGACTTTCTAGTTGTTCTAGGCTTTCTAGTTATTCTAGGGTTTCTAGGTTTTCTAGGCTTTCTAGTTGTTCTAGTTATTCTAGATTTCCCAGCTATTCTAGTTATCCTAGCTAAACTAGGCATGCTTTGCATCATTCTTTTTAGGTTTGCAACCATATTCAGGCAAATTAGTTATCTTTGCAAAACAAAGTAGATACTAATGACAACAAGGCCTAAGAGAAAGATAAAGACTAGCACTTGCGCCCTTTGGGTTTGCCTAACACTATTGTTTACCTTAGCAAGCTGTAAGGAGACAACCACTTCAAGGTCGTTATCGGAGAAAGAATTCCACTACGACGACCGATTGTCTACGTTGTCTGTCGATAAAGATGGCTATTGGATTGGCGGCGAAACGGGCATAATATGGAATGTAAAAGGACAAGAGAGAAAGCGTTTTTACACCGGACTAGACCGTATTTATGACATTGAACGCAACCCGCGCAATGCAAACCAAATATGGGTTGCAACACGCAATGCGGGTTTACAACTATGGAACATTGCAGCAGACACGCTTATACATCAGGCCACGTTTAAGATTCCAAGCAAAGGAAACCGCTATTCGCCCTACGATATCGAGATAAGCGGCGACAAGCTATTTGTTGCCACATCGCAAGGGCTGTTTGCCCTGTCGCTCAATGAGCAACAGCAAGAACTTACCCCCCTTTATCCTTTTAATGAGAACCATACGCATCGGTATTTAGAACCCTTCTTGGTAAACAACATCAGCAGCGTTGGCAACAAATGGCTTTTTGCAGCAACACAAGCAGGAGTGATAAGCATAGACCTTGCATTGAACAAGACAACCATGCGCAACAAGGGGCAAAACGTACGTAATGTGGCCGTTTACGACGGCAAGCTACATGTGCTGGCAGATAACCGTCTAAGCATAGAAAACTTTAACGGAACAGACCGCAAGACCTATGCCCTACCCCAACCCGTTCTGTCTTTCTATAAAGCCGGCTCAACCTACTACTTCATCACTTCATCAAGCATTCTGCTTTCCGACAACCTTAAACGCTTTGTTAACATCCCATTAAGAAGTAACATCCCCGACAATGCACACCAAATAGCCATTGCCGACGATGGCAACAGTTTCTCTATATTGCTAACAAAGAATGCGGTGTGGCGCATTCCGCATCATCTTGGTTTCTTTAATGCCAACCCGCCAGTGGTAGCAGCGTGCGCATGGGGCAACGACTTTTTCTTTGTTAATAACCAACATGAACTGTTCCGCCAGAAAGCAGACGAACAAACGGCCACAAAGATTTACGATTTTGAGAACGAAGAGTTGCCGAAAGAGATGTACGCCAATGGCGAAGACATTTATTATTATAATGCAAACAACCAACTTTTCAGGCTGAACCTTGGCAGTCATTACATCATCAATCAACTTTTTAAGCGGCCTCAGCTACTAGCCCAGCCCACAACACGCATCACCGCAATGGCACTTCTGCCCCACCAAGGCAAGATATTGATTGGCGTGCAAGACGACCTTTTATCCATTGATGCAAGAGATGGTAAGATTGATACCATAAAAGCGATGAACAACAGGTATGTAACTGCTTTTCATCAGGTGGAAAACAGCGAGGACATTTACATCGCTACACTCAATCATGGCGTGTTTGTGGGGCAGGGCAATCAGGTAAAGAGCGTTGTAGGAACCGAGGATAAGGTGTTTATAGGCAGTCTGCTGGCATACGGCAAGCGGTCTTCGCACCTGCTGTTGCTCACCAATCACCACCTACAAATTCTGGGTTCAGACTCGATAAGGGCCGAAGGATGCGGCCGCATGTTCTGCATCAACGACAGCATTGTTTACACCATACCAGAAACGGGTATACACAAGTACATCATAAAAGGCGGAAGATTGGAGGATTGCGGTAGCTTTTTTGCAGACATACACTTCAATGCACGGGCCGGTTTCATCCATGGCAACACCTTATATATAGGGTCTAACCTCGGCGTGGCGCAGATAACTCCTGGTAAGGAAGAAACAGCCCAATGGATAACCTTCGACAACAAGGTGCCCAGCCTACAACTTATTGCCGTGATTATCTTCACCATCGTCTGCATAGTGGCCATTATCTTTTTCAGTTATCGTAGACATAAGGTATTAACGTTTCGCCAATTGCAGATGAACAAAGACGACCTGCACCAGCGTTTGACTACATTGGGCACCTTAAAGGATAGGCTTACGGAGACAGAACGCAACACCATCGACAGCATAACCAACGAGATTGACGAGATGAACATCAGTTCGCAAAGTGTGCGTGCCAGCAATGAGCAGTTCGCCAAGCTGTCGGTACGCATCGCCAAACTAAATCGCGACATGGCGCTGCAAATGGTGAGCTATCTGAATGGGCAGATTTCGCGTATCCAGCAGTTCGATGTTTACGAACGTTATTCTATGATACACGATTCGGAAGAGGCGCGCAGCACGGACAATCTTGAAATTATCATCGAGCAATGCCGAAGGAATGAAGTGTGGCTAAACCACATACAAGAACTTAAAGAACGACTGAACAAGTTTCATCGCTCCACACAAGACACGCTTGTGATTAAGGGATTGAACGATGGAATGAAAGAACAGCTGCACCATATCCTTAACGAATCCAAACAACGACCCGTTGCAGAAGTATATACAGACTTCATTGCCGTGAAGAACCAGTATGAAAACATCTTCACGCCAGATGGACTAAGGCTTATCAGCGGCTACATTTCAAGTCGTATCAGGCAGTTACAACAGCAGAAAGGCTATGAAATGATGACCAAGGCGTTAGCAGACGAGTTGCTATCAATAGAAAAAGACATCGCCAACCGCGACCGCATAGTGCTGCTACGCGTGCTGCAAACAATAGATAAGCGCATAGCACAAGTAAAACATCTAAAAACTTTGCAGCAATTGATGCAAGAATATGCCGCTGTTCACGACCGTGTTGTGCAAGAGAACGAAGAAAGGAGAATGAAGAAGTTTAACGCTGAACTCTTCGCCGACATTGAATCGGCAACCCGAAACATAACAACCCAAATCGCAAACACATCTAACCAGTTCTTTAAGAATTTTGCTTATACCGACAAAGACATTTGCAAGGAAACTTTACACTTTACAACAGCCAACAATCAGCAAGTGCGCGTGCTGATATTGCTATTGGCCATGCCCCGCGTAAAGCGCACACTGCTACCAGGGATGTTAGGAATTTACGGTAACCTAAATCCTGTTGTCAGTCGCCTTTACCATAGTAAGATTGGCAACAACAATGCCATTCTGGCCGAATATTGCAGCGTTAATCCAACTAGTGTGGTGAATTACATCCTGAAATTGACAGAATAAGAGTGTTTATTGATAATCAATAGGTTACAAATAGTTGCATCCGTTTATTTTATGTAAAAAACAAGATGCAACTATTTTGTAACCAACAATCGCCATACCTTTGCAGCAACAATATTACTATTGGCATTGATTTAAACATTTTATCATTTTCATAATTTAAAAACTCTACCCAAAATGACAAAGAAAACATTAGTAGTAGGCTTGCTGGCAATGTTCTCAGTAACCACTTTCGCACAAACAGCTGCAAAAAAGATTAAGGACGTACGTACACAACCTGACCTATACTATCTGCAAGACGGACAACAGGCAAGTTCACTCGGACTTCTTCCACCTCCTCCACAGGCTGGTAGCATTATGTTCCTAAACGATCAGGCACAATATCAGTGGGGAAAGATGCAACGCAACACGCCTCGTGGCGACCAAGCTGTGGCAGATGCACGTGTAGGTGGCGACGGTGTGCCTAACGCTTTCTCAGAGGCTTTCGGCATTAAGATTAGCAAAGAGACCACTCCTGAGATTTACAAGCTGGTGGTAAACATGCGCGAAGATGCAGGCGACTTGGCTACACGCAGTGCCAAAGACCATTACATGCGTGTTCGTCCCTTTGCTTTCTATAAGGAAATGACTTGCAACCCTGAGCAACAAGAAGAGCTTTCTACCAATGGTTCTTATCCATCGGGCCATACAGCTATCGGTTGGGCAACGGCATTGGTGCTTTCTGAAATCAACGTCGACCGCCAAAATGAAATCCTTGAACGCGGTTATCAGATGGGTCAAAGTCGTGTTATCTGCGGTTACCACTGGCAAAGCGATGTGGATGCAGCCCGTGTTATCAGTGCAGCTGTTGTGGCACGTCTGCACGCAGAACCCGCATTCCAAGAGCAATTGGCAAAGGCCAAGAAAGAGTTTGCCAAGCTAAAGAAAGAAGGCAAAGTAGCGAAGAGCACTTTTAAGGCTCCAAACTAAACCTCACAAACCATCAGGCGTCATAAGGGTTAAGCCACTAGGCTTGCTTTCTTAACAGCTAAGCTTTCGGCTTAACTCCTTATGCCCACCTCTAACATTTCTAGTTTCAACATAGAAACCCAACTTATAGAAACATAGATACATCAACATCTCTATGAAACGAATTATATTTATAGCAGCCTGTGGCTTGATAACTTGTGCAGGAGTCTTTGCTCAAGAAGAAGAGCCAAAGTTGGTTGTAAAGCCAACAGGCCGCATCCTGATGGATGGTGGCGTGATGCACTCGACAGATAAAACGCTCGATGCACAACTTAATGATGGCGTTGCTGTTCCTGACGTGCGTGTTGGCGTAAGTGCAACGTACGGCAAATGGAAGGCAAAGGTAGACGTTGGCTTTGCACGTCAAAGCCTTTCGCTTAAAGACATCTGTCTGGATTATAACTTTAACAAAGAAAACCTGATTCGCATGGGCTACTTTGTACATCAGTTTGGTTTGCAGAGCGGCACCTCATCAAGCTTTAAAATCACAATGGAAGAGCCTTTGGCTAACCAAGCGTTCTTTAATAGCCGTCTGATTGGTGCGATGTTTGTTCATGCAGGCGAGAAGTATCACGCCACAGCATCTGTATTTGCAGAGAACGACGCCATGAAGATGACGGCCGACAAGCTTGGTAACGAGGCATGGGGTGCAATGACACGACTGGTTTGGCGTCCAACAACAGAGCACGGCAAGATATTTCACGTTGGTGTAAGTGGTGCTTACGAGTCGCCACGATACAACAAGAATGCAGCCATCAGCCATAAATCGTACACGTTGAAAGCCCCATTCCCAACCCGTATTGTTAATGTAGCTGCACAAGAGGCCACCATTACCGACGCAACAGCACTGTGGAAGGTGTCTCCGGAAATGAACCTTGCCTTTGGTAACTTCGGCGTTGAGGCACAATACTTCTATGTAAACATCAAGCGCGAAAACGCTATGCCAAACTACAACGCATGGGGTGCCTATGGTAATGTGCGCTATCTGCTCAATGGTCAGGGATATGATTACAACAAGGCTGATGCTGGTATTGCTACTCCCGACCCAGGTTCGATGGAGCTTGTTGCAGGTTACAACTATTCAACCTTGACAGATAAGAGTGCCGACATCTATGGTGGTAAGGTTCACGACTGGTCGTTGACCTTCAACTATTACCTCAACAAGTATATGATTTGGCGTGTGCGTGGTTCTATGACCCGTGCAACCGATAACGCAGCATTCAACAACAACACGTTCTCTATTCTCGAAACGCGTTTGCAGATAAAGTTCTAACACGCTTAGGCATTCATCATTGTGGCGCGAGTTAGATATAAGCACCATGCAAGACGTCTGCTTTTATCGTGAAACAGAATTGAATTTGGAATACAATTTCCGTCTGTCGGTAAGATAAACAACCGACAACTACCTTTACAAAACAACATTCCACGGCCAATCTACTGCGAAGTAGTTGGTAAATTTGCAGGCAGGGTTGGGCGCATTTTGCACCCAACCCTGCCTTGCACGTGCCCATACCCCATCTACCTCATAGCGGTTGGGGTATGTTTCAGTTTACCAGTTGACAAGTTCTTATACCTGGGTTTGACACAAACTCTGTCCCATATCTGACATAAGAACATAAGGAACATAAAGCGAATCAATGGGATTTTTTGGATTAGATAACCAACATGTTAATAGCCGCAGGCATCTTTTCATCTTTAGGAGTTAAAGGAGTTAAGGAGTTAAGGAGTTAAGCCAAATGTATAAGCGGCGTTAGGCTAATAGAACAAGTCAGACAAGTCAGACTTGTCGGACCTGTCCGAAAGCTAGACGGAACTAGAAATCTAAGAACCGACAGACAACTTTAAAGGGCGTTAGCCATCTTTTTCACCCTTTCACCTTTAAAAGGGCGTTAGCCATCTTTTCACCCTTTCACCCTTTCACCTTTTCACTCTTTCACCCTTTCACCTTTTCACTCTTTCACCTTTCATACTCCCTTCCAATCCCAACAAAAATATCTTCTTATCCAAGCCACCTGCATAACCCGTTAGTGTGCCATCTGCCCCAATTACGCGGTGACAAGGAATGATGATGCTGATGGGATTGCGCCCAACGGCTTGCCCCACGGCCTGTGCCGACATGCGTCCAGAGGCGTTATGCGCTGCTAGATACGCAGCCAATGCACCATAAGTGGTGGTTGAACCATAGGGAATGGTGAGCAAACGCTGCCAAACGGATTGCTGAAAAGGCGTGCCTTGCGGACGAACGGGCGGTGGCGCGCCTGGAACGTGGCCTTCAAAATAACGCGAAAGCCATGCGCGGGCTGCAACAAATACGGGTAGTTGGGGTGCCTCTTGTAGTGTAACGCCCTTGGGATGCTTGACTTTCTCGCCCTCAAAAAGTACACATGTAAGTGCCTCTCCATCGCTTTCGAGATGGAGTGTGCCTAAGGGAGAAGGGAGTTTGAGGAAGAAGGAACGCGTATTAGGCACAGCCTGCTTGCCACAACTAATAACCGGACTCACCGACAAGCCTTCTTCAAGAGAAAAAGTCGCAGCCCCTAGCCCCTCTCCACGGGGAGAGGGGAGTGATATGTCTTGCGATTTATGGGATTTATTGTTTTTTTTCATTGTGGTTTGATGAAGAACAGATTATTCTAAACTACTGCCAACCTCGCCTTATAAGTTGTCAGCCAAGAAGAGAGGAACGTGAAATATTTGGCTATACCATTGTATCTTATATTTGTTGGCTTAGAAACCGCAAGACACATTACTCCTCTCTCCCCCTTGGAGAGGGGCTGGGGTTGAGGCTGTTTTGTGTCTTTTTTATTTCACTTCCACCCTAAACGTAGACGCTGGAAGGGCATCGCCATTCACTAGATTGGCTCTTGTGAAAGGTTGCCAGCCATAGCGAACGAAGGCGGGATGTGGCACTTGCGGACACGTTAGCCTTACTTCGCGGTCTTTGATGGTGGCTTCGGCAGGATAGAACACCTCGTCGTAACCCGCCACTTCGAACGTGCGAAGGGCCTTACCATCGGCCGTTTTCAGTCCATCGGCCCAATTAAAGCACACTCGCACCTCGCCATTCGCCTGTTTGGTGGCACTTTGCACGCTTGGTCCGCAGGGCGTTAGCCGCTTGAAATCGTACTGATGATAAAGGGCAAGCCGTGCTAACCGATTGCCGACAGGCTGTTTTTGGCGCGGATGAACATCGAGCGAATCGCCCACATCGCTGCTCACGGCCATGTAAACGTATGGTAGGGTGTTGGCCATCAGCCGCTGACTGTTGCGGAACCACGGCCAAGAAGGGCGGTTGATGCTAGATAATTGCACCATGTAAACAGGCAATTGGAGGTTATCCCAGTTGGTTCGCCACGAGCTTAACAAAAGTGGGAACAGACGTTCGTGTATCTCCATGTTCTCGGCATTCGACTCGCCTTGATACCAAATAACACCATTGATGGGGAATTTGGCAAGCGGACGGATGGCCGCATCGTAAAGATAGGTGGGCTGATAAGGGTGCATCTGCAACTTATCCGTGGTGTGCGCGATGTTCTTTCGCATGCGCTGCACCACCCACGGCATAACCATTACGTTGTCTTTAAAGCGGTCGTTCAGCAGTTCGGGATAGTTATCTTCAAGCGTTTGGCGGTCTATCCAAGCCTCAGTAGGACTTCCGCCCACAGCGTTGACAATGATACCGACTGGCACCCCCAGACATTCGCGCAATACCCTAGCGAAATAATAGGCCACGGCCGACACCTCGCCCATGTTTTTAGACGTGGCTTGCTGCCAGCCTTTGCTGCGCATATACTGCAAGTTGTTGGTGGAGTCGAGTGCCGATTGCGGCCATTCTGTGTCGTCGGTTTCCCATCTTGGCAAGAAGTTTAGCACGCGCAGGTTGGGGTCGTCGACAATTGTGAGTGCCTCTTTACCAAGTTCGTCGTTGGCTAAGGGGAACGCCATGTTGCTCTGTCCGGAGCAAAGCCACACCTCGCCCGCAACGATATTCTTAAAGCGGAGCGTTCGTTGCTGGCTCGTTATGGTGAGGGTATAGGGCTTTCCCATGCGGGGTGCAGCGAAAACAATACGCCACGTGCCATCGTTTTGCACCACGGTGCTGCGCTTTTCGCCATTAAACGTGGCTACAACGCGTTGCCCAGCGTTGGCCGTTCCGTAGACATCGAAGTCGCGGTTGCGCCTAACCACCATGTTATCAGAAAAGACAAGGGGCATTTGCAGTCCGCCATAGTCGCCCGTTAGTGCCTCGTACACCACGCGCGCAAGTACTCCTGCCCCTGCTTTGTTGGGGTGCAGCCCATCGGGAAACATCTGTGGGAAGGGCAACAGCGGCTTATAGAAGTCGATAAGGCGTGCACCTGTGGCCTTTGCCACACGTTCGATGGCGGTTTGTATCAGCTTATGCCAATCGCGCGTACCTGCCAAAAAGCGGTGATGGCGATGCGATATGGGGCTCATCTTGGCGATGTAGAAGGCGGCCTTGGGGTTGGCGACCTTGAACGAATGGATGAGTGCGATGTAATCTTGGGTAAAATCGTCGCGGAAGAACGGCCAGTTGCGCGGGTCGGTGTCGTTGATGCCGAGGTGTATCACCACGATGTCGGGCTTAAAGGCCAAGGCGTTCTTGTACGTCTCTTGCTCGATGTAGGGGCGATGACCGCGCGAAAGTAGCGTTGCGCCCGAGTGTCCGAAGTTGCGCACATCGTAAGCTTTGCCCAACTTCTGTTGTAATTGGGCGGGATAAGAATCGGTTGCGGGGTTGGGAAGGCCGTAACCGTAAGTGATGCTGTTGCCTACGCAGGCCACGCGAATGGGTTCGGCGGCGAAGGCTGCTAAGGCAAGGGCGAATAATAAAAGGGTGACGAGGGGTCTTCGCATCGTTGGTTGGTAAATGGGGAAAAAGAAAAGGGAGTGAGATGAACTCACTCCCAACCCCTCTCCAAGGGGGAGAGGGGAGTGAATCGCATGATGGGGATGTGGAGTTTAGCAGTAAGTTGAGGTTGATAAGCCGACAAGTTAAGAAGTTGACAAGCTAACAAGATGACAAGTTAACAAGCTGACGAGGTGATGAGGTGACGAGGCGACAAGTCAACAAGATAGTTAGCCACGCTGTAACTAGGCAAACGGCTTAACTCCTTAACTCCTTAACTCCTTTAACTCCTCAAAAGTTAGCCACTCTGCAACTAGGCAAACGGCTTAACTCCTTAACTCCTTAACTCCTTTAACTCCTCAAAAGTTAGCCACTCTGCAACTAGGCAAACGGCTTAACTCCTTAACTACTTAACTCCTTTAACTCCTCAAAACTCACTCCTTACTACTTACTACTCTACTCCATTACAACTTACTCCTTAGAACTTATCATACTCCAAGTGGAAGTTAACAACAGCCTCGATACCCTTACGGAACATACTTAGCGGCATGTTCTCATTGGGCGAGTGGATGGCGTTAGACTCTAAGCCAAAGCCCATGAGGATGGTTTTAACACCCAGAATTTGCTCGAAAGTAGAGATGATTGGAATACTTCCACCCAAACGAGCAGCCAAAGGACGCTTGCCAAACACCATTTCTACACCACGCTCGGCGGCTTTGTAGGCAGGCATATCAATGGGGCATACATAACCCTGACCGCCATGTAGGAACTTGATGTCTACCTTAACCGACTTGGGTGCAACGCGTTTGAAGTAGTCGATTACCAGTTGGGCAATTTCTTTATAGTCTTGGTGTGGCACCAATCGGCACGAAAGCTTGGCGTAGGCCTTAGAGGCGATAACCGTTTTAGCACCATCGCCCGTATATCCGCCCCAAATACCGCACACGTCGAACGAAGGACGGAAGCCCGTACGCTCAAGCGTTGAGTAGCCTTTCTCGCCAAACAGTTCGTCAACTTCGATGGATTTCTTATAGCCTTCGAGGTCTAGCGGTATGCTTGCAAGCATTTTTCGTTCATCGTCGCTGGCCTCTTCCACTTTGTCGTAGAAACCAGGGAAGAGTATTCGGCCGTCTTCGTTGGTTGCATCGGCGATGAGTTTGCACAACACGTTGATGGGATTGGCGATGGCTCCACCATAATGTCCAGAGTGAACATCGCGGTTTGGACCAGTCACTTCTATCTGCCAGTAGGCAATACCACGAAGTCCGGTGGTAAGCGTAGGTATGTCTTCGGCAATCATACTGGTGTCCGAAACCAGTATCACGTCGCATTTCAGCAGCTCTTTATGTTTCTCAATGAACGCACCAAGACTGGGCGAGCCCACTTCTTCTTCGCCTTCGAGGATGAATTTGATGTTATGTTTCAGCAGGTTGTTCTTCACAACATACTCGAATGCCTTGGCTTGGATGAACGATTGGCCCTTGTCGTCGTCGGCTCCGCGTGCCCAAATGCGTCCGTCGCGCACCTCAGCCTCGAATGGTTCGCTTTTCCAAAGTTCGAAAGGTTCTGCGGGCATCACGTCGTAGTGACCGTAGATGAGCACCGTTTTGGCATTGGGATCTACTATTTTTTCGCCGTAAACCATCGGGGTTCCATCCGAAGGCATCACCTCGGCACGGTCTACTCCGGCCATCAACAGCAACTCTTTCCACCTTTCGGCGCAACGTTGCATGTCGGGTTTGTGCGCTTGTTGCGCGCTAACACTGGGTATGCGGATAAGGCTGAAAAGCTCATCGAGCATACGTTCTTCGTTCTCTTGAATATACTTCTTAATCATCTTATTAGTTATTTAGGGATAATTTTGCCTAGGTTGCGGTTCGTTCTGCAAGCAGTTTTTTTGGGGTTGGCGTAGGTACACAATGGCTTGTTGCAGCAGTATCACAGTTTTTAAGCCTTGCATCGCCTGCTCGCCATGCTTTTGTTTCGAACACGGGGTGTGGTTTTTGGGCGGTTATGCCCCTTCGTTTTCGCATTGCCTTTCCAGCCATTCCTTGCGAAAACAAGTGTTGTTTTTGTGCTTGTTTTCTTTCGCATACAATGCTTTGTTTGCACCATTTGCGCGCAAAAAGAAAGGGAAAGGGGCAAAACAACAGACTTTTCGGTTTGCAAAAAGTAAGTTGTAAGCCCTACCTTAAACCCACAATGCCCCAAAGATACGCCTTTTCTTTGTGTTTTGTGCTATTTATATATTTATTAACAAAAGGGCATGAGTATTGGCCCATTCCTCTGAAACGGCGAGAAACAACAAATGAAGGGCAACCTCAAGGGGTTGTATGTGGTTGAACAAGGCTGTGGTTCTAGGCATTTTTTCGTGTTTGTAGTTCAGCGAGTTCGCCTTCTTGTTCCGTGGGTAGTGGCTTTGAAACCGTAGACCGGACATTCAATACAGCCCATACAATGCCCAAGAAAGCCGAACCACCCGTTGCGATGAGCATCGTTAAATTCTCGACTCCATTATTGTATAAGAGAAATCCCGTGCTTCCTAAACAAACTACCACCGCAATGATAGCGCAGGCGATTGACGCCTGGAATTTCTTTTCTCGCACAACAGGGGCTACGCCAACCATCGCCACAACGAACACGCAATACTTCATGGCCATGAATAGGCTGTTAATGACTATGGCTACACCGCCATTAGGGTCGAAGTTTGAAAGCATTTTGTTGAACACGAACCCGTAGGCAAGCTGCACAAGAAGTATAGCAAGCAGTCCTATCGGCAACATGAAGACCCATCTGAGGGCGGGGTGTAGCTTGCTTACTAGTTGTAATTCGTAGCTGTCGTCAATTTCCAGCTTACTCTTCTTTTTCTTTTTAGTATCCATTTTCGGTATTTTATTATTGGTTAAACATCATTTTGCATTGGTTTTCGGTACTCGAAAGAACCTTTTTGCGCATGGTTCTGCGGCGTAGGATACCTTATTATATAAGGTCGGTGCTACCCAGAAGTGAGTTGTTCTGCGTGGTCGAGAATCTGAATTTGTTACGCATAGGCTGTTGTTCCCTACCAGCAATGAAGCATCATGCGCTAACTAACAATCCCTTTACAACGCCATCCAATGCGCTGGAAAGATGTCTGGCACGTTCCATGTGGGCTCGGCAAACCATTGTTTGGGGTAGATGGCGATGGCCGACGAACCTTTTGAGAGGTAGGCACCCCAAAAACTGAACGTGGAATTGGCGATGATGTGCCCCTTGCAGAGCGACATAAGATAGAGATCGGCGTGGTCGGGTTGCGCCTGAGCATGCTCAACGAACACGCAATTGGGCAAATTGAGGTTCTCTTTGGCCCACTCCATGTCGTCGGAGAAGACGAAGAAACGCGATTCAGGATGGCGTTCGCGCACGGCAACAGCGGCCGAGAGGTAATAGTGAACCGAGCAAACGCCGAAGTTACTCTTGTTGGCTAGCAGCAGATAGTCGCCACGGCGCACATGAACGCTTACGGCAAAGGGCGTTGTTTGTATCTCTTCGGCATAGTCGAGCTGCTCAAACGGGCGGAAATTCAGTATCTCGGCCGCATTGGTAATGTACTGTTTGTGCTGCGAATAGTCGTCGATTAGTACGGCTCGTGGGTCTTCTTCGCGATAAAGACGCTTAAAAAGATGTAGCCTGCGCAACGTTTTCAGCACCATTACCAGCAGTTTTACGCGCAACGGCTCGTTGGGCAACGTTATGTGGAAGGCTTTATCGAGCCACACACCACCGTGTTGTTTGGTTCGGCGACGGTCGTAGTGCAGGTAAACGCCACGGTTGTCGTGCCTATGCAGGCTGCGATAGCGGCAATATTCAAAGAGTTGGTTGCCCAACCCACCTTTAATACATACTATTTTCATCGTTAGCGGCAGATGTTTTAGTTTCCTCGTTCGGCCCAATCGCCCCTATCGAGATTTCTATAACTAATGGCCTCGGCCAAATGTTGCGACTTAACGGTTTCGCTTTGTTCGAGATCGGCAATGGTTCGCGCCACTTTTAAGATGCGGTTGTAGGCTCGTGCCGACAGGCTTAGGCGTTCCATAGCCGTTCGCAGCAACTCAATGCCTTCTGCATCTGGCTCGGCAAATTGGTGAATCATGCGCTCGGTCATCTGCGCGTTGCTGTAAATGCCCTTTACTTCCTTAAAACGCTGCTCTTGCATGTGCCGTGCACGGATAACGCGTTCGCGTATTACGGAACTCGACTCGCCTTGAACGGCCTGCGAAATGTCCTTAAACGGAACGGGCGTTATTTCTACTTGAATGTCAATTCGGTCGAGTAACGGACCGCTTATCTTGTTCATGTAGCGTTGTATCTGACCTGGCATGCACACGCAATGGTGCGTTGGGTCGCCATAATAGCCGCACGGACAAGGGTTCATCGAGGCAACGAACATGAAAGAGCAGGGATATTCGATGGTATATTTGGCGCGTGAGATGGTTATCTTGCGGTCTTCTAGTGGCTGTCGCAGCACTTCGAGGGTGGTTTTATTGAACTCTGGCAACTCGTCGGCAAACAAAACGCCATTGTGTGCCAAAGATATTTCGCCCGGTTGGGGCGTTGCGCCACCGCCAACAAGGGCTACTTCGGAGATGGTATGGTGCGGCGCACGGAACGGACGCTGCGAGATAAGCGACATTCCCTTGCCCAATTTGCCTGCAATGCTGTGTATCTGCGTGGTTTCTAGGCTCTCGCCTAACGACAACGGCGGCAAGATAGAGGGCAGACGCTTGGCCATCATCGACTTACCTGAACCAGGCGGCCCCACCATAATCAGGTTGTGCGAACCAGCCGCGGCCACTTCCATAGCGCGTTTAACGTTCTCTTGACCGCGAACATCAGCAAAATCGAGGTCGAAACGGTATTGTTGTTCGTAAAATTCCTTGCGTGTGTCGATGACGGTAGGCTCGAATTGTGCTTTCCCCGAAAGGAAATTCACCACATCAACGATGTTTTCCATGCCATAAACATCGAGGTTGTTCACCACAGCTGCCTCGCGAACGTTGGCTTTTGGAACTAAAAGTCCCTTAAACTTCTCGGCTCTGGCCCTAATGGCAATGGGTAATGCGCCTTTGATGGGCTGCAAAGTGCCGTCCAAACTCAGTTCGCCCACCATCATAAAGTCGCCTAAATTGTCGGTTGGCAGCTGACTATCGGCGGCCAAAATGGCGATGGCCAAGGGCAAGTCAAAGCTACTGCCTTCCTTGCGGAGGTCGGCAGGTGCCATGTTTACGGTGATGTCTGCCCGCGGGAAACGCATGTTGTTGTATTGAATGGCCGACGAGATGCGGTCGCGCCCTTCGCGTACGGCCTCGTCACCAAGGCCAGTGAAGTGGTACAACATGCCCTTCACGAGGTTCACCTCCACGGTAACGGTGGTTACGTTCAGTCCGTTTACCGCTGCACAGTAGGTTTTGACAAGCATAGGTGAATGTTTTTCAGAGCAATTTGTCAAGTCGTTCTTTCAATTGGTTGGCATCAAGGTCTTTGGCTACTATCTTTCCGTTCTTCAACAGGATGTTGAACGGCACGCTATAAACCCCTAATTTCTTGGCAACGTTGCCTTCAAACATCGCACCGTCGCAGATGTTGGGCCACGAAATGCTGTCGCGTTCCAAGATGTCTTTGCACTCTCGTTGAATGGGATCGATGCAAAGGCCCACCACTTTCAGCTTACCTTTGGAGCTACGCACCTTTTGATTGAGCATACGTTGCAACTCCATGCTCTGCATGTTGGTGGTACTCCACACGCTGAACACGGCCACGGGTGCCTTATTGCATAGTTGCTCGCTAACCTTTTCGCCTTTTGTCGAACGGGCTTGGAAAGGCGGTAGCGATGCACCCACACTGGTTTTGGCAAGAACAGAGATAAGCGACTGCATGCGGTTAAGTTCTCCATTCTTGGGCTGTTCGGCCAAAAGCAACTTCAACAAGCGAGCCGCCTCCTTATAATTGGGCGTTGGTGTGGTGATGAAATAACGTCTTACAAGATATGCGGCAACCGGGGATGCGGGATTATCGGCCGCAAAAAGAGCCGCTGTCTTAGCAGCCTGCGGTGGCGAAACGTTCGCTATGGCCTCGCGAAACTGGTTCATCAGTTTGTTGTCTTTCGTTCCTTTTACGGTTAGTTCCTTCAAGTGCGAGGCATCGCCCTCCATCTTTACGCTCTTTCCGGGCTGTGCAAAGATAGGTTGTTCAGAGAAATTGGGGAACACCATGACCAGCGTTCCTTCGCGTTCGCAAGGAATTTCGTAGACGAAACGGCCCGCTTCCAGCTTAATCGTGTCTATTCCGTCTATCAGTCCATTGGTGCTATACACATAAAACTCGCCGCGATTGATTTTAAGGAAATGGCCTTCCACCTCAAAGCGGTTGCCTTCCACCCCACAACCAGTGAGTAACAGTGCGAGTACAGCCGCGGCAAGCATGGCCTTAGCTGGCTTAAAAGGCGAAGGGTTAACAACCTGCCAAACCATTTTCGCAAACTCTATCAGCGTTGTACACTTAAATGAAGTTGTCGTCATAGTGGTTTATGCAAATTGTTAACCCTTTACTCATCGTTCCCCGCATGGGGCGATGTGCATGATTACTTATTCAGTTTAGCAAACTCAAGGTCTACGGCGGCGCGTTGAGCCAGACGAGCATCCTTAGCGGTTGCCGCTTGCAGAGCAGTTGTAGCAGCTGCATTGTCACCTTGGCGTGCATAAGCTACGGCCATGAGATAGTCGGTAACGGCATCGGGGTGCTTAACGTTCTTCAAAGTGGCGAGTGCACCTTCATAGTTCTTGTTCATCAGTTTGGCAAGAGCCGCCATGTTGCTCTCATAGCTGCTCAGGGTAGTCTCAGCAAGCGAGTAATTGCCCTTAGCGATGTTGAGTGCGCCCACAGCCTTGTTGATGTCGTTAGCTTGTTGAGCCTTAGCGATGAGTGTTTCGGCCTCAGAGATATTGCCCTCGTAAAGCGCAACCATACCCAAGTTGGCGTTAGCTTCTGCTGCATCGGGTGCAGTGGCCAGTGCCTTTTGGAAGTAGGTGCGAGCCTCAGCCAGGTTTCCAGCCTGCATAGCCAGCACGCCTAGGTTGTTGTAAGCGCGGTAGTCTTGGTCGTACAGTTCGGTTGCCTTCTTATAGATGTTGTTCTTTTCGGCGGGGTTGTCTGTAAGGGTTGCACTATAAAGGATCTCTTCCGAGCTGAGTTGCGTTGGGTCGGCGGCAAATTGTTCTTTAATTTGCTCGTCGCTGCGGCCAACAACCTCGTAATTGATGGTTAGGCGTGCGCGGCGCAGTTCGGGCAGGATGCCGGTAGCCAGTTCGCGGAAACCTTCGCTCATGTTACGGATTTGGCGTTCGCGCTCTTCGGGATCCTTGTACATAGAGAGTACGCGCAAGATAACGTCCTTATCTTGGAGGTTGGAAGCTTGCACCAACTCTTGGAAACCATCCCAGTCTTGTGCCGTGTAACGAGCCTCAACAGCAGTCTGCATCTTGTTCTGTTTGAGTTGTCCCTTAACGTAGCCTTCACCAGTGGTCTGGCGTTTTGCAGCCAGCTTATCATTGATAACGAAACCACCTTCGGGCGATGCGTAAGCGTTAACTTCCACGTTGCGCAAGTTAAGTTTTTCGCGGTCGGCGTTGATTTTCTTCAACATCTTGACGAATTCGGTTACCGAATTGTTCTTCAACTCGGTTTTGCGCAAGTTAGCCTGGTTGATGAGGAACTTGATGTTAGCCTCTTGTTTCTGCGCCTTGATGCGTTGGAAACTGTCGGGTGCGATGCAAAGTCCATCGTTGGCCATAGCCTCGCGGTAGAGTTGCGATGTGGCCACCACGCCGTAAGAAACCTTCACGGCAGGCAAATCCACCTTTTTCTTTCCCATTCTAGCATCGAAAGTGAGGTAGAGGTCGCTCTTAATCATGTCTGGCACATAATTAAAGTCGGTTTTCATGGAGTAGCGTCCGCCCAATTTGTAGGGCACTTGCTGTCCGTTTGCCGTGGCTTTTTCGCCTTGGAAGGTAGCGCCTTCGCCGGTTGCCACTTGACCACCCGCGTACCGCAGTTCGGGGATGATCTTCACTACAGCTTTCTTCTTCATGTACTTGGCAGGGAAGTTGGCATCAATAGTAGCAGATACCAAACCGCCATTTGCTTCCAACGGAGTCGGTGTGACTTGGAAGTTGTCGGCAGAGAGTGGCCCAAGCTTTGAGCACGACGTCATTGCCAACGAAGAAAGCACTGATAACGTAAGGATTAGATTCTTATTCATAATAGATAAAGTGTTTAGAAGGTGTGCCGCGAGCGGGACTCGAACCCGCACAGCCATTACTGGCCAAGGGATTTTAAGTCCCTCGTGTCTACCAATTCCACCATTGCGGCATTCTATTTAGGCGGCCGTTTGGGGTTTGAGCGGAAAACGAGACTCGAACTCGCGACCCCAACCTTGGCAAGGTTGTGCTCTACCAACTGAGCTATTCCCGCATGATGATGGGTGCAAAGTTAGGCTTTTAGGTTGTAACAACCAAAGGATTTTACACAATTTAATACAATAGTGCTTTCTGCCATTCGTCACAAAACTCCTAAACAGAACATTTATTCGCGGCCGCCTCATTTCTGTTTTCTTTTACAACCGCCTATCGAGTGGGCATTGTGAGATAAAACTCCATTTATTAATTAAGGTGAAGGAATGGTGCGGCATTAGAAAAAACGACGAATTGTTAGGCAAAACACAATTCTCTTTGTTTAACATAAAGGAGGAAAGGATTGTAAAGGTGAAAGGATGGCTGCGCCCTTTAAAGGTGAAAGGGTGAAAAGGTGAAAGGGTGAAAAGATGGCTGCGCACCAGTCTTGTTAACCCGTTAACTTGTCAACTCGCCAACTGACTAAGGTGAAAAAGTGAAAAGGTGAAAAGATGGCTGCGCCCTTTAAAGGTGAAGAGGTGAAAAATGGCTCCAACCACCAGCCTTGTCAACTTGTCAATTCGTCAACTTGAAAAGGCGGAAAAGGTCGCAATTCTATTGCAAACTACACAGATGATGAAACAAACACTTGCCAGTCGCCATCCTTCTCTCTGCGTTCGATATAGCCCTTTCGTGTCATTTGTGCCAGCTGTTTCTTTACTGCCGCCGTTACAATGCCAGCTTTCTTCGACAATTGTTCTATCGTTATGTCGGGTGTTTGTTGCATTGCCGTTAGCATCGTACTGCTAGACGCACTGCGGAAAGTTATTTTTTGGCCATCGTACCACCATACGTTAGCCGACTGTTCTGTTGCAAAGCCGATGTTGTATTGCAACTCTTCTGCTACCATCGCCTTGAAATATTTAAGAAAACGCCTAATTTGTGCCAGACTGGCATGTGCACCTGCTGATGGTGAAGAACCTACGTCAACATCCGCATCGTGTAAGGCGTCGAGGTATTCGTTCTTGTTGCGATTGCGAACCACCACCATCGGCCAGCCGTGCCGTGCAAGGATATAGTTTACCAACAGTCGGGCAATACGCCCGTTACCATCTTCGAAAGGGTGAATGCGAATATAACGATAATGAAAAAGAGCCGCCAGTTCTACGGGCGACATTACCCCTTTGGCCTCCATAGCATTATACCAGTCCACCAAATCTGCCATTAATGCTGGGGTTTCTTCGGGCGAGGCATAATCGAAACGTTCGCCATAACGTGTAATTACGCTATTGGGGCGTGTTTTATATCTGCCTGCGTGAATGGTAAAGCTTGTTTGGCTGCCGTCGGGCAATTGGCGATGCGTGGTATAATCTTCTCGTAGTAGCACATGATGAAGTTGCCGAATGAAATTCTGTGTTAAAGCGGTGCGCGCTTTCATTTCATCTTCTAGCATCTTTACGCTTGCCAAACTGGCTTTCATGTCCACAAAGTCTTTCAGCTTGCCTTCGCCGCTTACCTTTCCAAACAGCAACAAAAGCTCTGTTTGGCCGTACGTAAGCGTATTGCCTTCTATGTGGTTGCTGTTGTAATTATACTCCACAGTAAACCGTTGGCTAAGCAAAAACTGCTTGCGCTCGTTAAGCGGTTGAAGCGCTTTCCACTTGTCATACAATGCTTGCAACTTATCCATAACGCTAAAAAAATATATGTTCAAAGGTGGCCATTGGCTACTTTTAAAGGTTGTTTCTGGTTGACAAGTTAACGGGTTGACGAGTTAACAAGTCTGATTTTCCTGCTTTTTTATGCTCATGTCGACTTAACGAAACAGGCTTTCCTCACGTGTTTCTGGGCACAAACTGCATTTCGCGCGTTCGCACAGCGTAATTAGCAAAGGGCATTTGCTGTGGGCAATGGCACGCGAGTGTTGATACAAAGATACAATAATATTGTGATGGCGCGCAAAAACCTTAGGCTATTGTTGCGTTGTACCCGAAATATTTAGCATCTGTTGTTGCAAAATGAACAATAGACTAAGCGGTTTAACCACACTAATGCGCTATCTTATGCACTCCATTTCCTGCTAACCCACATCAGCACGAAATAAAGTAGCGCACCAGAGATAAGTCCTGCGAAGGCATCGATGGCGTAATGGGCCATGATATACACGGTGGAGAAACACATCAGCACGAAGAAAGGGAGCAGACAGAACACCAAACGGCGGTTGCGCGTGTGCCAAGCAAGGAGCATAATGATGGTGCTGATGCCCACATGACTGCTGGGGAAGGCAGCCGTAGGACGTTCGCCCGCCTCGTGAGCGTGCTCCACCATCTGATAGAATATGCCATTGGCATAGCCAGGACTGGTAAGGCGTTCGCTGTGCAGGTTGAAGTAGTCGCCAACGTTGGGAAAAATGCCCATCGCAATCTTTTCCATGCCCACGGCAGGATAATAATATTGCGGACCCGTTACGGGCAAGGCTACGAACACCACGTAATAGATGAAGAAGGCGGCGATAAGCACGAACGATGCCCTTTCGAACTCGGCGTAACGGCAAAAGAAGTAAAACAGCGTTACGGCCAATATCATGGGGAAGTAAGAGGCGTAGCCCATGTCCATCAGTTCGCTAAACCAAGCGGAAGGCATGGCATCGCAAAACACTAGCGCAGGCTGAAAACCAAACACCGATTGCTCGGCTTGCGCAAACACATGGTCGAGGTTGGGCAGTATGCGGTTAAGCTCGTAGGTGTCGGGATACCACCAAGAAAGCAAGTAAAGCTGTGCCACAACGCGCGTTAGCTTGGTGAACCGACAAGGCACAAGGCGGTAAACAACCCACAATGCAACGATGATGATGCCGATGCGAACGCGTCCCCATATCATGGATTCGGGGTTGGCAAGTTTGGTATAAGTGAAGAACACCATGAGCAGCGTTAGTGCCATGTAAGCCAGCACAACCCATTCTAGTGCCATCAGCCCCTTTTTGGGCGACTTCTCTATTGCGAAGAGTGATTTGATGAAGTTCATTGTTGTGTAGATGCAGTTACAACCAACCGTTCTCCTTATACCATTTCACGGTTAGCGCGGTGCCCTCTTCGAGGTTCACTTGGGCGTGATAACCCAGCTCGTCCATCGTTGGTTCGATGTTACACCGCCAGTTGCGTTGTTTCAAGATGTGGTACTTGTCGTTGTTGAGTGCCGAAATGCGCCCCGTTGCTCGGCCAATGTACTCGCCAAAGAACGTAACCACGCGCAAGAACCATACGGGAGCCTTGATGCGCAACATCCAAGGTTTGCCCAAATTGCGGTGGATCAGGTCGCTGAAATCGTACGAACGGTACACGCCACCGTCGCTAAGGAAATACTTTCGGCCGCTCATGCCGTGGTCGAGCGCCAAGAAAACGGCCTGAACCACATCTTGAACATACACAAAAGTGATGTCTTGCGGCTTGTATCCCACGGCAAAGTCGATGTGTTGCTTGATGCTTTTGGCCATGAGGAAGTAGTCTTTCTCGCGCGGACCGTACACGCCAGTGGGCCTTAGCACGATGTAAGGCAACACCACATCGGTTATTTCGCCGTCTTCGTTCTTGGGATTTAGCGAGTCTAGGTATTGTTCGGCCAACAACTTACTGTGTCCGTAGGCCGTGTTAGGCATGGGTTGGTCGGTTTCTTGTATTTCTTCGTAAGGCTGCTGCTCGCGTACAGGACCGAAAACGCTGAGCGAAGAGATGAACACAAAGCGTTTAAGCGGCATTTTCAAGTCTATCACAGCATTGGCCAAGTTCTTCGTCCCCTCAGTGTTTACTCGGTAGAAGTCGTTGCGATGCAAGCATTTGGTTGCTCCCGCAGCATGCACCACGTAGTCGAAATGGTGTCCGCCGAGTTGGCTTTTCAGTCGTTCGGCATTGCCCAAATCAAGCTCCACGAAACGAATGCGCTTGTCTTGGAGGTATTCTTTTGAGCTGCTTTTCCTTACGGCAGCCCACACTTCCATGCCTCTGTTAAGGGCTTCTTCTACGATAAAGCTCCCAATAAACCCGCTTGCGCCTGTAACAAGTATTTTGTCCATAGTCGATATTTGTTCTTTTCTTAGCTAACTAGTTAACGGATTATCGGTTGCAATAGCCGTCTACAAGTTAACCATTGGCTTAGCCAAAACGTATGGAATGTTTGCCGATTTCGGCCCTCATCCCTCGCATTAAAATGCAAAGATACCACAGATTTTTTACAAAAACGAAAGGTGGACCGGGATTTATTTGCGTATGTTGTAAGTATATAACATGGTTTTATGTTTTGTTTGTGCTTGTCGGCGGCACTGTCATGACGTTTCGTTTGTGAAAAACATCTTTAATAATGAAGTAGTCTTGACTTTAAAAATTTCTATAACTTGAGAGGAGTGCACCACAAGTCAACTCACTGGCTTATAAACTAACGAAAGCCGAACAACTCACGAAGGCATCAACGCACAAACTTACCAACTCATCAACTTATCAACTCAAAATCTTAAATCGCTATCTTTTATTTTACAATGCCGCTCTAATTTTCGCTCCGTTCTAGCGAGAATACAGGCTAAAAAGTAGGTAAATTACTACTTTTTCTAGATTTTCTCGCCTTCCGTCTTGTCTATTTTTAAGAACAAGGCCTGCATTTTGCACCATTTTGCCTTTCTAGTTTGGTTGCCAACTCATAATTTCTTAAGCCCAATTACCCACTTTTAGCCCCTAAAACTCCATATTCTAATGGCTATTTTGCCCTTTTTGACCCTGTTTTTAACGGCTCTAAAAGGTTTTGTTTGTACAATTTCAGTGGATATTTATGCTTTTCGTCTTACGTTTAGCGGCATTTTGCACCGCATTTTGCACCATTTTACCTTGCGTTTAGCATCAAAACGCACTGCATTTAGCACCAAAACGCACTGCGTTTAGCGGCATATTGCACTGCGTTTTGCACCATATTGCTGTACATTTAGCCGCAAATAGCCCCAAGTGTGGTGCAAATGGCGGTCTTTTTAAATAAATATTCATTTCGCTGCATTCACAGGCTAACCCCTTTTTGCATCAAAACAAACCCTCGCGAGAATCGATTTTTTGCGGCAAGGTGGGCGGTTGGTGGATAAAAATGACACTCATTGTGTTAAAATCCTTGCTGAAAGGTTGACAGATTTTGGCAAGTTGGCAAGTTGGCAAATTGACGAGTAGACGAGTGGATAAGTGAACGGGGAATCGTTCAGCACTTCATATTGTGACCTAGATACGTCCTTTTTGACATAAGAACATAAGTAGGTGGTTCTGATAGTAACTTCAACGTAGATCTAAATAGGTCCTTTTTGACATAAGAACATAAGAGACATAAAAAAGTGCGTTTTACTATTTCCTCGTCATAAGTAGAAGGGGCTAATCGTTCTTTTCTCGCCATGACCATGTTCGAGCAAGCTCGACATTGTTCATCTGGCTTAACGAAAACGTTCATCTTTTCGTATTGTGACCTAAATACGTCCATTTTGACATAAGAACAGATGAAACATAAAAAAGTGCGCTTTACTTTTTCCTCATCATAAGTAGAAGGGGCTAATCGTTCTTTTCTCGCCATGACCATGTTCGAGCAAACCCGACATTGTTCATCTGGCTTAACGAAAAACGTTCATCTCTTCATATTGTGACCTAAATACGTCCTTTTTGACATAAGAACATAAGAGACATAAAGAAGTGCGTTTTACTTTTTCCTCATTATGTGCCGCAGGGAAGATGCTTTCAACTTGTAAAGAGTGTATTGAAAAAACTCCCGCCAGGTTACCTTTTTTTGAGGATAGCCATGTTTTGTCGCAGGCGAATGGGGCAGAATTTCAGATTTCGTCACATCTTTGTTCAGCACTTCGTGCATGAGCGGGGCGTTTATGTTGGTTTTACGGCACAAAGACATAAACTCCTCTCAATTTGTAGAAAGATTAAAAGTCAATACGACTTCAATACATGATGTTTGTTCGCTTTTTCTCTTTCGCAAGTTTTCTTGGCTCGTACGTTTGCCTATTTGTTGGCTTTTCTTTAATTTTGCGCAAAGGAATGGTTAATCGTAAGGCATGCGATGGGCCATGTTACATTAAAAGGAAGAAAGATTATGAGGCAAGAGAAAAGAACTAAATCGGTGTTAAAACAATATGCCGAGCAACGTAAGCTGATGTACTCCATTGTCTTAGCTTGTGCTATCATCCTGATGTGTTGCTATCTGGGCTATTGCTTTAGGCGTGATTGCGCGATAAGAGATAACGCAAAAGAAAGCTCTGCCACTATGGAAAGACAACAAAAATAGAGGCTGCCTCTACTGGTTGATATCGAGCAATAAGGACAATCTCTTTTGGAGTGAGGCAAAATTTTATGACCCTTGCCCCGAGATGAGTTCTTTATATATTGCACAATTAGTCTTAGCGAGTCTTCAAAATGGAACGGCTATCTCTGTGTTGCAGTTTCATTTTTCGTGACTATGCACCCTAGCTGCAAGGCAAAACCACGGTGTTTTTCCATATTATTCTGTTGAAAGCAGCCGCATTTTTTTGCACTTCGTTTTTGAAGTACAATCTATACCCATTCCTATCTTGCCCTTTTTCTCCTCTTTCTTCGTCATCTTTCGGATGTTCTGGATTACTTGTTTCCTGTTCTTAAACTATCTAAATTCTTCTGTATTAGATATTTTTATGTCAAAATGTTTTGCCGGGACGAATAATATTCGTATATTAGCATCGTAAAAAGAAGACCGTTTCAGATTGGCTTTAAGGGGTGGCACCGGCATGCTTGTGCGCCACTCTGAGGCCAAGATGGTTGCGAACGGCTACGTTGTTAATCCCAGCATCATTGCCAATGTTGGTTTTTGCAAGCGTGGCGCACTGCTAAGGCATGGTGTCCTGATTGTGGTTGTTGATGTGCGCCGTGCAAGCTCTCGCGTTGGAACAAGGCCTGATGGCTCTCTGCAAGGGAACGTGGCTCGGTAATCGCACTTTTTACGGTGAACGCATGATGTGTGTGAATGCAACTATTCGTTCATCAGCTATCTCTCTCTATTGTTTAATTAGCCCCAGGAGTTAACAGGTTACTTCTGGGGCACACTTTTCTTTAAAGGTGAAAAATTGAAAAGGTGAAAGGGTGAAAAGATGGCTAACGCCCTTTAAGGGTGAAAAGATGAAAAAATGGCTACGCCTTTAAAGGTGTCTAGCGGTTTCTAGGTTTCTAGTTCATTCTAGCTTTCGGACAAGTCAGACTGGTCAGACTTATCCTATTAGCCTAACATCACCAATACATTTGGCCTAACTCCTTAACTCCTTTACCTCCCCCTACTCCCTCATCAACTTCTTTCTGAAAATCTTTAAGGTTGATGTCAGATAGTTCTTAACCGTTTGTGATGATAGGTTCAGCGATTCGGCAATTTCTTGGATAGGCATATTCTCTTCTCTGCTCATCTCGTATATCTGACAAGCACGCTTAGAGAGCAGACCTTTCGTCTGTTGCAGTCGGTTTATAAACTCTTCATAATCAAGTTGTTCTTCGGGCGTAGGCAATAAAGAAAGCTTATTACACGATTGGCGATAGTCCTCAAAATCAATCTGCCTGATTTGTTTTCTGAAACCATCAATTATCAGATTTCTAGCGATGGTGAACAATAAGGCATGCACATTTCCATAACAATCCAATTGTCCTCGTGTGTTCCACAATTTCAAGAACGTTTCTTGCACGATGTCTTCCGAAAGCACACTATTCCTTGTTTGCACCAAAGCAAAGCTGTATAGTTTGCTTGCATAGTGCGTATACAAATCGGAGAAAGCCTCATAAGAACCTTCCTTTAACAGCGCGATATATTCTTCATAATTGTCTTTCATGGGAAAAGGAAATAAGGTCTTTCAACAAGGCGGAACGAAACAGGCTGGTATAACGAAAGGCCCTCGGCCATCAAGCCCCACAATGTTCCACTTGATGTTCGAGCCACTCCATATTGAAGTTGCTCAAAATTCGCCTGAGACAACCGCTCCGACGAATACCGCCGACATAGTTCAACAATTCGTTTCACCATAAAATGCTAACATCTACAATAATAGATACGCAAAAACACCAACGCAATACCTTAATATAACTTTCATTAACGTACGAACCGATTTATACCAATGGGCATTATCCAGCCAGCAGGTGCAACTGTGCAGCACCATATCGCAAATTTAGTGATAAAATTTGAGCGTGCCATGTCTTTTACTTATCTTTGCATTGGTAACCTATCTGGCTTTGGGAGTTTTGGGGAAATAGGGTTGCAACCCATCTCCTTGCCTTCCTTTACAATAATGGCCTGTAACCAAAAGGCAATAAAGAGCCTACGACTTTGCCAAAAGTAGGGGCGAAACCTGCCACAGACGGACGGCTGATAAAAATCAACGCAAATGAACATAGCTGTATTTTGTTCGGCAAATGCCGACATCGACCCACGCTTTTTCAAGGCTACCACAGCCTTGGGGCGTTGGTGTGCCGAGAATGGACACGTTGTACTTTTCGGCGGAACGAACCTAGGACTGATGGAATGTGTGGCTAAAGCGGCGCACGAGGCTGGCGGACGCGTGGTGGGCGTTGTGCCTAAGTTCGTGGAAGAGGGCGGAAAGGTGTCGACATATGTGGATGAGGTGTACCGTTGCGAGAACCTTACCGACCGAAAAGAGATGCTCAACACGCTGTGCGACGTGGCTATCGCATTGCCGGGCGGTGTGGGAACGCTCGATGAGGTGTTTACGCTAGCTGCCGCAAACACCGTTGGCTATCGCCACCAACGCGTTATACTCTATAATATGGAGGGCTTTTGGGACACGCTTGTGGCTCTGCTCGACAACCTAGAACGACAAGGCATGATTCGCGGCAACTGTCGCAGTCGTATATCGGTGGTAAATAACCTCGACGAGCTGGAAGAGGATTTAAAAGGTGAAAGGGTGAAAAAGTGAAAGGGTGAAAAGATGGCTACGCCCTTTAACCAAAAAGCCGCCCTCACAATACAGCGAGGGCGGCCATTTATTATCTCTTCTTAAGCTAGAAGCAATTACTGGATAGCTTCCGTCAGTTCTGCACCAGCCTTAAACTTAGCAACCTTCTTGGCCGCGATAGTAATCTTCTCTTTCGTTGCGGGGTTAACGCCACCATGTGCGGGGCGTTCGTTAACGCTGAATGTGCCGAAGCCAACCAGCTGAACCTTGTCGCCCTTCACAAGAGTTTCCTTAATTGCTGCAACTGTTGCGTCTAACGCCTTCTTCGAGTCAGCTTTGCTCAAGCCAGAGCCTGCTGCGATTTTGTCAATCAAATCTGTTTTGTTCATATAACTTTGAATTATAAAAGTGATAAATGTATATGCGTTATCTCAGAACTGGGAACAAATATAGACCTTTACTTTCAAAAATCAAACGAAAAGGAAAAAAAAGTGAAGTTTTTTTTGAAAAATTGTCGTTCCGTAGGGCTTTTTATGCGCATTAACAGATATTTTTAGTACTTTTGCCCATGTTATAACATTTCAAACAAAGCATATCATTAATGGGCAACATACCTACAATTACCAAGAATTTGCTTATCATCAACGTGCTAGCTTTCTTGGCCACGTTAGTCATCCAAAGCAGTTCGGGCATCGACCTCAACAACATACTCGGCCTCCACTTTTTCAGAGCGTCCGAGTTCCGCATTTACCAACTCGTAACCTACATGTTCATGCATGGCGGATTTGCGCACTTGTTCTTCAACATGTTTGCGTTGTGGATGTTTGGTGTGGTGGTCGAAGGTGTATGGGGACCGCGCAAATTCCTATTTTATTATATAGCCTGCGGCATCGGTGCAGGCTTGATGCAAGAGTTGGCACAGTTTGTAGAGATTTACTTGCAACTCAACGCTCAAGCTCCCTTGGGCGTGGGCGATGCCTTTATTGTAATGGGGCAATTGGCCAACCAGCTTAACGGACTTACCACCGTTGGCGCATCGGGAGCCATCTATGCCATCCTCTTGGCCTTCGGAATGATCTTCCCCGAGAACAAGATATTCATCTTCCCCATCCCCATCCCCATCAAAGCCAAATGGTTTGTTATGGGTTACGCCGCATTAGAGCTTTACCAGGCCATGGCCGGAACGGGTGGCAACGTGGCTCACTTGGCTCACTTGGGCGGAATGATATTCGGTTTCTTCATGATACGCTACTGGCAACGACACCCTTCACACGACTTCTCGCAGCGAAGGGGTACCAACGCCTTCGAACGCATGAAGGATTTCTACGAAAAACACCGCCAACCCACACCCGAAAGCCCACGCGAAGAAACGCGGGCCGAGAGCGACTGGGACTATAACGCGCGCCGAAAGGCCGAACAAGACGAGGTGGACCGCATACTGGACAAGATACGCAAAAGCGGTTACGACAGTCTTACGCGCGAAGAAAAGCAACGTCTCTTCGACCAAAGCAAACGCCAATAAGCAAAACCGAGATGCAGGCAAAAGTAAAAAAATGGATTGTTCAGCTTGCCAGTGGCGCCAACGTGGCCACCATCTTGGTAATGCTAGCTGTAGGATACAGCGACAGGCTTAACCCCGCCAGCCACCCATTGATGGCCACGCTGGGCCTCACCTTCCCCGTATTCCTAGCCATCAATGCCGCCTTCTTAGTGTTTTGGGCTTTCTTCAAACTGCGCCGAACGCTCATCCCGCTGGTTGGTTTCGTGGCTTGTTTCGGTCCTGTGCGCACGTACATACCATTAAATGTAAACAGCAATCCCACAGACAGCTGCCTTAAAGTGCTATCTTACAATACATTTCTGTGGGGCGGCGGCGAGGCCACAGAGCCACAACGCTGGGAAATGCTGAACTATGTGAAGGAGAAAGACGCCGACATACTATGCCTACAAGAGGCAAATCTGGGCGGAAAGTTCCAAGCAACCATCGACTCTTTGCTCAACAGCATCTACCCTTATCACGACATAAAGGAGAAAACCACCATCTACGACCGCCTAGCGATATACAGCAAGTACCCCATCGTGCGGTCAGAACGCGTGATGTATCCCCAAAGCGAAGATTTCAGTCAGGCTTGTTGGGTGGCCATGCCTGGCGATACGGTGCTGGTTGTCAACAACCATTTCGCCACAACAGGCCTAACCGAAGCCCAACGGCAAGAATTTAAGAGCATGCTCAAAGGCGACCTGCGCACCAAACAGATGCCCAGCCTAGGCAAAAGTCTGGTGCACAAACTGGGCGAATACGCCAAAATACGCGCTCCGCAGGTGCAATGCGTGGCCCAATTCGTACGCAAGCGCAAGGGACAAAGCATCATTCTCTGCGGCGACTTCAACGACAGCCCCATCTCATATGCCCACCGTTGCATGGCAAAAGAGCTAACTGACTGCTATGTTGCCAGCGGAAACGGCCCCGGCATAAGCTATCACCGCAACGCTTTCTACGTACGTATCGACAACATCATGTGCAGCGACGATTGGCAGCCGCTTAAATGCGTGGTAGAGAACAAAGTGAAGACATCCGACCACTATCCCATCTTTTGTCTGCTGCAAAAACTTCGCAAATAGGCAAAAAATGATAATATACAGAGCTAACTGTTTACTAATATCAGAAAAATCAGTAACTTTGCAGGGTTGTATGGTAACAGAAAAACAATAAAACAAAAATAAAGTAACAATGCAAAACAAAGGTATCGTAATTGTAACTGCCGTCTTGCTGACGCTTGCAAGTATCTTCTACCTGTCTTTTTCGGTGGCAACCCGTTACTATGACGGGAAGGCAGCCGAGCTAAAAGACCCCATTGCCCAACAAGATTACAAGGACTCCGTGAAGTATCTTGGCATCTACAGCTACCAAAGGTGTTTGGAAACACAAATTGGTTTGGGCTTGGACCTCAAAGGAGGTATGAACGTTATTCTTGAAATCAGCGTGCCCGACGTTATCGAGACACTGGCAGACCACAAGACCGACGCGGCTTTCACCAAGTCGCTAGAACAGGCTAAGAAAGAAGAAGAAACTAGCCAGAGCGACTTTATTTCGCTTTTCATCAAGTACTACAAACAAAACGCACCCGGCCACAAACTCGCCGAACTGTTCGCCACGCAACAACTGCAAGGCAAGGTCTCGCCGCAAAGCAGCGATGCCGAAGTAGAGAAAGTGCTGAGGACGGAAGTGCAAGCGGCCATCGACAACTCGTTCAACGTGGTGCGTACGCGTATCGACAAGTTCGGAGTGGTGCAACCCAACATACAGAAACTCGAAGGACAAGAAGGCCGCATCATGGTTGAAATGCCTGGCGTGCGCGAACCCGAACGCGTTCGTAAGCTATTGCAGGGCTCGGCCAACCTCGAATTCTGGGAAACATTCAACGCATCCGAGATTGTTCCTTACCTTACACAGCTTAATGCACGACTGGCCAGCGAACAAAACGGCACCGACACAGCTGCCGTAGACACCGCCAACGCCAGGGCTAAGGCCGAACAAGAGGTGGCTAAGGCCAAAAACGAGCAGCCGAAGTTTAAGCTAAATACGGGCGACGACAAGAAAACCGACGTGGCACAACGCGCCAACAATGCCCAAACGGCTGCCGCCATCAAGGCCAATCCGCTGTTCTCGCGCCTGCAACCCACTGGCGGAAACTCGCTAAGCATTGTGGGATATGCCAACATTCGCGACACTGCTGCCATCAATAAGCTTATTTATGGCCCCGTTGCCAAACAGGTTCTACCTCCCGACCTTAAACTGCTGTGGAGTGCAAAGCCCGCCGACCAGGCAAAGATGAAGAACATCTACGAGCTACATGCCATCAAAGTAACCTCCACCAATGGCCGTGCGCCAATTGAAGGCGACGTTGTTACCGATGCCAGCGACGAGTTTAACCACACAACTGGCGCACCCCAAGTGAGCATGCGCATGAACAGCGACGGTGCACGCCGTTGGGCTGCACTCACAAAGGCCAACGTTGGCAAGGCCATTGCCATCGTTTTGGACAACGCTGTGTACAGCGCGCCCCGCGTAAGCAATGAAATCGACGGCGGCTCGTCGTCTATCAGCGGTAACTTCACCATCGAAGAAACTAAAGACCTTGCCAATACGCTGAAGAGTGGACGTATGCCTGCACCCGCACGCATTGTTCAAGAAGAGGTAGTTGGCCCCACACTGGGTGCACAATCCATCCAACAAGGTATCCAGTCGTTTGCCATCGCCTTCGTGGTGCTCATGGTTTACATGGTGTTGATGTACGGCTTCACGCCGGGTATGATGGCTAACACGGCCCTCATCGTCAACCTGTTCTTCACGCTAGGTATCTTAACGTCGTTCCAAGCCGCACTAACGCTATCGGGTATTGCGGGTATGGTGCTGTCGTTAGGTACGGCCGTGGATGCCAACGTGCTTATTTACGAACGAACCAAGGAAGAACTGGCAGCAGGAAAAGGCCTTAAACAGGCCATCAAGGAGGGCTACGGAAACGCGTTCTCGGCCATTTTCGACTCTAACCTTACCTCTATCATCACGGGTATCATCCTCTATTCGTTCGGTACGGGTCCCATCCGCGGTTTCGCAACAACGCTTATCATCGGTATCGTTTGTTCGTTCTTCACCGCCGTGTTCCTCACTCGTTTGGTTTACGAGTATCAACTGAACAAGGATCGCTGGACGAAACTCACCTTCACCACGGGTTTCTCGAAGAACTTCATGCAGAATGTACACTTCCCCTTCATGAGTGTTTACAAGAAGACCTTCGTGCTAGTAGCAGTACTTTTGGCCGTATTCGTAGGCAGTTTCGTAACTCGTGGACTTAGTCGCAGCATCGACTTCACCGGTGGACGCAACTATGTGGTTACGTTCGAAAAGCAAGTGCAACCTGAACAAGTGCGCGGCATACTGGCCAACGCATTCCCCGGCTGCACCACTGGCGCCCTTGCGCTAGGCACCGACCACAAAACCATCCGTATATCAACCAACTATAAGATAGAAAGCAACAGCCCCACGGTAGACGATGAGGCAGAAACCATACTGTATAACGCCTTGAAGAAGGCTGGACTGGTTTCGCAAAAGAACGTCGATGCCTTTAAAAACCCCGACATCCGTCAAGGCGGCTCCATCATCAGCAGTACCAAGGTTGGTCCTTCGGTGGCAAAAGACATCACCTACGGCGCCATCATCAGCGTGCTGTTGGCCATCTTCGCCATCTTCGTTTACATCCTCATACGTTTCCGCAACGTGGCCTTCTCGGTTGGTTCAACCGTGGCTTTGGCCATCGACACCACCTTCGTCATCGGTCTTTACTCACTGCTGTGGGGGTTCATGCCCTTCTCTTTGGAAATCGACCAAACGTTTATCGGTGCCATCCTAACGGTTATCGGTTACTCCATTAACGACAAAGTGGTGGTGTTCGACCGTATTCGCGAGAACATGAAGTTGCATCCCAAGCAAGATTTCCGCAGCTTGTTCAACGACAGTATCAACCAAACGTTGGCCCGAACCATCAACACGTCGTTCTCAACGCTTATCGTGTTGCTCTGCATCTTGTTCTTGGGTGGCGAAAGCATCCAGAGTTTCGCCTTCGCCATGAGCCTTGGTGTTATCTTCGGTACGCTCTCGTCTATCTTCATCGCTGCCCCCATCGCCTTCCTTACCTTGGGTAAAACCCAAAAAGGACGCGCTTTGGAAGCCGCAACAGTATAACGAAACGCGCTAACGCACACAATAAAGTCCAGCCCCACTCCTTATATAATATAGGGAGTGGGGCATGTTTTATTGCAGAAATTTAATTTCTTCGTTTGCGAGTTTACAAGGCGTTAAGCTCGTGAAGAGATTAAACGAAAGTAAGGGATTAAACACAGAACAAGATGAACTTTATAGAAGACTTGAAACGACTACGGAAAATACACGAATTAATCAGCGGGCAGAACACGGGCTCTCCTGAAAAATTGGCCGCAGCTATTTGTGTTTCCCGAAGTGAGCTATATTATATCCTCCGAGAATTAAAAAAGATGGGTGCGCAGATATGTTACGACAGGCGCAAACGTTCATTTTGTTATGTCAACAATTTTAAGTTGAATATGGAGATTAAGGTAAGCTATCTTGGAGAGCAAGAGATGAGTATTCTTGGTTGTGGGCTCGTTGGTTGCAGAACATGCAGAAGTGTTCTGTACAACGCATTTGTACAGAATGTCACCTTTTAATCAGACTTGCTTTATAAAAACTCCCCTAACCAATCTTTATAATATGCGCTCTACCTGGTTGGGCAAATAGTGGGAGGCATCAGTCAGAACCTAGAATCAATAGCCGCCTGCGTTTATAATCCAACATCCACTTCTTACCTTGAAGGAATTCTGCGTTTATGCATGGTTCTTTTAGTCCACTATTATTTGACTTACCAAAATCCAAATTAAAATTGAGATTCGATATTTCTACTGGTACGTTTTTACACCATCCTACCTTTTTATAGGTTAATTTCTCAGCAATGTTAGCACCAGGTAACTTAACGCTGTCGGTTGGGGTGATGTCAAAGTTAGAAGGCACTGCATTTCGTACCGACCCTGTATCGAAAAATATCCGTGTGTATTTGCCTCCAATTTTCCCTTCAAAATAGATGAGGTTCAAGGCTGCATCGGCATATTTTTTCCATTTTATCGTGGCAACAACATTCTTAGGCACACGCATATATCGCTGAAGCGTATACTCCTTCAGGTCGCAACACCACAAATCCTTTTTTAAAACCTCGCCACCGATGACAAATTTAGGAGCGAATTGTTGAAGTGTCCCTGCTAAATCAACCAAATAACATCTCACCTTTGTATAAACCACCCCGCCAAATGCAATGCTGTCTAGATATACATAAGATGTGTTGATGTTTTTGCCCATTGTGTTCCCCATCGTTGCATTTACTTGCTCTCCTTTAATTTGGCAAGAGTCAACGGCGTATGTAGAATCAATGATGCATACAGAACTACCTGTGTCAATAATCGTTTCGCGGATTGTGCTGCACAAGCCAGAACTGAAGATGGACGCATCTACATACATCAAGTTGTTTTTTATTGTGATTTGCGATTGCGCAATAAACGCCGTGGCTTGAAAGAAGACAAATAAGCCTACAATTAGGCGTAAACAATCACATTTGGCGATTGATTTCGTTTTAATCATTATCATAACTTACACACGATATTTTGGAGTAAAGGATTGCTATCATGATAAAGCAGTTCTTTATCATTGAATGAGTAAAACTGCGATAGACACTTTGGCAGCCATTCTAAAATTTGGAGTATCTGCCGCTTTTACGTAACATGTTTCTTGGGCCATTCCCAAAGATTGTCAATTCGAGTTTCTACCGCCATAAGCAGCAGTTTTTCTCGTCCATTGTTGGAGGGCTCATTAGTTTCTCTTTCATAGTTTTGTTGTTTAAGCTTGTATGTTTATGTAGGCTGTTGGTTTCTGGCCATGCGAAGATACTTAGAAAAAACGACACTTGGCAAGTTTTCTTCAAGAAATTAAAGCACCATATAAAACAAAGGTGTGGAGCATGGCTTATGTGCCATTGCCGCTAGTCTGTCCCTGCACGTTGCTTTCCTGCCTGTTTCTAACAACTGCTTTGGTTAAATAAAGTAATTATATTTTACAAAACACAGTTGGGCTTACACCCCATTCTAGCGAAAATAAGGTCATAAAACATGCTTTTTAACATCATTATCAACTTCGGGTGTTATGTTTTTAATCCAATTCTAAGAATTCTGCGTGCATTTTGCACCATTTTGCCTTTCTATTTGGGTTGCTGGTTCGTCTTTTTTAAGGCCCGAAAACCTACTTTTAGCCCCTAAAAACCCACTTTTTAACGACCATTTCGCCCTTTCCGGCCATATTTTTCATGGTTCTAAAAGGTTTTATTTATACCATTGCTGTGTATTTTTATGCTTTTCATCTTGCGTTTAGCACCATTTTACCTTGCATTTAGCAGCAAAACGCACTGCAGTTAGCACCAAAACACCCTGCATTTTGCACCAAAACGCACTGCGTTTAGCGGCATATTGCACTGCATTTAGCACCAAAACACACCGCATTTTGCTGCAAATCGCCCAAAAACGGGTGTTAGTGGCGGTCGTTTTAAATAAATATACATTTCATCACATTCACAGGCTGACCCCCTTTTGCATCAAAACAAACCTCTGCGAGAATCGATTTTTTGCGGCAAGGTGAGCGATTGGTGGATAAAAAGACACTCATAATGTTAAAATTCTTACTAAAAACAAGACAAAACGATTGTACTGCATACACGCGCGAGTGGGCAACGGCACAGAGAACACGTGCGCTTGCCGTCGCCTGTGCAAGCGGTTGCAGGGCATGCTGCCTTGGCCAAAGGCACCACCCTGCATGTTAAGAAGAAGGCGAAAGTAAGGCCATAAGAAGATACAACCTCAGTGTTTTTTAAGCCTTTTGGGGCAGAAACAATCAAATTAAACCCCAATCGGTTGTTGAAACCTGTGCAGATTTGGCTTGCTTGTTGGGCATGTTGTTTGTCTTATTCATGAGGGAACAGTGGGACTGCGTTGAGAAAGCAAGGCAGCCGAGATGCCGACAAGCAAACCAAAGATGAGCAGGAGGCATTACTTTTCTTTCTTCCGCTTGCTTGCACATGAAACAAGTTGTACGTTTGCAATCGGGTTTCAGTCAAACAGTATTGCTTTTGGCACATTGTTGATAGAAAGACGCTAAACATGTGTAGCATGACATCAATAAACCCTTACGCAGACAAGAA
>NZ_GG740073.1:499175-576447 GCF_000162415.1 Prevotella sp. oral taxon 317 str. F0108 | reverse complement strand
AGAGGAACGAAAAACGAACGTTTCTGTTTGTTTACGGTGCACCTATGCCTTTCCTCATCCAACTCCTACTTGGCTATCATAGAGCCACCTACAATCTACACAAAAACACACCTGGCCACATTATACTTTATTACATTTCGTTTGCTTACATAACTAATTCTCTGTATCTTTGCAAAAGTTTTGTAGGTGTTGGCAAATGCTTACAATGAAATTGTGGCATAAATAACTTTGCCACGCAGTCTTACACATAAAACCACCAGCACACAATGCTGTAATATTGAAGATGATGACATAAAACGAAACTATATACATAACAATAAATAGTATTAGCTAATACTCACTGCATTCCGAAACCGGCAAAATGAAGAAGTGCAAATAGTGAATAGAGGTTGATGCTCACGCTTGGCGTGAGCTTCTTCTTATATTCATTTGTTGCGTGCTTGCCGGTACGTGGAATGCGGATATACAGACGGAGTCCACGCTTTTTTGTAGGCAAGCGGCTCCATAACCCAAATATTCGTACCGTAATGGAGCAACAACCAGAACTTTTAACCACCGAATGGGTGTCTGACAGTGTAGGCACCTATCTCTATCAGAAACGCCCCAAGCGGCGTATAATCTATATCATCGTGTTGGCCGTTGTGTCAGCGGTTGTTATTTCTTTGCCTTTTGTGTATGTAGACATTACCGTTCAAAGCAATGGCTTTGTAAGGCCTAACGGAGAAATTAGCGTTATCACTGCGCCAATGACAGAGACGGTGGAACGCGTTTCGGCCAAGGAGGGCGACAAATTGCGCAAAGGTGATGAGATTTTAAGGTTTAGGACAAGCTCGCCAGACGGAAAGATAACATACCAACAAGAGCGTTCGAAGGAGGCAAGTGCGCAGATTGCAGACCTGGAACTGCTCTCAAAAGGGCAGTGCCCACGGGCTTTTGCATCGGCAGCCCGACAGCAAGAGTACGCCAAATACCTGTCTGAACAATACCGTTTAAAAACCGACTTGCGCCAATATGAAACCGAATGGCGACGCTATAAAGTGCTTTTCGATAAGGGACTGATTAGTGAGAGCGAATATAATGAGCACTATTATCGGTATCAAGACAAGCTGAACGAACTGCATTTGCAACAGACCAACCAAAAGAGCACCTGGAAAACAGAACTTACCAACCTGAAAATGCAATTGAAGGAAACCACTTCCAACCTCATAGAAACGCGCAGCAACCGAAACGTATATGTTGTTAGAAGTCCCATCAATGGCACGTTAGAGCAGTTTTCGGGCATATACCCAGGCAGTAATTTGCAAGTGGGCGCTACCATTGCCGTGGTTAGTCCCGACACCTCTTTATATATAGAGGCCTACGTTGCGCCTCGCGACATTGCCTTTATACGCGAAAACATGCGCGTGAAGGTGCAGATAGAGTCGTTTAACTATAATGAGTGGGGCACGCTACAAGGCTATGTGCAACACATCTCGTCTGATTACATTCGCAACAACAATGGCGAAAGCTACTATAAGGTTAAGTGCAAACTGACGAAAAACTATCTCGAATTGCGCAACTCCAAGCGAAAGGGTTATGTAAAGAAGGGCATGGCGGGCATTGTGCACTTCGTTGTTACGCGCCGCTCTTTGTTCAACCTGCTTTATAAAAACATCGACGAGTGGGCAAACCCCACACAATATCAGTCAACCGCAACCGACAAAGCGCATTAAACAAAAAACACACATGCAAAACAAAGGCATAAAAATTAAGCAACAAGACATTACCGATTGCGGAGCGGCATCGTTGGCCTCGGTATGCGCCCATTACGGGTTGGCATTCCCCATTGCTCGCATTCGGCAATACGCTTTTACCGATAAGAAAGGCACTAACGTGCTGGGTATGATTGAGGCGGCTGGTAAATTGGGGTTCGAGGCCAAAGGAGTTCGTGCCGAACCAGAGGCGTTGAAGATGATTTCGCTGCCCGCCATCGCCCACGTTATCGTAAATGAGGTATTGTATCACTTTGTTGTTGTGTACGGCGTTAGCGACAAACACATCACATATATGGACCCCGCCGACGGCGAAATGCACCGCGTGGCGTGGGATGCGTTCTTAAAACTATGGACTGGGGTCTTGATTTTGTTAGAGCCAAAGGACGATTTTGTGCAAGGCAACATGAAGACCAGCATACCGCAACGTTTCTTCCAACTGTTGCGCCCACACCGGCGAGTAATGGCCGAAGTGTTGTTCGGCGCCGTTGTTTGCAGCATCCTGGGGCTAAGTACGTCGGTTTATGTGGGCAAGATAGTAGACTATGTGCTGGTAGACGAGAACACCAACCTGCTCAACCTCATGGGCGTGGCGATGCTTGCCATCATACTTATACGCGTGTTCATATCCACAACAAAGAGCATCTTGGCATTAAAAACCAGCCAGATGATAGATGCCACACTCATACTGGGCTATTACAAGCACATTTTGCACCTGCCCCAGCAGTTCTTCGACACCATGCGCGTGGGCGAAATCATTTCGCGCGTGAACGATGCCGTGAAGATACGCACGTTTATCAACAACGTATTGGTAGACCTGGTGGTGAATGTGCTGATACTGATTTTCGCTGTTGGGGTGATGTTTGTCTATTCGTGGAAACTGGCCTTGGTTACATTGGTCTCTGCACCATTGTTTTTCGTGGTGTTCTTTTTGTTCAACCGGCTCAACAAACGCTATCAACGAAAGATTATGGAGACGGCAGCCGACTTGGAGTCGCAATTGGTGGAATCGCTTAATGCCATCACCACCATTAAGCGTTTCGGCATAGAGGCGCACGCCAACCTGAAAACCGAATCGCGTTTTGTACGCCTGCTGCGCAACACATACGTAAGTGCGCAAGGCGCAATATTCGCCAACAACGGCATCGATGTTGTATCTTCTGTCGTTACGGTGGCGGTGTTGTGGGTTGGAAGCAACCTTGTTATCAACCAGACGCTCACCCCTGGTAGCCTGATGATATTCTATTCGCTGATAGGCTATGTGCTTTCGCCCATCGGCTCGTTGATAAGTTCTAACCAAACCATACAAGATGCACAGATTGCTGCCGATCGCCTGTTTCAGATTTTAGACCTTGAAACGGAGAATACAGACGTTTCCACGAAGGTGAAGATGGAACCCGACATGGTTGGCGACATCGTGTTCGACAACGTTTCTTTCCGATATGGCTCGCGCAAGCAGGTGTTTTCGTCGCTCAGTCTTGTTATCCCCAAGGGCAAAACCACGGCTGTTGTAGGCGAAAGCGGGTCGGGCAAAACCACCCTCGTATCACTATTGCAGCACATTTATCCCATACAGGCAGGGCGGATAAGCATCGGCCAGTACGACATTGCGATGATAAGCAACGAGAGCCTGCGCCGTTTCATCGGCATCGTTCCGCAGAAAGTGGAACTGTTTTCAGGCACGTTGCTCTCTAACATCTGCCTGGGCGACCTGCAACCCGATATGCGCCGTGTGCTGGACATCATTACGCAGTTGGGCTTAAAAGATTTTGTCGACGGCCTGCCAAAGGGCTTAGACACCATCGTTAGCGAACAAGGTACCACGTTTTCGGGTGGCGAAAGGCAGCGCATAGCCATCGCGCGCGCCCTGTACAAGCAGCCCGAAGTGCTTATCTTCGATGAGGCCACCTCGTCGCTCGACTCCATTTCCGAACGTTTCGTAAAACAAACGCTGCACGCCTTGGCCGCACAAGGCAAAACCATCATCGTTATCGCCCACCGCCTAAGTACCATCAAAGATGCCGACAGGATAGTGGTTATCGACAAAGGAGAGGTGGCCGAATGTGGCACGCACAGCGAGTTGATTGCCCAAAACGGCGTTTTCCAACGCCTCTGGCACGCACAAACCAACGTAATTGACTAACAAACATGGAACTAAGAAACGAAATACACCGACTAAACAGCCTGCACCGACTCATCAAAATGTGCAACACAGGCTCGCCAGACGAACTCGCCCACAAACTGCATATCAGCAAACGGCATCTTTACAACGTACTAGACGACCTGCGCGCACTGGGTGCAAAGATAGATTACAGCCGTAGCGACTACACCTTTTATTACACCAACAGCTTTGAACTTCACCTAGTTTTAATAATATAGTTCAAATGTATTTCATAGAGGAACTGAAAAGAATTCAGAAGATACACCAGCTTATCAGCTGTCAGTGCACAGGTTCACCTGATGAACTGGCAGCGTCCATTTGTGTTTCACGACGTGATTTATATTATATTCTGCATGGGTTGAAGAAAATGGGAGCGAAAATTTGTTATAGTCGAACAAAGAAAACCTTTTACTACACAAATAGATTTAACCTGAATATGCAAATTAAAGTAAGCCTTCTTGGAGAAAAAGAAACAGACATACTTGGAAGTGGAAGTGTAAAAGTCCTGTCAGAGTCGAAAGTCACATGTGATTTTGTTGCACTTAACATCGGATTTTGATAATATCTCTATTGGGAACATACGTTTTTAGCGAATCATAATTTGCTACTTTTGCGTATTCGGCACTTTCCTTGTCTGAATGATAGATGATTAATGGTCGATTTGAGCTGAAATTAATAATATAAGATGTGGTGTTAGGTAAAGCATACCTAGTAGTTTCATACCTTTCTACGAAAAACGGCTTCTTCCGTGCAAAGATTTTGCATGGAGACATAAATTTAGAAAAAACTATTTGCTCTGTCTGATTATATTGAGTACTTTTGAAACACCTTAAGGAATAACCTGCCACGTGACAGACTGTATTAAAACTTTAAAACATAAAATATGAATGCAATAATAAAAGAACTCTCGCATGATGAGACGCTAATGGTAAATGGCGGTGTGAATACCTATTATGGTGGTACATTGCCAGAAGTTGTATGTGTGGGGCACAAGAAAACATTCTGGGATAAGATTCTTGAATATATTCAATCGGTGCCTGGTTTTGATTGGCGCGCAGAATATCAATCAGGCGGATTTGGGCCTTACTAAGGAACACCTCTAATTAATGCCCTACATATTCTAGACATATGTCGTACAAAACAGATACCAATTGTGTTTTGGGGTTTTATATCACGAATGCACAGTTGGTATTTTTTGCATGCCATTTCTATTTGTAAATGCATCTATCCATTTAGTTTATGAAACATCTAATCGATATAAGGAGGTTATTCAGTACGTACGACAAGAGCAATCGCTCTAAAACGTATATCATCACAAAAACCATCGTTCTGTTTCTTGGTCTTTCCGTATGCGCCGAACTTTTTATTGCCGTGTGCTACTTTCTTTTACCATCCAGCATGACAAACCTTGTTCGAACCACTGCCGAATCATTAACGATAAACGGAGTAAAATCTTTCTCGCTGAAAGCATGGGTTTGGGTGATAATCATTGGTCCGATGATGGAGGAAACGACACACAGGCTGTGGCTTTCTATGAAAAAGACACATGTTGCCGTGAGTGTGGCATTCGGTTTGTATTACGTCCTTGGCTTTGTAATGGTAAATTATGTACAGAACCATGTGGTAGGAGCAATAAGTTGCGGGGTAGTGTCTGTGTTTGCTGGCATGATGTTTTATTCTTTGGTTAACGAAGACGCACTAGAAAAGATTAAGTGCAACAGTCTGCTCTACCCTATCCTTGTGTTGCTTGGGTGTATGGCTTTCTCTTTAGCCCATCTAACCAACTATGTGATTAATGTTCACGTGTTGCTGTTTGGTGTTGTTTCGTGTTTTCGACAACTGGCGGGTGGCATTTCCTTATCCTATTTACGAATAAACCTCGGCTTTTTCTATGGCGTTCTGTTTCATTGTTCGACAAACTTGGTTGCTTGTTTGCTTGCAACATTGTGATGCTGTCGTGATGTTGTCAACGCCTATGGCACGTACAAACCAACGTAATAGACTAGCGGGCATGGAACTAAGAAACGAGACACACCGTCTAAACGGGCTACACCGACTTATCAAAATGTGCAACACAGGGGTGCCAGACGAACCTACCCAAAGGCTGCACGCCAGTAAACGACATCTAGATAATGTGCAAAACTACCTGCGCGCACTAAGTGCGAGAATGGATTACAGCCGTAGCGGGTACACCTTAGTATCCACTATTTTGAATTTAAGCAGCAATGAAAGTCAATTTTAAATCTGAAAATGAAATAACATTAATGTTTTAGCGTTCATATTAGGAACAAGCAAATTGAACTAAGCTTTATTAAACATGACTGTCATATCAAAAGACGATAAGCTTGAATGGGTGGCATATCTAGTGATTGGCTGTTTGGGATTTTGGTTTCTTCTAAGTATATGTCTCATACTGTTAGAGAACGACTTCTCTGCCTTCATCAAGTTTCCACTAGCCTTATTAGCATCGGGAGTCACCCTATATGCCTTCAAAAAGTACTTGGGATGGTATGTAGAAGATGGCGCACGCCTATCAGCCTTTGGACAAATACGTAAAGTTGGTGTGGGCTGGCTGGTGTCTGCGCTGTATCTTTTCACTATTTTAATTTGCTTATTCGCAACCAGGCACTACTCGGTGGCACACCTTAACTTCAACTTAGGCCATCAGTTAAGTTGGTTGTCGATTTTTTTACTGGCTGCCGTAATCGAAGAAATTATAGCCCGCGGCATTGTGTTTAGGCTCATAACTGATAAGTGGAATGTAGTTGCAGGACTAGTGGTGTCCTCTATTACCTTTGGTTTTGTGCACCTTTTCAACCCCAACACCACGGCATTGTCTTGTTTAAGGATAGCAATTACAGGCGGTTGGTTGTGTGGCATAGCCTATGCTTACCATCGAACGCTGTGGGTTCCCATTGGCATCCATTGGGCGTGGAACTACATGCAAAGCAACATCTTCGAACACAGCGTGCCAGGAAGTGCGCTAAACAGCCCTCCCATTCTTATATTGGCTTCGAAAGGGGTAAAGTTTCCTGCTGGTATAGAGTTCGATACAGAGGTTTCTATTATTTCAACAGCGATTGGCGTTGCCATATCTGCCGTTTATACCATCCTATATTTTAAGAAGAAGGCGAGATTTAAAACAGGAGAAGATGTTGCGCCAGTATTCTAGCACTCATAATAACACTAAACTTTTTAAAGCTCATGATCATCATATCTAAAGACGACAACTTGGCGTGGGGCTGCTATCTTGTCTTAGGCGTTTTGGCATTCCTTATTATTCCAGGAGTTGTTGGGTATGTATTGTTGCTCAACATTCCAGCCTACGCCGCCGTACCCTTATCCACAATAGCGGCGGTTGCTACGCTATATGCCTTTAAGAAGTATCTAAGCTGGTATGTGGAGAATGGTGAAAGCTTGTCTTTTAGGGGCAAGATGCGGATGATGGGCATTGGCTGGGCGGTTTCGGTTGTTAACTTCTTGGCGATAATCGTGTGCCTATTCCTATGCGGATGTTATCGCATTGTGAACGTTGAGCTCGATGTAGCCAGTCAGCTCAGTTGGCTGTCGCTTTTCTTGTTGGTGGGCGTGGTGGAGGAAGTTATTTTCCGCGGCATTCTTTTTAGGCTCATAGCCGACAAGTGGAACATAGCCGTTGGCCTTACAACATCGTCTTTGCTATTTGGACTGGCACATTTGGGAAACCCCGGTGCCACACTATGGGCGGCGTTGGCAATAGCCCTTGCCTCGGGCTGGCTTTTCGGAATGGCCTACGCCTACCACCAAACGATATGGGTGCCCGTTGGCATGCACTGGGCATGGAACTATCTTGAAGGGGGTGTTTTCGGCTGTGCCGTATCGGGTACGCCACTAGATTACCGGCCACTTATTACCCCAAGGATAAGCGGGACAGACTTATTGTCGGGTGGAGCGTTTGGGCCGGAGGCCTCGATTATATGTGTTGCGATAGGCATTGGCATCTCTATCGTTTACACCATGCTGTATATCAAGAAGAGGAAAAGGCTTGGAGCAAAACCCGAAATGCTGTTTTGACGGCGGTTTTCAAGGCGACAGGCAATGGTCACAAGCGATGAACGAAGGTGGCAATGCGGTTATAATGTTTTGCAAAACGCACGTGGCAAACCACCTCCTTCTAGCGAAAAGGGCAGCCATAGTGTTAAAATTCGTGTGCAAAAGAAGACAAGGGATAAGGCGGCAGCGGGCGAGTTAAAGGGTTTACGGGCCTTTATCACTCCTTCTTCCCTCCTCTACTTTCAAGTCTAAACCGCTTGGGCGACTTGCCGGAATGTTGCTTAAAATACTTGCCAAAGAACGATTGGTTGGGGAAGCCTAGCGTTGCAACAATCTCTTTGATGCTTTGGTCGCTGTAAAGCAACAGCTGGCGGGCATCGCTCATCACCACATCGTTAATCCATTGCAGGGCCGTTTTACCCGTTTTCTCTTTCACAACCACCGACAGATAGCTGGGCGTAACGCAAAGTAAGTCGGCATAGTGGGCCACTTCGCGGTGCTTGCGGTAGTTGTTGTACACCGCTACGATAAAGTTTTGCGCCAACTTATCGGTAACGTTCCACGTACCCACTTGCAAATGGTGGCTCAACATGTAGCAGTTAACAATCTCGTAGACAAGCGTTCGGCACATCGACGACAACAGTTCGGTAATTACTTGGGGGTTAGGCGAGTTGGCATAACTCTCGTTTTCGTGCGCTTCGCGCGCCATAAGCGTCTGCATCTGCGTTAAGATGCGGTCGTACTGGCTCACAGAGAGCGAAAGGAACGGATGTTCGCTGAAATACAATCCCGTGGTGATGTCCATCGTTTTGTTCACTATGCCCATGATGAAGTCGTAGTCAACATACAACACTATGCCGCGCAGGTCGTTGCTGAACGAGGCGATGTTGGAGTGTATCACCGGCGGAATGAAAAGCGAGTCGCCCTTATTAACATGGTAGGCCTTACCATCAAGGTTCACGCTTACGCTGCCTTGCGTGCATAGAAACAAGGCAAATATACGATAATTGGTAGATAAACTTCGCCTTGTTTCGGTCTCGACATCTGCAGAAGTAAAGCTACGTAGTGTGAAAGGAAGTTGCAATCGTTGTTCCATGTCTTTGTATATATTTATTGCAAATATACCACTTTTCTGGTAAATAAGATGGTAAAATGAGCTATTTTATTTATTAATATATAAAATAGAACACTTTTGAACCATTTTCAACCTTGTGAGAAGCATTTTATATCCTTAATTTTGCACCATCAAACATAAACAAGCCATTTTAATGTGCAGGAGTTGTTATTTCAACTCAAAACTATTTAACTGGCATTTAATACGGATAAGGTAAAAAAAGGAAATATGACAAAAATCAAGTTTATGGCCGCAACTGCGCTCATAGTGGTGCTGAGCGGTTGCAACAGCAAGAAAGAAGAACAAGCCGTTGCACCAATTAAGGTGAAAACGATGGCCGTGCAAACGGGCAACGTGGACGGCAGCCGAACCTATGTGGGCGTTATCCAAGAGAGTTATGGTTCTACATTAAGTTTTGCCACGCTGGGAACGGTGTCGCAGGTGCTGGCCGACGAGGGTCAGGCTGTACGCAAAGGGCAACTGCTGGCCGTGATAGACAAAACCTCGGCGCAAAGCGCACACGACATGGCGATGAGTACACTATCGCAGGCGCGCGACGCTTTTAAACGTTTAGAGCAGCTATATAAGAAAGGAAGTCTGCCTGAAATACGCTTTGTAGACGTGCAAACGAAGTTGGCCGAGGCCGAGGCAGCCGAGCGAATTGCCCGAAAAGCATTGCAAAACTGCGAGTTGCGCGCACCATTCGACGGCTTTATCTCGCAACGAATGGTGGACACGGGCAACAATATGGCACCCGGATTGGGCTGTTTTAAGCTGGTGAAACTAGACCGCGTTGAGATGAAAATCGCCGTTCCCGAAAACGAAATATCGGGCATCAGCAAAGGTCAGACAGTGCCTTTTACGGTTTCTGCCTTGGGCGGAAAAACGTTTGTGGGCAAAGTTACCGAGAAAGGCATACAAGCCAACTTGCTAAGCCATACGTATGATGTTATCGTTAGTCTTCCCAACGCAGGTCATCAGCTGTTGCCAGGCATGGTTTGCAGTGCGCAATTGGCCAGCAAAGGTGGGGCGCAGGGCATCGTTGTGCCGCAAGAGGCGGTGCTGATAGACGGCAGCAAGCCATACGTTTGGGTGGTGGAAGACGGCACTGCGCATCGCCGAGACATATCGCAAGGTGGCGTATGCCAAAGCGGTGTGGTGGTTAATAGCGGCCTTTCGCAAGGCGATAAGGTTATCGTAAACGGACAAAACAAAGTGAGTGAAGGAGCGAATGTGAAAATTTGAAAAGGTGAAAGGGTGAAAAGGTGAAAAGGTGAAAAGATGGCTAACGCTCTTTAAAATTGTCTGTCGATTCCTAGATTTCTAGTTCAGTCTAGCTTTCGGACAAGTCCGACAAGTCTGACTTGTCTGACTTGTCCGAAAGCCTAACGCCACCTATACATTTGGCTTAACTCCTTAACTCCATAACTCCTTAACTCCTAAAGATAAAATATACAAACACACAGATTTATGTCTAAACGCAAAAGAAATATCATAGAAAGTGTGATGCACTACAACAGCATCATGCTCTTGTTGATGGTGGTGCTCATCGGTTTCGGTGTGTTCGCGCTTATCAACATGCCCAAAAACGAGTTTCCTTCTTTCACTATTCGTCAAGGCGTGGTGGCCGCCGTTTATCCCGGCGCCACCTCTGCCGAAGTGGAAGAGCAGGTAACAAAGCCATTGGAAACCTTTCTTTGGGGGTTTAAGGAAATAAAGAAAAACAAAACGCGCTCGCAAACAAAAGACGGAATAACCTACATCTTCGTCGAACTGAACGATGACGTAGCCAACAAAGACGAGTTTTGGAGCAAGTTCAAGATTAAGCTGCAACAATTTAAGGTGTCGTTGCCACAGGGCGTGCTGGCTTTAATTGCCAACGACGACTTCGGCGACACGTCGGCCATGCTCATAACGCTAGAAAGCAAGACCAAAAGCTATCGTGAGCTGCACGAATACATGAACACGCTGAAAGATAACCTACGAACCATCCCCGAACTGGCCAATCTGCGCGTGAGCGGCGAACAGGGAGAAGAGATTGGCGTGTACATCGACCGCGACAAGCTGTCGGACTACGGCATCAATTCGGCCACGCTCTTGGCCAACCTTTCGGCACAAGGCATGACGATGGTAAGCGGAAAGGTAGACGACGGACAGACAACGCGCCCCATACACCTGCGTTCGCAAATGAATACCGAGAACGATGTGGCCAACCGCATCGTCTATTCGGACCCACGCGGCAACGTTATACGCCTGCGAGACATCGCAACCATCAAGCGCGAATACCCACATGCCGACAAATACGTAAAGAACAACGGGCAAAAGTGCATCGTTCTGTCGGTAGAAATGAACGAAGGCAGCAACATCGTGCAGTTCGGAAACAAGGTAAAAGACATTTTGGGGCAGTTCGAAGCATCGCTGCCGCAAGACGTTAGCATCTATACCATCACCGATCAAAGCGAAGTGGTGAACTCTTCGGTGGTGGATTTCCTTAAAGAACTGCTCATCGCCATTGCCTCGGTGGTGGTGGTCATCATGCTTTTGCTGCCCATGCGCGTGGCCAGCGTGGCAGCAAGTACCATCCCCATCACCATATTTATAACCCTTGGCCTGTTCTACGCCCTGGGTTTAGAGCTAAACACCGTAACCCTTGCCTCGCTCATTGTGGCCTTGGGTATGATTGTAGACAACTCCATCGTTATTATCGACTCGTATATCGAGAAGATCGACGAGGGCATGAGCCGCTGGCACGCCGCCACCTACTCGGCCAAAGAGTTCTTTTCGTCTATTTTCAGCGCCACACTGGCCATTTCCATCACCTTCTTCCCGCTATTGCTCACGATGAAAGGCATGATGAAAGACTTCGTAAAGTGGTTCCCACTAGGCATCAGCGTGGTGTTGGGCGCGTCACTCCTTGTTGCCGTGCTGGTAGTTCCTTGGATGCAGTTCACCTTTATACGCAAAGGTTTGAAGAAAGAAGGCAAAGGCGAGGGCAAACAGCGACGTACTTTCCTCGACATCATGCAGAGCTATTACGACCGCCTTATCGAACGCTGCTTTGCCCATCCGTTTATCACCCTAGGCGTCGGTGTTCTCTCGGTTGTTGTTGGTGCCGTGCTCTTTGCCAGCATGCCACAGAAACTTATGCCTCGTGCCGAACGCAACCAATTTGCCGTAGAGATATACTTACCACAAGGAACGAGCATCGAACGAACGGCTGCCGTGGCCGACAGTTTACGCAATATGATGCAAACCGACAAGCGCATACGCAACATATCCACGTTCTACGGCATGTCGTCGCCCCGTTTCCAAACCTCGTATGCGCCCCAACTGGGTGGCACCAACTATGCGCAATTCATCGTGAACACCGAAAGCGACGCCGCCACGATGGCCCTCGTTGACAGTTTCACCACTCGATATACCGACCATTTTGCCGAGGCACAGGTGCGCATTAAGCAGCTGGATTACAGCGATGCCAGTTCGCCTGTGGAGATAAGGTTCAGCGGCGACGACCTCAATGCCATTCATCAAGCCGTTGACAGTGCCACGCGCCGCATGCGTGCCATGCCCGAATTGCTGCTGGTTCGCAACAACTTCGATGGTGCAACGGCGGGGCTTGATGTGCAAATAGACGATTATGAGGCCTCGCGACTGGGCATGAGCAAGAGTCTTTTGGCCTTAAACCTGGCCACGCGCTTTGGCGATGGCGTGCCACTCACCACCGTTTGGGAGGCCGATTATCCCGTAAAGGTGATGCTAAAAGATAGTCATGCGGGGCATCAAACGCCCGAAGACCTAGAAAACGCCACCGTTAGCGGACTGCTACCCGGCGTTAACGTTCCGCTAAGACAAGTGGCTAAGGTGTCGCCCGACTGGACTTACACCTCTATCCACCACCGCAATGGCGTTCGTTCGATGTCGGTTATGGCCGATGCCAAACGCGGACTGAACCTCAACAGCGTTACAGACAAGGTGATTGACGAGGTAAAGAAGATTGAGCTGCCGCAGGGAGTGACCATGAGCGTGGGCGGACAAAGGGAGAAAGACCTAGAAACCGAACCACAGATATACAGCGGTTTGGCCATCTCTATCATTATTATCTTCGCCATATTGCTGTTCCATTTCAAAGACATTCGCATGTCGTTGGTTATCATGCTGTCGTTGTTGTTCTCGCTGTTGGGCGCAGCCACGGGTGTGCTTATCATGGGACAAGAAGTGGGTATCACAGGCATACTGGGCATTATCTCGCTAATGGGTATCATCGTGCGTAACGGAATCATCATGATAGACTACGCCGAAGAACTGCGCGTAGACCATCGCCTGTCGGCAAAACGCGCTGCCCTGCAAGCAGCCCAACGCCGTATGCGCCCAATATTCCTCACAAGTGCGGCCGCATCAATGGGTGTTATCCCAATGGTTATTGCCAACACACCGCTGTGGGGACCAATGGGCGTGGTGGTTTGTTTCGGCACAATCGTCTCGTTGCTGTTCATTGTCACCATGATACCTATCGCCTATTGGATGGTTTTCAGGTGGGAAGACAGGAAAAGAACGTTGAAGATGGAGGCATATTCTAGGAGTTAAGGAGTTATGGAGTTAAGGAGTTAAGCCATTAGCTTAGCCGCTATACATACGGTTTAACTTCTTAACTCCATCACATACGGCTTAACTCCTTAACTCCTTAACTCCATAACTCCTTAACTCCTCAAAAGTTAGCCACTCTGCAACTAGGCAAACGGCTTAACTCCATAACTCCTTTAACTCCTCAAAAGTTTGCCACTCTGCAACTAGGCATACGGCTTAACTCCATAACTCCTTAACTCCTTTAACTCCTCATAAACTCATAAACTCATGAACATCAATAAACTTCCCCTGCTCTTGGCCTTATGCTTGCCCATAGTTGCCAACGCGCAGACAACATATTCGTTAGACCAATGCAAGGCGTTGGCCAAAGAAAACAACGTGAAACTGAAACGGGCACGACTGGAAATAACTGCCGCCAAGGAACAACAGAAAGAGGCGCGAGCCAAGTATCTGCCCACGGTGACGGCCAACGGAACGTATTTCCACGCTACCGACTACTTGGTGCAAGAAGAGTTTTCGCTGTCGCCCGCCGACCAACAGAAGCTAGCAGCCATCGTAAAAGGCGCAGGACTGAACCCCGCCATACTAGCCGCACTGCCCACCAGCTACACTTTGCAAGCCATTAAGCACGGAACGCTGGCGTCGCTCATTGCCATGCAGCCCGTTTTTGCAGGCGGGCGTATCATCAACGCCAACAAGTTGGCCGCCGTGCAAACGCAGGTGAAAGAGCTGATGCTTGAACAAAACGCAGACGAAGTGGCACAAACAACTGAGGTGTATTACAACCAGCTGTTGGCACTCTACGAGCAAGAAAAGACCTTAGATGCTGCCGACAAGCAGTTGGAGAATATCCTTAAAGACGCCAACAACGCCTACGAAGCGGGCGTATCCAACAAGAACGATGTGTTGAGCGTGAAGTTGAAACAAAACGAAATGGCGGTGAACCGCTTGAAACTCAACAACGGCATCTCGCTTTGTAAGATGGTTTTGGCACAATACATCGGCAAACAAGGCGAAGAAATCGATATCGACCGTTCGCTTACCACCGAGTTGCCCGATCCACGGCAACTCTCCGTGAACCACGCCTCGGCCTTAGAGCAACGCACCGAGATGCGTTTGCTCGACAAAAAGGTGGAGGCCAACCGCCTGCTAACGCGCGTTAAGCGTGGCGAAATGATGCCTACACTGGCCATTGGCGTGGCGGGCATGTACCACGACCTCACGAATAAGGGCCGCACCAACGTGATAGGACTAGCCACACTGAGCGTGCCCATCAGCAATTGGTGGGGCAATCGTGGCCTGAAACGTCAGAAAATTGCCGAACAAATTGCCGTGGAAGAAAAGGAAGACAGCAGACAGCTGCTGCTCATCCAGATGCAAAACGCATACGACAACCTTGAAACGGCCTACAAACAAATACAACTAGCCAAGCTGAGCATGGAGCAAGCTGCCGAAAACTTGCGCCTAAACCAAGACTTCTACGAGGCTGGCACGGGCACAATGAGCAACCTGCTTGATGCCCAAACGCAAGACCAAAAGGCGCGTAACCAGTACAGCGAGGCTGTTGTGGCTTACCTAAATGCCCGCACCGCCTATCTCAAAGCCACTGGCAGATAGGCGCGGCGCATGTAATGCGGTGTCGATGCAACGGCGGTTCGATGGTCAATAGGCCGAAGTGGCCCATTCACTCAACAGCGATAAAGGGCTAGTTTAATGGCCATGCACCATCAGTTAGCTTGCAACTGCCAATCAACTTGATAGCCATGCACTATCAGTTAGCTTGCAGCAGGCGGTCAACTTAATGGGCATGCACCATCAGTTAACTTGCAGCAGGCAGTCAACTTGATAGCGATGACCCTGTTGATTGGCCGTCGAACTCCGCACATTCGTTTCTCCTTTGGCGCATCAACGCCTTTGTGTGCAGACATCCCGAACAGTCTTTTCTGTTCGGGATGTCTTGTATATAGGCCTTAAACTTCTCCGCATGCTCTTCTTTCTGCGCATGCCGTTCCCCATTCAATGTATTCTCTACAAGCTGAAAATGGGCTGTCAATGGCAGATTGTTCCTGCGTTTCCATGATGTTGTCTCCGTTGGCCGTGAGCAGCATGCCCTGCAAACGCTCGCGCTGGTAGTTGTAAACGTACGTGTTTCTGTGCCGTTGCCCACGCGCGTGTATGCAGCACAATCGTTTTTGTCTAGTTTTCAGTAGGAAATTTAACATGATAAGTGCCCTTTTTGTTCACCAATCGCTCACCTTGCCGCAAAAAATCGATTCTCGCGAAGGTTTGTTTTGATGCAAAAAGGGGTTAGCACGCCAATGTGGAAAAATGAATTTATATTCCAAAGAACTGGTATTTGCACCAACTTTTGGGCGTTTTGCAGCAAAATGGTGTGTAATTTGCGGCAAAACACAGTGCGTTTTGGTGCTAAATGCAGTGCGTTTTGGTGCTAAACGCAAGGCAAAATGCTGCTAAATGCAAGGTAAAAAGGTGCAAAACGCAGTGCTTAATGCCGTTTAATGCGGAACGAAAAGCATAAATATCCACTAAAAGTGTATAAACAAAACCTTTTCGAACCATGAAACACATGGTCAAAAAGGGTAAAATAGGCGTTAAAAGTGGGGTTTTAGGGGCTAAAAGTGGGTAATTTGGGGCTGAAAAAATACGGGTCGGCAACCAATCTAGAAAGGCAAAATGGTGCAAAATGCAGGTTTTCTTCCCCAAAACAGACAAGGCGAAAGGCGTGGAAAGCCAGAAATAGTAGTTGTTTACCTACCTTTTAACCTGTCTTTTCGCTAGAACGGAGTGAAAATAAGAGCGATATTGTAAAATAAAATTTAAGATTTTTCAGTTGACAAGTTAACGAGTTGGCAAGTTAACAAGTTGACAAGTTAATAAGTTGACAAGCTGGCAAGTACATTTTACCCCAGTTTAAAGCTTGTAAGAGAGTTAACGAAAGTTATATACAAGTATCGTGTTAGCGTATTGGCGTATATGTATTAGAAGTTAACAGTATATATGGACAAACGTATCGAAGATTTATATCAACAATACTTATCGGGGCAACTGTCGGCAGAAGATTTTGAGGAGTTGCAACGCAAGGTGACGAAAGCCACCGATGAGGAGTTGTGGAACTTGATGTGTGAAGACTTTTCCATGTCGTCTGAATTGGCTGAAATGAGCGATGAGTCGCAGCAAAGAATATGGCAACGCATTCATGATGAGATACAAAAGGGGCAACGGCGCAAGTTCGTTCACACGCTTTTGCGCTATGCGGCGGTGGTAGTGGTGGTGCTATCCCTGCTTGGTGGCGGTTATTGGGGCCTCCGTTCGCTTAACTCGGCAACGCCCGTCTACACCTATGTAAACGTAAAGGCCGGCAGCAAGAGCGTGATAACGTTGCCCGACGGAACCCACGTCAGCTTGAACGGAAACAGTCAGTTGCGTTACAACGTGGTGCCCAAAGTGCATCGCGAAGTGGTGTTGATGAAAGGCGAGGCTTACTTTGATGTGGCCAAAGATGCCAACTGCCCTTTTCGGGTGCATGTAAACGACATGCAAATCGAAGTGTTGGGCACAACGTTTAATGTGCGATGCCATTCGGGCGAAATAGAGACGGCTTTGTTTTCAGGCGCGGTTCGTCTTTCGGCCAAAGGCCTTCGGCAGGCTTATCAACTTTTGCCAGGTAAGAAGTCTGTTTATCAACCCGCATCGCATAACATCGAGATTTGCGACAATGATGGCGCCAGCGACGGAAGATGGAAAGACGGCTATTTGGCGTTTAGCAGCAAACCGCTCGGCGAAGTGCTGCACGAAATCGAGAATTGGTATGGCGTAACAATCCAACTTCGCAACCGGCATTTGGCAAACGACCTACTCACAGGTTCGTTTTATCATGAAACATTAGAAAGTGTGCTCCACTCGTTGAGCATGCAATATGGCTTTAAGTATCGTGTAAATCGTGGTTATGTAGTTATTGAATAAACAAAACCTAAAAACCTATATCAGATGGCAGGCAATCTAAAAAGTAGAAGGAAGGGCCTTCTTCGTTTCTTGTTGATGATGGTATTGTTGCTTGTACCAACAATGTTGTCGGCCCAGCGCGGCAATGTCAGTCTTAATCTTCAAAACGAAGAAGTGAGCCAATTTATTCGGCAAGTAGAGAAACAAACAAAATATACGTTTGTGTATCGCAACAACGTACTTCAACCCAAGACAAAAGTTACGTGCGTGTGTAAGGATTGGCCGTTGGAGAAAGCACTTGCACATGTGTTCTCTTCGTTGGGCATTCAATACTCTTTCAACAACAATACCATCGTATTGGTGAAGGGAAAGGTTGAGAATGCTGAGCGGAAGGGAACGAAATCGACAGAAGGAAAGAACGCAGACACAACGGATAAGAAGAAACTGTGGGGCATCGTTCGCGACGAAAGTGGCGAGCCGATTATTGGTGCCAGCGTTTTAGTTAAAGGCACGAAGGTGGGCACGGTTACAAACGCGGAGGGCGAGTTCTCGTTGGATGTTCCTGCCAGTGGCATGCTCGTAATTTCTTATATGGGCTTTGCCACACGCGAGGTTCCCATCAAAAACAATTCGAACTTAAAGATTACTTTAAACGAAGACGAGGCGCAAAACCTCAACGAAGTGGTGGTTGTGGGCTATGGCACGCAGAAGAAAGCATCGGTAACGGGGGCTATCGCATCGGTAACGACAAAAGATTTGGTGCAGACCCCACAGGCCAACATCAGTAACATGCTGGTGGGTAAGATGCCCGGACTGATTGCCATGCAGCGAAGTGGCGCGCCAGGCGAAGACAATTCTACGCTGTTAATTCGCGGTGTGAGTACGTTTTCCGACAATACGGCGCCGTTGGTGATGATTGACGGAGTGGAACGTCCCAATTATAACGGACTTGACCCCAACGAAATTGAATCGGTAAGCATACTTAAAGATGCCTCGGCTACCGCCATTTATGGTGTTCGCGGCGCAAATGGCGTTATCTTAATTACTACGCGGAAAGGGCAGAAGGGCAAACCCCATTTAAGCTATTCGGGCAATGTAGCCGTTCAATCACCTACCGCTTTACCTCATTATCTGAACAGCGCACAATATTGCGAGATGTATAACGAGGCGTTGAAGAACGATGCCTATACAAAGGGCACATCTTACGTTCCACGTTTTTCCGACGAAGACATAAGGCTCTATCGCGACGGAACCGACCCCATTATGCACCCTAATACGGATTGGGTGGGAACGTTCTTGCGTAAAGTCTCGTTGCGCACGCAACACAACTTCAACATATCGGGCGGCACAGACCGTGTGAAGTATTTTATCTCTGCCGGCTTTTTTAATCAGGGTGGCATGTACAAATACACAAAAATAGACCGCGACCATGATGTGAATGCCTCGGACACACGTTATAACTTCCGCTCAAATCTCGACTTTAACATCACACAAGACTTCAAGGCCGTTGTGCAGTTGTCTACCCAGATAAACGACATCCGTACGCCGGGCCTTGGCAATAGCAACCTGTGGAAAGAAATATCTTGGGCCACTCCGTTGGGTACTCCCGGCATGGTGGACGGAAAGTTGGTTCGCCTTGAAAACACCATCGACGACGAAAACCCTTGGCAAGCCTTGTTGAACAATGGCTATAAAAACACCTTTGCCAATACCATCAATACAACGCTGCGCTTTGAGTACGACCTGTCGCGGCTGTTGTTGAAAGGGTTGTCGGTTCATGCCAGCACCTCTTACGACAGTTATTATAATAGTAGGCGCCTTTCGGTGAAAACCATGCAGACCTTTGTACCGAAGAGAGACCCGAACGACCCCACCCATATTATCCTTGTTCCCCAGAATGAGGCAGGCACTTGGGGCGGTGGTTTCGAGTATGACAAAAACAGGAAGGTGTATTTTGAAACCGGTATTCACTTCGACCGAACATTTGGAAAGCATCAGGCCACGGCACTCTTGCTTTACAACCAAAGTAAATATTATGCCCCGAACTTGGCTTACCATGTTCCCAATGCCTATCAAGGAATTGTTGGGCGTGTTACTTATGGCTATGCCAATCGGTATTTGGCAGAGTTCAACATGGGTTATAACGGCACGGAGAATTTCGCCGCCGGCCGTCGGTTTGGTTTCTTCCCAGCAGTGTCGGCCGGTTGGGTTGTTAGCGAAGAACCATTCTTCCCTAAGAACAACTGGGTGGTTTACATGAAGTTAAGGGCAACCTATGGCGAGGTAGGTAATGATAAGATTGGTGGCGACCGCTTTTTGTACCTACCCTCTGTCTATGGCGAAACAAGCGGAAAGCTGACGGGCTACAACTTCGGCTCGTCTGCAAACCCCGTTTATTCGCAGATGATAGAAGAGAAACGCTTAGGCAACCCGTTGCTGACATGGGAGAAAGCGCGTAAGCTTAATTTAGGTGTCGACATGAACTTCTTGAAAAATCACCTCACGGTGTCGTTCGATTATTTTAAGGAACGCCGTAACAACATTCTCTCAAACAGAAACAGCGCACCCATGCTGATAGGCGCATCGTTGCCGGCTTATAACATGGGCGAGATGGAAAACGCAGGCTTTGAATTAGACGTGAACTATCGCAATAACATTCGCGACTTTAACTATTGGGGCCGTTTCAACTATTCGTTTGCGCGCAATAAAATTCTTTTTCAAGATGAAGTGCCTGAGAAATATGCCTATCAAATGCGTACTGGTAGGCGCGTAGGGCAGTTCTATGGTCTGCTTTTCGACGGGTTCTATAATTCGTGGGAAGAAATAAACGCACTCGATCGGCCTGTAAGCAGTTGGAACGGCAATCGCTTACAGCCTGGCGACATGCGTTATGTGGATGTGAATAAGGATGGAAAGATAGACATGTACGACATGGTACCCATCGGATATTCGCCAACTCCGGAGATTATCTATGGTTTCTCGGTTGGTTGTAGTTGGCGCGGCATCGACTTCTCCGCCCTCTTTCAGGGCGCATCCCATGTTTCAATCAAATACTTTGGTCGTGCGTTGTGGCCGTTTATCAACGCGCACAACAGCGCAAAGACCTTGATATTGGAGCGTTGGACACAGGAACGCTACGAACGGGGAGAGGCCATAAACTTTCCTCGCTTGTCGATGAGCCCCTCAAGAGATACCGACAATAACTATCAAGACTCTAATTTTTGGATTCGTAATGCCGACTATCTGCGTTTGAAGAACGTTGAGATAGGTTACACTTTTCGCAAGAGCCAACTCAAAGCCTTGGGCTTAGAGAGTTTAAGGCTTTATGTTAGTGGCACTAACCTGTTTACTTGGACAGACGTTATCGACTTAGACCCTGAGGCACCTTCAAAAGGCGGTGCAACAGAAATCAACACCTATCCGTTGCAGAAAATCTATAATGTCGGCATAAATGTTCAATTCTAAAAAACCTTCCTTATGAAAAAGAAATCATTATATATAGCATGGATATTTGCTCCCGCATTGTTGGTTGCCTGTTCCGACTTCCTTGAAACTCCGCCTTCTGTTGATTATGGAGAGAACGAGGTGTTCGCAACACGTGCAGATGCAGAGAAATTGTTGACTACGCTTTATGCCGAGGGCATGCCTTATGGCTTTTGTATGAGCAGTTCTAACACCGACCGCAGGCTGTTGTCGTCTTCTACGTTGGCCTCCGCCTGCGACGAAGGCGAGGATGTTGCTACTTGGGCAATGGGTAATGCCGCATGGAATGCAGGTAACCATACGAACAGCAACTTTACTTGGGACGAAGACTGCCGCTTTTATTTGCGAAACCACACTACACGTGTGGCAAACCTTATATTGAAACGCATTCATGAAGTGCCTTTCGATGAAGGAGACCCCGATTTTAATAAACGCGCAACGGGCGAGGCCTACTTCATGAGAGCCATGTTGCTGTGGGAAGGCGTGTATCGTTATGGCGGTATGCCGATTGTAAGAGAAGTGATTGACCCAACCGACTTCTCACAACGTTCTCGCAGTTCTTTTGCCGATTGCATTGATTCTATTCTTGTAGATTGCGACCGCGCCACACGTTATCTGCCCGATTATTATACCGATAACACTAAGCTTGGGCGTGTTACGCGCATTGCCGCCTTGGCTTTGAAGGCACGGGTGTTGCTTTATGCAGCAAGTCCGCTGTTCAATACCAATACGCCTTACATGGCTTTTCCTGGGCATGAAGAACTTATTGGTTATGGAAATTATGACAAGGAACGTTGGAAAAAGGCAGCCGACGCAGCCAAAGCCACTATTGATGCCGCGCTTAATTCGGGGCATTATCGGCTGTATAACACGGGCAATCCCGATAAAGACTATGAGGATGTGTGGACCATTCCAGATAATGAAGAAATTATTTTGGGTAACATGAAGTATAGGAACTTCAAGACAACGAGCCGTCCTTTGGTTGCAAATCTGCCTACATGGGCGATGAATAAGGCTTGGGGCGATGCCGGACTGTATGTGACATTCAACTTTGTTCGGCATTATGAGAAACGTGCTGATGGCGAACCCGCAGATTGGAATATGAACGGAGGCGACAACCTTATTGACATCTATAACAGTCTTGACCCACGATTTAAGCAAACCGTTGCTTATCACAGCAGTAGTTGGAACGATGAAATTCCGTTTATCAACTTCCTTGAAGGCGGAGCCGAGAAATCAAAGATGGACCGCACATGCCATTTGCTCCACAAGTGGGTTCCCCGCATACTACATGTAAATGGCAGCAACACAGCCAATGTGCAATGGCCAGTGTTTAGGTTGGCAGAACTATATTTAAACTATGCAGAGGCACTTAACGAATACGAGAGTGCACCACCACAGGCAGCTTATGATGCTGTGAACCTTATTCGGTCGCGTGCGGGCATGCCCGATTTCCCTGCGGGAATGACGAAAGAGGCCTTCCGAACGAAACTTCGTAACGAGCGTTCGGTAGAGTTGGCATTCGAAGACCACCGCTTTTGGGATATTCGGAGATGGCGCATCGCTGGCGAAGAAGGCGTGATGAAGGGTAAGTTTTACGGTTTGAAAATTCATTCCACGGATGGAAACAAGACCCATATCCACTATGAGCCGTATGTGTTTGAGCATCGCTTTTGGAATGATAACTGTTATTTATATGCCATTGACCAAAAGGAAGTAAATAAAGGCTACCTCATCCAAAACCCAGGATGGTAAATATAAGGTAAATATATGGTACGTTATAGTATGCCTTAATGCAAAAAAGATAGAACAATGAAATACAGAGATTATATTAATATAGGATGTGCGCTCATGCTGTTCTGTTCGCCAGTAAATGCACAAAATGCCGCAGATACGGTGGCAACACAAATTGCATACGGCGCACAACCCTCGTGGGCACAAACGGCTGCCATCTCAACAGTAGGGGGCGAACGCCTAATGGAGATTACATCGCCAACGGTGGGCAATGCCTTAAAGGGATTGTTGCCGGGATTGTCGATGCTCCAAAAGTCGGGCGAGCCTGGTTACGACTTTTATATGGAGAACATGTTCACGCGTGGAGTGAGCTCGTTCAACGGCAAACAGCAAATGCTTGTCTTCGTCGACGGCTTTGAAACCCCATTGGATAATATCTCCACAGAAGAGATTGAGTCGGTTTCTTTGTTGAAAGATGCAGCGGCATTGGCCATATATGGCTCGCGAGGAGCCAATGGTGTGTTGCTCATCACAACGAAGAAAGGCTTTCATTCTGCTCCGAAGATAGGGTTTCGCATGCAAACGGGCATTCAGATGCCTACAATCATGGACTCGCCGATGGACGCTTACCATTATGCAAGCCTCTATAATCAGGCACTTGCCAATGACGGGAAGGCCCCTTTGTATACAGACGAGGCCCTGTCGGCCTATCAGTCGGGCAGTAATAGTTATCTATATCCCAATGTAGATTGGAAAAAGCAAGTATATAAAAGCACCGCGCCTCTGACGATGGGCGAGCTTTCCTTTCGCGGAGGCGGTGGTGGCTTGAACTATTATGTCATGGCTGGCCTATTGCAAAACGACGGCCTTTATCGTGGAACCGACTCTAAGGGGCGTGAAAGTGCCAATGTAGATTATTCGCGTTATAATTTCAGAGCCAACTTGGATGTTGACATCACGCGTTATTTCCGAGCTTCTCTTTATTCGGGTGCAAGTCTGGCAGAGAAGACAACGCCCGGCGGAGGTGGTGCAGACGACTACCTAAAATCTATATGGACCACTCCCCCTAATGCTTTCCCCGTATACAATCCGAATGGAAGTATTGGTGGAACTTCGCTTTATACCAATCCCGTGGCAAACCTTTTAAATCGCGGTTTGTACAAAGAAAACTCTCGTTCGTTGCAAGTAATCTTCGGCTTACAGTATGATTTTAGCGCTTTGGTGCGCGGATTGAGTGCCAAGGTGACGTTTGGCTATCACAATTTCATGGCAGAAACGTCGCCAAAAACGCGTGATTATGCACGTTATTCGCTTACACAAACAGGCGTTGATGCGCAAAACAACCCGATTTATAGCTACATGCAATATGGTTCTGATGCTGCACTAACAGCCACAGAGGGGTTCCGAACCAGCCAAACGCGTGTGGGCTTGCAGGCACAGATAGATTATCAGCGGCGTTTTGGCAAGCATGGCATTCACGCCATGTTGCTGATGCTCAACGACAGGTACCAATTATATAATGTGCGCGACGATGAACGCTATGTAAACTTCGCAGGACGTTTGACCTATGACTTTGACAAACGATATGTTGCCGAGCTGGTTGCATCTTATATGGGAACCGATAATTACGCACGCGGTCAGCGTTTTGGCGTCTTCCCTGCGTTGTCTGCGGCATGGATAGTAAGCAACGAGCCGTTTATGAAAGCGGCATCATGGGTCGATTTCTTGAAGTTGCGTTCCTCTTATGGCCTTACGGGCAACAACCAAACGTCGGCTCGCTTTATCTACGACGAGACTTATGGCGGCAATGGCAGTTATCTTTTCGGTGTAGGAAGTTCACAATCTTCTGGCTTTACCGAGAGAACCTTGGCCAATCCCTCTGTAACGTGGGAGAAGAAACGTATCTTTAATGTGGGCGTCGATGCCACGTTGTGGAGAAATCTCTCCATTAATCTCGATGTTTTCCATGAAACCCAATCAGAAATTCTCACTTATCCCTATGCACAAGTGCTGGGTATCGTAGGCGCATCCTATGGCGGCATACTCCCATTGATGAATGTGGGTAAGGTAACTAATCATGGTTTCGAGTTCAAAGCGCGCTATCAAGGTAAGGTTAGCGACAAAATATCTTACTTTGCTGAGGCCGGAACATGGTATGCCATGAGTAGAGTTGACGAACAAGGAGAAGACGTAAAAGCCGAAAGCTACCTTTATAGGAAAGGTAACCCCGTGTGGAAACCCATTGTGTTGGAGGCCGACGGGTTCTATACGGCCAACGACTTTGACGGCGACGGCAAATTAAAAGCTGCCTTGCCACAACCGCAATTCGGACATGTTGCGCCTGGCGACATTAAGTATAAGGATTATAATGGCGACCAAATCATCGACGAGAACGATGCACACCCCATTGGCAATGCAACCGTTCCTGCATGGAACTATATGCTGAGTGGAGGCATGAAGTACAAAGGTTTTGATATTAGTGTACTGTTCCAAGGGGTTGCCCAGCGCGACATTTATTTGCGGGGAGCCAGTATTTACTCTTTCCAAAACAACGGAACGGCCTCTAACTTAGCCTTAGACAGTTGGACACCCACGCATACCGATGCCACTTATCCGCGTTTGTCGACAGTTGATTTCAGCAACAACTACCGCACTTCTACCTTCTGGCGGCGCAATGGAAGTTTTCTAAGGCTGCGCAATGTGCAGGTAGGTTACGAACTTGCCGAGCGCGTTTCGCGTGCATTACGCCTAAGCAGCGTGTATTTCTACATCAATGCAACCAACTTGTTTACGCTCGACTACCTTGGAAAGCTGGGCGATGCCGAGCAAGACAACCTCTTAAGCTACCCGCTCATGCGTACTGTTAGTGTGGGTCTGAAACTCGCATTCTAATTTATTTTCCATTAAAACCTATTCTTATGAACGCAAAGTTCTTTTCATATATCTACATTTCTGCGGCGATAAGCATTGCTTTCACCCTCAGTTCGTGTAATGGATTTCTGGATCGTGAGGAAGATTCCTTTATAGATAAAACTGCAACCTTCGATTCTTACAATCGAACAAAGCAGTACCTAACCTATGCTTACACGCTACTTCCAGACGGGTTGAACCGTTTTTCGCGAGAAGCAATGTTGGCTTCGGCAACAGACGATGCCGAGTTTGCCATCGAATCGGCGGAAATTCAGCAGTTCAACAATGGCTCATGGAATGCTTTAAACAATCCGGACGATGTGTGGAACCGCTACTATTCGGGTATTTCCAAGTGTTGTACGTTGTTGGAGAACACAAATCATGTAAATCTCGACATTTCGCGCCTAGACCCCGACAAGCAAGTGGAGTATGCCAACAGCCTGAAAGACATCCGCATGTGGCGTGCCGAGGCGCGTTTCCTTCGCGCTTATTTTCATTTCGAGCTGCTCAAACGCTATGGTCCAATCCCCATTGTCACCTCTACGCTTAGCATTAACGGGAATTATGAGAACACGCTGCGCCCAACGATGAAAGAAGTTGTGGACTTCATTGCCAAAGAGTGTGACATAGCTGCCGATACGCTTGAACTCACGCCGTGGAGAAACGTAAACGATGCCTTTGGCCGTGCAACGAAAGGTGCAGCCTTAGCCTTAAAGAGTCGTTTGTGGCTCTATGCGGCAAGTCCGCTTTATGTTGACTTCGGTGATACAAACGAAGCCAACAAACCTACGGATGTTGCGTTGTGGAAGTCGGCGGCCGATGCCGCAAAAGCGGTTATCGACCTCAATCAATACGAGCTGGCATCGTCTTATGCCGACTTGTTTAAGAATGATTTTCAAAACAAAGAGTATATCTTTGTACGTAGATATGCTGCCAATTCCGATTTTGAAAAAAGTAATTTCCCCGTAAGTTTTGGTGGAAAGGGTGGCACAAACCCCTCGCAAAACTTAGTGGACGACTACGAAATGCTTGATGGAACGCCTTTCGATTGGAACGACCCGGCCAAGGCTGCGCAGCCTTTTGAGAATAGGGATGCACGCTTAGGGGCCACCATCTTAATGAACATGGCACCATTTAAAGGCAAAAAGGTTGCCACTTATCCAGAAGGAGCAGATGCAAGTCCTAACCCAAACGCCACGAAAACAGGCTATTACCTGCGCAAATTCCTCAATGAAGATGTGAACATCCAAACGGGAGGCAGTAGCAGTGGCCATGTAGTTCCGCTGTTTCGCTTGGCAGAAATCTATTTGAATTATGCCGAGGCACTTAATGAGTGCGACCCAACAAATCCCGATATAGCCCTTTATCTCAATAAAGTTCGTAATCGGGCATCACTCCCTAACGTGTCGGCACTTTCACAAGAGCAGATGCGTGCTGTTATTCAGCACGAACGCCGTGTTGAATTGGCCTTTGAGGAGCACCGCTCTTGGGATGTTCGCCGCTGGAAGATTGCCTCTTCTACGCTCGGAGCACCCCTCATGGGCGTACAAATTGAGCGAAAGCCTTTGGGCGGGTACACCTACATGCCTGTAAAAGTGGAACAAAGGGTGTTTCAACCCAAAATGTATTGGTATCCAATACCTCAGTCGGAAGTGCTCAAATTAAAGCAATGGAAACAAAATAATGGCTGGTAATTAAACAATCTTATCATGATAAAGTTAAAGAATATAGTGGCAATGCTGTCCCTCTTAGGCGCGATGGCTTGCACCGAAAATAACATAGCCTACGATGAAGTGGTGGATGTCCCCGAAGGCGTTTACCTTTCTGGCCCCTCGTCCGAATTTTCTTTGCCCATAGAGGCTGGGCGATTAACGGCCAGCTCGCGTGCCAACATGTTGAGTATTCGCGCTTGGTTGAAGAAAGATGGCCATTTTAAAATCTCGTATGTTGGCACCGACGGACAGCCTGTGGCCTATGGCAAGGGAAGTGAAATGACGCTTGCCAATAACTACGTCAATACGTTTAGCTTATCAGCGGATGCCGAAGGTTTCTCTGTTCCTACCGAAGGGCTTTATCAAGTGGTTGTTAACAAGCAACGAAAAGAGTTGACCCTCATTCCCATGCAGTTCACCATGCAAGCCGATGGCGCGCTTACTTCAGACGGAAACACGGCTGTTGCGCTTAGCAACGTGGCTTATGACAAGCTTACGCACATCGTAACTTGGAGCAATGCCGACTCTACCCAACAGCTATTGCCCAATAAATATGTGTTCAACATGAACAATGGCGTTCCGCTTTATCTGCGCGACAGCGATACGGAGAACGACACGCTGTCGACTGTTTTCACGGGCATGGCCTTGGCAGAACGCACCAACCAACTCACCGAAGTTTATCAAGAACTCACCAATCAGTCTGCCGTAAAGCTTAAATTCCCTTTGAAAGGACAGTACAATGTGCAGGTGCAATACAATGTCTTAACAGGAAAGTTTGCTGCGCGCATGGGTGGAAAGGGCGTTGAAGTAACGGGACTTGCCAACGAACTCTATATGGGCGGCACCAATTTTGGGGCATGGAACACCAACGATGTGGTGAAGATGGCACCTGTTGGTGCTGTTGGCAATGGCGAATTTTGGCGGTTATGCCATTTGCAAGCAGGGAAAACGGTGGAATGGGCAACGGCAAAAGATGGTTCGCAAGCCTTTTCTTCGTTAACCACGATGCAGGGCGTTACTTTGGATGGAAATGGAAAAGCCACGGTGAACACTACCGGACTGTATTTGGTTTATGTAAACTTAGACCGCAAATTAATTGCCTTCGAAACGCCAAAGGTGTATGCCGCAGGAGAGGCGTTGGGCAATAAAGAACTGCCCTTAACATCCAACGGCAGCCGCTTGCAGGTAGAAACAACCGAGACGGGAAACCTTAATCTCTTTGCTTTTTCCGACCAAAACGCACGCGATTGGTCAACGATGCAGTTCACCATTCGCAACGGCAAGGTGGTTTATCCGGGTGTAGCCGTGCACGAAATGCCTGCGCTACCAGTGGCCAAAGGCACAACGGTTACGCTCAACATGGCCGACAATACGGCTGATTTTGGCGGAACAACCCCCGAAAGCCTTATACCAGAAGGGGTTAAGCAACTTTATATGACAGGCGACGACTTTGGAAAATGGGATTGGAACGCTCCCGAAATAGCATTGTTTGAGAATGGCTATGCTGGTGCCGCTCGTTGGTTTTACATTACGTATCTGCGTGGCGGAACGGCATTGGAGTTCTCAACAGAGAAAGCTTTTGGTAAAGGAAACTTTGCCAAACTGAAAACAGCAACAGATTATAATGTTGTAAACGATAGGACTGTTGTGCCTAGCGATGGCATCTATCTTATCTATGTGGGGTTGGATTCGCGCGAAATTGCCATCCAGCCGCTAGAACTGTCGGGCGATTGTGGCGGCTCTGCGGTACAGTTTACAACCAATGCCGATGGGCGAACCATGAGCGCAACGCTTGCCAGTGGAGGCCGCATGCGCATCTATCCCAACATACCTGCCTTTAAAAAAGTGAAGAAGTTTGGCTCGTGGAAACGCGAAGTCTACGTCGACCCTGCGTCTAAGGCTTTCTTATATCGCAAAAATGGCGAAGGCGAACCCAACAAAGACTATGTGTGGAAGGCAGGAACAAAGATAACGATAGACTTTGTTTCAAAGAAAGCAACAATCCAAGAACCTTAAAAGTTCTATCGAGCCACTTTGCAATCGCTATCGTATTGCACGGCTATTCTAATCATCTGGTGTTGTAGGGTCTGTCCTATCGTGTGGCGAGTGCTATCCCATAACGTCGCCAAGCGATAGCGATAGACTTACAATACAACAAAAAATACAGGAAGTATGAAAACAATCATTGCAACCATTTGTGCCCTAAGTATGGGCTACATCAGCATAAGCGCACAACCCAATGTGCCTAAAACGCACGCTTTACCCGGTTGGACCAGCTTGAAAGGCGACGAGTTTAACGGCTCGTCTGTCGATAAAAAGCTTTGGGGACTCTATGGAGATGCCACAAAAAACTATGCCAACGATTACTATGGCAATAACACGGGCCAAGGTATGGCGCAGGTTTACCGCGACAAAATGGTTACGGTAAAGAACGGCATCCTAACAGTTCGTGCCACGCGAGATGCCATTCAGACGGGCATTCGCCGTCCTTCACCGCCCGACCCCGATGTAGACTATGGCCCAATTATGCGTTATCCGCTAAAACCTAACCACAATTATACCACAATTGGGTGGTGGTCGGGCGCATTGTCTAGTCGAGATGCCGAGGGTGGCGGCAGGTATTATCCGCTTTATTCGCGTATCGAAGTAAAGGCAAAAATACCTTATACCATCGGTGTTTGGATGGCATTATGGCTGCGCCACCGCTATGGAGGTGCCGGAACTTTTGAAATAGATCTCGAAGAATTCTTCGTGAACGATGATGATAAGGATATAACGCATAACTGGGAAGGGCATACTTATCATTTCAAAGGAAAACGAACCATCCACCAATCTGTACACGGACTGGACCGCGCAAAGGCATATAAGGACCCAAACACGGGCGAAACCAAGTATAAAACAACCTATAACCACAACGATTTTGCCGACCGCATAAGGGAAATTGATTTCAATCCGGCAGAAGATTTCCATGTGTATGGGGCGCAAATGGACCCGCTGCCGGGCGACTCTTCTGTTCATCTGGCTGTTAGCTTCTTGTTAGATGGAAGGGTAAGGTCGGTATTTACAACCAAAACCGATAAGGTAGGAGGCTCTTCTGAGTATCGTTTCAATGAGTTGTTGAAAGACAAATACATTAAAGGCAACATCGACCATATTTGGGATGTGGCGATAACCGGACAGGTTGGAGGTAAGCCCGACGGCCAAGGCGGTGGCGTGTTGTACCCGGAAATGGACCCTAAGTATGGCGGAAACCTCAATAAAGTGCCTCGCAATTATGAAATGGATATTGATTGGCTGCGCGTTTTTAAGCGAACCAATAAGGCACTATGGCTTGGCTCTATGCCCAAGGGCTCGGATTGGAAAACAAAAAACGTGGCACTAGAAATGTCTGCAACGCAGTTTAAGGGCTTGCAAGTGGGCGATCAGCTTGTAATGGACATCGACACGCTCAGCAACTCTGAATATCGAAAAGTGGAAAAGCTGAAACTCGACATCTACGACTACAACGGCAATGCCATTACAACACTGAAACCCGAACTTACACAACGCGATGCACAAGTAACCTTTATTGTTACAGACGACCTCTGCAAGAAACTGAAAGCCAAAGGGGGCGTGATGAAAGGCGAAAACATCCGCTTGTTCTCCGTTTGCCGTTCGCAAAGAGACAGTGCCAAGTGGGTGGGTTTCAAACAAATGGCAAATGGCGAGGTGCTTATTCCCGCCACCATGTTTGCAGACATAGAGAAAGGCCAACAAATAGAAGTGATGGTGCGAGACGTTGCTGCCGGAGGAACGCTTTGCCTACAACAATTTAAGAAACCAGATGCAGGTAAGAACCATAGACCCGACCTTTCGGCCGATAAAGCCGCAGGAAACGTTTTGCCCTTAAAGGCTGGGCATGACGAAAACACCTACACGTTTACCCTCAACGCGCAAGCCGTAAAGGAGTTAAAGCAACACGGACTGGCCGTAACGGGCAAGGGATGTTACTTGCGAAGTGTGCGAATTGTTGGTGAAAAGAAGAATACGGCCGTGAATAAGGTAGAAACCCAATCGCAAACCAACGCTGCCGTCTACACCATCGACGGCCGCAAGGTGGCTGAACGCTGGCAGGAGGGCACGTTTCCGCGCGGCATCTATATCGTAGGGGGCCGTAAAGTAATCGTAAAATAAGGTAAAAGATTGTTTCCTCCTATACGCCGTGGGCTTTCTTCGCCTTAGAGTTAGGAGTTCATTTCTTATGAGTAAACTTGCACATTGCAGGCTTAAACATCAGTACAACGCGGCTTGTACTGGCGCTACAAGACGCTTGTACTGGCACTACAAGATGCTTGTAGCGTGACTACAAGCCGCTTGTAGCCACACTACAAACGGCTTTGTACTGATAAGGCAGGTTCTAAAAATTACCTTTGCTGTATTTTTAGCTTTTAGCTGAGCAGGTTTTGCTTACTTCGTGAAGGAGCATAATGGACTATGCGACTGAAAGAATAAGCAAAAGATGCCAGATAAAAGCAAAAAGACAGTGAAGAGCAATATAAGGAACAACAAATGAACCTTTGCGAGGAATTTTTAGAACATGCCATAAGTTGATAACAAAAATCATAACCATCTCAATTCAAAGATGAGAACATTTACCAATCCTTTTCTCAAACCTCCCTATATAATAGCGGTGTCATTGCTGTGGTTCTGCACGTTGGTAAGCCATGCGGCCGAGCGGCATTTGTGGGACGAAGGCTGGCGATTTGCCTTACATCCAGACGATGCCCCGCTGCAACCCGACTTTAAAGACGATGCTTGGCGCCTGTTGGACTTGCCGCACGACTGGGCAATTGAAGGCGACTTTTATGCCCAAAACCCATCGGGGGCCAACGGCGGGGCATTGCCTGGCGGTATAGGGTGGTACAGAAAACATTTGGCTTTGCACGACAACGATGCCGCGTCTCGTTATGTTCTGCACTTCGATGGCGCATATATGAATACGTCGGTGTATGTAAACGGCACGCTTTTAGGCACGCGCCCTTATGGCTTTATCGGTTTTAGTTACGACATTACGCCCCTCCTTAACAAGCAAGGCGACAATGTTGTCGCCGTAAAGGTAGACAATTCTCAGCAGCCTAACAGCCGTTGGTACACGGGATGTGGTATTTATCGCCATGTATATTTGTCGAAATCGGCAGATGTACGCGTTGCAGAATGGGGCGTACAAGCCGTTTCTGAGGTGAAGAAAGGGCTTGGAAGTGTTACGCTCAACACGCAGATTGAGAATTTCAGTGGGCGTAGCCGTCGGGTTATTGTGCGCCAAAAGCTATGGAATAAGGCTCGCCAGCTTGTTACGCAGACATCGAAAGTATGCGATATAGCTGTTTCGGGAACAACGGTTAAACAGCAAATGCGTGTGCCTAAACCGCAATTATGGTCGCCCGCTTCGCCTAACCTCTATACCATAACGACCGAAATTATAGAGAATGGGCGTGTGCTAGATGGCGACACCATAAGGATGGGCATGCGAACGGTGGCGTTTGATGCTAAACAAGGCTTTTTCTTAAATGGCAAGAACATGAAGATTAACGGCGTTTGTCTGCATGGCGACTTAGGTTGTTTAGGCGCAGCCATTAACGAAGACGCCCTTTATCGGCAAGTTTCGCTGATGAAAGCGATGGGCGCAAATGCCGTAAGGTGTTCGCATAATCCGCCGGCACCCGAACTTCTGAACCTTTGCGACAGCCTAGGGATGCTAGTTGTTGACGAGGCTTTCGACAGTTGGCTGCACGGAAAAACGCCTTTCGACTATTCGTTGCATTTCAAAACATGGTTTGAACGCGATTTAAGAGATATGGTCTTGCGCGACCGCAACCACCCTTCTATCATTCTTTGGAGCATTGGTAACGAGGTTTTGGAACAATGGAACAAGGTGGACAACGCCGGAATGGCATTAGAGGATGTGAACATTTTGCTGAACAACAGCAGGGATAAGGCCGCATTGGCACAGGGCGACACACTTAATGTTAAAGTGAAACTCACCCAAGCGTTGGCCGCCATTGTGCGCCGCTATGATTCAACCCGACTTATTACGGCAGGGTGCAATGAGGTGTCGCCAGACAACAACTTGTTTAAAAGCGGGGCACTAGATGTGATTGGCTTTAACTATCATCAGAAAAAGGTGAAAGATGTGCCGCAGAATTTTCCCGGAAAGCCTTTCTTGATGACCGAAACAGTATCGGCCTTGCAGACACGGGGCTATTATAAAATGCCGAGCGACTCGGTTTATCGTTTGCCTGGGCGTAAGCGCCCGTTCACCGACCCCACGTTCCTTTGTTCGGCTTACGATAATTGTTGCGCCCATTGGGGCTCAACCCACGAGGCTACGTTGGACGTGGTGAAACACACGCCTTATTGCGCTGGTCAGTTTATTTGGACGGGTTTTGATTATATTGGCGAGCCAACACCGTTTAATTTTCCTGCTCGGAGCAGTTATTTTGGATTGGTAGACTTGGCTGGTTTTCCCAAAGATGCTTACTATCTATATCAGAGTGAGTGGACAAAGGGGCCTGTGTTGCACCTCTTTCCGCATTGGAACTGGATAGAAGGGCAAGCCATAGACCTGTGGTGTTATTATAATCAGGCCGACGAAGTGGAACTGTTTGTGAATGGGAAGTCGCAAGGCGTGCGCCAAAAGCGCAACGAACACGAGTACCATGTGGCCTGGCGCGTAACGTTTGAACCTGGGGAGGTGCGTGTGGTTGCGAGGAAAAACGAAAAGGTTGTGGCAGAGAAATCATTGAAAACGGCAGGTGCGCCCCATCATATTCGGTTTACTCCTAATCGGAAAGAGATAAAAGCTAATGGCCGAAGTCTGTCGTTTGTTATGGTTGAGGTTGTGGATAAAGACGGCAATCTGTGCCCTTGGGCAGAAAACAACATCTTGTTTTCATTGGCGGGAGACGCCAAAATTGCAGGCGTTGACAATGGAAGTCCGTTTTCGTTGGAACGGTTTCAGGCTCATGAACGGCGCGCTTTCTTCGGCAAATGCTTGGTGGTGGTGCAGGCAGGCAAGTCGCCTTCTGCCGTTCGGCTTACCGCAAAGGCTGTGGATTTAGCCCCACAAACCATTGAAATCAACACGGTTGATGCGCGCTAACACTTAAAGTCCCTCCATTTTGTGCCGCTACGATGCTTGTAAAAAGGCGTTTCGGTTGGAGCCGAGGGCATAACATCTGAACGAAATAAAAAAACAACAATCTCGAAGAATATGAAACGAAGTGTCCTAGCCGTTACCTGTATAGTGGGTAGCCTACTTGTTGGGAATGCGCAACATGCCCATGCTAAACAGCCGCGAAAGCTGGTGAAGAAAGAACTAAGCGCAGCAGATAAAGAAACCCAATTTGTGACGTCGCTCATGCAAAAGATGACATTGGCCGAGAAGATTGGGCAGATTTCTCAATATGTAGGGGGCTCTTTGCTGACAGGACCGCAGAGTGGTGCCCTTTCCGACTCGCTCTTCGCTCGTGGTATGGTGGGTTCCATACTCAATGTAGGCGGTGTTGACAAGCTACGACCGTTGCAAGAGAAGAATATGCAGCTGTCGCGATTAAAAATTCCCATTCTGTTTGCGTTCGATGTAGTACATGGTTACAAGACGATATTCCCTACACCCCTGGCCGAGTCGTGCTCTTGGGACACCAATCTCATGTTTGAAACGGCTAAGGCTGCGGCCGTTGAGGCCGCTGCATCGGGCATTCATTGGACCTTCGCCCCAATGGTGGACATTGCACGCGACCCGCGTTGGGGGAGAATTGTTGAAGGTGCGGGCGAAGACACCTATCTGGCAAGCCAAATTGCAGCGGCGCGAGTGCGGGGCTTTCAATGGAATTTAGGGAAAACCAATGCTGTATATGCCTGCGCCAAGCATTTTGTGGCCTATGGCGCACCGCAGGCAGGGCGCGATTATGCCCCGGTAGACCTCTCCTTGTCTACCTTAGCCGAGGTTTATCTGCCACCCTTTAAGGCCTGTGTAGATGCTGGCGTAAGGACTTTCATGTCTGCTTTCAACAGCGTTAATGGCATTCCTGCTACTGGAAATCGTTGGTTGATGACCGAACTGCTGCGTAATCGGTGGAACTTTCAAGGGTTTGTGGTGAGCGATTGGAATGCCGTGCAAGAGTTGAAGGCGCATGGCGTGGCCGAAACAGATAAGGATGCGGCCCTGATGGCTTTTCGGGCAGGGGTGGATATGGATATGACCGACGGGTTATATAACCGTTGTTTGGAGGAGGCTGTGCGTGAAGGGCAACTCGATGTGCACGCGATAGACGCCGCTGTTGAACGCATATTGCGAGCAAAATATGTTTTAGGGCTTTTTGACGACCCTTATCGCTTTCTTGATTTGAAACGCGAACGCCGTGAGGTACGCTCAGAATCTGTTACCGCTTTGGCCCGAAAGGCTGCCACGGCATCAATGGTGTTGTTGAAGAACGCCAACGCCACACTTCCGCTTTCTAAGCAAACGAAACGCATTGCGCTTGTTGGTCCGCTGGCAAATAATCGTTCTGAGGTGATGGGCTCGTGGAAAGCGCGGGGTGAAGAAAAAGATGTAGTAACTGTGATGGACGGCATTAAGAATAAGTTGGGCAAGGATGTTGTGCTTAACTACGTGCAGGGTTGCGACTTCTTAGACCTTTCAACGCACGAGTTTTCGGCGGCTTTCGAGGCTGCAAAGCATAGCGATGTGGTGATAGCCGTTGTGGGAGAGAAGGCCTTGATGAGCGGAGAGTCGCGCAGTAGGGCCGTGCTTCGCTTGCCGGGTAAGCAACAAGCGTTGCTCGATACGCTGCGTAAGGCTGGCAAACCGCTTGTGGTTGTGCTGATGAATGGGCGACCCTTATGTTTAGAGAAAGTGGATAAGCAGTCGGATGCACTGCTGGAGGCTTGGTTCCCAGGTACGCAATGCGGCAATGCCGTGGCCGACATACTCTTTGGCGATGCCGTACCCTCGGCCAAGTTAACCACTTCTTTTCCGCTTACGGAGGGGCAAATACCCAATTATTACAACTATAAACGCTCTGGAAGGCCTGGCGATATGCCCCATAGTTCGACCGTTCGCCATATTGATGTGCCCAATAAAAACCTGTATCCTTTTGGTTATGGGTTAAGTTACACCACGTTCTCGTACGGCGAAATGCAATGTCCGCAGCAGTTTGCTGCCGATGGTTCGCTGCAAGTGTCTGTCGAAGTAACCAATACGGGCCACTTTGACGGTGAGGAGATTGTGCAACTTTATGTGGCCGACAAGGTGGCCTCGATGGTTAGGCCAGTGAAGGAGTTGAAGGGTTTTCAAAAGGTTTTCATTCCTAAGGGGCAGACAAAGCGCGTTGACTTCGTGCTACATGCCCATGATTTGGGATTTTGGGACAACACGATGCAATATGTTGTTGAACCTGGAACATTTGAAATAATGGTGGGAAAGAATAGTGAGGACTTGCAAAAGAAAGATGCAACGTGGAAGGGAGACAGCCGTACACCATAATTATATAAGGCAGTGAATGGTACCATCTGCCATGTCTTTCGTATGATTTATAGGGCTTTCCTGAAGATGAATGTTGTTGACGAATTTAAATAAAAAGCACATGAGATATTTATTGTTTAGCTTAATGTTGCTGTTTGCTGTCGGTGCCAAAGCCATTAAAGTGACGCATGGCCCTTGGATTTGCGACATGGACAGCACGGGTACTACAATTGTTTGGGTAACCGACGTTCCTGGAATGTCGTGGGTTGAGATTGCTCCCGACTCCACAGACCATTTCTATGGAAGGGCGCGGCAACGCTATTACGATGTGTTGGCCGGAAGAAAGGTGCTGACGGATAGTGTGCATCGCGTGCGTATCGAGGGCTTGAAACCTGATACGAAATATCGTTATCGGGTGTTTACGCAGGAGGTTGCCGAATGGCGCTACGATGATTGGGTTACATTGGGAAAGACGGCATGCACCGATGTGTGGCGCGGAAAACCGCACGAGTTTAAGACTTTCCCTGCAAAGCCGCGCGAAGTGACGTTCCTTGTGCTGAACGATATTCACGAACGCGCGCAGTTTATGAAAGAATTGTGTAAGAATGTAGACTTTAAAAAACTGGACTTTGTGTTGCTCAATGGCGACATGTCTAACCGTTTGAGGAACCAACAACACATGATGGAGGCTTATTTGGACACCTGCGTACGTATGTTTGCAACGCACACGCCTTTATTCTTCAATCGCGGAAACCATGAACTGCGCGGACAGTTTGCCGATTACCTTTATCGCTATTTTCCCACGAACAATGGCAAGTACTATCGCGTGCAACATGTGGCAGGCATAGACTTCTTGTTTATTGATACGGGCGAGGATAAGCCCGACGAGGATATTGAATACAGCGGTATTGTGAACTACGACCAGTATCGTGAGGAAGAGGCCAGGTGGTTGCATGGCCTTCGCGAAAGTAAACAAGTGGGGAAACATCCCTTAATCGTGTTTTCTCACATTCCGCCGACGCTACAAAAGTGGCACGGCCCTTATCATTTGCAGAAGACTTTGATGCCCGAACTCAATAAGATGAACGTGTCGGTGATGCTTTCTGCCCATCTTCACGCCTTTGGCTATCAGGAACCAAATGAGGTTATTAATTTCCCCAATCTGGTAAACAGCAACAACACCTATCTGCTTTGCCGCATTGCAAATGGTAAAATGGAGGTGGACTACGTGGGACTGAAAGGAAAAGACAAGAAACATTTCACGTTCCCATTGAAATAGGGAACAAGTTTCTCTTGAAGAAGAAAAACATGTTTTGGGTGAAGTAGGGAAGAAATTGTGATGAAGGTGGGGAGGAAACCTTGATAAAAGCAGGAAAGAAATTGTGATGAATGTGGGAAAGAAACTTTGATGAAGGCAGGGAACGGCCTTGGAAGGCACATGTGTTCCATGCAAGTTGTAGAGCGTATCGTGCAATAACGTGTGCGCCTGCCAACACTGGCTCAGCCCATTTGGCAACCCATGTTAACAATAAGTCCTGTGCAACATGTCGTTGCACAGGATTTATTGTTGGTGGATTAGCCCGATGTCCTTCTCCCAAGATGGCTCTTTTTCAGAGCAACACCGTATCTCTGTTTAGGGCGTTAGGGTGTTATAATGGCTGAAACGACTGGACTAAAATTCTGCAACATCAGCTTGATAACTGAGTTTGGCATTATAGTCAACTTTGTCTAGGCCATCTACTCTGCCTTCTAACCCAATCTAATAGTTAAATCTCTTACGGTTAATGTTCGTCCATTTATTGAAGAATATGCTTATATGCTTTCAAGAGAAACCCTTTGTCATAATCTATCTCATGCTCAATTCCTTCTTTGAAAGCCCATTCGTATTCTGGTTTATTTGGAACATCTAGCAAGTCAGCCATCATTTTCCCATTTGTGTCACCGGGAATGTATATCTGATTACAGAAATCCTCCCAAAGATTTTGATCTTTAACGGCTTTATAATACTCATGAAGTTCTTCTTTTGTCAGTACTGGCTCATAGTCTTCTACGTTTATGTGGTAGTCATTTTCAAGCTTTGCACGTATACTATCCAAGTTTTCTTTCTCATTCCTGGTTAAGTTAAAATGTATTGCTTTCAATGACACTTTGTTTTCGTCCCTTGCAACATCTTTCCAATGGGCTTGCAAAACGTCATGCGGAAAAAGTTTTTCTCCGCCATTCATTGATTCATATATTGATTGAGCGATTTCTGCGTTGTGCTTGAAACGGAATGCTTTTACTTGTGAGAGGTCGTTAAAGTTTATATCCATAGGACACTGATAGACAAAACCGCGCTGTCTGCCGCTTCGAGGAAAAACTTGCAGGCCTACCGTAGAAAGAAACTCTTGATTATGAAGGGTTTTGAAGTCTCGATAAAAATCTATGTCGTAATAATACAATACCCCAGGCTCATGGATTTCATCTGTCAAAGGCGAATATGAATCTGTTTCCCAATCATATTTTTGAGTGGCAAAGAATAGGGCCACATTCATATCGCTAGTCAGGTCTAATAGTCCCGATTTGTTATAATAATGCTGAATTAAACCATATAGATTCATTTCGAAACGAACAAGTTCGCCATTAAGCACAACACCTAAATCCAGAAGTTGCACTAGTGGATGAGACAAGATTAAGTAGAACATCTCATCTCCATGAATCATGTAGTCTAAGAAATATTTCTTTTTTGTATTCCTAAACAAACTTGGTTTACAGGGGTTATGAAATTCTGTCTCACCTCTGAACAGGAACTTACGATTTCGCAGATTTGGTTTGAGAGAATATCGACCAGACATAAGTTTGTTCATAATAAACTTGCTGTCGTCTGCATCATTAAAGTATGCTGCATATGGGTATTCAAGACTATCCGGTGGTATAATGCGAATGTTTGGCTCCTCAAATGGTTTGGTAAAGTCTGGAAAGGGATAACTAATACGGGCTTTTTGCCTTGTTTTATCATTAGCTAATGCTTCCTTCTCGTGCTCAAGGATATAAGCACTTGCTTGCAAAATGTTTTCAAAAACATATTCGTTTCCTATAACCATAGTGTTGAAAATAAAATGAGCTCAATTTATAATGTGGTGAGCAGAAGCTATACCCCTTAGTCTTGGCATCTTTCGAATGATCAATCCCTTGTTCATCCTACTGCTTCTCCCAGCAGTGTGGCGCTAGTACTGCCCGTTATCCGCACCTTTACATACTCGCCAATATGGTGGTTACCCTTGTCGAACACCACCATCTTGTTTTGTTCGGTTCGGCCGCAAAGCTGTTCGCGACTGCGCTTCGACGGCCCTTCAACCAACACTTCGCGAACGTTTCCCACCTCGGCGTGGTTGGCGCGAGCCGAGTTCTCGTTCTGAACCATAATCAATTCGTTCAGGCGACGTATCTTCACGTCTTCGGGAACATCGTCGGGCAGATGTTTCGAGGCATAAGTGCCGGGGCGTTCGCTGTACTTAAACATAAAGGCCGAGTCGTAACCCACTTCGCGCATGATGCGGAGCGACTCCTCGTGGTCGGCCTCCGTCTCGCCGTGATAGCCCACAAAGATGTCGGTCGACAAACCGCAGTCGGGCACTAGCTCGCGAATGGCCTTTACCCGGCTAAGATACCATTCCACGGTATATTTGCGGTTCATCAGTTTCAGCACTTTGTCGCTACCGCTTTGTATGGGCAAGTGTATGTGCCTGCAAACGTTTGGAACCTCGGCAATAACGCGCAGTGTGGCATCGCTCATATCCTTTGGGTGGGGCGTAGAGAAACGAATGCGCATTGTGGGAACCGCCTCGGCCACCAGTCGCAGCAGTTGGGGGAAGTCTATTGTTTGTCCCTCTTCGTTCACAAACTGGTAGCTGTTAACGTTCTGCCCCAATAGCGTAACCTCTTTGTAGCCTTGTTGTTGTAGGTTTCGCACCTCGTTAAGGATGCTATCCACATCGCGCGACCGCTCTCTACCGCGCGTATAAGGCACGATGCAATAGTGGCAGAAGTTGTCGCAGCCGCGCATGATGCTCACAAAGCCGCTAATCTTGGCCAATGCCACGCGTTTCGGCACCACATCCCTGTAAGTTTCGGTCTTCGATAGGGCGATGTCGATGGCCTTGTTGCCCGCTTCTGCCTGCGCAATCATGTCGGGCAGGTTCAGATACGAGTCTGGTCCGGCCACCAACTGGGCGTGGTGGTTTTCAATCAAGTCGTCTTTCACGCGTTCGGCCATGCAGCCCAGCACGCCCAAAATCACCTTTCGGCCCTTCTTTTGCTCGGCGTGCAGCGTGTCAAGTCGGTTATAAATCTTGTTCTCCGCATTCTCTCTCACGCTGCAAGTGTTCATAAATATGGCGTCGGCATCGGCTTCGTCTTGGCACATTTCGTAGCCAGCCATCTGCATCACCGCAGCCACCACCTCGCTATCGGCCACGTTCATCTGGCAGCCGTAGGTCTCAATATATAGCTTTTTCATTACTCTTGTTGTAGGAAAAGTGTGTTAGGCTATGCCTAACCGTTGTTATCGTGGTGCAAAGGTACTACATTTTTCGGGAAATAGGGTAGGCCGAAGGGCAGAAAGTGATGCCGTTGCATGTGTTGCCGCCTCCCCTTTCCTCTTCACCGTTGTGGTTGGCACTGTGCACTTTGCCCATCCTCTGCATGTACAAAATGCACTTTTCGTTGTCTTTTTATTGGCAAAACGCTTGGCTGTTGCAAAAAAATAACCTAAATTTGACCCAGAGTTAAATCAATAAGATTATTACTATACTAACGCTTTACACATCTATGAAGACAGATTTCGAGATTGCCCGTGAGGCTACACTGTTGCCTATTAACGACATTGCCGCAAAGGCCGGCATTTCTGCCGTTAAGTTAGAACCCTATGGCAAGCATATCGCCAAAGTTCCATACACGCTCATCGACGAAGAGCGCGTAAAGAAATGCAACCTCATCTTGGTTACATCCATTACGCCCACCAAAAGCGGAAACGGTAAAACCACGGTCAGCGTGGGCTTGGCCCTGGGCATGAACCGCATAGGGAAGAACGCCGTGGTTGCTTTACGCGAACCCTCGCTAGGCCCATGCTTTGGCATGAAGGGGGGAGCTGCTGGCGGCGGATATGCACAGGTGTTGCCGATGGAGAAGATTAACTTGCACTTTACGGGCGACTTCCACGCCATCACTTCGGCCAACAACATGATTGCTGCCCTGCTAGACAACTATATTTACCAACACCAAGACGACGGATTCGGCATGAAAGAGGTGTTGTGGCGGCGCGTTCTCGATGTGAACGACCGCAACCTGCGCACCATCGTTACGGGATTGGGCGGAAAAACCGACGGCATCGTTACCGAAGGGGGCTTCGACATCACGCCCGCCTCGGAGATAATGGCCATCTTCTGCCTCGCAACAAGCGAAGAGGACCTGCGCCGCCGCATCGACAACGTGTTGCTGGGCGTAACGCTGCAAGGCAAGCCCTTCACCGTTAAAGACCTGGGCGTGGGCGGTGCCATCGTCGCCATCCTGCACGATGCCATCCATCCCAATATGGTTCAGACCATCGAGAATACGCCGGCCTTTATCCACGGCGGTCCCTTTGCCAACATCGCACACGGCTGCAATAGCGTGCTCGCAACTAAGATGGCCATGACCTTTGGCGACTATGCCATCACGGAGGCGGGGTTCGGCGCCGACTTGGGCGCCGAGAAGTTCTTCGACATCAAGTGCCGAAAGGCGGGCATCTCGCCCAAACTAACCGTTTTGGTGGCCACCGCGCAGGCGTTGAAGATGCACGGCGGCGTGAACGAAAAGGAAATAAAGGAGCCTAACGTGGAGGGCGTGCGCCGCGGATTGGCCAACATGGACAAGCACATCGCCAACATGCAGGCCTTTGGCCAAACGGTGGTGGTGTGCCTGAACCGCTTTGCCACCGACACCGATGAGGAATTAGACGTCGTTCGCCGCCATTGCGAGGAACTTGGCGTGGGCTTTGCACTCAACACGGCCTTCGGCGAGGGCGGAAAAGGGGCGGAAGACATCGCACGATTGGTGGTTAAAACCATCGAGAAGAACCCCTCTGAACCGCTGCGTATGCTTTACGACGATGCCGACGACATCGAAACGAAGGTGCGTAAGATTGCGCAAAACATATATGGGGCAAATAAGGTGGTGCTGAAACCTGCCGCCAAGAAGAAGTTGGCGCGCATTAAGGAACTGGGCTTAGAGCATTTCCCCGTGTGTGTTGCTAAGACGCAATACTCGTTTTCGGAGGATGCGAAGGCCTACGGACTGCCTACCAACTTCGACATCACCATCCGCGACTTTGTTATCAACACGGGTTCGGAAATGATTGTGGCTGTTGCAGGCGACATCATGCGCATGCCTGGCTTGCCAAAGAGTCCGCAAGCCGAACGCATCGACGTCGTTAACGGCGTAATCGAAGGCTTGTCGTAGTTTTAACGAAGGTGGGTTCCAAGTATATTTAATGTGCATCTTGGAACCCACCTCGCATTTTAAGTGCACACAAACTGTGTTTTCGCTGTTGAATCATACGTACCTATGCCAGTGCTTTGAAGTACTGCATGCAAGAGACAACAGGTAAAGTAATATAAGAAGAAGGAAAAATGAACTTGTTTACCAATAACAGATTGTTGTATGAAGGCAGGGATTCTGGACTTTCCGAAGAAGAAATAAGGCAGTCTTTGGGAGTTGGTGGTAATAAGATCAATAGTTTCATTCAATTTTATCTCATGTTTGATGGTGTCTTGTTCCCAAAGCAGGCAATGATGTTTAGGCATGCGTTTTATTCTATTGAAAAGGGGGATTGGGATAAAATAGAAATAGGATTCTTTTTAAAGCTTGATGATATTGTTAAGGTTAGGAATCTTCAATTACAGGATGACGCTCAGCTAGATTATTTTGTCCAAACCCATATCCCCTTTGCTGATGATGGATGTGGTAATGATATTTGGATAGAGGTTTCAACGGGGGTAATTAAAGCATTTTATCATGAGTATTCATTGGAAGAAGGATTGATAATGGTTGCTCCTAGCTTTGATGTTTTCTGTTCTTCTTTAGAAAATTGGGTGTTTAATAATAATACGTAACGTACTACCATATAAAAACATATTTTAGTGTCCCGAATACATCAACCCGTCAACTTAAAAAACTCACCTCCGCATTAACTCGGCAATTCACAAACCCATCAACTCCCAAACGCCCATACTTATAAACTCATCAGCTCAAATAACTCATCAACTCAAATAACTCATCAGCTCAAATAACTCATCAGCTCAAATAATTCATAAACTCATAAGCTCAAATAACTCACCAACTCAAATAACTCACCAACTCAAATAACTCACCAACTCAAATAACTCATCAACTTATCAACTCAAATAACTCATCAATTCAAATAACTCACCAACTCAAATAACTCATCAGCTCAAATAACTCATCAGCTCAAATAACTCATCAGCTCAAATAACTCATCAGCTCAAATAACTCACCAGCTGAAAACTTAAAATATTATCTTTTATTTTACAAGTGCGCTCTAAATTTCACTCCGTTCTAGCGAAAATTTAGGCTGTAAAGTGGGTAAATAGTCACTATTTTTAGTCTTTCACGCCTTTTGTTTTGTCTGTTTTTAGGAGCGAAACCTGCATTTTGCACCATTTTGCCTTTCTAGTTTGGTTGCCAACTCAAAATTTCTCAAGCCCAATTACGCACATTTAGCCCCTAAAATCCCACTTTTTAACGGTCGTTTTGCCCTTTTTGACCATGTTTTTGATGGTTCTGAAAGGTTTTATTTATACTATTCCTGTGTATTTTTATGCTTATCTCCTTGCGTTTAGCACCAAAATGCACTGCGTTTAGCACCAAAACGCGCTTCATTTAGCACCAAAACACACTGCATTTAGCACCAAAACGCACTGCATTTAGCATCAAAACGCACTGCATTTAGCACCAAAACACACTGCAATTAGTAGCAAATGACCTCCAAAAGCGCGCAAATGGCGGTCTTTTGAAATAAATATTCATTTTGCCGCATTCACAGACAACCCCTATTTTGCATCAAAATGAACCCTCGTGAGAATCGATTTTTTGGCAAGTGGGGTGAGGTGGTGGATAAAAAGGGCAGCCATAGTGTTAAAAGCCGTACGGAAAAGCAGACAAAAAACGAGGCGGTGGCAGGCGGGTTAATGAGTTTCAGGCATTTGGTTAATTAAGCTAGCGGGGCTTGTTTATCTTATCTAGTTCTCCTAGTCAGACGGGTCAGACGGGTCTGACAGGTCTGACAAGTCCGACAAGATTTACTAGAATTTCTAGTTATTAGCCCAACAAACCGCACACGTTCATTAGCAGATACGGTCGCACTTGTCATTGACAAGTAACAAGTTAACGAGTTAACAAGACTGGTGGCGCAACCTTTCTTTCACCTTCGCCAGTGGACAAGTAGATAAGTTGACAAGCGAGCAAGGCGCAGCCATCTTTTCACCTTTTCAATTTTTCACCCTTTCACCTTTAAGGGCGCAGCCATCCTTTCACCCTTTCACCCTTTCACCTTTAAAAGTCCTTTTCACCCCTTCTTCTCCACATTTTTTGCCCATTAAGCATAAAAAAGTTGGGTTAAAATTTGGTGGCATGCCCGAAAACAAGTACCTTTGCACCCGTTAATTGTCCCATGGTGTAATGGTAGCACTACAGTTTTTGGTTCTGTCAGCGGTGGTTCGAGTCCATCTGGGACAACCTTAGAAGAGGTTCTTTCGAAAGGGAGAGCCTCTTTTTTGTGTTTGTAACTCGGTGAAATGGGGATGGTGGGGCGGTGACAAGGTCAAAGTTATGGCGCGCTTTGTTGGGTTGCCAGTGGTTTAGGCCAGAGATGAAGGTGCGAGTGAGGGCATTAAGAACGCCGTTTTGTAAAGATTTTGCACTGTTTTTTAACATTATGAGTGCCTGTTCTACTCACCAACCTGCCAGCGGTGCTGTTTTTTGCGCGTATTTCGATAATTCGTAAGTGGCTGATTGTCTGCGGCTTGCGCGTTTATAGTGCGCTTTTGGGCTGCTTTTACGTATTTAGTGCCGTTTATATGCATTTTTTCTTAAGGTGGCGAGTTGTTTTTGAGGTTTGTGCCAATTATCGTTAGTTGCGCCTTGTTTTATGGTTTGTTTTTCCGTTTTATCGCTCTTTTTCTCCCGTATTTCGCTTTTTCATGGCATTTTATAGCTTTTAGTGGTGCTAAGTGGTGCATTTCGCACTGCGTTTTGGTGCTAAATGCCTTGCGTTTTGGTGCTAAATGCACTGCGTTTTGCTGCATTTTGCACACCTAAATGGTGCATATGGCAGAACAAAAAGTGTTGTTTTTTGCGCATTTTTATGCTTTTCGGAGCGATGATTTTTTGGGTTTGCGTCGCATTTGGGAAGACAAAATAGGGCTAAAACATAGCAAATGGCATGTCGTGTGGTGCACGGTCAAGGTCAAAAACTGGTTTTAGCGGTGCGTTTTCTATGCTTTTGGGGTGCGATTTCTTCTAGAAGGGTGAGCCCGCAGGAGTGTGTTTTGTAAAGAAAAGCAAGAAATTTAACACTTACCATCGACTATTTGATTTCTAGATAAAAGAAATAGGGGCGTTAATGCAATGTAAGTAAAATAAAATAACTAACTTTGTGCACTTTCCTTAATGGCCTTTATGCTCTGCATTGTGGGCCTAAGTGGGGCTGTTTGTTCGCCTGTTTCTCAGGTAATTGTAGTATAATTATTTAAATATGAAACGATATTTTGTTGTTTTGATGGCCCTTGTGGCGGTGCTGTTGGTGTCATCGTGCGCTAAGAATGAGGGCAAGTGCACTTGTGGGCGTGGTGAAAAAGGTAGTGATACGGTGGTGGTGCTCAGTCCTAAACGCCTTGATGTTAAGAGTAAAGACGATGTTTCGCTCAGAGTGGTTGATGCAGATTATTGTCTGCATTTTACCAAAAAACTGCTTAACTACATCGTGATGGATGTTAAGTTTAAGTGTAAGGGTAATGACGATGTAAGCAGTTCTGCCTTAACCGACTTTGTCAACGGCCCCTTGTATCTTTACTTTTGCAATCAATACGGTAAGATTCTTGCAGATGTTGTGCCTTTGGCAAGCAGCTATAAAGACGACGCTAAGCTGAAAGAAGCCTTGAAAAAGGGTGGGGAGGTGTGCATCTCGTTTGTCGGAATGATACCCAGCGACCTGGCCAAGAACATTGATGGCTTTACCATTGGTTATGATGTTACGTATGCAAACCAGGATTTGAAGGATAAATTTCGCCTCAATTGCAACACCAGTTCGATGGAGCAGGTTGAAAAATGGGATAAATTGATAGACGAACTTGAAACAACCTACCTCAAAGAGCTGGCCATGAACAAGCAAACGGATGAACTTAACCCTACTCAACTTGATTCTGAACGCAGCAAATTGAATGGTAAGAAAGAGCGAATGTGGGCACAAATAGACTCTGCTGTTAAAGCCCATGCGCTCGCCCCAATGCAAATGGTGAGGTTGGGCGGCATACACATGAAGGCGAAGAGCATCGAAGAGGGTGGCTTTCACTAAGATTAGGGATTAGTCGTGCCCGCACTTGGTGCGCCTGTGGCACCATAGTGCAGGCCAAAACCACGGTCGAAAACCTGACCGTAAAGGATGCTATGGGCGATTATGTTGGGCGTTTTGCCAACTGCTATAAAAGGCCAACAGCTCCCGACGGCACCAAGATTACACCCACTCCACTAGATTACAACTGGCTAAACAACGACCTTGCCTTGGCCCTGGTGGTACAACAAGGTTGCCAACTCTATATTCAAGAGCATCAACATAATTGCAGCAACCTTATACGGACATTACGATGGGGATGCTCAACTGCTTTGTGAGCAGGGCAACAAACGCATTCGCCGAATCTTTCAATGCAGAGATAAAGGCTTTCAGGGCGACTTTGAGAGGAGTTGCGGCTATAAAGTTCTTCATGTTTAGGCTTTCAAATATATATACATAGCCCCCACTTATCTTCCGCCGAGCCACTTAGCGTGTTGCGTTTTTCTATCAAACAGGATGACAATGGCTTGTGGTTGAGATAAAAAATAACTACCTTTGCGCCAACGAGACAAAGGCTAAAATCGGCCTAGGGCTAGAAATTGGCCACGTTTCGCTTTCGAATGACAAACCCCTATGATAGAAAAGTATGATTATGAAAAGAATTCTTGTTATCTTTACGGCCCTCATCGCAGTGCATTACCTAACGTCTTGCAGCAGCAACCCGAGCAACCGCGCCGCCAACGAGCAAGAAGAGACGTTCAATGCAAGCGTTATGCTTAAACCAACTACGGTTAAAATAGATGGTTCGTTGTCTGCTGTGCTCGAAGTAGTTGAAGGCGAATACCGCTTAAACTATACCCAGAAACTACTTCGCTACGCCACCATCGCGGTCAAGATAAGGTCTAACGGCAAAGGCAACCCCAACGACGAAACATTTAAAGACTACACCAACGGTCCCCTTTCCCTTGACGTTTGCGACAAGCAAGGCCAATCTATTGCCAAGTTTTCCTCAATAGGAAACAGCTATAAAGACGATGCAAAGCTTAAAGAGATGATGACCAAGAGCGGCGAGTATTGGGTTTCGTTCGACATGATTGTTGAAGACAACCTGCCGAAAGATGCCGCCACCTTTAAGATAGCAACCGTAAACGCCTCTGACTTAAAGGAAGCCTATGCCGATGTGTATGTCTTGTGCAACACTGTTTCTGCTGCAAACGTTGCAAAATGGGATAAATTGTTAGACGATTTTGAAGACAGCTATATCCAGTTAGAGGCGCTAAACAAGAAACTGGCGCGCAAACAGGATGCAGAAACCAAACTTGCCTTTTCTAAACTAGATAAAAAGGTAGACGACTTATGCGACAGCATCAATCGTGCATGCGACGAAAAAGCGTTCGCCCCAATGCAAGCAGTAAGGATTGGCCGCCTATATTCGGAAATTACAAAAAGGGAAGGTACGCCGCATCAATAGTGCGTGGGCTTTCTTTTCCAATCAAACTCCAATCAACTTTTGTTTGTAGTTGAAATAAAACAGCTACCTTTGCGCCAGCAAGAGCGGTGCAGAACAACAGCCTATCGCAAGAAATTGGCCACGTTTCGCCTTCGAACAACAATCCGTTATAATAAAAAACATCGGTTCAAAACACCAACAATTCATAAACGCTAAACATCCTAAACGCAACAAATGAAACTCCTCAAACTCCTCGTATTGGCCATATTGATGCTCGTCGGCGTGGCAGCCTACGCCAAGAACATAATTTCGATACACACCAATAACGTACAACTGGTGCTGGAAGTGAAACCGAACGGGCGGCTCTACCAAGCTTATCTAGGCGAAAAACTAAGCGATGCAACGCCCCTCGACCAGCTTTTTATGCCGCGCGCCAATCAAACTTCGCCCATGTGGGCAGGCTCTGAGGCGTACCCCGTTATGGGAACAGAAGACTATTTTGAACCAGCACTGCAACTTACCCACAACAACGGCAACCCCACTTCGGTGCTTAAATACGTGTCGCATACGCAAACCGCGCGCAACGGAGCCACCGAAACCGTTGTGAAACTGCGCGACGAGAAGTACCCATTAAACGTTAATCTGCACTATTTGGCCTACGCTAAGGAAGACGTTATCTGCCAATGGGCGGAGATTAGCCACGGCGAAAACAAGCCAATAAGCCTGGGCCGCTATGCCTCTGCCATGCTCTATTTCGAAGAACCCACGTATTATCTAACCGAGTTTAGCGGCGATTGGGCGCGCGAAATGCAGATGAGCCAAACCCAATTGAACTTTGGACGCAAGACGATAGACACCCGCCTGGGCACACGAGCCGCCATGTTGGCTTCCCCTTTCTTCGAGGTTGGCCTCGGCTCGCCCGTTTCCGAGAACCACGGTAAGGTGCTAATGGGCACCATCGGTTGGACGGGGAACTTTCGTTTTACATTCGAAGTAGACCACAACAACCAGCTGCGCATATTGGCAGGCATCAATCCCGACGCCTCAACCTATACGCTCGACCGCGGCAAAACCTTTCGCACACCTGAGTTTATCTTCACACTAAGCACCCAAGGAACTGGGCAAGGCAGCCGCAACTTTCAGCGTTGGGCCTTGAACCACAGGTTGTATATGGCGCAAGAAGACCGCATGACGCTGCTTAACAATTGGGAAAACACCTACTTCGACTTCGACGAACAGAAACTGGACAACCTCTTTGGGCAGACCAAAAGCCTAGGGGTAGACCTCTTTTTGCTAGACGATGGATGGTTTGGCAACCGCTATCCGCGCAACGACGACAAAGCAGGGCTGGGCGATTGGCAGGCTAATCGCGCCAAATTGCCTGGCGGAATACCGGCCTTGGTGAAAGGGGCGAACGAGCAAGGCGTGGACTTTGGCATCTGGATTGAGCCCGAAATGGTGAACCCCGAAAGCGAACTGGCACGCAACAAACCACATTGGATATTGCGTTTGCCCGACCGCGAGACTTATCTTTTCCGCCACCAACTGGTGCTAGACCTAACAAACCCCGAAGTGCAAGACTTTGTTTTCGGCGTGATAGACGGGCTAATGAAAGAAAATCCCAACATCAAATTCATGAAATGGGATTGCAATAGCCCCATCACCAACATCTTTTCACCCAACCTTAAAGCACGACAAGGCAACCTATACGTTGACTATGTGCGCGGACTTTACGCCGTTCTCAACCGCGTTCAAGCCAAATATCCCAAGCTTTACATGATGCTTTGTTCGGGCGGAGGCGCCCGTTGCGACTTCGAGGCCTTGAAGTATTTCACCGAGTTTTGGTGTTCAGACAATACCGACCCCGTTGAGCGCATCTACATTCAGTGGGCTTTCTCGCACTTTATGCCTGCAAAGGCCATGTGTTCGCACGTTACCGACTGGAACAAAACTGCCTCGGTGAAGTTTCGTTTAGATGTAGATTTCTCGTGTAAATTGGGCTTCGATCTCGACCTGAAACACCTTTCGCCAAACGATTTGGCTTATTGCCAGGCGGCGATAAAGGAGTATAACCGACTTAAACCCATCATTTTCGCCCCCAATCTTTATCGTTTGGTATCGCCTTACGAAACCAGTCATTGCGCCCTGATGCGCGTAAACGACGAGAAAACGCATGCCCTACTCTTTGCCTACGACCTGCATCCGCGGTATAACGAAACCATCATCAGCACCCGTTTACAAGGTTTAGACCCCGCCGCCACTTATCGCGTGCGCGAAATTTGCCTCATGCCAGGGCAAGAAAGCCATCTGGCCTTCCACAACAAGTGCTTTACGGGCGACTACCTACACAAGGTTGGGCTTAAAGTATTGGGCGGAAACCAGCTCGATAGCCGTATTATCGAATTGGTAAAAGAGTGAAAGCGCATCGCCATGTAGTTGTAAGTGATGGAAAAGACAATTGAGGACAGCATATTAGCACTATCGCCAAACAAGCAATTGCTGTTTGGCATCAGTTGTGTGATAAGGATGGAAAGCTTTCTCGAAAGTTACCTCATAAGCACCAACAAGCGTTGTCGGTTTGACGCAATCAGTCAATTAACAGATAAAATGCTGTTTAATTGCACCCAAGAACTGTTTAATCAAATTGAAACACGTGTTAGTTCTGATGACATAAAGTTGGTAGAACAAATAATACCAGACACAGATGAAGATGGAAGAAACGAGGCGGTTTTGGCACAGAATGCAGCAATAGCACAGGCATATTATCTTGACTTCATCAAGGAGAACGATGCGAAGTACATTGATTACTGCGCAATTAAACTTGTCGAAACAGCAGATATAATTGCGTTAAGTAACAAAAGGATGAGCAACTCAGACGCATTTATTTCTCAAGAACTCGCAGTTCAAAAGCAACTGTTAAGGGTGATACACCACATGGACAGCGGTTTTGACTTGATTGAACTCAACAAATTCAAGCAAAAAATCATGCAACTTAAAGTTGAATGCTAGCACCTAAATACAAACAAGACGCTATCACATTTCAAATGAGAACACTACATATAAATAAGGAAAACGTGTTTTGCGATTTTGAAAAGCTAAGCAAAACGTGGGAAACGTCAAGCAATATAGCCATACGTCTCGACGTTGAACAAGCAGACGCTGAGCCTATCGTGAAAGAATTGCTGGGCAAATTGCCAAACGATTTGGCCTATTGCATCATGTCTGAAATAGCCGAGTTTAAACACTTAGATGACGAACTGATGCGGTTAATCTACAACACAGGCGACACAGGCTGTAAAGTTGCCATTTGTTTGCGCGATGATTTACCCCAAGATTTGAAAAAACGCTGCGAACAATCCAACGACATCAATGTACAACAACATCGTGACAATAAGCGTTAGCACTTATAATTTTAAGGCGCACTAACGGCACTTGCAGATAATATTCAGCTAATGGTTACGTTAAAAACCTTGGTGGCAAACCAAATTGTAAGAAAGAAATGGAATGATATTCAACGAAGTCGTCTTGACTTTTAAGACTGCTATAATTGAGAGTTGTATTAGCCTTGTGATGCGAAAAGCAATATAAATGAACATCTCACGTACGAAGTGCTGGACAAACTTACAACGACAATTAAATCCTACTCCATTTCTCTGTGACATAATGTAATTATGTCCCGAAGATGGGCTGTTAGAGGCTACTCAGTGCATTCTCTACTAGTTGTAAACATGTTTCCTGTAAGTATATAATGAGGAGAAAGCCACGATGCCTTCAATATAAAAAACGACCCTGAATCTTTCTTTATTAGAAAAGTATTATGTACCTTTGTACGGATAGATATATAAGTTCTGCGAACAAATCATAATTACAGGGTAATTTATAATGGAGTTGTAGGACGTTTTCATATTCCACCTTATCAAAGCCATTATTTTGACAGAAAACAGCAGAGCACTAATCATAACTCCAACTAACAATTACCAATACTGCTATTTTTTACTTCAAAAAAGAATTTAAAAAGATTAAAAACAGATAATGCGCTTGGAAAAAGCATATCCATCGAGAATAGAAAAAGAATGCTGATATAAAGATTAGAAATGGCAACTTGGGAATATACTGATATTATAATTGATGGAAAAACTGTGAAAGCACAGGCACCCATTATCATATCTGCAAGCAGAAGTACTGACATTCCGGCATTCTATGCAGATTGGTTTTTCGACCGATTAGAGAAGGGGTTCTCCGCATGGACAAATCCTTTTAATGGTGTTAAATCGTATGTTTCATATATCAACACACGATTCATTGTATTCTGGTCGAAGAACCCACGCCCACTTCTCCCATACTTAAGCGTTCTAAAATGCAAAAACATCAAATGTTATGTTCAATATACTTTGAATGATTATGAAGGTAATCAGTTAGAGAAAGTCCCCCCTCTCTCCAAGCGTATTGAAACATTTAAGTTGTTAGTTAAAGAACTAGGACTTGGAAGTGTTATTTGGAGATTTGACCCTATTATTTTAACAGATGATATTTCCATAGGAAACTTGCTCGATAAAGTAAAAAATATTGGTGATGCCTTAAAAGGTTATACAGAGAAGCTTGTGTTCTCGTATGCAGATATCGCAACCTACAAAAAAGTGAAATATAACTTAGAGAAAAGCGGTGTTCCCTATCATGAGTGGACTGAGGAGCAAATGCTGGAGTTTGCAGCAAAACTCTCACAAATGAATATTGAGCGTGGCTGGAATTATCAGCTTGCTACTTGTAGCGAAAAGATTGATATTGAAAGATATGGTATTCTCCATAATCGTTGTATTGATGCTGATCTCATAACTCGGTTAGCATGGGATGATAAGAAACTTATGAATTTTATGAAGGTAAAGGTTAAGCCAATGCCTTCACCCTCCTTGTTTGACGACGCAGGAGTTTTGCTTCCAGAAGGCGCCACATGCCTTCCTAATAACCAATACTTTATTAGCGCCCATAAAAAAGATCCTGGTCAAAGGGCTTTATGCGGTTGCATGGCTGCAAAGGATATTGGTGAGTATAATACTTGTCCACATCTTTGTGAATATTGTTATGCAAATACGACCCAAAAACTCGCTATAGAAAACTGGAAGCGACATCAACAGAACAGAAACGCCGATACAATTACAGGTAAATAATTATGTCTGACTTTATACGATTGTTTAAGGAAAAAGGGAATTTATCATTCATTGGAATGAGAGATACTGCGGAATCTCTTCTCCCGGCGAATCGAGCTGAACGCGACAAGCTACACCATGACTTGGATAGGGGTAAAGGGGTATTGGACGATGAGAACCACTTGAATATGTATTTGCATAGCTTTGGGAAGATGCACAAAGCTAAGCTTGAAGCCGCATCTGATGCTATACCCAATTTTGCGCAATTACTAACAGAAGAGTTTGAAATCTATGACTGGGGTTGTGGGCAAGGTACAGCAACTATATGTCTTTTAGATTTTCTATCTTCCCATAAGATTACACCAAAGTTATTGAACATTAATCTTATAGAGCCATCTAAAGCAGCAGTTAAACGTGCTTCTGAAGTTGTTGCTTGTATTAATCCTAATTATACTGTTAGAACTATCACGAAAGATTTTGATAGTTTATGTGTGGACGATTTTGAAAAATCTAATTATAGAAAAATCCATTTATTCAGTAATATCTTGGATGTAGAAGGCTTTGACTTGGCTAAATTCATCTATCTTTTTCAAAAATCGTTTAATGCAGCCAATACTTTCATCTGTATAGGTCCATATTATTCAAATTCACGACGGATTGGCGAGTTCATTGCTGCAACTGATCCTGACGAGATGTTTGCAATAATGGACAAGGATAAAGGAGAATGGTTAAATCAATGGACAATCTCTTTGCGCATATTTGATAAGGCTTTCGAACGTGTAGAGGCTATTAGGGATATTAGAAAACGTATTGAGGAGTCCCACAAACAAGATCAGTTCTTTGCTGGTTATGTTTTGGATTCGGTAGCTGAAGAATATCTAGATTTTGAATATTCTAATGAAGCAGAGAGTCTTTATCGTGCATTATCCGTTTTTGATGTAAAATCAAATATTCAGTTGGGAGTGTATGATAAATTCGATGCCCAGTTTGCCGTACTTGCAAACATTATTTCTCGTGGTCTTCCAACGAAAGCTCCTATCTTTTTAGAAGATACGTTCTCAGACTTGTTTGGTGTTTCAGAAAAACCTGTAGAAGGAGCAAATCTCAATTATGATTCAAAACATTCTATTTCTGCTCAACAAATCTATGAAGCATTACACATTGTAGACCCACGTTTTAATATTGAATGCTATAATGGAGATATGTTGGAAAGTAGCTTTGAAAAAAGCTTCGTAGAACAGACCTTAAAGGATTGCAAAAATGAGTATTTGATACAGGTTCTTGAACCCCTGCGCCCTCTTTCTACAATTATAGAAATTCCTGACAGAAACTTTCATAAAGAACAACGCGTGGACTTTGCCATGAATATACCATACGGTGAGTCTCGTACAGGCTTTATAATAGAGAAAGATGCAAAGGTCTATCATAGTAATATCTTTCAACGACATCGTGATGAACAACGGGATAGTAGTTCCACAGAACAAGGATGGTATACATACCACATAAAGGTGTTAAAGGACATCTCTTTTCTACACAACTGGAGAGAAAAGGAATCAGCTAATCAGTATCTGCAGATATTAGAAAAGAATAGCAGAAAAGAATTGTCTGGGGCGTGGAAAGATACACTCCAGATTGTGCTTAGCCCATTGGCAATAGCAAGACTTGAACGAGTCCTAATAGAAACTTTAATGGCAGGATGTCTTAAGAAAAACGCTACTGAGTGGAATGTTGCAGTTGTAGAACGCGACGTGCCTTGTGCGGCGATAGCCGTAGAGGTTCTACAAGAAAAGATAAAGAACATCTATTCTCTATCAGGGAAAAGTAATCCTTTGCCCAAAATTAATCTTAGCGTTGTTTCTACAGCTGAATTTGCCGATTCACCCTTACACTTAGAGCAGAAAGTTAATCTAGAGATACCACACAGGCATTTTGATGTTTGCGTGGATATCTCTATGTTATTGCGTGATAACATCGATGCCCTTCCACTTAATATCAAAGCTGATGCTGTTTATATAGTTCGTTCTTCTCACTATCAAAAGAGACATAGAACCATCTGTTCTGCAGAGAGCATTCAATATCCGCCGTTGGTGGTCAAAGATACTACGGGTAAATATGTTAATATACCGGAGCGTGAAAAGGTTCTGTCTTATTTCCTACATGACATATTCCGTAAGCCTTCATTCCGGCCAGGACAGTTGCCTATTATTAGTCATTCCTTGGGAGATAGAACAACTATCGGACTACTTCCTACTGGTGGTGGAAAATCACTAACCTATCAGATTTCATGCATATTACAACCTGGCGTATCAATTGTAGTAGACCCATTAGTGTCATTGATGCTTGATCAAGTTAGGGGATTGCGCAGTATTAGAATTGATGTCTGCGAATGCGTTAATAGTAGCATGAGTAGTATGGAAAAAGCCGACAAGCTGAATATGTTGCAGAGGGGAGCAGTACTGTTTATGTTACTATCTCCTGAGCGATTTATGATGCCAAACTTCCGAGAAAGTCTAGTTTCTATGACCAAGAAGAATCATGTATATTTCTCTTATGGTATCATAGACGAGGTGCATTGTGTCTCAGAATGGGGACATGACTTCCGCACATCCTATCTTCATTTGGGAAGAAATATGATTAACTTCATGCATACGAAGTCCAAACGTCCGTTATCTATCATCGGACTTACGGCAACGGCCTCTTTTGACGTGTTAGCCGACGTTGAACGGGAACTTACTTTAGGTGGTAATCTAACAATTGACAGCGAAGCTGTTGTCCGCCCAGAAAATGATACGCGTCCTGAATTGGCCTATCGTGTCATAGAGGTAAAAGCAGACTTTGATTCGTTAAAAGAGTCTGAACAGCCTTATTTGCTGAAAGCGGGTGTTGATGAGTGGGACATGAAAGATGTCATAGCGAAAGCTAAGATAGAAGAGATGTCTCTGCTTCTCGATTCAATACCTTCGCAACTCGAAGAAAAGAACATACACAACTCGGAATGTGCGCTGGAAAATTTCGAAAAAGAGTGCTTCTATACCTCCGACGAAGAAAACAAATACCCTTATGCAGGAATCATTTTCTGCCCCCATGCCAAAGGAACCTTTGGAGTGAACAATAATGACTGGGGAACTCGAGAAGGTATCTCAGCAGTACTTAGATCAAAAAAAGATTACTTGCAGATAGGTACTTTCGTGGGTGGTGACCAACCTTCTGGTCATATGTCATCATTCAATAATAATGACATAAATGTAATGATAGCCACAAAGGCCTTTGGTATGGGTATTGACAAACCCAACATTCGCTTTACCATTAACATAAACCACCCTTCATCCATAGAAAGTTATGTTCAAGAAGCTGGACGTGGTGGGCGCGACAAGAAAAATGCTATTTCTTATATTCTTTACGAACCTACGGAATATATCCATCTGACGATAGATAAAATTAATGACATCCGTTTCTATATGGGAAAGGATGACCCCCGTTGGCTTGAAAAATATAATGACCGGTATATTCTGTCCAATGATTTCACTGACTTTTGTAAGGCAGAAGGGGCTACGGATGAACAAGCTCAAACGATTACCGAAATAATCCACAGGAATGGTTATCTTGAGAATGTAGATAAAGGTATCGACCTATGGTTCCATAATAATTCATTTAGAGGCTTACTGAAGGAGAAAGCTATTCTTAATGAGATGACTGATCGCCTTTTGAATATAAAGCCAACTTATGTCGTTGAGATTCAAGGGAAGTTACGTGAGATCATGGGTAATGATGACATCTGCCTGGAAGTGAATCAATTAAAGAATGCAATAACTATCTTCTCAAAGGAAGAAAATGCAAAGCAATATGGCTTTATCTTCTTGGATACGTTGCGTCCGTCATACAATTATATAGGCTTTGAAGATGAGATCTGTTCGAAAATTACAAATGCACTTATTAACATCCTGAAAACTTACTCAGACCATTCTGCTAAAGACCTTCTCACACCATTGGATGGTGGAAACAATCTAACGGAAGGAATTTACCGCGCAATGTCTCAAGCTGACAAAGATGGGTATGTCTATGTAACGGTTTCATGGGAAAATCAAATAAAACAATCCCCAGATGATTTCAAGGCAATGCTGAAAGCCGAAATTACAAATATTGCTCAGAAACAAAACTGGAATAACATAGATGAAAACAGATATGGACCACTACAACTAAATAAGATAGGAAACTTCAACGATTTACTTACTCAGATTGCAAACTGTTCCAACGATTCAAGATGGTTACGTTATCATGCTGACGAGGCTACATATCAAAAACTAAAGATTCTCTTTTGCCGGAAACGAGACAAAGATGATACCGATAAGGCCATCTATCGACTTTGTTGTATAGGTCTGGTGGAGGACGTTACTATAGACTATCTGTCAGAAACTTATGAGCTTAAAATCCGTAATCGTTCAGACCAAGAGTTCCAACAGTGTATGTTTGATTTCTTCAAGAAATATTACTCTTCGGAGCAAGCTGAGAAGAAAGTTGCTGAAATCGACAATCAGAAAGGACGTAACTACCTCGATAAGTGTTTAGGGTATCTGACGGCTTTTGTCTATACTAACTTGGAGAAGAAGCGTTATCGTGCCATTGATGATATGCGTATTGCTTGCGAAGATAGTATCACCGAGCGATATAAAAATGGCAATGATGATTGGCTAAAGGAGTTCATTCACCTGTACTTCAACTCTAAATATGCACGCAAAGGCTACAAGTTTGGTGATAGGCACTATTCGCTTATGGAGGACACCGACGAACAGGGACTGGATGGCTTTGAGGTCGTAGAGAAATATATACGGGCCATGACGGAAGATGGCTCTGGCAGCGAGGTCGACAATGTCAAACATCTCTATGGTGCAACATTGCTTTGCCTGCGTGCTCATCCTGAAAATGCTGCACTTCAGTTGTTACTTACTTATTGCATCACATTCCTTGGTGTAGGAAACAATGAAACATTAAAAGCAACAGCTTATAACAGTTATATAGAAGGTTTTATGTCACTTTATGGAACTATGGGATATGGCATGTGGAACGTACTAGAAGTATTCAATGAAAAACTTTGTGCAAAAGTACATGATGCTTACATTCAGGAAGAAATCCTGAATAAAGGTAAAGATGCAATAATGCTTTTCATTCATGAAGAGAATTTTAATAAGATAACGAAGAAATATTTAAATAAATAACTATGGCATACGATATAAATCTTGCATTGGAGCGACTCGAGAAGAATCTCCAGGACATTAACTCTGCAAAGGAACAGATTGAAGACACAATCAATGCAAGTTCACAACTTCAGAATGTAGTGAATGGTTATGTTGCTTCTGTAAATGCTGTTTTGCAAGAGACTATCCTCTTGAAAGAGGAAATTGCTAAGATGAGAGTTCAGAAAGTAACAGAAATAAAAGAAGCTGTTACCTCTATAGAGGCCTCTTGTAATACCATTATTGCAGAGTTCAAGAAAAATTCTTCTAGCATACTTACTGATTTTGTTTCACAAAATGATAGACTTGCAAAAAGCAATGAAGAATTAAGTGCTTTCCAAACGAAGTTGGAACAATCGATAGAAATAACCTCTGGATTAAAGACCAGACAGGACGAGATTTCTGCAGATGTGCATTCCATTCATAATAAACTGCAGGAAAGTACTGAAAATATTTCCAAACAGTATGGTCAGCTATCACAGAAAGTCGATGCCGATATGACTATGCTCACTAATTCTATGAGCAAAGAGTTCAGTAGGCTCTCAGAACGAACAGAAGAATTAAACCGAGCTATAACCAAAAACCAGAGGGATATAGAGGAATTATGCAAGCAAATTTCTGATCAGCATGCGGATAATCTTAAGAATATCAATATTAATCGCTGGATGCTAATTGCAGGCATTCTCATCCTGGCTGCTTTGCAGTTTATAATAAAGTAGCCATCATCAGGCTCTAAATGTGCTTGCAGACAATGGAAACTTCTAGCTATACAGCGATTTATCAAGGAACTCTTCCTCCCTTTGCTTTCCTCTGCGTTTGTTAAAGACAACGTTTGGAATTACCTCTTGTTTGTGGCATCCCCGCCAGAACTGTTCTGCGTCGGAACCTACAACTGCGTTGAGAAAAAGTCCCGATACCGACAAGGGCGAGGTATTAAGTTCCGAGAACAATTCTGGAAGTACCTCAGAGATATTTTAGCCCAATTGGCCATTGTAGCTTTGTCCTGTACTTCGTACATGAGAGGAATGTTTATCTTGGTTTAGCATCACAAAGATAATAAACTCCTCTCAATTTATAAAAATACTGAAAGCCAAGACAACTTCAACGTAAATTCTGCTTACAGCAAGTAATATTGTCATACGCGTTAGCACTTAACAAGCGGCCGTTAAGCCCATTGCATCATGTCCGAACCTCACCAATTTTACTTATAACAGCAACAACAATGGATTGTGTAAGCGTAAAGAAGAACGTTATTGAACTGGAAGAAAGGTTGAAAATAACCTTTCCCAAGCCCTATTTTGATTTCCTGTGCCACATCAAAGCGGACGACGTCTTTGAGGTGGAAGGCTCTGGGATAGGCCTGTTTTCTTATTCCGACATAGAGGAAAGGAACGAAACTTATGAGGTACGAGCCTACGAACCCAATTATTTGATGATTGGACAAGATGGAGACATGGGCTATTTCATAAGCACAAATACGCCCAACGACCATTCAATATACGCTAACGATTTAGGCGCATTAGGCTCATTGCAGATGAATAAAGCTGCAAGCGACATCTTCGAACTGATTAATAAGTTTCAATAAGTTACTTTCCAAACACCCTAAAAGTTAAACAATGAATAAGATTGTCGTTCATGCAGGGGATATATTTTGTATTCCTCTATTCATGCCCAAAGACGATTGGAAGTTAAAAGTAAAACTATCCGACAAAGATTTAGATAAAGACTTTGCCTTTGGAAGAGTAATAGAAACCAGCTCCTCGGTCTTAGTAGAGATTTTTAAGAAGATTGGTTCCGCTCAAACCTGCATTAACGAAATAGAAAATTCGGGCGTGTTGTTTGCTCCATTGCAAATATTTTGGGACGGCATTATAAAAAAGCGGTGGCGCATAATCGGGAAAACAGACTGTTACGACAAGTATAAACACTCAAATTACGATAGTCTAAGAATGATATTTGGTGTTGATGGAGACTTTCGTTTGAGGAATTTTGCCACGCAAGAAGAGACGCCCATTACAAGAAAAGAATTTAAACACCATGAGTTTTCTATTGTTTGGTTTCCTATCGACTTGGAAAATAGAATATTAAAAGCCATCAACCAACCTGCCCATACAAGCAATAAAAAAGAGTAAACACATATGGAAGACCTTATCAATATTCTAACAGAAATAGAATACAACGAAAGTTGTGCGGTTTCTAAACTGTCACATCCTGCGGCCAAATTGCCTTTGCATTTACCGCAAGACTTACGTTACTTTCTTGAAAACTATTCTTCAATCTCGCTTTTCAACGATGCCCATTATCCAATAAAAATCGTTGGTGCTGCTGAATTTAAAAGGGCTAACCCCATTATTGTGGGAGAAGACGTGGCAGACGACGTAAGCCACAACTGGTTTATCATTGCGCACGACAACCACTCGCAATATATAACCATCGACTTGTCAAAAAACAAACAGGGATATTGTTACGATAGTTTTTGGGATAGGCATGGCGTTGCTGGCGAGCAAGCGGTTGTTGCCAAAAGCTTTACCGAGTTGTTGCAAAGCCTATACCACGCCAAAGGACAATCTTTGTATTGGACAGAACAGGGCTTTCAATCGCTTGGCGATGCTTACGACGACTAATGCCCAGCGCCTAGCTACTCTTAACAGCCTCACAATAGCCAACAAAAGGCTTTACTGATGTTCGCCTTTGCACAACCTTCCACAATACTCAATCCACCAATTAGTTGACTCATCATCCCACCCAACAAACATTATTTGTAGTCTTTTCAGTACAAATTTTAACATTATAGGTACCTGTTTTACCCACCAACTGCTCACTCCACCGCAAATAATCAATTCTCGCGAAGGTTTGTTTTGATGCAAAAAGGGGTTAGCGTGCGCATGCGGCAAAATAAATTTTTATTTAAAGAAACCACTACTTGCACCTACTTTTGGGCTATTTGCCGCTAAATGGAGTGTGTTTTGGTGCTAAACGTAGTGCGTTTTGGTGCAAAATGGAGTGCGTTTTGGTGCAAAACGCAAGCCAATATGCCGCTAAATGCAGGGCGTTTTGCTGCTAAACGCAAGGCAAAATGCTGGTAAATGCAAGATGAAAAGCATAAAAATACACTGTAATCGCATAAACAAAACCTCTTAGAACCATTAAAAACATGGCTAAAAGGGACAAAATAACCATGAAAAAGTGGTGTTTTAGTGGTAAAAACACAGTTTTTAGAGCCTTAAAAAAAGAGAGCAGGCAACCAAATAGAATGGTAAAATGGTGCTAAATGCAAGCAAAACCATCAAAAATGGACTGAAAAAGAATTGCGTAAAGCTGAAAAATGCTGCAAAAAGCACGCTTTTCAACCTAAAATTTCGCTAGAATGGTGTGCCAGGCAGAGTGTGTTTTGTAAAATATATGCACTAAAATTAACTAAAAGGCTAATTTGGGGAAAAGATTGAAAAAACGAACTCGATTGTCCGTTTAGGGATAGGAAGGCACTGAAAAATGGCGTAACTGCTGTCGACATGCTCAAAGAAAACATCAAGCCCAATGGTTTTTTCTTAACACATACAAACTCAACAAGCTGCTATCATCCAGTTTGTTTACCTTATACAAAAAGCCGAAAGTCTAGGCACGCATGTGGCACACCGCCCATCGCTTGCCACCGCCAAAGCACGTAAAATACCTTAAAAAAGCAGCGCGTTTATCATATTTTGCACAATAAAGCGAACAAAACGCAGTTTATTTGAGGAATTCTCACTAAATTTGCAGCTAAATTAATTCAAAAGCGGAATGAAAAAAATGCGATGGTCTCTTGCTTTGCTGTTCTCGGCTGGTTTTGTTTTTGCATCTTGTCTGAAAGACGATGCCAGAGACATCACCTATTACGACGACACGGCTATCACGGCCTTCACCCTTGGAAAACTAAGTTTGAGGGTGGATTCCACCACAAAAGACGGCAAGAAAGACAGTGTATATTATAGAAAACTCGATGCCAAGAAATATGTTTTCTACATCGACCAGATAAACAAAAGGGTGTACAACCTCGACTCATTGCCCTACGGCGTGAACCAAAAGAAGATTGTTGGCACCTTCTCTACCAGAAACGCAGGCGTGGTTACGCTGAAAAGCCTTACCAGCGACTCTACTGCGTACTATAAAAACGGGCAAGACTCGGTGGACTTTACCTCCGAGCGCACGTTCGTTGTGTACAGCAACTCGCAAAAGTACTCGCAGAAATACACCGTAGACGTGCGTGTGCACAAGCAAAAGCCCAACGACTTTAAGTGGAACCAGTTGGCCACGGTGCCTGCTTTCGCCGCTATGCAAGGCATGCGCGTAGCAAACGCGGGGTCGATGGTGCTGGTTTTCGGTTCTACTGGCAGTGGAACGGTGGTTTATGGCTCGCCCATCGCCGACGGAAAGACGTGGGCAAAGCTATCGCCTTCGTTCTCGCCCGATGCCAACGCATGGCAAAACGCCGTTAGTTTCAATGGCGTGGCATACGTGTTGAGCGGAAACAGGGTGTGGCAATCAACCGATGGCACAACTTGGACCGACTTCGGCGTAAACGCCGCAGGCATATCGCACCTCTTGGGCGCATCTAATGCGGGGCTACATCTGCTTAAAGGCACTAGCACCCTGTACTTGGCAAAGGTTGGAACGTCAGAGCCTGTACTTGAAACGTTGGCAGCAAGCTCCGGCTATCTGCCGCAACAAGATTTCAACATGGTGGTTTGGAACCACTCGGCAAGCGATAAAACCGAACAAGTGGTGCTACTTGGCAACCGCAAAGAGGCCGACTACGCCGGCGATGCCGCACCCGTTGTGTGGGGTAAGGTGTTCGAATACGGACAAACAAGCTCTACCCAAAGGTGGGCTTACTACAATAGTTTGGAGGCAGAGCCGCGACTTCCGCGCATGTCTAACCTGCAAGTAGTGGTTCATGGGCCGGTTCTCTTGGCCGTGGGCGGTGCAGGTATGGGCGCAAGCAGCAGCGTACAGGCGTTGAAAAACGTGTATGTGAGTGCCGATGGCGGGCTGTCGTGGCGCACCAACCGCATTTATACAATGCCCACCGACATAGCAAAGAACACCACCCAATTTGCAATGGGTGCCGACAAAGACAACCACATCTGGTTGGTTTGTGCTGGCACGGGTAAAGTTTGGCGCGTACGCAAGAACAGTGTGGGTTGGGCAACAAATAAATAACACCACAAACGCGGGGCAAGGGCAAACTGCAACAAGCCGCGCACAGTACGTATTTATATAATAAGGTGAAAAGAAACTGGCTCGCAATGTTGCTGTTCGCCGCACTCCCAAGCGGAGCAATGGCGCAAGGAGACCCCCTCTATCTCATGGAGGCGGGTGGCACATTAGGGTTGGTTACTTACTTAGGCGACTTCAATGCAGGCATCTTCCGTGGGGCGCAGCCTATGGGCGGACTAGTTCTGCGGCGAGTGATAAACCCCTATATGGACCTGCGGCTGGCCGCCTTTACAGGCAAGATAAAAGGTTCGTCGCAAAACAACGGCACCTATTACCCAGCCTATGCCGCCTCGCCTTACCACTTTAACCACCGCGTGGTGGATGTGGGCGTGGCCTACGAGTACAACTTTTGGCCCTACGGCACAGGGCGCGACTATCGCGGGGCACAACCCCTTACACCCTATATCATGGGCGGAATGGGGCTGACCCACGTTAGCGGCGGCGAAAAAAGCGTGGCAACGGCCAACCTATCCTTAGGCGTGGGCGTGAAATACAAGCTAGCCGAGAGGCTGAACCTTGGGCTGGAATGGGCCATGCACTTTGCAACGAGCGACAAGTTGGACGGCGTTGCCGACCCTTATACGGTGCGCAGCGTGGGCATGTTCAAAAACAAAGACGGCTATTCGGCCCTCTCGTTGTCGCTCACATATAGTTTCATGCCCAAATGCAGAACCTGTAACAAAGACGATTAATGGAACAAGAACTAGACATCAAACGCATACCCCGACACATTGCCATCATTATGGACGGCAACGGACGATGGGCAAAGGAACGCGGAAAGGAAAGAAGCTACGGGCATCAAGCCGGAGTGGACACCGTGAGACGTATCACTTCGGAGTGCGTGCGCCTAGGGGTGAAGTTCCTAACGCTTTACACTTTCTCCACAGAGAATTGGAGTAGGCCCGAAACGGAAATTGCCGCGCTGATGGGTTTGGTGCTCTCTTCGCTAGAAGACGAAATCTTCATGAAGAACAACGTGCGTTTCCAAGTGGTGGGCGACATACAACGCCTGCCCCAATCGGTGCAAGACAAACTGCAAGAAACCATGGAACACACTGCACAAAACACGGCAATGACCATGGTGGTGGCACTGAGCTACTCGTCGAGATGGGAGCTTACGCGTGCCGCCCAAAGCATCGCACGCGACGTGAAAGCGGGAACGTTGCAGCCCGAAGACATCACCGAAGAGCTGATGAACGAACGATTGGAGACTGCTTTCATGCCCGACCCCGAGCTACTGATACGCACAGGTGGAGAGTTGCGCATCTCTAACTACATGCTCTGGCAGATTGCTTACTCGGAACTGTACTTCTGCGACACCTATTGGCCCGACTTCGACGAGGCCGACTTGCACCAAGCCATCGCCAATTACCAAGCGCGACAAAGGCGATTCGGCAAAACGGGCATGCAAGTAGAAAGCGAGTCCTGAACGGCAGGCATGAAGTATATTGACTTATAAAGATAGAAAACAACCCAAAAATGAAGATATTACGCAAGGTTTTTCCTGTTGTCGCCCTCTGCTTGTGCGGGCTTAAAGCCGCCGCACAGGGCAAAATCGTGTACCCAGACATATCATACGCCGGTACACCCAAAACGTTGGTGCTGGGCGGCATCAACGTTTCGGGCATCGAAGGCTACGAAGACTATATGCTGGCAGGCATATCCGGATTGAGTGTGGGGCAGGAGATAACCGTTCCCGGCAACGAAATAACCGATGCCGTAAAACGTTATTGGCGGCATGGGCTGTTCTCTGACGTGAAGATTTCGGCCGACTCGATTGTCGGCGACAAGATTTACCTGCACGTAAGCCTTGCCTTGCGCCCGCGTGTTTCGGTTATCAACTACGTTGGATTGAAGAAGTCGGAACGCGAAGACATGGAAAACAAGCTGGGACTGCTAAAAGGAGCGCAGATTACGCCCAACATGATAGACCGCGCCAAGATTTTGGCCAAACGCTATTTCGACGACAAAGGCTTTAAGAACGCCGACATCGAAATTCGCCAACGCGACGACGTGTCTAACAAGAACCAGGTGATACTCGACGTAATCATCGACAAGAAAGAAAAGATGAAGGTGCGAGACATCATCATCGAAGGTAACGCACAACTGTCTAGCAGAAAGATTAAGGGCGGCTTTTTGCGCAAGGGTGCGTTCGCCAAAACCCACGAGGCAGGTAAGCTTTCGTCGCTGTTTAAGGCTAAGAAGTTTACCCCCGAACGCTGGGCTGCCGACAAAAAGAAACTTATCGAGAAGTATAACGAGCTGGGCTTTCGCGATGCTACCATCTTGGAAGACACAGTTTGGAACGCCGACGAGAAACATGTGAACATACATATAAAAGTGGACGAGGGTAAGAAATACTACCTGCGTAACGTTACTTGGGTAGGAAACACCGTCTATTCAACCGACTATCTGAACGCACTTCTGGGCATGAAGAAGGGCGACGTGTACGACCAAAAGCTGCTGAACAAGCGCTTAACGGAAGACGAAGACGCGGTTGGGAACCAATATTGGAACCACGGCTACTTGTTTTATAACCTGCAACCCACCGAAATGAACATCGTTGGCGACTCTATTGACCTTGAAATGCGCATCGTTGAAGGCCAACAGGCACACCTGAACAAGGTGCGCATCAATGGTAACGACCGCCTTTACGAGAACGTTGTACGCCGCGAATTGCGCACAAAGCCGGGCGACCTCTTCTCCAAAGAGGCATTGCAACGTTCGGCGCGCGAGCTTGCAACGATGGGACACTTCGATGCAGAAAAGGTTAGCCCCGACGTTCGTCCCAACTACGAAGACGGAACGGTGGACATCAACTGGAACTTGGAGCAGAAGAGCAACGACCAAATTGAGTTCTCACTGGGTTGGGGACAGACGGGCCTTATCGGTAAGATTGGTCTCAAGCTCAACAACTTCTCCATGCGCAACCTCTTTGGCAAGAACAAGGAGCGCCGCGGACTGCTGCCCATTGGCGATGGCGAGACACTATCGTTGGGCGTACAAACCAATGGTAAGTACTATCAATCGTACAACGCCAGCTACTCAACGGCTTGGCTTGGCGGCAAACGTCCGTTGCAATTCAACGTCAGCGTGTTCTACTCTAAGCAAACTGGCGTAAACAGCAACTATTATAACAACAATTCCCGCTATGCCTATTACAACTCGCTTAACGGTTACGGGAGCAGCTATTACAACAATTACGAGAACTATTACGACCCCAACCAATACATACAGATGCTTGGTGCATCTGTGGGATGGGGCAAGAGGTTGCGTTGGCCCGACGATTTCTTCGTGCTTTCGATGGATCTTTCGTACACAAGATACATGTTGAAGAACTGGCGCTACTTCATTATGAGCAATGGTAACGCCAACAACATCAACCTGGGGCTTACGCTTAGCCGCAACTCTACGGACAATCCCATGTTCCCCCGCAAGGGTTCGGAGTTCATGGCATCGGTTAGCGTAACTCCACCTTGGTCTAAGTGGGACGGCAAAGACTATCGCAACTTGGCCAACGACCCAAAATCGCCCACATTTGCAAAGGAACAGCAGGAGAAATATCGCTGGGTGGAGTACCACAAATGGAAGTTTAAGTCGAAAACTTACACGGCTCTTTCGGGCGGACAAAAGTGCTTTGTGCTGATGTCGCGCGTTGAATTCGGCCTGTTGGGCTCGTACAACAGCTATAAGAAGTCGCCTTTCGAGACCTATTATATGGGTGGCGACGGTATGAGCGGCTATTCAACGGGCTATGCCGAAGAAACAATCGGCTTGCGCGGATACGAAAACGGCTCGCTCACGCCATACGGTGCAGAAGGTTACGCCTATACGCGCATGGCACTAGAACTGCGCTATCCCTTCATGCTGGGCAACACCACCATCTATGGATTAGGTTTCGCAGAAGCGGGTAACGCATGGACCGACACGCGCAAGTTCAACCCCCTACAACTCAAACGCAGTGCAGGCTTGGGTGTGCGCATATTCCTTCCAATGGTGGGACTTATGGGTATAGACTGGGCTTACGGTTTCGACAAGGTTTACGGAACAAAGGGTGGCAGCCAGTTCCACTTTATCTTAGGACAAGAGTTCTAAACCTTTTAACGTCGTATACGTCTAAAACATATTGGGGAACATGGCTCGGCCAAACCGGTTTTGGCCAGCCTTCGCCCCTTTTGCTGACAACAACAAATTAAAGAAGAGAGATTATGAAGAAACTTATCATCACCTGCCTTGTGGCCATTGTGTCGCTGGCAGCCCATGCGCAGAAGTTCGCGCTCATCGACATGGAATACATTATGAAGAACATTCCTGCCTACGAGCGAGCCAACGAGCAACTCAACCAAGTGTCGAAAAAGTGGCAAGCAGAGGTTGAGGCACTCTCGAACGAAGCTGCGACGATGTACAAGAACTACCAAAACGAGGTGGTTTTCCTCTCGCAAGAGCAACGCAAGGCCAAGCAAGAGGCCATTATGAAGAAAGAGAAGGACGCAGGCGAGCTGAAAAAGAAATACTTTGGGCCCGAAGGCGAACTCTACAAAAAGCGCGAAAGCCTGATTGCCCCCATACAAGAGGCCGTGTATAACGCTGTAAAAGAACTCTCGGAACAGCGCGGTTACTCGCTAGTGCTGGATAGGGCAAGCGATACGGGCATCATCTTTGGGTCGCCCAAGATAGACATCAGCAACGAAGTGCTGGGACGTTTGGGCTATTCCAATTAGTGAGGTTAGTTGTAAGGAGGAAGTAGGAAGGAGTAAGTAATATGTAGTAAGTAGAATGTAGTAAGGAGTAAGGGGTATGTAGTAAGGAGTAAGGGGTATGTAGTAAGGAGTAAGGGGTATGTAGTAAGGAGTAAGTAGGAAGTAGTATGTGGTAAGGAGGATGAGCGGTAGAGGGGGTGGCCATATCTTTTGGCATCTCACGCAAACCTAACTGATGAACGAGGCTCGCTACTTGACATTCCAAACCCATGTTGCTTTCCGCCATTCGCACCCCTTATCACTTCAAAACATCAAACTCATAAACTTCAAACTCACCAACTCACCAACTCTAAACGCACCAACTCATAGACCCGAATATTAACATATTAAACAATTATAACAATGAAGAAACTAGTTTTAATGCTGATGCTTTTCGCACCAATGGCCATGTTCGCACAGAAGTTCGGACATGTTAACGCCCAAGAAGTGATGGCATCCATGCCCGAATTCTTAAAAGCTAAGGGCGACATCGAGGCTTCGGCCAAGAAATTCGAGAACGAACTCACCGCCATGCAAGAAGAACTGAAACGCAAAAGCGATGAGTACGAGAAGACCAAGAGCACGATGAACGCCACCAAGCAACAAGAAACGGAGGCTAGCTTGCAGCAGATGTACCAGAAAATTCAGCAAACCTATCAAGACAACCAGCAGTCTTTGCAAAAGGCTCAGCAAGAGAAGATGGGTCCCATCACGGGTAAGCTGGTAGATGCCATTAAGGCTGTGGGCAAGGCAGGCGGCTACGTCTACATCATGGACGTATCGGCCGGCATCCCCTACATCAGCGATACGCTTAGCAAAGACGTAACGGCAGAAGTGAAAGCACAGCTCAACAAAATGAAGTAAAGCGCCCCTCAAAGCCCTATAACAGACTGCGCATCGCGCACTTTGGCAAACAAACCAGGGCAGAGGAAAGCCTATGCAAAGCCGTTCTGCCGGCACATCGCTACGGCGAACGCCCCGAACGGCCATGCCTTCACAACCTCTTAAAGCACTGATGCCCGTGTTTGACCTCGTTTCTTGTCGTGGCCAAACGCGGGTTTCAGCCTTTTCGCGAATGCGCCCGCATATATATTATAAGGTGTATCCGTGCCGATAAGCACAGCCGATACAGCGCATCGCCATACTAACAGATGCTCCAAAAGGGGCGAAAACACCAACCAAACGATATGAAAAAAACTATTTTTGCGGCCATAATGCTCCTGGCAGCCCTCACAACTGGCGCACAAGATGCAACCGCACAAACACAAAATGCACCCTCGGAGCGTGCTGCCACATTGCGATTTGGCTATTTCAGCTATCAAGACGTGTTGCAGTCGGCCCCCGATTACGCAACCATTCAGCAGAACATCGAGACCCTTCGCGGCAAGTATCAGGCCGAAATGAAGCGCGCCACCGACGAGTTCAACCTCAAATACGAGGCTTTTCTCGATGGACTGAAAGATTTTGCACCAGCCATCCGCATGAAACGTCAGGCCGAATTGCAGGAACTGATGGAGAAGAACATGGCCTTCAAGCAAGAGGCAGCACGCCTGTTGCAGAAAGCCGAGACCGAGGCAATGGCTCCATTGAAAGCTAGGCTTAACCAAGCCGTGGCCAAAGTGGGCGAACAAAAGGGCTTGGCCTTCATCCTCAACACCGACAACAACGCTGCGCCCTACCTCAATCCCGCATTGGGCGAAAACGTTTCGGCCGCCATCAGTGCCGAGTTGAAGTGATGCACACGTTGCTTAGGCAACATCCTTATGGGCAATGGGCGTCGTTTCGGCGCCTAACGGCCCGTTACATCAATAGCGAATGAATAACTTTCCACAACAAGCAGGCCCAATCGGCGTATTCGATTCGGGCTACGGCGGACTAACTATCCTGCACGGCATTAGGCAACTGTTACCCCAGTACGATTATCTCTACTTGGGCGACAACGCCCGTGCGCCATACGGTCCGCGTTCTTTCGATGTGGTGTATCAGTTCACACGCCAGGCCGTAGTCAAACTCTTCGAACAAGGTTGTCACCTTATCATAATAGGTTGCAACACGGCATCGGCAAAGGCTCTGCGCTCCATTCAACAGCGCGACCTACCCTCGCTCGATGCCAAACGTCGCGTGCTGGGCATCATCCGACCAACGGCCGAGAGCATCGGCAGTCTTACGAGCACCCGCCACGTGGGCATATTAGCCACCGAAGGCACCATCAAGAGCGACAGTTATCGGTTGGAAATACAAAAGCTGTTCCCCGACATTGTGGTGCAGGGCATGGCCTGTCCGCTGTGGGCAGCCATAGTTGAGGCAAACGAGGCCGACAGTCCAGGCGCAGACTACTTCGTTAAGAAACGCATCGACAGTCTTTTGCGTACCGATCCGCAGATAGATGCCATCGTGCTTGGCTGCACCCACTACCCCCTACTGATGAACAGCATCGTGAAACACGTACCGCCCGGCGTACGTATCGTGCCACAAGGCGAGTATGTGGCCAACAGCTTGCAACAATATCTGCAACGACACCCAGAGATTGACGCGCTTTGCACCAAACATGGAACGGCACGCTACCTCACCACCGAGAACAAAGACAAGTTCAAAGAGAATGCGCAGATATTTCTGCACGAACAAATAGACTGCCAACACGTTAGCTTGGAATAGCCACGCACATCACTCTAAACACCCCACCCCACTATGCAAGAAACAAGACAAAACCGCATCGCACGACTTCTGCAAAAAGAGTTGAGCCTTATTTTCCAATCGCAAACGCGAATGATGCACGGCGTTATGGTGAGCGTAACACGTACACGCGTGTCGCCCGACCTCAGCATCTGCACCGCCTACCTCAGCGTTTTCCCCTCGGAAAAGGGCGAAGAATTGCTCAAAAACATTGAAAGCAACACCAAAACCATACGCTACGAACTGGGTACGCGTGTGCATAATCAGCTGCGCATCATACCCGAACTGCGTTTCTTTATCGACGACAGTCTCGACTATATCGAACGAATAGACGAGCTGCTAAAAAAATAACCGCCCATGGCCGTATCTCTTTTCATCGCCCGCCGCTACCTTTTCTCCAAGAAAAGCACCAATGCCATCAACGTCATTAGTGCCATCTCGGTGGTGGGCGTGGCTGTTGCAACGATGGCCTTGGTCATCGTGCTGAGCGTGTTCAACGGCTTTCACGACCTCGTGGCCTCGCTCTTCACCGCCTTCGACCCACAAATCGAGGTGGTGCCAGCCAAAGGAAAGGACGCACCAACCGACGATCCGGTGCTCACACAGATAAAACAACTGCCCGAAGTGGACGTTGCCACCGAGTGCGTAGAGGATAATGCCCTGGTGTTTTACGGCGACAAGCAAGCGATGGTGACTATCAAGGGCGTAGACGACAACTTCACCCAGCTAACGCGCATCAACGATTTGCTATACGGCGACGGCGAGTTCGCCTTGCGCGCAGCCAACTTGCAATATGGCGTGTTGGGCATCAGACTGGCCCAACAACTAGGTACGGGCGCGCGGTGGAACGGCTTTATGCGCGTGTTTGCACCCAACCGCGAGGGACAATTCGACATTTCCAACCCCACTTCGGGCTTCGTTGTCGACTCGTTGCTCTCGCCAGGCGTGGTGTTCTCGGTAAGACAAGCCAAGTACGACCAGCGTTACATCCTCACTTCCGTTTCTTTCGCCCGCAATCTCTTTGGTATGCAAGGCATGCTTACGGCTTTAGAGTTGAAATTAAAGCCCAATGCCAACACCGACGAGGTGAAAAAGAAGATACAAACCATTGCAGGAAGTAAGTACAAAGTGCTCGACCGATACGAACAACAAGAAGACACGTTCCGCATCATGAACGTAGAAAAGGCCATTGCCTACATCTTTCTCACCTTCATCTTGGTAGTGGCGTGTTTCAACATCGTGGGTTCGCTCTCTATGCTCATCATCGACAAGAAGGCCGATGTGGCCACTTTGCGCAACCTTGGCGCAACAGACAAGCAGATTGTGCGCATCTTCCTGTTCGAGGGTCGCATGATTTCGGCCGTCGGCGCGCTAGTGGGCGTGGGCCTCGGACTACTGCTTTGTTGGCTGCAACAACAATACGGACTAGTGAGTTTAGGCAAGAGCGAGGGCTCGTTCATCGTCAATGCCTACCCCGTAAGCGTGCACTATACCGATGTGGCGTGGATTTTCGTCACCGTCATAGCCGTGGGTTGGCTCTCAGTTTGGTATCCCGTACGCTATCTCAGCCGCAAACTCTTAGCTTAGACCCCAACCTTGTCTCATATATAATTTCCTAAAACAATTCTTATCTCTAACAATGAACGACATTTGCTGTATTGGACACATCACGCGCGACAAGATAATAACGCCCCATCACGAGGCCTTTATCTCTGGCGGAACAGCCTTCTACTTCTCGTATGCCATAGCACGCCTACCCCGTAAGGTGTCTTATCAGTTGGTAACCAAGCTTGGACGATATGATGTTGAAGAGGTGAAACGCATGCGCGCCGAACGAATCGACGTATTGGCTTATACTTGCGACAACTCTGTGTACTTCGAAAACCGCTACGAAGGTGACCAAAACAAACGCACACAACGGGTGTTGTCCAAATGCGAACCCTTTAAGATTAGCGAGATGAACGGCGTCGAGGCCAAGGTTTTCCACCTAGGCTCATTGCTCAACGACGACTTCTCGGCCGATTTTGTACGCGAACTCTCCACACGCGGACGCATTTCAATCGATGCACAAGGCTTTTTACGCGAGGTGCGTGGACAAAAGGTGGTGGCCGTAGACTGGGAAGAGAAGCACAAAATTTTGAAACACACCCACACTTTGAAACTAAACGAACACGAAATGGAGGTGATAACGGGGCTTACCAACCCGCGTTCGGTGGCTCAACAAATCGCATCGTGGGGCGTTAAAGATGTAGTTATCACCCTAGGCAGCGGTGGTTCGCTCATCTATGCCGACCAAACGTTCTACGAAATCCCTGCCTATCCACCGCGTAAGCTGGTAGATGCCACGGGCTGTGGCGACACTTATTCAGCCGGTTACCTCTATTGTCGTGCCCAAGGCCTAAGTTATGCCGAGTCTGGCAAGTTTGCTGCCGCCATGTGCACACGCAAGTTGGAGGCCACAGGTCCCTATATGCCCGACAAAGAATGGTTTGAGGAAGGAACGTAAGCACAACAAGGAACTAGGATATGGCTACTTAAATCTAAATCGGGTTAACCAAACTGCACTTAGTTTGGTTAACCCGATTTGCTTGCTTATCACTAGCTACTCAAAGTTTTCTAGTTATTCTAGCCATCCTGGGCATCTTAGGGCAACCGTCTCGCTTGCCCAACGTTTTTTGTTAAATATCCTTTATTTGTCCCGTTAAACCTATAACAACCCCCAAACCACTCGTCTTAGATAATAAAGGGCGAGCATAGCATGCGCCCATCACGCCTCCTATGGAAGAACTATATCAACAACTGGTGCTTATCTCGCAAGGGAGCCAAGTGGCCTTCAACGGGTTTATCAGCCGTTTCTCAAATACCCTCTATTGTCACGCCTACGGCATATTGGGTTGCAGAGAGATGGCCGAAGAGGTGGTGAGCGATGCCTTTTTGGAGGCATGGCGCATGCGCAAAAAGCTAACGCAACTGCAAAACGTGCGCGCATGGCTAACACGCATCGTGTATAACAAGAGCGTTGACTACCTGCGGCGCGAACGAAACTACACCAAACAGATTAGCGTGGAGCACTTCGGCATGGGCGATTTCGCCTTCCCCGACATGCAAACGCCTGCCGATACGCTTATCTCGGCCGAAGAGTTGGCGGCCATCAACGCCGCCATCGACACCTTGCCGCCCAAATGCAAGTACGTGTTTTTCTTGGCCAAGGTAGAGAAAATGCCCTATCAAGACATCGCCAACATGCTGGGTATAGCCCTCGCCACGGTTAATTACCACGTGGGACTGGCCGTGCAGACTCTGAGACAGCTACTTAGAAGACGCACAAAACCCGCAGCCGGCGCATTAAAAAACGAATAAGACACTTTGCCCATGAACAGGGACATACACGACATGCGCTTTGACGGCTCGGAAGAAGACCTGCTTTTGCAAGACTTCATCAGTCGAGCTGAGCCCGCCAACGTTGTTGGCGAGCGTATCATGGCGCGCGTTTACGAGAAAATTCAAACCGACAGGGCACGAAGAAGTAAGCGTTGGTGGATCGTGGCAGCTGCCGTGATGGTGCCTTTGCTGGCATGCGGCGTGTGGTTGGGGCTTAATTTGCAAGGCAACAGCAACACAATTGCGCAGCAAGCGGCGCACACCCCCAACGCATCGGCAAGCGTAATGCAAGAACTGGCGGTGCCAACTGGGCACACCCTGACCCTTACCCTGCCCGACGGCACACGCATGACGGCCAACTCGCGCACCCACATCAGATACCCCAAGCCTTTTAGCGCGCACACGCGCGATATATATATAATAGGTGAAGCCTACTTTGAAGTGGCTCACGAAGAAAGCCGCCCCTTTGTGGTGCATGCCCAAGGGTTCGACGTGCGCGTGCTGGGCACGCACTTTTGCGTTAACAGCTATGCTGCAGATAAAGCCAGCGTGGTGTTGGCCGAAGGTCGCGTTGAGGTGAACACTACCGCGAAAGATAAGGTGAACATGCTGCCCAACGAACGGCTTAACATTGCCCAAGGGCAGTTTGCATCGAAAACAAAGGTTAACGCAGCCGCATACGTAGACCGACTGAAAGGGGTGCTGCCCATGCAGGGCATGCGCTTATCAGAAGTTACGGAGTATTTGGAGAACTATTACGGCATGCGCTTTAAGGTGCAAGACGGCCTGCGCAACGAACGGCTCTACGGCAAGCTGGTTACGGCTGCGCCCTTAGCAGATGTGCTCGCAAGCCTCTGCAACATATCGGGAGCAGAAGCAATGGTGAAGAATGGCGTGGTAACGATAGCACGCAGATTGTAGTTAAGGAGTTATGGAGTTATGGAGTTAAGCCAATAGCTTTGAATATCAAAAGAAAACTATTCTTGTGATTAAGATGCTAAGTATAGGTCTTTGAACAGAACTGTAAGTTACACTGAGAAAATCGTAAACTGGCAAGCCTGTAATCTCCTTAAAAGCCTGCAAAGCCATTGGCTTAACTCCATAACTCCATAACTCCATAACTCCATAACTCCTTAACTCCTAGCACAGAACAACAACTCACAAGAAATGGAGCATCATGCTCCACAGACCCGCACTTGGCAGACAATGGCGTGAACGTCGGCCGCTGTGCGGGTCGCTTTTTGATTTATTGGAGGACAAAAAGGGGCAAAGCACACCCCTAAGAAACCGACAGGGACACCCGTTTACCCAGTATTGCAAAGATTCCGAATAACGTAGACAGCTGCACATCAGCATGTCCATTTTCAATTCGTGAGATATAACTCTTCTTCGTACCAATCTTTGCTGCCAACTGTGCCTGTGTAAGTCCTTATTTCTTACGCTCTTCTTTTAGGCACTCACCAAGGATGAAAGCGTCTACGCCTGTTTCAAAGGCCGTCCGTTCCACTGTCCCCTCAGACCCAAAATCTTCTTTAATAAGCTCTTCAATGGGTGTGAGTTGCACATCATCTTTCTTTTTCTTATTCATTTTATAAGTTCTCACATCGTTTTAAGATGAAACTTTATCGTCCGAAATAACCTTCTTTTTTATATTTGTGGCGTTCTGCGCACATTGCAAAGATAACCAATTAGTTAACCGCAACCAAACAAATCGCCATTATATATATTGCCATATATCAAAAATATACTCGCAAACACGTTGCACATGTTAAACTAAAATATATTCAGTCTTACTATTCACTCCCCTCTCCCCTTGGAGAGGGGTTGGGGGTGAGGCTTTTTTTTCATCTCCCACCTATACATTTAC
>NZ_GG740073.1:470067-497860 GCF_000162415.1 Prevotella sp. oral taxon 317 str. F0108 | reverse complement strand
CCCTATACATTTACCCTTTCCTTACGACTTTATTAATAGGAACACACCTTATATATATAGGTGCTATTGCCTAAACATTCTATTAGCGAATTAACAATAACTACATTAATACAAACCCCATGAGAGAAAACGTTTACATAAAGACTTGGCGTTGGCGCATAGCCCAACGCTACGTATCGGCCCTCATGCTACTTGCACCCGTGGCATGTATGGCCTCAACCTCGGCCACATGGGCTGCCATAGGGCATGGGCAACTAACGGCCCTAACGGCTGGCAACAGCATGTATACGGTGAAAAGCGTACTAAGCTACATCGAGAAGAATAGCAACTACGTGTTCGTTTACAACGCCGAGGTGCAAAAGATGATGCCCAATAGGGTGAAAGTGAGCCTCGACGGACGGCCCGCACTGCAAATTCTAGACGAGATGTGCGCCGCCACGGGATTGGCTTACAAGGCCCAAGGAAACCAAATTAGCTTGGCGCAAGCAAAAAACGCGCAGTCCGGCCAACCCGACAAGGGACAGAAACGCCGGATAAAAGGAAACGTGAGCGACGCAAAGGGCGAACCCATCGTGGGCGCAACCATTAGCGAAAAAGGCGGAACGGGCGGTACCATTACCGACATCAACGGCGACTTCACCCTCGAACTGACACCCGGAAACCTCGTCACCGTGTCGTATGTGGGCTTTAAGCCACAGACGGTAAAGCCCACAGAGGGCATGCACGTAACGCTAGACGAACAAACACGCGGACTAGACGAGGTGGTTGTCATTGGTTATGGCACCAAAAAGAAGGCCAACCTCATCGGTGCAGTGAGTACCGTTGGGGCAGAAGAGTTGAAAGACAGGCCAGTCACCAACCTTGGACAGATGTTGCAGGGACAGGTACCCAACCTAAACATCAGCTTTGGAACGGGTACACCTGGCGAAGCAGCCACGTTGAACATCCGCGGAAAGACCTCAATCACCAACTCTGGCGCACCATTGGTACTCATCGATGGTGTAGAAGGCAGCATCGACCGCATTAACCCCAACGACATCGAGAGCGTTTCGGTACTTAAAGATGCCGCCTCGGCCGCCATCTATGGTGCGCGTGCCGGTTTCGGCGTGGTGCTTATCACCACCAAGAGCAACAAAGACGGACAAGCGCACATCAACTACAATGGCCGTTTCAGTTTCTCGGCACCCACAACCAAAACCGATTTCATGACGGTGGGCTATGACGTTGCACGGCTGGTAGACGAGTTTAACACGGCTACAACGGGTAGCAGCTACTCTGGACTGAACGCCGACGACTACAAAATATTGGAAAAACGGCGATACGACGTGACGGAAAATCCTGCAAGACCGTGGACTGTTGTCGACCCACAGGATGGTCGCTACCATTATTATGGCAATTTCGATTGGTATAACTACATCTTCAACTTCTCGCAACCCACGTGGAACCACAATCTAAACGTAAGTGGCGGAACAGATAAGATGAATTATATGATTAGCGGTGGCATGAACGACCACGACGGACTGTACGCCCTCAGCACAGACAAATACTCCACGCGCACACTTATGGCCAAATTCAATGCCGAAGTAACGCCGTGGCTAAGGGTTTTCAGCACCGCTTCGCTTTTCAAGTCGAAGTATAAACAAGCAGGTTACGACTATGAAGGCGGTGGCAACGTGGGTAACCTTGTCTTTCATGCCATGCCTTGGATTGTTCCTGTAAATCCAGACGGAACAAATGTCTACCTTCTTCCAAATAGCAAAGACAAACCCGCAGACGGCTTTGCCGCCATGCTGCGTACAGGTAACGGCTTTACGCAAGTTGGCAAAACCGAGCAAACCTACGCTATCGGAGCCGTGCTCAAAGTGATGGAGGGCTTGGAGATAACGGGTAAGTTAACTTACCGCAACTACGCAAAAGAGAAACAAGCCCGCGCTGCCAACATACAATATGCCATACGCCCCAACGAGGTGCTAACGGCTAGCGGATGGCCATTCAACAACAAGCTGAAAGACGGGCGCGACACATACGAGAACTATGTGTACGACCTTTATGCCAACTTCCACCGCACCTTTGCCGACGTTCATAACGTGAGTGCTGTGGTGGGCAGCAACTACGAAAGAGGACATTACAAGTTTGTGGAGCCTTCGGGAGAGGACCTGACGTCTGACGTACTCAACGACCTTGCACTCTCCACAGGGGCTAAGGGCGTGAAATCATCGCAGAACGAGTTCGCACTGATGGGCTACTTCGCCCGCCTTAGTTACGATTATAACGGGCGTTATCTTGTTGAGGCCAACATGCGTTACGACGGAACGTCGCGTTTCCCACGCAATCATCGCTGGGGTTTCTTCCCCTCTGTGGCTTTGGGGTGGCGCATCAGCGAAGAAGCGTTCTTTGCTCCCGTGCGCCCCGTGGTTAGCAATTTGAAACTACGCGCATCGCTTGGCTCACTGGGAAACCAAATAACAGACAACAGCGCAAAGTTCAATAAGAACACATTCTACCCCTACATGCGCCTGATATCATTGGCCAACACCACCACACTCAATTACATATTCGACAACACGCAGGCCACTTACGCCTCGCTGGGCGATCCCACATCGGGCTCGTTGACGTGGGAAACCATCGTTACGCAAAACGTTGGTCTCGACGTTGGCCTTTTCAACAACCGCCTTTCACTTGCACTCGACGTTTATCGTCGTACAACCAAAGACATGTTGGCCGCAGCGAGAGCACTCCCTGCCGTATACGGCTACAATGCGCCATACGAAAACAACGGCGAACTGCGCACCAACGGATTTGAATTGGTGGTAGGATGGAACGACAAGTTTAACCTTGCAGGCAAGCCTTTCTACTACGGCGTTAACCTAACGCTGGCCGACAGCAAGACGAAAATAACCAAATTCAAGGGCAACGAGTCGAAAGTGCTCGGCCAAGACTACGAAGGAATGGAATGGGGAGAGATTTGGGGATTTCGCATTAAGGGCATTTACCAAAGCGATCAAGAGGCAATTGACCGTGGCGTAGACCAATCTTTCCTTGGTTCGAGGTTCACAGATAAGGCGGGCGACCTTATCTTCGACGATGTTGACGACAGCAAGAAGATTGACATTGGCAAAGGAACGCTTGACAATCATGGCGACTTGGTACGCATAGGCAATTCAACTCCGCGCTATCACTATGGCATCACGGTTAACATGGCCTGGATGGGTTTCGACTTTTCAATGTTCTGGCAGGGCATCGGCAAACAAAACATATACCCTGGCGGCAACAACATGATGTTCTGGGGGCCGTATGCACGCGCTTACAGCTCATTCATCCCCAAGGATTTTCCTGCCAAAGTGTGGTCGACAAACAATCGCGGCGCATATTTTCCACGTCCCGTTGCCGACCTGGCACGCGAACTCGCCATGAGCAAGCCTAACGACAGGTACCTGCAAGACCTTGCTTACTGCCGTTTGAAGAACCTAACCTTTGGCTATACGCTGCCAAAGTCGCTCACAAAGAAGGCTTATCTAGAAAAGGTACGCGTTTATTTCAGCGGCGAAAACATCTTCATCACCAGCAAGCTGAAGAGCGATTACCTAGACCCAGAGCAAATGACGTACGACTCGAACGGACGTGTATATCCCTTCTCAAAGACATTCTCCTTCGGACTTGATGTTTCATTCTAAGCGCAAACAATCATGAAAAAAATATTATTAGCCCAATGCCTGGCCACGGCCGCATTGCTTACAAGCTGCAGCTTGGACCTAGAACCGCTAGACAAGCTGGCAGACCAAAACTATTACAACAACCGCAAGGAGCTAGAAGTGTTTACCAATGGCTTCTATGCCGACTTCCCTACGGCCGAAAACCTATACTCGGAAACGGCCGACATCATCATACCCACAACGCTATTGCCCGAAGTTTTGGGCACGAGAAGTGTGCCACAAAGCGGTGGCGGATGGGGTTGGAAACAGCTGGCCAACATCAACAGCTTTCTGAAAGACTGCTCGCGATGTGGCGATGAGGCCGCTCGCAAGGAGTACGAGGGTGTTGCAAGGTTTTTCAGAGCCTACTTCTATTATAATAAGGTGAAACGATTTGGCGAAGTTCCCTGGTTCAGCGATGTGCTATCGTCTACCGACGACCGTCTATATTCACCGCGCGCACCACGCAACGAACTGATGAGCAACATCATAGCCGACTTAGATTACGCCATCGACAACCTGCCGACGGCAAAAAATCTCTATCGCGTTACAAAGTGGGCTGCACTGGCTTTGAAGTCTAGGGTATGCCTCTATGAGGGTACTTGGCGCAAATATCATGGTGTATCGGGCTACGAAAGCTATCTCGCCGCTGCCGCATCGGCTGCCGAAACGCTCATGGACAGCCGACAATACACCATCTACGCAGCTGGCGAACAACCCTATCGCGACCTCTTTGCCGCAGACAAGGCCAAGACGGAAGAAGTTATACTCGCCCGAAACTATTTCAGCGGGCTAAGCATCGTGCATTCAGCCAACCTCTATTTCCTCGGTGGCGGCTCTGCACCTGGCCTAAACAAGAAAGTGGTTGACAGCTATCTGTTGAAAGATGGGTCGCGTTTTACCGACCAAGCCGACTACGATAAGATGCAATTTTACGAAGAAATGCAGAACCGCGACCCGCGATTGGCACAAACTATCGTAACGCCCGGCTACAAACGAATAGGCCAAACAACGGTTACACCCGTTAGCTTTGCTGCCGCAACAACGGGTTATCAAATCATCAAGTGGGTTTCCACCACTGCATCAGACGGCTATAACAAGTCGCAAAACGACATTCCGCTATTCCGTTTGTCCGAAGTTATGCTTAACTTTGCCGAGGCAAAAGCCGAATTAGGAACGCTTACGCAGGCAGATCTAGACAAGTCGGTAAAGCTGATAAGAGATAGAGTGGGCATGCCCAACATCGATTTGGCCACAGCCAACGCCAATCCCGACCCCTATCTCGAAGCTGCCGAAACGGGTTATCCCAACGTTACGGGCGCAAATAAGGGCGTAATACTTGAAATTAGGCGCGAACGAACCATCGAATTGCTGGCAGAGGGCTTACGCTACGACGACCTTATGCGGTGGAAAGCAGGTAAAACTTTCGAGCAACAATTTAAAGGGATGGTTATTCCAAAGCTCGATGACACCAAACATTTCGTTGTTTGCGACCTCAATGGCAATGGGGTAAACGATGCGGAAGACGTCTGCATATACGAAGGAGACATCGACAACATCAAGGCAAATGCCGAAGTGGCTGGCATCAAACAGTTCTTAAAACTTGGCGTGAACCTGCATGTGGCCAACGGAGCCAATGGCGGTAACATCATCGTACACGACATCGCCAACAACCAACGCAAGTGGAACGAAGACCGCGATTACCTATATCCCATCCCACAAGACCAAATAACAATTTATGGAGGGGTGATAAAACAAAACCCAGGATGGTAATTCGGTTGACGAGTGGACGAGGTGACAAGTGGACAAGTTAGCAAGTTGACCAGTTGACAAGTTAATAGGTTGACGAGTTGACAAGTTGACAAGTTAGCGAGTGGACAAGTTAAAGAGTTGACGAGTTAGTGGGCGTTAGCCATCTTTTCACCTTTTCACCTTTTCACCCTTTCACCTTTCCACCTTTTCACCTTTTCACCCTTTCACCTTTCCACCTTTCCACCCTTTCACCTGTTAATCCACAAAGCATCTCACTCCCCTCTCCCCTTTGGAGAGGGGCAGGGGGTGAGGCTTTTACCACATTTCCACAAAGCATCTCACTCCTTTCTCCCCTTTGGAGAGGGGCAGGGGGTGAGGCTTTTTAAATACATTCATAGCTTATGAAACCTTTATTCAGCACCCTTGTCGTTGCCGCATCGCTCTTTGTCGCCTCACTTCCCATCATGGGTTGTGGCGGAAAAGACGCGCCGGGACACATCCCCGATTACCAGCCAAAGCCGAAAAACGAAGATTATAAGTACGCCAAGGCAGAAGGCAACGTGCGCATAATGACCTACAACTGTTTCTATTGCAAGAGCAACACCAGCAACAAAACATTCTCTGACGAGCATACCGCCGACTTCGCCAAGGTGATAAAGGCACTGAACCCCGACGTGGTGGTGATTCAAGAGCTGGACAGCGGCACAACCGAACGCGCCAAACGCTACCTGCTCGACGACATTCGCCGCGCCACAGGCCTAGACTACGACCTCTTTTTCGGCTCGGCCGCCCCTTATTCGGAGGGCAAAATAGGGCCGGGCGTGTTGTACAAACGCGCCATGCAGCCCACATCCATCAAGAAAGTAGCGTTGCCCGGCAAAGAAACTCGCGCGCTGATGGTGCTCACTTTCCCGCGGTTCACGCTGCTAGGCACCCATCTCGACCTAGACGCAACGGCCCGAAAAACCAGTGCCGAAATCGTAAACCACGAGCTAACCACGCTCGCCACGCAGCCCGTTTTCTTCGCTGGCGACCTTAACGACTCGCCTTCGTGGAAACCCGAACTAACTGCTTTCCCCATCATAACCAAGGCTTTCGACATCATCACCCCACAAACTGGCACTTCTGTCGACCAACCCAACGAAACCATCGACTATATTCTCGTTGACAAGGCGCACAAGGGCGCGGTGAAAGTGGTGCAAACGGCCGTGGTAAAGCAGCTCGAAATAAACGGGAAAGTAACCGAAACGGGAACGATAAGCGACCATTTCCCCGTCTTTGTGGATGTTCGTTTTTAGGTTGTGCGGTGCTAGCCCATCGGCCTTTAAGCCGCTCTGTTTCTGAACTTATAAGTTTTTGAGCTGGCAAATAACGTTAAAATAAATACGGATTTGAAATCAATCACTTCTAAACGATGTGGCATTTGCCATTGTCTTTTTCGGCTACAAGCAGCTTGTAGTCGCACTACAAGAGCCTTGTAGCCCCACTACAAACGCCTTGTAGTAGCAGTACAAGAGCCTTGTAGCCGCAGTACAAAGGCCTTTGTACTGCATCATCTAACGGGAAAAGGAAGTTATTGGCACACAAAATCAGAACCAATCTCTTTTTTACCGCAACCCCAACTCAATAACTTATAAGTTCAAAAGCTCATGAACTCGAAAGCTCAACAACTCATAAACTCCCTACTTATTATATTGGCAGCCTGCACATTCAGCACACGCAGCGAGGCAGCCACGTACAACGGCGTGCACCAACTGGTGGCTCGCCGCTTTCCGTTTATGGTTGGCAAGGTGGTGTTTCAGCCCCTCGCAGGCACTCACGAAGAGGCATTCGAACTACAAACGCCAGGCAAACGCCTCGTGGTAAAGGCCACTTCGCCCTCGGCAGCGGCCGTCGGGCTGAACCATTACCTCAACAACTACTGCCACATCAGCATCTCCCGATGCGGCAACAACCTGCCCACCCACTTCCGCCTAGTGCCCATACAAGGCACCGTTAGGCGTACCACACCTTTTAAATACCGATACGCCCTTAACTACTGCACCTATAATTACAGCTACGCCTTTTATCGTTGGGCCGACTTCGAGTGGGAATTAGATTGGATGGCGCTTAACGGCGTTAACCTCATGCTGGCCCCTTTGGGCATGGAGGCAGTATGGACCGAAACGCTTAAAACGCTTGGTTTCGGGCAGAAAGACATTCAACGATTCATCCCCGGACCGGCTTACACCGCCTGGTGGCTGATGGGAAACCTCGAAGGTTGGGGCGGACCAATGAGCGAAAGCCTCATTGCCCTGCGCCTGCAACAGCAACGACAGATGCTGCAACGCATGCGCCAATTGGGCATACAGCCCGTGGTGCAGGGGTTTCCGGGCATCGTGCCCACCTTTTTAAAAGCGCGTTTCCCCCAAGCGCACATCATCGAGCAAGGCAAATGGGGCAGCTTTCAGCGGCCCGCCGTGCTGTTGCCCAATGGCGATGGCGTGTTCGAAAAGGTGGCCGAGGCCTATTATCAAAGTCTAACCAAGCTTTTAGGGGCCGACTTCGAGTTTCTTGGCGGCGACCTTTTTCACGAAGGGGGCATAACCACGGGCGTTGATGTGGGCAGCGTTGCCGCACAAGTTCAACGCCAAATGCTACGTTTTTTTCCTCGTGCCAAGTGGGTGTTGCAGGGTTGGAACAAAAATCCCTCGCCCCAATTGCTGCGTGCACTCAACAAGCAACACACCCTCTTGGTGAACCTCAGCGGCGAAATTGCCGCCTCGTGGGAAAGTTCCGACGAGTTTGGGGGCACACCTTGGCTTTGGGGTAGCGTCAACCACTTCGGCGGAAAGACCGACATGGGCGGACAATTGCCCGTTGTTGTGGCCGAACCACACCGCGCCTTGGCCCTAACTGTCGACAGTGTGATGCAAGGAATAGGCATCTTGCCCGAGGGAATAGGCACAAATCCCGTGGTGTACGACTTGGCTTTAAAAACCGCATGGCACACTGCAACGCCCGATGTAGATAGTATGCTGGTGCAATACCTTGGCTATCGCTACGGAGAAGTTCATCCCGACCTACTCGCTGCATGGCGCATCATGCTCAAATCCGTGTATGGCGAGTTTGCCATTAAGGGCGAAGGAACGTTCGAGTCGGTGTTTTGCGCCCGCCCATCGCTACGCGTAACCAGCGTATCTACATGGGGACCCAAGCAAATGCAATACCAACCGGCCGACCTTTACCGCGCCTTGGGGCTCTTCTTAAAGGCTGCCGCTGCCCCAACGCTACGAAATAGCGAAACATACCAATACGACTTGGTAGACCTTGCCCGACAGTCGCTAGCCAACTACGCCCGTACGGCATACGCCAACGTGGTACAAGCCTACGAGCAGAAGAACGCCGAACAACTGCAACTGGCCACACGGCGTTTCGAACACCTCATCATGCTGCAAGACAGTCTGCTGCAAACCAATCGCCACTTTCTGCTGGGCAACTGGCTGCAACAAGCCACGCAATATGCCCCCAACGCGGCCGACCGCCAGCTGTGCGTGCTCAATGCGCAAACCCTGATTAGCTACTGGGGACCCAACGACCCCGCCACAAAGGTGCACGATTACGCCAACAAGGAGTGGGCAGGCATGCTCTCCACCTATTATCTTCCGCGCTGGCAAGCCTTTTTCCGCGGGCTGCAAGCCACCATCGGCACGGGCAATCCGCCTGCCATCGACTTTTTCGAGATGGAGAAACGCTGGGCCAACACGCCCCAACCCATCAACACCAAGCCCCAAGGTAATGCCGTGCAGATGGCCCAACGCGTGTTGCGAACCATCGTTCCGCCCTACCTTAACGCCAGTTTAGACGTAGAAACGCGACTAAACGACCTGCTACCGCGGATGACGCTCGACGAAAAACTGGCCCAAACACGCCACATACACGCCAAACACTATAACGACAACGGCACGGTTAACCTGCAAAAGCTGCGCACCAACCACACCGGCGGACTTAGTTTCGGCTGTTTCGAGGCCTTCCCCTACTCGTCGGCGCAATATCTAGCGGCCGTTTCCACCATCCAACGCCACGCTATGGACAGCACCCGACTGGGCATTCCGCTCATTCCCGTGCTCGAAGGCATACACGGAGCCGTGCAAGACGGCTGCACCATCTTTCCCCAAGCCATTGCACAAGGGGCTACTTTCAACCCCCCGCTTATCCAACGCATGGCCCAGCACGTGGGACAAGAGATGCGCGCCATAGGTGCAAGGCAGGTACTTGCGCCCGATCTCGACCTCGCACGCGAGCTTAGGTGGGGTCGGGTGGAAGAAACTTTCGGCGAAGACCGCCTACTTGTGGCACAAATGGGCTTGGCCTACGCCACGGGCATTCAGCAAGCGGGGTGCATTCCCACGCTGAAACACTTCGTGGCGCACGGCACTCCGCAGGGCGGACTAAACCTCGCGTCCGTTAAAGGCGGCCGTCGCGAGTTGCTCGATGTCTTCGTTCGTCCCTTTGCCCACGTCATTTCGCGCACCCTTCCCGCATCGGTGATGAACTGTTACAGTGCTTACGACAACGAGGCCATCACCTCCTCGCCCTTCTTCATGCGCCAGTTGTTGCGCGATAGTCTGCATTTCCGCGGCTATGTGTACAGCGATTGGGGCTCGGTGCCCATGCTGCGCTACTTCCACCACACGGCCGAAACCGAACGCGAAGCCGCTAAACAAGCCATCGAGGCCGGCATAGACCTCGAAGCGGGCAGCGATTACTACCGCACGGCCAAGCAGTTGGTGGACCAAGGCGAACTCGATGCCGCACTGATAGACAGCGCAGCGACCAACGTTTTGCGCACAAAGCTGGCCGCAGGACTATTTGAAGACGCCCGCCCCGACACCCTTAACTGGCGCAAAGCCATACACACCGCAGCGGCCGTGGCCACAGCTAGACAGTTGGCCGACGAGAGTTTGGTGTTGCTCGAAAACCCCAACGCCCTGCTGCCACTTAACGCCCAAAGGCTGAAACGCATCGCCGTGGTGGGTCCCAATGCCAATCAAGTGCAGTTTGGCGACTATTCGTGGACGGCCGACAATCGCTATGGCATCACGCCTTTGGCAGGTATTCGACAGTACTTGCAGGGCAAAGGCGTGCAGGTAGACTACGAACGCGGTTGCGACTACTACTCGCCCAAGACCGATTCCATCCCTCATGCCCTTCGTTTGGCAGCCCAAGCCGACCTCACCATCGCGGTTGTGGGTACGCAAAGCATGCTGTTGGCACGCGCCTCGCAACCATCTACCAGTGGCGAAGGCTACGACTTGTCCGAACTAACCCTCCCTGGCGCACAACAACAACTTGTTGATAGCCTCGTGGCCTTGGGCAAACCGCTGGTAGTTGTGCTGGTAACGGGTCGGCCGTTGGTAATGGAGAGTTTCCGACATCGTGTTGGTGCATTGGTGGTGCAATGGTATGGCGGCGAACAAGCAGGCCTTTCGTTGGCCCGAATGCTCTTCGGCGAGTTCTCGCCATCGGGTCGTTTGCCCGTGTCATTCCCCAAAAGCGTGGGTCAACTGCCCGTGTACTACAACGCCTTGCCTACCGATAAGGGCTATTACAACAAGAAAGGCACGCCCGAAAAGCCAGGGCGCGACTACGTTTTTTCCGACCCTTACCCTGCCTACGCCTTCGGTCATGGCCTTAGTTACACCGCTTTCGCCTATCGCGCGCTGCAACTTTCCAGTCGCACGGCCGTAGAAACCGACACCGTGGAGGTGCGTTTCGTGGTGCGCAACACGGGTAAGCGCGCGGCAATGGAGGTGGCCCAGCTTTATGTTCGCGACCTTAAAAGTTCGGTTGCCACGCCCGTAAAGCAGCTTTATGCGTTCCACAAGGCCGCCATTGGCCCAGAGAAAGAACAACATTTCGCCCTCCGTTTGCCCATCGCCGAATTGTATTTGCACGATAGAAACATGCGCCGCGTGGTAGAACCAGGGCAATTCGAGTTGCTTGTTGGTGCCTCCTCGGCCGACATCCGCCTTCGCGACACGCTCACCGTGGTGTCCGTCGCCCAACAGAAGTCTGTCAACAACGCGCCCACAACGTTTAAAACAAACACCCAACGCACACCGCAGGCCACGCCCACCACAAGCAAAACCATCCGCATTGCAGGCATAGTGCGCAACGTTCAGGCCTTTCCGCTAGTTGGCGTAAAGGTAACGGCCGATGGTAAGACGGCGCAAACCAACGCTCGCGGCGAGTATTCGCTCTCCGCCCGCATTGGTTCCACCCTCCGTTTCGCCCTCGCCGGCTATCGCACCGAAACGCTTGTGGTGAAAGAAAATGGCTTGTTTGATGTGGAACTAACACCAATAACGCCGTAAAGACAATCTAACATAGAGCTGACAAGCCCCAACTACCGGCCTCACCCACAATCGGCCTCACCCCCAACCCCTCTCCAAGGGGAGAGGGGAGTAATATGCTTTGTTTCTATTCGTTTACTTTGTAGTTGCATGGCATTTCACTCCCCTCTCCCCTTGGAGAGGGGTTGGGGGTGAGGCCGGTAGTGGGGGTGAGGCCGATTGTGGGTGAGGCCAGTTGGGGGTTGAAGTCTGTAAGCTGGCTGTTCCTGTATTTCTTTTTAAGTTGTTTTGCCTTCTAGGTTGTAATGATAATAGGGCAATGTAGAAAACGCGCGCATCCGTGCCCACATCTGTGTGGCCTATGCGTGCAGGGTAACTACATGTTGCACAACTCTCTCTTGTATAATAAGCATGACTATTAAGAATTTAAACATTGAAGAATACCTCTTGGGGCATTGCGATGCACAGCAGATGCACGAGTTGGCAAGCTGGGCATCAGGTTCTGGCAAGCGGTTGCGTTTGCTCTTTGCCCTTCGCTGCGCCTTTCTCGACTTAAAATACCAGCATCATTTCGACGATGCCAACCTCATTGCCACCGCCGAACAACGCCTTTTCGACACCATTTCCAAAGGCTGATGGTTGCCCTTTACGCCGAAAACTACTTACAAACTCAAAAACCTATCAACTTATAAACTCACCAACTTACAAACTAATCAACTCATCACCTCACCAACTCATAAACTCAAAAACTAACCAACTCAAAAACTTAAATCGTTATTTTAATTTTACAATACGGCTTTAATTTTCGCTCCATTCTAGCGAAAATATAGGTCTTAAAGTAGGTAAATAGGTACTATTTCCAACCTTTCACCCCATTTGTTTTGTCTATTTTTAAGACCAAAACCTGCATTTTGCACCATTTTGCCATTCTAGATTGGTTGCCGGCTCATTATTTTTTAAACCCAATTACCCCCATTTTACCCCTAAAATCCCACTTTTTAATAGTAGTTTTGCCCTTTTGTACCATGCTTTTAGTGGTTCTAAAAGGTTTTGTTTATACCATTTGCAGTGGATTTTTATGCTTTTCGTCTCGCATTTAGCACCATTTCGCCTTGCATTTAGCACCAAAACGCACTCCATTTTGCACCAAAACGCGAGGTATTTTGCACCAAAACGCAAGGCGTTTAGCGGCAAAACGCACTTTATTTTGCTGCAAATAGCCCCCAAACAGGTGCAAAGGGCAGCCATTTTAAATAAAAATTCATTTTGCCTGCATTTATAACCACCCCCTTTTTGCACCGACACAAACCCTCGCGAGAATCGATTTTTTGCGACAAGGCGAACGATTGGCGGCAAAAAGGGCACTCATTGTGTTAAATTTCTTGCTGAAAAGTTTACAACCATTGGAGGGTTAACGAGTGGATAAGTGAACGAGTTAATCGTTCATCTTTTCGTATTGTGACCTAAATGCGCCCATTTTGACATAAGAACATAAGAAACATAAAGAAGTCGTCTTTACTTTTTCCACATTATCTGCCACAGAAAAGATGCTTTCAACTTGTAAAGAAGGGGTTGAAAGGGCTTCCACCAGATAACCTTTTTTGAGGCATAACCCCGTTTGGCCACAGACAAATGCGGCATAACTTCATATTATAGCGCATCTTCGTTCCGCGCTTCGCACATGTGCGGCGTGTTTATCGTATGCCGGCATCATAAAGACCATAAACCCCGCTTTAATTTATGGAAACATTAAAAGTCAAGACGATTTTGCCATGTAGCGGTGCAAAGCAAGTAACGTTTACATCACATTTATTGCCCGTCGTACCTGCAACATAAGTAGTTTTGGCGTAAAACTGGCTTACGCGGAAAGCTAAATTCCACATTCACAGCATGCCAATCGTTTGCACAAATTGTTAGCTTTGCATCTGTTTATTCAACCTTTTGTTGATAGAAAAGTGCGCCTTTTGATGTGAAAAAAGGTAAAAATGAAGAAGATTTTTTTGTCGGATTGATTTTTATGCGGTTTTTTTACTATATTTGCCGCCTTGAAACTACAATCGTACAACGTGCCGTTTGTATGGCCTTTGTTCGTTAAACAAGCGGTAATTTAATCAATGTCTTACCTGTATTTCATTAAATATCATCACTCTTTATAAACTAATTGTATGGCAATACATCTGAAACGCTATCTACTTGCAGTGTTCTTAGGAGCCTTGGCCTTGGCCACACTCCTACCCACCGAGGCAATAGCCCAGACTCAGGGCAAGCGCATCTCGGTATCGTTTAAGGACAAGCCGCTAGCCAGCATCCTCGATTTCGTGGGGCGACAAGGCGACTACGAAGTAACTTACACCGACGACGTGCGAAACGACACGTTGACGGTAACTATCTCTTTTGAAAACGTAGATGCCTTGCAAGCCGTGCAAAGCTTGCTGGCCAGAACCGCTTTCGCCTACAACGTAGACGGAAAGAAAATCAACGTCTACCGCATGGAACAACACAAAGAAACGGCTTTTACCCTTAAAGGACTTGTGAAAGACAAGGACGGACAGCCCGTTTCGTTTGCCACCGTGCAGATTAAAGGCACTACCCAAGGCACAACCACCGACCTAGACGGGCACTTTACCATGAAAGTAGACCGCCAAGAGGGCAACGTAACCATATCGAGCGTGGGTTTCGACACCAAGACCGTGAAGTATGATGCGCGCCGCGAGTTGAGCGTGCTGTTGCCTTCGGCAGAAAAAATGCTGGGCGAAGTGGCCGTCATTGCCTATGGTAAGCGTAACACACGCGAGCAAGTGGGAGCCATTGGCTCGGTAAAAGCAGAGGATTTGCAGAAAGTGCCCTCGCCTAGTCTTGAAAACTTGCTGCAAGGACGCATAGCCGGTGTAGACGTTACCAACCTGTCTGGTTCGCCAGGTGGTGGCGGTTCGAAGGTAACCATACGTGGATTTAGCTCGCTCAACCAGCAAGGCGCGAACGATGGAACGCCGCTTTACGTGGTAGACGGCGTGCCCGTGGCCAACGACCCCCAAAACATGGGTGGCATTAACGCCCTTGCCGGACTGGACCCATCCAGTATCGAGAGCGTGCAAGTGCTGAAAGATGCCGCCTCGGCATCGCTCTATGGTTCGCGTGCAGGTAACGGCGTTATCCTCATCACCACCAAAAAGGGTAAGGCCGGGCGCAACGAAATACAGGTAAACGTATCGCAATCCATGTCGTGGTTGCCCGCAACGCCCAAACAAACCATTGGAAAGGCCGAACGCGACATTGCCCTGATGCTGGCCAAGAAATACCGCTCGGCACACTACGACCCCACAACCGACCGCATTGTGATGCCTAACGACTATGCAGACACATGGGGATGGGGCGACGACCTTGACGGAGGTATGGACTACCTGTGGCGCAATGGAAACGTGATGAGTGGCGACAGGAAGATTAATCCCATCATGCAAGACTCGCTGAACACCTTCTATAACAACCGAACCAACTGGTGGAAGTATGGTTTTAGGTTGGGACGTGTTACCAAAGCCGACGTGCAACTGGCCGGCGGTACCGAAAACATGCGCTACATGGCCAATGCAGGCGTGTACGACGAAACGGGTATTATGATTAACTCCAACTTCCGCCGTTACAGCTTGCTCACAAACCTCGACTTCAAGCTTTCTACCAAGCTCGATGTATTTATACGTTTGAACATGGCTTACACCAACCAAAGTGCTGGTTCGGGCGGACGCGTGCAGGGACTAACCTTCGACCCCAAGCAAACGCCCAGTGTGCTGCCCGGCAAAGGCAGCACGGCCGAACGCGAGGCGGTGAAACAACTGCGCGATGTAGACCAAACCAACTCGAACTACAACTTACGCCTGAACGGAGGTCTTAACTATTCGCCCATAAAGGGTTTGAGGCTTACCTCCACAGCTTCGATCGACCACTATTTCACGCGCGTTTACATCTTCCGCCCCAGCTATTTGATGTACGACAACCTGTCGGAGGCGCGCGGTTCGAACGCTGCAATGACCAACCTTCAAACCGAAAACATTGCCACATACAATGCGCCTTTGCCCCAAGACCATAAGTTGGAGCTGATGGCTGGTATTACTTACAACTACGATTTGATGCAAACCATCGGCGGATGGGCTAAGGGTGGCCCCACCAACCAGGTGAAATACGTTGGCGAGGGGTGGCCCACACTGCTTAAAGACATCAGCGGACAGGCCAAACCTGCGAGAAACTTCGACTCGAACAAGGAAGATCAGGCCATGCTCAGTTTCCTTGGACGTGCCGCCTATGGCTACAAGAAGAAGTATTTGGGCGAGTTCTCTGTTCGCCGCGACGGTTCTTCGGTCTTTGGCAGCAATGTTCGTTGGGGCACATTCCCCTCAGTGGGCTTGGGTTGGGCGTTCAGCGAAGAGCGTTTCATGAAAAAGCTGTGGTGGCTTAGCTTTGCCAAGCTGCGCGCTTCGTGGGGACGTTCGGGCCAGAAGTTCCAAGAGCCTTACCTGGCATTGGGCACACTTTCAGAAACCGACGTGTTTAACGGCACTGCGGGATTGGTTCCCGCCGCATTGGCCAATCCAAACCTTACTTGGGAGAAGAGCGACCAGTACGATGTGGGCCTCGACCTGCAAGTGTTGGATTATAGACTGAAATTCAAGCTCGACTACTATTACAAGTATTCAAGCAACTTGCTTATGGAAAAATACTTGCCGGGCAACTTCTTCTATACAGGCAAGGTTTGGGACAACGTTTCGGCCATCTCTAACGAAGGTATCGAGTTTGACGTGCAAGCCGACCTTATCCGCAGTAAGGACCTTAACCTGAGTGTTGGTCTCAATGTGTCGCACAACCGCAACCTTTTCCGCAAGACAGATAACGGCGAAGACCTGAACGACAAGGTGCTGGGCCGACCCGTTTACGGCATTTACACCTACCAAGACGAGGGAATAGTAAAAGACGAGAGCCAGATACCATACTATTATAGTCAGACTGGCTCGCGCTTGCCCCTCTACTTTGGCAACCCTAACTATCCCTTGCGCGTGGGCGGAAGGAAGATTAAGGACCAAAACAAGGATGGTAAGATAGACAACAGCGACCTGTATTATGCTGGTAGCACCCTGCCAACAGCCTACGGCGGCGTCAATGGACACCTAGACTGGAAGGGCTTTAACGTAGACGTGCTGTTTAGCTACGTGCTTGGCCGCAAGGTTATGAACATGGTTCAAAACAGTGCGTTCACCTTTAACAAGAGCGTTAACCCCCTGATGGCCCATTTCAGAGCCAACGAATATTGGAGCAAAGACAATCCCAACGCCACTAAGCCCTCCTTAGAGTTTGCCGACCCAGGCTACTTGGGACACTTCGACGGCAATGTAGACTCGAACATCGAGAATATCAGTTTCGTTAGGTTGAAACAACTGGTGTTGGGCTACACACTTCCCGCAACGTGGTTCAAGTCTAAATTCATAAAGAGCATCAACGTGTACCTATCGGGCGAAAATCTCTTCATGCTCACCAACTACTCTGGTTTGGACCCCGAAGTTATCGACCCATATACGGGCAAGGACGATGGTTCGCAGTATCCGCTAAACCGCAAACTTACATTTGGTTTCAACATGAAATTCTAGAAAGATGAAAAAAATAAGCATCGCAACGCTACTCTTGGCATGCACACTAACGTCTTGCAGCCTAGACATACTGCCAGAGAATGCGCAAACATACGACACAGCGTTCAACAACGAGGCAGGAGTGAACTCTGCCACCGCCTCGGTTGAATACTTTATCAACATCTACGCACCCAACAACAACACGTTTACCACCGTGGGAGTGTTTGCCGACACGCTGCAAGATGACATGGAGGTACGCCGCTGGAACCCAAGACGGATTATTGGGCAAAACGAATCGTGGAAAGAACTCTACGACATCGTCTTTGCATCTAACGTGATTGTGGACAATATCCACCGGGCAAAGGGCCTTACCGACGACCGCCGCAACCACTACTTGGGGCAAGCAGAGTTTGGTTTGGGCTTTTGTTACTTCCTTTTGGCGCAACGTTTCGACGACGCGGTTATCACCGAGAATTCTTACGTGATTAAGGAATACGCCACTTCGTCGCGAATAGACGTGATAAACGCGGCCATCGACCACGCCACAAAGGCTTTCAACATGCTGCCCACCTACGATAAGCTGCGTAAGATGGACGGAACGCCCATTACCAACAGGCAAACGGCATCGAAAGGAACATGCGCTGCACTGCTGGCACACCTCTATGCCTGGAAAGGAAGCATCATCGAACTGATGAAATTGGAGGGCGACGCACAGGCCGCTTACACCAAGTCGATGGAGTATTCCACCATGCTGATAAACAAACAGGTGGGCGATTACAGCCTTTGCAGCACACCAGAAGAGCTTTGCCAATGTTTCTCGGCACCCGAAAAGACCAACCCCGAGGCCATATTCAGCTTTTTATACGACAAAGCACGTTCGGGTCAAACGTTCTCGCCCAACAAAGTGGCCGAAGGCTTTGTAAGTTGGCCGGTAGACGAAACACAAACGCTGGCCGACATTGCTAGCCGTCCAAGGTTTAAACTTTACAAGGAAACCATCAGCAAGCTGTACCCCGATGCAGGCGACTTGCGCCGCACGGCTTTCTTCTACAAGTTTGATACGGACCACACTGTTGGCGGCCACAACTACGCCATACCCTACAAGTTCCGCACAGCTGTTATCGACCCCGACCAAACAGCTCCGTCGGGTAAGCTATATCGCTCGATAAATGCCGACTACGTGTACTGGCGTTTGGCCGACTTCTACCTGCTCCGTGCAGAATGTGCGGCCAAGCTAGGCAACGAAGGGCAGGCCATTGCCGACCTCAACGTTATTCGCAATCGTGCAGGAGCCACCGCTTATCCCTCGGCCAACGACACCAAGGGACTGCGCAAAGCCATCTTCCGCGAACGCGAACGCGAATTTATCGCCGAGAACGATGCCCGTTACGCCGACATCATCCGCAACAATTACATCAAGGACGAGCTGACTGGCAAGTTCACCACCCTTACGTTGAACGACATGCGCGGCGGTGCTTTGGGCCTACCACTGCCCACCGATGCCAAGACAGATAAGAACGGAAACCCCATTAACAAGCTTATCCGCCAAAAAACGTATTGGCAACGATACGAATAAGCAAGGTAACAAGCAACATTTCCTAACCGCGGCCGCTGCAACAACAAGTAAAGAACGGCGGCCCAAAACAGAAAGAATGAAAATGAAACGCATTAAATTTTTCGTTGCGGCATGCTTGCTGACACTTGTTTCGGTGAGTTGCACGCAATACAATTTCGAAGATACGGGCGAGGCTTACGGCGTGCACGACTGCACAATGTGGGACTATTTCAGCAAAGACCCCTACAATTGGAAACTGTTACAAGAGATGATAACGCGCGCCGGACTAGAAGACGTGTTCAAAGGAACCAGCTCTTACGGCAAAGACATCACCTATTTTGGCGCTACCAGCAACAGCATACGCGCCTATCTCTTGGCAAACGGCATGAAAACCGTTGACGAAATACCCGTAGACGACTGCAAGGCATTTGTGCTTAACGGCCTGCTTGCCAAGCACAAGATGCTCGACGACTTTAAACCCGGACGAAAAAGCAGCGACCCCAACGTGCTTATCGGCACTGGTGGCGAAACGTTCGACATGGCATCGGGCAAGAAATTCTGGATTTACACCTTCAACGACACATACAACGGCGTGCCAGGTGCAGGTCCTAAGCGGATTTACGTCACCTCGTTAGATGCAAGTAAGGAGAGTACCGTGGCATCTAGCAACATTCAAACGCTCACAGGCGTGGTGCATTCAATGGATTATGATTTCAGACTAAGCGACTTTTAACACATGAAGAAGATATATAATTTGGCTCGCGCGCTCTTTGCAGTGGCCTTCATCGTCATGGCGGTGGCTGCTTGCAACACCATGCCCGTAGGATTTCTACGAACGGAGGGCGCATCGTTCAGCCCCGACACGCTCAACGTGTACCACAACCCACACGCCAGCACCCCACGCTATAACGACCATCGCCCCTGGGTGTCGTATCGCATACAGGGAGTAGCGGGCACCAACCCCATCAACTACGAACTGGCCGACGTTAAGGCCACCGAAGGCGGAGATGCTGAAAAGTTTAAAGCATTAGCCCAAAAGGGACTGCTTAAAGTAGACGGTGGTATGATTGTATTGATGCAAGAAGGCGTGGCCGAACTGCCAACCAGCGGACGTTACACCCTCTCGCTAAGAGTTTATAACGATGGGCATTCGAAAACCATCGACGATGTTTACACCATCATCGTTGGCGTTGACGAGCCCGAACCAGAACAACAAAACCCATAAAGATATGAAACGACTGATATTATTGCCCCTCATGATGCTGGCCCTGCTATGCAAGGCACAGGGCGAACAAGGCATAACGTTCTTCAAGGGTTCGTTTAACGAAGCCTTGGCCGAGGCTAAAAAGCAAAACAAACCCCTCTTTGTAGACTTCTACGCCACATGGTGCGTGCCCTGTAAGCGCATGGCCAAGGAGGTTTTCACGCTCCCCGAAGTGGGCGAATACTTCAATCCGCGCTTTATCAGCTTGCAAGTTGATGCCGAAAAGCCCGAAAACAAGGAGATTGCCAAGCAATATAAGGTGGAGGCCTACCCCACTGTGGCCTTCATTGCGCCCGATGGACGAACCATTGGCGTGAACGTTGGCGCTCTTGGAAAAGAGGATTTGCTTGAAGCGGCCAAGGTTGTGGCCGGCGAGGGCGTTAGTTTTGAACAACTTTACGACGAGTATAAGAAGAACCCCAACGACCTGGAAGTGCAACAACAGATGCTGATGAAGGCTCCGAACTTCCTTGCAGCGCAAGAAGGAATGGATGCCGACAAGTGGGTTGTGCGCATTCAGAAGCTTTACAAGGGCTATATCGCCGCCAAAAAAGGTCCGAAACTCATCAACAAAGACGACTACGCCATTATCTACAACCTTGAAGGAAACGACGATAAGGCGCATAAGCAAGAGATGGTTGACTTTATCAACCAGAACCTAGACGCGTGGAAGGCGGCCATTGGCACGCCCGCAGCCTACTATGTGGTGATGGCCAATGATGCTTGGGCCGAAGAACTGGTGAAAGAAGGCAGCGACAAGTACAAGCAATACGTGGAAAAGATAAAGAACGAGTATGCTAAGGCATACGAAGTTGCAGCTCTGCCCACCCTGCCCGCCTACGAAAGGGCAAAGCTTTACTACGATGCGCTGTACAACCTTTATAAGAATAAGGACGTGAAAGGCTACATTCGCGACATGAAAACCCTCTTGCAGAAGATGGGCGACAAGGTTGCGCCGGCCGATTATGGTAAGGCTGCACAAGACCTTTACAACGCTGCCGGCAAGAAACTGACGGCCGACGACCACAAACAAGCCATCGAATGGGTGGAACAAGCATTGAAAGCCGAAGAGGCTGTGATGGAACGCGTAAACTATCTCGTGATGATTGGCGACTCGTATCGTGAGCTGAAAAACTACGCTAAGGCCCGCGAGTGCTACAACCAAGGCTATGCCGAGTCGCTAAGAATGCAGAACATGGAGATGCCGCAAGCTATGGTGCAGAACGCCATCAAGCATAAGCTGGCCACTTTGGAACTGCTAGAAAAGTAAGTCCGTATGAACACAACGCTAAGAAACCTAACGCGACGCATGCGTACGGCCATGTTGTGCCTTGCCACTATCGGCTTGGCGCAACAGGCCTACGCCCAAAGCGAGGTACTAAGAACGGGTAAGTTGCCCAACGGGCTTACCTATTATATATATAACGACGGCTCAACGCCGGGCGAGGCACAGTTCTATCTTTACCAAAACGTGGGAGCAGTGAACGAGGCCGACAACCAAACGGGCTTGGCTCACGCGCTGGAACACTTGGCCTTTAATGCCACCGACAACTTCCCTGGGGGCGTTATGGCTTTCCTTAAAGCCAATGGGCTAACCGACTTCGAGGCCTTTACGGGTGTGGATGATACGCGTTATGCCGTACACAACGTGCCAACGGCCAACGCACAGCTGATGGGCAAGATGTACTTGCTGCTCAAAGACTGGTGTCATGGCATCAAGATACAGCCCGCCGACGTTGAAAAAGAACGCGGAATTATTATGGAAGAATGGCGCAGACGTGAGGGAATAGACCGCCGCATCACCGACAGCACGGCACGAGTGATGTACAACTACTCGAAGTATGCCTACCGCAACGTCATTGGCAACGAGGCTCGCCTACGCTCCTTCACACCCAAAGACGTGCGCACTTTCTACGATACGTGGTACAGACCGCAGTTGCAGTTCGTAGCTATCATAGGAGATGTAAACCTCGACCAAGCCGAACGCACCCTCAAAGCCACCCTCTCGTCGCTCCCCAAGAAGGCAACACCCTACGATGCCGAACTCCGTAAAATCGGCGACAATGCTCAACCGCTGTACATGCAGTTCGTTGACAAGGAAAACAAGAGTCCCTCGTTTGGTCTTTACCAACGTGTGCGCCTGCCTAACAACCCCAATTCCGAGGAAGGCACGCGCAATTTCCTTTTCACGCGCATATTCAACACCTTGGCGCCACGCCGCTTTGCCCGTCTTAAAAATGCCGATGCCGAAACCTTCATTGCGGCATCCGTAAGCCTTTCGCCCCTCGTACGCGGCTTTGCGCAGGTGGCATGGGATGTTGTTCCCTATGCCAACAACGCGCATCAGGCCATGCAACAGCTGCTCGACGTAAGGGGAGCAATAGCAAGCGAAGGCTTTTCGAGTAAGGAATTCGAGGCCGAAAAGAGCGAAATGTACCAAGGAATGAAGGATGCTTTGGAGGCTAAGGGACTGGGAACGCCCGACAATGTGTTCAACCTGATGAAACAAAACTTCCTTTACGGAACGCCCATCAGCGACTTCCGCGAGCAAATTCAGCGCAATATCGAAGTGCTGGTTGAACAAGAAGTGGAAGATTTTAACGCCTGGGTGGCCAAATTGCTCGACCATAACAACTTGGCTTTCATCACCTACGAGCGTAAACCCAACGAGTTAGACCTATCAGAGGGCACTTTCCTCGCGGCATTAAAAAGCAGTGAGACGCCATCCATAGGCGTTGCACCAGACAACACACTGACCAAACTCGACCTCAGCCACATCGTTGCAGGTAAGATTGTAAGCGAAAAGGCCATATCTAAGCTTGCCGCCAAGGAATGGAAACTGTCTAACGGCGCACGCGTAATCTACAAGTACCTGCCGCAAGCCAAAGGAATGCTCTTTTTCTCGGCCACAGCTCCCGGCGGACGCGCTGCCGTTACGCCCCAACAATTGCCCAGCTACATGGGCATGCGCAATCAGCTGATGCAAACGGGCGTGGGCGGATACAACCGCAACCAACTGGCATCATGGCTGCAAGGCAAAGACATTGACCTTACCATGTCGCCTGGCGACTACTCCGACGACTTGTCGGGCAGTGCACCCGTTGCGCAAGCCGACAACTTCTTCGGTTACCTCAATCTCATATTGTCGCGCCACGACTTCTCTCAAAGCGTGTTCTCAAAGTATGTTCAGCGCAGCAAGTATCTCTACGCCAACCGCTCGCTCGAAGGTATGGATGCAGCACAAGACTCTATTCGCCGACTGCTGTTCCCGCCCTCGGAGGCCAACCCCGAACAAGACGAGGCCTTCTTCGACCGCATGCAGTTCAACGAATTGCCCTCGCAGTTCTTCGCCCACTTTGGCAATGCAGCGCGCTACACCTACTTCATCGTTGGCGACATGCCCGAAGTGCAGGCCAAAAATCTGGTAACACGTTATCTGGCATCGCTCAAAGGCGACCCCAAACAAACGTTGCCAGCACCCACGGCCATGAACTTTGCATCGAAAGAGCCACTCATCAAGCGCACCTTCAACGTGGAAATGCAGGGCGACTTGGCCGAAATTGAGCTGTCGTTTGCCAACAACCTGCGCCTAACCGACAAGGAGCGAGCCGCATTCCAAGTGATGCGCGGCATCTTGGAAACTAAGTATTTCGACGAGTTGCGCGAGAAACAGCACCTAACTTACACGGTTGGCGTGAAGGCCGACTACGTTTCGGAACCCGAAACAGCCGAGACACTCAGCATACACCTGTCAACAGCGCGTGCATCTGTTTCCACTGCGCTGGCTCAGGTAAAGGCATTGCTCGACGATGTACGCCTTGGCAAGTTCTCGGCCGACGAGTTTAAGGCCGCAGTTGTGCCCTTGGCGGTAGACGAACAAACGCCTGCCTCGCCCGAAATGGCTACCAATCCCATGTTGTGGATGGGTACATTAGGCATATATGCCCAAACGGGCGAGACCATAACGCCCGAAGAGAGCGCAGCCGTCGACCCCATTTTCAGCACCCTAACGCCTGCCGACGTTTCGGCCGTTGCAGCTAAGATACTCAACAATGCCGTGAAACGCGAAATTGTTGTGCAGGCCATTGTGCACGAGGGCAAGCTAAGCTAACCACAAGCACATGCGCAATACACGATAAACGTTATAGCAAACAACCTAAAATCGGCGTTCGCATTCTGATAAAGAGATGCGAACGCCGATTTGTTTTTCCCAAACAAGGCAACGCCACTCTCAACCACGTTGCGACAAAACGCATTACCTACGGTTGTTTAGAACGGCATTCAACATTTACCTGCACAGAATGATAATCAAACAGAATTGCCTTGGGGTAATTGTTTTTATAAGAATGAAATACGTGTGTAGCCTCGCCATCAACAAAGCCTTACACAGAGAGAAGGAACACTTTGGTTTGCTTACGATGCAACTATGGCTTTCCAAAAACCAATCATGTTTGGCTATAACCAATTATGTTTGACTATAACATCAGTACACAACAAACTCGTCAGCTCAAAAAATCATCAACTCACAGACCCACGAGCACATTAACTTAAAAACTCATTAACTCAAAAACTTACCAACTCATCAACTCAAAAACCATCAACTCAAAAACTTATCAACTTAAAAACTCACAAACTCATCAACGCACAAACTCACAAACCTACCAACTCAAAAACTCACGAACCCATCAACGCACAAACTTACGAACTCAAAAAACCATCAACTTAAAAACTTAAATTGCTATCTTTTATTTTACAATACCGCACTAATTTTCGCACCGTTCTAGCGAAAATAGAGGCCATAAAGTAGGTAAATCGGCACTTTTTATAGCCTTTCACGTCTTTTAAATTGTCCGTTTTTAAGCATACAACCTGCATTTTGCACCATTTAGCCTTTCTAGTTTGGTTGTAAGCTCGAAATTTTTCAAGTCCAATTACACGCTTTTAGCCCCTAAAAACGTACCTTTTAACCACTATTTCACTCTTTTCAGCGATGATTTTGGTGGTGATAAAAGGTTTTGTTTATTCCATTGCCGTGAATATTTATGCCTTTCATCTTGCGTTTAGCAGCATTTTGCACTGCGTTTTGCACCATTTTACCTTGCGTTTTGTACCATTTTACCTTGCATTTAGCACCAAAACGCACTGCGTTTTGCACCAAAACGCACTGTATTTAGCGGCATATTGCACCACATTTAGCAGCAAATAGCCCCAAAACAGGTGTAAATGGCGACCCCTTCAAATAAATATTCATTTTGTTGCATTCACAAACCAGCCTCCTTTTGCATCAAAACAACCCCCCGCGAGAATCGATTATTTGCACGCTGGCAAACGATTGGTGGATAAAAAGGGTACTCATAATGTTAAAATCCGCACTAAAAACAAGACATTTTTGGGGTTAGTAAGCGTTAGGTTTAGTAAGCTGGTCGGGATGGTTTATCTAGGTTATCTGGCTGTCTTGTTTTTCTGGTTGTCTAGTTTCTCTAGTTTTCTTAGATTCTCTAGTTATCCTAGCTATTCTAGTTATCCTAGGTTTTCTAGCTCTTCTAGTTCTCCTGGTTATTCTAGTTATCCTAGCTATTCTAGTTATCCTAGCTATTTAACAACATTAGGTCTGTTTGTTCATCGGTGGTGCGCAGCCATCTTTTCACCCCCTTCACCTTTTCACCTTTTCACCTTTTCACCTTTATAAGCCCTTTCACCTTCTCACCTTTATAAGCCCTTTCAATTTTTCACCTTTAAAGGGCGCAGCCATCTAACCTCTGCTTTTCCTAAACGTGATGCCATAAAACCTGTTGTTCCAAAACAGTTCTGTTTGCTTGTCTTCAGCCTGTGGCGGAACACATTGCTCCATTTCGTGCAAGTCTACCGTCTTACCATCGAAATACGACTTAGAGAAAACGCTTTTCTTATACTGCGACTCCACAAAGTCGGCCGTCTCGTCGGCAACAAGAATCTTACTACCAGGTTTGGCTACCCTCAGCATTTCGTTCATTGCACGAGCCTTATCGTTAAAGAAGTTGATGGCTCCGTTGTGGAAAACAAGGTCGAAAGCATTGTCGGCAAAAGGCAGTTGTTCGGCAGGACATTGCACAAGCGTTAAGTTTGTTTTCTTCTGCCACTTCTTTTTGCACCGCTTAAGCATGCCCAACGAAATGTCGGCACCCACCAACTCCATCGTTTTAAGGTCGACACCCTGCGGAAGATGGTGCAAGTCGGCTCCCGTACCAATAGATACGTATAGCACGGAGATGTTGTTTCGCCACTCCAAACGGCTCATCAGCTGGGAGCGCAATTGGTCGATAGCTCCGCCATATTTAAGCCGCCCTAGCCATTTCTCTCCAAAATCGTAAACGTAAGACATCCAATCGTACATCTTCATGTACTTGTGGTTATCCCCACTAACAAAGTCGTTATCCATATACACGAAGATGCCGCCCTCTTGTTTTAAACCTTCTGCCTTAACTTCGGGTTTCAACCATGTTGATATATCTGCTGCCATAATGATGATGTGTTGTTATGTTGTACACGTTTCTCTTTTAATCGGTCGTTGCAACAGGCCAAAGAACCGCCGTAATGGCTCTCTCGCCTTATGAATGATACGTCTCCCATAGCCCAACACAGCACGCACAAGCGCATGGTGATGTGGCTTTGGGAAACATTATCACTATGATGCAAAGGTAAAAAGAAAAATAACAACAAGCAAGTTCTTCGCCCTTAAACGTTGTGTGTTTGTTCATGGAATGTGCCACATCGTTTGTTTCCAGCAGGTGCAGAACAAAAATAAGAACGGAAAGAGGCGAAGAAGATAGGCAGATAAAGGTGGGTGGATGCTGTTAATTACCTTTATGGCTTGGTTTTGCCTAACCGTGCTGACCATTTTCTTAATTGCAAAACACGTAATGCCGGTCTGAAAAGGGGCATCAGCCATAAGATTTAAGAGCCATTGAACGTAAATAACAGAACCCACCTAAGATAAAAGTCTTTGCAAAAGTACAGAGGAAAACCCCTAACGGAAGCTTTAACCCAAATCGGCCGTTAAGGGTCTGTGCAGATATTGTGTATTGTTGAGCACCTTGTCTGTCTTATTCCTGAAGGCATAGCGGGCTACGGCAAGAGGATAAGACAGGCAAGATGCCGACAAGCAAACGAAAGATGAGCATGAAACAACGGAAACAACCTAAAACAATTGGTAAGCGGCCTGAGCGACCGATTAGGGGTTAATCAACAGGCAACGGAACCCCACTTCTTAACGTTACTTGTGTTACCTTGCCCGACACAAGCCTTATCTCCCCATCGTACACGAGGCTTTCCTTATCGTATTTAACGACACTTCCTGCATAATACACTTTAAGATGATAATCGCCTTGGGAGAGTTTGCTCATCTTAAAGTCAACGTCGTACATACAGATGCAATCTGCCAACACTTCAAAGCGTTCCTTATGATGAACAACTAAGGTAATTTGATTGCCCTCGCAGGTAACATTTATCACTCGTTCTCGTATGGCGCAATTGTCCTTTACGTCTTCCACCTTACATTGGGCAACCCCATCTTTCCCCAGTTCAATGCTTAGTTTCGTTTGTTTGTT
>NZ_GG740073.1:400484-469553 GCF_000162415.1 Prevotella sp. oral taxon 317 str. F0108 | reverse complement strand
ATCTTCCTCGCGCGGTTGGCTTTGCAAATCTGCCATTGTCGTCTCCCTTTTGCATGGTGAATTTGACACATCGTAAGTCTTTAACGAACTTACCACCGCGTTTTCTGTGGAACATGCCGATAGCCCAGCAAAGCATATCAGGCTAAAAATCACTTTCTTCATAATCATTTCTCCTTTTTGTTAGATGTTCTCGATAATTATATGTTGATACCATTTATACTCTCCATCATTTGATTGTATCTCATCTTTTGCTATTTCTTTTTTGAGATTGGCAAACCCTGTAAGCCCACAAATTTGCAAGTTTATGAATGCTTTTTGGGCGTTACCAACTGGAGCTAATGGGTCGTCTCTCTTATCTTGGCCATCAGTGAATAAGTATGTTTCATACTCTCAAAGCCGAAAGCATAGTTGTCTTCACGTTTATTTTCGACCATGTCTGCAAATGCCTTTATTTCATTGAAGAACCCCTGCGTTACAACCTGATTGTTGTCCAGGATAGGCAAAAAGGCGTTTCTGGCACACAGCCTAGTGGTTATTGCATTACCTGGCACGACCTTCTCTAAGGGTACGCCCAAGAAAGACGAACGTTTTGGAGAAAATTCTAGGGTCTCCATGTTGCTTAGCGTGTAACATCCCTTGCTTGTAGAAATGCTCAATTCTTCTTGTGCGTTCTGCCAAGAAAAGTCAGTAGATAACTCTAGCATACCTGTTACCTCCCGATGTTCTAATACAAGCATCAGGGTTTGTCCGCCATTTTTGAATGTTATTCTGTTTGCCGTTATCACCTTTGCCTCTCCGAAAAGATGTACGACATAGTCTAGGGGGTGAATAAAAAGCTCAAGCAAAACGTCGCCTTCGGGGTATAGTCCTGTTTGGTAACGATAGAGATAATGGTGCTTGTCTGTATTTTTCAGCCGTTGGTGTAAAAACTGTGTGATAGGGGCAAAACGCCTTTGAAGTCCAACCACAACGTGAGGCGAACCAAACAGCCTAACGGTATCGATAAGTGTTCTAAGTTGCTCTTCGTCTTCACAAGGAGGTTTTTCTATAAACAACGACTTACCCGCCTTTAACACCTTACGAGCAATCTGAAAATGCTCGTGTGGAGTTGTGGCTAAAATTACTCCTAAAATGGTTTCGTCGTCCAAAATGGTGTTCAGGTTGTCTGTTCCCTTAACGCCGTTATACTTTTGAGAGACCAACGTTGCCTTTTTCTCGGATGTGCAACAGATATATTTCAAAGGTAGTTGTAAATGTTGGATAACGGGTAACAAGTTTCCGACACAATGATTTCCTATACCTATAAGTGCATACTGGCAGGTGTAAGTGGCCCGTAGTCCATTTATACTGCGATAGCTTTTATATCTTTTGATGATATTGCTTAAGTTTGCCATGTCTACTGTATTTTTAGATTTGTGGTGTTTTGCGCCCGAAATGTTGCTTATATGTAATGTCCCTGTCTCGCGTCCATTGGTATTCACCGTAAAAAAGTTCAATCAGCCATTTTGGAAAAACGCGTTCAAGGTTTTTCAGCAAGATTATGTCGTACTTGCGGTGGTAATTTATCCAGCACTTATTGCATTTCCTAGAATGCTCGCATTGCAATTTACATGTGGTTTGTGAGTTTATAATCTCGTCGAGCGAGCTACTATGTATATTCCCCAACAGAACATTCAGATTTTGACACAGTGGTACATCGCCGTTGGAATGGATTACTGCCTGACTGAAAATGCTATGGCATCGAAGTTTGAGCCGTTTGTTTTTCCATTCATCGTATAAGGCCACAAAGTCATAATTCTCGCTTGTACTATGTATGGATGGAGGAATTTGGCTGACGAAACCATTACCCATCGCGTCCATCATATCTGCCGTTGTGTCGAAGAAAGACATTGTGCTGTAAATGCCGATACGTACATCCACGCCATGCACTTTGGCTATACCGATAACATGCTCCATGTCTTTGAATGTGTTCCATGGCGAAAGGCAAAACATTAAGGATAAAGGTACGAGGTCTTTGCACGCTTTCACCACAGCAATCACATTGTCGTAACCATCTCTCCCGCGCATGTGGAGGTAGGTTTCCCTAGTTCCGTCAAGCGAGACATACAGGTGTTTGGGATGGTGCTGCTTAACAGCAGCAACAACCTTGTCAACAGCAAGACCGTTGGACAGTAATGTATAATTGGGATGGTTCCTGTCAAACCAGCCCAGTATTTGGTCGGCCTCGGGATGGAGAACGAACTCGCCTCCTTCCAAACCCACCATTGTGCGTTTCGTTATACATTTACTCTTCATTATCATTATTATGTCGCTCAGGTTCAGGTGTTCTATTGGTTTCTTCCAAATGGCGCAATGCTTACAACGCGACTGACAACTTGTGGTAGAATAAATCATCAAGGATGTTAGTTCTTTATGTTGTTTGCGCATCATGTTGTTTACAAGCACCCATCCATTATAGATGTAGTCGTATATGCGATACATTGTCTTATTAATCGATTTTGTCTTTTTATAATAAAGAGCAAAAGGAGTTAGAAAGACTGCACAACGGAGAGGGTATTTTAGTTGCCTGTTCTTTCTCGGCCTACCACGTTAGGCGCAAGCCGAATGGCACGGTTATGATGAACGGATGTTCGGTGCGATAGGTTTCGATGCCACTCGCGTTGCCGAAGTAATAGAACATGTTGGGCTCTAAATAGATGCTGAACGGCTTGAACAGGCGATACTGCACGCCTACGCCAAGGTTGACCGACCATTGGCTATGCACCTTAATGCGCTCGCGTAGGGTGTATGTTGAGTCGGCAGTTACGGTGTATTTCTTAGCGAGCGAGCTATAAACGGGTATCTCGAACGTTACGCCACCTGTTGTATATGCATTGAAGCGGCCCTTAGTCCAAAAGCGATAGGTAAGGCGCAAAGGTATGCCAAGGTAGTCTACTCTTTGTGTTTTCCTCAATGTTGCGCGATGATACTCACTTTCAAACTCTGAATTTAGGCTTGTGTACATTAGTCCTGTGCCAAATGTCCAGCGCAGACTTAATTGCTTATTAAGCGAGAAACCTAACGTAATGGGGCGATGATGGTTGGCCTTTTCGCCTAAGCCGACACCAGCATCTGTGGGCGAGTCGATGTTGTTGTTCACAATCCAGGCTAGCCTAGCCCTTTCAACAGAATCCATCAGCGCATTGTTCCTTGTTAGATAGTTCTGACAATCTTCCCATGTGTATAGTTTTGCGGTGGCTCCACCATTAGCATAGTCAATCATCGTGAGATAGTTTTGATTTGACAACGCACTGTTTGCGCCAGCATTAGACGAATATCCAAGGTTAAACGTCCAAGGATATTTCTTCTTGGGCTTGACGGTTTGGGCCATTTGTTCATTCAAAGCAATGTCTTTGTTTGTAGCAATTGCAGGCAGCGATGATGGTAGCGTGTCTTTTGGCGTGTGTGTTACGACCAGTTTCCGTTGTATTGTGTCTGCATCGAATGGCAAAATAGTTTTTGTAAGCTTTGTGCTGTCTGCGCTTTTAGGAAAATAAAATGTGCCATTGTAGGCGACAGTTTGTGCCAATTTGCTATCCCCAACAGCGGGTGTGGTTGGCGTTGGGGTGGAATATGCTGGCTGATTGGCATTGGGTTTCATGCTTTCGTCCTTCGTCTTTTCGGGGGTGGCTTGCCGTTGTTTCGTTGTTCGCGGCTTTAATGTGGTTAATCGGCCCACCTTTTGCCTTGTCACCATATATATATATACAGGAATGAAAAGTGGTAACAGCAGCAATCCCCAATAATTACTTAGCATTGCCTGTAACATCTTTTTTGCCCTAAACAATTGTGAAGACGAACTATGTGGGTTAATTCCAAGCATTCGTCCTATCTCCTTGTGCGAGAGCCCGTCCAAAACCGACAGCTTAAATACCTCGCGACTGCCTCTGGGTAAGGTGTCGATGGCTTGTAACAGCACGTCTAACTCCACGCTTTGCCCGTTTTCTAAGGTGTCGTCCATCACCTCTCTGTTTAGATCCAGCAGCGATGTGCTGTGTTTTTGCATGTGTCGAAGATACTTTAACGAGAGATTTTTCACTATGGTTATCATCCATCCTTCTAATTTTTGGTTTTCTTTTAGTTCGCCAATGGATGTAAAAATGATGATGAATGCATCGTGTAGAATGTCTTCTGCCACACTTTCATCCTTAACATAGCTACGGCATACGCTCTTTAATTTGGGAGCATACGCCGCATATAGTTCACCAAGGGTTTCTTTGTTTCCCCTTTTGCAAGCGTCTATATCTATCATATATTTCTTAACAAGAAATGTCTTTTCCTTATTAAGAGGAGTGAGTTGAAGGCAAAAGACTGCATGACAATTGCTGTATTTTCACTATTTGGCACTTAAACTGCTACGTTGGCATAGAGCTGTTGAGAAGACAAAAGTGCGAAATGACTTGAATAACGCAAAACCACTACATTAAGAGGAGAATGCCAAATGTTCTCGATGTTATTATGCTTTGGCATGGTTTCGTTCGAACTCGCAACTGTTTCACGGTAACCAACAAAGACAACAGGTGGAGAGAGTTGTAGCACCAAAATGGGTTGGCGTTGAGTTTACTTTTAAGCAAAATGCGACACATGGGATTTGTGCTTGCGATTATGCCTTACCATATATAACACGTGCAGCAGAACTTTACGCACAAAGCGTGCGGCGGGCATGCGCGGTTAGCGTAGCACGGTTATTGTTCGCTTGTTGTAGTTAAGCAAGAACGAACGGTCTTTAAGGAAAGACAAGTTCAAGGTGCCAACGCTACGGTCGAACAGTCTGAAATCTAACACAAAGTGCTGTTTGCCCAAGGTAACGGCAACGTTCTCGCATTCTTTCACCATTTGTTTGCTCAGCTTTCTAGATGCACTGGCCACTTCCCTCTCCACTTCGCGTGTAGGTTCAAGCTTGATGTTGTTTGGAACATAATTGTTTCGGCTACCCGTATCGAACACAAATCGCCCCCGTATGCCATTTATCTCGGCATGAAGTGTGATGAGGTCGCGGCCAACATCAGCATAATGCCTGTGGTTCTTCCATTTTAATGTATAGTCGGGCGCGCGTTTGTCGGTGGGATTTCGTTGCACAAGCATGTCTTTGAGGTTAAAGAGCCACAGGTCTTGCTGCAGAATGTTAGCCCCGATGAGGAATTGGGGCGTGTACTGTTGCAGCTTTTCGGCAATGTTGAAAACCAAACAAACAACATTTCTATACGTTTTACCGCAAAACGAAATAGAATCAAGCGTAACTGGTTTTGTCCTTACACGTTCGTTGTCTGCACTAAGAATCAATTTCTCCGTTGCGTCCAACTGTATTTTGCACGAGTCTACGGCGTAAGTAGAGTCTATCATACACAGCGAGCAGCCCGTATCTATAAGCGCTTGCACGGTCATGGCCTTGTTTGGGGTGCTCAGCATGGCATCGGCGTAGATAAATCCATACTGATTGTACAGTTTCGACTGAGCCGCAACGCCTATCGCGAAGGCTAAGAGTAACAGTAGGTGCAATGCGCGTTGTTTCATTTGCCTGATTGTTGGTTTAGACTTTTGGTACAAAAGTACGACGTTCTATGGACTTATGCAAGTCATCCATCGTGTTTTTGACAGCAAATTCAATTGAAACACACTAGCAACTGGCGAGATAAAAGAGCATGTAAGTTCCTCCGCATGGGCATGGGCATAAGCCATTGCCAAGCATGGAAACAAGCGTTGGTAAGGGTTTACAACAGCAGAGAATTTGTAGTTTGCGCTAAACTTTTCTGCATAAAACATTGGCGTAAACCCGAAAATTCGATAAATTTGCAGGAGTTTGTTACAAAAGGAAGAGCACGAAACGACGTCTTTCTTAAAACAAACGCGACCCCAAACAAGCAATCACCTGATACAGATGCAAATGAAAAGAAACACATTGACTGCCCTTTTAGCCCTCGCACTATCTGCCTGGGCCGCACCAAACATGCAAGCACAAACAGAAGCACAGCAGTTGAACCATGCCGTTAGCTACGACTTGCCACGACTTGTGGCACAAAAAGGCGTGGAGAACGGTTACGATGCCATTGGTGCACTGCCAGGAATAACCGTGCAAAATGGTGTTTATACGCTCGGCGGACGCGCCATTGCCGTGTCTATCAACGGCGAAACGCAGAACGTGGCCTACGATCAGCTGCAAGAATTGCTGCGCGCCATGCCGGCAAGCGGCATCGAACGGGTGGAAATTGTGTACAATCCTGCTGCGCGCATGCAAGCCAACGCACCGCTAATCGCCCTTAGCTTTAAGCGTGGAGACGGAGAAAGCAGACCGTTTGCGGCCGAAGTGGGTGGCGACATCGCTCTTAGGCATCGCACATTGTTCGGCGAAAGGGCATCGGGCAGTTTTCGTAAAGGGCAGTTTTCGCTCGATCTGAGCTACCTACACAGCCACGGCAGGGTTCTCGATGCCTTACGAACGGACATTCCCCAAGTGCTTTCGCCTAGTTACGAAGACATAACCAACACGCAAGAACGACTTACGGCAACCTGCAAACACAGCTACCGACTTGCGGCGACCTATACTTTTGGCGCGCGCCACACGCTAAGTGCCACCTATCAGGGCTTTAACACCAACAACGACCTAAGCGTTAGCAACACAGATTCGCACTTGGGTTATGCCGATGGTAAGGCAAAGGCGTGGTTGCACAATGCAAGGATAGACTATGTAACGCCTTTGGGCATTAGGTTGGGCATAGAGGCCGCCTTCTTTCGGGCACCCGAAAGGCACGTGTTGATGGGTTACGTTAATCCCTTTACACTAGATCCTGATTTCAGTCCGTGGCTTGCCAGGCTATTGAAAGAAAATTTATTGGTGACCGATAGCCTTCGGACAGACCTCTGGCGCGCCTATATCGCAGGAGAACACGAACTGAACAACGGCTGGACCATCAACTATGGTGCATGGTTTAAGAAGGTGAAACACAACTCGGTGGTGCATAGGCGACACCAAGCGAGGGGCGAATACAGCGTGTCGTGGCATTATCCCGAGGAGCATTTCACTACCGCTTATGTGGGCGTGAGCAAACGATTTGGCGAGAAACTATCGGCAGAAGTGTCTTTGTCTGCCGATTACTATCATCACGTTATGACAACGCAATGGCGCGCGTTGCCCACTTTCAGCATCAGCTACGCACCCTGCGAAGGCAACGTTTTGTCGTTGAGCGTGAGTGGAAGTCGGGATTATCCGCACTATTCAGACCTGAACGGCCTGTCGCAACCCGACAATGGCGGACGCTTGTACACGGTTAACGACTCATGGCCAATGCCTTCGTTGCATTATCAGGCACAGCTTTCGTATGTCACGAAGGGCGGTTTCCAGTTCAGAACTTGGTACAATCGTGCCTCGGGACGTGTCATGCAACAGCCTTATGCCAATGGCTTTCTAGACTATGTTCTGCTGAAGAACTGCAATATCGACCGCCATCAGCAGGTGGGTTTGCAGGCTGTTATGCCGCATCAGTTTGGTTCGTGGCTCTATACTTGCCTTACTTTGGGCGGTGCTTGGACGCGAGATAAGCACGAAGCCAGGATGTGGGAAGAGGCTGTGAACAGTCGCATCATTCATGGCGAGGCGCAATTCACGGGTGTGGCCACGCTTTGTACCAAGCCCAACATCGCTTTGTCGGTAGACGCTTTTGGGCAAACCAAAACGCAACAAGGGCTTTGGGAATTGCCTGCTCGCATGCAAGTGGACATGAGTTTGCGTTGGACGTTTCTCAAAGACATGGCCACATTGCGCCTGTTTTGCAATGATGTGCTGGCCGATGGCACGCCAAAGTACCGTTATATGTACTTCACCTATGAGTTCGACATGAGAAATGTGCCTCGCAGACAAGTGGGCATGGGGCTTACGATAAGGCTATAAGGGCGATGGATTTATCGTGACCGATAGGAATAACAATGCATGTGGCTGCGCCACAAGCCTAACGGTGGTGTAATTTGCATTACCCCCAATCGGTCATCTCGAATTACTAAACTTTGTTAATTAAACGTAACGATAAAGTTAAATAGCTGTCGCACTTATTAGTTAAAGCATATTAATACGTACCTTTGCAGTCCGATTATTATTGGGGGTGAACTTAGAACCTCCGCTGCAACCGTGTTAATAGTCATGCTTTTGGCCGAGCCTGACGGTTAGTGAATCGGCTGCGAAAACCGAAAAATGTTTTTTAGTAGTATCAATTAAAAATTAGAATGGACACTTTAAGTTACAAGACTATTTCCGCTAATAAGGAAACAGCTAAGAAAGAGTGGGTGGTTATCGACGCTACCGACCAGGTAGTGGGCCGTCTTTGCTCGAAGGTAGCTAAGCTTATCCGCGGCAAATACAAACCAAACTTCACTCCCCACGTTGATTGTGGCGACAATGTAATTATCATCAACGCCGCCAAAGTGGTTTTCACAGGCAAGAAAGAAACCGATAAGGTTTACACTCGCTATACTGGCTACCCCGGTGGACAGCGCTTTAACACGCCTGCCGAATTGCGCAAGCGTAAGGGTGGCGTAGATCGCATCATCCGTCACGCCGTTAAAGGCATGCTGCCCAAAGGCATCCTAGGCCGCCATTTGCTGGGCAACCTCTATGTTTTCGAAGGAACCGAGCACGATAAGGCTGCACAAAAGCCTAAGGCCATCGACATTAACCAGTATAAATAAGGAAAAGAAATGGAAGTAGTAAATGCAATTGGTCGCCGCAAGAGCTCTGTAGCTCGTGTTTACCTCTCGGAAGGTACTGGCAAGATAACGATCAACAAGAAAGACATCAACCAATATTTCCCCTCTGCCATCTTGCAGTACGTGGTTAAACAACCGCTGCAACTGCTCGAAGTAGCCGAGAAATACGACATCAAGGCCAACCTCGACGGTGGTGGTTACACCGGCCAAAGCCAAGCTTTGCGCCTAGCCATCGCCCGCGCACTGGTTAAGGTGAACGAGGAAGACAAGAAAGCCCTGAAAGACCAAGGGTTCCTAACCCGCGATTCTCGCGCCGTTGAGCGTAAGAAGCCAGGTCAGCCCAAGGCTCGTCGTCGCTTCCAGTTCAGCAAGCGTTAATGTGTCTGCCTTCCATCTGTCGCTTACTGGCCTGCGCCTAAGGCTCATCCTTTGTGCAGCCTAAGCCTTTTCAGGGCTAGCAAAGCCACAACAGATGGAACAAACACAAGCTGAACAACGTTTAGTATCTAAACGGACACGACTCGACAACGGCCTCGGCCGCGATTACCTGCCCGTTGGTTCTAAATACAAACAGAATTAAAAAGAAAGTAAACATCAAACAAAACAAAGACATGTCAAGAACAAACTTTGACCAACTGTTACAGGCCGGTTGCCATTTCGGACACCTCCGCCGCAAGTGGAACCCCGCAATGGCTCCCTACATCTTCATGGAACGCAACGGCATCCATATCATCGACCTCCACAAAACTGTGGCTAAGGTTGACGAGGCTGCCGAAGCTCTCAAACAAATAGCTAAGTCGGGAAAGCGCATCCTGTTTGTCGCTACTAAAAAACAAGCTAAGGACGTTGTGGCCGAAAAAGCCGCTAGCGTAAACATGCCTTACGTTATCGAACGTTGGCCGGGCGGTATGCTCACCAACTTCCCTACCATTCGTAAGGCTGTGAAGAAAATGACAAACATCGATAAGCTGATGAGCGACGGTACATTCGCCAACCTCTCTAAGCGCGAGTTGCTACAAGTAACGCGCCAACGCGCCAAACTGGAGAAGAACCTTGGCTCTATCGCCGACCTCACTCGCTTGCCTAGCGCACTCTTCGTGGTAGACGTCATGAAGGAGGCTATCGCCGTTAAAGAGGCTAAGCGCTTGGGTATCCCCGTGTTCGCGATGGTTGATACCAACTCGAACCCACGCGACATCGACTTCGTTATCCCTGCCAACGACGATGCAAAAGACAGCATCGAGGTGGTGCTCACCGCTTGCTGCGCTGCCATCGCCGAAGGTTTGGAAGAGCGTAAGGTAGAGAAAGCCGACGAAAAGGCCGCTGCCGAACAAGCCGAAGAAGCCCCACGTGCCCCCAAAAAGGCTCGTAAGGAAGAGGCTAAGGCCGAGACCGAAGTAGCCGAAAAGACCAAAGAAGAGGCCTAACAAACAAATATGAAGCGGCAAAGGGGCACGACGATGACCACCCGCGCCGCTTCTTTTTTCAACTCAACAAAAAAGAAAAGGAATATATTATGGCTGTTTCAATAGCAGACGTACAAAAGCTGCGCAAACTCACCGGTGCTGGTTTGGCAGATTGCAAGAAAGCACTCGACGAAACCGGTGGCGACATCGAGAAGGCAATAGAGATTATCCGCGCTAAGGGTCAGGCTATCGCCGCCAAGCGTTCAGACCGCGAGACCGCTAACGGATGTGTGCTCGTGAAGGCTGAAAACGGATTTGGCGCAATCATCGCCTTGAAGTGCGAAACCGACTTCGTGGCTAATGGAAAAGACTACATTCAGCTTACGCAAGACATTCTCGATGCTGCCGTTGCAGCTAAGGCTAAGAGCCTTGACGAGGTGAAAGCCCTTACGTTGGCCGATGGCACAAAGGTTGAAGATGCCGTTATTGCTCGTTCGGGCATCACCGGCGAGAAGATGGAACTCGATGGCTACAACTTTATCGAGGGCGAAAACATCTACACCTACAACCACATGAACAAGAACTTGCTCTGCACGATGGTTCAAACCAACAAGCCTGCTGCCGAAGAGGGTCACGCTGTTACCATGCAAGTGGCTGCAATGAAGCCCATCGCACTGGATGAGGCTAGCGTTCCCCAGTCGGTTAAGGACGAAGAGCTGAAAGTGGCTATCGAAAAAACCAAGGAAGAGCAAGTAGAAAAGGCTGTACAAGCTGCCTTGAAGAAGGCTGGTTTCAATCTTTACATTGCCGAAAACGAGGAACACATCGCCGAAGGCATTGCGAAAGGTGAAATAACTGAGGCACAAGCCGACGAAATACGCCGCATCAAGAAAGAAGTGGCAGAAGAGAAGGCTGCCGCACTACCCGTAGAAATGGTGAACAACATCGCCAAGGGACGTATGGCTAAGTTCTTTAAGGAGAGCTGTTTGCTGGAACAAGAGTTCATCCAAGACTCTAAACTCAGCGTTGCACAATACCTTAAAGCTGCCGACAAGGACCTCACCGTTGTGGCCTTCACCCGCTTTACGCTCCGTGCCGAATAATAACCAAACTCCAATCTGCGATTTGTAAACTTAGGTTTCAACGCTCTTTGTGAGATATTTTCATTTTATAGAGTCCCCGCAGCCTGCGCTGTGGGGATTTTTTTAAGTCACGCCCTACTCCCCCAGCGTAACTTTAATTGTAATTCCTTGCATTGTTCTACACAGCCTCAATTCCTTCGGTAACAGTCAGACTACTTACGCTAAAAGTATTTCTTTGCGATGAAGGGAAATTTGGTTTTGTGAAACACCAGGTTAATACCTGCTTGCCTTAATGGAAACCACTCCCTTCACTTTTGTAGTGAATTATTAGAGACACATTTGGCGGCTTACATTGTTTTTGAAAATAACATTATAGGGCAATGCCAATTGTCAGAAAAAATAACTATATTTGCATCATAAAATCAACTTCTTATGAAACCAATGATTAAATATAGAGGGGGAAAATCTAAGGAAATTCCTCATATAATGTGGCATATCCCTAGATTTACGGGTAGATATGTTGAGCCTTTCATTGGTGGAGGTGCACTATATTTCTATTTAGAGCCAAGAGAAGCTATCATCAATGACATAAACAAGCAGCTAATCAATTTCTATAAAGGTGTACGAAACAATTTCCCAAACCTGAGAAAGGAGTTAGACGAGATAGAAGCGTTATACGAAATCAACAGGAGAGATTATGAAACATTGAAGGCAAACACACCAAACGAAAGGGTAGAAGATAAAAATGAAGTGCTATACTACTTGCTGCGTGACATGTTTAACAACAAAGTCAGCAAAAAATATAGTGATGCCCTCCTCTATTACTTCATTAACAAGACCGCATACTCCGGTATGATTCGCTACAATGCAGATGGTGATTTTAATGTTCCGTATGGTCGCTATAAGCATTTAGGCACTCAACAAGTCTCCTTATCGCATTGTGAGCTGTTGAAGCGAACAGAAATTCACAATGTCGATTATGCCAAAATTTTCAACATGTGTGCTGATAACGACTTTGTGTTTTTAGACCCCCCATACGATTGTGCATTTTCTGATTATGGCAATGCGGAATATAAAGATGGTTTCAATGAAGATAGCCATAGAAGGTTAGCAGAAGATTTTAAGAACTTCTCCTGTAAGGCATTAATGGTTATTGGCAAAACCCCGCTTACGGAGGAACTCTATAGACAATTTATAGTTGATGAATATGAAAAAAGCTATGCGGTAAATATTAGGAATAGATTTAAGTCGGAAGCCAAGCATCTTGTAATAGCTAATTATAAAAAGGATTGGGACAATGTACAGTTCTTTGCCCCCGAAACAAACAAAGAGCATGCAATTCTTGAAACCGCACAGGTAATGTTGTTTGAACCTAAAAAGGAATATCGTGGCAAGAATAAATAGTAGGACATTGTTCTTGACGACATCGCCAAGAACTCCAAGCAAAATGATCCCCGAGATCATGCTACTTGTAGAACACTTTGCAGGTAAGAAGTGGGACAAGGAAAGCCAATGTGCCTTTATGGAAGTATTGAAGAACGAAAACTTCTTTAATGGTAAAGGCGAAAACGACCCTGCATTCAGTGCAAGGGATAGAATAAATCGTGCACCGAAGTCATTAGGTTTCGTAAAACTTTCACCCACTATTAAGCTAACCCCGGCAGGCGAACAACTCATAAGTTCCAAACGGAAAGACGAGGTTTTTCTCCGCCAGATGCTTAAATTCCAAGTGCCCTCCCCTTATCACAAGCCATCAAGCAAGGCTGCGAAATTCTGCATAAAACCATATTTAGAGATGCTGCGTTTGGTGAGAACGATGGGAACATTGAAATTCGACGAGCTCCAAATGTTCGGAATGCAGCTTACTGATTGGCACGATTTTGAGCGTATAGTTCAAAAAATAGAAACATTCCGCATTGAAAAAGCAAAGAACAAGGGCAGTTACAGAGTATTTAAAGCGGAATACCTAAACACCGAACTGAAACAAATCTACAAGGAGCGTATAGGGCAAGGAGAAACGCAGACAAGAGAAAGTGCAGATACTTCGCTTGACAATTTCTTGCGTACACAGTCAAGCAACATGCGAGATTATGCGGACTCTTGTTTCAGATATTTAAGAGCAACCGGCCTCATAAATGTATCACAGGTTGGTAAGTCACTATCCATTGTACCTGAACGCATAGAAGATGTGGATTTTCTTTTGGAGAAAATAGACCGCAATCCGCTCACATTCAAAAGCGAAGCAGCGTATTGTACTTATCTCGGGGACACTGGAAATCCAAAATTGTTCACTGATAACAAAGCCAATCTACTTGAAAAGTTGCATACCGAATTCTCCGGACAGACCATTTCAGAAGAATCTTCCATAGAAGAGCTGAAAGACTTGCTGGGCAACCTGCGAGACGAGCGACGCGATAACAATATTAAGAACGAGGTGAAGTCCATAAAGGAATATAAACTTTATGACGACATTCAATCCGTCTTCGGTGATATTGCAGCCAAAAAGTTCTACGACAACCCCATCATGCTTGAATGGAACACATGGCGAGCGATGACAATGCTTGACGGTGGTAACATTAAGGCCAATCTTAACTTCGATGATTTCGGCAAGCCGCTATCAACAGCAGCAGGAAACATGCCAGATATTGTCTGCGATTATGCCGACTTCCTTGTTACGGTAGAAGTAACAATGGCTTCTGGACAAAAGCAGTTTGAAATGGAGGGTGAACCCGTGAGCAGGCATCTCGGCAAATTGAAGGTTGCATCGGGCAAGCCTTGTTATTGCTTGTTTATAGCCCCGACTATCAACGAAGCCAGCATTTCTTTCTTCTATATGCTACACAAAACCAATTTGGCAATGTATGGAGGTAAATCTACGGTTGTACCACTTCCGCTGACTTTGTTTCAGAAGATGGTCGAAGACTCTTACAAAGCGGGTTATATACCCAATCCTGAAAAGATAAAAGCATTTTTTGAAACCTCAAATACTTTGGCTCAAAAAACCGAAGACGAACGCACATGGTACAAAGGCATGTTAGAAAAGGCTATGAATTGGTTAGGGTAAAGAACTGTATACCAACTTATCTCATCCTATCAAAATTCATAATTAAAGAAGTATACCCGAAGAAAATGCGTTTGAAATTAACCCCAATCGCCCATTGCACCGCTTATCACGTGTCCTACCTTGTTTCCATTGCTCCCAGCCTATCTTTCATTCGTTTGCCAGCATCTTGCCAGTCTTATTCTCTTGACGTAGCCCGCTACACCCTCAAAAACAAGACAGACAATATGCGCAACAATTTCGTAGTTTGCACGATATCCAGAACATCGTATCTTTGTAATTAAATAATTGCACGCATTTTGCAAGCCAACGCTATCCTGGCATTGATTTACTGCGTACAAAAAAATAAGTAATCACATGCGTTTAGAAGAGATTTTGAACCACCGACGCTCCGTGCGCCACTTCGATTCAGCCAAGCCTATCGACCCAGAACAAGTGAAAGCATGCCTACAACTGGCCACACTTGCCCCAACAAGTTCTAACATGCAGCTGTGGGAATGCTACCACATCACCGATAGAGCCATGTTGGAGAAGATGGTACCTGCATGTCTCGACCAACTTGCCGCTAGTTCCGCGCAACAGCTAGTGGTGTTCGTCACGCGCCCCGACTTAACTAAACACCATGCCCAAGCTGTGCTTGCGTTCGAGCAAGACAATGTTCGCCGAAACAGTCCTGCCGAGAAACAAGAGAAACGCATACGCAGATGGCAGCTTTATTATGGCAAGTTCATTCCCCTTTGGTATGGGCGTTGTTTCGGCTTAGCCGGACTTCTACGCAAGGCATTGGTACAAGCGATAGGCCTTTTCCGCCCTATTGTTCGCCAAGCAAGCGAGGCCGACATGCGCGTTGTTATGCACAAGAGTTGCGGTTTGGTGGCACAAACGTTCATGTTGGCCATGAGCGAAGTGGGATACGACACCTGTCCGCTCGAAGGATTCGACAGTTGGCGCGTTAAACGCCTGCTCCACCTACCCTATTCGGCCGACATCAATATGGTGATAGCATGCGGCATACGCCTTCCCGACGGCGTTTGGGGCGACCGTTTCCGCCTACCTTTAAGCGAAATGTACCATCGGGTGTAGCAAAAGGGCTAAGCCTTTTAAAGGTGAAAGGGTGAAAAGGTGAAAGGGTGAAAAAATGGCTGCGCACCTTTTAAAGGTGAAAGGGTGAAAAGGTGAAAGGGTGAAAAGATGGCTGCGCACCACCGATGAACGAGCAGGCCTAATGTTGTTAAATTGCTAGGATGCCTAGAATAACTAGAAACACTAGAATAGCTAGAAAACCTAGAATAACTAGAAAACCTAGGATAACTAGAAAACCTAGGATAACTAGAAAACCTAGGATTACTAGAAAACCTAGAAAGCCTAGGATTACTAGAAACACTAGAACAACTAAAAACACTAGAACAACTAAAAACACTAGAACAACTAAAAATAATTGCCTTTTATTTACAAATTACACCTTCCCCACCACCCCATTCTAGCGAAAAACAAGCCCAAAAAGCAGGCAAATAGTGGTATTTTTCGGCCTTGCACGTTTCGTTTTTAGTCCATTTTTGAGAACGCCGCCTGCATTTAGCACCATTTTGCCTTCCTATTTGGCCGATGGGTTGTGTTTTTAGCAAGCCCAATTATCTGCATTTTGCCACTAAATTGCACGCAAAAAGCACCTCTTTACCATAGCCTGCACGCTCTTCCATGTAGAAAAGAAAGCGATAAATATACAATTCGCAATGCGTATATATGCAAAATGCCTTGCAATTAGCAGCATTTTGCCGCGCATTTAGCAGCAAAATGCACTGCGTTTAGCACCAAATTGCACTGCATTTAGCGGCAAAACGCAACGCATTTAGCGGCATATTGCAAGATGTTTTGCAGCAAATAGCCGTGTTTTTGCTGCAAATAGCATATTTCTTTGTATTAGGTTTGCATTAACATGCACAAAATGAGCCTGCCAATGGTGAAGGCTTACACCTCGATTTACAACAAAGAAACTCGCGCGAGAATTGAAAATTTGCAACCGAGTGAGTTGTTGGTGGGCAAAAATGACACTCATAATGTTAAAATTTACACTGATTACTTTACAAAACACAGACAGAACGGAGGGCATCAGCGTAAAACAAGGAACGTTGGAACAGCTTTAAGCAAGGCATCTGTATTGTAATGCAGAGGGCATCAGCGTAAAAACACGGAACGTAGGTGCAACTATATGCAAGGCGCCTGTGTTGTAGTGAAGAGGGTATCAGCGTAAAACAAGGAACGTAGGAGCAAATTTAAGCAAGGTGCCTGTGTTGTAGTGCAGAGGGCATCTGCATAAAACACGGAACGTAGGAACACCTTTAAGCAAGGCAGCAGTATTGTAGTGCAGAGGGCATGGGCATAAAACATGGAGCTTAGATGCGCTTAAACACAATGAAAAGAGCCACATCAACGCCCTCGTACAGGGTTTGATATGGCTCTTTTCCATTTAATTGCTAGGCTAGGCAACTTGGGCGTAGTACACTTTTTAGGGGCAAACACACCTGTCAGACTAGTCAGACTAGTCAGACTTGTGTTGGGCGTAGTACTCTTTTTAGGGGCAAGCACACCCTACGCATAGGTATTACAAATATCGAGTTTCTTGGGCGTAATACGCATTTTGGGGGCAAGCACACCACTTATTATTACCCAACAATGCCAAGATATGTTGTGGGCAGCACGCTTTCGGGGCTGTTCACACCCGCCCGATGTCGCTACCTCCGCTCAATCCACTGCAAGATAGTGGGGTCTTTCAGCTTATTGTCTTCGGCCAACAGCACCACCTTCGACACGATTTCAACCGTCTTCGGGTCTTCGTCAACGAAAGGCAGGTAAAGTTTACCGCGTTGCGAGCTATGCACGGGAACGATGGGAATTTCTTTTCCGCCCTGCTGGCGCACGTTGGCAGAACCCAAATGCACAGTGTAGTCGGCCAAAGTGCCCTCGATAAAGGCAAAATTGCCATCCACACGCACGTTGTTAAGTTTGAGCATCTCGGCCGTACAGCGAACAATTGCCGCCCTAAGCTCACGCGTAGACTGACCCGTTTCGGGGTCAACACCACCAACGAAGGCGATGCTTACAGCCAAATCAACATCGCGCATCACCTCGCTGTACAGCACAGGGTCGACATCGGCAATGTGCAAAGGCTCTATACCGCGCGTTCTGTCAAAGCGAACATACTCAATGGCAGGCGCCTCGATGTCTGACGGACTGAACCAATCGGCCCGCGCATAAAGCGAAACCACCACCCCTTGCTTATGGAACACCTTGCGAAGGCCCTCCTCGTAGTCGGCCACCCATCCACGCGAGCGCAACGTTGCCAACGTTTGGCGCACTTGTATCTGATAACCGCTGTAACGGCGGCTTTCGTTTTTGTCGGCCTCTTCTTCGATGGGCACATACAATTCGCGGAACACCTGCTTAAAGGGTTGTACCAATCGCATCTCGAACAGTCGGCTCTGCCATGCCGCCCACTTGCCCGATGCGTGCAAATGATAGGGGTGCACGATGGTTAGCGGCGTGTCGGGGTCGATGGTTTGTTCGCCATCCAGCGTGTGCAGCTTACCCTCGGCATACAGTCCCATGTGGTCGTGTTGCTGCACAAGCAGCTTGGCAAAGAGCGGAGCCACGATGGGATTGGCCTCGATAACGGCGGCATCGGCAGGCATGATGGTTGTTTGCTGGCGCATCATGTCTTCAAAAATCTCGCGTGCCCTACGATATTGCAGTGTCCACTCCTTGTGCGTTTGGTTCACTTCCAGGTAAGTGGCGTTCTTCTTCAACTTCGTTGGCACCGATTTCAGCGGCTTGTCGTCTTTCTCTATCACCACTTTGTTAGTGCCATCGGGCGCAATTTCAACGCGGATAAGGTAGCCTTCGGCCACCATGCCGTCGAGCAGTGCCTTCTTGTCGGCCACCAAATGGCCTTCCATGCGCCACACGAGCTGTATCACATCGTCGTATCCAGCCGAACGAGCAAGGTTTATCAAGGCAATTTCAACCGTTCGTTTCTCGGATGCCTGACGTTGTGCGCCAAACTGTTTACTTTCTTTCAAGAACGCCTGAATGCGCTTGTAGCGTTTCAGCAAGGCCGTGTCTATATTCTTCTTTGGCAGCGGCACAAGACCCAAGGCGCACAATGCGTCTTTGTTGCGTGTCTTGTCTATCTGCTCCATCAGTTGCTTTTCTTTTATCAAGCCTTGCGTAACATCGGCAAAACGACGTGCACGACCATGATAATTGCTGCTGCCCATATACTTAGCCGCATCGTAGAAAAGGGCGAAGTTTTTCTTTCCAACCTTCTTAAAAGCCTCGTTAAACAGGCGCGCATCAAAAGCACCATCGGCCAGGTCTTCGGGTGCGAGGTCGGTGTAAAGGGCTATTGTTGCCCGCTTTTCTTCGCTGTCGCTCTCTTTGGTGTGCGCCACGAAGTAGTAATACGCCTCGTCGAAGCCCTTCCAATTGAGGTGTTGGCGCACCAGTTCCATCCACTGTGGGGCGAAGAAGGCCAATTCCACCAGTCGGGCAGCATCAATGCCTTTAAGCATGTCGGGCGTATCGGTGTCTAATGGATAGCAATGCACGATACACGAAGTAAGCACGGCACGCTTTTCTTTGCCGCTATAATCGCGCACCAGATGCTCTTTGCCCAGTGCGGCCATGGCCTTTTGCAAGTTGGCCGTGCCCCATAGCACCACCTTGCTGCGATAGCTGCCAGTCAAGAGGTTGGTTGCGGGCGTGGGTGCATTGCGCCTTGTGAGCTCGATGTCGAACAAATGGTTGGCAATGCGGTTAACCACGTTGCGCAAATGCTCGTACACGGCCTTGTCGTAACGTGATTTTTGGGGTGTCAGTTCCCATTGGGGCTTGCGACGATAGTCGCTGTCGTAGTACACGGCAAAGGTTGCACTCTCCAACATACCGCCCTTTTCGGCCATCAACATCTGCATGAGCTGGTCGTCGGTGAGCCTACCTTCGAGGTTCATTCGCGCAGCCATGAGCGGCGGGAGCCGATAGTTGCTCCTGTCCTTCTCGTCGTCTTCAAGATAAAACTTGCGACTAATGGCCAACAAGAGGTTTGAACAACGGGCAAACTCTTCGTCTGTGCGCCAGGTTTGCGTCATTGTGTGCATTGCTCCGTTTAGCGGCGTGCAAGACGGTATGGGGTAAATATAGGTGCTATACTTTGTTTTCCGCACAATCTTTTTCTCGTTGCAGAAGAAGTAGAAAAGCGACGACATGAGGTAAGAAGGCTCGAAGAACAATTCGGGGCGTTGCTCGCGCACCTTATAAAAGCGGCCTTCTATCACCTCTCTAAAATGCGAGCGGTACTTCATTTCCCCACCTCTTTGCTTTGAAGTAAGGGGATAGTTGGGCAAGTCGAGTTTCAAGAAGTTGTCATCCCTACCAATCCATTCGACCATTAGGTATAAGCCATACAGTTCTTCGTCTTTTATGCCGCTTTCTTCAAAGAATTGTTCCCACAATTCGGGGAAAGGCAGACTATCATAACCGTACTCTTTACTTGTGTACGCTAGGTATCTGTCGCCCAACACACGGTCGTCGTTCCACCTGTCCTTATATTGCCTGTCGGCATTGGCATCTATAATGGCCTCCATTTTTAGGTAAAGGTCGTGCATTTGCTCGTAGGTATAGGCAAAAATGCCGCTTACGTCGGGCGCATTATCCTTTCCCGTAATCTTCGAGAGCATGCCTTTCAGCCCGCCTTGGGGTGCACTGTTAAAGGGGTTAGCCACTTCGGGTTCGGCAATTTCTACGGGGGTGTACAGTCCGTAGCCGCCTTCTTCACCAGGATAAGCCTTCATGGCCTGGCCAGTGGTTTGCGTTGTGGGCGGTCCGAAGGCCTTAGCCAAGGCAGGCGACCCCTCGCGCAACTCGCTCAACGAGCCTTCAATGTCGGGTGCTTTCAGCTTTTGTATGCGCGTATAGCTCTCAATGAGCTGTTCGTCGGGCAGCCACAAGAGCATGGCTATAACGCGTTGGCGCGTGGTAGACACCTTCGACTTCAACTTATTCTCCAGTGTTTTTATCTGCGCCTCGTTGTAAGTTTGCTTAGGTCCAATCTCTGCAAAGCGTTTAAACTTGTCGCTTTCCATCGCCACAAGGTTGTTAACCACAAACTGCGCACGGCATTCGGCGCTGCCTTTGGGGAAGAAATCTTCGATGAAAGCCGTTAACGGCACACGTTTGTTGTTGCTGCCCCAGCTGTAATCGTTCATGCAGTGCACATAATACGCGGGTTGTTTCATCGTAAGGAAACGGTCGATGCAGCTTTGTTCGCCCAGTCGGGCGGCCAGATACCACAGCACGTCGGTAGTGGTAGATGTCCCTGTGTTCAAGGCAAACCATTCAAAACCGCCATAACGCAAGGTTTCGTTAGCCTTTAAGCCCTTATGCCACTCGTAAACGGTGTCGAAAAGTCGTAGGTACAGCGCATGTTCGCTGTCTGATAGGCGGGCAAAGTCGCCACGATCTACCTTTGCAAATCGTTCGGAACTATTTAGCATGTTCACCGTAAAGGCAAGCACATACTTGTCGTCGAGGTGTCTGCACAACAGTTCGAGATGCTTTTCGCCCTCGAAGTTGTCGCTGCGATACAGGTAATATATGGCGGCCACGCGCACTTGCTGCGGGTATTGGCCGTCGATGAGGTTCAGTGCGGCCCGCTCGCTCTGTTCGTAATCGTCAAGACCAGCCGTATAAAGTGCCACGTACACCAGCAAGGGGTTGTCGCCGCGATAGGCCTCTTCGCGCATTTCGGGGTTGCGGAAGAATGTGCGTATGGCGTTAAATATGGTCTTGATGTCCTTATCTTCTATTTCTTCGTAGCCTAAGCCGGCCCACACTTGTACCGAACGCCTTACCGATGCGAAGCGCAACATGTTTTCTTGGTCGATGATTTGCAGCAGTCGTTCGAAGAAAGCGAGGTTGCATTCGTCGCCTGTTTCAACGATGCTTTGCCTTAATCCCTCTTGCAGTTGTGCCGCTTTCAGGGTTTGCAACAGCAGTGTGTGCAGTTCTTCTATGTTTGTTCGCTCAATACTTCGTATCAGGGCGTGCGTAAGTATGCCCACGTTGTTTTCGCTGGTAAGCACTTCGCGCGCGGCTTGTATGGCGGTTTGGTGGTTTGCCAACAAGTAAGCGGTTATCACATGTTCGAAAGATGGGTTGCCGTAGTCCCAGTCTTTCACTTGGTATTGTCCGCGCACAAGCTGCGAGATGTCGCCTCCCAGCAGTGCGAAAACATAGAAAGCGAAGTAGGCTTCCTTTATGTCCTCTTGCCTATTTCTCAGGTTAAAGTCGCGCCGGCGCAGGCTTATGCGGTATATGCCGCGTGTGGGCGAGTATTCTCCCAGTTCGTGCAGATAGCTAGCCAGCAACTGCGACAGGTCTGTTGGCAGCAAATTGGGCAGTGCTCCGCCGCCATTTATCAGTGCGGTGGCGTTTAGCAGGGGCATTTGGGCAATGACTTCGCGATCGAAAGAATACTCGCGAAGGCGGTCTTTGTTGCTAAGCAGTTCTTTAACAAACTTCTTTTCGTACTGGTTGAGCTTGTCTTGGTCGAGGGATTTCAGATAGTCGTGGCTCTTTGCCACTAGTTCTTTGTAAGTTTGCATATTATATATAAGGTATGGTTTAGGCATTTATTAAAGCCGATGTTTAAGCATGTTTACAGGCGGTTTACACAAAAGGCGTTTAGAAAATCATTCGCCAACAAAGGCCTGTAAGCATGGTAAACCGGATGAACACCAGTTCGCTGTCTTCGTGCAAAGCCAGGGGGCCGTCCCATTGGGTAAGCTCTTCGCCGTCGGCAAACACGCGAAACAAGCCGTCGACGAAGGCTTGGCGCATGCGTTCGAGCGATTTTTCGGGCGTGTCGTTGTTGGTGGCGTAGCCCTCGGCAAAGCGTACGCGCCCCTCTTCGGCCTGCGCATCGATGTCGCTTTGCGACAAAGGCTGGTTAGTACGTTCGGCTTGGGCATCGGCCAAGCCTATCAGTGTTAGTTCTTCTAGCAGTTGTTGCAGCGTTTGGGGGTGTTTGGCCAGTTCTATTTGGCGTTTTCCCAGTTCTTTTCTTCTGCCTGCATTTTTGGCTATTACAGTTATTCGCATGGTTGTGGTGTTTGTTGTCGCTGAAAGAATGCCCGTATCTAGGGCTTGTTCATTGCACAAAGATAGCCATTTATTTTACAAATTCGCGTACGTTAGCAATATTTAACCACAATCGGCCATTAGACCATTTATCAGATATTGCAGGTTGTTTCCATCGCTCACTGTAAATCTTTCGTTGGCATGTGGAGCAATGAAGTGCGCGAACACCATCAAAAAAGGGGGGAACGTACGGCATGTACGCTCCCCCCCTTGCGGTATAGGTTGTTGCTTTTTATTGTTGCAGAGCCTTCGCCCTGCTAGCTGATGTGTGCGCCAATGGCGGCCTATTGGGGCTGCAACTATTCGGGACAGCGCACGCCATCAACGAAACTGGGCTCTTGACCAGAGGGCCAGGAGAAGTAATAGGCGTTGAAACCATTGCCCGTAAGGTCGGTAACAATCCATTTGTCATCCTTCTTTTGTGCCTCGTTAAAGCGCCAGTAGGCCACGAGATCTTTTGAAGTGGGGTCTACCCAGCACACGTTGTTCTTCAATTCGGCAGCCGTTCTGGCCGTTGCCCATACGCGCGCCTCGCTTACCCAGCCTTCCATACACCTGTCGTCGGAGGCCGACTGACCGATATAAAAGAGGTCGTTCTGCCCATAAGCATTGGCCAGACTGATGGTTTTGCGGCTATCCGTGGTTTCGGCTTGCAGTTCGCCGTTGATGTAGATGTACTTTTTGCCCGTTTCGCCGTTGTAAACACAGGCCAAATGCACCCACTTGTCGTTGGGCAACACGTCGCGCGAGTCGATATGGTTGGGGTCGCCAAGCTGCAATTTCCATCCATCTGCCGGTCCTCCTGCCGTTCGCAGGCAGAGATTTTCTTCCAATCCCATAACCGAATAGCACCACTTTCTGCTGTTGGCGTCCATCTTCTTGAACCTAACACGCGCCTCGAAGGTAACGCTCTTCATGGCATGGGTATCAAATCGGCCCTTATTGTCGCTGAAATCGGCATAGTAGAACCTCCACGACCTGCTCAAATCGGCAGCTTTGGTAACGATAACTTGGTTAACCACCACGTAAATGGTGCGCGAAGCCTCGATAACGGGCATGTCGGAGCCCTGAACGTTGGCAATGCTTAGGGGCAGAAGGTAAGTGGTGCCCGGCCGCATGGCTTCGAGATTAACGATGGTAAGCTGTGTGCCCTTATCCGAAACGTGCTTGCCGCCCATGATGGTCTGCGTGGTGTTTTCTAGCTTATACGCGTCTTTTGGCAGCAACACGTAGTTCTTGTGATGCTCCTTGTTGAAGCTTTCCACCAGTTCGGGTGCGGCTTTCAGCTCTACGTTGATGTTCTCCTTAGCCAGTTCGCTGGCCGCCACGTTCACGGCAATGGCCGAAGGAACATCGTCTACGGTGAGTGTAGTTGTTACTTCCTTGCCTTGCGTACCCACGATGTATAGTCCATCGTAGCTTTTAATGCCGTCGTTGCAGGCCGCAACCAAGAGCATGGCCAGTGCGAGGGGCAGTTTTCTTAATATCTTTTTCATTGTTTTTTGAATGCTGTTTGTTAGGGTTTTGTGGTTGCTACGGTGTCGCGATGGGTCTGCATAATCTCTATTGCCCGGCGCGTAAACTTGTAGTTGGGCCAGTTATCGTAGTCGTTCTCCATGTGATAAGTGCCGCATCCGCCCTTGCGCGTAGCCTTCTTGCCTTGATATTCGGGCAAGAAAAGGGCCATACCCAGGAGCGAAGGCACTTGCTTACCATCTTGCAACATATGCGTAACGCCTCCTGTGGCGGCCCTACCGCCCTCGAAAGTTTCGGCAAAGATATACTGTTCGGGTTTCCATCCGCGCGCGGCAGCATCGTTGAAGCGGCGTTGCAGGTCGGCATAGCTGGGGCTGTTATAGGCTTGCACCACGCCATAGTTAAAGTATTCGGCCAATTCGGGTTTCACATCGAAGGGCACGCCGTCGATAATGAGCAGGTTAGACGTGCCGCTCTTAGGCCCGATGAACTCGCCTAACTTCTTTACGAATATCTCCATATTGTCGCGATAGTTGGGATACACGTTCAACGGACCTACAAGTGGCCCAGTGAAAGGCCCTCCGGCGGGGTCTTGATAGCCGGGTTCGTAGTCTAGGTCGATGCCTTGGTAGCCGTAAGCCTTCATGGTATCTACCAACGACACGGCATAACGCTCGATAGCTTCGCGCGTAACTTGGTCGTGGTTTTCGCCTTCCAAGAACTGTGCGGGTATTTTGTGGGCGAAGATGGTGAAGGTAACGCGTGTTCCCTTCACTCGTTGCACGTATTCAATGTCTTCGCGGTCGTATGTTCCACTCCAAATGGAGATGATGTCTACGCTGTCGGGTACGCTTTTAAGCGAACCAATCATGTTGGGCGACTTGGTGTTCCAACCGCCGAACCAACCGAAGAACACTTCGTGGTCTGTTCGTTGCTTGTAAGCGCGCAAGTCGGCGTAATACTGTTCGCTCTTCTCTTCGGGCTTGATGATTTCAAGCGCCTCGATGCTGGTGTTGCACGAGGTGAGTGCCGCAGCAGCCAGAGCAAGGGATGCAATCCCGTGGAATATGTTTGTTACGTTCATTATTATATTCTGTTTATCGGTTGACAAGTTAAAGAGCTGCAAGGCTCTCGGTACTTGTCGTTATATTAACGTTGGCTTAACACAAACGCTTGTTGATGCGTAAATGATAGTAGCTAATGTGGCGTTCGAGGTTATTGTTTGTCCCACCATAGGCGTGTTCCGCCCGTGTCTTCGCCGCCAAGCAGCTGCACAGCCTTTTCCACTTCCTGTTTATTTCCGCTGTATTCGCTGGCGGGGAAGGGCACACGGCGCACTTGCACGTTGGTGTTTACCTTGCCATTGCTCAGGTTGTCTACTACGGGGAAGAGCTTAGGATAGCCCGTTCTGCGGTATTCGCTCCATGCCTCTTGGCCCAAGGGATAGATGGCAATCCACTTTTGGGTGATGATGCGTTCGAGTTTCTTTTCTTTCGTTGCGCTTTCGTCCCATGCCGGCGTGATGTCTGATGGTGCTTCTGCCGCAGTACTGGTTCCCAAACCAGGGTAAGCACTGGGCTTGGCGGTGCTGGCGAGATAAGCTTCGGCTGCATCGGCCAGCCCATGTTGCTCAAACGATGTGGTTACACCTTGCGCGTAAAGCTCTTCTGGCGTGCCACCCATGTTCCAACCAAACAATGCACCTTCGGCCCTAAGCAGCCAAACCTCGGCCGCAGTCATCCACACGTAGGGGGTAGAGCGGGTTATTGTGGGCATCGACAGCCTTTCATCGCCCTGAAAATCCTTACCATTACGCAGTCCGTTGCGCAGTCCGCGATACACATCTCCTTTGGCTTTGGCAAAGAACTTGGGCAAACGCGGGTCGGCAAAGCCGTTCAGGTAAGCGTCCATCGTGGCACCCATGCGGTCTTCGTTATAGCCTTCGGGACTATATATGTTGTAGAAAGGATTGTTATAGGTGAACGAAAGCGCGCCAACCGTCTGCATCACCGCGTTGTCGGCATTGTCTTCCAATACGCCATAGGGGTTGTTCACGGCCTCTTCTGCCAGTTTCTGCGCTCCATCATACACGGCGCGGCATCGCATAGCCAAGCGTAGTTTAAGCGAATTGGCAAACCTAATCCACTTTTTCAAGTCGCTTCCGTAGATAAGGTCGAACTTATCCAAGGGCTTTGCGGCCGGGTTGAGCCTGTCGAAGTTCGTCAAAACGCCGATGGCATGGTTCAGTTCGGCGAAGAAACGCATGTAAACGGCCTCTTGCGAGTCGTAAGATACGGGCGTTTCCAAGCCGAAGCGGGTGTAAGGTATGGGGCCATATATGTCGGTTGTTTTGTGCATCGCCTCAACTTTCACTATTTCGCCCACAGCGAAAAGCACGCTGGCCGAGTCGGCTTTAAGTCGCAATTGTTGCCAATTGCTCATCAGTTTGGTGAAAGCCACCGAGAAGGGGCGGTCTTTCCAGCCGTCGGGAAAGGCGTAGGTAGTACCGTTGAAACCGCCTTCCCAGCTTTGCGTTCCTGCATAATAGCCGGCGAACATGTTGCCCACGAGGTCTTCGGCCAGCTGAAAGTCGTTCTGGTCTTCAGGCACTACGTTGCGTTGCAAGGATGTAAGGTAGGTTCCGTGCAGGTTATCATATCCCAACCATGCGGGATTAGCCCTGTCGGGGTCGTCGTTAAGGCTCGAATCTAGGCAGCCAACCAAGGGCAGACATAGTGCAGGGAGCACAAAAAGAGTTTTTATTTTATTTTTCATTGTTGCTTGTTTTAGGTTGTGAAGTTTAGAAGTTCACCTTTACTCCAAAGCCCATGCTGCGTTGGCTGGGGGGCATAAAGTAGTCGAACCCTTGATAATAGGTTCCCGTGTTGGCAGTCAGTTCGGGGTCGAAAGGTGCGCGGTTGTAAATCATCAGCAGGTTGTGACCCGTTAGCGACAGATTTACTTTAAGCTTATTGGCAAACCAAGCCGTGGGCAGGTCGTACGAAATAGACATTTCGCGAAGCCTAACGTTGGTTGCGCTGTAAGTGTAATGCGCCAAAAGTCCCGTTCGTCCGCCGGCAGCCACGCCATAATATTGTTCTGCATTCAGCAGTCCGTTATTCACGCGCACTCCACCAGCGTCGCGAGCGTCGGCCGTTTGCTTAGAAACGCCGAACTGATCCATCAGTGCTTGCGTTGCCGAAACAACCACTCCACCTACGCGTGCATCGAACATAAAGCCCAGTTCGATGCCCTTCCAAGCAAAGCTGTTGCGTAGCGAGATGTTGTATCGGGGTGCGGCAGAGCCCACTTTCACAAAGTCGTTCTCGTCTTTCTGCACGCCTCCGCTAGCCAAGATGTTGCCTTGGTAGTCTTGTTTGAGGTGCGATGCGTAGATGTCCGACATCGTTCCGCCCTTGCGCAGTATCATTTTGTACGACTCGGCCGACGAAACTTCAAACTCCGTTGGTGCTTTCACCGTGGTGTTGGTGGTGCGGTCGGTTACGTATTCGGGCAACAGCTCCTTTATTTCGTTGCGGTTGAGCGAATAAACGAGGTTAGCCGACCAATCAACAGGGCCCAGCTTTTGGTTGTAGGTGGCACTAAGTTCCACACCCCAGTTGTTTACCTTACCTGCGTTTTCGAAAGCATACTCGTAGCCAGAGCTAGGCGGCAGCTTGTAACGGAACAGTTGGTTGTAGGTGTTGCTGTTGTAATAGGTGGCGGCGATGTTCAGTTTGTTGTCGAACAGGCGCAAGTCCATACCCAACTCGAAGGCCTTTGTCATCTCAGGTTTCAGGTGACTGGCCGGCGTAAAGGCCCCACTCTTGGGCGTTCCGTTAGACAAGGCCACGGCTTCGCGCGTAAGATAGGGCGACGGCGGGTTACCCACCTGCGCATAACTACCGCGTATCTTCCACAACGAGAAGATGTTTTTGGGCAAAGGCAACACTTCTGTGAGCAACACCGAGGCACCTACCGAGGGGTAGAACACGTTGTTGCTGCTGGTTCCGAGCAAAGTAGAGAAGAAGTCGATGCGGCCCGTTGCATCGGCAAAGAGGAAGTTGCGGTAGCCCACTTCAACCTTGGCGTAGAACGATTGCGTTTGCGTGTGCAAGTTGGCATGTGCCGTGTTGCTCTCGGTGGGCGACATGTTGGAGGGATGGAAGAAGTTGGGCACGCGTGCCAAGTTACCTTCAAAGGTTTTGCTTGTATAGCGTTCGTCAAAGTAACTCCCACCGATGTTGGCCAAAAGGCGTATCTCGTCGTTGGCAAATTGCTTGTCGATGTTAATCAGGAAGTCGAGATAGGTAGACGTGTTCTTGTCGTCTTGTGTCATCCAGTTACCTGCGGGCTTAGAGAAAAGTCCGTCGGTAGATGCGTAGAGCTTGCGTTCAAAGTCGGTATAAGCGTTATCCATGCGCGCCCTACCCAGTATGTTGAGCCAAGAGGTGATGTTCCAACGCGCCGAGAAGCTGGCGATGAAACGCTCGCGATTGGTTTCAAACTTGTTACGGTTAACAATCCAGAAGGGGTTTTGCATGCCCAAACCCAGGTTTCCATAGGGCCAGTTCTGCGTTTTAAAGTTGCGCACGGGATTGTACATTTCGTATACGGCATAGCGATTGATGTCGTCGCTGGGCGGGAAAAGGTAGGTAGGCACCAAGGGGTTGTAGTACATACCCTGACCAATGCCGTTGCGGGTGTTCTGCTTTACGTAAAGCAAGCTGAAATCCAATTCCAACACATCTTTAATAACGTCCCACGAGTTGCGGAAAGTAAAGTTGTAGCGGTTGTATCGGTTGTTGGGAACGATGCCGCCCGCATTAACTGCACCCACCGAAACATGGGTTTGGCTGGTTTCGCTACCCGTAGACAAGGCCACAGAGTTGGAAACATTGAAACCCGTATTAAAGAAATCGAGCGGATTATAGCTCGACGGGCGTTCCATTTTCTCGCCCCAGCTGGCAAATTCGCCGTCTTTTCGGCCGTAGGTGTTTTGGAACTGCGGCGTAACGAAGGGTCGGGTGAAGGTGGTGCTGTTGGAGAAAGACACCTTGGGACGTCCCACCGCGCCCTTCTTCGTGGTGATAAGGATAACGCCATTGGCGCCGCGATTGCCATAAAGGGCGGCAGCCGACGCACCCGTCAGCACCGACATGCTTTCGATGTCGTCGGGGTTGATGTTCGAAATGCCGTCACCGTCGGCCACTTCCACCGACTCGTAGAAGTTGTCGCTTTGCTTGGTGCGAAGTCCTTGCATGGGGATGCCGTCGAGAACATAAAGCGCGTTGTTCTCTCCGAACAGCGATTTGGTTCCACGCATCACCACGCGCGACGAGCCTCCCACGCCCGACGAACTCTGATTAATGGTAACGCCGGCTATCTTTCCGGCCAAGGCGTTCACAAAGTTAGCGTCTCTAACGCGCGTAACTTCGCTCCCTTTCAGGTCTTGCACGTTGTAGGTAAGTGCCTTTGCTTCGCGCTTTATGCCCAGTGCAGTCACCACCACTTCGTTCAATAGTTTCTTGTCTTCTTCCAAAACGATGGTCATGGGCATGTTGGTGTTGGCCGTCAACGTTTGTGTGGCGTATCCCACATACGAAATTTCGATGGTTTCTCCATCGCCAACTTGCATCGAGAAGTGTCCGTCGATGTCGGTTATCGTACCTCCCTTGCCGCCTTTGCTGCGTACGCTAACGCCAACAAGCGGTTCGCCGTTGGCGTCGGTAACGGTTCCTGTAACCGTTTTGCGCGTGCTTTGCTGCAAAGATGTTGCGTTAGGCTGCGTGTTGCTTGTGCCGGCCATTGCCCATGCCACAGGCGAAAGGGCCAACCAAGCCACCAATACCGCCCTATTAGCCAAGGGCGGCAATGCGTAATAGTGTTTTAGCATCTTCTTTGGGTTTGTTTATAAATGTTGATTGCTGTATTTTTAGCTTTTAGCAGATTTCGCGTGCAAAGATATAACAATTAAATTGGTTTGACAAACAAACGAGACGAAGGCGAAACCACGCGATGCTTACAAGTTGAAACCACCGCGCAAAGCTTTTCGGGCAAGACGTGCAGCATGCTTACTAAGGCACAAGCAATATGAAACATAAAACGAGGAAGCAATAAGCAAAAAGATTTTTTGCACCTTTTACCCACGCCAATTAGACACAGGTTGCAAGCCATCGCAACCTATGGGCACAAAAAAAGGGATTCCGCTGAATCCCAACCTTTTGTTAACCTTAAATCTAATACCATGAAAAACACATTGCAAAGTTAGGCATTTATTTTATAACTTGCAAGTATTTGGACGATTATTTTTGAAAAACGTGAGCCTTTTGGCCTAAATCAAACAAATTATCTTTCTGAATTTCAGATTGTATGAGCATCGTGTTTGGCCTTGCAAAAGTTTCTATTCGATGTTCCCCGGCTGTAATATCGCGAACGATTTCGCCCGCCCCACCCTAATACTTGCCGCTTTTCTTTGTGGTTTTCGCAACAAGTGGTAATTTTGCAGGCAGCGAAAGGGCGAATGGTTAAGGCCAAGCGCTGGTTTAGCAAGCTAGGAAACTAGGCAGCTAGGAAACTAGGATAACTAGAAACCCTACAACAACTAAAACCCCTAGCACTTCTAGATTAACTAGAACAACTAGAACAACTAGAATCCCTAGCACTTCTAGATTAACTAGAACACCTAGAACAACCAGAACACCTAGCCCATCTAGATATAATTATGGAATCATTAAAAGAGAAAACAGCCAAGGGTCTTTTTTGGGGCGCACTCAACAACGTGATGCTCCAACTAATCGGCGTGACGATGGGTATCGTGATGGGACGATTGCTCAACGCCACCGACTACGGCATGATTGCCATGATAAGCATCTTTGCGTTGGTGGCCAACGACCTGCAAAACAGCGGGTTCAAGGCCGCGCTGAACAACATCAAGCAACCCCAACACCGCGACTACAACTCCGTTTTCTGGTTTAACATCGCCATGGGGAGTGGCCTTTACGTGCTACTTTTCTTCCTGGCGCCACTCATCGCCAGCTACTACCATACCCCCAAACTCATTCCGCTGTGCCGTTATGCCTTCCTATCCCTCATCTTTTCCAGTTTCGGCACAGCCCAATCGGCCTATCTCGCCAAGAACATCATGGCCAAACAAGTGGCCAAAGCCAACCTCACCGGCACCTTCGTGTCTAGCTCTGTGGCCGTATGGATGGCATGGAGCGGTTACGGCTATTGGGCATTCGCCACGCAAACCAACCTTTACGTGCTCATCAACACCCTACTCTATTGGCACTACTCGCATTGGCGACCCACATTCAGCATCGATTGGCAACCCGTTAGGCACATGTTCAAGTTCAGCAGCAAGCTGTTGTTCTCGTCGATACTCACCGACATCAACAACAACATCATGAACCTGCTGCTCGGCCACTATTATTCGGCATCCAGCACAGGTGCCTACAACCAGGCCTACCAATGGCATTCAAAGGCCTTTTTCTTAATACAAGGCATGCTTACACAGGTGGCGCAGCCCGTATTGGTAGACGTTGGCGACGAACGCGAACGGCAATTGCGCATACTTAGAAAGATGATGCGGCTGGCGGCCTTGCTCTCCTTCCCCTTGCTTTTCGGTTTGGGCATGGTAGCGCACGAGTTTATCACCGTGGCCATCACCGAGAAGTGGGCGCGAAGTGCAGAATACATGCAACTGCTTTGCATCGGTGGTGCCTTCGTGCCTTTGTCGTTCTTGCTTTCCAATTTAGTGATAAGCAAGGGCCGCTCGTCTGTTTACCTTTACGTAAACCTGGGCTTAGGCGTTACGCAAGTGGCGGCCATGCTCTCGCTCTATCCCTTCGGCATCAAGTGGATGATATGTGCCTTGGTTACGCTCAACATCATCTGCTTTGGCGTTTGGGGACTGTTCGCCCGCCGATTGGCCGACTACAAACTTCGCTTATTGGCTCTCGACACGATGCCTTTCGCCCTCGCCGCCCTCGGTGTTATGGCCTTAACATGGTTCGCCACGCAAACCATCACCCTCTTGCCCTTGCTGCTTGGCGTGCGCATTGTCGTTGCAGGCCTGCTATATCTCGGCATCATGAAGTTGGCCAACGTGGATGTGTTCAACGAAATGGTGGCCTTTGTTAGGCGAAAAAAGATGTAAGCCCGCGCCAAAACAATGAAGATGACAAGCGATTGCACAAAGAAACAATACACCATAATTAATAAAGAAACAACATGCGGACGAATAAAAAAACGATGTTACTAGCCCTATTAACCCTCATGGCATGGGTAAACGGCATGGCGCAAGAGCAGCTTTCAACCCCCGCGCAAGTACTCTCGCCCGTGATAAACGCCGACGGCAGCGTCACTTTCAACCTCTTTGCCCCACAAGCAAAGGCCGTTAGCGTTAGCGGCGATTTCCTGCCCAAGCAGGACACGCAAGGAACGAAGACAGAAAACCAAATTACTAAGCACGCACCATTGCAGAAGAACGAGCAAGGCGTATGGACTTACACCACGCCGCCCCTTGCTCCCGAACTATACGCCTACGCCTTCGACGTAGATGGACTGCGAATAACCGACCCGGCCAACGTATACACCAGTCGCGACATTGCCACACTGAGCAGTATCTTCATCATATCCAACAAGCAAAGCGACAAAGGCCACATGTACAGCGTTAACGAAGTGCCGCACGGCAACTTATTCAAAGTTTGGTATCGCAGCGATGCTTTGGGAATGAACCGCCGCATGACCATCTACACGCCAGCAGGCTACGAACAGGGCAAGGCTTACCCCGTGCTATACCTGCTACACGGTGCAGGCGGCGACGAAAACGCATGGAGCGAGCTAGGGCGAGCCGCACAAATAATGGACAACCTTATCGCCACAGGCAAGGCCAAACCCATGATTGTGGTGATGCCCAACGGCAACCCCAACTGTCAGGCGGCTCCCGGTGAGTGGTCGTTTGGCATGTATAGACCTTCGTTCATGGGCGAAACAGGGCCTAAAACCGCCTCGGCAATGAGCATGGAAGAGAGTTTTATGGACATCGTAAAATACGTTGACAGCCACTATAAAACCATCAAAAACCGCAACGGGCGTGCCGTTTGCGGACTTTCAATGGGTGGTGGCCACACCTTTGGCATAAGCAGGCTATACCCCACCACCTTCCACTACTACGGACTTTTCTCTGCCGCCATCTATACAGGCAGACACATCAACCCCTTGGGTGCTCCGCTGTACGCCAAAATGTGTACCGACAAGGCTTTTCAGGCACAGATGCAACGGCTGTTTGCAAGCAAGCCCAAACTTTTTTGGATTGCCATTGGCAACACCGACTTCCTTTATCAGATGAATGTAGACCTTCGCCACTTCCTCGACGACAACCATTATCCATACCAATATGTGGAAACCGATGGCGGACATATATGGCGCAATTGGCGAATTTACCTTACAATGTTTGCGCAAAAGGTGTTTAAATAGTGTGAGGTTGCGGTATGTAGGAGCCACAAACGGCCTTATCCCCCTACCCTCCTTGCTTTAAACACAGCTAAGAGCCACACGAGGAACAACGATTAAACCTTAGCGGGGAGCGTTTAGAACACGCCCAAAGAAAGGCATTACATCGTTAAAAACAGCCCCCAAACAAGTTGCTGACCTACAAAAAAATCGTCATATACACAGGCAACAACAGCGTTTTCTCATCACGTTTCAAATCTTTTGTGTAGATAAGATACCGCTTGTCTACCACATGAGAGAACTTCTCACAAAACACATCGAGCGAAACGTGGCTGTTATAACCCGAGGACTTCACTTCTATGGGATGCAATTTCGTTCCTCGCGAAAGTAGGAAATCAACCTCATAGTTGTGCGTGGCATCTTTTGCCCATGTGTAATAAAACAGCTTATTGCCCGAAGTAGCAAGCATTTGGGCAACAACATTTTCATAAACAAAACCAAGATTAGTGCTAAGTTTGTCGTTCAACAACTTCTGATAAATAACATTTTCGGTGTTACTTTTATCCCAAAAGGCAAGCGTAACAAACAAGCCCGTGTCTGCACAGAACACCTTGAACCGCGAAAGGTTTTTTGTTAACGACATGCCCACATTGGGTTCGTTCGAGTGATACGAAATAAGCACAGTCTTACTGTCTTCCAAATTTCTCATTAAATCCGTCAGTTTGTCTCCATCCACCTTACCAAGCACAGAATACGGCTTATATCTACCATTGGCTTTGCTTAGCTGAGCGGGTATCTCCATAAACAGCGTTTCCAAGCGTCCTGTTGGGTCTAACTTCTGAAAATCGGCCTGATAAATATTGATAATGCCACGTTTCACACGGTCTACCAAAGCAAAATTATTCGTTTCAAGATAGGTTTCTACGGCTTGGGGCATACCGCCAATGAGCATATAAAGCCTAAAATCGCGTATCTTATCACGATGGGCCTTATCCAAAGGCAGCCTTTTTTCGTAAAAAGTACGTAGCAATGACACAGTAACCTCATCGCCCAAAGCCCATCGAAACTCCTCATAATCCATAGGATAAAGCGTAACACGCTCTTCTTCGCTGGGCAAAGTGATGTCTTTTGTGCTCTTCTTTACGCTGATAAGCGAACCTGTTTCAATATAATCGTAACGGCCGTCTTTAACCAAATATTTAATGGCTTGGCGAGCAAGGGGGCAGTTTTGCACCTCGTCGAAGACGATAACCGACCGCCTTTCTTTTAATACAACATTGTAGATGGCTTGGAGTTGCAAGAAGAGAAAATCCTTATCCATAATATTACTGAACAAAGACTTCACCTCATCAGACGCCTCGTTAAAGTCGATAAGTATGTACGACTCGTACTCGTTCTTAGCAAACTGTTCAACAAGCGTTGATTTCCCCACTCGCCGAGCGCCCTCTATCAAAATGGCCGACTTGCCATTCTGAACACGTTTCCATTCTAGAAGTCGTTCATACAACTTGCGTTTGAAAATTCGTTTCATTGCCCACCACCTGTATTTTACTTCACAAATTTAGCCTATATTTTTGATTTACCAAAATGTTTTAGTCCAAAAAGTGTAAAAACACCAAATTGTTTTAGGGTAAAAAGTGTAAAAACACCAAATTGTTTTAAGATAAAAAGTGGGAAAACACCAAAATGTTTGGGACAAGATATAAGCAAAAGGTGGCGTTATGGGGCGTAATGGCGGGGTTGAAAGCGGCTTACACAAACATCAGGCGATGGTTATCAGAGTTTTGGAGAGAACTACTTGAGCTGCAAGTAAACATAGGCAACCGCACATAAACAGCGGCTAGCATTTCAATTAGTAAGAAGAAGACAGCGAACTAGGGCAAATCCCACGTTGCCTGTGGTGGCGGCAGTACAATGGGCTGCTAGAAGAGGACAGCGAACAAGGGCAAACCCCACGGCGCGCAGCCCAGCAGTATCTTCTGAAATTGTTAGCAGAGGATAACGAACGAGGGCAAATCTCACGAGGACAAAAGCCTAGAAACAAAGTAGGTTTCGCACCCTTTCGCCTTTCAATTCTTTTCGTCCACTCTCGCATTCAACCTCCCATCAACAAAATCTCCTTCCACGTTCTTTACAAAACACACCCTTATCCCCACCCCATTCTAGCGAGAAAAAGGCATCAAAAGCAAGGTTTTAGGGGTATTTTTCAGCTTTACGCGCGCTCGTTTTTGTCCTTTTTGAGTGATTTCCCTGCATTTTGCACCATTTTGCCTTTCTAGAAGGTGGCCAACTCGTAATTTTTTCGGTCCCAAAAATCTGCATTTAAGTACTAAAAACCCACATTTTAATGGGTATTTTGCCCTTTTCAGCCATGTGTTTCATGGATCTAAAAGGTTATGTTTATACCATTGCGGTGTATTTTTATGCTTTTTGTTTCGCATTTAGCTGCACTTTGCACTGCATTTAGCACCATTTTACCTTGCGTTTAGCACCATTTTACCTTGCATTTAGCACCAAAACGCACTGCATTTTGCGGCATATTGCACTGCGTTTTGCGGCAAAACGCAGTGTATTTTGCTGCAAATAGCCCCAAAACTGGGGCAAATGGCTGTTCCATTAAATAAAAATTCATTTTGCCTGCATCTACAACAACGCCCTTTTAGCACCGAAACAAACCCTCGCGAGAATCAATTTTTTGCGGCAAGGCGAGCGATTGGTGGATAAAAAGGGCACTCATAATGTTAAAAATCGCGCCGAAAACTTTACACACGGTAAGACATAATCGCTATTGCCCTATGTTTTTCCAAACTTTTATTCCAGGTTCTAAGAACTGCGCTGCCTTTATTGTATGGCTAGTTTGTAGCCGAGCTGTTATGGCTTAGTTCTTGAAGGAGCATCACGCACGATGCCATTGAAAGAGCAATGGCAAGATGCCGAACAAAAATAAACAAGCCAGTGAAGAGCGATACAAGGAACAGCGATTGAACCTTAGTGGGGATTTTCTAGCCCCTGCCTTATCTAAACCTTCTCGTTTTTTCGCATAACAGCTCCCAATAATTTAACCCCTGCACAGCCCTCTCTAACCCTGATACAACATCAGAAAACAGCCTTATTTTATAATCTATATCAATAAATAAGGCCATAAAAAGTGTTTTTTAGAGTATTTATTGTACGTTTTTGAACAAATCATTACTTTTGCATAGCATTTCAGAGATGAAGGTTGTATCATTAAACTAGCGGGGGCGATGGGTGGTTGTTTGATTGCTTGTTCGCATTCCTTCCATTTTACACTCGCACTACAACAATTAGACAATCAATCTCTTTGAAAACACCCCGTCTATCCCCCTGGGCCGATGGCTGAACGCATGCGTTCAACGTTGACTTTTGGGGGATAGTCATGTAGATAGGTTGCGAACATTTAGCTGGCAAGTGGGCTAGGGTTTCTAGGTATTCTAGTTATACTAGGCTTTCTAGTTATTCTAGGTTTTCTAGTTATTCTAGATTTCCTAGTTATTCTAGGTTTCCTAGGCATCCTAGTTATTTAGCTACATTAGGCCTGCTCGCTCATCGGTGGGGCGCAGCCATCTTTTCACCTTTTCACCTTTTCACCCTTTCACCTTTAAAGGCGCAGCCATCTTTTCACCTTTTCACCCTTTCACCTTTTCACCTTTAAACGTTTCTTTCTCTTACAAAAATGTTTCATGAACGATTTTTGCAAGCATTTGAACGATTATTGCATGCCTTTTACACGCGGTTGCACTAAATTTGCCACCGCAGAAGATGGGGAGAAAGCGCAATGGAATTGACATAAATCAATTATTCTTCAGAGCCGCATCAGACGATGAACAGACGCGCTGACCCACACCTATAAGCAACAATCCTACATTTACAAAACCTAATTACGCAACAAGAAATGAAGCAGCTACGAACTCTTCTTATCATCGCGATGGCTATTTTCGTATGCGCCCTTGCCCACGCGCAAGGCGTAAACGTTAGTGGAAAGGTTACTTCGGCCACCGACGGCGAACCCATCACGGGCGCATCCGTTGTGGAGAAAGGAACCACACGCGGAACTGTCACCGACATCGACGGCAATTTTAAACTCGAAGTGAACAGCGGGGCAACGCTGGTTATATCTTACTTGGGGTTTAAAACCATTGAAGTGAAGGCCACGACAAGCATGAACATCGCATTGGAAGAAAACGCCAAGAGCCTGAACGAAGTGGTGGTGACAGGTTATACCACCCAACGCAAGGCCGACCTAACGGGTGCCGTGTCGGTGGTTAACGTCGACGACCTGGCCAAACAAAACGAAAACAACCCCATCAAAGCCTTGCAAGGACGTGTGCCGGGCATGAACATCACCGCAGATGGTGCTCCTTCGGGACAAGCCACGGTGCGTATTCGCGGTGTGGGTACGCTTAACGACAACGACCCGCTATATATTATAGATGGTGTTCCCACAAAGGCGGGTATGCACGAGCTGAACGGAAACGACATAGAAAGCATACAGGTGCTTAAAGATGCGGCATCGGCCAGCATCTACGGAAGTCGTGCCGCCAACGGCGTTATCATCATCACCACCAAGCGAGGCAAGAGCGGGCGCATACGTGTAGACCTAGACGCCTCCATCTCGGCCGCCACTTACGTACACAAGCTTGATGTGCTTAATGCCAAGGAGTATGGCCAGGTGATGTGGCAAGCCTACGTTAACGATGGCATGGACCCCAACACCAATGGTTTGGGCTATCATTTCAATTGGGGATACGATGCGCAAGGCCTGCCCACATTGCAGGGAATGAGCATGAAGAAATACCTTGATGCAGCAGGAAAAACACCAGCGGCAGACACCGACTGGTTTAACGAAACCACGCGCACGGGTTTTGTGCAGCAATATAACGTGGCAGTGAGCAACGGTTCAGAGAAAGGCAGTTCGTATTTCTCTTTGGGATATTACAACAATCAGGGCATTATCAAGCAAAGCGACTTCAACCGTTTCTCGGCCCGAATGAACACCGAATATAAGCTTATCGGCAAATTACTCACCGTTGGCGAGCATTTCACGCTAAACCGTACATCAGAAGTGCAGGCTCCTGGCGGTTTCCTCTCCAACGTTTTGCAGTTCAATCCCTCGCTACCTGTGCGTACAACAGATGGTAATTGGGGCGGACCTGTGGGCGGTTATCCCGACCGTTACAACCCCGTGGCCGTGTTAGAGCGCAACAAAGACAACCGCTACACCTACTGGCGCATGTTCGGCGATGCTTACATCAACCTAAACCCCTTCAAAAACTTCAACCTGCGTTCCACTTTCGGCTTGGATTACAGTCAAAAGATGCAACGTTTCTTCACCTATCCCGTTACCGAAGGCAACGTGGCTAAGAACACCAACGCCGTTGAACCCAAGCAAGAGCATTGGACAAAATGGATGTGGAACGCCGTGGCTACCTACAACGTGGAGAGCGGAAAGCACCGCGCCGATGCCATGGCGGGTATGGAGCTTAATCGCCAAGACGACGTTTACTTCTCGGCTTATAAGGAAGGGTTCCTCATTCTCTCGCCCGATTACATGTGGCCAAGCGCAGGCGTGGGCACAGCACAAAGTCGTGGCGGCGGTTCGGGTTACTCGCTGGTGTCGTTCTTTGGCAAACTCAACTATAATTACGACGACCGCTATATGGCATCGCTCACCCTTCGCCACGACGGTTCATCGCGTTTCGGCAAGAACAACCGCTACGCCACCTTCCCCGCACTATCGCTTGGTTGGCGTATCAACCGCGAACGCTTTCTCAATCGTGCCTCGTGGATAGACGACCTCAAGCTGCGTGCCTCGTGGGGACAAACGGGTAACCAAGAAATATCCAACATCGCACGCTACACCGTGTATGTTAGCAACTACGGCGTGAACGAAAACGGCGGTCAAAGCTATGACACATCCTACGACATTGCAGGCACCAACGGCGGTCGCACACTCGATTCGGGCTTTAAGCGCGACCAAATAGGCAACGACAACATTAAATGGGAAACCACCACGCAAACCAACCTGGGTGCCGACTTCTCGTTCTTCAACGCCACACTCTATGGAAGTGTAGACTGGTACTATAAAAAGACGCGCGACATACTTGTGCAAATGGCCGGCATTGCCGCCATGGGCGAAGGCAGCACGCAATGGATTAACGCCGGCGAGATGGAAAACCGCGGCGTGGAACTGAACTTAGGCTATCGCAACACCACCGCTTTTGGCCTTAAATACGACCTGGCCGCCAACCTATCTACCTATCGCAACAAGATAACCAAATTGCCCGAAACCGTGGCAGCCAACGGAACGTTCGGCGGAAACGGCGTAAAGAGCGTCATTGGGCATCCCATGGGCGCGCAAGTGGGCTATGTGGCCGACGGCATTTTTAAGAGTCAGGCCGAAGTAGACAACCATGCGCAACAGCAAGGAGCGGCCCCTGGCCGAATTAGATACCGCGACTTGGACGGCGACAACAAGATAACCGAGGCCGACCAAACGTGGATTTACTCGCCCGTGCCCAAATTTAGCTATGGCCTTAACGTCTACTTAGAGTACAAAGGCCTAGACCTCACCATGTTTTGGCAAGGCGTTCAGGGTGTAGACATCATCTCAGACTTGAAGAAAGAAACCGACCTTTGGGCCGGTCTTAACATCGGTTTCTTGAACAAAGGCCGTCGTTTGCTGGGCGCATGGAGCGCATCCAACCCCTCAAGCGACATCCCTGCCCTGTCGTTATCCGACAATGCCAACGAGAAACGCGTGTCGAGCTACTGGGTTGAGAATGGTTCGTACCTCAAACTACGCACCATACAGCTAGGTTATAACCTGCCCCAGGCCGTTGTTAAGAAACTCATGATGGAACGCCTGCGCCTTTATGTAAGCGCGCAAAACCTGCTCACCATCAAGAGCAGCAGCTTTACGGGCGTTGATCCGGAGAACCCCAACTTTGGTTATCCCATCCCCTTGAACCTTACTTTCGGCCTAAACGTCACTTTCTAAACGTTCAATCACAATGAAAAAAGCAACCATCATATTAGCCCTTTGCGCCATGCTGGCATCTAGCTGCAACGACTTTTTGGGCGAACAGAAACCACAGGGCACGCTAAACAACGACCAAGTGAAAGATGCCCGCTACGTGGACAAGCTGGTTATATCGGCCTATGCCATCTGGATTTCGGCCGAAGACATCAACTCTTCGTTCTCGATGTGGAACTTCGACGTACGTTCCGACGATGCCTATAAGGGTGGAAACGGCACGAGCGACGGCGATGTGTTCCACCAACTGGAAGTGTCGCAAGGCATACTTACCACCAATTGGAACATCAGCGACATGTGGCAACGGCTGTACAACGGCATATCGCGCGTAAATACCGCCATCGAGCTGCTGCAACAAACCGATGCAGCCAACTATCCACTGAAAGAACAGCGCCTGGCTGAAATGAAATTTCTACGTGCCTACGGTCATTTCTTGCTCAAAAGGCTATACAAATTCATCCCCTTTGTAGTAGATCCAAGTCTGACGAGCGAACAATACAACAACCTTTCGAACCGCCAATACAGCAACGACGAGGGTTGGGCACTCATTGCCAAAGACCTTGAAGAGGCCTATAACGTGCTGCCCGCACGCCAAACAGAAGTGGGTAGGCCCTCGAAAGCCGCTGCTGCCGCTTTCTTGGCCAAGGTTTACCTGTACAAGGCCTATCGTCAAGACAACGAAAACAGCAACGAAGTGACCTCTATCTCTGCCGAAGACCTGCAAAAGGTGTTGCAATACACCGCACCCGACATCTATGCCGCAGGCGGATTTGCATTGGAAAGCGATTTCCACAACAACTTCAGACCCGAACCGCAGTACGAAAACGGACCCGAAAGCATTTGGGCCATGCAGTATTCGATGAACGACGGAACAACATACGGCAACCTCAATTGGAGCTACGGACTGATTGTGCCCAACATTCCTGGCGTTACCGACGGCGGCTGCGACTTCTATAAGCCTAGTCAAAACCTCGTGAACGCCTATCGTACAGACAACGCGGGTCTGCCCCGAATAGACGACTTTAACAAGGCCGACTACGACAAGAGCCGCGATTATGCCGACCCACGCCTGTTCCTCACCGTGGGCATGCCTGGCTTGCCCTACGAGTTTAACCGCGATTTCATGATGGACCGCTCTGCAACATGGAGCCGTTCGAACGGGCTTTATGGCTATTACGTAACCTTAAAGCAAAACGTCGACCCCAAAAGCGGATACCTCATTAAAGGTTCGTGGTGGGGAACGCCCATGAATCGCATCGTGTTCCGCTACGCCGATGTGCTGCTCGAACGTGCTGAGGCCTTGGCCCAACTAGGCGGGAACCACCTGCAAGAGGCACTGGCACTGGTTAATCAACTACGTAGAAGAGCCAAACAAAGCACCGCCGCCATAGCCAACTACGAGTCGCAATATGGCGTTAGGCTCAATGTTGGCCAATACACAGGCAGCTACAACCAAGCCCAAACACTCAAAATCGTGAAAATGGAACGCCGTTTGGAAATGGGAATGGAGAGCGAAAGGTTCTTCGACCTCGTGCGTTGGGGCGAGGCAGCCAGTGTCATTAATAAGTATTACGCCGAAGAAGCCAACGATTGCGCCATATATAACGGTGCCCACTTCACCGCCAACAAAAACGAATACCTGCCCATACCCCATGCACAGGTGGCCGCATCTAAAGGTAATTACAAACAAAACATAGGAGATTGGTAACGATGAAAACCCTGATAACCCAAATCGTGATGGCCTTTGCCACGCTCGTTGCCATCACGGCGTGCAGCGAAAGCAACGTTAGCGACCTGCAACTGGGTGGCGACTGTAACGTGCAAGCCCTTGCATTAGACAAATACGAAGGCACAACCCACCTGCCTACACGCAGCATAACCGTGCGTGTTCCACAAAGTTATGATGTCAGCAACATGGAACTTACCACCCTGCAACTTAGCGCAGGCGCAACGGCCAACATCAAACAGGGCGACCATCTGGACTTTACCACGCCCCGAACGATGCGTGTGCGTAACGCAGACGTGTACGAAGACTGGACCATCAGCGTGCGCCGCGACGAGGCAAAGATAACTAGTTTCAAGATAAACGACCTGTATACGGGCATCATAGACGAAGGGGCAAGAACCATTTCGGTTTATGTTCCCGAGGCACTCAACCTCTCTTCGCTCGTTCCCACATTCACTTTGAGCGACAACGCCACAGCCTCTATCGCTAGCGGAGTGGCCACTAGCTTTGCCAAACCTGTGCAAATAACCGTTACCAACAACACCGCTACCACCACCTACACCGTAACCGTTACGAAGATAGGCAAGCCCGAAGTGGTGTTCGTGGGCTTAGCACAGAGCATGGACCAACTAAACATCGAAGAGCTAACGGCTTGTCGCTGGATGTTGGCCAACGTGCCCAACTCGCTTTACGCCTCGTTCGCCGACATTAAGAACGGAAACATAGACCTAAGTGCCTGCAAGGTGATATGGTGGCACTACCATAAGGACGGCGGAGTGGATGGAAAAGAGGCCTTCGAGAAGGCTGCACCAGCCGCAGTAGAGGCATCGGTGGCCCTTCGCGACTACTACAACGCAGGCGGTTCGTTCCTCTTTACGCGCTATGCCACCAACATGCCGGCCTTCATCGGGGCGATGAAGAACGATGCTGTGCCCAATAACTGCTGGGGACAGAAAGAAACTGAGGCCGAAACGGTAGGCTCGCCGTGGAGCTTCTCTATGCGCGGACACACCGATAACGCGCTTTATCGCAACCTCGTGATGAAGAGCGACGCCCCCAACGACGTGTTTACCTGCGACGCAGGCTATCGCATCACCAACTCGACAGCCCAATGGCACATCGGCGCAGACTGGGGTGGATATGCCGATTACGACACTTGGCGCAACAAAACCGGTGCGCGCGACCTTGGATATGGTGGCGATGGCGCCATCGTGGCATGGGAAATTCCCGCCAACGGCACCAAGGGCGGCATCGTCTGCATTGGTTCGGGCTGCTACGACTGGTACAGCATCGACCCCGTAACGCCACATTATCACCAGAACGTAGCCACTTTAACGCGCAACGCCATCAACCTTCTTAAACGATAAACCCAGCAACAATGAACAAAACAGCATATATCATCGCTTCGTTTGCCTTGCTAGCCACACCGCTAGCAAGCTGCGAAAGCGACGCGCCAATAGTTGAAGAGCGCGACTGGCAGGGAACAACAACCTTCTTCCAATCTGTAGACGACAAGAAACAAGACACCTATTACAAGCCATTTGCAGGTTTCGTGGGCGACCCCATGCCCTTCTTCGACCCCGTGGAAAAGGATTTTAAGGTGCTTTATCTGCAAGATTATCGTCCCAACCCTGCCGCAACCTATCACCCCATTTGGGCAGTCAGCACCAAAGATGCAGCTCACTACACTTCGTTAGGCGAACTGATACCCTGCGGAGGAGCTGCCGAACAAGATGCGGCATTGGGCACAGGCTCTACCATCTACGACGAAACGCAGCGCACTTACTACACCTTCTACACCGGCAACAAGCATCAGCCACGCCAAGGCGACAATGCACAGGTGGTGATGGTGGCCACTTCTGCCGACTTTAAGACATGGACCAAGAACCAAACGTTCGCCATTCGCGGCAACGACTATGGTTATAGCGCCAACGATTTCCGCGACCCTTACGTCTATAAGGCCGAAGATGGCAGCGGTTATCGCATGCTCGTGGCCACCTATAAGGATGGAAAAGGCGTGTTGGCAGAGTTTTCTTCGGCCGACTTAAAGGCGTGGAAACACGTCGGAGTGTTTATGACGATGATGTGGGATCGCTTTTACGAGTGTCCCGACCTCTTCAAGATGGGCGATTGGTGGTACTTGGTTTACAGCGAAAAACATGCTGCCGTGCGCCGCGTGCAATACTTCAAGGGGCGCACCCTCGACGAATTGAAGGCTGCTACGGCCAACGATGCAGGCAAATGGCCCGACGACCACGAGGGATTTCTCGACAGTCGCGGTTTCTATGCAGGCAAAACGGCTAGCGACGGCACTAACCGCTACATTTGGGGATGGTGTCCTACGCGTCCCGGAAACAACAATACGGATGTTGGGGCTTATCCCCACGAGCCCGAATGGGCAGGCAATCTAGTGGTGCATCGCCTGATACAGCATGCCGACGGCACGCTAACACTTGGCGAAGTGCCTGCCATTAGCACGCAGTTTGGCCAAAACGCCGCCCCCAAACTGATGGCACAAAGCGCGCAAGGCGTAACGCAAAACGACGACAACATGAAGCTACAAGGCGAGGCATGGGCGCTTTTCCACCGATTGGGACAGGTAAACCGCATCAGCTTCACCGTGAAAACGGCCGCCAACACCGATAAGTTCGGCATCTCGTTTGTTCGTGGAACCGACTCGGAAAAGTGGTACACCCTAGTGGTTAACCCCGAAGGAGCCGACAAACGCAAGGTGAACTTCGAGGAAGAAGGACCGAAGGGTAAGGGCTTTGTTGAAGGAATAGACGGCTATGTGTTTGCTCGACCCGCCGACAACACCTATAACGTAACCATATACACCGACAACAGCGTGCTGGTGATGTACGTCAACGACGTGTGTTGCTACACCAACCGCATCTACAACATGGCCAAAAACTGTTGGAGCATCAACAGCTATGGCGGCGAAGTTAATGTTAGCAACCTCAGTGTAGGTACAACTAAATAACCAGCTTATCACTCAACGGGTTGTCTTTGGCCAAGTGTCGCAGGCAACCCGTTGTTCGCACACAGCGCATTGCCCCGTTAATAAACATTAATCCGCCCATATCCGATGCGCAAAAACTTGGCATTTAGCCCACTTAGTTTTATCTTTGGAGCAGAGAATTATAACTATGCATAACCTAACGCGCATCGCCTAAACCGCAACAACCGTTCAAAGATTATGGCACAGAAACTAACCAAACCTTTACTTCGGCTTGCAACAACCCTCTTGTTGCTCTTTGTGGCGCATGCCATTGCCCACGCCGACAACCCCAAAAAGATGAACATGCTCAGCAAAAACCATTGCATGCTGGCTTTCGATACGCCCACAACGCGCTACTTGCTGTTGCCCGTTGAGGAGAAAGCGGAGCTTTGCAACCTGCGACTTATCGTAGACAACAACGCCATCGAAACGTTTAACGTGCGCTTGGCGGCCGACCACGTAGACTATTTCGTGCCACTTGCACTCGATGCCGTTAAGGGGAAACCCTTCGTTCTCGATGTGCACGTGCAGGGCGACGTTCGTAAAAACGGCAACCTAAACGACTATGTGTGCTGGAAAAACATGACAATGGCCGACAACTTCGACACTACCAACCGCGAAAAGTGGCGTCCGCTGTACCATCACACACCGCCCTACGGATGGATGAACGACCCCAACGGACTGTTTTATAAAGACGGTCTGTACCACCTTTACTACCAATGGAACCCATACGGCTCGCAATGGGAGAACATGACGTGGGGGCACAGCGTTAGCAAAGACCTTGTGCACTGGGAGGACCGAGGCACGGCCATAGCCCCCGATGCCCTCGGAACGATATTCAGCGGCTGTGCCGTTGTAGACCACAACAATACGGCTGGCTTTGGTGCAGGTGCGGTAGTGGCCTTCTATACATCGGCCGGCGAGAACCAAACGCAAAGCATGGCGTACAGCACAGACAACGGGCAGACCTTCACCAAGTACGACCGCAACCCCGTGATAACGGCTCCGATACCCGATTTTCGCGACCCGCATGTGTTTTGGCATCAACCAACCGAACGCTGGATAATGGTGCTTGCCGCTGGACAAGAAATGCAATTCTACTCATCGAAGAACCTGAAAGAGTGGACTTTCGAGAGTAACTTCGGTGAAGGATACGGCAACCACGACGGCGTTTGGGAATGTCCCGACCTGATGCAGCTGCCCGTTCGCGGCACCGACAAACAGAAGTGGATGCTTATTTGCAACATTAATCCTGGCGGTCCTTTCGGCGGAAACGCCACGCAATACTTCATCGGCGAGTTCGACGGGCACCAGTTTACCTGCGAAGACAAGCCCGAAACGACCAAATGGATGGACTATGGCAAAGACCATTATGCCGCCATAACCTTTGACAACGCACCGCAAGGTCGCCGCATACTGATGACGTGGATGAGCAATTGGCAATACGGCAACCAAGTTCCAACGCTGCAATTCCGCTCGGCAAACACCATTGCATGCGACCTCGACCTATTCGAACACAACGGTCAGACCTTTGTTGGGCGCACACCTTCCAAAGAACTGTTAGCCGCACGCGCCAAACCTCTGTTCAAAAACAGCACTTCGGCACGCAAAACCTTCAACCCAGCGCAGGGCGCATACGAGCTAGTGATGGTGGTTAAGCCCCAAGCCAAGGGCAAAACGCGCCTTACTTTGCAAAACGCCGCAGGCGAAAAGGTGGTTGTTAGCTACGATGTGGCCGCGCAAACGCTGTCGGTAGACCGCACCCAAAGCGGCAGAACCGATTTCAGCGACGGTTTCAAGGCTGTTACCATTGCCCCAACACGCGGTCTGATAACCATGCTCCGCATCTTTGTAGATAAGAGTAGCGTTGAGGTTATAGATGCCCAAGGCAAGGTTTCGCTCACCAATTTGGTGTTCCCCTCAACGCCCTACAACACCTTGCTGCTCGAAAATTCGGGTGGAAACAAGTCCAGTGTGTCGGTATTTGAGATGAAATAAGGTTTAATTTGTCCGACTAGTCGGACAAGTCAGACCTGTCAGACCTGTCAGACAAGTCCGACTGCTCCACCCCAACCATTCAATCTTAACAAGTAAACAACAAAGCATATCACTCCCCTCTCCCCGCGGAGAGGGGTTGGGGGTGAGGCTTTATCTTCATAAACAACAAGGCATATCACTCCCCTCTCCCCTCGGAGAGGGGTTGGGGGTGAGGCTTTATCTTTATAAACATCAAGGCATATCCCCCCTCTTCCCTTGCAGAGGGGGTTGGGGGTGAGGCTTTAAATACAAAATAATTATGCGTAAATCAACCCAACTCACACTCATTCCCGTGATGTTCTGTTTCTTCGCCATGGGATTTGTCGACCTTGTAGGCATCGCCTCAAACTATGTTAAGGCCGACCTCAACCTTACCGACTCGGCCGCGAACGTTTTCCCGTCGCTCGTTTTCTTCTGGTTCCTCATCTTTGCCGTGCCAACGGGCATGCTCATGAACAAGATTGGGCGTAAGAAAACGGTGCTCGTGTCGCTCGTTATCACCGTGGCGAGTTTGCTTTTGCCCCTCTTTGGCAACAGCTACACGCTGATGTTAATCTCGTTCTCGCTGCTGGGCATCGGCAATGCCTTTATGCAAACCTCGCTCAATCCCCTTATCTCGAACATCATCAGTGGCGACCGCTTTGCAGCCACCCTCACATTCGGCCAGTTTGTAAAGGCCATCGCCTCGTTCATGGCACCCATTATCGCCGCTTGGGGCGCAGCAGCCAGCATCCCCCACTTTGGTTTGGGCTGGCGTGTACTCTTCCCCATCTACATGGTAATCGGCATCTTGGCCACCCTGATGCTGTCGGCCACGCCCATCGAAGAAGAGCCCATGAAGGATAAGCCCTCTTCTTTCATGGAAACCATCAAGCTATTGGGCACGCCCATCGTGCTGTTGTCGTTCATCGGCATCATGTGCCACGTGGGAATAGACGTGGGAACAAACACCCACGCCCCAAAAATACTGCAAGAACGACTGCACATGGGACTCGACGAGGCAGGCTTTGCCACCAGCCTTTACTTCATTTTCCGTACCCTTGGCTGTCTTAGCGGCTCGTTCATACTGGCCAAATTCAACAACCGCGCCTTCTTCTACGTTTCCGTTGTCATGATGGCTCTTTCCATGGTGGGCCTAGCCGTGGGCGAAAGCAAAGCCGTTCTGTACACCGCCATCGCGTTGGTTGGTTTCGGCAACTCCAACATCTTCTCGCTCGTGTTCTCTCAAGCCGTGCTGTCCTTGCCCGACAAGAAGAACGAAGTGTCGGGCCTAATGATTATGGGACTGTTCGGCGGAACCATCTTCCCCCTCCTCATGGGGCCTGCCAGCGATGCCGTTGGCCAATGGGGAGCCGCCGTTGTGATGGCTGTTGGCGTAATCTACCTCTTTACTTACGGCCGAAAGATTGGCGCAAAGTAAGCATACTTAACTAAAAACAACAAAGAAGATATGAAACGACTTATCGTAGGATTGGGCGAGGCACTGTGGGATGTGCTGCCCGAAGGAAAGAAAATAGGCGGTGCACCGGCAAACTTTGCCTACCATGCCGCGCAGTACGGACTAGACACCTTGGCCATTAGTGCCTTGGGCAACGATGCCTTGGGCGACGAAATAGCCCAGAAGTTCGCCGATAAAAAGCTGAACGTGCTGATGCCGCGTGTGCCTTTCCCCACAGGAACGGTGCAAGTTTCGCTCGATGCACAAGGCGTACCCACTTACGACATTAAGGAAGGAGTGGCTTGGGACAACATTCCCTTCACCCCCGAACTTGAAGAAGTGGCCCGAAACTGCCGTGCCGTGTGTTGGGGTTCGTTGGCCCAACGCAACGAAGTGAGCCGCAACACCATTCGCCGTTTCCTCGATGCCACACCCAAAGACTGCCTTAAAATCTTCGATATCAACCTCCGACAAACGTTCTACAACGAAGAACTGCTGCTCGACTCGTTCAAGCGATGCGACATATTGAAGATAAACGACGAAGAACTGGTTACCATTGGTCGCTTGTTTGGTTATCCCGGACTCGACATGACCAACAAATGCTGGCTCATCTTGGGCAAATACAACCTCGATGCCCTTGTGCTTACCTGTGGCGTAAACGGCAGTTACGTGTTCACCCCTGGCGCAATGTCGTTCTTAGAAACGCCCAAAGTTGAGGTTGCCGACACCGTTGGCGCAGGCGATTCGTTCACTGGCAGCTTCTGTGCGGCCTATCTCAGTGGCGTTCCTGTTAGCGAGGCCCATCGACTAGCCGTTGAAACCAGCGCCTTCGTTTGCACACAAAACGGCGCAATGCCCACTATCCCCAAACATTTTATCGACAGAATTAAGTAAGGGCCGAGGAGTTAAGGAGTTATGTAATTAAGGAGTTATGTAATTAAGGAGTTAAAGGAGTTAGGGAGTTAAGGAGTTAAGCCAATAGCCTTGTAGCTACAAGCTTATCATCAAGGAGTTATGGAGTTAAGCCAATAGCTTTGTGGCGAAAAGCTTATCGTCCCTTAAACTCCATCAAGGACTTAACAAGCTGGCGAGTTTGCAAGAAATATTCCCATAGTACACTAAGCATACGGCTTAACTCCTTAACTCCCTAACTCCTTTAACTCCTTAATTACATAACTCCTTAACTCCTCAACTACATAACTCCTTTACCCTTAAAAATATTCTCTTTTTCTTTCATATTAATCAAATTAGTTGTAACTTTGCGAAGTGAAAAGGCATAGTTATTAAACTGCGCCATCATGAAAAGTACAATCGGTTAAAAGGCTGCCTATGGCTTGGCGGCACAGCGACCCCATCCATAACCCAACACCATTAGCCGGCTAAACATCATTACCGCCCACCCAAATAGCCATCGCTCACTAAGCGAAACCAACCAAAAGCGTTCTACCTGCGTGGGTAACAACAATCTAAACACGCTTATATTTATACCATAAACTAAAAACCAAACATCATGTTACACACTATCAAGAACCTATCGTTATGCGCTATGTTCGCAATCGTAGTCATGGCATTCGCCGCTTGCAGTTCAGACGACGACAGAGACAACCCCGTTGTTCAGCAACTCATCGGCTCGTGGCAGCAAATCAACAATTGCAATTCGTGCGAACAATCAAACACCTACGAAACATGGTACAAAGACCTTACTTGGGATAAGCATGCCATCGTTGACGGCAATGCTGAACTGGTTCGCAAGGGCGACTTCGGATGTAAAGACAACACCCTACACCTGCGCAGCACCTGTCCCAAAGGGCGCGACCTTGTTGAGATGGATTTCAAGGTTGAAATCAACGGCGACGTACTTACACTCACCAACTTAAAGACAAAGGCCACAATAAAATACAAACGCCGTAAGTAGCCATAACGCCTTTAACGAACATGCTTGTTCACCCTCTGCAATGCCGAGTAAACTTGGCATTGCTTAAAACGTGTGCCCTGCCTTTAACGGCAAGCAAGCCTCCTGTTGCTTGTGCTGCAACTGAAAACACAGCATAAACAACCACAAATCCATTGTCCGTTTTGTGCTAGCTGTCACAAATTCGGATGCTACACTAAACTTTCGCAAGCGAACAAATCATCCTTCGACTTATCCACTTGCGAGAGTTTAGTAGTGCTATTAAAAAAGCGTACTGTTCCCCTCTCCCCCTGGAAAGGAGCTCGGAAGTGCGGCTCTATCGTCGTTGTCTTGCCGCACATACACCTTATATATTACGCGCGTACGCGCGGAGAGAACATCACGAGGCCTGCATTTTGCCTTCCACACGCGCATTTTTTACCTTTCGCCCACGCATTTTTGCCCTCCCTCACCCTTAATGCCAATCTCCATGCCCACCAAAAAAGTATTTATGCCGACAAGCGGCAACGAGGAAAGACGGCTCTTGCGGCCTTCCTTCCCCCTTTAACCCATCTGTAACACACGCATTCCACCCCACTTTATGCACGGCAAGCCAATGATTATGCAGCAGAAACACGATCGTGTTTCCTGTCCGTCGGGCTCACTGTCGCCGTGCGTTTCCTCCCGAACAAGCTCTTAAACATAAGCGTACTGACACCCGCGCAACGGCATCGAGGCTCCAACGGCGACCCGAACAAGTTCTTCAACATAAGCGTACTGACACCAAACCCAATTTTTGGAAACGGAGTACCGCAACCCGAACAAGCACTTAAACATAAGTGTACTGACACCCGCGCAACGGCATCGAAGTTACCAACGGCAACCCGAACAAGCACTTAAACATAAGTGTACTGACACCAATGCATAGACATGAGTTTGTTGCAGACACCCCCAAAAGCCACTAAAACAAGCACTCCAAACAGCCTCTTTAAAAAAAAACGGCACAAGCAAGAAAGGATAAATCGGTGAAATTCACCAAAAAATACGCCCTACTCCGCACCCTACATCGTGCTTTAGAACACCTTTCTAAATCCTAAAAAGTAGTTAAAATCGCCAAAATCAATGCACAATTAGGGGGTATATGTGCAATTTAAGTTGCTTTTTTTAGCGAAATGCTTGTGAGTATGAATAAAAATGATTTCCTTTGCACCCGAAATTATCGGATGAAATTTATTTACAAACACTATTAAATTTTACAATTATGTCTGAAATTGAATCGAAAGTAAAAGCTATCATCGTTGACAAACTGGGTGTAGACGAAGCAGAAGTAAAGCCAGAAGCAAGCTTCACCAACGACCTTGGTGCAGACTCGCTCGACACCGTTGAGCTCATCATGGAGTTCGAAAAGGAATTCGGAATCTCTATCCCCGACGACAAGGCTGAGAAGATTGGCACCGTTGGCGACGCTATCGCTTACATCGAAGAAAACGCAAAGTAAAGTGACAAGCTTTTGGTTATGGCCTCTGGCAATGCCGGAGCCATAACCAAAATCTCTTAACTCAACATTTCCCCAAGGGGACTAACAACAAGGCCGACTTCAACTTTCGCATCAAGAGGGTGGAACAGCGAAGGTGCACGTGTTCTTAACGACCTTTTCTTTTCCACTCAACGCGTTTGGTTGAAACGCCCTTAAAAGCAATATTTTTCATTTCAATGGAGTTAAAAAGAGTAGTAGTGACGGGTCTTGGAGCCGTTACCCCCGTTGGCAACACGCCCGAAGAGACGTGGGCTAACCTGTTGGCCGGTAAAAGTGGCGCAGCACCCATCACACATTTCGACGCCACCAATTTCAAAACCAAGTTCGCTTGCGAGGTGAAGAACCTCAACGTAACCGACTACATCGACCGGAAGGAGGCACGCAAGATGGACCGCTACACCCAATTGGCCATCATCGCGGCCATGCAGGGCATTAAAGACAGCGCACTGGACTTGGAAAAAGAAGACCGTAACCGCATTGGCGTGATTTACGGCGTTGGCATCGGCGGTATCAAGACCTTTGAAGAGGAAGTTACTTACTATGGGCAGCACCTCGGCGAGGAACCCAAGTTCAACCCCTTCTTCATCCCTAAGATGATTGCCGACATCGCTGCCGGGCACATTTCCATCATGTACGGCCTGCACGGGCCCAACTATGCCACCACTTCGGCTTGCGCATCATCTACCAATGCCTTGGCAGATGCCTTCAATCTCATCCGTTTGGGTAAGGCCAACGTCATCGTCAGCGGTGGTGCCGAGGCTGCAATATGCGGCTGTGGCGTAGGCGGATTTAACGCCATGCACGCGCTATCCACCCGCAACGACGACCCCGAACACGCATCGCGCCCGTTCAGCAAAAGTCGCGACGGCTTTGTTATGGGCGAAGGAGCTGGCTGCCTGGTACTGGAAGAGCTGGAACACGCTAAGGCTCGCGGTGCTAAGATTTACGCAGAGATGGTTGGCGAGGGCGCAAGTGCCGACGCACACCACATCACGGCCAGCCACCCGAAGGCCTAGGCGCCAAACTGGTGATGCAAAACGCAATGGAAGACGCCGGACTAAAACCCGAAGACATCGACTACATCAACGTGCACGGCACGTCGACACCTGTGGGCGACATCTCGGAGGCAAAGGCCATCAAGGAACTTTTCGGCGATGCTGCCTATAAACTCAACATCAGCTCAACCAAATCAATGACGGGACACTTGCTCGGAGCAGCTGGCGCAGTAGAGGCTATGGCCACAGTGCTGGCCGTGCAGAACGACATCATACCCCCAACCATCAACCACGCCGACGACGACGTGGACGAGAACATTGATTATAACCTCAACTTCACGTTCAACAAGGCACAAAAGCGCGAGGTGCGTGCCGCACTGAGCAACACCTTCGGCTTTGGCGGACATAACGCTTGTGTTATCTTCAAGAAGTATGCTGAGTAATCTTATCGACAGGGTGAGGCTCCCTTTCCGTAAGGAAAAGGAGCTTTACTCGTCTTTATTTGAGATTCTTGGGTTTTATCCGCGAAACATTAGCTACTATAAGCTCGCCCTGATGCACAAAAGCGTAATGCGACGGGGGGCAAACGGCAAGCCCGTAAACAACGAAAGGCTTGAATTTCTGGGCGATGCCATACTCGACGCCATCGTGGGCGACATTGTTTACCGACACTTCCCCGGCAAAAGGGAGGGCTTTCTTACCAACACACGAAGTAAACTAGTACAGCGCGAAACGCTTAACAGGTTGGCGCAAGAGATGGGTATCAGCAGGCTGATACTGTCCTCGGGCCACACTTCATCGCACAACAGCTACATGGGCGGCAACGCTTTCGAGGCACTGGTGGGAGCCATCTATCTTGATCGCGGCTATTCCAGCTGCATGCGATTTATGGAAAAGCGCATCTTAGCCAAGATGATTAACATTGACAAGGTGGCTTACAAGGAGGTGAACTTTAAGAGTAAGCTTATTGAATGGAGCCAGAAAAACCGCGTAAAACTCGACTTTATCGTAAAAGAGCAGGGCAAGGATAAGAATGGCAGTCCCTTCTTCCTTTTCTGCGTTCACCTGGAAGGCGTTGAGGGATGCAACGGCCGAGGGTACAGCAAGAAGGAAAGTCAGCAGTTGGCATCGAAACTTACGCTCGAAAGGCTGAAAAAAGAGCCGCAATTCATCGACCGTGTGTTTGCTGCCAAGGCCGAACGAACAAAGAACGAGGACAGCGCAGAGGGCAACGACAAGGCTGCAACAACACAACTGCTGCCCGTAAAACCCGCAAACGGACCGCAAACGGCACCAAAAGAGTCGGCAAAGGCATCGGTAAAGGAAACGGCAAACGAGGCCAACAAGCCGAAAGCCAACCTGCCAACAGCCGAACAGGCAGAACGTTCGGCCACCCAACGCACCACCGAACGCCCGGAAGAACGCGCTGCAGAAAAGAAAGCGGAGCGTGCTAACGAACGTAAGACACGTAATGATGCGCAACGCGATAAGGTGACAGACAAGCCCGAAGTGCCAAGCAGTGCCGAAGAAAAGACCAAGAAACAAGAAAGACGAACGAACGAAAAGGCGGAAGAAAAGCCGATGGAAGTGTTTAGGGACGACAAACCCAAAGACGAGCCAAAGGGAAAACGACAACGCCTGTATGCAGAACGGGAATCTGAAGAGCTTAGCGCAGAGACGCTTGACTTTGACGACGACCCCGAATTCGACCTCAGCCATATCACGGCTCGCCAACAGTCGCGCGAAGAAATCATCGCTGCGGCCGAAGCTGCCGCTTTCAGCGAAGAGCACACCGACAATCAAAACCAATGACGAACGCGTTGATAGGCGATGCCTTAAAAGCTGCACCCCAACCTTACTAAGAGCAGGTTGGGGTGCAGTTTTTTTTATGGGCTAGGCTTGCCGATGGCGTTGGCTGTGTACCTAGCTCTGTTGTTTTTTCAGGTTACTTCAAGTAATACTTGTTGGTTACCTTAAAGTCGTCGTCGAATTCGTAAACCAGTGGCGTACCTGTGGGAATTTCAACGTTGATGATATCCTCGTCGGAGATGTTCTCGAAATACTTAATGAGCGAACGCAGCGAATTGCCATGAGCAGCGATAAACACGCGTTTTCCTTCCATTACCAGAGGCTTAATCTCGTTTTCGAAGTAAGGAACGGTACGAGCGATAGTGTCTTTAAGGCTCTCGCACATGGGAACATCCTCAACAGGAACATCGCGATAAGCGGGGTTTTTGCGAGCCGAGTAAACGTTATCCTCTTCCATTTGGGGCGGACGAACGTCGAAACTTCTGCGCCAGATGTGCACTTGCTCGTCGCCATACTTCTCTGCTGTTTCCTTCTTGTTGAGGCCAGAGAGTGCTCCATAGTGGCGTTCGTTCAGTCTCCACGACTTAATTACGGGCAACCACTCGCGTTCCATCACCTTAAGCGCAATCTGTTGCGTGTTGATGGCACGTTTCAGGTACGACGTGTAGCACACATCGAAGTCAAGTCCGGCCTCTTTCATCAGTTCGCCAGCGCGTTTTGCCTCTGCCTTTCCCTTTTCAGACAGTTCCACGTCTACCCAACCCGTAAACAGGTTCTTTTGGTTCCACTCGCTTTCGCCGTGGCGAATAATAACTAGTTTTTTCATACGAAGTATTGTGTATTATATATAAATAATGTGTAAGCTTACAAACTACAAAATTATACATTATTACCCGCTTTGGCAATAGCAAGCAATGGGGTACTGGTGAAAAATAGTTAAAAAGGACGGCCTACACGAACGAAACAGCCGAAACGCCTTTACCGAGAACGCATTGCGTTCCCCACGCCCTTCCGTTGCCCCCGCAACGGCATCGGCACAACCTTACGTCTAGCTGCCAACTACCGCAAGCCATAACGCAACCACACATACCCCAAAGCGGCCTCACTCTTTCAGCAGGCGCTCTTCTTCCAAGTCAATGCGGTGAATGAAGTGGCGAACAATCTCCTCGTCCACCCTTTCGTTCTCGTTATTCAACTTGTTCAGCCACAACCGCTGTTCGTTAAGGATGTTATGATAGTTCTTGCGCAACTCGTCATCGTACAGCGTAGCCGACCCTTCTGTTTCCAACTGCTCGTTCCAATGCGCAACCAGGCTGTTCAACAGGGCCGAACGGGTAACATCCACACACTTATTGTTGTGCCGAAGGTAGTCCAGGCTGGCTTGCGCCATACCTATTCGTATCATTCGTTCCGTTTCTTCGTGCGGCAGATGGTCGTCGTAGTTGTGAAATTTCACCCATTTAAGCAGTATCGGCAGCGTTAAACCTTGGAACACCAGCGTGAGCGTAATCACCACAAAGGTGATATACAGCATCATGCTGCGTTCGGGAAAGGGCGTCTGTGTGCCCGGTACGTAGAGCGGTATGGCCAAAGCGGCCGCCAACGACACTACGCCGCGCATGCCCGTCCACCCTAAAACCAAGGGGCCGGCCATTCCTTGCGAACGCGAATCGGCCACGGTGATGAACTTACTCATAAAGCGGGTGATGAACACGGCACTAAACGCGGCACACATACGTATAACAACCAGCGCGCCCGTAATCAGCAGTCCGTAGGCCGTTGCAGTCCAAAGGCTAACGCCATCGGCTTTAAGTCCCGCCATTATCTCGGGCAAGTCTAGTCCGATAAAAAGAAAAGCCAACCCGTTGAGCAAGAAAATAAGGAAGTTCCACACGTTCTCGGCTCGCAGTCTAGACGACGAACCGATGATGAGTATTCGGCGATAACTGAAATACAAACCGCCGCTAACCACGGCCAACACGCCCGAGGCCTCAACCGTTTCGGCACAGATGTACATCAAGTAGGGGCTGATGATGGTGAACATGGTGTCGATATTCTCGTCCATTGGCAGCCACTTGTGCAGCTTGATAAGCACATACGACAGCAGCACGCCCACAGCTGCACCGCCAATAACCATCCAAACGAAGGATGCGGCAGCCTGATGCCACACAAATTGGCCCGTGCCAATGGCGATAAGGGCAAACTTAACGATGATAAGCGAACTGGCATCGTTGAACAAACTCTCGCCTTCGAGCACAGCCGACACGCGCCGCGGCACTTTCACAAACTTCATGATGGCCGCAGCCGACACGGCATCGGGCGGCGAAACGATGCCGCCAATCAAGAAACCTAGGGCAACAGAGAACCCAGGAATGAACGTGTTGGCAATATACCCCACAACCAAAGCCGTAATAAACACAACGATAAAAGCGAACGAACCAATGATGCGCCGCCACCGCCAAAGCTCTTTCCACGAGTTGGCCACGGCGGCTTCGTAGAGTATCGGCGGAAGGAAAACAAGGAATATCACGTCGGGATTGATGTGCAAACGCGGCATGCCGGGAATGAAACTCAGGGCTATGCCGCCCAAAACAAGCATCACGGGATAGGCCACCTTGATGCGTTGACTAACCATCACCAACAAACAGATGGCTACAACCAGCAGAATGGATACGATGAGTTGGTGTTCAATCATATTGAGTTGACGAGTTAGAGAGTGGATGAATGGATGAGTTGACGTCGTCTTGAATTTTAATATTTAAAGTTGTCCTTACTTTAATCTTTGAAGTCATCTAGACTTTTAAAATCTCTACAAACTGAGAGGAGTTTATTATCATTGTGCCGTAAAAGCAAGATACACGCTCCCGCCCGTGTACGAAGTACTGAACAAAGATACGATAAAATCTGAAATTCCGCCCCCTTTGTCTGTGTCAAAACGCGGTTATGCTCCCAAAAAGTAAGTTGGCAGAGGCCCTTATCAATTCTTTATTTACAAGTTGAAAGCATTTTCTCTGCGGCACATCATGAGGAAAAAAGTAAAGATGCCTTCCTTATGTTTCTTATGTTCTTATGTCAAAAAACGGACGTATTTAGGTCAAAACACGAAAAGGCGAACGATTTAACCAGTTGACAAGTTGACGAGCTGGCCAGTTAACGAGTTGACGAGTTAACAAGTAGACAAGCTGACCAGTTAAGCAGTTGACCAGTTGAACAGTTGACGAGCTGACCAGTTGACGAGTGAACTCGTTAATTCGTCAACTGGGTTACCCGTCAACCGCTGTAAACTTTTCAGCAGAAATTTTAACATTATGACTACCCTTTTCGTCCACCAACCGCGCACCTTGCCGCAAAAAATCGATTCTCGCGAAGGTTTGTTTTGGTGCAAAAAGGGGGTAGTTGTACATGCAGGCAAAATGAATTTTTATTTAAACTGACCGCCACTAACACCCATTTTTGGGCGATTTGCAGCAAAATGCAGTGCGTTTTGCCGCTAAATGCAGTGCAATATGGTGCAAAACGCAGTGCGTTTTGGTGCTAAACGCAAGGTAAAATGGTGCTAAATGCGGGGCAATTTGCTGCAAAATGTGAACCGAAAAGCATAAAAATACATGGCAAATGGTATAAACAAAACCTTTTAGAGGCATGAAACACATGGCAAAAAGGGCAAAATAGGCACTAAAAAGTGGGGTTTTAGGGGCTAAAAGCAAGTTATTGGACTTGAAAAAATACGAGGTGGCAACCAAAATAGAAAGGCTAAATGGTGCAAAACGCAGGTATTTTTCTTAAAAATAGACGAAACGAAAGACGTGAAAGGGTAGAAAAAGTGGCTATTTCCCTATTTTTTAGCCTGTATTTTCGCTAGAATGGCGCGAAAATTAGAGCCACATTGTAAAATAAAAAGCAGCAATTTAAGCTTTTGCGTTGATGAGTTGGCGCGTGCATGTGTTGATGTGTTTGCGAGTTAGCGTGTCTATCTGTTGACAAATCTATGATTTTATTGGCTTACAAGTTGATGCGTTCAGTAACTTACAAGCCAACGAACCAGCAACCAGTTGCGTTAGTTTGTGTCCACACGTCTTTAAAGTTATAAACCTGCCTACCTGCTCACGGGCTTATAAGCCGCTAACGCAAAAAAGGATTGTTTAAGCTCCACGCGTGCCAACAAGTTGTTGGCAACATACCCGCATGGGGCATCTTGAAGTGCAGGCACAAGCACCTTTCATCGGTGCTTGTGCACCGCTGGTTTCGGTTTAAAGGCTGCAACAAGCCGAACCGCCCTGTTGTAACATCGTTCCCGATGCGTTTTGTATCGACGACAACACATGTTGGTTGCAGGTTGGTAAGCCCACAGACCCATGAGCAAATAAGCGGTCTTGCATCAATTCGCGGCTTGCCCTCCCAGTTTTTTGGCAAGCCATCCGTCTACGGAGAAGCGGCCTGGACCTGCAAAAAACAGCAGGACGAACACCACAAGGTAAACAAAAGCCAGTTCACCCTCGGCCATTGAGCCACCATGAGCCATGAAAAAGGCAACGCACATGGTGAATATCATGGGCAACAATACTAGCCTACTGAGCACACCTACTACCAAAGCCAACGAGCAAACCAACTCGCCGAAGATGGCCAACAGCAACGATAGGCCGCTGCCAAGCCCCAGAGGGTCGGGGAAACCGCCAGACATCTGTTCGAAACCTTCTAACTTCTGCAATCCATGTGATGCCAACAATAGGGCAAAAACCACACGAGCCACTAGTAAAAACGCGGCTGTGCTACAACGCTGTTGCCTATCGGGCAACAAAAATCTTAATACTTTTCTCATTTTTCTTTATTGTTATCCTGAGTAATTAGTGGACAAGTGAACAAGTTGACTGGTTGACAAGTGAACAAGTTGACTGGTTGACAAGTGAACAAGTTGACTGGTTAACCAGTTGACGAGTGGACAAGCCAACCTGTTGACGAGTGGACAAGTAGACAAGTTAACCTGTGGACGAGTTAACCTGTGGACGAGTTAACGAGTTCACAATTTAACAAGCCGGCAACAACGGTACGCTTGCCGATTTGAAACAATCGGCAAGCCCACCGTCATGCCAGCAAAGTATGTTACGCCACTCACGCCTAGGAGAGCGGCCGAGGGCAATGGGCCTTTACCTCGTTGGGCAAGGCCGCTACCACACCACCTTCTGCCCCAAGAAATACTTATTCTCGTCGTCGCGCGCCACGCCTTTACCCATACATTCAAAGGTACGTACATTGCAATCGGGTATTTCGCGCCCACGATAGTAAGCGTTAAACGCATCTTTGGCATAGCCATCAATCAGCACGCGAAACGTTCCGCTCGAGGCATCCTTCACCTCTGCACCCTCAAAATAAATGTTGAAAGCATCCTTGGCATAGCCAAAGCTAAGCACCTGAAAGCTACTGGCCGAGGCATCTATCTTCTTTCCGAGGTAATACACGTCGAAATTGGTTTTCGAATAACCGAAACCCAAGCTGTTTCCAGGCAACAACTCTTCGGGGAAACGCCCCCAATCGCCCCCATCACGTGGGTCGATGCCGCCTCCCCGTCCATCGGGAATCACCACTGGGGGCTGTTCTTCGGCATCGCCCACCACACGAAACGTGCGCGGATTAGCACCTTGCAACACTTCGCCACGATAGTAAACCGCCCTGCGGTCGCGCGCATAGCCGTGTGCCAGATATTCAAACGTGCGCGCATCGGCACCAGGTATCACACGCCCTTCAAAATAAACGGCGTTCCGGTCTACACCGTAGCCATAACTCTTGCGCCTTTCGCCAAACTGGTGCTGCGCCCAAGCGGGCTGTGCCGCCATTGCCAATGCCATCAGCATCAGCAACATCGCAACCTTATTGATGTTAATAAAAACTCTCTTCATATAGTTTTATCGTTATGTTTCTGTTCGTAACCATTGAAACGCCAGGCGTTCGCTACCATTGTCGGTATGTATCACCCCGCAATATGCAAAGCCGTGTTTCCTAATGTTGTGCAGCATGGGGGCGTTGTCTTTGTGCGTGTCGATACGCAGGTTTGCTGCCCGCGCCTTGCAAAAGGCCATCACCTCGGCAAACACGCCACGTTGGGTTTCGTCGGCCGCCATACGATGTATCACGCAATAAGGCCTTTCGTTGTGGAGCCATTGCCCTTGCCAGATGTGTGCGTATGTGCGGTCGGGACCTTCTGCCAACACAAAAGTAGCCACCACTCGCCCTGCATCCTCGCCCACATAACATTGCCCACGGCGCAAGTCTTCTTCAACCGTGGCACGCTGCGGATAGCCTTGCACCCACTGTTGGGTGTTGCCTGTGGCCGCCATACGCTGCCTACCGATGTCCAGCAGGCGCATCACAGCATCGAGGTCGGCCTTTGTTGCCAATCGTATTTGCATGTTGTTTGCAAGTAAATGAAATTTTAAAACGTGGGCGACACCACCCTACTAAAAGTCTGCCGAACAACATCAGCTTAGTGCAAAAGTAATGTTTTATCTTTAAATAATGTTCAAAATGCCATTTTTCTTTGGTTATTTACGTAAAAATGTATAGTTTTGTGGTAACTCAAAACAAATAAAGATGAACAGACTGACATTTAAACTAACCATGACCGCGTTGTGTACGGTCCTGGCATGCTGCACTGGCAATAGTAAAAACCAAGAAAAGAAAGGACAAACAATGAACACAAAAGCAGAAATATACCTCGCAGGCGGATGCTTCTGGGGTACGGAACACTATCTGAAACAAATCGACGGCGTGACCGACACGCAAACGGGATATGCCAACGGACATGGCAAGAACCCCTCGTACCAAGAGGTTTGCACAGACAAAACGGGATTTGCCGAGGCTGTACGCGTGGCATACAACCCCGAACGCCTGCCGCTTTCGCTGCTGTTGCAACTTTATTTCAAGTCGATTAACCCCACTTCGCTTAACCGACAAGGCAACGACGTGGGCACACAATACCGAACGGGCATCTATTACACCAACCCTGACGACCTGCCCATCATCCAAGCAGAAATGGCGAAGGTGGCCAAACGCTATGATCGGCCGCTGCAAGTGGAGGTGTTGCCCCTGAAAAATTTCTACGATGCCGAGGATTATCACCAAGATTACCTCGACAAGAACCCTACGGGCTACTGCCACCTGCCGCAAGCCCTGTTCGACATGGCACGCAAAGCCAACAAAAAAACAGATGAAAAGAAAACCTACGCCAAGCCCACCGACGAGGAGCTGAAAAGCAAACTTACGCCCCTGCAATACGAAGTTACGCAGAATGCGGCCACCGAACGCCCCTTTGCAAACGAATACGACCACGAGTTTCGCCCCGGCATATACGTGGATGTTACCACGGGCGAACCGCTTTTCCTTTCTACCGACAAGTTCGATTCGGGCTGTGGATGGCCGGCTTTCTCTAAACCCATCGACAACCGATTGCTAAACAACCTCGAAGACCGTTCGCATGGTATGCTGCGCACCGAGGTTCGTTCGGCCAAAGGCAACGCGCATCTAGGCCATGTATTTAACGATGGCCCCAAAGAAACGGGCGGTTTGCGCTATTGCATCAACAGCGCATCGCTGCGTTTTGTACCAAAAGAAGATATGGAAAAGCAGGGTTACGGCAAGTATCTGCCCATGTTGGAAGAGAAATAAAGCCCCCTTCCACACCTTCATAGCCACAACCGCCACTGGCCATGTGGCTTACCCCATCGGGATGCCTAGGCTGTCTGGGCATCCCGATTGTTTTTTAGTTAGCAACAAACTGGGTCTTATCGCCAAACTGGGCCAACTGGTCGGCTGCCCATTAAAGTTTAACCCCAATCGGCCGTTAGAGCCAGTGCAGATTTTGTTTGGCTGTCGGCACCTAGCTTGTCATATTCTTGAAGGCGTAGCGGGCTGCGTGGAGAGGATAAGACAAGCTAGATGCCGACAACCAAACGGAAGACAACCAAGGAGCGATGCAAACGCCCCAAAACAATGGACAAGCAGCCTAAACGTGCGATTGGAGGTTAAAAGGCAAAGCCTAGGCCTAAGTAAGGATATACAAGGAAACGAGAGATGCCGTAATGGGTTTCGGGAACAAACGTTGGGTTGACACCAGCGCGGAGAAAGAAACCCACGGCAGGCTGATAGCGATAACCCACGTTCGCAAAGCCATAGTAACCATACTTCCATATCTCGGGCGGATCAGACGACATGCCGAGAGGGGGCGTTGCATCCCGCTCATAATCGCGTTTAAAGATGCCGTGCATCATCCCCACCCCCAATTCCAAGCTATGGTTAGTGCCACCAATAAGGCCGTAAGCCTCGAACACCGCCGCTGGCCCTTGATAAACGCAAGCGCCGCCTTCGCTTTTATCAGATGTTCGGCCAGCATTAAAGGCCAACCCCAGACGGTAGCCCAGGGGGCTGTTAGCCGAAAAGCGCGAATCGAAATTCGCGCCAATAATGCCCGCTGCGCCAGCTAACTCGTTGTACACGGCACGCCGCGGTTTTTCTTGTGCCATGAGCATTGCGGCCGACCATGCCAAAATCGGGATAAATAAGAGGCGTTTCATCATTGATTAAGAATTCCTAAACATTTCATTTTCTATCTCCAACCTACATAACCAACACCTTCCATCTAGTGACGGTTACGCTGTTGGCCTGCAAAAATACGGCCCTAACAACCCCCAAAAGCCCAAAAGCCCACCAGCCCATCAACATGAAGGGGGCGTCGCCCCACAGCCACACCTGGGAGAGAGGCCAGCGACAAAGGGCATTCGGCAGACCTATTGCTTGCCCGTTATGGCGTAGAACACCTTTTTGTACCACGGCCGCGACAATAGCCTGTTGAGCTTATCCTTATACGGTTTCACCATCTTGTGGTAAAACTCCTCGAAGTAAGCGTCTTCGTTCTTTAATATGTAAAGAGAGGCGGCCTCTGTATATTGTTCCATCAGAGATGTGTTACGAGTAATGTTCCCCCCATGTATCCTGTACATCACCAGTGGCTGGTTTATGAAACACACCTTAGGATTGCGCCTAAACACCTCGAGCCACATTATCCAGTCTTCCTTTGCTTTAAGAAACTCCTTGAATGTAAGGCCTTCCAATATCTTTTTTGTGAAGCAAAAACAATGGGGCGGCACGTTAAAGTCGATGTCCCATTGCAACAACAAATTCTTATAAGTAAAATCGTACTTCGTCAGATCGCAAAAAGGCGGACGTGGTTCGCCATTGTGCTCTTCCGAAAAATTGGTGACAACGACGTCGCATTTCTCCTGCGAAAAGGCCTTTACGCTCTCTTCCAGCTTTGTAGGCTGCAAGATGTCGTCGCCATCTAAGAACTGTATGAGGTCGCCCCCGGCCTCACTCAGCCCCGTATTTCGTGCTCCACTGCAACCTTTGTTTGCCTGATACACATATTTAAAGCGTGCGTCTTTCGCCTGCCAACCTTTGGCAATCTGTGCCGAAGTGTCGGTAGAGCCATCGTCTACGATGATGCATTCCCAACCGGGATAAGTCTGTTTGGCCACACTTGCTAAACAATCGTTCAAAAAAGCCTCTTGATTGTAGCAGGTTACGATAACTGAAACTTTCATGTCTTGCTGTCTGTTACTTGATAAGGAGGCATGTCTAGGGCATACCTCAACCAGTTTGTGAAACTATATTTTTGTATTATCTCTTCGGGAAGTGGCGTGTATGGCGCGGCAAGGAACTCGCTAAGGCCGTCGAAACATCCATCTTCAACCACAAAGATGTTGTCAGGGCGATAGAAGTCGTACAACCTCACGCTCTTGTTGTCTGTAATGAGCTTTTTGTTATACCTCAAAGCCTCGAACACCCTGAACGACAACCCATCGTGTTCGCAAGCCTTAATGTCGAGCAGCATGCCCGCTCTTCTTGCAGTCTCCAAGTAAGAAAGAAAGCCCACCCCTTTCTTCGAAAAGGTTATTATGGGGTGTTCGAAGGCAACCGACCTCCATCCCAGCACCAAATGGACGTTGAGCTTTAGGTTGTATTTTTGCAATTCGTCGACCATTTTAAGCAACGAACCCACGCGACCTTCCTGATAGGCGCCCGCATACATCACTTCGTTGGGGTTTACTTGCACTTCGGGCATGGGGAAATCGAAATAAAAATTGGTACAAGCCAGCAGGTTGGGGTATTTCGCCTTGTACTTGGGGGCATCGTTAGGGTCGAAAACAAAGAAACGGTCGAAAAGCGGAATGACCTCGAACACCTGCGGAAACCGTTCCAATCCGTCCCATTGGTATGCCGTTGTTTTGTTGGCCACGCGAAGCACCTCGTTAAGCGTTTCCATCTCCAACAAATCGGGGCGCATTACAATTGCATAGTCAAAACTCTTCGTGGCCAAGCGGTGCACAACCTGTCCCACCCGCTTAGAATAGTAGGCGGCTGCAATGCGGCGCTTATACTCATCACGGCCGAGTAAGTGTTTGAGCACGAAATTTACCATCCGCGTTTTAAACGTATGCCTAAACTTGGGTGCCAAAACAACGGCCTTTGTGTAGCCCAGGTGTTTGAGGTTCTTGTCTATCGCCTTGTAAAGCTCGAACTCGGGCGGCAGTATCACTATGATTTTCTTTTCGCTGTTCATCATTAAACCGTACATATAATATGGAGGCGAACCGCCAGCATGGCTGTTTTCGGCAGCCAAACAGGCGCAGGTGCAATCCGTAGGGCCTGATAAAACACCATGTTTGCTAGCCTAACCCCAGTATGTGTTAATCCCGAAAATCAAAAAATCTTGAAATGAGAACAAGACATACGTTGCAAAAGTAGTCAAAAAGTTTGAAAATACCATATATTTACGAACGAATTATAGGCTAACAGAATTGCTTTTGGAATATTGTTGTGAGGAGAATGCCAGAAGGGCGCAGCATGGCATCAACAAACCCTTATGCAGAGAAAAGGGGAATGCCTGTTTGCTTAAGATGCCCCTGTGGTTTTCCAAATCCAATTAAGTTTGACTAGAACATCGGTACAAAGGCCCTTGTACCCACACGCAAAGCTATCGGAACTGTTATAGCCGAAGTCTTGTACCGACACGACGATGCGCTTGTACCGACACTCAAAGCTATCGGAAACGTTATAGCAGAAGTTTTGTTCCGACACGACAAGATGCTTGTGATGCTCCAAATCCAATTTCGTTTGACTATGATTACCAACATCCTTTTCTGATGAAATGAAATACTACAACAAGCCAATTGCCCGACGAACGGGCGCACATCAACAGTTGCTCCTAATGAGATGCACAACGAGCCCACATGGCCGTAGGTTAAGTTCCTGCACGGTTCTTCTTTTGGTTACAACCAACGCATGCGCCCACGACATCCCGTCAACCCAAGAAAACTTGTTGAAGCCCATAAAGCAAGATGAAACACTTTGCATTATGTAGGGGAAACGGCCTTGACACATACGATGCAATTGCCAACATACACCCAGAACAAGGCCTGTCGCCAACGCATTTTTCACCAACTACGGGGCGCTATTTGGCAAGCTGTTTCATCAGTTCGGCCATCTTTCCGCGGCGTTCCATCGAGTACACGCCGCTTTCTCTTTCCAAATATTCAAAAAGATTGAAAGCCTTTTGCAACAGCACTTCCCTATCGTGCACCGATGCTTCGGTATCGGCCTCAGCGTAATACAACTCCGCCAGCATCGCCAATCGTTCCAACCGTTCGTCTTCGGGAAACGACTGAATGGCCGACATCAACTCGTCGATAGTTGCAAAATGGTAAAGGCTGTACGGGCCTAAATACTGTTCGTACAGCAGACGGATAGCCTCGCGCCTTTTAACAACCTCCTTTTGGTCGAGCATACGGCGCAGAGCCTCGGCAAATTCGCGGATAAGTCGCTTTATGTAATCGCGTTGTAGCATTTGTGCGTAACGTTTAAAAGATGGTATTCATATTGGCGCAAAGTTACAAAAATCTTTCAACACAGGGTACATCACCTGGCTTTATTTATCTTCGGAAAAGTAAAGTTGTTCAACATGGGAAAACGCTTGCCAACTAAACAATTTTATAAATGTGCCTTAACAAACCACGCCTTTTAATGTCGCAAAACATAAAAAACATTGACAAACATCAATTTCGTGGAAATTTTGCAGATTTTTTCGGTACAAATATTGCAGGATTAAAAAAAACATCGTAACTTTGCATTGTATTCGAGAGAATGCTTTTCATAATAAGTTTTCATTAGGTTAGTAGTTTGATAGATTTTAAGGTTAAAGATTATGTTATTAGATTTTGAAACAATCGCGATGTTGGTTGGCGTTACAATCGTAACTGCACTTAGCATTATCGCTTTGCAACACACCAACGTCCGTTAACATTATTCTTTGGGATGACGGGATGAGTGATCATGCCGTCATCTTTTTCTTTTATACATATACGAAGTTAGTGAGGTTAATACCTCACGAGTTGAGATTAACCTCACTATTTTGTATGGGTCAGTCGCAAGAGATAAGGTTGCTGAAAGTGTAAAGAACGCCAACGCTTAGCCCTAAAAAACAGTTTCGCCCTTTTATCTCTTTTGAGGATTTAGCAATCGGCTTTTATGCCTTGCGAATGTCCCAAAGGAGATAAAGGGGCGAAATTTTATGGTGTGGTATGCGCAAAGGCGCAACCCATTACTTCACGATAAGCAAATAATAGTTTTTCTTTCCACGCTGAACAAGCAGGTATTTGCCGTCGATAAGGTCGTCGGCTGTAACGGGGCGGTCGGCAGCGGCAAGCTTTTCCTTGTTCAGCGACACGCCTCCACCTTGCACCAGCTTACGCATTTCGCCCTTGCTGGCGAATACTGGCACGTCTTCGCGTGTGAAAAGGTCGATGGCAGGCTGGCCAAGCAAAGCCTTATCCAGTTCGTAATGCGGCACGCCCTCGAACACATCGAGCAGCGTTTGCTCGTCTAGTTTAAGCAGGTTTTCCTTTGTGGCCTTGCCAAAAAGGATGTTGCTGGCCTCCATAGCCTGGTCGAGTGCAGCCTGCGAATGAACCATAACGGTAACCTCTTCGGCCAATCGCCTTTGCAAGGGGCGCCTTCCTGGGTCTTCGTTTTGTTCGGCTACCAGCGCGTCTATCGTTTCCTTATCCAGCGAAGTGAATATCTTGATGTAGCGTTCGGCATCGGCATCGCTTACGTTCAGCCAGAATTGGTAGAACATATAAGGAGAAGTGCGCTTGGCATCGAGCCATATATTGCCACCCTCCGTCTTGCCGAACTTCGTCCCGTCGGCCTTAGTGATTAGCGGACAAGTAAGCGCGTAGGCCTCATTTTCTATGCCTAAGGTGCGACGAATAAGCTCGGCGCCCGTGGTCATGTTGCCCCATTGGTCGTTACCGCCTAGTTGTAGCTTGCAACCTTTGGTTTCATAGAGGTGTAGAAAGTCGTAACCCTGCAACAATTGGTAGGTAAACTCGGTGAACGAAAGGCCGTCGCGAGCATCGCCATTGAGACGTTTCTTCACACTATCCTTGGCCATCATGTAGTTAACAGTGATGTGTTTGCCCACCGTTCGTGCGAAATCGAGGAACGAAAAGTCCTTCATCCAATCGTAGTTGTTCACCATCTCGGCGGCGTTGTCACCCTTGGCATCGAAGTCTAGGAACTTAGCCACCTGTGCTTTGATGCACTCTTGGTTGTGATATAGCGTTTTCGAGTCGAGCAGGTTACGCTCCGCGCTCTTGCCCGAGGGGTCGCCAATCATGCCCGTTGCTCCTCCAACGAGGATGATGGGCTTGTGTCCGCACATCTGCAAGTGTCGCAACATCATGATGCCGGCTAGATGCCCGATGTGCAAAGAGTCGGCTGTGGGGTCTGTTCCAAGGTACGCCGTAACCGTTTCCTTCTGCAACAGTTCTTCTGTTCCAGGCATAATCTGCGCCAACATGCCGCGCCATCTTAGTTCTTCTACAAAATTTTTCTTCATCGGGATATATATGGGATGTTTATGAGTTTATGAGTGGACGAGTTAACGAGCTTTTTTAGTTGTCGAGTTAACAAGTTAACAAGTTGACAAGTTAACGTGTTGAAAAGCTTGTTAGTTGTCGAGTTAACAAGTTGACAAGTTGGCAAGTTAACGAGTTGACAAATGTGTTAGTCTACAATTTTACAAGCTCACAAGTTAACAAGCTGAGTGATTATCCACTAGT
>NZ_GG740073.1:340077-400060 GCF_000162415.1 Prevotella sp. oral taxon 317 str. F0108 | reverse complement strand
CTTTCACGGCACAGGGTCGTAACCACTACCGCCCCACGGATTGCATCGCAACACGCGCCAAACGGCCAAGGCCAAGCCCTTGAAGGGACCATGCTTGATGATGGCCTGACGGGCATACTCTGAACAAGAGGGCGTAAAGCGACACGATGGGGGCGTATAAGGCGAAATGGCCAGCTGATAAAAGCGGATAGGCAGTAGCAAAAGCCACACCGCGACACGCCGAAACAGGCCTAAAAGGGCACGAAGAGCATTCATAGGCTTTCTCCTATACGGCGTAACAGGTTCTGCACCTTATCTTCAACCTCGGCCGAAGAATGATGTTTGGCATCCAACCAAAGGAAACCCAGCGTTATTCTTCTGCCTGTCGGCAACTTATCATAAAGCAAATGTTTGTTCTTGCGATAGGCTTCGCGCACCTGCCGTTTAACCCTATTGCGGTCGACGGCGTGCTTAAATCTGCGCTTAGGCACACTTATCATCATCTGTACAGAGGCCAATGCCTGCTGTTCTTCGGCCGAAAAGGGCTGCACCAGATACACCACACGCAAGGGAAAGGCAGCAAGCGACCGACTATCCGCGCCGCAAAAGAGTGCCTCGGTGAGCTTTTTGCCACATGCGCGCTCTTCTTTTCTTAGCTTTTGCGATACCGTTGCTGCCATTGTAACTGTTTGTTTGGGGATGATTTAGACCGTTGCGCACGCCTTGTTCGAGGAACAGCACTTACCCGTTAAGTAAAAAGTGCCACTCGCCAACACGCCTTTCGTACGCTTTCGAGGTCTAAGTGGCGGGCCTTACTTATGCTCGTCGAGGTAGGCTTTCAATGCGCCCGACATCGATGGATATTCTTTCGACGGAGCTTGGAAGTCCAACCGCAAGCCTTCGTCGGTGATGGCTTTCGACGTTGCTGGGCCAAACGTACCGATACGAACGTCGCCTTGCTCGAAGTTGGGGAAGTCTTTCACGAACGATTTCACCCCCGTGGGACTCACGAAGATGAGCATGTCGTAGTCAAAATTCTTTATCTCTTCGGGCGTAAAGTCGTTGGTGATGGTGCGATACATCACGCATTCAGTATGGTTCAGTTTCTTCGAGTCGAGCAATTTGGCGATGTCGTCGTTATGGTTGTCGCTCAATGGCACAAGATACTTCTCTTGTTTGTGTTTAGCCATTGTGGGCAGCAGGTCTTCCATCTTGCCCGTAGTACCGAAAAACACCTTACGTTTACGGTATTGAACGTATTTTTGGATATAGAGCGCAATGGTCTCGGTTACGCAAAAATACTTCAACGTCTCGGGAATGGGCACGCGTAGCTCTTTGGCCAGCTTGAAGAAGTGGTCGATGGCGTGGCGCGACGTAAATACGATGGCCGTATAATTGGGAATGCTTACCTTTTGTTGGCGAAACTCTTTCGATGTGATGCCTTCTACCTGTACAAAAGGGCGGAACACCAAATCAACGCCATACTCTCTCTCTATGTCGAAGTAGGGCGACTTATCACTCGTCGGTTTGGGTTGAGATATTAATATCTTTTTTACCATCTACTTGCTTAAAAATTGATTTTCAAATAATTGGAGGCGATTGTCAATACGCCCCACAGGGCGAACAAAGGCACAATTTCGAGAGCGCAAAAGTACAAAAAAAATTGCAAAAACTGGCCTTTTTGGCGGAAAAAGATAAGGTGTGTCTTATAAAGCGACAGTATTTTGGTTGTCCCCAACACGATGCCCACATAGATAATGCTGCTCTTGACGGTGAGCTGGAAGTAGGCTTGCAGCATCACCAGCGGCAAAAGCAACACGCCTTGCGAAGAAACGAGGAAGAGAAACGATTTAAGCCACTGGTTGTTTTTGCGCTTACCGAAGAACACCCACCCCACAAACCATTGGGCAAAGGCCTTCAGCAGGAAGTAGCCCGCCACCAAACCCGTAAGGATGCCGATAACAACGAACTGCTCGGCGATGAAGGTTTCTACGCGCAGATGCCGCAGGTAAAGGAAGAAGAGGATGGCATAGAGCAAACTGGTTTGCAGTGCAAGGAATATTTGGAAACGTATTTCGCCCGTTGTCTCGGCTATCTCGGAGGTTCCTTCGTTGCGGACGCGGAAGAAATGCTTTACCTGGCGAAAGATGAAGTCGCGCGATTGTGCGAAGGCCACGCAGCCCAAGATGAAACAACCCAAGAGCAACGAGGTGAGCAAGTCGTCGCTGGCGATGGTATAAGGCACGGGGTCGCCTGCTACTCCTGGCCGTCCGGCCGGCATTTCGGGATGGTAATACGGACTTTGCGAGAAGAACGATTCGCGATAATAGAGCGGCAAATCAACAATGCGCACATCCTTTCCCACCGAGTGTCCAGGCAGGTGCAAGGTGTCGGGGCGCGTGCTCCAATGAATGGAGTCGGGCTTGAAGTGTGCCTGAATGGCCGAGTCCTGCTGTTCGGGGGTAGCGTCGTAGGGCAGCCAACTAAGCACCTCTTTGGGTGTTAGCACCTTGGGTTTGGCCGTTTTTGCACTGTCTGCAAAGGCGGTCTCGGCTGCCGTCGTGTCGGCAGGGGCGATATAATACTGTTCTTTAATGGGTTTTAGCACGCTCAGAATGGGCTTGTTGTATGTTGTTATGCCTGTGTTGAAAGCCTTTTTGCCTTGCAATGCACCAGCAAAGGGGCCGCTTTCGATGCACGGCGCGATGAAGAAGAGAGGTACAAAACAAGCTAGGCATGCCCCAAAATCCCCTCGGCAAGGTGTTTGTCGAGGAATTTCAGGGCATGCAGCCCGTGGTGTTTAAAGGCCGAACGCCTTCTTTATGTCGTCTACGCGGTCGAGTTTTTCCCACGTGAACAGCTCCACTTCCATCACCTTCGTTTCGTGATAACGGCTGGTAAAGGTTTTCTTCACCACCTCGTTCTTGCGCCCCATGTGTCCGTAAGCGGCCGTTTCGGCGTAGATGGGCTGCCGAAGTTTGAGGTTACGCTCGATGGCATTGGGGCGTAGGTCGAACAGCTGCGCCACCTTTTGGGCTATTTCGCCGTCGGTTAGCTGCACCTTACTACGCCCATAGGTGTTAACGTAGATGTTAACTGGTTCGGCCACGCCGATAGCGTAGCTCACCTGCACCAGCATTTCGTCGGCAACACCTGCGGCCACCATGTTCTTAGCGATGTGGCGTGCGGCGTAAGCAGCCGAGCGGTCAACCTTACTTGGGTCTTTGCCAGAGAACGCTCCGCCGCCGTGTGCGCCTTTGCCGCCATAGGTGTCTACAATGATTTTACGCCCCGTCAGACCCGTATCGCCGTGAGGACCGCCGATAACGAACTTACCCGTGGGGTTAACGAAATACTTAATGTCGTTGTTGAAAAGTGCCAGCACCTTGGCACTTGTTATCTTCGCTTTAACGCGAGGCATCAGCACGTTCAGCACGTCGGCCTTTATTTGGGCCAGCATCTGCTCGTCGTTAGGGCCGAAGTCGTCGTGTTGTGTGCTCACAACGATGGTGTCGATACGTACGGGTTGGCCGTCGTCGGCATACTCCACCGTCACCTGACTCTTCGAGTCGGGGCGCAAATAGGTCATTTCCTTACCCTCTTTTCGTATCTCGGCCAACGTAATCATCAGCAAGTGGGCCAAGTCTAGCGACAGGGGCATGTAGTTTTCGGTTTCATTGGTGGCGTAACCGAACATCATTCCTTGGTCGCCCGCGCCCTGTTCGTCGGCCTCTTCGCGACTAACGCCGCGGTTGATGTCGTCGCTTTGCTCGTGAATGGCGGTCAGAACGCCACACGAGTCGCCGTCGAATTGGTACTCCGACTTGGTGTAGCCAATGCTTTTGATGGTGTTACGGGCGATGGTTTGCAGGTCGATGTACGAACTAGAGCGCACCTCGCCCATGATAACCACCTGCCCTGTGGTAACGAATGTTTCGATTGCGCAGTGCGCTTTGTCGTCGTAGGCCAAGAATTGGTCTACCAAAGCATCTGATATTTGGTCGGACACCTTGTCGGGATGCCCTTCGGAAACCGACTCGGAAGAAAAAAGATATGCCATAATGCTACGAATTTGTGTATCTATAAATAATTGTATGCCCATGCGCCATGCGCCACCCATCTCGCATTTTGTGGGTGGTACATGGCTGTTAGCGACTGCAAAGTTACGCAAAAATGTGCAACTGGCTCTAAGCCACGCTGCAAAATAACGTGAAATGGGGAGGCGCGGGCAGCGGTTCTAGCGTTTTTTATAGGTAATCTTACTGAAAACCTGCATCGTAACCACCACCATGTAGAATCCCCACAACAGCGCGACCGTTATCAAATTAGGCATAAACACGACATCCTCCACGGCCAAAAGTAGCATCACCCCCGTGATGTTGGGCAGCATCTTGTCGGCATAACGGCTCATCAGCCATTTGTTTTCCTCCGTATCTTCTGGTCCGTTGGGGCGCGGATTGCTTAGCGGGTGCAACGACACATAGCGCAACCGCAGGTAAAGAGCCCCCGAAATGAAGGGCAACAAAAAGGTAAAGATGGGCAAACCCACCCTATCATCGGCGGCAAAGAAACTAATTTGCAAGGCCGAAAGCACCTCTATCACCGCAGAGTAGAGAGCCACAGCGAAGGTTGCCGCGAGAAAAACCACGGCTATTCGGTTGTTTGACGTGTTATGTTCTATCATTGCATTTCCTTATCACGCATCAACTTAAACGACGACCATCCTATCATAAGGAAAGGCAACATCATTACCGCCCATGTAATAAAGGGGTTGAAGGCGATTATGCCCGATATGAAGAGCGAGCAATAGAACATAATACTCGTAACTCCTAGCGAAACAGACTCATGGAAGTTACGTATCAATGGGGCATTATGCTCATTCATAGGTATTACATACCTCCTTAGCAAACTTTTCATACGCATGGGTTTGTCTGCCAGAAAACGAGTTACGAAGTAAGCGCCAACAGAGAACAGAGTTGGTGGTAAGAGGAAGAAAGGCGAAATGGGTTTGCTAACCCCGCCTGGCATATCAATACGTAGGTTTATCGTGTCTTTCGTTAGGATGCAGTACAACACAATGCTCACGGTGCCCACTAAGAAAAGTAGCGACAACAGGCCTTTTAAACTAGAATTTTTCATCTTTTGGTACTTTATAATTGGTTACATTCTGTCATCAATCTGGCGCGCCGCACTGCACAACAAACCATTTACATACAAGGCACAAGTGCAACTGTGGTCAGCGATGATTTTGTTTTGCAAAGTTACGACAAAAGTATGTCACCGCCAAAACATGAAGAAAGAAAATTAAGTGGCCCTACGCACCTCTCAATTTACGTCGCGAACGCGCATAATAGATGATGAAAAAGGCCACGACAAGCATCACCACGAGGGGTATCATGGGCAAGAAACCTGCCGCACAAAGCGTGATGTACAACAGCAAACCCGTTACACCCAGAGAAAGCACATCAACATATCGGCGCAATTGTTGTGCGTTGCCCTGCGTTTGGGGCATATCGTGCTTTGGGTCGAGTGCGAAAGGGTTTTCCTTTCCCTTGCGCAACAGCAAGTAAAGTGCAGCAGATAAAAGGGGAAGAAATAAGATAAGATAGCTCATGCCTTGGAGTTCACTACCACCAAGTGGTCCCCAATGCACAACGATAGTGTCGTTAACAAATGCGGCATAAACGGCTACGCCCAAGGTTGCCACAAGAAAAAGCAGTGATAAAAGGTTGCTTAGCTTATTACTTCTCATGTTGTATAAAGTTTAGTTATTGTACAATGAGCCACAAACACGCCTATGAGCATCGTCCTATCGCGATTTACTTGCCCTACTTACCGATGCCACTTCGGAATATTCTGTAAGCACGTTGCAAATATAGTTCAACTATTTGGTTTCGCCAAAGGATTGAGAAAGAAAGTGGGGGAAGAAGAAGTTTTGTCCGCTTTTCAGCAAGTTTTTTTAACACGATGAGTGCCTTTTTATTCACCAACTGCCCGCTCGGCCGCAAAAATTCGATTCTCGCGAGGGTTTGTTTTGATGCAACTAAGGGCCAACCTGTGGATATAGCAAGATGAATATTTATTACAAGGAACCGCCATTTGCACCCGTTTTAAGGGCGTTTACCGCTCAATTTACTGCAATATGCCGCTAAGTGCAGTGCGTTTTGGTGCTAAATGCAATGCGTTTTGGTGCTAAATGCAATGCGTTTTGCCGCTAAATGCAACGCGTTTTGGTGCTAAATGCAAGGTAAAATGCTGCTAAATGCCGTGCTTTTTGCAGCTGAATGCGAGGCGAAAAGCATTAATATACATCGCAATAGCATAAAAATAACCCTTTCGAGCCATTAAAAACATGGCTGAAAAGGGCGAAATGGGGCCCAAAAACCTGCTTTTTAGCAGTAAAATGCAGGTTTTTGGCTTGCAAAAATTACGAGCTAGCAACCAAACTAGAAAGGCAAAATGGTGCAAAATGCAGGTTTGGCTCTGAAAAACGGACAAAGCACAAGGCGAGAAAGCCTAGAATTTGTGCAAATTTACCCACTTTATGACCCAAATTTTCGCTAGAACGACGTGAAAATTAGAGCCACTTTGTAAAGTATAACGTAGGATTTTAAGTTTTTTAGTTGGTGAGTTTTTTAGTTGATGATTTGGTAACTTAATGAGTTGGTAAGTTGATGAGTTGGTGAGTTTGTAAGCTTGTGAGTTGATGAGTTGATGATTTTGTAAGTTGGTGAGCTAATGAGTTGGTGAGTTTGTAAGCTTATAAGTTGATGAGTTGATGATTTTGTAAGTTTATGAGCTAATGAGTTGGTGAGCTTGTAAGTTTGTAAGTTTGTGAGTTGATGCGTTAATAAGTTGATGAGTTGATGAGTTTACAAGTTAACAAGCAAACACCCCACAAGGCATACCACTCCCCTCTCCCCTTGGAGAGGGGTTGGGGGTGAGGCCGGTAGGGGCTGAGGGTGAGGCCAGTTGGGGTTTTCTCTCGCTCATAGCTTGCCTTTCAAATCGGGTGCGCTTACCATTGTGGCGTACAGATACATGGCAACGGCGGCGTGAAGGGCCGCAGGGAGCAAGTTGGCGGGCAGGTCTTCGGCACTGTGATTCTCCTTATTGCGCCATGTAAACACCACATTATAATACTGCTTAAAGCGTTCGTGCTTGGGGTTACGCGTATGATAAAGACTGGATATGCGTGGGAAATGGCGCACGGCATCGAGCAAGGCGGGGTCACGCCCATCGTTAACAAGCGGCATGGGCACACCATGTTGCAGCCAATATATCTTTTTGAGGAAGGCCTCGAAACGGCTAACCAGGTCGGCATACCATGTTCGGAAATCCTCTTCGCGGTGCTGTGCTCGATAAAGACAATTCAGCGTGTTGCGCAATATCCGCCGAAGACCCTGCAAGGCGGGTATCGTTTCGGCATTCACCAGGCAGAAGAACAGCCGCAACACCTCATCAAACTCCACGTTATGAACCCCATCGCAGAAGTCGGCAAAGTCTTCCTTAAATGCTTGGCGCAGCTTAAAGGCCAAATCTTGCTCATCGTATTCGGGATTGATGGCAGCCTTTACCCGTTCGCGTATCAGCTGATTAAACCGCTCTTGGAAGTCGGGCTCCGACATGTACTTACTAATCAGCTGGGTATAGGTTTCGGCCATGTCGGCCATTTTCACGTTGGTGGCCTCGTCGCACTCTTGTGCGGCCGTCTGTTCGTCGTTGTTCAGCATGGCGTCGCGCACGTTGTTGTCGTTGGTAACGCGTTGCGTAACGTCTTCCACCTGCCTTTTCACCACTTCGATGTCGTCCCAGTCGGTAGAACCGAACAGCTCGTTAAACTGCGTTTCGATAACGCTTAGTCGTTGCATGTCGGGTTCGGCCACACCTGCAGCGGTGGCCGTGGGCACAGGTTCTATCTCGGTATCGGCGTTTTGCAGTTGTATCTTTCGTTCTTCTTTCTTTTCAAGTCGATACCGGTCAAAGTCGATAGCCTCTATCAATCCGCGTGTCAGGTCGTCTGTACCCAGCGAAGGCAACTTGCGCACGAGCAGCTTAAGCAGCGTTTCGGCCTTTTCCCATTCCAACGAGCAGCTGTCCATGATGGTAGAAAGAAACTCGTAGGTGCGTATAAAGGCCTTGATGCTGCTTTTACACTCCACCTGTTCTTCTTCCGATAGGGTGCAAAAGCGCTGGCACATGGCATCGAGCAAGGGGTCCAGGGCTTCTCTTGGGGCGTTGTTCCAATAGCGTTGGTTCAGCGTTTCCAGCTCGTATTGTGTGTAAATTTGGTGTTTCTCTATCTCTGCCAGCAAGTCGTTCAGGCGGTTGGGGTCGGTTTCTCGGCTCAGGATGGTGGTTTTGTAGAAGGTTTGGAAACTCTGTTCAACGTCGTCGCAGGTGTTAACGAAGTCGAGCACAAAGGTATCTTCCTTCTTAGGGCACGTGCGGTTAAGTCGCGAAAGCGTCTGAACGGTTTGCAGTCCATGCAGCGGCTTGTCTACATACATGGTGTGCAGCAGCGGTTCGTCGTAGCCCGTCTGAAACTTGTCGGCCACGATGAGGAAACGATAGTTGCCCGTGCGGAACGTCTTTTCTATGGCCGCAGAGGGAAATCCATTAAGGCTGCCCTCGTTAACGGTCTTTCCGTTGTACTCGAAATCGCCGCTAAAAGCCACGATGGCGCGATATTGCGAATCGCGTTGGCTTAGCAAGCGGTTGACGGCAAAGAAGTAATCGATGGCTCGTTGTATGCCAGTGGTGCACACCATGCAGCGTGCTTGTCCGCCAATTTTATGCGCCACGGAGGTGTGGAAGTGCTCAACCATCACCTCGGCCTTCTTTTCAATGGTTTCGGGTTGGCGTTCAACAAAGTGGCGTATCTTTCTTAAGGCCTGCTTGCGGTCGAACTCGGGATCGTCTTCCACCCGCCGGCGAATGTGATAGAAACTTTCGTAGGTGGTGTAATTGCTCAACACGTCGAGGATAAACCCCTCTTCGATGGCCTGTTTCATCGAGTAGACGTGGAAGGGCCGATGCCCCGTTTCGCCGTCGGGCTTAATAAAGGGCGTGCCGAACGTTTCGAGAGTCTTGTTCTTCGGCGTTGCGGTGAAAGCGTAGAAGTTGGCGTTGGGCGCCATGCGCCGCCCGCACATGTATTGGGCAATGGCCTCGTTAACGGCGTCTTCAACGCTTAGCTCCGTGTCGTCTGCCACTGCCGAACCTGCCAACACCTGGTTTGTGCTGGCCGCCATCTTGCCGCTTTGGCTTGAATGTGCCTCATCTATAATTACGGCAAAGCGGTGACTGGCCAGTTCGTTGCCGATGGCGTCGAGGATGAACGAGAACTTATGCACGGTAGAAAGGATGATTTTCTTGCCGTTTACAAGGTGTTGCCGCAGGGTTTCGCTACTGTTGGCGGCATCTACGATGTTTTCATTGCGACTAAAAGCCCGCATGTTGTTGCGCAACTGCTTGTCGAGGTTAACGCGGTCGGTAACGATAATTACGCTGTCAAACAGCGGTTGGTCTCCCTCTAACAGCTCTACAAGCTGATAGGCCAACCATGTGATGCTGTTGCTTTTGCCCGAACCGGCCGAATGTTGCACCAAAAAGCGTTGCCCGATGTTGCCCTTGGCCGTTTCGTGTAGCAGTGCGCGCACCAGTTGCAGCTGGTGCCAGCGTGGCCAAATGGTCTTTTCGATGTTACGCCGGGTATCGGGATTGCGCTCGGTAACCACCTGCGCGTAGTGTTCAAGAATGTTGCTAAGGTTGCGTTTGGTAAGAATTTCTTCCCACAGATAGGCCGTTTTCAGTCCGTTGGGGTTGACGGGGTTGCCCGCTCCGTCGTTAAATCCTTTGTTAAAAGGCAAAAACCAACTGTTGGCTCCGCATAGTTTGGTGCACATCTGCACCGTATCATCGTCGGCGGCAAAGTGTACGGCACAGCGTTTGGGCATAAACAGCAGGTTGTTGGGCGAGCGGTCGGTGCGGTATTGGGCAATGGCGTGTGCCGTGTTTTGGCCTGTTATCTGGTTTTTAAGCTCCATCGTAATCACCGGCAAGCCGTTAATAAAGATGGCCACATCCAATGCCAGCGCGGGGTTTTGTGCATCGTAGCGCAACTGCCGCACAACAGAGAACTTGTTCAGTGCATACCGTTCTTCGCCCTCGGCGCTAAGTGCCGAGGGCAGGGGGTTGTAAAGCACAAAGGTGTTGCTTTGGTGTTTCAATCCCTTTCGCAACACATCCACCACCCCGCGCTTTGTTATCTCGTCACGCAGGCGTTCTAGAAACTTGCGGCGATTGACAGGCGAATGGAAGATACCCGACTTTTCTACTTCTGCGGGCTGGGTTAGCTTGAGGAAAGTTTCAAGTCGGCCAGTGTCTAGGGCATAGTGAGTGTCGTATTGGCTGGTGTCGCCCAGTTCGTATTGGTTATGGTTGGTAAGCCAGTTAACAATCAGGTCTTCCAACGCTTTTTCGTTCATTGTTGTAGGCATGGCGTTCAGTTTGTTTGGGTATGTTCGTCCGTTACATTCATTTTTCCCGTTACGGCATCGCTAATCAGCCGTTGCTTATATTCCTTTACGCGTTCCACTTGCTGCTCGTAAGCATCGATAAGCTTGTTTATACTCGCCGTCTTGGCCTCGATATAGCTTACTATGGCGCGCTGTTCGGAGAGAGGAGGGATGTATAAAGGCATGGACATAAAGGCTGGTAAGGGTATAACCTTGCGAAGACCTTTATATAAAGGTTTCAATGCCTTCCTGTTATCCAATGCAATAAAATAATGATATAGGAAACTTGTATCAACATTCTTTGTTTCAAATACATTGTACGCGCCTGTTAACATCCCATGATTATGAACAAGACCTACTGTTCTTGGAGTTTCATCTACGTCGAAAAGACAAAACACGAGGTCGTTAGGCTTAACTACTTTATAGGTGTTAAAGTCTTTGGGAAATTTACCTTTCCCTTCCGAAAGGTCGCGCACAATTACTCCATTTGTTGTTAATGAAAGGAGTGCGTATTCCCCATTGCCAACCAATAGCTTTATTTCTGTCAAGACATCTTTACAACGGCATCGCTCCCAATGTTGAGGAACATGTCCAATCCAGCTAATCCCAGTTTGTTTTAATTTAGCCTTATTGTCTATTCCCTTTGTCACAGCATTAGCGATAACTGCTTGTTTCAGTTCTTTTAGCAGTTCAATTTGTTGCGTTTGTTTGGCTACATACGTATCAATCTGCCCCACCTTGCCATCTAAATACGAAACGATGGCACGTTGCTCGGCAAGGGGAGGGAGAGGGAGAGAGCTCTTTCGGAGTAACGTATAATTTATATTCTGCCCTTCACGTATGCCTGTAACACATGTTTGAAGTAGCTGTATGAAATCAAAAGATTTCATTAAATATTTAATGTAGTTGGAATAACAATTGTCGTTTAGATTGAGAATAGTATAAGCTGCACTTATTATACCTTGATAGTATGCATACTCTATGCCTCCCTGAAAGGAACGGAGACTAATAACAAAGTCACCTTTCCTCACTAGTTTAAGCCCTTCTAAGCCCTTGTTAACTACAACCACGCGGTTTTCATACATGTGTTGAGGTATTACTCCATATTTCTGCGTGGAACATAAGATCGGTTCTTTTGGAAATCCCTTTTGGGAACGTTCTGTAAAAACATACTTAATTTTTCTCACTTCCCAATGCTGTGGTATATTTCCAAGCCACTTTACGCCACTATCCTTATAAACATAAAATTTCTCCATAATGCTTACATCCTCCATTTTTACACGTTCAGAATATCAGCAAGCAGTCCATCGGTTTCTGTTTCAATAGCTTTGATGTCGGCTTTGATGTCGGCGATGGGTCTCAGTTCAACGGGTTTGTAGAAATATTTGGTGAAAGAAAGCTCGTAAACCACCTTAGTTTCGTCTTCGGCCACATAGGCATCGGGGGCGTAGGGCAACACTTCGCGCTGCATAAAGGCCTCGATGCCGCCAGGATAGGTTAGTGGCACCTGCTCGGTATCGCGCAAAGCGCGGTCGGCTTCGCCTGCTACGGGTTCGCAAGAAGGGTCGGGCACGGTGATAAGTGCACGCAGCTTGTTCTTAACCGTTTTGGTTAGCTTGCCCAAAGCGGCGGCGTAGGCATCCCAATTGTTTAGCGGCGTATCGTTGGGAACGGCTTGCATGGCCGCCCTGCACGCCTCTTGCTCCTTGGATGTGAGCTTACCTGCGGTGATGTCGCTTTGTGGCAGTACGCGCAAACGCAGCGGGCGGTCTACCTTTATTTCCCAATAACCAAACTCTTCGTTGGCAAATATCTTGCTTTGGGGCGTCTCTTCAAATCGGTTTAGCAACTGCATGATTTGCTGGCGGTCGGTTTCGTTGGTCTCGCAGTTCTTTTCGCCCAGGTTCTTTCTTAGTGGTGTCTTGATGTCTGTTGCATCAATCAGTTGCACCTTGCCGGCCCTGCGTGGCTCTTTACGGTTGGTTACCACCCATATAAAGGTGCCAATGCCCGTGTTGTAGAAGTCTTTCTCGGGCATAGCGATGATGGCTTCCAGCCAATCGTTCTCAATAATGTGCCGCCGCAGGTTGCTTTCGCCACCGCCAGCGTTGCCCGTAAAGAGGCTCGAACCATTGTGTACCTCTACGATACGCGTGCCCAGCTCGGTGTCGTTCTTCATTCGCGAGATGTTGTTGGCAAGGAAAAGCATCTGCGAGTCGCCCACATCGGGCACAAAGCGCAGGCCGTTGTGCGGGTCGTAACCCTGCGGCAGCACAAAGCGCGGGTCGGTTATGTGTTGCTTTTCGTTGTCTTTCAGTCCCCAAGCCTGCAAGTCTGTTTTCCAAGGCGTGCCGAAAGGGGGATTGGAAATGCAAAAGTCGAACTTCATCCCAGGGTGTCCGTCGTTGCTGATGGTTGAACCGCAAAAGAACCTTTCGCGCCTGACGCCGGCGTTGAGATAGGCAAACGAGTTGGTGATGGACGAGAGCATGAGGTCGGCTTTGCATGTGGCGTATGTTTCGGGTTGCATCTCTTGTCCGTAGAGACTAATCTTTATGCGCTTGCGTTGCTCTTTGGCGATGTCGGCAATGCGTTGTTCGGCGATGGAAAGAATACCGCCCGTGCCGCATGCGCCATCGTAAATGGTGTAGGTTCCGTTGCGCAACTTGTTGGCGACGGGCAGCACGGCGATGTCGGCCAACAGCGCAACATAGTCGCGCGGAGTGAAATGCTCTCCGGCTTCGGTAACGCTATTTGCCTCGTTAAACTTGCGCAACAGCTGCTCGAAAAGCGTTCCCATGGTGTGATTGTCCACCCCTGGCAGCCTTTCGTTGCCCTCGGCATCGAGCACGGGGTCTTTTCCGAGGTTTATTTCGGCATCGGTAAACTTCTCGATGATGCGGCCCAAGCGGCCAGTGTCGCTAAGGTTGTCTACTTGTTGTTTCAGCTTGAACTTCTCGATAATGTCTTGTACGTCCTTGGAAAAGCCGTCGAGATACTCCAAGAAGTTCTGTTTTAGGCGTACGGGGTTGGTTTCTCCGCGTAACGTCTTCATGGTAAAGCGCGACGTGTTGCAATAAGCAAGCCCCGTGCGGCGTATGAGCATGCTTTCTTGCTGCGTTTCGTCGACCCCTTGTTCGGTTAGTTGCTGTTTGAGCTGCAATACCTGCTGATGGGTTGGTTCGAGCAAGATGTCGAGCCTCCTAAGCACCATCATGGGCAGGATAATCTTCTTATAGTCGCCCTTGTTGAAGGCTTGTACCAACACGTCGTTGGCAATATTCCATATAAATGTAAAGAGGGTGTTGTACTGGCTTGGGTTCATTACGAGACGTTTTCGGTTTTTATGTATAGGCGCTTATGGATGTTTGCACAACCGCTAATAGGGCTTTACATGCCACTTATTGGCTGTTTGGGGAGTACAAGGTGCTTTGTAGCGCGAGTACAAGACGCTTGTAGTGGGTGTACAAAGTGCTTGTAGCGTGTGTACAAGATGCTTGTAGCACCACTACAAGGTGCTTTGTAGTGGGGCTACAGCATGTGGGTGGCGCAATGGTTTGGCCGCATTACTTATTCAGTTTCCACGTTGCGCCGTCCTTGGTATCCTTCACTTCAAAGCCGGCGGAGGCCAGTTCGTCGCGTATGCGGTCGCTGGTGGCCCAGTCTTTGTCGGCCTTTGCCTTGGCACGCAGGTCGAGAACCATGTCTACAACGTGGCCGAAGGCCTCTTCGCGGGCATCGTTGTTGTTGCCGTTATCGGCGTTCAGACCCAACAGTTGGAAGGCAAAGAGGTGCATGGTGGTGGCTAATTGCTCGAGGTGTTCGGCCGAAATCTGCGCCTTGTGGTCGATAAGGGTGTTGATAAGTCGGCATGCCTCGAAGAGATGACTTAACACCATAGGCGTTTGGAAGTCGTCGTTCATGGCCTCGTAGCACTTGCGGGGCAGTTCGTTCACGATGGTTGCCGTGGCCTCGTCGCTAGTTTTGGCGGGTTGAATGCGTTGTAAGTCGGCGATGCCGTTGAGCAATCTTTCGAGTCCTTTCTCGCTGGCTTGCAGGGCCTCGTTAGAGAAATCCACCGTTCCGCGATAGTGGGCAGAGAGGATGAAGAAACGAATGGTCATGGGCGAGTAGGCCTTTTCGAGCGCGGGATGTGCGCCGTTGAAGAACTGTTCGAGCGTGATGAAGTTGCCCAGGCTCTTTCCCATCTTCTGTCCGTTGATGGTTATCATGTTGTTGTGCATCCAATAACGCACCATCTGTTCGCCTTCTGCGGCCACAGCTTGGGCAATTTCGCACTCGTGATGAGGGAAGATGAGATCCATTCCACCACCGTGAATGTCGAAATGTTCGCCCAAATACTTCCTTCCCATTGCCGTACACTCGCAGTGCCAACCAGGAAATCCATCGCCCCACGGACTTGGCCAGCGCATGATGTGTTCGGGTTGGGCGTGCTTCCACAGGGCGAAGTCGGCCTGATTACGCTTTTCGCCCACGCCGTCGAGCTTGCGCGAGGCATCTAAAACGTCTTCGAGGTTGCGACCAGAGAGTATTCCGTAGCGGTGTGTTTCGTTGTACTTGGCAATGTCGAAGTAAATAGACCCATTGCTTTCGTAAGCAAAGCCATTGGCTAGTATCTTCTTTACCAACTCTTCTTGCTCGATGATATGCCCCGATGCTTGTGGCTCAATGCTGGGCGGAAGCACGTTGAGCAGTTGCATGGCAGCATGATAGGTGTTGGTATAATGCTGTGCAATCTCCATCGGTTCAAGCTGTTCTAGTCGCGCTTTCTTGGCTATCTTGTCGTCGCCATCGTCAGCATCGTGTTCAAGATGCCCCACATCGGTGATGTTTCGCACGTAGCGCACCTTGTAACCCTGGTGTTGCAGGTAGCGAAACACCACGTCGAAGGTGATGGCAGGCCGCGCATGACCCAGATGTGGGTCGCCATATACGGTGGGTCCGCATACGTACATGCCCACGTTGGGGGCGTGTAGGGGCTCGAAACGCTCTTTTTTGCGAGTGAGGGTGTTGTAGATTAATAGGGGGGATGTGGATAAATCTACCCCACAACTGGCCTCATCCCCGTCCCCTCTCCAAGGGGAGAGGGGCGTAGTATGCTGTGCTGCCTTGGTGGAAGGCACGGAATTGTTTTGATTTTGCGCTGAGTTGTCAGCGGGTTTATTTTGTTCGTTCATATTTATTATTTTGTTTTCAGTCTTATTTTCACCACACAACTGGCCTCACCCCCAACCCCTCTCCAAGGGGAGAGGGGCGTGGTATGCAGTGTTGTTTGGGCGAGTGACGACTCGTTATTGCTATGATTGGGTTGTTGATGATTTATATTTTGTTGTGAGTTGCAAGGCTATTCACGCCCCTCTCCCCTTGGAGAGGGGTTGGGGGTGAGGCCGGTTGTGGGGTGGCGTGCGTGTGTTATAGGTTCTGTTTCGTTTCTTTTTCAATCAACCTTAGCAGATGTTCCACTGCATCTTTCTCATCGATGTTCTTTTCAACGCATTCTTTTTTGCGGTAGAGCGACACCTTTCCAGGGCCTGCGCCAACATATCCGAAGTCGGCATCGGCCATTTCGCCCGGTCCGTTTACGATGCAACCCATGATGCCAATCTTCAAACCCTTCATGTGTTTGGTGGCTTCGCGAATGCGGGCGATGGTTGTTCGCAGGTCGTAAAGCGTGCGACCGCAGCCCGGACAGCTAATGTATTCGGTCTTGGTGGTGCGCAAACGGGCGGCTTGCAGTATGCCAAAGGCCGTGGCATCCACGTCTTCGTCGGGCAAGTCGCCGTCGTTCATCAGCCAGATGCCATCCGTTAGCCCGTCTATCATCAGCGGACCCATGTCGGCAGCGGCTTTTAGCTGGAATGTTTCTTTCTCTTCGGCCGCGTGTCGGTACATTTGCGCGAATACAACGGGGTTGTTGATGCCTGCCGACCACAACTCGTGAACCAGCGCACGCTGGTCGCCCACCTTGTTCTTATGCGTGCTCATGCACACCACCACCACCTCGGGGTGATGTTTAAGACAAGCCAAATATTCGTCGCTATTGGCTCCATATTGCAGCACGAGGAACTTAACATCTGCCTCGACAAGCGAGATAAAGGGCACGGCATTGTGTGGGAAGATGGGATAAACCTGCTCGTAGGCCTGCGGATTGGTGCTGGCCACCTGCATGTAGGCGTCGTAGTCCATGATGTAGCGACGCTTTGCCGAGAGGTTTGCGGGCAGATGTCTACCTATATATATGTAATCGGGCGTTTGGTCGGCGTTGGCCACCACGTGAACCTTGTCTTTATCCGTGCGGTTGCTTATCACTACGGGTAGGTTTTCGCCTCCGATGTTGGCCACGGGCGTGGTAGGACGGCGTTCGGGAGCGGTGTAGTTGAACCCTTTTGCCGCCTGAGCAGGTATAGGTAGGTGGTCCGAACGTGCCTCGATGTAATCAACAAGCGCACGTGCCACGGGTATTTCCGCCTCAGGGTCCTCGCTAAGCGATACGCGTATGGTGTCGCCGATGCCGTCGGACAGCAGCGTACCTATGCCCACAGCACTCTTAATGCGGCCATCTTCGCCCTCGCCAGCCTCAGTAACGCCAAGATGTAGGGGATAATTCATATCTTCGAGGCGCATCTGTTGCACCAAAAGGCGCACCGATTGCACCATCACCACCGTGTTGGATGCCTTGATGGAGATAACCACATTGCTGAATTGCTCGCGTTTGCAGATGCGTAAGAACTCCATGCAGCTCTCAACGATGCCCGCAGGCGTGTCGCCATAGCGACTCATGATGCGGTCGGAGAGCGAACCGTGGTTCACGCCGATGCGTACGGCCGTGTTGTTTTCGCGGCAGATATTGAGGAAAGGCACAAAGCGTGCATCAATCTTCTTTATCTCTTCGGCGTATTCTTCGTCGGTATATTCCAACTGCTTGAAGGTTCGTCCTGGGTCTACATAGTTGCCGGGATTTATGCGCACCTTCTCTGCATACTGCGCGGCCACGTCGGCTACGTTGGCGTTGAAATGCACGTCGGCCACAAGTGGCGTGTCGTAACCTTTCTGTCTGAGTGCCGCATTGATGTTGCGCAGGTTCTCGGCCTCGCGCTTTCCTTGGGTGGTAAGTCGCACCAACTCGCCGCCAGCCTGTATAATTCGCTCGGCTTGGGCTGCGCTAGCCTCGGTGTCGTTGGTGTCGGTGGTGGTCATCGACTGCACGCGCACGGGGTTGTTTCCACCCATCGTCACGCTGCCAACGGTTGTTACCGATGCGTTTCGGCGTTGCAGGTTAAAGAGGTCGATGCCGATGTCACTCCATTCGCCATCTTCTTGTAGGGAAAGAGGGCGTGAAGTATGGTTGTTATCTTGTTCGTTCATCATTCTTTTAAAGGTGAAAAATTGAAAGGGTGAAAAGGTGAAAAGGCGTTTAAAGGTGAAAAAGTGAAAGGGTGAAAAGGTGAAAAGATGCTTCGCCTACCAACTTGTCAATTCACAACCTTATAAACTCATAAACTCATAAACTCACGAATTCATAAGCTCATAAACTCGCGAACTTATAAACTCATAACCTTATAAACTCACAAACTCATAAACTTATAAACTCACAGCCTTATAAACTCATTAGTCCACTCACTATCTTTCGCCCTAGTTTGTCTTAAACTCGTACTTCACTTCGGCCAATTCTTCATTGGCCTTGGTAATCTTTTGTCCCAATGTAGCCTTATATTCGGCCAGTTGTTGCGCCACGTTTTCGTCTGTCAGGGCCAGCATTTGCACGGCAAGTATGGCGGCATTCATGGCTGCATTAACGCCAACAGTGGCAACGGGAATGCCTGGGGGCATCTGCACGATAGACAATAGGGCATCTAATCCGTCGAGCATACCTTTGATGGGTACGCCAATAACGGGCAAAGTGGTGGATGCTGCCACAACACCAGGCAGGGCTGCAGCCATACCAGCGGCCGCAATAATAACCTTTACGCCACGCGCCTTGGCTCCTTTGGCAAAGGCTTCTACGGCATCGGGCGTGCGATGAGCACTGAGGGCGTTCACCTCGAAAGGCACTTTCAAGTCGTTAAGCAACTTACATGCTTTCTCCATAACGGGCAAGTCGCTGGTGCTGCCCATGATAATGCTTACTGATGGGGTCATAATATATTTTTATTAAACCTTATTCGATAAATAAACATCAACAACCAAACACGCCAACCCCGCAACCGGCCTCACCCCCAACCCCTCTCCAAGGGGAGAGGGGCGTGGTATGCCTTGCTGCATCCTTGCGGGTGACGTGCGCGCTTGTTTGTTAATCGCTTACTATTTACTTGTTAATCATTAACTATTTACTTATTCGTATTTTACTATTTACTTGTAATATTTCATCCTTTGATGGTACAATGCACCATTGTTTAATGCTTATGCTCCAATGTTTTTTGCTGTAACGCTTCAAAGAAACTATGCCAATCACTCCCCTCTCCCCTTGGAGAGGGGCTGGGGGTGAGGCCGATTGTGGGGTTGGCTATGCCCGGTTGTGGGTAGGTTATGGCCAGTTGTGGGGTTGGTTATATCACCACAAACGCGCAGACCATGCCCACAAGGAACCCCGCTACCACCTGCCAAAGCGAGTGTTGGCGAAGTATCATGCGACTGGTTCCAACCAGTCCGCCCACGATAAACACCAAGCAGAGCCACCAAACAGGGTTGAACATGAAGAGAAAAGCAAAGGCCATCAGTCCACCTGCCACGCCGCCAATGGCTGCTGTGTGCGTGGAAATCTTCCACCAAACGTTGATAAGCGCGCATACCACTTGCACAACGAGGGCGGCAACCAATATGCGAGCCATGAAACGGGGTATCTGTAACACCGACATGAGATAGTAACAGCCGAAGTAACACAATATGGAGATGACGTAAGGCACCATGCGCCGCTCCTTATGTCCTAGCTCAATGAGGGTCCATCCCTGATAACGGCGATACAGATGTATCAGTATCGTGGGGATAAATATGGTGGCGATATACACCAAGAGCAACACTTCTAGTTTGTAATCCCAAGGCAATTGAGACATGTAACTAAAAGTGAACAACGCTATCAACCCAACAATGGGCAGATAAAACGGGGTGAAGAGCATGCTCATCATCCGCGCGCCGAATATGATGTTTTTCTCTTTCATAAGCAACTTTAAGTAACCGGCCTCACCCCCAACCCCTCTCCAAGGGGAGAGGGGAGTGAAATGCCTGGCTATTATCAAGCCTTTAATATATCACTTCCTTGCCTTTAATGTGTAGCTAGCGACTTAACGCCTTACTCTTTTTGGCTCGTAAACCTCATGCGACTGATGGAACAAATCGAACCAATAGGCGGAATGCTTTGATATTATCAAGCCTTTAATATATCACTTCCTTTCCTTTAGTGTGTAGCTAGCGACTAAACGCTTTGCTGTTTTGGCTCGTAAATCTCATGCGACTGATGGGACAAATCGAACTAATCGGTGAAATGCACATCTTAATCCGCAAGGCACACCATTATTATATGGTGTCATCATTTGCGCCACCCCACAAAACAACAAGGCTAATCACTCCCCTCTCCCCTTGGAGAGGGGTTGGGGGTGAGGCCGGTTGTGCGGGCTGTGGCCGGCTGTGGGTTTTGTCACCCCTTCCTCAACCTCGCCACTGGCAGTCCCAGTTGTTCCCTATACTTCGCCACAGTGCGGCGAGCGATGGGCAGACCTTTCTTTGCCAGTTCCTCTTTTAGCAAGTCGTCGCTCAGCGGTTTCTTCTTGTCTTCGTTGTCGATAAGCTCTTTAAGGGCTATTTTTATCTTGCGTGTAGACAACTCTTCGCCGTCGCCCGTGGTATAAGCATCGGTAAAGAAGAAGCGCAGGGGGAACGTGCCCCACTTAGTTTGTGCGTACTTGATGTTGCTAACGCGCGAGATGGTAGAGATGTCCAGCCCCGTACGGTCGGCGATGTCTTTGAGAATCATCGGTCGTAAGTCGGCCTCGTCGCCCTCAACAAAGAACTTTCGCTGTATGTCAATAATGGCCTGCATCGTTACGCTTAGCGTATGTTGCCGTTGCTTGATGGCCTCGATATAGCCCTGCGCCTTTTCCACCTTCTCCTTTGCATAGAGCAAGGCCTCCTTTTCGCCTTTCGTCATGTTGGCCTTGTTGTTTCGGTAGTGGTCAACCATGTCGGCGAACGTGGGCGACACCATCAGTCGGGGTATGTTTCCGCGACTGAGATAGAACGAAACCCTGCCGTCGTCGTCGGTGTCTACGATAAAGTCGGGCGTTATCTGTTGCAAGTTACGCCCTTGTGTCTCGCCCATCGATGCCCCCGGCTTAGGGTTCAGCTTTCTAATTTCGGCCTGCACCTCCTGCACCTGCTCATCGGTGAGTTGCAGTTGCGTTTGTATCGTGTCCCAGTGTTTCTTGGTAAAGGCCTCGAAACACTCGTCTATCACGCGGCGCATCATCTCCTTAGCCCAGCTTTCGGGCTTTCTGTCAATCTGTATCAGCAAGCATTCTTTAAGCGAACGCGCGCCAATGCCAGCCGGGTCGAACGTTTGTAGCACGCCAAGCATCCGTTCTATTTCGGACGTTTCTACGTCCAAATTCTGATAAATGGCCAGTTCGTCGGCAATGGTGTCGAGGTCTTTGCGCAGCAGTCCGTCGTTGTCTAACGACCCGATGAGGTAAAGCAGCACCTGTTCCTCCTCCTCGTTGAGGTCTATTTCGCCCACTTGCTCTTTCAGTTTATCGTAAAACGAAGTGGTGTCGCCATACACAATCTCCTCGTATTCGGCATTGTTATGGTTCTCCCTACTGAATGTTTCGGGCATTTCGTCGTCGCGACCGATGTTTTCCAGCGCAGCATCCAGGGCCTGTTCGCGTTCTTCGCGTTCCGTCTGCTGGTCAAAATCCTCATCGCCTTGTTCGTCGTTGGCGGGTGCAGTGTCGTAGTTCTCGGTCTCGTTTGGTTCGTTTGTATCTGTTTCTAGTGCAGGATTGTCGTCCAGTTCGGCAACAACGCTCTGTTCCAGTTCGGTAAGCGGCATCTCCAAGAGCCTCACCTGCAACATCTGTTGCTGTGAGAGTCGTTGCACTTGCACTTGTTTTTGCGTTTGTGTCTGTATGAGCTTTTGTGCCATAATGCTTGTCAGTTCAATGGGTTTTCGCCTTTATTCGTCGCTGTTTTGCACTCGCGCGCGAGCGATAAGTTGTAAGGCGTGTGTCCCGTTACCTATATGCAAAGATAGAAAATAAGCTGCTAACGCACAAAGAGAGTGTGATTTTTGTTTGCTAGATTGCGTGGATTTTAGTTTTATGAGGTGGTAGGTTGTAGGGTAGGCAGGTTGACAAGTCAACTCGTCTGCCGCTCTTCTTTTGTCCGTTTTTCAGCAAGAATTTTAACACTATGGCTGCCCTTTTTATCCACCAACAATTCACTTGGTCGCAAAAAATCGATTCTCGTGGAGGTTTGTTCTGAGGCTTTGAGGGGGTATTTGTAACTGCAAGCAAAATGAATTTTATTTCATAATACCGCCATTAGCACCAGTTTTTGGGGCTATTTGCAGCAAAATGTAGTGCGTTTTGGTGCTAAACGCAGTGCAATATGCCACTAAATGCAGTGTGTTTTGGTGCTAAATGCAAGGCGTTTTGGTGCTAAATGCAGTGCAAAATGGTGCTAAATGCAAGACGAAAAGCATAAATATCCATCGCAATGGTATAAATAAAACCTTTTTGCGGTATGAAAAACATGGCTATAAAGGGCAAAACGACCGTTAAAAAGTGGGTTTTTAGGGGCTAAAAGCAGGTTTTTGGGCATAAAAAATAATGAGCTTGCAACCAAACTAGAAAGCCAATATGGTGCAAAATGCAGGTTGTGTTCTTTAAAATGGACAGAAAATGAAACGTGCGAGAGAGGAAAAAGGTGCTAATTGACCGCTTTACGGCCTGAATTTTCGCTAGAATGGGGTATCGGATAGGTGGTGTTTTGTAAAATAAATTGTAAGGTTTTAAGTTTTTGAGGGTGTGAGTTTTTGAGTTGTTTAGTTTGTGCGTTTATGAGGTTTTGAGAGATATGTTTTTTTTGAGGGCGTGCTTTTTTTGAGTTGTTTGGTTTGTGCGTTTATGGGTTTTTGAGAGATATGAGTTTTTGAGGACGTGCGTTTTCTGAGTTGTTTGGTTTGTGAGTTTATGGTTTTTTGAGAGGTATGAGCTTTTGAAGTTGTGCGTTTTCTGAGTTGTTTGGTTTGTGCGTTTATGGTTTTTTGAGAGATATGAGTTTCTGAGGACGTGCGTTTTTTGAGTTGTTTAGTTTGTGCGTTTATGAGGTTTTGAGGGATATGATTTTTTGAGGACGTGCGTTTTTTGAGTTGTTTAGTTTGTAAGCGTATTCGCTTTTGAGTGATATGAGTTATTGAGGACGTGATTTTTTGAGCTATACACGCACATGTATTGGGAAAGAAAACTTTCATGTTAAATACAAAAAGAAGTGATGAGCACCTTCGTTATGCCAACAATCGTGTTGCACATGGCGCACTGCGCCCCCTCTTTCCCCTAGAAGTGGGGGCTGGGGTGCGACTTTATTCTTTATTATTGAACCTTACTTTCCCTCGTAACCTCATCCACCATCTTCTCGTTTTGAGTGATTGCGGTAAGCGAATCGTTCTCAAATCGCAGTGAGGTGGTGAGTATAAAGCCTTGTGTCTTAACCCTTACCGCCTCCTTATAATGAAGAACATCAACGCGTTTCTCTCCTTCCACAAACGTGTCTTCGCTGAACGGCTTACCCATAATTCCCCTTACCTCGCGCGTGTTCATGCCAAGTTGCACCTTGTCGCGTGGGAAATTTGAGGCTGTGGGCACAAAAGCGCAGGCCGAAATAAATGCGCTTACGATGCAGGCGCAAAGTGCAATGCACAACACGTTATGTGTTATGGCACGAGGTGTGGTGCGTGTGATGGTAGGTTTCATATTGATGTATTTAATAAAAAACTTGTTCTGGGGCTGTTCTCCAAGCCTGAATGTCCGCATTGTCTGCATTTTAACGCTCTCGGCTTATGGAATTAAGGTGAATAAGGCATAGTTGTATGCGCAAATATACGAAAAAATGGAGTATTGTCAAAAAAGAAAATGCAAAAATACTTTATTCTCATATAATTGTATTATCTTTGCTATAACGAACATAAAGCGTACGTAGGAGCTTGGATAAGATACCTTTCCATAAGATAGAGAACTTTACAGGGGCGTCTTGTTATGCAGTACCAAAAGCTCTTGTAATCAAACACAATGACTACTTCATCGACGACACCATCTCGGTAGATGGTGATGCCCCGAAGAAATTCATTGGCGTTTACGACTATCGTTTGCTAAATGGCAAGCATAAGGCAAACCGAAAAAACTGGATTCGCTACATTGCCAAGACCGGACACAAGTGGTATCCGATAGAATCGGTGACTGAATTGTTGCTTAATAGGCTTTTCGCCGGTTTAACAAATTGCAAAATGTGCCTATGAAGGATATAGAAAAGAAAAAGCTTTTACGGCAATCCGGGTCTGAAAGTCAAAGCGATATGGTGCTGAACGCCGAAAAAGATGCGGCGTTCAACGTTAGTTTGGGTAAATTGACAGTGGGCACACTGCTTTATTCGGGTGGCGTTTGGCAGTTCAGTTACAGCGAGGAGTTTAAACAGCAGAGCCGTATTGTGCCATTGTCTAACTTTCCAGCAAAAGATAAAACGTACAGAGATAGTGAACTTTGGCCGTTTTTTGCATCGCGCATACCCAGTTCTTCGCAGTTGCAATTAGACAAAGATGCACCAAGGGAAGACCTTGTAACGCTGCTACGCAAGTTTGGTCGCCGCACGATAGCCACGCCGTTTGAGGTGGTGCCCGTTACATAAGCAGTGACAAACATTGCTGTTGAGGTGATTAACATCATCAATATGCCAATCGCCATGCCGTGTTGTATCTTTAAAGGAGGTACGCGGCATGGTTTTTTCTGTTATATATCAGCTTGTACACCACACTTTACGCTCCATAAAACGCAAAACAAACACATTAGCAGCCGCTTTGCATTTCGGGGAGAAAACTTTTTAGTAACTTTGCGGTTGATAAGCGTATGAGGGGGTCGTAGGTGGAAGAGTGAAAAGGTGAAACGGTGAAAGGGTGAAAAAATGGCTAACGCCTTCAAGCCGAAATGTCTTCGGACACTTCACCCATAAGGACTTGAGCAGCTGAAACAAAGGAGTTTTTAAGTTCGTGATATGTTGTTTGCGAGCTGCAAAAGAGCGTTCTTGGCCATTCACAAACTCATCACCCACAGCCTTAGAGCCTAAACTCATAAACTTACAAGCTCATAAACTTACCAACTTCATAATAAGAAACATTAAATAAAACAAGATGGAATATAATTTTAGGGAAATAGAAAAGAAGTGGCAAAAGCGATGGGAGGAACAGCAAACCTATCGCGTTGTAGAAGACAACAGCAAAAAGAAGTTCTATGTACTCAACATGTTCCCCTACCCTTCGGGGGCTGGGCTACACGTGGGACACCCCTTGGGTTATATTGCCTCTGACATATATGCCCGCTATAAGCGACTGGAAGGCTACAACGTGCTTAACCCTATGGGCTATGATGCCTATGGTTTGCCGGCCGAACAGTACGCCATACAGACGGGACAACACCCTGCCGTGACCACCGAAACCAACATTGCGCGTTATCGTGAGCAGCTAGACCGCATTGGTTTCTCGTTCGATTGGAGCCGCGAGGTACGCACCTGCGACCCTACATATTATAAATGGACGCAGTGGGCATTTCAAAAGATGTTCGATTCGTATTACGACAACGACCAACAACGCGCTTTGCCCATCGCCCAACTTGAAGAACGATTGGCCAAACAGGGCACGGCAGGGCTGAATGCTGCTTGTAGCGAAGACTTGAACATCACGGCCGAGGCGTGGAAGGCTATGGACGAGCACGCCCGACAGGCCACGCTGATGAACTATCGCATTGCCTATCTGGGCGAAACGATGGTGAACTGGTGTGCCGAACTGGGCACGGTGCTGGCCAACGACGAGGTGGTAGACGGCGTTAGTGTGCGTGGTGGCTACCCCGTTGTGCAAAAAAAAATGCGCCAATGGTGCCTTCGCGTTAGCGCCTATGCGCAGCGTTTGCTGGAAGGACTGGACAAAGTGGACTGGACCGACTCGCTGAAAGAAACGCAACGCAACTGGATTGGTCGCTCGGAAGGGGCCGAAGTGGAGTTTGCCGTGAAAGATAGCAACGAGCGTTTCACCATCTTTACCACTCGCGCCGACACCATTTTCGGCGTTACTTTCATGGTGCTGGCTCCCGAAAGCGAATTGGTAGACCGCCTTACAACGCCCGAACAACGCGCCGAAGTGCAGGCTTACGTGGAGGCAACGAAGAAAAGGACCGAACGCGAACGTATTGCCGACCGCAAGGTTAGCGGTGTTTTCACTGGCGCTTACGCCATTAACCCACTAACAGGCGAGGCACTTCCCATCTGGGTTAGCGATTATGTGCTGGCCGGTTACGGCACGGGAGCCATCATGGCTGTACCTGCACACGACAGTCGCGACTATGCTTTTGCTCGCCATTTCTCGCTGCCCATCGTGCCGCTTATCGAAGGGGCAGACGTTTCGGAGCAGAGTTTCGACGCCAAAGAGGGCATCGTGATTAACTCGCCCGCCACAAACAACGCCGCCAACGATGGCCAAGCGCAGGGTTTGGTGCTAAACGGACTGACCGTTACAGAGGCTATCGCCAAGACCAAAGAATATGTTTCGCGCCACAACTTGGGTCGCATTAAGGTGAATTATCGCCTTCGCGATGCCACGTTCTCGCGCCAACGCTATTGGGGAGAGCCGTTCCCCGTGTATTATAAGGGCGACATGCCCTACATGATTCCACAAGAATGCTTGCCGCTTGAATTGCCAGAGGTGGACAATTACCAACCTACGGCAACGGGCGAACCGCCATTGGGCAACGCCAAAGCATGGGCGTGGGACGAGAAAGCACGCAAAGTGGTAGACAAGAGCCTGGTGGATGGGGTGCAGGTGTTCCCCTTAGAGCTGAACACCATGCCTGGTTTCGCTGGTTCGTCGGCCTATTTCTTGCGCTATATGGACCCTCACAACAACGATGCACTGGTGAGCAACGCGGCCGTTAGCTACTGGCAGAACGTGGATCTCTATGTGGGCGGAACGGAACACGCCACCGGACACCTTATATATAGTAGGTTCTGGAACAAGTTTCTCTTCGACCTGGGCGTGGCCGTAAACGATGAACCGTTCCAGAAGTTGGTTAATCAGGGTATGATTCAAGGCCGCAGTAACTTTGTTTATCGTGTGCAAAGAACCGAAGGCGAGGGTGATAAGGCTCCGCTCTTTGTGTCGTTGGGACTGAAAGACCAATACGAGGTTACACCCATACACGTGGATGTGAACATCGTTCATGGCGACGTGCTGGACATTGAGGCCTTCCGCGCATGGCGACCCGAATATAAGGATGCCGAGTTTGTGCTTGAAAACGACAAGTATGTGTGCGGTTGGGCCGTAGAAAAGATGTCGAAGAGTATGTACAACGTGGTAAATCCCGACCTCATCGTTGAGAACTACGGGGCCGATACGTTGCGCCTTTACGAGATGTTCCTTGGTCCGGTGGAGCAAAGTAAGCCGTGGGACACCAACGGAATTGATGGTTGTCACCGCTTTTTGAAGAAGTTCTGGGGCTTGTTCTACAACATGCGCACGGGCGAGTTTATGCCGAACGATGCCGAGGCAACGCCCGAACAGCTTAAATCTGTTCACAAATTGTTGAAGAAAGTGTCGGCCGACATCCCCGCCTTCTCGTATAACACGGCCGTGGCAGCCTTTATGATATGCGTAAACGAATTGTCGCAAGCCCATTGCACCAATAAAGCGCTGCTCTCGAAGTTGGTGGTTGCCCTCGCACCTTTCGCTCCGCACATCGCCGAAGAGCTGTGGGCGGCTCTGGGTAACGGGCAATCATCGGTGTGCGATGCGCAGTGGCCTGCCTACGAAGAGAAGTATCTTGAAGAGAGCGAAGTGCAATTGGCCATCGCCTTTAACGGCAAAGCACGTTTCCAAAAGGCCTTCGCCGCCAACGCCACCAATGCCGAAATAGAACAAGCAGCTATGGCCGACGAACGTTCGGCCAAGTTCCTTGAAGGCAAACAGGTGGTGAAGGTAATCGTTGTGCCGAAGAAAATCGTTAACATCGTGGTGAAAGGGTGATGCTTAAGTTGGTGAGTTTTTGAGTTAATGAGTTGATTAGTTTTTGAGACTGTAAACTCAGAAACTCACCAACTCAGAAACTCCTCAGCTCAAAAAGCACCAACTCATAAACTCAAAAACTCATAAACTAAAACCCTCATAAACTCAAATTTGATATGACAATCGACCATAAAATGCTCCTTAGCGAGATTAAAGACTATGTGTTTATCACACTCGGCCTCTGCCTATACACTTTTGGCCTGGTGGTGTTTATCATACCTTACGAGATTGTAACGGGCGGTGTTATGGGCGCATCGCTCGTTGTTAACTACGCCACGGGCTTTAAGATAGAGTACACTTACGCCATCATCAACATCTCGCTCTTGGTTTTGGCACTGAAAGTGCTGGGCTGGCGCTTCCTGTTAAAGACCATTTATGCCACGGCAGCCTTGTATTTCTTGCTGGAATATGCGCAAGAGCTGATGCCAAAGATTGAGGGGACCGACCAGTTTGTGCAGATACTTGGCCCTGGAAACAACTTCATGTCGCTGCTCATCGGCTGTACGTTAACGGGTTCGTCGTTGGCTATCGTGTTCCTTAACAATGGCAGCACGGGTGGAACCGACATCATTGCCGCCGTGGTAAACAAGTTTTTCAACCTGTCGTTGGGTCAGGTGTTGTTCCTTGTAGACATCTTTATCATTGGTAGCTGTTTCTTCTTTCCGCAGTTCGGCACATATTACGAACGGGCGCGAATGACAGTCTTCGGACTGTGTACGATGATTGTAGAGAACTTCATGCTCGACTATGTGATGAACGCGCGGCGCGAATCGGTGCAGTTTCTTATCTTTTCGCGCAAGTATCAAGAGATTGCCAACGCCATAGCCTTGCATACCGACCACGGCGTTACCATTCTCGATGGACACGGATGGTACACGGGTAAGGAAATGAAAGTGCTTTGCGTGCTGGCTAAGAAGAACGAGAGCCAAATGATTTTCCGACTGATTAAATTGATAGACCCCAACGCCTTTGTTAGTCAGAGTGCCGTTATCGGCGTGTACGGCGAAGGGTTCGACACGATTAAGGTTAAGGCCAAGGAGATGCCAGAGCCACCTAAAAGAGTGAGCGAAGGGGAAAAGAAATAGGCAAAAAAGCAAGCAACAATAGCTTGCTAAGGTCTAGAAACGATGGTTTGCCCAGCCTTTCTGTCTTACAAGAAAGGCTGGGCAAATGCGTATTGTTACGCGCCTAAGCACTCGCGTTGTGCCCAAAGGGCGATGGTTTTCATCCTAAAATAATCTTCCGACATAAACATAAACCCCTTAAAGGCATTGTCTGTGCCCCACGAATTCTTCATAATGAAGTAGCGTTTGCCTTGCGCATCGCGCGCCAAGCCCACGATGGCCATGCAATGGTCGTCGGTTGTGCGAAACGTTTCGAACTCGCGCTGCCGCATTTGCTGCGTAGGGGCGGTGCTGTGTTCGGGAATGCGGGCAATGGCTTGGGTGAAATTGAACCCCGGTTCGGACGTATCGCCTTCCCAACAAAGGGGATGACCGGCGCGTAACGACCGCTCTGTAAGGCTTACTAAACTGTCGATGGGCAAGTTTAACAAGCAATCGCGGTTAACATTATCCGGTACTTCGAGGGCGAATGCCGCGTTAAAGGGGTGGTGGGTAAAGCTGGTAAGCCCCACATACTCGTCGTGTCGGCACACACTTCGGCCAAATTCGCCCAGCGTATATTCGGCTCCCAGCATGAATTGCGCCCTTGGCAGCGCGCCAATTGATTGGTCGGCCAGGTTGTCGTAACGTTGTACTAGCCTTACAAGGCCTTCTTGCTGCGCTACGGCCAGCTTGCAAAGGTTGGCTGCTTTCTTTGGGAACGCGCTGAACACGCTGTAATCTTCCACATGATATGTATCGTATGCCAACAAGCCTTGGTCGGCAATGGCCGAAAGAGCGTTCGAGGCCATACCCCGCAAATGTATCGGGCGCTTTCCTTTTGCAAGGTACGCGTCCTGTATGCGTTGGCGCAAAGCCATGCGCGCAACGTATGCCGTAGAGAGGTTTACCGAGTCGCCACGCATCAGGTGTTCGGTTTCAATTGTGGCTAACATGGCGAATATCCAGCACAGTTGACTTTGTCCTTGGTCCTTTACGGGCGTGGTTTTCAGCAATATCTCTATCTTAGGCAGCCTCGTGGTAGCCCTTGGCTCGCTTTTCGAGGTGCACGAGCATAGCGTGGCCAACGCCACTAGTATGAGAATAATTCTGTTCATGATGGGCAAAGATACCATTTTTTCGTAACTTTGCAAAAGCAAAGGATAATAAATGGATAATAACAAGATAAGAGAATTTGAAATAATGGCGCCGGTAGGCTCGCGAGAGAGCCTTGTTGCAGCGATACAAGCTGGTGCCGACTCGGTGTATTTCGGTATCGGACAGTTGAACATGCGCTCGCATTCGGCCAATCAGTTCACGATAGACGACCTTCGCGACATTGCTGCTACTTGTCGCGAACATGGCATGAAGAGTTATTTAACGGTTAACACCGTTATCTATGGCGACGACCTTGGTACGATGCACACCATCGTAGACGCAGCCAAAGAAGCGCAGGTGTCTGCCGTTATCGCTAGCGACGTGGCCGTAATGATGTATTGTAGGCAAGTGGGCGTTGAGGTTCACCTTTCTACGCAACTGAACATATCCAACATCGACGCGTTGAAATTTTACGCCCAATTTGCAGATGTGGTTGTGTTGGCGCGCGAGTTGAACATGGAACAGGTGGCCGAAATATACAAGCAGATTAACGAACAACGCGTGCTGGGTCCTAATGGCGAACCCGTTCGCATCGAGATGTTTTGCCACGGCGCGCTGTGTATGGCCGTCAGCGGGAAGTGTTATTTGAGCCTGCACGACGCCAATAGGTCGGCCAACCGCGGCCAATGTGTGCAACTTTGTCGCCGTTCGTACACTGTTACCGACAAGGAAACGGGCACGCAACTAGACATCGACAACGAATACATCATGAGTCCGAAGGACTTAAAGACCGTTCGCTTTATCGACCAAATGATGAATGCGGGCGTGCGCGTGTTCAAAATTGAGGGTAGGGCACGCGGTCCAGAGTATGTTTACACCGTGGTAAGGTGCTATAAAGAGGCTATCGCCAGCGTTCTCGACGGCTCGTTCACCGAAGAAAAGAAAGACGAATGGGACGAACGACTGAGCACTGTGTTTAATCGTGGCTTTTGGGATGGATATTATCAAGGCCAGACTATGGGCGAATGGACTAAACACTACGGAAACAAAGCCACCGAGAAAAAAGTGCTTGTGGGTAAAGTTGTTAAGCACTTCTCTAAGTTAGGCGTAGCCGAAATCGCTGTTGAGGCCAGCGAAATACAACTTAACGACCATCTTCTGATAACGGGTCCAACAACGGGCGTGATGTTCTTCGATGCCAAAGAAATACGCTACGAGTTGGAACCAGTGCAAACAGCACAAAAAGGTACGCGCGTATCAATACCCGTTCCCGACAAGGTAAGGCCAAACGACAAACTGTTTAAACTAGTAAAGAACGAGGTAAATAAATAGATAAGTTGATGAGTTGATGAGTTAACAGGTCGGCAAGTAAACAAGTTTACGAGTTGATAAGTCGACAAGTTGGCGAGTTAACAAGTTAACTTGTTGGTGGATAGCCAAGGAAGTCTGCCTTGCAGGCATTGAGCCTTGTTGCTCGTTTTGTACCAACCCGTCAACTTATAAACCCCAAAACCCGTAAACTCCCCAACTCGAAACCTCACCAACTCCCCAACTTATAAACTCATAAACACCCCATAACACATGTCAACATCAACCATAGACGCACTTCAAGAAGAAGTGATTGAAGAGTTTTCGGCATTCGACGATTGGATGGATAAGTACCAAATGCTCATCGATTTGGGCAACACGCTACCGCCACTCGATGCCAAGTATAAAGTAGAAAGCAACCTTATCGAAGGCTGTCAAAGTCGTGTTTGGCTACAATGCGACCTTGTCGACGGCCGTTTAGTGTTCACTGCCGATAGCGATGCGCTTATTACCAAGGGCATTATCGCCTTGCTTATCAGGGTGATAAGCAACCATACGCCCGACGAGATAGCGCATGCCGACCTGCATTTCATTGATGCCATCGGCCTAAAAGACCACCTTTCGCCCACCCGTTCCAACGGTTTGCTCTCGATGGTGAAACAAATCAAGGCCTACGCCGTGGGCTATGCCGCAAAGCAATAAGGCGAAAGCATCCATTTTTTCGGTTAAATTAAGGCAAACCTGCCTTTGTACAACAATAAAGAACTTTCATTGGGGTTTGCAAACAGCTTGTAATGGTCTGTGTTTGGGCAAAGTTTCATTTGCTTGTAAGCAGGTCACTACAAGCTGTTTATTAGCCCAAAACATAGTCATGTACACTTAATCTTTGTTCGTTACAGCAAAAATGGCTTGTTTGTAGAAGTTCGTCTGCCAACAAGTTGCCTGCAATATATCTGTACAATGCCGTTTATAGTGGGCTACAAGCACCTTGTAGCATCAGCACAAGCACCTTTATAGTGTCGCTACAAGCCGCTTGTACCGATGCACTTACGCCGATGCGGCTGTTGGTTGCCTAATGGTTATGCTTAGAAAGCTTAGCTTTTTTAGCCATAACCATCGCCAACGCCCTTGCTTTAAGCCTCAACCCTACGCGTACCCATGCGAGCCTCAACCACATTCACCACATAGTCGGCCAGCTTTTCGCATTCGTTGATGATGTCCATATACATCGTTCCCACATTATAGGTGTACTCGTGGTTGTTGATGTCGTTAATGTTTTGGTTACGAAGTTGTTTGCGATAGTTGTTAATCTCGGTTTCGATGTTAAACGAACGGGTAGTGTCCAAGTACTCCTTACGTCCGCGAATGATAATGTTCATCTGCGAAAGGCTATCGTCGGTAAGCTCGAACATCTGGTGGATGCGTTCGTATTGCTTTTCGGTAAAGTCCTCCTTCGAGTTCACCAGTCGGCTAATCGTTCGTGCAAGGTTATAGCAGCTGTCGCCGATACTTTCCAATTCGGTAATCTCGCGCATCATGTCGCGTATTTTTCCCTTCGTGTCGTCACTCAGGTGTGCATCGCTCACCGCACTCAGATACTTGGCAATCTCTTGCTCCATGTTGTCGGATATGTTCTCATACTTTTCTATGCGCGAGTAAAGCTTGGCAAAATTCGAGTCGTCGCGTGTGCCGAGCAACTCGCGCACCATGCCAAACATGCGCTGCATACGTTCTGCAAAGCTGCTAATCTCCTTATGCGCTTCTAGCACCGACAGTTCGGGCGTCTTCATAATGCCCGCCTGAATGAAACGGAGGCGGAACTCTTCTTCCTCGTCTTTCTTGCCCGGCTTGATGATTATGCACACCAATTTCTCAATCTGCGGTATGAACCAGATAAGTATGCCCGTATTAAAGAGGTTGAAGCAGGTGTGGAAAGCCGCCAGCACAACAGGCAATTTAATGGCCAATTCGGCTTGCGACAGTTTCGGTCCTTCGGGATTATAGCCCACCATGTTGCAAATCATGTTCACAAACGGATAGAAAACGATGAGCACCCACATCACGCCAATGACGTTAAACACCAAGTGCGCCATTGCTGTTCGGCGCGCTTGCGTGTTGGCGCCCAAGGCTGCGAGGTTGGCTGTTGCCGTTGTTCCGATGTTCTCGCCCATAACCAAGGCTATGCCCAAGTGGATGGGCAGCACGCCCGTAGAACATAAAAGGATGGTGATGGCCATCACTGCGGCCGACGATTGAACGATGGTTGTGATAACCGTACCAATGAGCAGGAATATCAATATCGTGAAATAGCTGTTCACGTCGAACGAGCTGAAGAAGTCGATAACGCCCTGGTTGTGCTGTAAGTCTAGCTGCTTACCCGTGTCGCTCAGCAGCACAAGACTGAAGAAGAGGAACGATATGCCAAAAAGAAAATCGCCTTTGTAGCGGTGTTTGCGCGAGTAGATAAGCGCAATTCCTACTAGAAAGGCGGGAAAAACAAAGTCGGTAAGGTCTATCGAGTAGCCCAGCGACATAATCCAGGCCGTGAGTGTGGTGCCGATGTTGGCGCCCATAATTACCGATATGGCCTGAGCCAGGGTTAATAAGCCGGCGTTAACAAACGAAACGGTCATCACGGTGGTGGCCGACGACGATTGAACGGCACAAGTAATGAACGCTCCCGTGAGCATTCCCGTAAAGCGGTTGGTGGTCATCGCTGCAAGCACGTGCCGCAATTGCGGACCAGCCATCTTCTGTAATGCCTCGCTCATAATCTTCATGCCATAGATGAGCAAGGCCAACGATCCTGCAATCTTAAAACCAAAAACCAGATAATTGCTTGTATCCATAAATTAACTTTATTGTGGTGCCTTATTGTTGTGACTTTGAAATATATTCTTTAACTTTACACTCGCTAAATTCTTAATGTCGCTGAGCATGAAACAATCCATACAAATACGATGCAAAAATAATAAAAAAACCGCAAAGGTAGAAATCGGCAGCACACTTTATGATGTTTTTCACGAATTAAAACTCAATATGCCTTACGGTCCCGTCAACGCCAAGGTGAATAACAAAATCGAGGGAATGCACTATCGCCTGTATCATAACAAAGACGTAGAGTTTCTCGACCTGCATTCGCCCTCGGCTTTACGGGCCTATACGCGCACGCTGTTCTTCGTGCTGTGCAAGGCCGTTCACGACCTTTATCCGCACAGCAACGTGGTGATAGACATCCCCGTGAGCAACGGATATTACGTAGACCTCGACATTCAACGCCCCATAACCCCGCAAGATGCCGACGCAATTCGCCGCCGCATGCAAGAGATTATCGCCGCGCGCTTGCCCATCTCGCGGCACGAAACAACAACCGATGCCGCCATCGCCATGTTTAAGAAGGTGGGCGACGAGTCGAAAGTGCGCCTACTCGAAACCGTGGGAACACTCTACACCACCTATTACGAGCTAGACCGCTACGTGGATTACTATTACGGCTCGCTGCTAACCAACACGCGCGAGCTGCACCTCTTCGGTCTCGAACCTTATTACGATGGTCTTTTGCTGCGCGTGCCCTCCACGCATAACCCCGCACAGCTGGGCGAACTGGTGCGCCAAGACAAAATGTTCGAGATATTTAAGGAACACCATCGTTGGCAACAGATATTAGGCATACGTACCGTGGGCGATTTCAACAAAGCGGTGGCCAATGGGTTCAGTGCCGACCTTGTGCACGTGTCTGAGGCTTTGCAAGAAAAGAAGATTGCCCGCATTGCCGACGAAATTGCCGCGCGGCCCGAAGTGCGCATGGTGCTATTGGCCGGCCCGTCGTCGTCGGGAAAGACCACAACCTGCAAACGACTCTCGGTGCAACTGCTGGCAAATGGCATACGGCCCGTGCAAATTTCGTTAGACGACTACTTTGTTAATCGCGAACATACGCCCAAAGATGCCGATGGGGAATACGATTACGAGAGCCTTTACGCGTTAAACATACCGCTGCTTAACGAACACCTGGCTGCGCTGTTCCGTGGAGAAGAAGTTCAGATGCCCAAATACAACTTCGTTGAAGGAAGGAGCGAGCCAACAGGCAAACGGCTGCATCTGCCCAAAGATAGTATCTTGGTTGTTGAAGGCATTCATGCCCTTAACCCCGAACTAACGGCTCTCATCCCAGCCGAACAGAAGTACAAGGTGTATGCCTCGGCACTAACAACCATCTTGCTAGACAACCATAACTACATCCCCACCACCGACAATCGCCTACTTCGCCGCATCGTTCGCGACCACAAGTATCGCGGCGTGTCGGCAGCCGAAACCATTAAGCGTTGGCCAAGCGTACGTGCTGGCGAAACAAAATGGATATTCCCCTATCAAGAAGAGGCCGACGCCATGTTTAATACGGCCATGCTTTTCGAGTTGGCCATCATCAAAACGCAGGCCGAACCCTTGCTCGAACAAGTTCCAGAGAGCAGCGACGAGTATTCTGAGGCCTACCGTCTGCGCAAGTTCCTTCGCTATTTTGCACCCATGCCTTTCCATCAGCTGCCGCCAACGTCGCTGTTGCGCGAGTTCTTGGGCGGCAGTTCGTTCAGCTATTGATAAAGGGTCAGCCACAATCGGCCTCAACTGGCCTCAACTGGCCTCACCCACAAACCTACTGGCCCACCCACAACTGGCCTCACCCCCAGCCCCTCTCCAAGGGGAGAGGGGAGTGATATGCCCTGTTAGTTGACAAAGCCTCACTCCTACGGGCCTCACCCCCAGCCCCTCTCCAAAGGGAGAGGGGAGTGATATGCCTTGTTGATTGACCGCTTGTTACTGGCTAAATCATTAACTAACGATCTTGTCTACTCATCAATTCCCCACCCACTCGTCCGCTTCTCAAACTCTTGTCAACTCGTTAACTGGTCAACTGGTCAACTCGTTAACTGGTTAACTCATCAACTAACGTTCTTGTCTACTCATCAACTCCCTAACCACTCGTCCACTTCTCAAACTCTCGTTAACTCGTTAACTGGTCAACTTGTCAACTCGTTAACTGGTTCACTCGTCAACAAACGATCTTGTCTACTCATCAACTCCCCACCCTCTCTTCCACTACTCAAACTCTTGTCAACTCGTTAACTGGTCAACTTGTCAACTCGCTAACTGGTTTACTCGTCAACTACCGATCTTATATACTCATCAACCCCCTAACCTCTCTTCCACTACTCAAACTCTTGTCAACTCGTTAACTGGTCAACTTGTCAACTGGTTCACTCGTTAACTTATCAACTGGCTCACTCGTCAACTTATCTCTCCTTGTCCACTTTTCAGCAAAAGTTTTAACATTATGGCTGCGATTTTTTCCGCCAATCGCCCACCAAGGCGCAAAAAATCGATTCTCGCGAGGGTTGTTTTTGGTGCAAACGGGAGGGTGTTCACGGATGCGGGAGAATGAATATTTATTACCAAGAATCGTCTTTTACACCATATTTTGGGCCATTTGCAGCAAAATACAGTGCAATTTGGTGCAAAACGCAGTGCAATATGCCGCTAAACGCAGTGCGTTTTGGTGCTAATTGCAGTGCGTTTTGGTGCTAAACGCAAGCTAAAATGGTGCAAAATGCAGTACTTTTTGCCGCTAAACGCGAGGCGAAAAGCATAAATATCCACTGTAATTGTATAAACAAAACCCTTTCGAACCATGAAATACAGGGCTAAAAGGGGCAAAATGGCTATTAAAATGCGGCATTTTAGGGTCTAAAAGGGGGAAATTGGGGGTAAAAAATAATGGGCTGACAACCAATCTAGAAAGGCAAAATGGTGCAAAACGCAGGTTCTTTTCTTAAAAACAGACAAGTTGAAGGACGTGAAATGCTAGAAATGGTGGCTATTTGCCTACGTTTTAACCTATATTTTCGCTAGAATGGGTCGAAAAAAAGAGGGGCTTTGTAAAAAAACAACAATTTAAGTTGTTGAGTTCTTGAGTTGTTGAGTTAGAGAATTGGTGAGTTGTTGAGTTAGTGCGTTTTTGAGTTGATGAGTTTTTGAGTTGATGAGTTTTTGAGTTGGTAAGTTTTTGAGTTGATGAGTTAGTGGGTTGGTGAGTTTTTGAGTTGATGAGTTTTTGAGTTGGTGAGTTTTTGAGTTAGTGAGTTTTTGAGTTTTTGAGCTAGTGAGTTGGTGAGTTTTTGAGTTAGTGAGTTTTTGAGTTAGTGAGTTAGTGAGTTGGTGAGTTGGTGAGTTGGTGAGTTAGTGAGTTGGTGAGTTGGTGAGTTTTTGAGTTAGTTAGCTTTTGAGTTAGTGAGTTTTTGAGTTGGTGAGTTTTTGAGTTTATGAGTTTGCACCGCTCTATCCGCTTCCAATAATCATTGCCCTATCCTTTCTGTTGGATAGTACGGAGGCTCATTTGTTCAGAAGTATGCCTGCAATAGGATACAACGACCGACAACTACCATAACACCGATATTTCTGCTCGGTAACACGAATAACTAATGATTATTTCTTATATTTCCTTTTTCTTTCACCGATTATATCTTACTACATAACTACAATAAGAGATAACACGGTGAAAGAAAAAGGATTAAGAATTTTATTGATATATAATATTTTCCAATTATTTACTACGCTACTGCAAAAGAAAGTTTTTTATAAAAATAGAATTGACAGTGTATCAAAACTAAAACCACAGCCATGAGAAATTACAGATTATGAACACATACACTTAAAAGAGCCGTATCAAACCCTATAATGAGTAACGACACAGCTCTTTTTCTTGTTTTGAGGGAGATTAAAGTTTCTAATCAAGAAGTTCGCATCCTTTCAGATGTTGAGTTTGTATCCAATATCTTTTATGGCAACTATTTAAGCTCATGCAACATGTAGGGTGCTCCAGAAACCTTTACCTTCAATTTTTCATAGCTTCCATCATCCATGTGATAGACAGAGTAGCCCATGCCTTGGTCTGTTGACATGCCGAAGATGATATTATTGCCAGACTTGCAGATGGATGTGGCCCAGCCTACAGTTCCAGAAAAATTCATCTTCTTGCAAGTCTTATTGTATAGATTAATTTCAAAGGCTTGAAATGATTTGTCATGAACGTAGTCAGGTGGATTGCTTGCCGCTCCGGGAATGTTAAGGTATCCATAAACCTTTCCGTTTCCACCATACACTTTATTATAAACATACGATGTTCTGTTCCCCTTTACTCCTTCTAAGTTTACGTCTGCAAGGGTGAAGCAATATGAGTTGTCAAAGTCTTGCTCCCCTTTCTTAATGCGCAAGAATCCTTCTTTGACCCCAGGCTGGTATCCAAACATAGCTACGCAATAGAAATAGATGTCACCCTTCTCGTCCACGAATGGGTCCCCAGCAGGGGTCATAGAGGAGGCCATTGTAGCACGAGGGTCACTAATCATTTTGATGGGCTTATCGGTCTTGGTATCTATTAAGGCTATATGTGCCCCCTTCTCGCATGAGTAGGCAGACTTTAATTGGCAGAGCGTCACGTATAAGATGCCGTCTCTGATGATGGAAGCACATGGTTCAGGATTATTGTCGCCAGCCAACTTCCCCAAGGAATAGCCAGATAAATCTATTTCTCCTGTTTTTGTCATGGAGGACGGATCTATAATCCACACCTTTCCTAATCCAAGACAAGAAACGTAGGCTTTTTTCTCGGATAAGAATGTGATGTATGTGGCCTTTGCACCACTTGGAAATAGCATGGTGTTTCCTTCTTGAACAAGGATTCCATCCTTAGGGATGTACTTGTAGAGGTGTTCTGTATCTGTCACATATATCTTATTTTTATACACGAATGTGAATGCCCCCTTCGGAAGCACCAATGCGTTGTCTGTATTGAGTGAACTAACACTCAAATCCTTGAACAGGCTAATATATGTGTTTTCTCCGATGTTTACGCTGTGTACAAATCCTACTTCAGATTTTGTAGAGGGAGGAAAGTCCGGAGAGTCCTTTCCGCATGAGGTGAGACCTACAAGAGATAGCAACACAAGGGCTGCGATTAAAAAATAATGTTTCATTTTATTTGTTTTTAAATTGGTAATATATTACAAACTCATTGCTCCGCCCGATGTTTTGTCGCGGAACAGATTAAAACGCAATTTTGTTTTAAAAGTGCGTCCTTGCAGTGGCATCTTGAATTCCATATAGTTCTCCTTGTCAAAGATGTTCTCAACTTCGAAACTCAATGAAATGTTATTGTGCCAAAAGGATTGTTGAAGGCCTATGGTAAACACATCGTTGGAGGGGATAATCCATTTTTTACGCTGGTCGGACAGTGTGCTCATTTGCCATCCCCAATCGAATTCTCCGACATGGGACACATCCATATAAATTCTAGATAGTTCATTTCGCCCCAGCAAATTTTCTGCATGATACTCCAAACCATAATTAAAATAGAAAGACGGTATGTTGGGTACATGTTTATTATATGTGGGATTATCCGTCCCTTTTGCATCGTTTAACCATTTCTGCCGGTCTCGAATGTCCTGTAGTGTAAGATTGAAATATGTATAGATGTTTGGTGTCACGTCTACTTTCAATTCGGTATCAAATCCCATCGTGCTCGTCTTTCCCAAGTTTGTGTAGATGGAACGGATATCAGCGGGGAAAAGCCTTATCATATTCTGGATATACATGTAATAGAAGTTTGTTTCCCACTGCACGTGGGTAAGTCCCATCACATTTCTTGTATCTATGATGGTTCCAACGTTCAGGTTGTCTCCAATTTCAGGCAGTAAGTTCACTGATGGCTTGATGCTCATTCCGTTACCGAAAAGTTCTCCTGTGTCAGGGAGTCTCACATTGTGTGAAAACGAGAACTTTCCCCTCACGCCTTTCCAAAACTCATAGCTCACTCCCTCACTAAATCCGTAGTACGTTTTGTTCACACTTGTCTGTTTGGGAGCTGATGCATCTTTCATTTGGGCTTTCGACAAGGCATCGCTTGTTCTAAAGATCTTTGACTTCAGATAATAAATGCTTATCGTCAAGGAATTCTGAAAACGATGATTGGAAGAGGCATACAAATGACTGAGTCCGATATTGTTTGAAATCATTTTGCTGGGAAACGAGCTAGGATCGAAACCGAGATAGTCATTCATGCGTTCATCTTTAGGACGGTAGTCCGAAAGAGCAAGTTGATCATTTATGTTGAATGTATGTTGTCCAAATGTATATTTTAAATTAAATTTGTTTCGTAATTCAAATTGTCGGTTATGGGATTCATTAAGAAGATTATCTTCTGTTTCCCCCATTGCCTGAGTGATGGTTCCATCCCATTGTCTTCTTGTTGTTGTTGTGTCTATCAGGCTCGTTTGTATAATAGGAATAACAAGGGATGATTTCATTTCCAAACCTTTAAAGATGAAGTCGTTTTTTTCTATATGCAAGGTGGGCATTATATTAAAGCTTTTCATATAGGCATGCTGCGAATCAAAGCTAAGAGACTGTATACCTTTTTTATTTCTGTAGAAGGCGCATTCCAAATCCAGTTTATCGAAGTATAGCTTTCTAAAACCAATGCCGACATGATAGAAGTCTGCGTCATAATAGTCATTATTTCGTCTCACTTTTCTGTACTCTGAGGCTGGTAGGTTTGTCTCGAATACTGGCCATGACATCGTGTAGTTGTTCTTGGATTTATTCTTAAAGAAAGCAACGTTAAATAATATGCCTGACTTTGCAAAAAGCTTTTGAGCACTTGCAAGTGTCTTGGATGTTCCGAATGATGCCAATTCCTGCGTGAATCCTACTAAGTCGCATTCATCCTCCCGTGTCACAATATTGATGGCTCCTCCTAATCCGTCGCCTCCATATTCTGCAGGCACAATACCCTTGTATACCTCTATATATTTGATCACATCTATTGGAATATCGTTGATGTCGAAAGAACCGTCAGGACTGTTGAGTGGAAACCCATTAATATATACGGCGACACGCTTACCTTCTAAACCATGTACAGATATGCGCGACGCACTTCCCAATCCGCCTGTCTTTCTTACTTTGATGCCAGATGTGCGTGTAAGAATTTCTTCTATACCGCTTGAACGTCCCCGCAGCTTGGCTCCGTCTACTACGGTTACAGCCATAGGACTTTGCCGAATGCGGTTTATTTCCGCCTGCTGGGAAGATCCTCTCACTACAACTTCGTTAAGGACGTTCGCTGATGATTCTAAGAAAAAGTCTTTTGTGATATTGCCGTTTAATGCAATGACTTGCCTTACTCGTTTATATTCAACAAATGAAACCTCAACAATACATGTTCCATTTGAGGGTATGTCAATTTGATAATTGCCTGTCTTGTCAGAAACTGTTTTCTGTTTTGTATTTTTGATTGATATGTATGCCCCAGATATGGGAAGTCCTGTTTCTTTATCTATGATTTTCCCCTGTAATATATTTTGGGCAGACAAAACTGTTGTACACAAACATAGTATCGTTACGATGAATAATCTGTTCATAATTTTATGGATTAATGAGTTCTCGCCATCCTGCCGTATTATAGCGTATGTATTCAGATAAGACCTGTTTTACCTCTTCCTTGCAGATTTCTGTGCTTGAGACAATCTCTCCGATGATTGTTACCCATGTGGAAGAGGAAATCCGAAAGAATAGTGGCGAAATTCTTGTTTGTATTTGTGGATAGACTTTTTGCATTTGATCAACATATTCTTTACTTATTGCAACTTGTTCTTCAATAAAATTTTCACGGAAAAACTCTACAGAAGTACCTTTTGATTCAAAGAGTAATAACTTTAATTCTTCTTTATATAAGAAAATTATTTTAAGCGTTTCTCTCAGCAAATCTTTTTGATTTTGTATAGAGAAGTGAAGTTTATCTATTTTGTTATGTTCTATGCGATAGGAGGACATCCTTTCATCCAAGACTATAAGTAAAGGTCTAAGGACAGTATAAAAAATATCATCTTTTGTCTTAAAATAATTGTATATATTACCTAAGACAACTCCCGATTTTGCCGAAATTGTTCGCATCGAAGTTTTTCTAAAGCCATTTTTAATAAATTCATTGCGAGCAGCTGTGACAATCCTGTTTCTTATGTCTTCTTTTAACGTTTTCATTACTATTTTATTAACGGACATCGTTTAATTTTGTTCATAAAAAAAGCGTACTGTCTTTTTTAGACAGTACGCTACTTTTACTATTGCCTTTATGCGGCTGTGTGATATTTTTATCATTAATTCGATTTTGGATGTAAAGGTATAGGAATAATCCTATACAGGCAATACCTATTAATAGGTATTTTAAAATCGAATTATGATACTAAACTCAAATGGGCTTGAAATAATAATTCTCTTCAAGAATCTTCTCCAAGTCCGAAGCCCTATAAAGTATCTTTCCTGCAAACTGCGTGTAGGGAATAATCCTCCTGTCCCGATAGTCCTACAAAGTTCGGGGACTGATATACAGCTGCTCGCACACCTCCTTGCCCGTTAGGAAATGCTCATCTCCAAACAACGGTTTGTGCGTCTGTGCCACTTCCTTAATTCGTTTGCTCACGCCGTTGATAGCGGACAGCACCGCCTGCATATCTCCGATATTTACCAAACAATCAGAACACGCAACAGACAAGACACCGCCTGTATGTGTGTTTGAGGGATTTATGGATTTTCTTTCTTTTCTTTCAATGAAAGAAGAAATCACCAACCACTGCCTTGTGATGAACTCCGTAAGCAATGTGGCAAGAGCAGTCCGCTATCTGACCGACCAACATCTGACCCATATCCGTGCCTTCCTTGACAATGGCGATGCAGGGCGGAGAACCGTGCCAGAATTTGTAAGGGCAGGCTTCAAGGTGGAGGATATGTCCCGATATTACAAGGACTGCAAAGACCTCAACGTGTTTCATGTCAGTCGTATGCGTGAGCAGAAGAAGCAGAAAGCACAGGAACAGAAACGAATGGTGGTTATAGAACAAAATGAGAGCAAGAAATCAAAACAAGTCAAACATAACATTAGATAGCAAAATGGAAAATAAGACAAAGACAACAGACAAAGATTTTTCATGGCTTTTGGGTGTAGAAAATGAAACAGAGTACGAATCTACTCCACAGGAAGGGACTGAGGTTGCTGAAATAGAAGGACCAACAAACAAGCAGAAATAGAGAATATCGAGCACTCTAAACCTGCACAGCATACAGAGAATGCAACCGTTCAAAGACGCATCAGTGCCAAAAAGAGAAAGGAAACGCTCGAAACCTACCTTGTTCCGACAAAACTGAGCACCGAAAGGTGGTCTATCTGAACCGGGAAACGCAGGAGCGTGCCGACTTCATCGTGCGCAGGTTGGGCGACAGGGGCAGCAACCTTTCAAGTTTTGTGGAGAGCATCGTGTGCCTCCATCTGGAGGAGTACGGTGAGGACATAGAGAAATGGAGGAGGTTATAAACTGCAGGAAGGGGGCGAGGGATGAATTTCAAAAGATTTATTTCCCGCTCTAATCCTACTATCGCATTAAAATATGATGTCATATTCTCGTAAATGAGACGAGAGGGTGTGCCTATTTTGACATACCCCCTTGGGGGTGAGGCCACTATGCATGTCGTTTTTTACACTTGGTATTGTTTCTAGCCAAGGGCAGGGCTGTGGTTTTAAGCCACTGAACAAAGGCCTCTCGCCATTGCCTACTTTCTTCTGAGCCCTTCACATCGCTTGCACCAAAGCCGTGACCACCCGTGGCATAACGCACGAATTTGTGGGGAATGCCTTTTGAAGTGAGGGCAGAGTCGAGCAGCAAGCTATTGCCTGGATGCACAATGGGGTCGTCATCGCAGTGCACAAGGAAAACGGGCGGACAGTCGAAAGGTATTTTTCGCTCCACCGAGAGCGAGTCTTTCAGCCTGTTGTCGGTCTTTTTCCATTCGCCCAAGATGCCCTTTCGCGAGCGGCGATGCACGTAACGCTCGTCGGCAAGCGTAACAACGGGGTAGAGTGCGGCCACAAAGTCGGGGCGAACACTCACCTTTGGCTTGATGCCTAGCGGTGCAAGATAGTTGGTTGCGGCAAAGGCAGCCGAGGCCACTGCAAGATGTCCGCCTGCCGAAAAGCCCATAACGCCCACCTCCGTGGGACAGATGCCCCATGTTGATGCCCCTTCGCGCACCAGTTGCACACTGCGTTGCACATCGCGTAGCATGTCGGGCTGCTGCCGTCCGCGAATAAGCAAGCGGTAATGGGTGACAAAAGCCAGCACGCCTGCCACGCGATAGCGGAGCACAAAGGCAGCAATGCCCTGACTGTTGAGCCATCGCGCCACACCGTCGCCCTCGGTTCGGGTGTCTAGCCAATGGTAACTGCCGCCAGGACAAACGATAACGGCAGGGCAATCGCGCCCTGCACCTTGCGGAATATAAGGTGTAAGGGTTACGCTGGCGGCGTGTTCGGGCGTGCCTTGCCATATTTTTAAAGGCTTATGCTGTTGGGCATGGCCCAGATATGCCATGAAAGCCAGCAGCATGATAAGTACTGTTCTCATGTTCTTCTTTAACATTGTTGGTTGTGCTGCCTTTAACCCCAATCGGTCGTTAGACCGCTTACTTATTATTTTAGTTTTTCCATCGCTTCCTGTTCATCTTTCGTTTGCTTGTCGGCATCTTGCCTATCTTATTCTCTCGACGTAGCCCGCTACGCCTTCAAGAACAAGACAGCCAATATGCTCAACAATACACAAAATCTGCACAGGCTCTAACGACCGATTTGGGTTAAATGTTTTGCAGCTTTTCTATTATCTTGTTCCTACCCACTAAGGCCTCTGCCGTGGTGATGGCCGACAGCGGAACGCCGCAAATGCCGTGCAAGCCTACGCATTGGCCTGTAAGCAAAAGGTTACTTACCTTCGTAGCCACAGGCACTTGCGTGGCTAAGGGGTTGTGGCAGTCTTTGGCAAAGCCGTATATGGCACCCACAGGCGCGTGGTAATAGTCGCGCACGGTTAATGGCGAGGCACTCCACAGGCTCTTAACGCATTGCCCAAAGCCGGGCCGTACCTCCTCCATGCGTTGCAAGATGCGCTGTTGGTGCCACGTTTTCCACGCCTCGTACTGCTTTCCGCGCCTACCCGTAAGCGTATCTTGCCATTGCTCCACCGCCGAGAAAGGCATTACGCAGTTAATGATGAGGTGCGTAGCCCATTCCGTCTGTTCTGCCGAGGGTGGCGTCATGTACATCATTCCGTAGGGCCACTGCTCGCGATTGTAATGGCCCAAGTGCCACACGTGGTGGTAATCGTGCTGGTAATAGCACGTGTGGTTGATGTAAGGAAAGGTCTGCGGTTTCAGTTCTACAAACAGGCTGAATATCGAATAGGTGTTGTCGATGGCGTTCAGGCGTTTGGTGTAGGCAGGGGTAAACGCGCCCTTGTCTACGATGCGTAGCGTTTCGGCCATGTGTGTGGCCGCTATATAATAAGGAGCGGTAAAGGTTCGCCCGTCTTTGGTTTGCACTGCGGTTGCCGTTCGGTTGTCTACGGCAATGCGAACCGCCTCTGCATCGGCCACCACTTGTCCCCCCGCATCTTCTATAACCTCGGTCAAAGCCGTGGCCAACTGCTGCGAGCCGCCCACAAAGCGGTCGGTACCCTCGATATATAGCACGCTGATAAGGGCGTGAACGTAGGCAGGCGTTTTACCCGAAACACCTCCATACATAGGATTCATATAGGCCAACACATCGCAAAGCCGTTCGTCGTCGATGTAATGGCCGATAAACTTGTCGGCCGACCACAGAAAACGCTCGCTATGTTGCGGAATGCTGTCGCCCGTGGGGCGCAGATTAAAGAGGTCTATCTCGTTGGCCAGCTGGTAAAGGGCCGCCACATAGCGTTGCAACTGCGTGCGCTGATGTGGAAAATGCTTGGCGAAACTCTCTACAAAACCTTCTTTTCCCTCGGCCACACGATAAGTGGTGTTGGTGGCAGCGTAGTAAATCTCGTCCATGCAAAGCTTGTCTACGGGCAGTAGGCGAAGTTTTTGCACGATGCCTAGGTGCTTGCAAATGCGGTGGAGCGTTTGTCCTGGGCGAAACCCACCCAGTATGTGCATGCCCGTATCGAAGTGTATGCCGTGACGGGAGAAGTTTTGCAGCCCTCCGCCCACGATGTGGTTCTTCTCTAACACAGTTACTTGCCAGCCTTCTTTGGCCAAAAGCGCACCAGTGGTGAGGCCGCCTAGTCCGCCGCCTATGATGATAATGTGGTTGTTGTTCATAATTTTAGTTTCTCTCCCAGCACTTCGCCGCAAGTTAACAGCGTACCAACCAGCGTGCCCAACATGCCATGCGAGTTGACGTTTTGACCTGCAAAGAACAGGTTGGGTATGCGTGTGCGACTTGGAACGTGACAAGCCGAACCCAACCTAACATCTTTGGCCACGCCATACATGCTGCCTTGCAGAGTAGAAGTATATTGTTCGTAGGTGAGGGGGGTGGAAGTGAAGTAGCAGTCTATGGCTTGCCGCAAGCCTGGCGCATGCCTTTCAACGGCATCGATAAGCCTTTCGGCCCTGTCGCGTTTAAAGTCTTCGTACGTCTCTCCGCGGTGCATGATGCGCGTGTTGGCCCATCGTTCCACTTCTTCGTAACGCATGTAGCTCATTATCTCGCCGCAAGTGGCCCACTGCTGGTGTGTGTTGGGCGGCTGTTCGTCGGCTGCAAGCGCATCGCTAAGGTGCACATATAGGAAACCGCAAGGCCAGTTGTCGGCCGTGTATTGTTCGCATTGCCAAGGCGTATCGGCGGCATAGCCATACAAGTTGTGGTTGCGATAGGGCATGGCTTGCGGCTTAAACTTGATGTAAACGGTAAACACGCCCTTGGTATTGGGCAGGTTTAGCATGCGTTGACGAAAGGCGGGACGGATAAGATTGGTATCGTTCAGCATGTGCATCACCAACGTTGGGTGTATGGCGGCTATCACAAGGTCGGCCTCAAAGTGTTCGCCGTCGGCCGTTGTTACGCCCGTTGCCTTGCTGTTGTTGCAAGTTATGTGTTCAACGCGTTTGCGCGTGAGAACCCTTCCGCCCCTTCGTGCAATGCCTTCTATAAGTCGTTTGGCAATGATGTCACTTCCACCAGCTAGGCGAAAGGCGCTTTGGTTGTAGAAATTGGTGATGAACGCGTGGGTTGAGAAAGGTGTTTGTCCGCGTTCGCCTGCATAGAGCGGCAGATTTCCTACCAGCACGTTGCGCAAAAGGGCATCGTTGGTAAAGCCATTTATCACCTCGTCTACGGCGCGCATTTGGTATTCGGTTTTCAAGTGCATTTGTTCGGGCGTTGGCCGATGCCCGTTTATGGGCGACGCCTGCGCCAACCGCTCCACCAAATTGAGGTAGCGGTGCAGCCCATCCCGTTCTTTGGGGAAGTGTGCGGCAAGCGTTTCTACAAAAGCCTCGTGGCCATTGGCAAAGGCAAACCTGCCTTGCGGCATCGAAATGACGTCGTAACCCGTTGTGTCTAGTCGGCTAAGCGGCAGGTTTTCTAATTCAAGATAGCGCAAAAGGGGGTACAAAGTTTGCCCCTCTTCGGCACTTCCGATGAAGTGCATGCCCGTTTCGAACTTCGCGCCTTTGCGCACAAAGCTCTGCAAACAGCCGCCTGCTTGCGTTTCTTGTTCGAGTACGGTAACCTCATAGCCGTTTCGTGCGAGTATGTGTCCGCACGAAAGGCCGCCAAGTCCGCTACCAATGATGATGCACTTTTTCATTTATTGTTGGTGGTTGGGCATGTATCGACGCCCGTTTTCTATGGATGTTAGCTTTTCTAGGCTTGCTGTGGCTGTTGGCTTTCTAGGCTTACTTATTCTCAAACAGGCACTGCGCCACCTGTTGCGCCACGTTCTTGTTTTCAAATCTTTGCACGTATTCCATGCTCCGACTGATAGATTCGTCGCGCCCTGCTTGCCCTTTCAGTCTGGCATTGATGGCTTGTGCCATGCCCTTATGGTCGTTTGGGGCCACATATAGGCTATGTGGGCCGCCCGCTTCTTCGAGGCACGACCCCGTACAGGCCACAACGGGCAGTGCGCTTTGTATGGCCTCGATGATAGGAATGCCAAAGCCTTCGTAGCGCGAGGGATAGGCAAACACTTCGGCCTGCTGGTAAATGGCCGGCAAGTCGTGGTTGGGCACATTGTGCAAGAAATGCACGCGCGCCGACAAACCATTGTGCGCCGCCCACGATTTCACCTTATTGATATAAGGCGTGGGGCGGCCCAGCACCACCAAATGCACTTCCCTGTCCACGTTCTTCATGGCCTTGACCGCAAGCAGTACGTTTTTTCGCGCCTCGATGGTGCCCACATTCAGCACAAAACGCGATGGCAGTGCATAGCGTTGGCGCACTTCGTTCAGCTTTTCGGGCGTTGCTCGCTCGCGAAAACGCGTGTCGCAGCTTTGATATATCACGCTGATTCGCTCTTCGGGATAGTGGCCATACTTCATGATGTCGCGCTTGGTGCATTCGCTAATGGCGATAATGCGGTTGGCCTCTTTCAGCGTTTTGTGGAACTTCCAACGGTAAATCAGCGCGTCCCACCAATGATAGAACTCGGGATGGCGCATAAAAATAAGGTCGTGAATGGTGACAACGGCATCGATGCCTGCGTGTTTAACGCCCTTGGGCAGTTCGCCCGACAAGCCATGAAACACCTGTACGCCATCGCGCAACAGGTCTTTCACCATGCCGCCACTTCTCCACGCCGCCTTTTTCAGCGCGTTTTTCGCGTTCTTGGGGTACACCATGCGCAGGTTCGGCGCACTTTTCACCTGTCGGGCCAAGTCTTCTCGGCCCGCATCGGGTGCATAAAGCAGCAGTTGTGCGTTGGGATAGAGGGCTGCAAGGTCGTTAACTAGGTTTCTTCCGTATGCTCCCAAGCCTGTTCCGTTACGCACTATGCGTTTGGCATCAAAGCCCACAATAATGTTCTTGTCTTCGTTCATCAGGCACAAACTTACACAAAAAATGCGTAAATCAAGGCAAAATCTGAAAATAAGATGTGTAGTTGGCATATATTTAAGCAGAAAATACTTATTTTTGTACTTGCACATAAATCGTAAAAGAAATGAAACGCTTTTGTATGGCCATACTTTTTGTGTCGTTTTTTGTTGCCTACTCGTGGGCGCAAAAGGACGGCCAGCTCCGTGTAAACCCCGAAGAGAAGGAGGTAGACATGGATAATCCCACCTTTGTGCCGATGGTAAAGGTGGGTAGGGTGCTGGATAAGGGCGACAGCATACAATATGTTGAACTGAACAAGATATATGTTTATCCGCAGCTGACGTTTGAAAACGAACGCCAACGAATGGAGTACAACCGCCTTGTGTATAACGTAAAGAAGGTGCTGCCCATTGCCAAAGAGGTGAACAAGATTATTATCGAGACCTATGAATACTTGCAAACGCTGCCCGATAAGAAGTCGCGCGACGAGCACATGAAACGTGTTGAGGCCGACATCAAACGCGAATACACGCCACGAATGAAGAAACTAACCTACGCACAGGGCAAGTTGCTCATCAAATTGGTGTATCGTGAAACCAGTTCGTCTTCGTATCAACTCATCCAAGCTTTTCTTGGACCCATCCGCGCTGGCTTTTATCAGGCCTTCGCCTGGTTTTTCGGGGCTAGTCTTAAAAAGGAATATCAGCCTAATGGCGTGGATAGACTAACCGAAAGGGTGGTGTTGCAGGTGGAGGCAGGGCAGTTGTAGGAGCTGGGAGTGTTTGGTTAATCAGACTAATCAGACTAATCAGACTGGTCCGACTGGTCCGACAAGTCCGACAAGTCCGACTGGTCAGACAAGTCCGACTGCCCCGCTTTATCCCCTTTTTTAGGTATTGTCCACTTTCCATATAATACCTATCTTTGCAAAGCATTGCTGTACATCGGCATTAACTAACCTTTAAATGCGAATGTTCAAAATCTGTTTTGCAATCCTCTTGTTTGTCGTGGGCGCGGTCTCAACGGTCAAAGCGCAGGGCGTTTTGCTGAACGGCACCATCAAAAGCAAAGGCGATGGGCGGCCAATAGAGTATGCCACCGTTACGCTAAAAGAGTGCGAGCTGTGGGCTATCACCGACAATAAGGGGCGTTTCGCCATTAAAAACGTGCCATCGGGCAACGTAACGCTCACCGTGCGTTGCCTAGGCTTTGCCACGTTTACCACGAAGGTGAACGTAAGGGCAGGCATGCCACATGTAGACATCGGCCTAAACGACGACAACCTGAAACTGAACGAGGTGGAAGTGGTGGCCAAACGAAAGGGCGATGCCACAACAACAAGCTACACCATCGACCGCTTGGCACTTGACAACCGACAAGCTTTGAACCTTGGCGACATCATGAGCCTTCTTCCTGGCGGCAAAACATGGAACAGTTCGTTGCTGCGCGACACCCGCATTGCCCTTCGCAGCAGCAGCGGAGAGATGGGTAACGCCTCGTTTGGTACGGCCATCGAGGTGGATGGCGTGCGATTGGACAACAACGCCACGCCCGGCGAAACGCTCGGAGCAGGTACGCGCACCCTTAGCACAGCCAACATCGAGAGCGTTGAGGTGGTTACGGGTGTGCCGTCGGTGGAATATGGCGACCTAAGCAACGGCATTGTGAAGGTGAACACGCGCAGCGGCAAGTCGCCTTTCATCGTAGAAGCCAAGCTAAACCAAAACACACGCCAGCTGGCACTAAGCAAAGGTGTTGACCTTGGCGGCAAAATGGGGCTCTTTAACTTCTCAATGGAGCACGCACGCACGTTCGGCGACATCACATCGCCCTTCACCGCCTACCAACGCAACGTGCTTTCAGCCCAGTATATGAACGTGTTGATGCGCCAAAGCATGCCCCTAACGCTGAAACTTGGACTTACGGGCAACGTGGGCGGCTATAATTCGAAGGCCGATCCCGATGGCGAACTAGACAGTTATAAGAAAGAACGCGACAACAGATTTACCGCAAACCTCTCGGCCGAGTGGCTACTCAACCGCAAATGGCTCACCAGCGTGGTACTGAAATCGTCGCTTTCGTATGCCGATCAGCTATACGAGAATTACAGCCACACAAGTTCAGCCACTACACTTCCCTACATCCACACCATGAAAGAAGGCTATTTCGTGGCCTACGACTATGACAAACACCCCTCGGCAGACATCATTCTGGGGCCTACGGGCTATTGGTATATGCGCAGTTTCAACGATAGTCGCCCCCTAAGTTACGCCTTTAAGTTGAAGGCCGATTGGGTAAAGCGGTTCGCGCGCATATATAATAAGGTGTCGGTTGGGGCCGATTACACCGGCAGTCGCAACCTCGGCCGCGGCACTTACTACGAGAAGGCGCGCCTAACACCCACATGGCGACCCTACCGTTACCACGAATTGCCCACGCTGAACAACCTTGCCGTCTATGCCGAAGAACGTCTGAACATACCAACGGGCAAACTTTCGAACATGGAATTGACCGTGGGCGTTCGCAACGACATCAGTCATATCGCTGGTTCGGCCTACGGAACGGCCTCAACCCTCTCGCCACGCGCCAACCTTCGTTACGTGTTTTGGCATGGTCGCGATACGTGGATGCGAAGTCTTTCGGCACATGTGGGCTGGGGAAAATCGGTTAAACTACCCTCGTTTCAAGTGCTTTACCCCCGCACCAGCTATATAGACCGACTGGCATTTACGCCTGGTAGCACGGCCGACAACAAAGCTTACTATGCCTATCACACCTTTCCGTCGCAGGCGGTGTACAATCCGCAACTGCAATGGCAGTACACCAACCAGCTAGACCTTGGCTTACAGGCCAACATTGGCCACACGCGCGTTAACGTTTCGGCCTTTTATCACAAAACATTTAACCCATATACAGCCGTAGTGGTGTACAAACCCTACACCTATAAGTACACTTCGCAAGCTGCATTAGAGCATTGCCCCATCCCATCGGCCAACCGCGAATACCACATCGACCAACAAACAGGCATCGTAACCGTGAGGGACATCACGGGTGCCAACACCCCCATACTGCTGCCTTACAAAGAAAGGGAAGGCTATCTGAGCAACCGCAAATACGTAAATGGGTCGCCCACCGAACGTTTCGGCATAGAATGGATTGTGGATTTCGCCCCAATCAAGGCACTGCGCACTTCGCTTAGGCTCGATGGAAACTACTATTATTACAAAGGATTAGACGATTTGCTCTTCGCAGCATTGCCTTCGGAGGCTGGCACGCTCAATGCCCAAGGCAAGCCTTACACCTATATTGGCCATTATCGCGGCAGCGGAACAACCTCTACCGACAATACGGCGTCGCCCTCGGTAAGCAACGGTTCGCTCACGCACGAGTCCAATCTCAACATTACACTCACAACCCACGTGCCGCGCATACGTATCATCATGTCGCTACGCGTGGAGTGTTCGCTCTATCAATACAACCGTCCGCTAAGCGAATTGCCAAACGGAACGCGCGGATATGCTGTGGAGAAGGGCGACGACTTCTTTGGACGGCCCTACACACGCGATGTTCGCGACAAGCACATGGTGGTTTATCCCGAGTATTACAGCACGTGGGAAGAACCCGATAAGCTTATCCCTTTCGCCGAAAAGTTTGCTTGGGCCAAAGACAACGACCCCGCTTTGTTCAACGATTTGGCTAAGCTGGTGAAACGAACCAACTATGCCTTCGTGATGAATCCCGAACGTTTGTCGGCCTATTACTCGGCCAATTTCAGCGTAACGAAGGAGATTGGAGACCGCGTACAGCTGATGTTCTATGCCAATAACTTCTGGAACACCATGAGCCGAGTGCGTTCTACGCGCACAGGGCAAGAAACTTCGCTCTACGGCAGCTCGTATGTGCCCGCCTTTTACTATGGGTTGGGGCTGAAAGTGAAGATATGATGGGGGGAGTAATTGAGTAGTAAAGGAGTAAGTAGTTATGGAGTTAAGGAGTTAAGGAGTTAAGCCAAATGTGTTGTTGCAGCGTGGCAAACGTTCTCATAAACTCACAAACTTACAAACTCACAAACTTACAAACTCACAAACTTACAAACTCATCAACTCACAAACTCATCAACTCATCAACTCACAAGCTCACAAACTCACAAGCTTATAAACTCACAAGCTCACAAGCTCATAAACTAAAAAACTCATTAATAAATAAGCAATTATGTATCGCAAAACAATTCTTATCAATTCGTTCTTAGCAGCGTTTTTTGCGCTGCTGGTTTTGTCGTGCAGCAGCGACGACAAGGTAGACACTGTGCAAACCTGTAAGGTTAACGTAACTTTGCAGTATCCCGAAAACAGCATTCAGCCCTACGAAGGTGCAAAGGTTGAACTTGTTGACGCACGCGCATCAGTATTTGTTGCCACAACCAACGCTAATGGCGTGGCCGAGTTCAACGTGCCAGCAGGCATATACGATGTTCGGAGTAACGCAACACGCGGCGATGGAATATGGAAACTCAACCTTAATGGCAATAAAAGTAAGGTAGTTGTATCGCCACCCGCTACGGAAATAAAGCTTGAAATGAAACTCTCAAAAGCTGCCCAGATTATCATTAAAGAACTTTACAATGGTGGTTGCCAGCCTGATAATGGTGGTAGATTTTTCCAGATGGACAAGGGATTCGTTCTCTATAACAATGGTGGCGAGGTGGCCGTTATCAACAATCTTGCCGTTGGTATTGTAGATCCCTACAACTCGCAAGCACCAAGCAAATGGCTAAAAAACGGCAAGTTGGTATATGACGGACAAGGTTACATCCCTGGTATTCATGGTATTTGGTATTTCCAAGGACCGCTCGTGATGCAGCCTTACTCGCAAATTGTGGTGAATGTTAATGGTGCTATCGACAATACCAAGACTTATTCTAAGTCGGTTAACTATGCAAACAAGGACTATTATGCCATGTACGACCCCGAATCGGGATACGACAATGAGCTTTATTACCCCTCTCCATCAGAGCTTATCCCCACTTCTCATTATCTAAAAGCTGTTGAATATGGACAAGGTAATGGCTGGACACTTAGCGTAACGTCACCTGCCATGTTCATTTTCCAAACCCAAGGCGTTACGCCACGCAACTATGCCACCAACGTCTCGAACATTATCTATGCCCCAGGGGCTGCACATAATCCAGTGACCGCCAACCTAAAGATACCTAACGAGTGGGTTATCGATGGCATCGAAGTTTTTAGTTCTGCATACAAGACCGCGAACGCCAAGCGCCTACCTGCCGAAATAGACGGCGGAAGCGTACTCCTTACCTACCAATTGGGCCACACGCTCTACCGCAACGTGGACAAAGAAGAAACAGAAAAGCTGCCCGAAAACAAGGGAAAGCTGGTGTATGGCTACACGATGGGCGTGTCTACGGGCGACCCCAGTGGCATTGATGCCGAGGCTTCGATAAAGAATGGCGCACATATTATATATATGGACACCAATAACTCTACCAACGACTTCCACGAAAGAAAGGCTTTCTCCATTAAAGGAAAGTAAATTGGCAAGTTGGAAAATTAACGAGTTAACAAATTAACAAGTTGAAAACGCTCTGCCACTTGCGTGGCTTGGCTTAACAAAAAAGGGCTTTGGGGGCTGTTTTCTAGGAAAACTAGGCGTTCTGGAACAACCAGAATGCCTAGAATTCCTAGGGCAACTAGAATAACTAGAAGCCCTAGGATAACAAGAATATCTAGAGCCCCTAGAACTTCTAGGATAATTAGAATCCCTAGAATATCTAGAATCCCTAGGATAATATGAATAACTGAGATGCCTAAAATTATTAGAACCCCAGCCCCTATCCCCCTTTAATCCTTACCTCTTTAAACCCATTAACCCCTCCATTTGCCCTGTGTTATCACTCCTTTTATTCGCCCTATCCTTCACGTCGACAGCTCTCCCAGCCGACACCACTCCTCACTTTCGCGACTTCAACCTCGTGAAACAGGCAAACCCGTGGCTCACTTCGCCCAATGCAGCTGCACTAACACGCTACAATCAGCGCAATATCTCGATGGCCGAAGTAAGGGGCAGCGTGGCCAAAGGCGACCTCGTGGACTACTCCCAGTCGGCCAACGTGGTGCAAGCAGGTGCGATGGTCGAGTCGTTTTTCCGTATTAACCCACGCACGGTGGTTTACGGGCGAATGGATTACGACAACTTCGCGGGCAAAAACATGTTGGGTTCGGTGTTCATCAACCCCGAACGCAAGCCCTTCGACCTGTCCGAAGACTCGCTAACCAATCCCGGCAACAAGCATCGCGACACCTATAACCTCGTAGGAGCCGTAGGTATAGACCTCTGGCGAGGCTTAGCCGTGGGCGCAAAGGTAGATTATACCGCCGCCAACTACGCCAAATACAAAGACCTTCGCCACCGAAACAGCCTGATGCAACTCAATCTTTCGCTGGGCATTGCAGCCCCAATAGGTAAAAAATGGATGTTGGGTGCCAACTATATTTACGGCCGAAGCACCGAAAGTCTGCGCTTTGTAACCTACGGAAAAACCGAAAAGGTGTATAAAACACTTGTAGACTATGGCGCATTTACGGGCGAAGTGGAACAGTTTGGCAACAAAGGCTACACCGACGACTCGCGCGAACAGCCCCTACTTGACGAACAAAACGGGCTTGCCTTGCAGGCAGAAAGCAATTTGGGGCGTGGGTTCTCGCTCTTTCTTGGTGCGCAGATGGTGCACCGAAGCGGATTTTACGGGCGCAACTCGCCTTATTCTATCGTGCATTTCAAACATCAGGGCGACAACTTTGGACTACAATTGGTGCTGAATAAATACCGCACGCATAGTCAACAACAGCTGTCGCTGTCGTACACCAACGAACAGCTAACCAACCACAAAACCACTTATCGCGAGAACCAAACAGCAACAGGCAGTTCGTTTTACGAGTATTTCGACCCCATAAAAACATCCAACAAGCGTTGGAGCAGCCTGAAACTAGCCTATACAGCATGGTTAAGGCTGTTTGGCGGCATCGCGCATTGGACCATCTCGGCCGCCTTGCAAGCCGACAGCCGCCAAGTGTCGGCCTATCTCTACCCCTACGTTCAGCGACAACAGCTGCACACCAACCTGCTTTCGCTGCTCGTCACTCGCAATATCTCCCTTAGTCGCCGCGCCATGCTATCCCTTACGGGCGGACTTTCTCACCAATGGGGCAGCGGCGAGCCAGGCCAAACAGCCACATTGGCAACGCCTAGCGACAAACAAACGCCCCCAACGCTGATGCAAGCCTATCTCTACCGCCAGCATCACCTGCTAACCGCACCGCAATGGGGCTTGCATCTGGCCGCCAAATACGCCTTTGGCCTACGCCATTTGCCCTTTCCCCTCTACGTTCGCGCCCAAACCACGTGGCACCAAACCGCCAAGCCTTCGCCTTGGATTGACAACCAACACCGCACCGAGGCCACTTTGGCCATAGGCTGCACGTTTTAAGGCGGGTTCTAAAAAATGCCTTCATACATCGGCGTACGTTTAAAACAGCAAAAACATTATCCAATATGCAAACAAGATTTCTAAGGCAAGTAAGCCTTTTATTACTCTTTCTGCCAACCCTTTTGTTGGCGCAGCCCCTAAAAAACGATGCTGCCTATCGTACGGGCAAGCTTAAAAATGGCCTAACATACTTTGTTCGGCACAACGCCAAAGAGCCAGGCGTGGCCGATTTCTACATCGCACAGCGCGTGGGTAGCATCCTCGAAGAGCCACGCCAGCGCGGATTGGCCCACTTCTTAGAGCACATGGCCTTCAACGGAACCAAGCATTTCCGCAACGATGGCACTTCTCCGGGCATCGTTCCGTGGTGCGAAACCATCGGCGTGAAGTTTGGAACCAACCTCAATGCCTACACCAGCATCGACGAAACGGTGTACAACATCTCGCAAGTGCCGCTGAAACGCTCGTCGGTTGTCGACTCGGTGCTGCTCATCCTCCACGATTGGAGCCACTACTTGCTGCTGCAAGATAAGGAGATAGACAAAGAGCGCGGCGTGATACACGAAGAATGGCGCACGCGCAGGGCGAAAATGGCCTCGCAACGCATGTACGAAAAGCTGCAACCCACCATCTTTAAAGGCTCGAAATACGAAGACTGCATGCCCATCGGCTCGATGGACATCGTTGACAACTTTCCCTATCAAGACCTCAAAGACTATTACAACAAGTGGTACCGCCCCGACTTGCAAGCCATCGTGGTGGTGGGCGACATCGACGTAAACGCCATCGAGGCCAAAATTAAGCAGCTGTTCTCTACCATTCCCATGCCCAAAAATCCCGCCAAGCGCACCTATTACCCCGTGCCCGACAACAAACGCATGATTGTGGCCGTAGAAAAGGATAGCGAACAGCCCATTGTTCTGGCGGGTCTTCACATGAAACACCCCGCCACTCCCTTTGCACAGAAGGGCCAAACCGCCTATGTGCGCGACGGATACATAGAAAACCTCATTACGGCGATGCTTAGCGAGCGGCTTACCGCCCTCAAACAGATCAACCCTTCGCCCGTGCTCAGTGCCTCGGCGCGTACGGGTAGCTTCCTCGTTGCCCAGACAAAAGAGGCTTTCAGCCTGTCGTTTGGCTGTAAAGAAGACAACATACGCGGTTCGTTTCGTGCCGTTATTGGCGAAACCGAACGCGCACGCCGCTTTGGTTTTACCGCAACCGAACTGCAACGCGCCAAAGCCGATGCGCTGCAACGTGCCCAAACGCGCTTTGACGAACGCAACGAACGTAGTAATCGCACGCTGGCCATGCAGGCCGTTCGCCATTTTCTCTCGTCCGAACCCCTGCTAACGCCCGAAGAAAGGCTTGCCCTAACCAAGCGTTTCGATGCCGAAGTGTCGCTCAAAGAGGTGAACGAGGCCGCCCGAAAGCTCATTTCTAACGAAAATCAAGTGCTAACGGTGCTTGCTCCGCAAAAGGCAGGCTTTACATTGCCCAGCAATCAAGAATTGGAACAATACGTTTTGCAGGCACAAGCCGACAATAGCTACCAGCCATACAAGGAAGAGCCCCTGCCCACAACCCTCATCGAGCATGCCCCAAAGGCCGGAACGATTGTGAGCGAGCAGCCTTACGGACACTTCGGCGTCACTAAACTTGTGCTCAGCAACGGCATCGAGGTATATGTCAAGCCCACCAACTTTGCCGCCGACCAAATAACCATGCGCCTTTGGGGCGAAGGCGGGCTCTCGCTTTGTCCCGAAACCGATGCCCCCAACTTCTCTTTCCTGCCCAATGCCATCGTTGATGGCGGTGTGGGCGCATTCTCGGCCGACCGCTTAGACAAGATGCTGGCAGGCAAACATGTGCGCGTTTCGCCCTATGTTGGTCAAGAAACGCAGGGCATCAGCGGACAATCTAACCGCAAAGACCTAGCCACGATGTTCCAATTGGCTTATCTTTACTTCACCGCTCCGCGAACAGACACCACCGCTTTTGCCACCAGCATCGACCGCAGGCGGGCCATGTTGAGGAACAGAAACGCCAATCCGCAGGTAGAATACAACGACTCGCTCTCGCTCATTGCCTATGGCCACAACGAACGCACCGCCCCGTTGACCCTCGAACGCCTCAACAAGGTGAACTATCAGCGCATTATGCAACTCTATCGCGAACGCTTTGCCGATGCCACGGGCTTTAAGATGTTGCTTGTGGGCAACGTAAACATCGACTCGCTTCGCCCGCTTCTCTGCCAATATGTGGCCTCGTTGCCCGCAGCGGGGCGCAAAGAGAGCTTTGCCAACAACTTTCCGCAGGTGCGCAACGTAAACGAAACGCATGTCTTTACCAAGAAGATGAACACGCCATCGGCACTTGTCACCATCATCTACACCTTCAACTTGCCCTATACGCCCAAGTCTAACTTGGCTCTCGATGCCCTTCGTCGCGTGCTTACCATCGCTTTTACCGACAGCATTCGCGAAGAGAAAGGCGGTGCCTATGGCGTGGGTGTGCAAGGCGAACTAGACTGCAACAGTCGTCCCAACTCGTTGTTGAAGATTGCTTTCCGAACTGGTCCTGAAAAGTACGCCGCACTGATGCCCATCGTGTATCGTCAGTTGGCACACGTGGCGCAAGGTCGCATCAATCCCGAAAGTATTCGCAAGATTAAGGCTTACTTAAAGAAGGCTCACCAACAAGAAACGCTTGTCAACGACTATTGGAACAGTATTGTGTACCAACACCTGCGCTACGGTATTGACCTGCACACAGATTACGAGGCGTTGGTAGACCAACTTTCGGCTGCCGACATACAGCAAGTGGCGCAAGCCATTATCAAGAGTAACCGAAGGATTGAGGTTACCATGAAGTCGGAGTAAGGAAAAAGCCTCACCCCCGGCCCCTCTCCAAGGGGAGAGGGGAGTGGTATGCCTTGTTTATTACACCTCACAAGGTAAGCAAAACCAACTCAGATGAGCGAAGAGGGGAGTGAAATGCTTTGTTTATTACACCCTTATTAATATTAACGGGTCAATGGGTTAACTTGTTAACTCGTTGACCCGTTTTATAGTCAAACAAAATTGGGTTTGGAAAGCCATAGCTGTAATGTGAGCGAACAACGCTCCTCCTTTTACTCTGCGTAAAGGTTTATGGATGCCCGGCTACGCACGCCTTGCA
>NZ_GG740073.1:163630-338062 GCF_000162415.1 Prevotella sp. oral taxon 317 str. F0108 | reverse complement strand
CTGGTAGGGGGTTGGGGGTGAGGCCGGTTGGGGCTGTGTTTGAGGTCTTTTTTGACCGTTTTCACCTCTCCTTCTTTCAATACCCACATTACCCCGTATGAGAATTAACACATCAAAAGCGTAACTTTTTGAGCCTTATATTTGGCGTGTTTCTTTTTATTTTATATATTTGCAATATCTTGCTACCCTATGTATAGGCGTTTATTCACATTAATGATCAAATCATTATGAGCGTATGACATGACCCTTCTAACAGAGGATGAACTTTAAAACATTTATGGAGGAAGTTTATTTGGCACTATCTTTTTAAGTTGCTGAAAGCCCATTTCTTCCATGAGAAAACAGACGAGCATAGCAATGAATCACTCAACACACATGAATCTACCGATATACACATGGCCGATACAAAGTTTGGTATATAAACTAAAACGCACGAGGGTTCTTTTCCTTGGGGCTGCAATTACTATTTCTGCCACATCTTTTGCACAAAAGCATGTGATAGAGAATGTTGCCAAAAAGGATTCGGTATGTAGGAAAGAGCAGAAAGCCCTTTCCGACACAACGGCACTCTACCTTTACTTACGTTTTCAAGGCTTTTCACCCCTCATTCTTAAACGTAAGGAACAAGAAAAACGTTTCAACCCCAAAGCGTTAAGTTGGCCGAAATTCGACCCAGACAAAGAGAAATTCAACAACTTGCAACTTATAAACATCCTAGGAGATCACTTGTTAAGATGAACAAAACGCTATTCTCATGTTTAAGTATGCTGTTTTTCTGCCTGTGTACTTACGGGCAAGCAGAATTGAAAGAGAAAGACAGCTTACTATACACATCATTAGAAGTGTATAGCCACAAGGTGCAGTCAGTGGCCGCGTTAGTAGATACTGGTTGCAGCTTATGTGTAGTAGATTCTACTTTTGCAAAAGACTCATTGGGAATAGCTATGCCCGACAAACTAAAACTAATGGTAAACTCACGCGACAATCGAATGCCCACTTGCGTTTTCGATTCCGTTCGTTTTTGCGGTAAAACCTATCGCCAGGTGCTTTGCATCATCATCAACCTAAAAGGCAAATTCCAAAGGTTTGCGCCTAATTTCATTCTTGGGGCAGATATTCTGAAAGATAGGCCATTGCGTTTTGACTATGAAACAATGACCATCACTCCCAATCTAGGTGATAATAATGGAGGGATTGTGCTTAAATGGAAAGACAGCCATAAATACACCGATATCCCGATGAACTTTATTGTGTTTGAAACGCGCATACAAGGGCAACATGTGCGCCTTGTCTTCGACACAGGCAGTAGGAACAACAAACTTCCTAACGACATTCGCATTGCACCATCAGGAACAATACAGAAAGAAACGGCGAATGTAAGTCAACAACTTACCATCAAACAGGTTCGCCAATATAAGGGGGTTACCTTTGGTTTAGGCAAACAAACTATCGTTCTCGACTTTATTGAGGGCGAAGACAATTATGGTTTGCTCAGCTTGAATTTCTTAAAAGGCCACTCGTTTATCCTAAACTATAAAGAAAAGAAACTCGAAATACTCGCACCTAGTTTGTAGGGATGTGCTAAAAACAGACTAAAGTTCAATCGCTATTGCTTGTACCCCTTTCCATTGTAACAAGTTAACAAGCAGACAAGTTGATGGAAGATAGAGTAGCTAACGAATTAACAAGTTGGCGAGTTAACCAGTTGACGAGTTAATCAGTTGGCGAGTTAACCCGTAACAAGCGTACAACAAGCAAGGCATTTCACTCCCCTCTCCCTTTGGAGAGGGGCTGGGGGTGAGGCCGAGAACTTGTGGTTGCGGCTTTTTTTTCCTCTCACTCCGGCATCATCACCACTTCAACCCTATTTTCTTGCGCCATTAATTGTTGTGCAATAAACTGTTGCAGACGTTGGGGCGTGATGTTTTGCAGCTCGATGAGATAGTTGGTGTGGATGTCGATGCCCTGTTGCGCCCATGTTTGCACAGCTCGTAGCCACGTGCTGTTTTGCTTTGTGCGTTCTTCAAAGCGTTTGGCAAGGTGGCGTTTCACGTTTTCGAGGAGCGTGGGGTCGATGTTACGAGTCATGTTTTCGGCCTCGGCGCGCATCGCATTGAGGGTGCTGTCAACCAATTCGGGTTTCATGGGGCAGATGCCATATAGCTTTAAGTAGGTGGTGTTCACATCGGGTGCGAGGGTGCAAGAGGCATCGGTGCTGTAAGCTGCACCCATTTCTTCGCGTATTCGCTGTGTGTAGCGCATGCCAAGCAGCTGACCAACGGCCTCGGCCATCACGATATTGCCTAGCGTATAGGGCGTACCCTTGGCCCACCACACGATGTAGGCGTTGGCTTTTGGCGTGGTCATGGCATGTCGGAAGTGGTTGCGTGTGATGCCGCGAGCATAGGTTTGTACGCTGCGCAGTGCGCCAACGAGGGATGTTTCGCTGTTTGGAGCGGCGGTAGTGGTGGGCGCGGTGGAGCTTTGCGCTCTCTGATGGCGGGGCGAAGGGTGGTTGATGGAGGCGGGTTGACCTGAAACGAGCAGGGGTTTGCTGGCAGGTAACGAGGCGATGTAACGGCAAACGAGGGCGAGAAGACTGTCGCGTTGGAAGTTGCCAACGAAAACAAAGGTGAAGTTTGCAGCATTGGCCATGCCTTGGCGCGCCAAGGTGAGAATGCGATTGGGGTCTACATGGTCGAGATCGGCGAGCGTGTTGTTGGCAAAACGTGGGTTGTGGGCGTGCAAGGTGGCCGTAAGCGAATCGCTAAGGGCCATTTCGGGCAGGCCTGACACTTGGCTAAGGCGCGCCCTGCTGTTGGTCATGATGTTGTCAAAAGCCTGTTGGTCAGGGCGCAAGGCGGTGAAATACAGGTAAGTTTGCTGCAAAAGGCACTCGGCATCGCGTGTAGAGGCACTGCCGTTGAGGCTTAGCCAATAGGTGTCGAGCGAGAGATTGGCGTTTGCCGTTTGCCCTGTTAGCACCTTGGTGAGCTGTTGCGACGAGAGAGAACCTAGTCCGCTACTACCCACAATGCGATTGAAGAAACGCGCATTGGCGAAGTCGGCCTGTCCCAAACGCGACGAACCACCAGGCGCAAAGACCGTCATCAGCAGCTCGTCTTTGCCCGTAGAGGTGGGTTTGAGCAGCACCGTCACCCCGTTAGACAGCTCTATGCGCTCGATACCCAAAGCGGATTCTTGACGTTGACTAACGATGTGGCCTGCCTTGGGCAATATGGGGAGCAGCGGTTGGTTGGGGGTATTGTCTTCGTAAGGGGCGATGTTGGCCGTGGCAGGCTGCAAAACGGCCTGCAAAAGCCCTTCTTTGGTGGGTGTGTTTGCACCCTCGCGCTGGGGGTTAAGACTAAGAACAACGAGGTTTCTACCGCTAGTGGGGAGCATCTTGCGCAGCCACTGTTGCACGTCGGCAGGCGTAATGGCATCAACAATGCTTGTTCGCAACTTCCGAAGAGCATCGGGCGAGGGCATGGGTTCGCCGCTTAGGGCGTGTTCCACCAGTTGGTTGCCCAAATAATTATTACCCACTTCGTTGCGCGCGGCATACTGTCGTTCGATGATATTGCGCTCTTCGGCCTTGGCACGAGCCAGTTCGGCGGCCGAAAACCCATGCTTGGCAGCGCGCCATAGCTCGGTCATCACGGTTTGTGTGGCGGCCTGCGCCTGTCCGTCTTTGGCCATAATGGTTACTTGGAAGGCGTATTTTGAGGAGGCATAGAGATATACGCCATAGCCCACCACGGCCTGCGTGAAGGGGCATTGGGGCTTAACCACCAACTCGGCAAGGCGCATGCGCAACATCGACATCATCAAAGAGCGGCGCGCCAACAGGGCGTAGTAACTGCGCGTAGACTTCTCGGAGGGCGTTATGGGCGGCATTTTGCAGAACACTTGCACAAGCGTGGTGCGCTGTTCGGCATCGCTATCTACCACAACGATTGGCTTGGCGTTGTCGGCAACGGGCACAATGGCGGGTCGGCGCGCGGCCTTGGTGGGGCGTATGGGGGCGAAAAGTGCCTCGATGCGTTTGGCCGTGCGCGCTACATCCACATCGCCCACCACGATAACGGCTTGATTTTGTGGGTGATACCATCGGTGATAATATTGCCGAAGGGTGGAAGGGCCAACGGTGTCGATTATCTCCATCAAGCCTATTGGCATGCGATGAGCGTACAAACTGTTGGGGTAAAGGCGTGGGAGATTGCGTTGTAGCATGCGTGCTGTGGCCGAATTGCGCTGTCGCCACTCTTCGTTAATTACGCCACGTTCTTTGTTTATCTCTTCGGGAGAAAACGAAATGTCGCACGCCCAGTCGCGAAGTGCAAGCAGACAACTGTCTAAGGCCGAGACGCGCGCTGTGGGAACGTTGTTGAGATGATACACGGTGCGCTCCATTCCGGTATAGGCGTTGATGTTCTGACCGAATTTTAAGCCCAGCGTTTCGAGGTAAGCCACGAATGTATTGGATGGGAAATGGCGCGTGCCGTTAAAGCAAAGGTGCTCTAAGAAATGGGCCAAGCCGCGTTGGTTGTCGCTCTCTTGCAGCGAGCCAACGCATTGGGCGAGGTAGAAATTGGCACGATTGGGGGGTGTGTTGTTGCGAAGTATATAATAGGTAAGGCCGTTTGGCAACTTGCCCACATGCAGGTTGGGGTCGGTGGACAGTGTTGCCTGTGTGCGTTTGGCGTTTGCCGAAAGGGCAAACAGGGCGAGAACAAGGATAAGGAGGTATTTTTTCATTTACGCAAAGGGGTGTTATCGCTGTTGTGTAAAGGACTGTTGGCCGCTAGAAAGCCAAGCCGAGGGCAGCCTCAAAGTTGTGGCGCGTGCCGTGAATGGTGGGTTGGGCTTTAAGCACATAGCCCAATTGGTAGGCCAAGGAGAGCGTTAGCTGATAGTGGGCGAAACGCTTGGCCGTACCCAACGCTATGCGTGTGCTGGCCGTAGACGTGGCGTAGAAACGTTGCAGGGGAAGTGCTAGTTGGGTAGAGAACACCGTTTCTTGCGTTGATGGGTAGCTTAGCGAGGCCTTGGGCAAGGTGAAGGCTTGACTTGCGCCATAGAAAAAGGCGAAGTTTCGAGGCAAGCCACGTTGCGAACGATAGGCTGCAGCGAGATGGAAAGCATCGCGAACGAGGGTGTGTTGCGTGGCTCCGTCTTGTCGTTTCTCGTGTTCGGCGGTGGCATCGAGCGCAAATAGGTCGAGCCGCTGCGAGGTAAAACGATGGTAGAGCAAGGCGTTAAGGCCGACATCGCGATGGTTATACACATAGTTTTTCTGTCCGCCGAGGATGTTATCTAGCCTATCCCACCCCTTGGTAAAGTGGGCGTGAACTGTGGTTTGCAGGCGAAGAGCGGGCGAAAGGGGATGAATTAACCCCGCAAGAATGCGCGTTTGGCGAACGTTATAGGTGGAAAGGAGGTTGGCCGACACGTTTTTTGTTCGGCTTCGGCGTATGCTGTCGCTTTGCGCAAGATAGCTGGCGCGCGCCCAAAGCATCGTTTCGTTTCGGGTAAAGCTGGCTTGTAACGACAGTTCGTGCCCGTAAGTGTTGGCTTGCATCTCACGGTTTTGCAGCTTACCCGTCTTTCGGTGCATGCCAAATCCCATCAGTTCGTAGGCCATAAAGTCCAATCGGTCGATGCGATCGTTATTCTCGTTTACGTAAATAATGTTGTTATCGCTTGTTCCGTACACCATTCCTGCCGCCATAGCGATATGTACGGGGGCGAGGTTTAGGCCCACATTGAGGTGATAACGCGAGTAAAAGCTCTCGGTAGAGGGGCGTGGGTCGTTGCTGCGCGCGCCCTTATGATACCTTATTTGCAAGGCTGCACCGAGATCGAACAGACGCGAAAGACGGTAATTGGCTGCGCCTTTAAGTTGGTAGGTTTCGTTTAGCCAACTGCCTTTGCGTGGCGAAGCGAAATAATAGGGCATGCCCAGGCGTGGCGTTTCGCTAAGCAGCCAACCCACACTGTCGGCAAATTGTCGGTCGTAAGCAAACTCACCGTATAGTCGCCAGCGGTTAGTGGTGTGCACGCCCATAGACGAAAGCCGCAAATTCGTATCTTTTTCGGGTGTTTGCAGGCGCATTAAAGGGCCTCGTTCGTGCGTGAAAGTGGCCGAGGTATAACCATAGCTCTGCGCCGGTAGCAAGTAAATGCCCAGGGGCGAGGCCATGATTTGGTGGTGTTGCCGCCACTCTTGGGGGGTGAGAACGGCAAAACGCGTGAGCGAATCTTGGGCGGAGGCGATATAGAAAAGCCCGAACAAGAGGCTAGATACGAATAAACGTGCGTGCATGTTGTTGATTTGGGAATTTCGTTATAGGCAATTCTCCGCCTGCCTGCTTTTTCTATGCAGGCAAGCGGAGATGCTTATAATGGGGCGTTACTTGCTTGGGGCAAACGCCTTTGGGTTTGGAATCATCTGAACAAAGTCGAGAGCAGAGTTGTTGAGGTCTTGCAATATGCGGCGACCTTCGTTCACTCGGCTCACCTTACGCGAGATGCAACGGAAACTATAATCGGGCTTTGAGTAGGCATAGCTGGCATCTAGTTGCTTGGGGAAAGCCTTTGGCGACACGTAACCATCGGCATTGGGGTTGATAACCTCAACGGCATCGATGATGCCCGCAACGGGTATCTGCATAAATTGCGAGGGGTCGGCATACTTCATGTCCCTGTATGGGCGCAGGTAGAGGGGAAGTTGGGAGGGATTGGGGTGGCGGAAGAGCACGTAACCCTCTTTGCCGTTGCGCGAAAGGCGCATGTAGCGGTTGTTGCCTTTATGCAAAATCACCATGTTGTCAGCGTTCTTGTTGTCCAGTTCTTCGTTTCCGGGGTAAACAACGTCGAACTCGGCATTGCTCAGGTTGAGGGTTGAGTCGGGCCATTCGGGTTTCACTTCCTTGCCGTTAACCGTGGTGTAGGGTTCTTTAAAGTTGAGGGCGAAGGGCGCGATGATGAAACTTTGGCCGGGCTTTATGGGGTAGGTTTTGCCGTTTCCAGGCACCATAAGCACGATGTTTCCGTAAACATACTTGTCGTTAGCGCCTTCGGGGTCGGCCATTCCCTCTGCTTTGCTCCAATCGTAAGTTCCTTTCGGGGTGAAATAGAACTTTTGGGGCTGGGCATACTCGTGCCATTTGCCGTTGTTGCGAAGCCCATATCGGTTCATGGTTGTTAGCGCAATGCATAGGCTGTCGGCGTAAAGGGTTCGGTTGGTGTTGTTGTAAATCTCGATAAAGCAGTCGTCTTCGCCTGCCGCCTTCTTGTTGTCAGACCCTGCGTAGTAGATGGTTTTGAACACAAAATCGTCTGTTCCGCCAGCCGTTAGCTCCAAATCTATGCCTGTTTCTTTGCCAGGGCTAAGTTGTATGCCCGTTGCGGCGGCCGAAAAAGCGATGTCGCCGTCGGCTTCCCTGCCGGTAAGCGCTTTTATTTCTTCGGTCGAGAGGGTGTAAGCGGCAATCACGTCGTACATGTCTACGGGCAGATTGGCCAGCACGGTGTCTTTGTTGAGGGTGGTTTCCACCACTGTTTCTTCCCTGGTGCTGGTGTTTCGCAGCGTAACGGCAACCTTCTGGTTCTTCGCTTTCTCGAATTCCTTGGCTAGTTTTACGTTCAATTTAATCGATGCGCCATGCACTTCGGGTGCATCATCTTCGCTGCAAGCGGTGAAAAAGAGCGTTACACCCACCGCCATGAGTAAGAAGATACGATAATTCCAAAACATTTTTCCTTTCATTGTATAACAAGTTTATTGTTGAGTAATGCCGCTTTTGCGAGCGTGATGCGTGCCCATTTAGAACTTGTAGCTAACATCCATGCTCACCGTTGGCGGCTGATTAAAGTATATTCGTTCGCCTTGGCGTTCTATCCAAGGGCGATAATTGAATACATTATTTATATAACACGATAGGCGCAGCTGCTTACCAATCTCCTTAGACACGCGAAGATGACAGTTGGGAACGATGATTGGCTGCGAAATATTTACGGGTTCGTTGTCTTTTAGTCGCAGATATGCCCAGCGGATGTCCTTTCGTTGCTGCTCGTCGAGGTACACACGACGGAAGTTTCGGTCGACGTAACCAATGGGATAGATGTCGAACCCGTGGCGGTTGAAGTGCCTGAACCAGAAGTTTTGCAGGCGCAAGTTGAATATCAAGCCAAGGGTGGGTATCTGTTTGGTGAGGCTTAGGGTGGAGATTAGCTCGTGCGAACTGTTCTTTGTGGGGGCGTAGATGCCCGAAACGGCCTCTTTGTCGAGGTCGATAGACGTACCCATACGTTCGCCTTGATGGTGGTAAAGGCTGTAATTGTAAACCACCGAGAAGTTAACGCCTAGGCCCAAGGGCTTGATGTTGCGCAGGTTGCCAATCCATTCTACGCCTGCATCGCGACTGTAAAGCAGGTTGCGGGGCGTGTAGTAATAGTCGATGATGAGTTCGGGGTTGCCTTTTGGCGCATAAATGGGCCGTTGGTTGGGCGGTTGCGACACGGTTTCGTAACGCTGAACCCACATCGTATCGAGCACAGCCTCCGAACTTATGCCGCGCAAGTCTATCTTAAGATAGCCCGTTAGCGAGGTGTTGAAGTTGCTGTTGGCATAGGCTGTGCCTACTTCAAAGCTGTGTGTGTAGGGCGAAAGCAAGTTGGGATTGGTGGGATTAACCACTTTGGTTTTGTACATAAAGAGCCGCTCGTTGGCGTTGTTGCTGTAATTGCTGTACACCAAACGGTCGAAATACACGTTTTCGGGATATAAAAAGGCCGTGGCGGGTATCTTATAACTGATGCCGTAGGCCGCATTAAAGCTCAATCCATTGTCTAACGCCCACATCATGTTGATGCGTGGAGAGGCCGCAAAGCGTTGGTTTTGGTATTCAAGACGTAGGCCTGCCGTTGCGTTTAGCGTGCCGTGAGCCGTGGGCAGCACCAACTTGTCTTGCAGATACAAGCCGTATTGGTTCAGCTTGATGCGGTTTCGGTACTGGTAAGAGCGGTCGCCGCGCCCGCCTTGTCCGCCATCGTAGAACGGAGTTTCGGCGTTGAAAATCTTTCCACGCCCATGATTGGCCTCGTGTCGGGCGAAAACACCCAAGCTAAGCGTGTGTGTGGCGCGGCTCCACCTTAGCGTTCGGCGTGCCTCTACGTTGGCCGAGAGGGCCAAGGGCTTGCCGTCTATCTCCAAAAGAGCCGTGTAATAGGGTGGCGCAACATCGGTTTCGTGCACGCCGTTGGTGTAGGCATCGGTGATAAGGTTTAGCCTGTTGTTGGCGATAAACTCTTCGTGCATGTCGTATTGGTGCGACAGAGAGAGCGAAAAGTTATAGTCGATGCCGTCGATAAGCGCATTTTGTTGGGGCGAAAGCGCACCGCGCAGGGCCAAACGCAGGTTTTGGCGGTCGGTTCGGGTGCGGTTAAGCGTGGCGTCGGGGTCGCTTTTCAGTCCGTCAACGTTTTTGGAGAAGTCTACCGCGAGGGTGTTTTCCCATGCCAAGGCTCGGCTAATGGTGTGTGTCCACGTGGCGTTGAGGGCGATGTTGGCGTTTGTTTTCAGCTTGTCGCGCCTGTCGCGGGTGCTGTGCAGATAGTCTACGTTGAGGTTAAGCATGCCCCAACGCTCGCCAAGGGCGAAACCTTTGCCCAACGAGGCATTGAAAATATCGTATTGCACCTTCACACTACCATAGAAAGGGGTAAGTCCGGCGCGGCGATTGATGATAACGGCACCGCTACTTAAGTCGCCATACTTGGCAGGAGCCACGCCCGAAATCACCTCAACGCTCTCTATCGACGAGGCTGGGATAAGGCGTAAGTCGTTTCCGCTGCCCACGTTCTCGTTGTTGTCGGTGTTAAAACGTCGGTCGAACATCTTGATGCCGCCCCATTTTCCGTAGCTGTCTAGCTGCATGTTGGTGTTGTTCGAGAGGGGCGTACCGTCTACCACGTAGGCAATACCGAAGGCGGCGTTGCGCACATAGTCGTTAAGTTTGTTGCGCGAATAGGCATCGAGGGGGTTTTGCAGGTCGCCTTGCAGGGCCGAACGTAAGGTTAAGAAACTGGCATTGTGCATGTCGGTATTAAGGATTGCCTTACCTGGCAGTGCCTGAACGATGTCTGCCAAGCTGTAAGCCTGTATGTTGTCGATGGTGTTTCGCTGAATGAGCATCGACGAATTGCTGTTTCGGGGTGCGCGTGTGGCGTTCACCTGCACGTCTTTCAGGTAAAGGTTGTTGTCGTCTAGTGCGATGTTTATCTTCTTGTCTTTCGCCACGGCATCGTGCGTGATGGTTAATTGGCGCGTGGCTTTGCCCAGATACGACACTGTTAGGCGCGTTCCTTTGGTGGTAAAGAGTGTTGGTTTTAGGCGTAATCGGCCTTGTGCATCGGCGGTATAGGTAAGGCCGGCACTCTCAACGATAACAGTGGCGTAGGGTAAGGCCTGCCCATTGCGGTCGGTAATGGTCAATGAGATGTTCTCGTCTGTGGTTTGGGCGTGTGCCAACTGGTTAAAAGCACACGCAAAAGCCATGAACAAAACCATAACACGTATTCCTCCCCATAGAATTCGTGTGGGAAACTTCATATCTTTTTGTCTTTTTCTTGTCCTGTTAAGTGCAAAACACACTATGCAATTTGCAAAGTTAGGTGTTTATAACGAGCTGAGCAATACCTATATGTAGGTATTTGCAGGGCCTCACCCCCAGCCCCTCTCCAAGGGGAGAGGGGAGTGATATGCCTTGCGAATTTGACGCTTGCTGGTGACTAATCGCTTAGATTGTTAATGTAGTGGCTTCACCCCGAGCCCCTACCAGCCTCACCCCCAACCCCTCTCGGCCTCACCCCCAGCCCCTCTCCAAAGGGAGAGGGGAGTGATATGCTTTGTGAAGTTAACACTTGCTGGTGACTAATCGCTTAGCTTGTTAACTTGTGTGTCTATCAACAGATGAAATTGCCAGTCATCAACTTACCAACACAAAAACTCACCAACTCACATTACCAACTCACAAACTTACCAACTTAAAAACTTAAATTGTTGTTTTTGTTTTACAAAACCTATCTTTTTCTCGACCCGTTCTAGCGAAAATATAGGTGAAAAAGTGGGTGAAAAGCCACTGTTCCTAGTTTTTCACGTCCTTCAACTTGTCTGTTTTTAAGAACAAAACCTGCATTTTGCACCATTTTGCCTTTCTAGTTTGGTTGCCTGCTCGTATTTTTTCGAGCCCAATAACCCCCTTTTAGACCCTAAAATCCCACTTTTTAATGGCCATTTTGCCCTTTTTGGCCATCTGTTTCATGGTTCGAAAAGGTTTTGTTTATACAATTGCACTGGATATTTATGCTTTTCACCTTGCATTTAGCGGCAAAAAGTACTGCATTTTGCACCATTTTAGCTTGCGTTTAGCACCAAAACGCACTGCATTTAGCACCAAATTGCACTGTATTTTGCTGCAAATGGCCCAAAATATGGTGCAAATGGCGTTTTTATTAAATAAATATTCATCTTGCCGCATTCACAGTCTACCCCCTTTTTGCACCAAAACAAACCCTTGCGAGAATCGATTTTTTGCGGCAAGGTGGGCGATTGGTGGAAAAATCGCAGCCATAATGTTAATATTCTTGCTGAAAATTAGACAAAACGTTTGTGGTATGTACGCGAGCATAGGCAATGGCACGAAGGGCATGTACGCTTACCACAGCCTGGGCGAACCGTTGCAGGGCTTACATTAAAAGCCAAGACGGCCTTATCTACTCGTTAACTTATAAACTGGTAAACTTGTTCGTTTGTTAACTATCCTCTCGTCAGCTCATCAACTCGTCCCCTTGTTAACTTGTCCACTCGTCACCCCGTCAACTCCGTTCCCTTGTTCCCTCGTCATCTTGTTCACTCCTTCCCCTTGTCAACTTGTCCCCTCGTCCTCTTGTTAACTTGTCAACTCGTCAACTTGTCCCCTCGTCAACTCCGTCCTCTTGTCAACTCGTTAACTTGCCCACTTGTCCCCTCGTTAACTCCATTCCCTTGTTCCCTCGTCCTCTTGTTCACTCCTTTCCCTTGTTAACTTGTAAACTTGTTAACTCGTCAACTCCGTTCTCTTGTCCCCTTGTCAACATGTCCACCCGTCCACTCGTCCATTCACAAATCCCATAAACCCAAAACAGGTAGGGAAGGTCTTGCAAACAGACCCGTCCCTACCTGTTTTTCGTTAGGATGGATGGTGGAATGGTGGGCCTGTGTGTCGGCCTTTCCACCATACGCTTTATGTATTTACTTCTTTTCTTCTGCTGGCATCATCGTAACCTGAATGCGGTTGCCTGCTTTCAGAATTTCTTTAACGAAGTTGCTAATGCTCTCGGGCGTTTGCTTAGCCACAAGTGCTTTGTAATCGGTATGCAAGTCGATGCCGTAGCGATACCACGTGCTGATAACGCCGGCCCAATAGCCGTTGGTCTTCGCCTCGTTGTCGGCTTCCTTCACCATGTACTCTTTCACTTTGGCCAGCATTGAGGGGTCGCACTGCTTAGAAAGGTTGGTAACCTCGTCGCGCATGATTTGCAAAGCCAGGTCGGCCTTCTCTGGTTTCATGGGACAGTAAGCAAAGAGGGTTACATTGTGGTCCTTGTCGTCGATGCTTGCCGAGCCTGCGGCGCCGCAAGTGTAGGCTGCACTGGCATCCTCGCGTATCTTTTTGAGGTAAACCATGCTGAGGATTTGGCCGGCAATGCTGGCCTTGATGGCATTCTCTGTGGTGTAGGGGATGTCTTCGCTAAACCAAACCATGTTGGCATCGGCCTTCGGCGTTTCCATCTTACGTGTAAAATCGTTGTTGATTACGCCCTTTTTGAAGAAGGTTACCTTCTTGCTGTTGGGATTGGCACCCTTAGAAGGCAGCGAACCTAGATAGCGTTCGATGAGCGGACGAATGGTTGCCTCGTCGTAATTGCCGATGATGATGAAACGCCAACCGTTGGCGTTGGCCGTGCGTTCGGCTGCCATGTGCAGTATTCGGTCGTAGTTAACCTTGGGAAGGTCGGCCAACTCGAGGGGTTTCACGCGTGGATTGTGTCCGTAGATGGTTGCGCTGAGCGAGTCGCTGAATGCTTGGTCGGGCGATATGGCACGGTTTTGCAGGCTCACTTTCAAGCTTTCCATCAGGTTGTTGAATGCCTCTTGGTCTTTATTAATCTTGGTGAAGTGCAGGTAAACCAGCTGGAACATCGTTTCAATGTCCTTAGGCGTGGCGTTTGCACCAACACGCATGCGCTTTTCGCTCATCGAAAGGCTTGCCGATGCGTTCTTTCCGGCGAGGGCTTTGCTCAGCTCGGTGTTCGAGAAGTTGGCCAATCCGCTTACTTCGAGGGCACTGTTGAAGACGTTGAGGTTAACAAAGTCGGCCGCGCCATAGCTCGAACTGCCCGCTCCGCCGCTACCAGAAAGGCGCACTTCGTCTTTCTTATAGTCGGTTTTCTTCAACAATACGGTTACGCCGTTAGAGAGTTTCAACTCGGTATAGCCGAACTTAGGACCGCGTTTTTGGCTGACAACCTTACCGGGTTTGGGCAATTTGGTGATGAGCGGCTCGTTCTTCACGTTGTCTACATAAGGCGTTAGCTTAGCGGTGCGTGCTTGGTTTACGGCAGCTATGAGCCCTGCTTCGGTGGGATATGTCAGTCCTTCTTTCTCCGGGTTGAAGTTAACGATAACCAAGTTGGTGTCGGTCTTCGACACAAGGTCGGCAAACACCTGGTTAACAAACTCCAATGGGATGTTGGGCACCACCTGTTTCATCGTTTCGTAGTAGTATTCGATGGGCGGAATGGGCTCGTTGTCCAGGAAGTTTTCTTTGTAGCTGTTGGCGAATTGCGAGGTAAAACGCTTGTCGCGGTTGCTGTACATGCGGTCGAGCGAACTGAGTGTAGACGATTTTGAGCGGTCGTACTCGGTTTTTGTAAAGCCGAATTGTGCTGCTCGCAACGCCTCGGTGTAGGCTGCCCGCAGTGCATCGGCCGTTAACTCGGTGGTTTTGGGCGACACGGCGATGGAGAACGCCTCCTTGGTTTTGGCAAAGATGTAGCTTTCTACGCTTGCACTGGCACCAACGAAGGGGCAATCGGACTTGAGGGCGGCCTCTGCCAGGCGGTCGTTAAGCAGACCGATGCCCACGCCTTTTACGTATTCGTACACCAGATAGTTAACATCGCCCTTCACCGAGTCGGGAGTAGCATCGCGTTTCATCATCATTTGCACGATGGTGCTGGTTTGTTCCTTGTCTTTGTCGATGATAACGATGGGCGTATTGTTGTCGGGAACATTCTCGGTTACTACGGGCGAGGCGTTTGCGGGGTTCTTCATGGGGCCGAAAAGCTTTTTAATCTCGGCTTCAACGTGGTCTACGTCCACGTCGCCCACAACGATGATGCCTTGGTTTGTGGGGTGATACCACTTCTCATAGTAGTCGCGCAGCTCCTTATACTTAAAGTTGTCTACCACGCTCATCAGTCCGATGGGGTAGCGCAAGCCGTATTTCGAGCCGGGATAGAGCTTAGGTAGGTTGCGTTCGAACATTCGGCTGCTGGCGCTAGTGCGCAAACGCCACTCTTCGTGTATCACTCCGCGCTCTTGGTCAATCTCTTTCGGGTCGAGTGTAAGGCTACCGGCCCAGTCGCGAAGGATGAGCAGGCACGAGTCTAGTGCGCTTTGGCGGGTGGTTGGTACGTTGTCGATGTTGTAAACCGTTTCGTCGATGGCCGTGTAGGCATTGAGGTCGGCTCCGAATTTCACGCCCAAGCTTTCGCAATAGCGCAGCAAAGCATCGCCGGGGAAGTGTTTCGTGCCGTTGAAACACATGTGTTCGAGAAAGTGAGCAAGGCCGCGTTGGCTTTCTTCTTCTTGCAGCGAACCCACCTTTTGGGCGATGTAGAAGTTGGCTCTCTTTTCTGGCCAGTTGTTGTAACGGATGTAATAGGTGAGCCCGTTGTCGAGTTTACCGATGCGAACGGCAGGGTCGCGTGGAATCGGGGGCATCTGCATTTGCGCCTGAACGCCGCCACAAAGGGCGAGAAGAGCTAGCGCGAGCAAGTTTCTAAAACGCATAGGATAGTTTATTTGTTTTTGTTAATGGGGTAAAACCTCGAAAGAGGTGGAGTTTATTTGGCAGCAAAGATAAGTTATTTTTACCAACTTCTGCATGTTTTTCGTATTTAATTAACGAAAAATCATCGCTTGAAGGATAAATGTGCATCATCATTTCGCATTATTGGTTGTTTCTGGCAGAGGTTTGTTTGGATGTTTGTAGTCATTTGCGTAGGTTTTAGTTGTTTAGCAATTTAACGCATATTATATAAAGGATGGTTTGAAAGGGGTGACTGTTGTGTGTGAAGTGGGGCTTGGCATGAGCGGATGAATGGGCGATAATTTTTGCTTAGCAAGGGCGTGTTTTAAAGTGCTTTCCAGTGCTTTGTGGCTGGGGCTAGCGGACGTTTTGGGCTGGTTGGGTGTCGGTTAAACTCGTCGTTTCGTAACGTCGCAAACCAACCAGCGTGCTTACTATTTTCATCAAACGTCAAAAAAAATATCAAAATCTCTTTGTTTGAAGTAAAATAAAGCGTAACTTTGCAACATCGGAATAAGATAATAGTTAAATACCACAGATAATACAAAAGCCTACGCCGCCCCCGATTAAACTCCGCGAAGGTATGGGCTTACTGAAACGGAACGGGGGCGGGCTGTCAATTGCTAGGGAAATACATTCCTGAATATAACGACCAATAGTATTGTGTCACATCTCTTAAACAATTAAAAACGCCGAAAGAATGGATGCTCACTTTGGAGGTTGCTAACTTATCTTTTCATAAATCGTACTTGTAATTTCGGTAAGTTTTGTTATCTTTGCAACAAGAAATCACTAATCCATAATATAATTATGACGGCTTTAGTTGGCGTTTTAAACAAACATGCCGTTGCCATAGCAGCAGATAGTGCCGTGACAATGGGCAATACGCATAAGGTGGTGAACAGTGCAAATAAGATTTTTACGCTGTCTAAGTTCCATCCCGTGGCCGTGATGGTTTTTAACAATGCCGCCTTTATGGGTGTTCCGTGGGACATTATCATCAAAGAATATCGTAAAGAGCTAGGAAGTAAGGCTCTTCCAAGCGTAAAATGTTACGTTGATGACTTTGTAAGGTTCTTGCATTCTAGAGATTTCTTTTGCGACAGTACGACGCAAAGTAAGTATTTGGGTTTGTTGTTGGAGGCATTTTGGGATTTATGCATAAGCGAAACTCATGGTGGTTCGGATGCCATTGCGGCATCGGGTTATAGTGAAGACAAGGTTAAAAAATTGCTGAACCAGGCATTAACTTACTTTGAGAAACAGGAAAAATGCCCAGAATTAAAGGATTATTCATACGATGTGTTCATAAAAACAAACAAGGAGGTTGTTGGAGATTGTGCAAGTAACAAAGGATTGAGTGAAAAAGAGTTACTCAGCAAGGCATTCCATGCCTACCTCTGCACACAGATAAGCACGCAATTAAGTACAGGATTAGTTTTTGTAGGCTATGGGGAAAACGAAATTTATCCCTCACTCTACCCCCTTGATGTGGCAATTGGCGTTGATAAACGCTTGCGTTATTATTGCGAAGAGAAGAAAGTTGCAGTAATTTCGGAAAATGGTTCGCATGCAATTATCACTCCATTTGCGCAAACGGACGTTACACAAACCATCATACAAGGTATCAATCCCTCGTTTCAAGATATAATATATAGTGTGACAGAAAAGTCCATCAAAGAATTTATTAACGTAATTACATCGTACATAGATGCAGACCCAACCGCTGCACATGTCTCGAAGAGTATAAGGAACCTAGAAACAGACGACATCATTCGAGATATTATGCGGCAAATGGGCCGACAGATGTTCGAATCGTACACAAAACTGCTGTTGAACACTGTGATTTCGCTAGATAAAGAGGATATGGCCAACATGGCTGAAAGCTTTATAGCCTTGACGTCGCTTGTGCGTAGGATGCAACCTGGCAAGGAAACTGTGGGTGGACCTGTGGATGTTGCGGTGATATCTAAAGGAGATGGTTTTGTGTGGATTAAAAGAAAGCATTACTTCAAACCCGAATTGAACGCCGCTTTTTTCAATAACTATTTTAAATAAGGAAGGATTTGCTATGGATTTAATGTTAAGTAGCCTGTGCCCACACACAAAGTTGGAGGGTACTCTTTTCACGAGGGAGCAGGTGGACGAAATATCTACCCGCATAGCCAAACGTGTTTCGGAGAATGTTGCCAGGCAATTGGGGGTGAACAAAGGCTCGTCGTCTGATGCCGGCAATAAGCAGGAAGGAAAATAAACGAGATGAGGTTGGCTCTTAAGCGTAGTTGAGATTGCTTGTAGACAGCCTTTAAAAAGTATAGGTAACGAAAAAACGGGGGTGCGCTGAGCTTGGCGCACCCCATTTTTTGTTGTATGTTGGGCGTATTCGTTTCCTAAGTGTGATGACTGTTGCGGCTAGCCTTGGGTTTCGCTAGGGTAACAAGGTGTCCCAAGCCAGCTTTTCAGCCCCCTTTGCTGTGCGTTTACTTCTGCGGAATAATGCTAAACGTAAACGTATATGGCTTGTAAGGCAGGCGATAAGGCGGCAGGGCGATGGCCTCTTTGCTCCAACTGTTGACGCCACCCACGCCCGTTTGACCCAAATCTATGCAAAGCTCGGTGTATTTAGACTTTGGAACTTGTGGCGAATGGCGTTGTGCCTTCTCCAATCCTTCGTCTAAATCGGCGATGGAATAGTGCAAAGCACTGGCCGAGAACAGCTCTGGCGACACGATACGGAAACCAAAACCATTGTCGTTTGTTTGTTTCCACCAGCGTATGTCGCTCTTCGTGCCCGTTTCTTGCGGACGGATATAGGGATAAAATTGCTCGTCGGCCGTTTGTTTGTAAATGCCAACGTTTTGCGAAAGCTTGCGGTCGGCGTAGTTCTCAATAGGGCCGCGGCCGTAGAACTCGCTCACCTGCATGTCGTAAGGCAATTGCATCACCATGCCATAACGAAGAAGGAACGGCCGTTCGTCGGCTGTTTTGGGCGTCATCTGCTGGGTAACGTGCATTGAGCCGTCGCCCATAACGCTGTAAGTGAGCGTAAGTTGCGCGCCCACTTCGGGCATGTCATACTCTACATGTACATCCGCCTTGTTGTCTTTCTTGTCGAGTGCTGCATTGATAGCCACAAGTTGCAGCTTGGGTTCGCGCCAAACACGATTGTGCTTTTGCACACCTGCACCCATATCGTTATCGGTAACGGCGCGCCAGAAGTTGGGTTTGAGCGTTCCGCCTTGGCCTAGAATTGGTTTCCCATCCACATTGTAGGTGGCTAGAAGACCCGAAACGCGGTTGAAAGCCACCGTGAAATGATTGTTGGAAACCACGACTTGGCTTTCGCCAGACTTATTTCGGAGGTTCAGGCGCGTGTCTTTGTCAACCGCGGGTGCCTTTGGCATCTTACGGAAACAAGCGCCTTGCTGCATCTCAAACTGGTTGTAGGCCACGCGTGTGCCTGCATCGAGCAGCGGTTCGGCCGTTTTCAGCACGAAGTCTACGTTCAGCATCAGCTCTGCATGGGGGCAAAGGCTATCTGTTTTGATGGGCAGGGCAATCTCGCAACGCTGTTGTGGCTGAACATCTAGCTGCTCCACCTCGCCCGTTTGCACGGCCTTACCATTTTTAAGCACCGTCCAAACCAGCTTGTAGTTATCCAAGTTGCGGAAGAAATTTTCGTTATACACGCTTATCTTTCCTGCTTTCAGGTCAACGGGTTCGGCCCAAATGTTCTGGTGCCAGTAAGCAATTTCGTAGGCATGCGGGTTAGGTACGCGGTCGGGACTGATAATTCCGTTGCAGTTAAAGTTGTTGTCGGATGGGTCGTAGTCGTTATAGTCGCCACCATATTTATATATCTCCACGCCGTTTTTATCCTTTGCGCGAAGTCCTTGGTCGACAAAGTCCCAAATAAATCCGCCTTGGAACTTGGGATATTTGCGCACCAAGTCCCAGTATTCCTTAAATCCGCCAGAGCTATTACCCATCGTATGGTTATACTCGCATTGTATCAGCGGGCGCGTTTTGCTGTCGTCGCGCGCGTAATCTTCGCACCATTGGTGTGTGCGATACATGGGACAGGCGATGTCGGTGCTGGGACCGTCTACGCCACCGCGTTCCCACTGCACGGGCCTGCTTGGGTCGTAGCCCTTAATCCACTTGTATGCGGCGGCGAAGTTTGGCCCATCGGCCGTTTCGTTGCCCAGGCTCCACGTGATGATTGATGGATGGTTGAAGTAAGTTTGCACGTTGTTTTGGTTGCGTTGCAATATCTGCAAGGCAAACATGGGCTTTTTTGAGGGGGCATCGTCGCCATATTGAAAGCCATGCGACTCTTGGTTTGCCTCGGCCACAACGTAAATGCCGTACTCGTCGCACAAGTCGTACCACATGGGGTCGTTGGGATAATGGCTCGTGCGCACGGCATTGATGTTGAGTTGTTTCATTATGCGGATGTCTTGCACCATGCGTTCGCGGCTCACCACGTATCCGCCATCGGGGTCTATCTCATGGCGGTCGGCTCCCTTGATAAGCACGGGCTGGCCGTTAACCAACAGCTGCGCGTTGCGTATCTCAACCTTTCTGAAGCCCACCTTTTGGTTGGTTACGGCCACGTATGCGTCCTCGTCTGCCTTCTTAGGCTGTTGTCCTTTCTTTACGCGCGAGTCTACAACGATTGTTCTCAGCGTATATAGATAAGGTGTTTCGGCAGTCCACTTGTGCACATTGGGCACTTTCAGTTGCGTTTTACCGTCCGTTGCGTGGGTGTTGGTTACAAGATTGCCCTCGGCATCCAGCAATTGATAAATTAACGCCGTGCCATTTTGTGTCTTCGCATCGATGGTTAGTGTGCCATTGGTGTAATTGTCGGTCAAGTCGGGCGTTATGCGGAGGTCTTCCAGGTATGTTTTCTTATCGCGCGCATAGAGATATGTATCTCGTGCCAAGCCCGAAAGCCGCCAGAAGTCTTGGTCTTCGCAGTACGAGCCGTCGCACCAACGGAAACATTGGAAGGCGATGAGGTTATCTCCTTCTTTTAAATATGGAGTAAGGTCGAACTCTGGTGCCACCTTACTATCTTCGGAATAGCCCACGAAGTGGCCGTTAACCCAAAGGTAGATGTTAGACGTTACCGAGCCGAAATGAGCGATAACTTGTTTGCCTTTCCATGCGGCGGGCAGCGTGATGGTTCGGCGATAGCTGCCCACGTGGTTGTCTTTTACGGGCACTTGTGGCGGGTTGTCCTTGAAATGTCCGCGCCATGCAAAGCCCACGTTCAGGTAAACGGGGTCGCCATAGCCGTGCAATTCCCAGTTGCCAGGCACGGGCATGGTTCCCCACGCCGTGTCGTTAAAGTCGGTTTCGTAAAAGCGGGTGGGACGTTGGTCGGCATTTTCCACCCAATTAAATTTCCAATCGCCATGCAACGACAAGTAGTTTTCCGAGCGTTTTGGGTCGCCCATCTTCGCCTCCTCATAGTTTTTAAAGGGGAAGAAGTTGGTGTGCATCGGCATGCGGTTCAGGGTGTTCACCTGCAAGTCGTGCCATTCGGTGAACGTAGGCTGTGCCGCAATGCGGCTAGCGGCCACTGTTTGTTTTGCAGTGGCTTTTACATTGCCCTTTGTTGCAGAACGTTTCAGCTTGCTTTGCGTTGCTGTTTGGGCTTGTGCCTGCAAGCTGAGGGCAGCCAGTGCCGCCAAAAAGAATATTTTCTTCATGCTGTGAAGGATTGTTGTTAGGTTGTTTTGTTTTGCAAAGATACGATTTTTAGTTGAGTTTGGAGTAAGCTTATGTGTTTATCCGTTTGATACTTGGTGCACCTGTTTTCCCTTTTTCTTGGTGGGATAATGGTGCGCCACTGGTTGTTTCGGGGCAAAGGCAGGTGGTTAGAAGACAAAACAAACCGCCGCACAACGTCCTGATGTGGGTACGCAGTGCGGCGGCTGTATGTTGTGCAAGAGTGGCGTTAGCGTTTAACGTGCTTAACGCTCTTGGTAGGTGTGTAGCGTATGAATTGCAGTTCACCTTCTTTGCCAGAAGCGAGGGTAAGGAAAAGGTGATCTCCCTTAAATGTGCAATTGTACGTCCTCGGCGCTTTACCCTTTGGGTTAAGTGTCAGTGTATTGTTGGAGAAGGTGTAACCTCCCTCCTCAGTGGTGCTGCCTTTGTTGATGTCGTTGGTAAAGAAGTATTGCTTATACTCGGTAAACTGCATGTAGTAAGTGCCTGTGCTGCTGGCTTGTGCCATCCATGTACCTATGATAGGACTTGCTTCTTTGTCTTCACCGTCGTCGCTAGCGCAAGATGCAAACGACAAACCTGCAATCAATACCACAAGCATAGCGGCAAGTTGCCAGGCGCGATTTTTTAAACCAGTACTTTTCATGAACTTATTTCCTTTCTTTATAAGATGAATTAATTTGTCGCAAAGTTACAACAATTGACCTTAACGCGAAAAGTAAAAAAGCTTTTTTTTGTTTTTTTATGCAGATTGTAGAACTTGCGTTTAGTGTAAACGCTCTTACCCTCAACTCCTTTACAACGAGGGAGGGGCTGTGGTGTGGTGTGTAATTAAGGCGTTAAGCCAGTTGTTTGGGGTTTCGGTACAAGCAGCTTTGTTAGCCGTCGACAGCCAATGCCGGCGCGATTGACTTGCCAACAGCCCTAACCCATCAGCGAAGTCGTCTTGACTTTAAATATCTCTACAAACAGAGAGGGGTTTATGTCTTTATACAGTAAAACCAAGATAAACACCTCGCTCATGCACAAAGTACTGGATGGAGATGTGATGAAATCTGAAATGTTGCCCCATTTGTCTGTGACAAAACGGAGCCATGTTTCAGCAGGCGACCCTGGCGAAAGTTATTCCATACGTTCTCTACAAGTTGAGCGCCTGGTTGCCAATGGCAGATTACTTCTGCGTTTGCATGGTGTTGTCTCCGTTGGCCGTGGCAGTATGCCCTGCAACCGCTTGCACTGGCCGTAGCAAGCGCACGTGTTCTCTGTGCCGTTGCCCACTCGCGCGTGCATGCAGCATAATCGCGTTGTCTAACTTTCAGTAAGAATTTTAACATTGTGAGTGCCATTTTTGTCCACCAACCGCTCACCTTGCCGCAAAAAATCGATTCTCGCGGAGGTTTGTTTTGGTGCTAAAAGGGGGCAGTTGCGGATGCAGACAAAATGAATTTTTATTTAAAATGACTGCCACTAACACCCGCTTTTGGACGATTTGCCGCTAAATACACTGCGTTTTGGTGCTAAACGCGGTGCAATATGCCGCTAAACGCGGTGCGTTTTGATGCAAAATGCAGCGTGTTTTGGTGCAAAATGCAGTGCGTTTTGGTGCAAAATGCAAGGTGAAATGGTGCTAATTGCGAGACGGAAAGCATAAATATCCACGCTAATTGTACAAATAAAACCTTCCCGAACCATGAAAAACATGGCAAAAAAGGGCGAAATGTCTCCTAAAAAGTGGTTTTTTAGGGTCTAAAAGTGGGTAATTGGGGGCGAAAAAATTGCGAGTTGGCGGCCAAATAGAAAGGCAAAATGGTGCAAAATGCAGGTTTTGCTCTTAAAAACTGCTAAAACAAATAACGAGAAAAGCCGAAAATAGGGGTGATTTACCTACTTTATGGTCTGTTTTTTCGCTAGAATGAATCGAAAATTAGAGCGATTTTGTAAAATAAAAGATAATATTTTAAGGTTTTAGAATATTGAGTTGATGAGCTGGTGAGTTGGTGAGTTGATGAGTTGGTGAGTTGGTGAGTTGATGAGTTGGTGAATTTGCGAGTTGGTGAATTTGTGAGTTTGCGAGTTGATGAGTTGGTGAGTTGATGAGTTGGTGAGTTGATGAATTGGTGAGTTGGTGGGCTTGTGAATTATCCAGTTTGTAAGTTGATGTGTTCGGAAATCATTGGGCTTTCGTGAGTTGGTAAGCCGGTGAGTTGATTTGTGCTGCACTTCGTATATGAGAGGAGCTTTTATCTTGGCTTTACAGCACAAAGAAAATAAACTCCTCTCAATTTATAGAGATTTTAAAGGTCTAGCTAACTTCTGCATTAAATCATGCCGTAAGTCATCGCTCTCCTCCTCTCTTTGGTGGTGGGGGTATGGGCGATACGGCACCTTATATTTTCCCAATCAGCTCTTCCATTCCTTGCGATGCGCCCATGCGCAGTTGCTTAACCTGCGGGTTATAGGTGGTTTCTACGGGTTCGGGGTCGATAAGATAAATGGGTGTTGTAGAGGGGGCGTAAGCCAGTAGGCCGGCTGCGGGGTAGACGTTAAGCGATGTGCCGATGACAATCAGCACGTCGGCTTGCCTTACGGTGCGTGCAGCCAAGTCGATAAGCGGAACCGGCTCGCCAAAGAACACAATGAAAGGACGGAGCCGAGAACCATCGGCCGCCTTTTCGTCGGGCCTGACAATGGCGTTGTCGGGCGTTAGCGTGCGGATGTAACGCGGATTGTTTGGGTCGGCCGAGGAACAGACTTTGAGCAGTTCGCCATGCAAGTGGATAACGTGCGACGAGCCTGCGCGTTCGTGCAAGTCGTCTACGTTTTGCGTGATAACGGTTACTTGGCATCGTTTTTCCAGTTCGGCAATTAGCTGATGTCCCTTGTTGGGTTGCGCGGCGAACAGCTGTTGTCGCCTTTCGTTGTAGAATTGGTTCACCAAGTTGGGGTCGGCGAGCCATCCTTCGTGCGATGCCACCTGCATAACGGGATAGTTCTCCCACAGTCCGTCGTTGCCTCTGAACGTCTTTATGCCGCTTTCGGCAGACATGCCTGCGCCTGTAAGGAATACTACGTGTTTGTTTTTTGTGTTCATGACGTTTCGTTTTAAATTGTTAAACATCCCTGTACTTTGCATCGGGGCGATGGTTTGCTGCTGGCGCGGTGCGGCTTTGCGCGCGGTTAAGCCATCGGCTTGTTGGCGATGTTCTTTCAGGCAAAAGCTGAAAACAAGCAGGCAGGTGGGCTTGTCAACTCCAAATTTAGTGTTTTTTTTGCAAATATGCGTATCGAATAGGATAAATAATTGTAACTTTGTGCCATTGTACTAAAAATAAAGAGATAAAAGACAATATTTTATGGATAAACTTAGTTATGCTTTGGGCCTAGGTATTGGCCGCCAATTGTCGCAAATGGGTGCGGACGACTTGAACGTTGCCGACTTTGCACAAGCTGTAAAGGACATGATTGACGGCAAGGAACCCCAAGTTCCTACGGCAGAAGCACAGCAGATTGTGGAAGATTTCTTCCGCAGACAAGAAGAAAAACAACGCGCCGAGGCCGCCGAGAAGTACAAAGGAGCCAAGAGCGAGGGCGAGAAATACCTCAGCGAGAATGCTAAAAAAGAAGGTGTTGTGACGTTGCCCAGCGGCTTGCAATACAAGGTGCTTAAAGAGGGGAACGGTAAAAGCCCCAAGGCTACCGACAAGGTGGTGTGCCATTACGAGGGTATGCTGGTTGATGGAACGATGTTCGACAGCTCTATTCAACGCGGCGAGCCTGCCACTTTCCCCCTAAATGGTGTTATTGCTGGTTGGACCGAGGGCTTGCAGCTGATGAAAGAGGGTGCCAAGTATCGTTTCTTTATCCCTTATCAACTGGGTTACGGCGAACGCGGAGCCGGCGCATCCATCCCTCCTTTCGCCGCATTGGTGTTTGATGTGGAACTGATTGAGGTGAAATAAAGGCCTCACCCCCTACCCCTCTCCAAGGGGAGAGGGGCGTAGTATGCTTGGGTGGGGTAAGAGCTAAGGCTAAGCGGGCATTAACTCAACCCCTCACCCCTCGCCCCCCTCATAAACTTATAAACTCAAAACAACTTATATATCAATGAAGAAATTAACAATCTTAGCAGCAACGGCCATTGCAGCCGTTACATTCTCGGCTTGCGGCAACTCAACGCCTAAGGCCGACTTAAAGAACGACATCGACACCCTAAGTTATGCCTTGGGTTACAGCCAAACACAAGGCCTACGCGACTATCTTAGCAGAGGCTTGAATGTGGACACGGCTTACATCGACGAATTTGTTAAAGGCTTGAACGATGGCGCCAATGCTGGCGACGACAAGAAGAAAGCCGCCTACTATGCCGGCGTGCAGATTGGCCAACAAATCTCTAACCAAATGGTGAAGGGCATCAACCACGAACTGTTTGGTGAGGATTCTACCAAGACCATCTCGATGAAGAATTTCCTCGCCGGCTTCATCACTGGCGCAAAGAACAAGAAGGGCATCATGACCCAGAAGGAGGCAGAGGACTATGTGCGGACACAAGCCGAGAAGATTAAAGATAGAACGGCCGAAAAAACTTATGGTGCAAACAAGGAGGCAGGTAAGAAGTTCTTGGCCGAGAATGCTAAGAAACCCGGTGTAAAGACCTTGCCCAGTGGCGTGCAATATCGCGTTATCAAAGAAGGTGACGGCCCCATTGCCAAGGACACTTCGGTGGTTAAGGTTAACTACGAGGGCAAAACCATCGACGGTAAGGTGTTCGACAGCAGCTACACCCAGGGACAACCCGTAACCATGCGCGCCAACCAAGTGATTAAGGGCTGGACAGAGGTGCTTACACGCATGCCTGCCGGTAGCGTTTGGGAGGTGTATATCCCCGAAAACCTGGCTTATGGCTCGCGCGAACAACCAAACATTAAGCCTTACTCGGCTCTTATCTTCAAGATTGAACTGATTTCAGTGGGAGAAAAATAATGAAGAAATTAACCTTTATGGCACTCGCTCTCTTGGCGAGTGCCGCTTTTAATACCGCCTCCGCAGGTAAAAAGAAAGACGTAGTGCAGGTGGCTACCGCTGCCCCCGTAGTGTTAAACACATCTTCCGACTCGGTTAGCTATGCCGCAGGAATGGCTGCCACGAAGGGACTGACTGCTTTCATCCAGCAACAATATAAGGTGGACACCACTTATATGGCCGACTTTGTACGTGGGTTCCGCAAGGCTTTGGAAAGCGACGGCGACGGTGCTTTCACGGCTTATGCTGCCGGAATGCAGATTGCACAGATGGCCCAACAGCGCATTTTGCCCTCGGTTCAGCAAGAGTTAATCGGGACGAAAGACTCTGTTGCCGCTAAAAACTTCTACAACGGATTTATTGCTGCCCTGGAAAAAGACTTCACTAAATATACCGAAGAGGAGGCACAGCAGCTCTTCGAACAACGTGTTGAGGCCGCCAAGAAGGCCAAAGTGGAGGCCGCCATCAGCACGGGCAAGCAGTGGCTGGCCGAAAATGCTAAGAAACCAGGCGTGGTTACACTGCCTAGCGGACTGCAATATAAGGTGATTGCCAACGGAACGGGCGACAAACCCACTGCTACCGACGAGGTGGTTGTGAAGTACGAAGGCAAACTTATCGATGGGACAGTGTTTGACAGCAGTTACAAACGCACGCCCGACACGTCGTCTTTCCGTGCAGACCAAGTGATTGCCGGTTGGACCGAGGCACTTCAACTGATGTCCCCTGGCAGCAAGTGGGAACTGTATATCCCCCAAAACTTGGCCTATGGGGCAAGAGAAATGGGGTCGATTCCTGCCTATTCTACGCTTATATTCACCGTAGAATTGCTGAAAGTGAACAAACCAAAGCCCGAAGTGAGCAATGCTAAGGCCGAAACGCCTGCCGCAAAGCCCGCAAAGAAGGCCGGAAGACCTGCCGCAAAAAAGAGAAAATAAACACAAATGAAGGCGTGGAAACCAGGTTAAAGAACATCTTTGACCTGGTTTCTAACTTCTTAATTTATCTTTAAAGGCGTTAACCAATTGCCAAAATACGCAATATGCGCCTTTTTATCTAACTTTTTGTTGCTTATTTCATTTAATTTGTTTACATTTGCTCGTGCTTTATAAGCACATTAAAACAACTTAAATACATAAAACACGTTAGCAACACATGGAGAAAATAGACAGCCTAGACAAGAAAATCCTAAACATCTTGTCGCAAAATGCACGTATTCCATTTAAGGACGTGGCAGCAGAGTGCGGCGTATCGCGCGCAGCCATACACCAACGCGTACAGCATCTGATAGAAAACGGTGTGATTACTGGCAGCGGATTCGACGTCAACCCCAAGAGCCTGGGCTACTCTACATGCACTTACATCGGGCTTAATCTCGAACGCGGAAGTATGTATAAGAACGTTGTGGCACGTCTTAACAGCATTAACGAAATTGTGGAGTGCCACTTCACAACGGGTTCGTACACGATGCTCATTAAGTTGTACGCCAAAGACAACGAGCAGCTGATGGACTTGCTTAACAATAAACTGCAAACTATCCCCGGTGTGGTTTCTACTGAGACGCTCATTTCGCTCGAACAAAGCATCAAACGAGAGATATTGGTAGACCCTGATGAAAAATAAAGAGGTTGAGGGAAAGGGCGTATGCCCAGGATGTTAAGGGTAGAACCTACCAGACTGACCTATCCGACTTTTCAGACTTGTCCGACCAGTCCGACCAGTCCGACCAGTCTGACCAGTCTGACAATTCCAACCACCCCCTCATCAATCTAACCCAAAAGCTATGCAAAACTTCGACTTGCAAGCCCGCTTGCAAAACATATACGCCTCGTTTCCGCAGGCCAAACGCCAGCCCGTCATCGGGTTGACTGCCAACTTTCGCGACGGTAGTGTCATGCTGATGGACCGTTATTATCGCCAGGTGGTTGATGCAGGCGGCACTCCCGTGCTCATTCCGCCCGTCGATAGTGTAGACGTTATCGTTAATACGCTCGATAATATAGACGGGCTGATACTCACGGGCGGTGCCGATCTCAATCCCCTGTGGGCAGGAGAAGAGCCTTCGCCGCGCCTGCATGCGGTCAACGCAGAGCGCGATTTGCCCGAACTTCTCATCACCCAACTAGCCTACAACCGCCAAATACCCATCCTAGGCATTTGTCGGGGCATGCAAACGATGGCCGTGGCACTAGGTGGAAAGGTGGCGCAAGACATCGAAGAGCATTTTACCAACGATGTTCGCCGCGGCTTGGCAAAGGGCGAGTTCAAGCATTTCTTACCGCGATTTTCTGATAAGCTGATACAGCATTCGCAAGACGCGCAACGCAATTTGGCCACACAAACGGTGTATTTCGAACCCAATTCGTTGCCTGCGCAAATCTTCGAGGCCACCAGTCTGCACGTCAACTCGTTCCATCACCAAGCCGTTAGCCACGCAGGTAGCAAGTTCCGTTTCGTTGCAGCCACGGTCGACGGCATCCCAGAGGCGATGGAAAGCACCGAGCATAAACCCTTGCTTGGCGTGCAATGGCATCCCGAATGGATGGAAGAACAGGGTTTGCCGCTCTTTCAGTGGCTCGTTAGGCAGGCCCAAACCTTTGCCGATGCCAAGCGTTTGCATGCCAAGGTGCTTACGCTCGACACGCATTGCGACACGCCGATGTTCTTTCCGCTTAACGTTCGGTTCGACCAACGCGACCCACGCATACTCGTAGACTTGCATAAGATGAGCGAAGGACGGCAGGATGCTACCACGATGGTTGCCTATTTGCCGCAGCCTAAGTCTGGCGAAACGTTCCGCGAGAAGGTTGCTTTCGATGTAACGGGTCCGAGAAACTACGCCGATCTCATCTTCGATAAGATTGAAAGCATCGTTGCCGAGAACAGTCAATACGTGGCTTTGGCCAGAAATCCACAGCAACTATACGCCAACAAGGCGGCAGGAAAGAAGAGTATCGTGTTGGGAATAGAGAACGGACTGGCCATTGAGAACGACCTTGCAAACGTGGCTCACTTCGCTCAGCGTGGCGTAACGTACATTACGCTTTGTCACAACGGCGACAACGACATCTGCGACAGCGCACGCGGAACGGCAACTCATGGCGGCGTTAGCGATTTTGGCCGACGTGTTATCGAAGAAATGAACCGCACGGGCATCATGGTTGACCTCAGTCATGGTGCCGAATCGAGCTTTTACGATGCCTTAGAGATTAGTAGCGTGCCTATTGTTTGCAGTCATAGCAACTGCAAAGCGCTTTGCGATGTGCCGCGAAACCTCACCGATAACCAGATGCGCGCGCTCGCCCAGAAGGGTGGAGTGGCGCATATCACGCTCTACCACGGGTTTCTTCGCGCCCAAGGCGAGGCCAGTATCCTCGATGCGATGGCGCATTTGGAGCATGCCATTAAGGTAATGGGCGTAGACCACGTGGGACTTGGAACGGATTTCGACGGCGATGGCGGCGTGTGTGGCATCGCCAACTCGTCTGAAATTATCAACTTCACCATTCAATTGTTGCGCCGACGTTTCTCCGAACAAGATATTGAGAAGATATGGGGCGGCAATTGGTTGAGGGTGATGAAGGAAGTACAATCGAAAAAGCATTTAAAGGTGAAAGGGTGAAAAGGTGAAAGGGTGAAAAAGTGAAAGGGTGAAAAAGTGAAAAGGTGAAAAAATGGCTAGCGCCCCTTTTAAAGGTGGAAGAATGGCTGCGCCTACCTGCCTGTTAACTTGTCAGTTGGTAGACCAGCAAGGACGAAAAGGTGGCTAAGGCCATCAAGGCATGCGGCTTAACTCTTTAAACCCAATGATTCCTTAGCTTCTTGCACAGATGCCTTTTACTCCTTAAACCCTTTAAGTGCTCAGCATTTGGCTTAACTCCATAACTCCTTGACTCCATAACTCCCCAACTCATAACTCCCCAACCCCCAAACTCCCATTTACAAGATTTACCATCCAATGAAAAAAATCATCATAGCAGTTATCATGATTGCCGTTATAGCCCTCATTGCCTATTCAATGGGCTTGTTCTCTACCTCGCATAGTGCGGCAGAAGAAGCGGAAGAGGCCGAGATGGCCGCCGCAGAAAAGCTTAATCCGGTGGGCCCGGCCTTTAATGCCGACTCGGCTTATGCCTTTGTTGCCGCTCAATGCGCCTTCGGACCGCGCGCAATGAACACCAAAAGCCACGACAATTGCGGCGAATGGATTGCCAAGAAGTTTGAAAGCTTTGGCTGTAAGGTGAAAAATCAGCGCACCGAACTGCGCGGATATGACGGAACGATGTTGCGTTGTCGGAACATTATGGCCAGTTATAACCCCGAATCTACTACGCGTATCTTGCTCTGCGCGCATTGGGACACGCGCCCTTGGGCCGATAACGACCCCGATAGTGCCAATTGGCGTAAGCCCATTGATGGCGCAAACGATGGTGCGAGCGGCGTTGCCGTGATGTTAGAGATTGCCCGACTGCTGAATCAAAACAAGAATTTAAACATTGGTGTAGACTTTGTGTGCTTTGATGCCGAAGATTGGGGCACGCCAAAGTGGAGCGGACAAGAAGATAGCGAAGACACTTGGGCACTTGGTGCGCAGCATTTCGCCACCAACTTACCTGCTGGTTATGAGGCGCGTTACGGCATTCTGCTCGACTTGGTGGGCGGTATTGGGGCTAAGTTCTATCGCGAAGGCATGTCGAAGGCCTTTGCTCCCGACATTGTTAAGAAGGTATGGCGCGCTGCACGTGCCGCAGGTTATGGTAGTTTCTTTCCTAAAAGCGACGGCGGAATGATTACAGACGACCATGTGCCGCTTAACGAGAAAGCCAAGATACCTACGATAGACATTATCGCCTTTTATCCCGATTGTGTTCAAAGCTCGTTTGGCCCTACATGGCACACCTTAAACGATAACTTGCAAAACATCGACCGCAATACGCTGAAAGCTGTGGGGCAAACGGTTATACAAACGCTGTATAGCGAGAAGTAGTGGATGAGGGTTAGGTTGTTCTAGGTTTCCTGGGGTTTCTAGTTTTCCTAGGATTTCTAGGTCTTCTAGCACAAACTTAACATACTTGTTCATCAGCTGGCGCAGCCATCTTTTCACCCTTTCACCTTTTCACCTTTAAAGGGCGCAGCCCATCTTTTCACCTTTTCACCCTTTCACCCTTTCCCCTTTCCCCTTTAAAGGGCGCAGCCCATCTTTTCACCCTTTCTTATTTCTTGGATGGTGTTTCGTTATCTCCTCCCTTAGCGACGATGTATCTATGTGCGTATAAATCTCGGTGGTGGCAATGTCTTCGTGTCCCATCATCGCCTGAATGGCGATAAGGTCGGCACCACCTTCCAACAAAGCCGTGGCGAACGAGTGGCGCAATGTGTGCGGACTAATGGTCTTTGTGATGCCGGCCGCCACCGCCTGGCGCTTTATCATGATAAGAATCATCGTGCGAGTAAGGTGTGCGCCGCGCCGATTAAGAAACACATAATCCTCTTCGCCCGGCTTAATGCGCATCGCATTACGATCGGCAAACCATGCGTTTAGCTCGTCAAGCGCACGGCTCGATATGGGTACTAGCCGCTCTTTGTCGCCCTTTCCCGTTACGCGCACAAACTTCTCTTCAACATAAAGGTTAGAAAGTTTCAGGTTAACAAGTTCCGACACCCGCAATCCGCAACTGAACAGCACCTCAACAATGGCCCTGTTGCGTTGTCCTTCCCATTTGGAAAGGTCGATGGATGCCTCCAAGCGGTCAACCTCGGCCGTACTCAACACGTCGGGCAGGGCGTTGCGCACGTGTGGCGACACCAACAATTCCGTTGGGTCGGCATCAATAAAACCATCGAGAAGTAAAAACTTGAAGAACGAACGCACACCACTTAGTATCCGCGCTTGCGAACGCGGCATAATGCGTTGGTCGTGCAGCGAGGCCGAAAAGTTATCCAAGTGTTCCAGCTTAAGCTCCTCCACCTTTAACCCGTGAAAGTTAACGTAAGCCAAAAGCCAACGCAGGTCGTTGCGGTAGGCCTCAATGGTATTCGGGCTAAGGTTGCGTTCCAATTTCAAGTAACGCATATAGGCCTTCACCATATTGTCGACGGTTTTATTTTCTCTTTCCATCGTTTATTCGTAATTTTGTGAACAAAAGTACAAAATAAAGCTGACATGACGATACAAATTATCAACGGGCCAAACCTCAATTTGCTTGGCGTACGCGAGCCAGACGTCTACGGCAGCACGTCGTTCGACGATTTTCTGCCCCACCTGCGTGCTTGCTTCCCCGATGTACAGATAGATTACTTTCAAAGCAACATCGAAGGCGAGCTTATCGACAAGTTGCAAGCCGTGGGCTTTCAGTGCGATGGCATTGTGCTTAACGCCGCCGCCTACACGCACACCAGCATCGCGCTGGCCGATTGCATCCGTGCCATCAGCGCACCTGTGGTTGAAGTGCACATTTCCAATGTTCACCAACGCGAGGCATTCAGGCACCAAAGCATGATTGCCGCCGCTTGTCGGGGGGTGATATGCGGTTTCGGACTAGATGGTTACCGCTTGGCGATAGAGAGTTTCAAACGCTAAGGCATGGATCTAACCACCTACATCGCCAACCACATCGACCCCGAAGGCGACTACTTGTATCGTCTTTACCGAGCCACCAACCTGCATACGCTGCACGGGCGCATGGCCAGCGGACACCTGCAAGGCCGTTTGTTGAAGATGCTTGTGCAGATGACGCAGGCCAAACGCGTGCTCGAAGTGGGTACTTTTAGCGGATATAGTGCCATTTGCTTGGCCGAAGGACTGCCAGATGACGGACTTTTGTACACCTTCGAGATTAACGACGAGCAAGAAGACTTCACCCGTCCGTGGATAGAAGGCAGCGCGGTGGCCAACAAAATACGCTTCATCATCGGCGATGCCATCACCGAGGCCCCACGCTTAGGCATCACCTTCGACCTCGTTTTCATCGATGGCGACAAGCGTACGTATGTCGAAACCTACGAGATGGCTCTCTCTGTGCTCAGGCAGGGTGGTTTTATCGTGGCCGACAACACGCTGTGGGATGGTCATGTGTTCGATTCAGCCTACGATAAGGACCAACAAACCCTTGGCATACGCCGCTTTAATGACCTTGTGGCCAACGATTCGCGCGTAGAGAAAGTTATCCTTCCTTTGCGAGATGGGCTAACGCTGATAAGAAAGGTGAAAAAGTGAAAAGGTGAAAAGATGGCTGGCGCCCTTTAAAAGGTGAAAGGGTGAAAAAGTGAAAAGATAACTGTGCACTTTTAACAGCCTGCCTAGTAAGCCTGGAATAACTAGTAAGCCTAGACCCACCTAAGAACCCTAGAAAGTCAAAAGCCCCTAGCAACACAATCCCCCTCAGAAGAAATATGCCCTCGATAACCCTTCGCGACCTCTCCGTAGGTTACCAGCATCCGCGGCGCACGCCAACCACCGTGCTAGCACAGCTCAATGCTACCTTACATGCAGGGCAGCTCACTTGTCTTGTGGGTGCCAACGGCATTGGCAAGAGTACCCTTCTGCGCACTTTGGCCGCCTTCCAACCGCCCATTGCTGGGCAAATGCACTATTATTCTGGCGAACAAGTCGCGCCCATCAACCTCGTCTCGCTCTCGCAAGCACGCTTGGCACGCCTAGTAAGCGTGGTATTAACGGCTAAGCCCAGCGTTGAAAACCTCTCTGTTGAGCAGATTGTGGGCCTTGGTCGTTCGCCCTACACCAATATATGGGGCACACTTCGTGCCGAAGACCATCGTATGGTGGAGTGGGCGATGGATGTTGTGGGCATAACCAGCCTGCGCCACCGCCAAGTGCAGACACTTAGCGACGGCGAACGACAAAAAATGATGATTGCCAAAGCCTTGGCACAAGATACACCTGTGATATTACTTGACGAGCCAACGGCCTTTCTCGACTACAAAAGTAAGGTTGAAGTGCTTGGTTTGTTGGCACGCCTTGCCCACGAAACCAATAAGATGGTGTTGCTTTCTACCCACGATTTAGAACAAGCTGTGCATGCCGCCGATGCCCTTTGGGTGGTGGCTAAGCAACAGCTAGGCGATGGCACGCAGCCTTGCTCGCGGTCGGATAGCTCAGACAGGTCGGACCAGTCGGACCAGTCTGACAGACCTAACGGCCTTGATGCGCCTAACTCTTTTAGCCAATACCATCATCTCCCCTTGCTTTACGTCCTAGAAAAGCACATCCACACCACCGAACAGGGGCACCAACAGCTTGTATTCGAGCCCGCCCCCACGGCTCCTGCTCCACCCCACCTCACGCTTACCGCCACTCCCAATTTCGAAACACGCACCCAAGAACTACTTCGACTGTTGGGGGAAGAGGGTATTAAAAGGTGAAAAGATTAAAAGGGTGAAAAGGTGAAAAGATGAAAGGGTGAAAGAGTGAAAAGGTGAGAGAGTGAAAAGGTGAGAGAGTGAAAAGGTGAAAAGGTGAAAAGGTGAAAAGGTGAAAGGGTGAAAAGGTGAAAGGGTGAAAAGATGAAAGGGTGAAAGGGTGAAAAGATGGCTGCTCCTGCTGTTGAAAAGGAGCCTGGCGGAAGTTGTTCCATACACTCTCTACAAGTTGAAAACCGCTTGTCGATAGCAGATAACTTCTGCGTTTCAAGGTGCAGTATGTAAGTGGCATACCCTGCAACCGCCCACGCAGGCTGTCGCAAGCGTACATGTTTTCGGTACCGTTGCCCACTCGCGCGTTTTTACGGTATAGCTGTTTTGTCTAGTTTTTAGCAACAAATTTAACATTGTGAGTGCCCTTTTTGTCCACCAACCACTCATCTTGTCGCAAAAAATCGATTCTCGCGAAGGTTGGTTTTGATGCGAGAAGGGGGTAGCTTGTGAATGCGATAAAATGAATTTTTATTTAAAACGGCCACCATTTGCACCAGATTTTGGGCTATTTGCTGCTAAATACACTGCGTTTTGCCGCTAAATGCACTGCATTTTGGTGCTAAATACATTGCGTTTTGGTGCAAAATGCAGTGCGTTTTGGTGCAAAACGCAAGGCGAAATGGTGCAAAACGCAAGGTAAAATGGTGCTAAATGCAAGGCAAAAAGCATAAATATCCACACCAGTTGTATAAACAAAACCTTTTAGAGACATTAAAAACATGGCCGAAAAGGGCAAAATAGTGGTTAAAAAGTTGGATTTTAGGGGCTAAAAGCGTGTAATTGGGCTTAGAAAAATACGAGCTGGCAACCAATCTAGAAAGGCTAAATGGTGCAAAATGCAGGTTTTGCTCTTAAAAACAGACAAAACAAGAGGAGTGAAAAGCAAGAAATAGGGGCGATTTACCTACTTTATGGCCTATATTTTCGCTAGAACGGAGCGAAATTTGGAGCGATATTGTAAAATAAAAAATAATAATTTAAGCTTTCAAGTTGGTGAGTTGGAAAACTAGTGAGTTGGAGATTTCTCGATTTTTTGAGTAGACGTGCTGGTGTTTTTTGAGTAGACGTGCTGGTGTTTTTTGAGTAGACGTGCTGGTGTTTTTTGAGTTGATGAGTTGGTGTTTTTTGAGTTGATGAGTTGGTGTTTTTTGATTTTTTGAGTTGATGAGTTGATAAATTGACGAGTTGGTAGGTTGATTTGTCCTGTACTTCGTATGTAAGAAGGGTGTTTATCTTGTGTTGGCATCTCGCCATGACAATGAAGTCATCTAGACTTTCGTGTGTGAGAAGAACGTTTATTTTGTGTTGGCATCACAGAGAAAACAAACACTTCTTAATTTATAGAAACATTAAAAGTTAATACTACTTCTATAACTATCCCAACAAGCTTACTAAACCTACGCTCGCTAACTTGTCAACCCGTCTACTCGTTAACAAGTTGGCAGCTTTGCATCGCAATTACTTTTATGGTGAATCGCCCAACAGTTTACAGCCCTTTGCCTTTTCCTTGCGTTGGAAAGGCAATCGGGCTTACAGCGCATCTTTTCCCGATGCCATCTTCGTTTCCTCTCGCGTGCGCGCGTACCATATATAATATTTAGTCGTTGAACTTTTAAGTGCCTTCGTTTCATACCTTTTGTGTCTTATACCAACATCAGCATTATTCCGCCCTCTATTATCAACACGATGAGCGTTTTATCGCCCAATAAAATAAATTAATTTATTTTCTGCATATCGCTAAGTAATATTCGTTCGTTAGTTGTATTTTTATTGTAAGGCGTATTAAAATGCGCAGTCGATTTTTAAAGTTATAACTACTTTATAATAATATTACTACACGTATGAAAAGAACAAATGCACAGACAGAGGGCTTGCTGTTGAAGGCACTTCTGGCATTGTCTATGACCGCAGTTCCTAGCGTGGGCGTGCTGGCTGGTGTTAAAGCCAACACAACGCAAAACCCACTGCTTAAAGCAACTGCTACAACTCAAAACTCTGCCTTGCAACGCGTGCAGGCCAACACGCGAACCATTACGGGCGTTGTGAAAGACGCACAAGGCGAACCGCTCATCGGTGTGAGCGTTCAGGTGAAGGGTACTGGCAAGGGCGCCATAACCAACATCGATGGCCAATACACCCTAACAACTAACGAGAGCAATCCCACGCTGGTGTTTAGCTATGTGGGCTACACGGCGCAGGAATTGGCAGCTGGCAGTCGCTCGCAAGTAGACGTAACGCTCAAAGAAGACAGCAAGGTGCTGGGCGAAGTGGTGGTTACGGCTATGGGTATTATGCGAAAGCAAGAGTCGCTTACCTATGCCACCCAGAAAGTGAAGGCAGAAGACTTGATGAAAGTGCAAGACCCCAACGTGGCCAACACCCTTGAAGGTAAGGTTGCCGGAGTTACCATTACGCCGAGTGCAGGTGGCGCGGGTGGTGCATCTAAGATTATTCTGCGCGGTAACAAGTCGATTACCGGCAACAACTCTCCGCTAATTGTGGTCGATGGTATTCCCTTGACTAACGAAACTCGTGGCAAGATAACCAATGGAGATGATTTGGGATATGCAGGTTCGTCGGAAGGTTCGGACCCGCTTTCTATGATTAACCCAGACGACATCGAGTCTATGAACGTTCTTAAAGGGGCAAACGCGGCTGCACTTTATGGTTCGCGCGCTGCCAATGGCGTTATTATGATTACCACCAAATCGGGACGCGAGGGTAAAGTGGACATCAACTTTACGTCTAATGTTACGTTCGACACGCCATTGCTTACCCCCAAGTTGCAGAACACATATGGTGCTGCGCTTACCGATGGTTCGGTGGTAAACGGAACACAAACCTATATGTTGTCGCCTTCAAGTTGGGGCGGTAAACTTTCAGACCAAACAAACCTGCTTCCCTCTGTACAGCTCGGCGACCAGTATCCCCAAGGGGCGCTTAACCAAGTGCATCTCCGTAAGAATGCGGTAAACGACATAGACAACTTCTTCCGTACAGGCGTTACGACCAACAACTCCGTATCAGTTTCGGGCGGTACGGAAAAGTCGAGAACCTACATATCATTGGGAAACAGCCACTCCAATGGTATGATAAAGAACAACTCGTATAATCGTAACAGCATAACTTTGCGACAGAGTTTCAAGCTTTTCGACCGTCTGAAGTTGGAAGGCTCGGTTAACTACGTTGAGACCATCACCCGGAATCGACCTGGTGGGGGAACAATAGGTAATCCCATCTATCATGCGTACATGATGCCCCGCAACATAGACATGGACTATTATGCCCAAAACTATTCTAAACGTGGTACGTGGCTTTCTAATCCTTTGTCGTATTATGAACCGAAAGAATTCACTGTGCTGGATCAAAATGGTAATCAAAAGAAAGAGACCCACTATGTTTATACGCAAGGTAAGCGTGTTCCGCTAAGCAGCGAGATGCAAGATTGGGCCTATCTTTCGAACGGCAACAACAACCCTTACTGGCTGGTGAACAAAAACCGTAACCGACAAGACGAGAACCGACTGTTTACAACGCTTTCTGCAACCATCGATATATATAAGGGGCTTTCGTTCCAAGCGCGTTTTAACTACACCAAAACTCACTTTACCAAAGATGCTCGGCAGTATGCCACAACCTTTTTGCCGTCTAGCATGAACAGCTTTGGCAGCTATTGGAGTGAAGATTTCAAGACAACCGAAATGTACACCGACTATTTGTTGAGTTACAACACAAACGTGAAAGATTTCAGCGTTTCAGCAACTGCAGGTTGGGTTGGGCATACAATTAAGAACACATATAAGCGCACCGCTGTTGGTAACGCCACTTTCGTAGACCCCTTACGCCGCATTTTACCATCGGCCGTGAATGTGTTTGAAACCAGCGCAGGCGATGTGGGAGCTACAACAACGACTAAGAGTTCTAACTGGGACAAGGCCATGCTCTTCACTGCCCAAGTGGGATGGCAAGATAAGGTGTTTGTTGATGGCTCGTATCGTTTGGACGCCTATCGTCCCTACCGACAATTTAAACTGAGAGGCATTATCGATTCGGAATGGCAAGGCTACTTCGGCGTGGGCGCCAATGCAATCGTCAGTTCGTTGGTTAAGCTTCCTGTGTGGATAGACTACTTGAAGTACCGCGTGTCTTACTCGGACGTAGGTAACTCTATTCCCAATAACAGTTATTTCGATGTCAGTCGCAACTACCTAACGGGAACGGCAACGGTGAACAAATATTCGGACTTTGTGCCGAAAGTGGAGACGTTGGGCTCTTTCGAAACGGGTGTGGAGATGTTATTCTTTAAGAACCGCTTGAGTTTCGACCTAACCTTGTATGATAGCCGCTTGCGCAACATGTATATGGAGTCGGCCAATATCTCCGCCAAAACGAACGCGGGGAACACGGGTAAAGTACGCAACCGCGGATTTGAGACAACAATTGGTTATGACTTTAAGTTTGGCAAAGACCTTCGTTGGAGAACGTCTTACAACCTGTCGTTCAACGACAACAAGATACTTGAAACAGCCTACGACAACCAGGGCAAACAGAAAGAAATAAAGAACGAGATTGCAGGTGTGTATGTAGTATACAAACCAGGTGGTTCGCTGGGCGACATGTACGTAGATGATTTTAAGCGTGATGCAAATGGACACATCAAACTGACACGGAACGGTGCGCCAAGGTTCGACAAGTCGGGCAATAGCCGCAAATATGTTGGCAACATGAACTCTAAGTGGCAGATGGGATGGAGCAACACTTTTAATTACAAGGACTTTACGCTCTCTATGCTTATCAATGGCCGCCTGGGAGGCAAGGTTATCTCACTTACAGAGGCTTACCTTGACCTTTATGGACTGTCTGAACGTTCGGGTAAGGCGCGTCAGGATGCCGAGGCAAACGGTATTGTTGCCGCAAACTATGGCAATGTGCCTGGTATCCCCCTGCCTGATGGCAGCGGAAGAATTGTGCCTATCGACACCTATTATAAAACCCTAGGAGGCTCTTCCAACCCCAACAGCTACATATATAGTGCAACCAACTTCCGCCTTCGCGAGCTGTCGCTGGGCTATACGTTCAGAAACCTCATGGGACAAAACAAGAACCTTTCGGTTTCGTTCATCGCACGCAACCTGTTCTTCCTTTACAAGAAAAGTCCTGCAGATCCAGACGTGTCGCTTTCTACGGGTAATGGCTTAGGAGGTTTCGAATTGTTCAACACGCCCTCGTCGCGTTCGTATGGTTTGTCGATGAAGTTGAACTTGTAAGCAGCCATACTTTCAAGAGTATAACTAAAGAAAATGTTTCCCGAACTCCCTTTTTTCGGGCAAAGCTAATAAAGGGGAGAGGGAGTGTTAATAACAACAAAATTATGAACAGATATAGCAAATGGTTTGTAGGCGTTATGGCCCTGTTGAGCCTAACCTTACAATCGTGTCTGGATTTCGATACCACTGGCGACGAATTCAGCGCAACGCAAAAGAATACCAATAAGGTGAGCCGCCGAGGAAAGGTTGACTCCTTGAACTATCGGGCTAAGTTTACGGCTGAGGATGTGAAACGAGCAGCTAACAAAATGTCTGATGTAATTGCGGCGGGACTCAGTGCCCAGTATGCAATGCGCGGTGGTAAGGAAGGTAAAAAGCCTGTTACACACGCCTATCAATATCAATATGGACTGGGTGCCGACTTGTATGCGCAGTATGGCGTTATACCACATACCAATTTCCCCTACTCAAAGGTTACTATTACCTCTGCCTATAACATCTCCGACAGGTTTTATGGTGGTGCGATGGGGTCTTTCAATGAGGTTTCAACGCAGATGGTGCCGTTGCTTAATCACGAGTCTATCGACACTATTCCTGAGTTAAAGGCCATTTATCTGCTGTTGTACAACTATTCGGCGGTTGAGGTGGCAAATGTCTATGGCCCATTCCCCTATCAAGATATCAAAACGAACGCCCAGACGGCCCCCTTTGAATATCAAAGCCTGGAAACGATATACAATAAGGCGGTGGACAATATAGACAGCATAGTGGCTTGTTTAAACTACTATGAAACCAAGCCCGAGGAATATAAGGAAGCCTTGCGCGACATTCTGAAACAGAATATGCATGTTACTGGCGATTACAAAACGGGTTTCAGCAACCTCAACACTTTTGTGCGTTTTGCCAATTCGCTGAAACTACGCATGGCCATGCATATTGTTAAAGTTAACCCAACGTTGGCAAAGCGATGGGCAGAAGAAGCCGTTAAAGCGGGAGTGATAGAAGAATACTCGCAAGAGGTATGTATCAACACGGCCGCCGAGGGTATAGCTCATCCCTTGCTTGAGGCTAGTCAAAGCTGGCACGACACGCGAATAACGGCCTCATGGGTGTCGATATTGAAAAGCCTTAACCATCCTTACCTTAAGTATCTCTTCCTAAAGAACGATGGCGACATTGTCAATTCAAAAACAAAGGAAGTGACACCAGCCAATACAGACGTTATCGGTATCCGCTCAGGAGTAACGCCTGGCGAAGGTCAGGATTATGCCGGCAATCAGTTTATCGCTTTCAGTGCTATCAATCCAGAGGCGGCACATAGCATGCCCTTGTACTTGATGAAGCTCTCTGAGGTTTGTTTCCTTAGAGCGGAAGGTGCGCTCAGAGGATGGAGCATGGGCGGAACGGCCAAAGAATTCTACGAGAAGGGTATTCTCGCCGGTAACTGCGAGGACCGCGAACAATTCTATACTGATGCCAATAACCAAAATCCTTACACTGCAGGTATGGCCGAATACATGCAACAAGAGAGTGCCACACCTTATACATATAAGGACCCTACTGGTGAGAGCGACCCCATTGAAAGCTTAACTAAGATTGGCGTTAAGTGGAACGAAGACGACAGCAAGGAGGTGAAACTCGAAAAGATTATCACCCAGAAGTATATCGCAGGCTATCCTGAGAGCTTTGAAGCCTGGGTGGACTTGCGCCGCACGGGTTATCCGCGTTTGTTCGATGTGCTCCAGGCTGATGAGGCCGACGGGAGTCTTAATGATGGTGACATCATCCGTCGTTTGCCGTTCCCCGGTCGTACCGATCCCGCTACGCAAGCAGACATTAAGGCTACGGGGCTTGGCGCACTAGGCGGGCCTGATTTTGTAGGGACAAGGCTTTGGTGGGACGTAAAAGGAACTCCGAACTTTTAATTTAAAGTAATAAACTAAGGGAACGGCTGCGCCGCCCTTATTAGGCCACAAGGCACGGCCGCTCCCTTAGCTTAACAATCCTATCTTAAAACGCATTTTAGTGTGGCATGGATTTAGCCATTACAATGCGATTAACTCTAAATATCTTATTATTTAACAACATAAAACTAAGCAAGAATGAAGAGAAAAGTTACTCTTAGCGCACTGGCGTTGGCCGGTATGCTGTCTGCGGCTCCCTTTACGGTTAAGGCGCAGGGTGGAAACACCGCACCAACTGCCTCTAAGGTGGTTTACGACTTTCAGCATTTCAGCGACATTAAGATGTTGCAATTGTTTGAAAAGGCAGTAAGGGAAGGAAAACGCTACCCATCGTACGAGGAGCTTAAGGCGGCTGGTTTGGCCGACGAGATTGAGTTCGTGCGTTCGCACGTTCGCAAACGTTCTATCCTTCCCAGAACAGATCGTCTTATAAAAAACACTTTTGAAACCCGTGAGTTGTTTATGAACATTCCTGCTGGTGCAGGAAGAACCACTGGAGGATATCCCTCTTCCGAGTTTGCATCAGACAACTTCTCTATGTGGAACTACACCAACCTCTTTGGCGCATGGAACCACGGCTTGTTCCAAGCTCCTGGCTCATGGGCCGACGCTGCACATAAGAACGGAACGGACATGATGAGCGGTATTAAGTTTTTCGATACCACTGGCAACCCTGGTGGTGTTGATGCCGGAGGCTGGTTGCCTATACTTAAAGAGAAGAATGCCGATGGCTCTTTTAAGTATGCAAAGCCTATGATTTACATGTTGCAGTACTTAGGTCTCGATGGTATCAACTATAACTGGGAGGCACCAAACTATGATGACCCTCAAGTGATAGCGTTCCATCAGAAATTGTACGAGATAGCAAAAGAAGAGAAGTTTGATAACTTCCACATCGCTATTTATACCTTGAACAATTCGTTGACAACAAGAAATGTTGAGGCTCTGTATGGTAAAGATAAGAAGAAAACAGCCGATGTTATGCTCAACTATGTGAGTGATGACTTCACATACGGTATGAGGACATCAGTGGCACAGGCCAAAGCTGCGATGGGAACAGCCGATGGCGTTTATGCTGGCGTATGGATTGTTACGATGAACCGTTCGTGGACACGCCTGAACTCTGCTCCTGAGTGTGGCGTTTGCCTTTGGGGTGAACATGCACAAAGTCGTTTTTGGAGCTACAATGCCGGTGGCGATGCTGATGAAATGATGGTTAACTACCAAAAGTTGCTTGAGCGTGGTTTCTCGGGTGGTAACCGTAATCCACTCTCTCGCCCTGCTGTGAATGACAGAGGACACAACTGGGAAGAGTCTAATGGTGTTCAGCCCCTTTCTACTTTCCCAGGCATGGCAACGTGGATTCCCGAAAGAACAACCATCACTGGCAACCTTCCTTTTAGCACCCACTTCAACATGGGCGCAGGTTCGCAATACCATTATAAAGGAAAGAAAACTGCTGGTTCTTGGTATAATATGAGTAACCAAGACATCGTGCCAACCTATCGTTGGTTGGTAGTGGAAGGTAATACCAACAATCATAGTGATAAGGTAGACCCTGAGATAACCTATAAGGACGCTTACATGGGTGGTTCGTGCCTCTTGCTTAACGGCAAGGGACAGGCTAGCTCTACTGACATCGTGCTTTACAAAACCGACATCGCTGGCTCTAATGGTGCCATCACTGCCAATGTGGCTATCAAGAGTGGTAAAGAAGTGCCTGCCGAGTCGAATCTCTACCTCATCGTACACCTCAAGAACAGTAATGAATGGAAAGAATATGCTGTTGGCGGCACAACTGGTAAAACCTGGGAAGAGAAAAAGATTGCCTTGAACGATATTACTTCGGGAACGGCTATTGATAAGATTGGTCTTCGCGTTAAGAATAGCACCAACAGCTATAAGATGATGATTGGCAAGCTAGAGCTTGTAGATGGTTTCACCGCAGCTCCGTCAGGCGTTAAGAATGTGGCTATTCAGGTGAAAGAAGAAACAAAGTCTTCGCTTTCTGTTAAGGCTACATGGGCCGTAGACAAAGCCGAAACCACCACAGGCATGATTTACAATGACGATGCCAACATCGACCATTTCGAAATTCTCCTCAAAGACGGTACTAACGGACGTGTGTCTGAAGTGGCCCGTACTAGCCAGTGGGCTGCATACGTGGGCAATATCGATTTGAAGAGCTTTACGAACAATCCTTTCATTGGTGTTCGCGCCGTATCGAAAGACCTCAAAAGCTATTCGCCTGTTGTATGGACTGAGGTTGTTCGCGCTAATGCCAACGAATTGCCCGAACTGGTTCTCAACCCATATACCTCACCCGAATTGGATACCGATGCCGACGGCTACAAAACTGCGCAAGCTATTCGCTACGTGGAGATATTCAAAACCGAGGGTGGATCCACCAACATCGACTATAAGGCTACCGGTCCTACGGGTGGTACGAACTATGTCGATGTTACCGATCAGGTGTTGACTATCGGACAAGGCCAAACCGTTACGTTGAAGTTTAAGGGCTTTGAGGCTACTGATGAAAAGAACGGCTCACACGACGACTTGCGCTATTGCTTTGGCCGTGGATGGATTGACCTGAACGGCGACCATCGTTTCGACCCACGCGAGCTTACCGTTAATCCCAAGGAAGGAGAGCAACTCTTCACGATTGGTGAATTGCGCAAGGGCGTACCCGACCAAGTACAGAAAATCGTTACTAAGACCTTTACAATTCCAGCAGACGCACGCATTGGCGACACCCGCATGCGTATCGTGTTCTCTGATGCTTGGTTCAAGGGCGCATTGAAACCTACGGGTAAGTTCAACAAGGGTTTCGCCATCGACTTCCGTGTAAAGATTACCGGTAACAACCCGCAACGTCCTGTTCCCGCCGACACACGCGACCAAGGTTTGGCCGACGAACCCGCAGGACTTTCCACCACAGGTGTTAGCAATGTGGCCGTAGCTCCTTCGCAATTGCAGCAAGAAGGCAACAGCCTTAATTTTGCCAATGTGGAGAAGGCATGGATATTTGCAGCCGATGGTTCGTTGGTTGCTGCCCTTAACAATCCTGCCAACTACAACTTGTCTTCGTTGGCATCGGGTGTTTACCTCGTGAAGATGCAAAACAAGAATATCATTCGCACACAGAAAATTACTGTAAAGTAAGCGTGGCGTTTGGTTTTCTTTAAACCCAAACTCAAAGGGGGAAAGCCATCTCGGCTTTCCCCCTTATTTTATTCTCCTTTGGCATGCTAACTGCAATGTATGCACACTAATAACATTTAAAAACATTGTATATTCAATGAAACGAAACCATGTTTTAACATCGTTGGCCTTCGCCACGCTCTTGACGTCGACACCCGTTAGAGGGTTTGCCCAACAACAGTCAGAAACAGCTTCGACAGACATTTACGATTTCTCCAAGTTTGATGAGAAACTCTTGCTCGACCTTTTTGTAACAGCCCAAGAGAATGGACGTAAATATCCCACTGTGGCCGAATTGAAAGCGGCCGGCATTTACGAGGAACTGCAATTTGTGCGCTCGCATGTGGCCAAACGAAAGCTTATTGACAATGCCGACCGACTTATACCCGGCACTTATGCCGAACGCGAACTGTTTCTTAACCTGCCAATGGCCGTGGGTAAAGGTATTGGCGGCTATCCTTCGAAGAGTTTTGCCAGCGACAACTTCTCATTCTGGAATTACACCAACCTATGGGGCTCGTGGAACCATTCCTTGTTTCAAGCTCCTGGGGCGTGGGCCGATGCTGCACATAAAAACGGTACCGACATCCTTAGCGGAATGAAGTTCTTCGACAGTAAGAGCGGTAATCCACGCGCATGGATTGCATTGTTGAGCCAGAAAAAGTCAGACCAAACCTACAAATATGCCCAACCTCTCATTAACTTGTTGCGCTATCTAGGTATGGACGGCATTAACTACAACTGGGAGGCAATGGGCTACAGCAATGGGGATGTAGTGAACTTCCATCGCGAACTATATGCGATAGCCCAAAAAGAAGGTTTCGACAACTTTCACATTATGATTTACACCGTCAACTCTACCTTAGGCGGTTGGGATGCCCCCGCACTTTTCGGTTCCAATGGCAAGCGTACGGCCGAACTGATGCTTAATTATTCGGGTTCGGGCTTTACTTATAACATGCGCCAGTCGGTGATGATGGCCGAGTCGGTGATGAAAACCAGCAAAGGCCTTTATGCCGGGGGATGGCTGGTTGGCATGGATAAGAACTGGAGCCACTTGTCCAGCGACGAAGTTACCAAACGTTGCGGCATTGCCCTTTGGGGCGAACACGACCAAAGCCGGTTCTGGTCGTATAACTCAGGGAAAGGACCGCACGACCTGATGAGCAATTACCAAATGTTGCTCGAACGAGCCTTCTCTGGCGGTTATCGCAATCCTGCTAAACGTCCTGCCGTGGCCGACCAAGGCAATAACCTGCGTTGGAGCGGTTCAACACCGCCCTTGTCTACCTTTGCTGGCCTGGCCACGTGGATTCCTGAACGTTCTGCCATTGGCGGAAACCTGCCGTTTGCCACCTACTTCAACCTTGGCAACGGCGAGCGTTATTGCTATAAGGGGAAGAAAACGGGCGGAGCATGGTACAACATGGCCAATCAAGACATCGTGCCTACGTATAGATGGTTGGTTTACGAAGGTGGCTCTACAAATGTAAGCACCGCAGTACAGCCAGAGTTTACCAATACCGATGCGTACATGGGTGGCTCGTGCCTAATGCTTACAGGCAAGCAGGCGGCTGCGCAGACAGATGTGGTGCTTTACAAAACAGACATACAGGGCACCAAAGGAAACATTTATGCCAACGTTGCCATAAAGAATGGCAAGGGTGCAGAGCAGGTTTCTAATCTCTACTTGCTGGTTCGCGTTAAGGGCAACCCTGCGTGGAAAGAGTTTGCCGTGGGAGATGTTGCCACCAAGCAATGGGAAGAGAAACGCATCCCGCTTACAGGCATTAATTCGGGCGACGTAATAGACCGAATTGGCTTACGCGTGAAGAATAGTGACGCTAACTATAAAATGTATGTGGGCAAGCTTCTCCTTGCCGACGACTTTAAGGCTGAACCTAAACCTGTTGAAGACTTTACCGTTCAGGTTAAAGAAGAAACAAAGAAAAGTTTATCGGTGAAGGCTGCCTGGACAATTGCTGGCGAAGACGGACAACGCGTGCTAACGAATGCAGATGCTAACATCGACCACTTTGAGTTGCTGTATAAGAATGGTGAAAAAGGTAAGGTTAGCGAGATTGCCCGCACAACGCAATGGGCAACGTTTGTAGGCGACATCGACCTGCCTAACGCAGGCGATGCACCCTTCGTTGGTGTAAGAGCGGTTAGTACCGACCTGAAAACCTATTCGCCCGTTGTTTGGCAGCCTATTACAAGAGCAAAGCAAGAATTGTTACCCGACTTGCCCGAAGAAGATTATGGCACTGTTGAACTGGATATGGCAGCAGACGGAGTGGCAACTGCTCAGAAAGTGAGATTTCTGACTGTGGTTAAAACAGAAGGTGGTTTACAAGACATTGAATACAATGCCAGCAAACCTGTTGGTGGAAAAAATTATGTTGATGCAACACATCTTGTATGGCGAGTGAAACAAGGCCAGACCGTAAAAATAAAGTTTAAAGGATACGAGGCCACCGAGTATGCCGACAACACCACAGACGACTTGCGCTATTGTTTGGGTAAAGGTTGGTTAGACCTTAATGGCGACCATGTTTTCAATGGCAACCTTTTGGAAGACAACCCAGATGCAGGAGAGTGCTTGTTCAATGTGGGCAAGTACAAAAGTTCAACGATTTATAATGTGCAGTCATTGCAAGAAAAAACCTTCACCATTCCCAATGATGCACGTGTGGGTAAAAGCCGTTTGCGCATCGTGTTCTCCGACGCATGGTTTGAAGGGGCTTTGCAGCCCGTGGGCAAGTTTAACAAAGGCTTTGCCATCGACCTTGGCGTAATGATTGAGGGTACTAATACCTCGCGATCCGATAAGTCGGGCAATTGGGATGAAGGACAAGCCGATCAACCCGAAGGGCTTGACATAACCAATAGCATTACTAATGCTGCTGCAGAGGCTTCAACCTTGCAGGTGGACGGCCGTAGCATGACCTTTGCCCATGTTGAACAGGCATGGATATTTGCAGTAGACGGAACGCTGGTTACTACCTTGCATAAGCCAAGCTCGTTCGATGCAAGTGTGCTGCCCAAGGGAGTTTATCTTGTGAAGATGAAGAACAAGAATGTGGTTCGTGTTGGGAAAATTACGATGAAGTAGACTTACAAATCCACATATAAGCATTAAGCGATTTTAGCTTTCACCCTGCTGTTTCTTATATGGAATCAGCAGGGTGATTTCCTTTCTGATAATGGCTTGCCTTGTAAGTTTATGAGTTCTTGAGTTTGTAAGCCGATGAGTTGATGTACCGGGGAGTTGTTGGGTTTTCGTGAGTTTATAAGCCAGTGAGTTGATTTGCCAGGCACTTCGTACATGAGAGGAGTGCTTATCTTGTATTGGCATCACAAAGATAATAAACTCCTCCCAACATATAGAAACATTAAAAGTCAAGACAGTTTTTTCATCTATTTACAAGAGGATGCGGATGTAACGCTTGATTATTCTAGGCGTAGCCCAAATCATAAACAACATCCGCATTGTAAGTAGCTAACAATAGCTTACAGTATTGGCATGGCTGTCGACAGCATCTTTTAGACCAGTTAAGGATGGCGTGTTTAGTTAATGGAGAATTATCAATCAATTGAGGAATATCAATTAAACAAGCGCGCGAATAAGAAAAGAGTGCCATTTCTTGTATGTTTTATCCTTTTCTCATAACTTTGCACCACAGTTTAACATAATTTAGCGGAGAGTTGTGAATCTAATTAGGGCATTCTCTTACAATGAGCAAGTGCGTAGACAGAGTGTGGAACATGTCTGTTCTTTCACTCATAACATCTCATATTCATTTTAAATCAGATGTGTTGTTGGCGCACAAGCAGTGCGATGTAAATCATCTCGGATGATTTTTAGAACATATACAAAGGATAACTTTGCGTACCCCTTATTAAAGTAAGTTTTTACAACGATCCCATTGTTCATTTTCCACCGCCTTCTCTGTAAGCTGGCGAAAGATGAGACAGGTAATTAATCATTAGAATAAGCAGATGATGAAACAAGTAGTATTTAGGAAACAAGCGTATCTATGTCCAAAAGTTGAGATTGTGGGCGTAGAAATGGAGAACCTGATGCAACAAGTAAGCGGAAACCATAGTCCTATTGGACAAGGAGGAACATATGGCGACGCCAAGCAAGGAAACTTCGTGGACGAAGACGAAGAATAGGCAGTGTGCTTCGGAGTATTATTACAAGATTGAACGAAAGGAAGTATAAGTAAGCCCAAGCTTTGGGTATATTTAACTTCAAAACCATTGTTTTTTGGGGTGCATGCGCTTTTCGAGCCTGTTATTTCACTTGCTTTTAAGGCCATGAGCGGCGAGAACGGTAGGCATGCCAACTCGTTAACCCATTAACTAGACTGCAACTAGACGGGCTTTCACGCTCGTTATTCCTCGTACGGCTAAGAAGAAATCTGCGTTAACGCGATTTCCTCTCGCCATTCTACCAAACAGTATAACAACAGGAAATGAAATACAGACATTTACTACATGCTGCATTGCTGTTAACAGTAACAGCCTTTGCAAGCTGCGCCAATGAAGACGTGGCGCAAGACGAGAACAAACAGGCCCAAAACGCCACAAACGCGCCTGTGGTGACGTTTACAGGCGAGCGTGATATAGCTCAGGTAAGCCCTACTTCACGCACGACAATTAAGCACGCCCTAGGACAAGGGGCAACTCCCTATTGGTCGACAGGCGACAAAATCTGGGTTAAAGACACTAACGGTACCTTTAAACAGAGCAACGCCGGTACGTTTAATTCTGCCATGACAGATGGCGTGTTCGCTGTCTCGGGAACATTTGCTAACGGATGCACCGTGCATTACACCGGTTCTAATGGTACTGCTGGCGACAAGGTGACTATTGCCGCTAAACAAAATCAAACAGAAGCCAACGATTTTAGCCATGCTGGGGCCTCGGGAGACTGTGGTGTAGCAACGGCAACAGGCAATGGCAATTCTTTTAAGTTTAAGCTAAACCACAAGGCAAGCTATCTCTGCTTCTTGCCTCGCACAACAAATGCTTTCGTAAAGCGCAGTAAACTTACCTCCATCGAGGTGGTTGCCGAAAGCGACATTGCCGGAACGTTCGACTTCTCTAACGGTTCGTTGAGTGCCCAACCCGTGGCAAATGGCTCAAAGATGATAACACTTGTAACAGGCAATGGTTTCGATCTCACCAACGAAAACACAAGCCTCGCCACCAATGGCGCCTATGTGGTTATCCCTCCTGGAACGCATCACCTCACTGTTCGCTACTGGCTCGAGAACATGGTGGACAATCCAAATGGTAGAATTGTAGGAACTGTAACCAAGTACATTGACATTAACTGCGAAGCTGGCAAGATATACGACATAACAGCCAACCTTAACCCCGCAGACGTGTCGGGCGAATACTTCATGTGGGACGCAAAGAAACATTATTGGTATAATAGGGAAAGCAGCCAACCAAAGGTTAGCGGCGCATCAACCACAAATTTCCCCAAAAGTCAAGCAGACTCTCCTGATAGTTGGTTTAACTCACCTGCGGGCGGTGCTAACTGGGCTTCAAATAGCGCAACTCAATGCGCCTCGGTGAACCAAGTAATATGGTATGTGCAAAAAGGTGCTCCACACTGGGATGCTGCTGAGCTATGGACATTGTTCGGACATCTTTATAAGGGTGGAATGTGGTTGAAGAAACAAGACGTTATCGCACGAGAGAACCATACGACTACTCAGAATATGTACGCAAGTTACAATGGTATTGATTATCGTCAGTCCACTGCCACATTCGCGGATTACACTTTCTCTAACAACGATATAGTTAAAGAACGTCCTACAAAGTCTGAAATATCTGATTACTTCTACCTCCCAGCCAAAGGCTTCTATGTAGAAGGAAAGATGCAGTACATTTCTTACCTTGGCTATTACTGGTCAGCCACTTGCTTGAAAGCAGATGCGCAACGTGCATTCAGCTTGACATTCAACCCAAGTTCAATCTCTCTTGGAAGCAACTTCCGTTTCAACGGCTTTGCCGAAGACTTGAAGTGGTAACAGGCAGAAGGTTATTCGATAAGGTATTTCTATAATGGATGTAGGTATTCTTTATGGAATTACCCTTAAAGAGACACATCACTAAAAGAACATACACAAAGCATTGTCGCCTACCTCCGAGTGAGATAGGCGACAATCTTTTTTTTGTGGATTGGCCGTAATGTTCGCCCACTTTGCATTAGTGTACGCTCGGATATACTGCAATCTCTGCTGCTGAACGGCTCTAATGGCAAGACGAATTTCAAGCTCTCCCTTGCGCGCGCGTATATATATAAGGAGTGGCGAGGGCAATACACAAAATCTGTACAGGCTCTAATGGCCGATTTGGGTTGAACGAAAGTCGTGGATTTGACTATAAACGCGATAGGGAGAACGACAACAAAATAGTTCTCCCTATCGCTTTAAAGCGGCAATGTGCAGGCATTTACGCCCGCAACAGCCTATTTCTTCTTAAAGTTATCTAGTCCTTGGTTCAGGAAATCCATGTAATGCGCGATATCCTCGTCGTAACTATACGACCTGGCCAGCGGTTTTCCTGCGTTGTCGATGGCCACATAGAAGGGCTGAGCGTTAGCCCCGAACTTGCTACGTTGCAGATAACTCCACTTGTCGCCAATGGTGCGAAGCGTTCGTTTCTGTCCGTTCTCGGTTACTTCTACGGGTTCGGGCAGCGGTTTCTTGTCGTCAACGTATAGCGAAATCAACACATACTCCTTCGTAAGCTTGTCTGCCACCTGCGGGTCTGTCCACACAGCAGCCTCCATCTTACGGCAGTTTACGCAGCCAAAGCCCGTAAAGTCGATAAGCACCGGCTTGCCTTGAGCGGCAGCGGCGGCCATTCCTTCTTCGTAACTGTCGTATTGTGCGCGCACTTCGTTATGGTATAGGTTAAAGTCCTGCGTGTTCATAGGTGGCGCAAAGGCACTAACAGCCTTGCAAGGAGCACCCCAAAGGCCTGGTATCATATAGACGGCGAAGGCGAACGACACCAATCCCAGCATCACACAAGGTACAGGCATGGCATCCGAACTGCCTTGGTCGCTGGCGAATTTCAAGCGTCCGATGAGGTAAAGTCCAAGCATGAAGAACAGCGCAATCCATATCGAGAGGAACACTTCGCGGTCTAGCAGGTGCCATCCGTAAGCCAAGTCGGCCACAGAGAAGAACTTTAAGGCGAACGCCAGCTCGATAAAGCCCAGCACAACCTTGATGATGTTCATCCAGCTACCCGACTTCGGCGCTTTTTTCAGCCACGTTGGGAAGAGGGCGAACAGCGTAAAAGGCAGGGCCAATGCCACGGCAAAGCCTAACATTCCTATGCCAGGACCCATGATGCTGCCCGATGTAGACACCTGAACGAGCAAGAAACCAATGATGGGACCCGTGCAAGAGAACGACACCAGCGAAAGGGTGAAGGCCATAAGGAAGATGCTGAGCACGCCACTGGTAGACGATGCCTTGCTGTCTACGGCGTTACCCCACTTGTCGGGCAGGCGTATTTCGAACCATCCGAAGAACGAAAGGGCGAAAATAACGAGCAACAAGCAGAAGAATATGTTGAAAACAGCGTTTGTCGACAACGAGTTAAGAGCCGAAGGGCCGAAGGCGGCAGTGACGGCCAAGCCCAATGCCACGTAGATAACGATGATGCTCACGCCATAAGTGAGGGCATCGCGAATGCCTTTTGCCTTATTTTGTGAGCGTTTGAGAAAAAAACTTACCGTCATGGGGATAATGGGCCACACGCAAGGGGTGAAAAGTGCGAGCAGACCGCCGATGAAACCCATGGCAAAGATGTACAGCATAGAGTTGTCTTGTTTGCCTTGGTCGCCGTTATAAGCCTGCAATTCGGCCACAACGGGTGCCCAAAGTCCGCCTTGCTCCACGTTGTTGCCTCCTTCGGCAACGGCAGCTGCGGACGTTTTGGCCGTGTCGGTCGTTGCATTAGCGTTGGCGGCAGCCAGAGCAGCCAGCGAGTCGGCCTTTTCCTTGGCCAGTTGGGCAGGCGTTTTGGTTTCTTTCGCATCGGGAGCGTTGGCCGGACCATTGCCCTTAAAGTCGAATTCCACCTGTGTTGGCGGCAAGCAGTTTTGGTCGTTGCATGCTCCGTATTCCAGATAACCTTTTATGCGATAGGTTTTTCCAGTGATCTTGTATTTCTGCACAAAGGTAACAGCATTTTCAAAGTAGCGCAACTTCATTTCAAAAAGCTTGTCGTAGTTGCTAATCTCCTTGCCTTTTGCTTGCAGTTTGCCTGCTGCTTGTGCACCTTCTGCCTTCTCTGTGGTAATGGTTGCCGAAATCGGGCCACCACTAGGCAGGCCTGTTGAGTAGACATGCCAGCCATTATCAATCTTTGCCGTGAAGATAACGTCCACCTCGGTGGGCGAAACCTGTTTCTGCTGTACGCTTACATGTACGGGGTTTTGCATCTGTGCCGATGCCCCCAACGCGAAGACGGCAAGTAAAGCCGTCAGTAAGGCCAATCTAATTTTCTTCATATTTGGTGGGGTTTTGATTTTGTTGTTATTTTAGTTGACGAGTTTACAAGTTAACGAGTTGACCAGTAAACAGGTCGACAAGTTTTCTAGTTAACACGATTTGTGTGTCATAATGTCTAGCACATACTTATCTGTTTCGTCCATTCCTCGACTTCCAATGGCAGCCAGGTTTCTAATCGAGCGGTCCACATCGTCATCGATAATGCCCTCAACAGATGTAACATACTTGTGTTGCATGGCCAACATCGCGCTCAACACGGCCGTACTAACGCCCGACGAGAGTTTCAATGCGCACGAAGGCTTGGCTCCGTCGCATATCATACCCGTGAGGTTGGCAATCATATTCTTTACCGAATAGCATATCTGCTCAAACGTTCCGCCCATCAGGTAGGTTATTCCGCAGCTACTTCCCGTGCTGGCCACCACGCATCCACACAGAGCCGACAGCGTGCCAAGGTGCTGTTTGATGTAGATGGCCGTCAGATTGCTGATAATTAGCGCCCTGATAAGTTCCTCTTCGGTATTGTGGTTCTCGCGTGCGAACGTCGTTACAGGCACCGTTGTGCAAATTCCTTGGTTGCCGCTGCCGCTGTTGCTCATCACAGGAACCATCGCTCCGGCCATACGTGCATCGCATGCGCCGCCAGTTGCCGAGAGAATATGTGCAAACACGCTGTCGCCCAGCACGCCACGACCTAGCGGACTGCACATCGTTTTACCCAATTGGTGGCCGTAATTGTCCTCCAATCCGCAGCGCGAGGCATTCTCGTTCAGCTTTTTGGCTTCAAGGATAAAGCGCAAGTCGTCCAAAGCCGTCTCCGTTGCAAACTCGTACACCTTTCGCATCGACAGTTCCACGCCTGTTTTAGCCACCGTTTCTGCGCTACATGCGGCCTTGTCTAGCAACACCTTGTCGTTCTTGCGCAGGTAAACAAAGTTGGTGTGCGACCCCTTGATGCGTGCCTCGGCCACTTCGTCGCCGCAGGTGCAGGTAATGTTGATAAAGAGTTTGTCTTCGTCTTCCTCCTCCAACTTAATGTCGATGCAATTCGCGGCAATCAGTTTCTTACCTTGCTTAACGCTCTCGGGCGTACAACCTTTAAGCACTTCCAGCTGTTTTTCGCTGTCGCCGATAAGTACGCCCAAGGCGATGGCGATAGGCAAACCAATCATCCCTGTGCCAGGGATACCCACGCCCATAGCGTTTTTAAGTACGTTGGCACTCAGTCGCACGTCAATTCTTTCGGGCATTTGTGCCAAAAGTTCCTTAGCCTTCGCCGCGCATAGTGCAACAGCGATAGGCTCAGTGCATCCAATGGCAGGCACCACCTGCCGATGTATAAGCTCAAGAATGGCTTTCCTGTCGTTTTCTGATAGCATGGTAAGTTTGTCGGTTGTTTTGTTTACGGTGTTGTAGAATAATTTGATGCTTTTATTTAGCCGTGGACTAGTTGCCCGCGGCCAGCGATTTGTTTGCCATGCCCTCCTTCATTTTGTGCAAAATCTATGCCTAAACACACCACTCGCACAAGAGGAACACTAACGCATGCAAAGTTAGTAGAATTTACTTAAAACAATCAACCAACCGAATATTTTTTTTATAGAAATGCAAAAGCAAGCCCTAAAAGGGCTATTTTTTAACATTTCAACATGTTTTAGCCCACATCTCGCGGCTTTTTTAACAGGCGAACACAATCTAATGTTTTTCCACTTACCAACCCATTCGTACCATTAAGTTTGCCACGCAGGCAAAAACTCGCCCCACGCCGCCGCCACTTGCCTATATAATAAGGTGTACCCTTTCGGCCCAATCACCCCTTTCCTTCTGCCCAACCATCGCCTTTTGGTTTGTCAGCAAACGTTCTAATTCTTTCCAATTCTTGCAATATTGGAAAGAATTGCATAACTTTGTAATGACGTTTAAAGGCAAATAGACTATGGGTAAAATAGAATTACCACCGCAGGTGAGCATCGAAGACAGGTTAAGAGCTTTGTTCAAAATGCAAGATAAAGACATTACCGCCCTTGTAGAACAGATAAACGAGGAGTACGAATATTGGGACACGGTGAAGTATAAGCCGTTACCCAAGGGCTGTACACCCCAAAAGCTGTGGCTCTGCACCAAGGCATCGCGCCTGCGAAACAAGCTGTGCGTATGGCCCAGCTATGCCATTACGCTAAGTCTTACAAGCCACATGCAACGTATGTGCCACGAGTTCGACATGAATTTTGGCGGTACGTGGATGGCCGACGACAAGCTGCCGCCCGAAACAAACGAACGTTATTTGGTGAGTTCGCTCATGGAAGAGGCCATATCGTCAAGTCAGATGGAGGGTGCCAACACCACGCGCCGTGTGGCAAAAGAAATGCTACGTAAGCAAACAAAGCCCAAAGACAAGGCGCAACAGATGATAGCGAACAACTATCAAACCATACAATTCATTGTGCAGAGCAAGGACAAGCCGCTTACCCCGGAGCTTTTGCAACACGTGCACAGGCTGATGACGGAGAAGACACTGAGCAACGATGAGTACGCGGGCAGGTTTAGAACCAACGATGAGGTGGTAGTGGCAGATGGTATAACGCACGAAGTGGTGCATCGGCCGCCATCTCACAAGGATATAGAACCCTTCGTTGCCGACTTGTGTAGCTTTTTCAACGACGAAGAGCAGTCTGTTTTCATCCACCCGCTGATAAGGGGCATTGTTATTCATTTCATGTTGGCCTACGTTCACCCCTTTGCCGATGGCAATGGGCGCACAGCACGTGCCTTGTTTTATTGGTACTTGCTGAGGCGTGGCTATTGGCTAACGCAATATTTGTCTATTTCGCGCGTGATAGCACGTTCAAAAACGGCCTACGAAAAGGCCTTTCTTTACACCGAGGCCGATGATAACGACATGGGCTACTTCGTTGCTTACAACATGCGTGTGTTGCAACAAGCGTTCCGCGAGTTGCAAACCTACATCAAACGAAAGCAGAAAGAGCACCTTGCCGCCAACACTTACCTGCGACTGGGCGACATCAACGAACGGCAGGCGCAAATAATACAGCTGCTTGTAGATAATCCCAAGGCAGTGCTTACCATTAAAGAGTTGCAAAATAGGTTCTTGGTTACGCCTACAACCGCTAAGACCGACATCATGGGCCTTGTTAGCCGCGGGCTTGTCAGCGAATTTGCGTTTAACAAAGTGAAAAAGGGATATGTGCGAAGTGAGGGTTTCGAAGAGGTGATAAAACAGCTAAATGCTTGACATACCCTGTTCTACGCTGCTGGCCGTTATGCACTAATGCCAGTGGCAGCATGTGTTTCGCAATGCGCAAAGTGCTTGTTTCCCTATCAAAAAGTGCTTATTCCCCCATCAAAAAAGGCTAAACCCAACTGCCTTTCGGTCATCAACAAACGCTCCAATCCTTTCCAATTTAGAGAGAATTGGAAAGTGTTGGAACGTTTTTATGGCGGAGTTATCGCATGTCTACCCCTATCTTTACGATGCAAAACACAGCATATTGTTGGGGTTTGCCCATGCTTGATGGCAAAGACAGCTAAGTCCTAAAAGTTTGAATGTCTGAAACAAATGCCCTTTTCCCATCATTTATACTTCATTTAAAATGAAAAAACCTCGCCAACTTACCTAACCAAAAAGTTAAAAACAGTGCGATTGTTTTACAAAACATACCCTAACCGCCAGCCCATTCTAGCAAAAATAAAGCCCATTTAGTAGGCAATTAGCCGCTATTTGCAGCCTTATAGGTATTTGTTTTAGTCCGTTTTTAAGAAAACCGCCTGCATTTTGCACCATTTTAGCTTTCTAGATGGTTACTCACTCGTCATTTTTTCATGCCCAAAAACCTGCTTTTTGCCACCAAAAAGCCACCAAACAATGGTTATTTTGCCCTTTTTAGCCATGATTTTAATGCCTCGAAAGGATTATATTTATGCCATTTACGGCGTATCTTTATGCTTTTTACCTCTCATTTTGCACCAAAACACCTTGCGTTTAGCATCAAAACGCATTGCGTTTAGCACCAAAACGCGTTGCATTTAGCACCAAAACGCACTGCAATTAGCACCAAAACGCGTTGCGTTTAGCGGCATATTGCAGAAGACATAGCAGTAAACACCTAGAAAACGGGTGCAAATGGCAGTTCCTTGTCATAAATATTCATTTTGCCCCATCCACAGTTCAACGCTTACTTTCATCAAAACAAACCCTCGCGAGAATCGATTTTTTGCGACCGAGTGAGCTGTTGGTGGATAAAAAGGGCACTCTTTGTGTTAAATCCCATACTGAAAAGTGGACAAAACAAAATAAATCCGCGAGAGATAAAGCAGTTGACGAGTTAACGAGAGGCTTTTCAGTTAACGAGTTGACAGGTTAACAAGTTAACAAGATGTTAGTTGACGAGTTGAGAAGTTAACGAATTGACCGGTTTACAAGTTAATTGGCAAAGCCATTTTTTCACCTTTTCACCCTTTCACTTTTTCACTTTTAAAGGGCGAAGCCATTTTTTCACCTTTTCACCTTTTCACCCTTTCACCTTTTAAAGGGCGCAGCCATCTTTTCACCTTTTCACCTTTTCACCCTTTCACCTTTTCACCTTTTTTCCCTACTTCTAGGTATTGCGCATATCCCTACAAAGCCGTAACTTTGTATTAACAAATCTAAAGGCGAGCTCTAAAACTTTTCGCGGAACGATAAGAACCCCGAAAGGGCGAATTGCGTGCTATGCGGAAGGTTTACAGAACATGCCTTTTTAAAAGTGAATGTAAAATGAAAAAGAAAAGAACAGTAAGAAAACAATTCTTTAAACTGATGTTCGCACTCTGCGCAACATTCGCCCTAAGCATCCCCATTGGCATGCGGGCAGAAAACGAAGTGAAAGAAAAAACGGATGCCAACATAAAGGGTAGCGTGGTAGACAGCAAGACACAGCAACCCCTATCGCACGCCAGTGTGCTGGTGGTTGGCACGGTGATAACCACCACCACCGATGCCGAGGGCCATTACGCGCTGAACAACCTGCCCTTGGGAAAGGTGAAAATAGAGGTGCGTTCTGCCGGTTACCGCGCACTTAGACAAGAGGTTACCACCGAAAGAAACTATACCACCGAGAAGAACTTTGAGCTTACGCCCGACGAAATTGCACTCGACGAGGTGGTTGTTTCGGCCAATCGCAGCCTAACGCTTAGGCGCGAGTCGCCCGTTATCGTGAATGTTCTGGACACGAAGTTGTTCGAGTCTACCCATTCAACGACATTGGCACAAGGACTTAACTTCCAACCGGGCGTGCGAACCGAAGACAACTGTACCAATTGCGGCTTTTCGCAGGTGCGCATCAACGGACTAGACGGCCACTACTCGCAGATATTGGTAGACTCGCGTCCTGTGTTTACCGCCCTACAAGGCGTTTACGGACTCGAACAGATACCTGCCAACATGATAGAACGTGTGGAAATAGTTCGCGGTGGCGGCTCGGCACTCTTCGGTGCATCGGCCATTGGCGGCACCATCAACATCATTACCAAGGAGCCTAGCGAAAATTCGGCCGAGCTGGCGCACACCATCACGGGCGCAACAACTGGCTCTACCGCTTTCGACAACAACACAACGGGCAACGTTTCGGTTGTTACAACCAACGGCAGAGCAGGCTTTTACCTCTATGCGCAAAGCAGACACCGCTCGGCTTACGACCGCGATGGTGACGGTTATACCGACTTGCCCACGCTAGACAATAAAACTTTGGGGCTTAGCACCTTCCTTCGGCTCACCGATTACTCGAAGGTTACCCTGAAATATCATGGGCTGAAAGAGTTTCGCCGTGGCGGCAACAACCTTTTCTTGCCGCCCCACGAGGCCAACATTGCCGAACAAATAGAGCATACCATCAACGGCGGCAGCTTGGCTTACGACCTTTTCAACCCCAATGGCAAGGGACATTTCAGCGCATACGCCTCGTTTCAAAACGTAGACCGCAAAAGCTATTACGGCGGATTGGGCGAACTGGCTAGCGCAGCCGAGGGTCAGAAGGCTCTGAACGAGGCCTACAAGCTGGGTCTTAGCCTAGACATGAGCGAGGAAGACGCGGCAAAACTGCCCGACGACCAACAAGAAATTTTAGCCAACGCGCAGGCTTACGACAAAGCACAAAGGGCGTATAACGTTACACACAACATCAACTACATTGCCGGAGCGCAGTATGTGCACAACTTCGACCGACTGTTGTTCATGCCAGCCGACCTTACCGTGGGTGCTGAATACAGTTTCGACCGCATAAAAGACCGCTCGTTGGGCTACAACAGCCTGCTCGAACAGCGCGTGCGCATCAGCAGCGCCTTCGTGCAAAACGAGTGGAAGAACGCCCATTGGAGACTGTTGTTGGGCGGACGACTAGACAAACACAACCTTATTTCGCACCTGATATTCAGTCCGCGCGTGAACCTGCGCTACAATCCCACGCCCAACGCCAACTTCCGCCTTACATACGCAGGCGGTTTTAGGGCTCCGCAAGCCTTCGACGAAGACCTACACACCAAGATATCTGATGGCGACCGCGTGAAGATTGCCCTCGCCAAGGACCTGAAAGAAGAGCGTTCGCACAGTTTCAGTGCATCGGCCGATCTCTATAAAAGTTTTGGAACGGTGCAAACCAACCTGCTTATCGAGGGTTTCTACACCCGTCTGAACAACATGTTTGCCACGCGAAAGCTGGCCGACGACGTCGTTATTGATGGTGCACGTGTGGAAGAACGCTACAACTCTAATGGCGCAACGGTGTTTGGGCTGAACCTCGAAGGTAAGGCATCGCTTACTTCTTGGGCGCAATTGCAGGCCGGATTTACGTGGCAAAGCAGCCGTTATCGCACGGCCGAAGAATGGGACGACGATGCTGCCGACGAGTTTAAAACCACCAAACGCCTGCTGCGCACGCCCGACACCTATGGTTATTTCACGCTGAACGTGCGCCCGATGATAGATTTCAACGTGTCGCTCTCGGGCGTTTACACGGGTAGGATGTACGTTGGACACCCCAAGGGCGGCAGCGAACGCACCAAAGACTTCTCCATCATCGAGCATACGCCCTCGTTCCTCACGCTGAACTTGAAGCTGGCATACGACTTCTACCTTTACAACCAAGTGAAGTTGCAGGCTAGCGCAGGCGTTCAGAACCTGCTGGATGCCTACCAGAAAGACCTGGATAAAGGCCCTTCGCGAGCCTCCGACTACGTTTACGGCCCCACACAGCCACGTAGCCTTTTCCTCGGAGTGAAGATTTCGTACTAATATCCCTTGCCCCAACCGCCTCGTTAAGTGGTTGGGGGCAAATTGTTTAATGGCAAAAGCAGGTGTATCAAGCACACACCAACTCGCCAAACTAGCCTAACAAAACCACGAAAAACAACAGACAACAGCCTAAACCCTTTCTCCAACGCCTGGGCTTACCTAATCTTGCTTTGCAAAAAAGTCTTATAAACTTGCGCTGGTTCGTTAAATAATGCGTATATTTGCAGAAAACTATTAGCACAGGCACGAAAAGCCGTTGCAACAAACTAGCTAAAAAACGCAACAAAAGGCTATAACCGATGGGCAAACCCCATTAAACCGCACCTACCCAAACATGACAGAAAAGGAGTTCCGAACATACTTTCGCGACTTATACCCACAGCTAGCGCAATATGCCACACGTCTGCTGGGGGCTCTTGATGTGGAAGACGTGCTGCAAGGCACGTTTTTGGAACTGTGGAACAGGCGCGACGACATCTCAACTGCGGCTCATGTGCGGGCATTTACCTATCGAACGGTATACACGCAATCACTCAACGTGCTGAAACACCGTGCCGTGGTGAACCGATATTCGGCGGCCGTTGTCGATATGGAAAACAAAACGGCAGCCTTACTGTCGCCCGACGCATGCGACGTGGCCTTTAACATGGCCTGCAAAGAGTTAAGCAACAAGCTTACCAACGCCATCGAGCAATTGCCACCCAAAAGCAAGGAGGCTTTTACGCTCAGCTATCTGCACGACATGAAGAACAAAGACATTGCCCAAGAGATGGGCATCTCGGTGCGAACGGTGGATGCGCATATCTATAACGCCCTGAGAACGCTGCGAACAAAACTGAAACTGACCGACCTTAACACCGACTGAGAGAAGGAAACATCGACGTACCACGAAGACATGCCCACGGGCTGGCTTAGCCCCGAACTACATTGATGCTTAAAAAACAAAATACAAAAACAACCGTCCTCGCAAAGGAAAACCCCCTAAACATCTGAAACGACAACACTATTGCGGGGAAACTCCCCAACAAAGTATTTATAAAACTATAAACAATGAAAAGAAAATCTACATTGATGGCCTTGGCGCTGTCGGCGATAGCCGTCACAGCCCAAGCGCAACGAACGCCATCACATCCGTTAGACATCGCGACGGCCGACGAAACCCAGTGGATTAACAGCTTCATGAGCTGGGAACCTGGGAAAACAATCGGCAACGCATCGCGCATTGACGACGAGTTTTTCATCTCGCGCGTAAAGCCTAGAAAGCGTATTGGCGCAGAACAAGGCGATTATACCGTAGATGCTACGGTAGACAGCAAGCGCAAGATGTGCTTGTGGGTTCCACTCGACGACCCAACGAGTACCTGGAAGGCCTTTCCGCGCTACTGTTTCGAAGGAGACAACTTCAGTCTGTGGAGCTATCTCGACATCCACGGCAACTGGACGGCACCTTGGGTAAGGTGTTCGGCAGGCCTATCCGACGTAGCTGCCAAGAACGGCGTAAAGGTGGGCACTCTGATGTCCATTCCCTGGGATGTACACATCAACATCAACTGGGGAACAAGCGGCCACGCAGCAACGCTAAAAATGCTTACCGAATCGAGCTATGGCAAGTATAAGTATGCTGAAAAGCTGGTACAATACATGAAGTACTACGGAATTAACGGCATTGGCGTTAACTCGGAGTTCAAGTCCGACCGTAGTTCAATGACTCGCCTCATCAATTTCTTCGCAGCTTGTCACGAAGAAGGAAAGAAACAAGACTGGGAATTCCAAGTATATTGGTACGACGGCACCAGCTCTTCTGGCAGAATCCACTTCGATGGAGGCCTTGATAGCCACAACGAAGAGATGTTTGGTGCTGGCGATAGGCCTGTTGTAGACATGCTCTTCTTTAATTATAACTGGGGCAAAGACCAACTCAACAACTCTGCCCGCAAGGCAAAGAGTATGAACAGAAGCAGTTACGACATCTATGCAGGCTGCGACATTCAAAAGAATGGAATGAGACTGTCTGGCGGAGACCGTTCTTGGCGCGCACTTTCTGAAACAAAGGCATCGGTTGGTTTCTGGGGTGCGCACAGTCAAAGTCTGTTGCACCAGAGTGCAACCGACGACGGAACCTCAGACATCGCCATACAAAAGGCTTACCTTTTAAAGCAAGAGCTATGTTTCAGCGGCGGACATCGCAACCCGGCTTATCGCCCCGAATTCACCGACAACTGCAACCTCTCCAACGCTTCTCTGCAACGTTTCCACGGACTTTCTTCGTTGCTAACGGCCAAGAGTACCATCACCAGCGTACCCTTCGTGTCCAGATTTAACCTGGGCAACGGCTTGAAGTTCTACAACCAAGGCGAAGTTACCTTCGACCACAAGTGGCATAACATCAACACACAAGACATTATGCCCACGTGGCGCTGGTGGATTACCAACGCAGAAGACAAGGTAGACGCCGCCTCTTACCCCTCATTGATTAAGGCCGACCTCATTTTCGACGAGGCTTACTTTGGCGGTTCGTGCCTTAGCCTGCACGGACAAACGGCCGCATCGCACGTTAAGCTGTTCAAAACCATGCTCGACGTAACAGCCGACAATACGCTTAGCATCACCTACAAGCTTACCGAGGGCAACAAAACCCACGCCAAGCTGTTCATCGCACTGAAAGGCGAAACCAACAAGTATAAGGAAGTGGCCATACCCGATGCACCAAAGGCAGGACAATGGAACACCTTCACCGCTAAAATGTCCGACTTTGGCATTACGGCCAACGCCACTGTGGCCATGATTGGTATCAAAGTAGAAGGAACAACCCACAACTACAACATGCTGGTGGGCGAAATGGCCGTGCGCAATCCCCAACAAGCCTTCAACACCAAGAAACCTACCGTGGGCGAACTGCAAGTTCTTAGAGGCCGTTACAATGCCTTCGACTTCAAGATGCGCTATTACAGCGACGACGGAACGGGCGCAAAGAAAACCTACAACGACGAAGTTGACACCTGGTACTACGAAATTTACATTCAACCGAAAGGTGGAAAAGAGCAATTGCTCACCGCTACCACATCGTGGGCGGCATACGTTGTAGACGCTCCTGTGCCTTCCGACAAGGCAAACCGCCAGGTAAGAATGGGCGTTAGAGCCATTTCGCCCGACGGACTTAACCATTCGGACATTGCTTGGAGCGCATGGACCGACATTCCTTACGACCAACCTTTGCACACCGCCAAGCTTAGCAAGGCCGTTATCAAGCCCGGAGAAGAGTTTACGCTCAGCCTAGAAGACCTTATCGAAGAGCCCGCACAAAAGTGGGAAGTTATCAGACCTAGCGATAAGCGAGTTCTTTTCAGCGCAGAGAACGCAACGAGCTGCAACCTCAAACTCGATGAGGTTGGCGTGTACGACGTTAGATTGGTAGACAACACAGGCCAAGAGCATCTCAATCGCGGCTTCATTCAGGTTTCGCCCGAAAGCACTGGTGCCGTGCCACACATCGAAAACATAACGCCCAGCAAACAACAAACCAAAGCCGGCGAAGAAGTGAAGTACAGCTTTACGGGCAAGAAAGGCGACGGCAAAGTGTCCAGAGGTCTTATCATCAGCGACCCCAGCATGTTCCGCATGCCTGCCGACTTGCAGCAAGGCACAACCTATTCGTACGCCCTTTGGTTCAAAGCCGAGCCATTCAGACACGACAAGCAAGGAACAAACCTCATTAACAAAAATACCATTAAGGACAATTGGCCCCACAACAACTGGGGAGACCTTTGGGTAACCATCCGTCCGCAATGGAAAAACCACGCAGCAAACGAGGTTTCGTTCAACACGATGGGCTGGAAAGACCACGATGATCCCAAAGCAGACATGATGTCAACCGGCTATCAAGTTGTACCTGGCGTGTGGACCCACATCGTTGTAACGCAAGATGGCGGCAGGCAGTGCATATACTTCAACGGTAAGCAAGTGGCTAACGCTTTCTTCGGTGCATCTACTCGCCGTGAAGATAGCGGAGATGGCCGCATACGCAGAAACGAGCTTGCAGACATATTTATCGGTGGCGGCAACGTGTACAAGGCTGGCTTTAACGGAGTGATAGACGAAGTGCAAGTATGGGACAAGTTCCTATCTGCCGAAGAAGTGAAACAATGTATGAATGGTTACAGCAAAGGCAATGTGCCCGCCAACTTGCGCGGATACTACACCTTTGAAGAGAAAACTGCCGATGGCAAGTACGCCAACTGGGGTAGTGCCGGCGAACAATTCAAGGGCGACGTTGTGGCCATTGCACAAGGTGGCGGCGAGAAAACGGACAACGCTTTCTACGATCCACGCGAAGACAACAACAATGTTCTGGGCTATCCCGGCATCTCTGGTACGCTAGAAGTGAAGACACAAGCCACCTGGACGCTCGATGGAGCAAACGTTATTGGCAGGGGCGATGTGGCTACTGTTACCTATGCCGCTGCCGGCAAGTACGCTGCAACGCTGAAACTGGCCAACCTCTGGGGTGAAGATACCAAGACCGTGACCGATATCGTTGAGGTAACGGGCACAACCAATGGTGTTAATGCCGTTGAAGCTGCCGACTTCGCCCTATATCCCAACCCCTTCGTTGAAAGTGTGAACCTACGCTTTGCCGAAGGTGGCGAATATACCATACAGGTAACGGGCGTTAACGGTGCCGTAATGCAGAACACCAAGGCAACGGCCAATGCTGGCGACGTGGTTAACGTGGCCATCACCGGTGCCAAGGGTCTTTACATCGTTCGCGTAATGAAGAACGGAAAACTGTATAAAGCAGTTAAAGTGGTTAAAGAATAGGCCATAAGCCCAATTCAGCACAACCATAACACTTGCCCGATGCCGCAGCGCAATGCTCGGCATCGGGCTTTTGCTTTATCCCAAATCGGGCATTAGAGCCTGTTCATATTTTGTGTATTGTTGAGCATATTGCCTGTCTTACACCCTTAAAGGCGTAGCGGGCTACGTCAAGAGAGTAAGACAGAAAATATGCCGACTAGCAAACGAAAGATGCACAGGAAGCAATGCAAACAACTCAAAATATTTGATAAGCGCTGTAATGTACGATTTGGATTTATTACCTTAATAAGATGATAGGCTTGTAAACGAAAGGCGATAACAATACAACCGCCACGCTCATCAAACGCTAACAGCCATACTTCATTCCACTCCATCTCTACTTCTTCCCTTTCGCGTGTACCCACAACCGATAACCTCATCACCTTACAAACTAAAAACTTCGTGAACTTAGGCGTAATGGACATTTGCTAGGCTGAAACCTCTGGCATGTCTTTTATTTATTACCTTTGCAGCATTTGATAACTCATGAACTCATAACCCCACAAAATCACAAGCTCATGAACTCATAAACTTATAAACCCACAAACTCACAAACTCATAAACTCACTAACTCACACCCTTAAAAAAAATTACCATATCTTTTACAAAACGGTTAAAAACTTCATCTCATTCTAGCGAGAATAAAGCTCCCTAAACATGCCATTGGGCACATTTTTCGGGTTTGCACCATTTATTCTTACACCAAATTTAAGACCATTACCTGCATTTAGCACCATTTTAGCTTTCTAATTGGTTGCCCACTCGCTATTTTTTCACTACCAAATACCTGCTTTTTACCCCCAAAAATCCACTTTTTAACGGCTATTTTGCCCTTTTTAGCCACATATTTAGTGGTTCTAAAAGGTCATGTTTATACAAATGCGGCGTATTTTTATGCTTATCATCGTGCATTTAGCTGCATATCACCCTGCGTTTAGCACCAAAACACCTTGCATTTAGCACCAAAACGTACTGCGTTTAGCACCAAAATGCACTGCATTTAGCATCAAAACGCACTGCATTTAGCATCAAAACGCACTGCATTTAGCGGCATATTGCACTACAATTAGCAGCAAACATCCCCAAAACGGGTACAAACAACCATTTTATTAAATAAAAATTCATTCCGTCTGCATTTCCAACTACCCCCTATTTTCCTCAAAACAAACCTCCACGAGAATCGATTATTTGCGACAAGGTAGGCGATTAGCGGAAAAAATCGCAGCCATAATGTTAAAACTTTTGCTGAAAAGTGGACATAACATCAGCTAATGAGTAGATAAGTTGAGAATAACAGGCACCCAATACACAAAGCATATCACTCCCCCTCTCCCCTTGGAGAGGGGTTGGGGGTGAGGCTGGTAGGGGCTGGGGGGTGAGGCTGACAGATAACAAGTTTACCAGTAACAAACGTGCAACACACAAGGCATACCACTCCCCTCTCCCCTTGGAGAGGGGCTGGGGGTGAGGCCAGTAGGGGGTGAGAAGAGCCCTTTTCCTCCCTTCACACCATCGCTTGCATTTGAAAAATCTAATAATAAAAGCAAATAATGGAATGATTTGCGAAAATATACTTATCTTTGCAAGTTACAAGAGGGGTTTGTTATCCCTAAATTTACTGAAAAGAAACATCAGATGAGATATGTATTGGTAACAGGAGCATCGCGCGGCATCGGCAGAGCCATAGCCATTAAGCTGGCTAAGCAAGGCTATGCCGTGGTGATTAACTACCTACACAACGACGAAGCTGCACAACAAACACGCGACCAGATTGTGGCAGAAGGCGGACAAGCCGAGCTGTCGCGCTTTGACGTGGCGCAACCCCAAGCCATAGAGCAGGCTGTGGAGCAATGGCAGCAACGCCATCCCGACGAGTATATCGACGTGTTGGTGAACAATGCGGGCATCCGTCGCGACAACCTGATGGTGTTTATGCAGAACGAAGAGTGGGAAAGCGTGTTGCAAACGTCGCTCAACGCCTTCTTCTACCTAACGCGCCGACTGCTGAAAGACATGCTTACCCATCGTCATGGGCGCATTGTAAACATCTCTTCGGTGTCGGGACTGAAAGGCATGGCTGGCCAAGTGAACTATTCGGCCGCAAAGGCCGCGCTTATCGGTGCCACAAAAGCCTTGGCACAAGAGGTGGCCGCACGCAAGGTTACGGTGAATGCCGTGGCTCCTGGATTTATAGAAAGCGACATGACGGGCGACTTAAACCAAGACGAACTGAAAAAAATCGTACCCATGAAACGCTTTGGAAAGGCCGAAGAGGTGGCCGCACTGGTGGCTTTCCTCGCATCGGATGAGGCTGCGTACATCACGGGAGAGACTATCAGCATTACGGGAGGGCTGTAAATTATCAAGGAGTCAAGGAATAAGGAGTTAAGGAGTTAAGCCAAATGCCTTGCTGGTGCATCGAGTACAACAAGTAATGGCCTATATTCCAAACATTAAGCTCCTATCTTAAAGCCAACAACGTGTTTGGTTTAACTCCTAGATAAGAACTACAAGAAAGTCGCAACATGTTTGGTTTAACCCTCACGATAGGAACTGAGAGAAAGTCGCGACATGTTTGGCTTAGTCCTCAAGATGAGAGCAGTGAGAAAGTCACAAAACATTTGGCTTAACTCCTTAACTCCTTACTCCTTAACTCCTAAAAAAGAACAAATGCAAAAAAGAGTGGTAATAACGGGCATCGGCGTATGGGGATGCTTGGGAAAAAACACCGAAGAGACAACTGCTGCGCTGCGAGCAGGGCAATCGGGCATCGGAATAGACGAGGCCCGACTTACCTATGGCTACCAAAGCGCATTGACGGGCATCGTTGAACGACCCGTATTGAAGGGCTTGCTAGACCGACGAATGCGCACGGGACTGCCCGAAGAGGGCGAATATGCCTTCATGGCTAGCCGCGAAGCCTTTGCCATGGCGGGCATCGACGACGATTATCTGCTGGCCAACGAGGTGGGCTGCATTTTCGGTAACGACTCTTCTTCAACGCCCGTTATCGAGGCTGCGGCCATTATGCGCGAGAAACACGACTCGCAACTGCTGGGGTCGGGCTACATCTTCCAGTCGATGAACTCGACGGTGACGATGAACCTAAGCACCATCTTCCACCTGCGCGGCATCAACTTCACCGTCAGTGCGGCATGTGCCAGTGGCAGTCACGCTATCGGATTGGGCTACATGATGATTAAACAAGGGCTGCAAAACATGGTGCTTTGTGGCGGCGCACAAGAGGTTAACCTCTACTCGATGGCCACATTCGATGCCCTTGGCGCCTTTTCTAAGCGCATGGACGACCCGCAGAGTGCCTCGCGACCCTTCGACCGCGACCGCGACGGACTGATACCTAGCGGTGGCGCGGCAGCATTGGTGCTCGAAGAGTACGACCATGCCGTGGCGAGAGGTGCCACAATCCTGTGCGAAGTGGTGGGATATGGCTTTTCGAGCAACGGCGGCGGCATATCGCAACCCAGCGACGAAGGCTCGGTTACGGCCATGACACGTGCGCTGAACGACGCCAACCTCTCGCCTGCCGACATCGATTACGTTAATGCGCACGCCACATCTACGCTGCAAGGCGACATGTTCGAGGCCATCGCGCTCGACCGATTGTTTGGCCAACACATGCCTTGGATTAGTTCTACCAAAGGAATGACAGGGCACGAGTGCTGGATGGCGGGCGCAAGCGAGGTGGTTTACTCCATCCTGATGATGCAAGGCGGCTTTGTTGCCCCCAACATCAACTTTGAAAACCCCGACGAACATTCGGCCAAACTACGACTGGCCACGCATCGCATCGACACACAAGTAAATACGGTGCTGAGCAATTCGTTCGGGTTCGGCGGTACCAACAGCGCACTTATCATTAAAAAATAGCATGCTGCGCACCCCCAACCTGCCACTAAAAGCACCGATGGGGCAAGCCTCTGGGCAGCGCAAGCCATGCACCAAACTTAATACCTAGCGTTATGAGACATCTTATTTTAGCACTCGCCATGCTGGCCCTTGCGCCGAAAGCTATGGCCGACAGTGACATGAACTTTATCAGGGGCAATGCCTGCATCGTTAACGACCAACGCAAATGCGTGGTAGACGTAGACTACTCGGATCTGAACATCGAGGGAAAACCCTGCATGCAGTACCTGCAAGATAGGGGCGAAGAGAACGTGCGCGACTGGAAAAGCGACATGGAGCTGTGCATTAGCCAGTTTGTGGAGAAGTGGAACAAAGACAACAAGGGCGCACTGAAAGCCATTGCCGAGAAAGATGAGGGCACACCCTTGCGCCTTGTGGTGAAGATGAAGCGCCTGCACCTGGGCATTACCGCGCTGGCCGTGGTTATTGGTTTCGGTTCTGGCGATGCCCATCTGGCATGCGAAGTGGACATATACGATGGCAACAAGGAGATTACCAAACTTCGCATCGACGACCTTTCCAGTGGTAGCCAATACACCGAGAGCCAACGCTTGCGTGACATCTTTAAGAAACTGGCCGCGCGGTCGGTGAAGTGTCTCAAGAAAGCTTGTAAGAAACAGAAATAAGTTCGTAGGGTTCCCCGACAGGCATTTCGTTCAGTTCTGGTGTGCTTAGGTTTGCAGGCCAGCGGCCTTGTGCCCAAAACAGGCAGGTTTCCAGGCAAACGCCTCGCCCAAAGAACATCAAAACCGTTGGCCCTACACATCTGCTTACGCCCCAAATCAGAAACTCATAAACTAGTAAACTCATATACGTAGTACATTATATGCACCTCTTTCCCGCATTATCTAAGAAGTATTGCCACGAGCGCATGTCGGCAGGCGAGGCACAACGCATGGCCCAATTCATCGCTTGGGCGCCCATGGTGTTCCAAGTTTCGCGCCTAATGGTGAAGTTCGGCATACTCGACTTGCTGCGCGACAGCCACGACGGACTGACGCAAGGCGAGCTGGTGCAACGCACCAAGCTATCAACCTATGCCGTAAAGATACTTACCGAGGCCTCGCTTTCGGCTGGAATTGTGCTGGTAGACGAAGAAACGGGCCGTTTCTCGCTATCGAAAACGGGCTGGTTCTTGCTCACCGACGACTCTACACGGGTGAACATGGACTTCAACCACGATGTAAACTATCGCGGGATGTTCTTCTTAGAAGAGGCCTTGACGAACGAAAAGCCCGAAGGACTGAAAACGCTTGGCAACTGGCCTACCATCTACGAGGGACTATCGAAACTGCCCGAAGAGGTGCAAAGCAGCTGGTTTGGGTTCGACCACTTTTATAGCGACAACTCGTTTAGCCAAGCTTTGAACATCGTTTTCGCCCATAACCCACGCCATTTGATGGACGTTGGCGGCAATACGGGACGGTTTGCGTTGCGCTGCGTGGCTCATTCGGCCGACGTAAACGTAACCATCGTGGACCTACCTGGGCAGATTGGCATGATGAAAAAGAACATCGAAGGCAAAGAAGGGGCCGAACGCATTGCCGATTATCCCACTGATTTGCTGGACAAGACAAACGAACTGCCCAAGGGAGAGTGGGACGTGATATGGATGAGTCAGTTTCTCGACTGCTTTTCGGAGCCACAAATAGTGGCCATTCTGCAAAAGGCGGCTGCCGTGATGAATCCCAATACACGCCTTTTCATTATGGAAACGTTTTGGGACAGGCAACAATACGAAACCACAGCCCTATGCCTAACCATGACCAGTGTTTACTTTACGGCTATGGCCAACGGCAATTCGAAGATGTATCACAGCGAAGACATGGCCCGACTGATAGATCAAGCTGGCCTGAAAGTGGTGGCCACGCACGACGGAATAGGTCGCGGGCACAGCATTTTGGAGGTTTCGCTACCCTAAGGCTGGGGCTAACGCGGCCTGCGAGTAGGCACTACATACAGCAAAAAAACGCTGTTTTTGAAATGAATGCCCATTAAATGGTGAGGCAAAACAAAGTGCAAGTGCCGGTACAAGAGCCTTGTAGCCGGGCTACAAAAGGCTTGTAGTGCCACTACAAACCACTTGTAGTGCAGCTACAAAGGGCTTGTAGTGGCAGTACAAAAAGGCTTGTACCGATGGGCCGACGACAAAAGTGTTATTGACAGACGGCATTTCTGCGGCCATTGGTTTTGAAAACAAGATATAAAAGAACATTAATCATACATTATAAATATGTCTAGACAAGAAATAGAAGAGAAAGTAAGAGAATTTCTTATTGAGGATTTGGAGATTGACGAAGAAAAGATTGTTCCCGAAGGAAAGCTTAAAGACGACCTAGGAATCGACAGCCTAGACTTCGTTGACATTGTGGTTATCGTGGAAAAGAAGTTCGGATTTAAAATAAAACCCGAAGAGATGGCTGGCATAACCACCCTCGGACAATTCTGCGACTACATCGAAAGCAAAGTGAACAACGCCTAAACGCAATCTCCGTAAGGCTGATATATGGAATGGCAAGGCAGAACAGACGGTAATCGTTGGATGCAACAGCAATTGATAAATTGCTTTCGTTTCCTCTCCCTACACATCTATTATATGGGTGTGGCGGTGGTGGTGCCGTTCTATATGCTCTTCGGTAAGGGCTTTAAGCCCAGTTATGGGTTCTATCGCAAAAGGTTTGGATGGAATGCGCTGAAATCGTTTTGGTGGAGTTATAAAAACCACTTGCGCTTTGGGCAGGTGATGATAGACCGCTTTGCGCGATATGCAGGCAAGACCTTCGCCCTTACAACCGACAATATCGAGTTGTATAACGAACTGGAAGCGGGCGACGAGGCCTTTGTGATGCTGAGCGCACACGTGGGAAACTACGAGATGGGCGGCTATATGCTCACGGCTAAGCGCAAAAGTATGCACATGTTGGTGTTTGCACAAGAGACGGAAACGGTGATGGAGAACCGCAAAAAGCAGTTCGGCCGAACCAATATCCGCATGATACCCGTTGACAATGGGATGAATCATCTCTTTGCCATCAACGAAGTGCTTGCCACAGGACAGATATTAAGCCTTACAGCCGACAGGCGATTTGGTTCGGAGCGGTCGGTTGTTTGCCGTTTCTTCGGTGGCGATGCGCTTTTTCCACTAGGTCCGTTTGCCACCATCGTGCAACGCGATGTGCCTACGTTGGTTGTACTGGTGGTTAAGACGGGCATCAAAAGCTATCGCGCCATACTTACTCGACTGCCGCTACCTCCTACCAACTTACCACGCAAAGAACGCATACAACAACTGGCACAAGCCTACGCCAACGAGTTGGAACGCGTGGTGAGGCTGTATCCCGAACAATGGTTTAACTTCTTTAATATATGGACAACAACCACAAGCTCATCGGCCGAACCGTCGACGTAAGCGAGCTTTTGCCCCAGCAGCCGCCATTTGTAATGGTAGACAGCTTGCTGAGCTTTGACAACGACACCACCGTTTGCGGCTATTGCGTGCCAGAAGACGGCGTGTTTACCGACAACGGGCAACTCTGCGCCGCTGGATTGGTGGAGAACGTGGCCCAAACTTGTGCCGCGCGACTGGGCTTTTACAATAAGTATGTGCTCAATCGGCCTGTTCAGTTGGGTTTCATCGGTGCCATTCGCAACTTCTGCGTGGCTCGTCTGCCTCGCGTTGGCCAACAACTCGTCACCACGATACACGTAGAAGAAAACGTGATGGGCATGACTTTGGCCTCTGCAAAGGTGGAATGCGAAGGCGAAACGGTGGCTACTACGGAGATAAAGATTGCGTTGATTGAGGAGTGAGTTGAGGAGTATGCCGAGGAGTTAAGGAGTTAAGGAGTTAAGGAGTTAAGCCAATGGCCTTGTTGCTTTCTCGATACACTTCCCTACTCCAACGAGTAAAAGGAGAATGCTTTAAAAGCATACGGCTTAACTCCATAACTCCATAACTCCTTAACTCCTCAAAATACGGCTTAACTCCTTAACTCCATAACTCCTTAACCCCTCTGCATACGGCTTAACTCCTTAACTCCTTAACTCCTTAACTCCTCTGCATACTCCTTAACTCCTTAACTCCTCAAATAACAACAAATGTCCCTTCAAGCATCCAAAGAAATAGAGATAAGGTTTAGCGAAGTAGACTCGATGAACGTGGTGTGGCATGGTTCTTACGCCCTTTACTTCGAGGATGCACGCGAGGCTTTCGGTGCCAAATACGGCCTGGAATACCTCACTATCGCCGACAATGGCTACTACGCACCGCTAGTTGAGCTGACGTTTAAGTATCGGCAGCCCATCGCTTACGGCATGAAATGCCGCATCGACATATTCTATGTGCCCACCGAAGCGGCTAAAATCGTGTTCGATTACGAGATAAGGCGTAGCGAAGACAACGCGCTGATGGCCACAGGTCATAGCGTGCAGGCCTTCATGAACAAGCAATATCAGCTGGAATGGTATCGCCCACCCTTCTATCAAGAGTGGCAAGAGCGGTGGAAAGTGGTGTAAGGGGGTAGTTAGTAGTAAGGAGTAAGAAGTAAGGAGAAAAGTAGTAAGGAGTAGGTAGTAAAAGTAGTAAGAAGAAAGCCGTAAATCGTAAGTTGGAAGTTGTAAGGAGCAAGTAAAAAGGAAGAAACAATAAGGAGTAAGTAGTGGGATAAACCACCTCACACCTTATATATATAAGCAAAGAAGACGCAATATAAGCAAAGATGACGCATTGCATTGCACACAACATATCGTCGCCCTTGGGCTGGACGAGCGAAGAAAACTTCGCCGCCGTGCTGCAAGGGCGCACAAAACTAACCACCCACAAGGACAAATGGGCACTGCCGCAAAGCTTTGTGGCATCTCTCTTCGACGATAACGCCGTGGAGGAACGTTTCAACAGCCACGTGGGTGATGTGGGTTTGGCCCTCTCGCGCTTTGAGATGCTCGTCGTATTGTCTGTAAAACAGGCCGCCGAACAAGCCCAAATCAACCTCAGCAGCAGCGATGTGGGCATCGTTCTCGCAACAACAAAAGGCAATGTAGAGTTGCTTTCGCCCACCAATCAGCCCCACATACCACGCCAACGCACGCTCATAGCCCCCTCGGCAGCGGCCATTGCCCAGGCGTTAGGCAGTCCCAACACGCCCCATGTGGTGTGCAACGCCTGCATTTCGGGGGCTCACGCCCTACTCTTTGCCCATCGTCTGTTGGAGATGGGGCAGTATCGGCAGGTCGTTGTGTGCGGTTGCGATGTGCAATCGGCCTTCATCGTGTCGGGGTTTCAGTCGTTCAAGGCCTTCTCGCAAGCGCCTTGCAAGCCATTCGACCTATATCGCGACGGACTAAACCTCGGCGAAACGGCGGCAACGATGATACTATCGGCCACTGAACCAGCAACCCAACGCGCATGGCACATCGTGGGCGGAGCCGTCAGAAACGACGCTTACCACATTTCAAGTCCCTCGAAAAAGGGCGAAGGATGCTATCGGGCGTTGGTGGCAACGGGCGTAAACGATGCCGAGAACATCGCTTTCGTCAGCGCACACGGCACCGCCACGCCCTATAACGACGAGATGGAGGCCAAGGCTTTGCATCGGGCTGGGCTCTCGGCTGTACCCGTTAACGCCCTTAAAGGCATTTACGGACACACGATGGGTGCCGCCGGCGTGCTAGAAACCGTCCTTTCGATGATGTCTATCGAAGACGGAACGGTGCTGCCCACCATCGGTTTCAGCGAGTTAGGGGTAAGCAAGCCCTTGCTTATCAGCGCACAAGCGCAGCCCACAAGTAAACGTTCGTTCGTTAAAATGCTGTCGGGCTTTGGCGGATGCAACGTTGCCATGAGGTGGCAATGGGGCGAAAACACGGCCTACGGCAACGAAACGCAGGGCCAAAGCAAGGCACTGCCCGCGCTTACACCGCTCCGCCGCGTGCAAATTACGCCACAAGAAGTGCAGATCGACGGCCACACACAGGCCATCGACAACCCAAACGGCGCGCTACTCACAGCCATCTACAAGCAATGGGCCAACGATTACCCCAAGTTTTACAAGATGGACGGCCTTAGCAGGCTGGCTTTCGCGGCAGGCGAACTGCTCACCAAGGGCACAGAGGGGCTGCCAAGCATGGCGTTAGACGATAGCGCAGCCATCGTTTTCGTAGGAAACAGCGGCTCGTTGGCCAGCGACATCAAGTATCAAGGCACCATTCAGCAAGCCGACAACTTCTTCCCGTCGCCTGCTCACTTCGTTTACACCCTGCCAAACATCGCCACTGGCGAACTGGCCATACGCCATAACGTGCACGGCGAAACGGCTTTCTTCATCGCATCGCAACTTCACGAGGCGCAAATGGGCACCTTGTTGCAGTCGGCCGCAATGGACGGAGAGGCCAAACAGGTGGTAGGCGGATGGCTGGAATACGAAGACGACACCCACTTTGAAGCGCAAATAACATTATATCATGTGGAGCGTGGCGCATAAAAAAGCCACACCACGCCCTGTAAAGGCAAACAAGTAAGCATAAACCAAGCGGCGCATAGCACTGCACTTGCGCCCAAACATAACGACAATACAAAATGGAAGAACTGAAAGAAACCTTGAAAAAGCAAATAATCGAGGCCTTGTCGCTAGAAGACATGCGCCCCGAAGACATCGACGATGCCGCTCCCTTGTTCGGCGACGGACTGGGATTAGACTCTATCGACGCGCTAGAACTCATCGTATTGATGGAGAAACAATACGGCATTCGCCTGAACAACCCTGCCGAAGGTAAAGAAATCTTGGCCTCGGTGAACACGATGGCCGAGTATATAGAAAAGAACCGCACGAAATGATTGTTGTTACAGGAACGGGAATTGTATCGGCTATCGGCACAAACACGCCCGAAGTGGCGCATGCTTTGTTGGCCGACACCAGCGGCATTGCACCAGTTCGCTTTCTAGAAACCCAGCACAGCCAGATGCCCGTGGGCGAAGTAAAGCTCTCTAACGAACAGTTGGCCCAGCGGTTGGGCGTGCCTTGCACGGCAAACACCTCGCGAACGATGCTCCTTGGCACACTAGCTTTGCGCGAGGCGTTGGCAATGGCAGGCATCAACAGCGAGCAATTGGCGGATGTTGCCCTGGTTTCGGGCACCACAGTGGCCGATATGGACTGCGTTGAACGCCACTTCAACGCGGCCCAAAGCAACAATGCGCTGGGCGATTGCGGCCGCTCTACCCAAGAGATGGTGCAGAATGTAGGCCCGTTCGGTTACGTAACAACATGCAGCACGGCCTGTTCGTCGGCCGCAAACGCCTTTATCCTAGGGGCAAATCTCTTGCGTTCGGGGCGTTTCAAGCAAGTAGTTGTGGGCGGAACAGAATGCCTTTCGCGCTTTCATTTCAATGGATTTAGGTCGCTGATGATACTCGACGGCGAGCCTTGTCGCCCCTTCGACGACACCCGCGCAGGACTAAATCTGGGCGAAGGAGCAGCATTCGTGGTGCTCGAAACGGCCGAACATGCCGCCCAACGCGGCGTAGAGGTCTTGGCAGAGCTTAGCGGATGGGGCAACGCTTGCGATGCTTTCCACCAAACAGCCTCGTCAGACGATGGCATAGGGGCCGTACTTTCCATGCGGCAAGCCTTGAAAAGGGCGGCTTTGCAGCCTGCCGACATCGACTACGTGAACGCTCACGGCACAGGAACCCCCAACAATGATGCCAGCGAAAGCGCGGCTTTGCACAGTGTTTTCGGCGAAAAGGTACCTCCCGTGTCGTCTACTAAGTCGCGAACAGGCCATACCACCAGTGCATCTGGCAGCATCGAGGCCGTTATTTGCCTATTGGCCATGCGCCAAAGCTTTATCCCCAGCAACCTCAATTGGCAGCATGCTATGGCCGACGGCATCGTTCCTGTGGCGCAAACGCTGCGCCAACAGCAGCTTCGACATGTGCTTTGCAACTCGTTTGGCTTTGGCGGAAACGACACATCGCTCGTGTTTTCGGCACCATCTACAAGCAACACGCCATTGCAAACGCCGCCATTACGCCCCGTATATGTTAAAACGGTGGTGAAGTTTGCCGACATTCCTGAAACCGAACTGCCACGCATCCCGCCGTTAGTGGCACGCCGTTTGAGCGGTGTTCTGCGGCGCGCGCTGCTCACTTCGCTTGTTACCTTAAAGCGTTCAGGCATCGAACAGCCGCAAGCCATCGTTACTGGCACGGCTCTTGGCTGCGTAGAAGAGACCGAGAAGTTTCTTCGCGAACTGGCTAACGACGGCGAGGGGAGTTTGAAACCCACCAATTTCATCCACTCAACGCACAACACCATCAGCAGTCTTATTGCCATTCACACCCATTGCCACGGCTATAACAGCACCTATGCGCACGGGCAACGCTCGTTGGAAAGCGCACTAACCGATGCTTGGCTACAAATAGCCTTGGGCGATTTACACACGGCTTTGGTGGGATGGCACGATGAAGAAGGGCAAACGGCCCTTTCGATGGTACTTACAAACGAAGCGGATGGGGCGGAATACGCCCTCAATTCGCTTGAAGACGTTAGGCAACTATGTTCAAATTACTCGCATTAGCCCTCGTGCAATCGGCCTTATTGGCTGCCATACAGGTAACATTAAAGCTGTCTTTGCAGCAGATTGGTGCCTTTTCGTGGTCGTGGGCGTTCTTCGCTCGCGCCCTTACCTGCCTTTGGTTCGCGCTTTGCGGTATATGCTACGCCCTTTCAACGGTGTTGTGGCTCTACATCTTAAAGCACTATCCGCTGAGTCAGGCCTATCCGCTGATAAGTCTTAGCTATGTAATGGGCATGCTTGCTGCCGTGTTTGTCTTTCACGAGGCTGTTCCGTTGGTTCGCTGGCTGGGTGTAGGACTTATCATGGCAGGCGTGGTGATGGTGAGTTATCAGGGATGAGAAGTGAGGAGTTAAGGAGTTAAAAAGTGAGGAGTTAAGGAGTTAAAAGCGAGGAGTTAAGGAGTTAAGGAGTTAAGGAGTTAAGCCAAATGCTTCTGATAAGGAGTTAAGGAGTTAAGGAGTTATGGAGTTAAGCCAAATGCCTAGGTGGCGTTAGCCATTTTTTCACTCTTTCACCCTTTACCCTTTCACCTTCTAAAGGGCGCAGCCATTCTTTCACCTTTTCACCTTTTCACCCTTTCACCTTTAAGGAGTTAAGCCAAATGCTTTGTTGCAGAGGGGCTAACTACCTTGTTAACTTGTCAACTCATCAACTCATAAACTTGTCAACTCATAAACTCATAAACTCACAAACTCATAAACTCACAAACTCATAAACTCACAAACTCATAAACTCGTAAATAATTCCATTTATTCAATTGATATGAACTATATATTATCCATAATATTACTTTTCGTGCCACTAATAGGCCATGCGCAAACCGCGGTAAGCGGTGCAAAGGCCGATGAGATGATGCAGAAGGTGGGCGAAGTAGCCCAGAAAACGAAGAGTTTGCAGTGCTCGTTCACACAAACGAAGACACTGAAAATGCTTAGTCAGAAGATGGTTTCTAAGGGAAGGATGTGTTACAGTCAGCCTTCCAAGTTGCGTTGGCAGTACACTTCGCCCTACCAATACACCTTTATCCTTAACGGAACGAAGGTGTTGATGAAGAGCGCGCAACGCAAAGACGTGATAGACGCGGCCAAGAACAAGGTGTTTCGCGAGATAACGGGCATCATGCTCAGCAGCGTTACAGGCGAATGCCTTACAGACAAGCAGCGGTTTAAGACGCAAATGTTTGTTGATGGCGACAAATGGATTGCCCAACTAACGCCCCTTAAAAAAGAAATGAAACAGATGTTCAGCCTACTTGTCATCACTTTCGACAGCAAACAGCTTATCGCAACAACCGTTGAGATGCGCGAAAAGGGTGGCGACAACACCCGCATAGAACTGCATCAGGTGAAGAAAAACGCCGCAGTGAGCGACGAAGAGTTTAAGATTTAAGGTCATCACACACCCCATCGCATGCGCACCATAACCCTTTACATCCTTCTATTATGGTTCTCCGTTGCCTCGCTTTCGGCCCAAGGTCGGCGTTGGAACGTAGAGTTAAGCTTTAAAAAGGCCGCCATAACAGGCCTTTGCATCATCGACACCGTGGAACAACAGCCACGCGGAGCCATCCTTAACGAGTTCGGGATAAAGATGGTAGACTTCGTTTGCATGCCCAACGGCAAGGTAAAGCTATATAACTTGGTGCCCATGCTCAACAAATGGTACATACGCCGCGTGCTGCGCCACGACCTACAACAAATCGTTCCGCAACTGGTTACGCGCGATTCGCTGACATACGAAAACCCGAAACGCCACATTACCTACCGCTTTAAACCCCTTAAACCTACAGAAGATGAAACTGAAAGATAACTTTTACACCATTGAGAACGCCACACACGATGCCGACAAGCACGTTTTCGGTGTGCGGCTCAACCCCAACCACGCCATCTACGCGGCGCATTTCCCCGGCAATCCCATCACGCCAGGAGCCTGCACACTGCAAATGGTGGGCGAACTGGCCGAAGAAGTGGTGGGCAAACCCTTGCAGCTAAGCTGTGCCAAGAACGTGAAATACCTTGCCCCACTTACCCCGACAGACACGCCCTGCCCCACTTTCGCCCTCAATATACGATGCGAAGGCAACACGTGGCTAGTAAAAGCGGAGGTGAAAAACAACGAACACGTGTTTGCCAAACTGTCTTTGGTGTATGAATAACAACCGCGTATGCGTGGTGATACCCACTTATAACAATGCCACCACACTGGCCAGCGTGGTGCGCGGAGTGGCCCAACACACGCCAAACATCATCGTGGTGAACGACGGAAGTACCGACGACACCGCCCAACTGCTTGCAACGCATTTCCCAGAGCTATGCGTTGTTACCCATACATGCAACCGCGGCAAGGGTGCGGCCTTGCTCAGCGCATTTAAACAGGCGCAAAACATGGGCTATACGCACGCCATCACCATCGATGCCGACGGCCAACACGCGCCCGCCGACCTGCCTTTGTTCTTCAAAGCCATACACCAAGCACCCAATGCCATTGTGGTGGGCAACCGCTTTGATGCCGATAAGTTTTCGGAAACCAACAACCGCAACATGAATGGGCAGAGTAAGTTTGCCAATAAGTTCAGCAACTTTTGGTTTGCGCTGCAAACAGGTAGGTGCTTACCCGACACGCAAACGGGTTTTCGCGCCTACCCTTTGCGCCTGTTGCGCTGGTTGCCCTTGGTAACAAACCGATACGAAAGCGAACTTGCCTTGCTGGTGTTTGCCGCTTGGCACAACGTGCGCACCATTTCAATCCCCATCAACGTGCATTATCCGCCACGCGAAGAGCGCGTTAGCCACTTCCGCCCAGGCGTAGACTTCGCCCGAATTAGTGTGCTAAACACCTTCCTCACCTTCTTCGCCATCGTCTATGCCCTGCCGCGTAAGCTTTTGCGCGTGGTTTGCACGGCAGGCGTGTTGTTGCTGATGTTCGTGTTGATGTTCTTTTTGCAGATAGGCATGCTGATTTATTTTCTGTCGCATCGCGTAAGCGAAACCGAACGCCTGCGTTTTCATGCCCTTATACAGCGCATCGCCCGCACACTGCTGCGCCTTTTGCCCGGCATAAAAACGCGTTTCGACAACCCCGCGGGCGAAGACTTCGCGCAACCTTCCATCATTATCAGCAACCACCAAAGCCACCTCGACCTGCTTTGCATCCTTGCGTTAACGCCGCGCATGGTGATACTCACCAAGCGGTGGGTGTGGTACAACCCCCTGTATGCCGTTGCCATACGTTTTGCCGAGTATTTGCCCGTTACGCGCAACATCGAAGACAACGAACAGCGCATTGCCCACCTTGTTAAACGCGGATATAGCGTGATGTTGTTCCCCGAAGGCACGCGTTCGGCCTCGCTCAAAGTGCAACGTTTTCATCAAGGTGCCTTTTATTTAGCCAAACGCTTTCAGTTAGACATTGTGCCTGTGTTGCTCTACGGCACGGGGCATGTGCTTAACAAGCGCGCCCGAACACTATCTTCTGGCAACATCGTGGTAAGCATTATGCGCCGAACGGCGTTATCAGCGTTTGATAAGGACATAACGCCAAGAGAGTTGGCACGCCATTTTAGGAAAATGTATGCTGAAGAATTGGAGAGTTTTTGATGCAAACAGGCGGGGGCGATGGCGTATAATAAGAAAAGTGCTCTTCGCTTATATTGAAGTTGTATTGACCTTTAAATTGAAAGGGGGGTATAATCAGAGCGGGGGCGGACTGGTCTGACTTGTCCGTTGTATTGACCTTTAATTTGAAAGGGCTGTATAATATTTGTGCTGCAAAACCATGAAAAACACGTCTCTCTTGTACGAAGTACCAGACTAAGATACGATAAAATCTGATTTTCTGCCCCATTCGCCTGTGTCCAGAAATGGTTGTTTCTCAAAAAGCTGACTAGGCAATAGTTATTCATTACGGTTTTCCACAAACAGAAAACTGGCTGTCAATTCCATATTACTTCTGCTTTTCCATAATGTTGTTTCCGCTGCCCGTGAGCAGCATGCCCAGCAAGCCCTCACACTGGTGGCCGTAAGCGTACGCTTTTTCCGTTCCTTTGCCATGCGCTTATATGCAGGGAAATCGTCTTTTGTCTATTTTTCTGCCAGAAATTTAACATTATAAGTGCCCTTTTTGGTCACCAATCGTCCGCCTTGCCGCAAAAAATCGATTCTCGCGAAGGTTTGTTTTAATGCAAAAAGGGGTTAGTATGCGCATGCGGCAGAATGAATATTTATTTAGAAAGACCGCCCTTTGCACCTGTTTTCGGGCTATTTGCCGCTAAATGTGGTGCGTTTTGGTGCAAAACGATGTGCGTTTTGGTGCTAAATGCAACGCGTTTTGGTGCTAAATGCAGTGCGTTTTGGTGCAAAACGCAAGGTAAAATGGTGCTAAATGCAGTGTTTTTTGCCGCTAAATACGACCCGAAAAGTATAAAAATCCACTGCAATGGTATAAATATAGTCTTATAGAACCATGAAACACATGGCTAAAAAGGGCAAAATAGTGGTTAAAAAGTGGGGTTTTGGGGTCTAAAAGTTAGTTTTTGGGCGTTATAAATTACGAGCTTTCGGCCAAACTAGAAAGGCAAAATGGTGCAAAAAGCAGGTGTTTCTCCTAAAAATAGACAAAACAACAGACATGAGAAGCTGGAAATAGTGGTTTTTTGCCTACTTTTTAACCTATAATTTTGCTAGAACGGAGTGAAAAATAGAGCGTTGTTGTAAAATAAAAGCAACGCTTTTAAGTTTTATGAGTTGGTAAGTTGATGAGTTTATAAGTTGATGAGTTTTTGAGTTGGTAAGTTGATGAGCTGTTGAGTTGGTAAGTTGATGAGCTGTTGAGTTGGTAAGTTGATGAGGTTTTGAGTTTGTGAGTTGATGGGTTTATAATGTGATGGAGCTTTAAGTTGGTAAGTTGATGGGGTTATAAGTCAATGGGAGCTTTGAGGTCTTGAGTTTGTGAGTTGATGAACTTGCGAGTTTGGGGTTGATATGCTTGTAAGTTGAAGGGTAGATACATTCGGTGGTTGTTGGGTTTTCGCGAGTTAATGGCCTAGTGGGTAGATTTTTCCTACACTTCGCATATGCGATGAGTGCTTATATTGTGTTGGCATTAAAATATCTTGTGCAGGCATTACAAAGGTAACAAACTCCGCTCTATTGATAGAAATACTAAAAGTTAAGACTAATTTATTGCATCAAACGCAACGCGGTGGCTGTGGCATGAGGTTCGGTTCTTACGCCAGAGAAACATAAACAAATGGTTACAACGCAGCTTAGTCTGCCCCCAAATGCGCGACATAAGATTTTACCAATATGGTAATAGAAAATATTCATCGCCTTTTCATTGCGGATTTAAAATAAAAAACATATCTTTGCAAAAGATAGTCTGCACGCGTTTGCACCACTTTTGCAGAAGATAGGCCACGCCTACCCAAGCTAAGGAAACGCACAAGCTTGTAGGCCACGAACATTTAAACCGCAAAACAATATGTCTTTTACTAAACTTTGCAACGAGATTTTCAATCAGGCGATACGTGACTACCACGTAACCGACAACATCGACACACCTATCAACAACCCCTACAAAAGGGAAACGATAGAAAACCGCCTGTATCTAAAATGCTGGATTGACACCGTGCAATGGCATTTTGAAGACATTATTCGCGACCCGCACATCAATCCCGAAGAGGCACTGAGCCTTAAAAGGCGCATCGACCGCTCTAACCAAGACCGTACGGACCTGGTGGAGCAGATTGACAGCTACTTCAGACAGAAGTACGCCGATGTGAAACCGCAAGCCGATGCCAGGCTTAACACAGAGAGTCCTGCATGGGCCATCGACCGCCTTTCGATACTCGCATTGAAGATTTATCACATGCGCGAACAGGTGGAACGTACGGATGTAGATGCCGAACATCACGAGCGTTGCAAGGCTAAGCTGAACATCTTACTGGAACAACAGGCCGACCTGTCGACCGCTATCGACCAACTACTGGCCGATATTGAGCAGGGGCGCATCTACATGAAGGTGTATATGCAGATGAAGATGTATAACGACCCGGCAACAAACCCCGTGTTGTACAAGAAATAAAGGCCTCTGGTGCGTTTAAACGCAATGGGCGTTTCGCTGCCAAGCAAAAAAACTAATACCCACATCAGTGTGAAGACCGAACATATCCTTATCATCCGTTTCTCGGCCATGGGCGATGTTGCCATGACTGTCCCTGTGGTTCAGTCTTTGGCGAAACAATACCCTGAGTTGCGGATAACGTTTTTAAGTCGACCCTTTGCGCGCCCATTATTCGAAGGGCTTGCTCCTAACGTGGGATTTATGGGAGCCGACATTAAGAAGGAATATCACGGGGTTGGCGGTTTAAACAAGTTGTACAAGCGCATCGTTGCTAAGAACATCACTGCCGTGGCCGACTTGCACAATGTGTTGCGCTCTGGCTATTTGCGATTGCGGTTCAACCTTGGGCGTTATCGGGTGGAACATATCGACAAACACCGCAACGAACGCAAGAAACTGGTGGCACAAACAAACAAACGGCTGGTGCCTTTGCCTACGGCTTTCCAAAACTATGCCGACGTTTTTGCCAAGCTGGGCTATCCCATAAAGATGGATTTCACCTCTATCTTTCCTCCACAAGGCGGCAACTTGCGCCTTCTTCCTGCCGAAATAGGCGTAAAGAAGGCTTTTCAAGAGTGGGTTGGCGTTGCACCCTTCGCGGCTCACAAGCAGAAAGTGTATCCGCCTGAGATGCTCGAAAAGGTGATAAAGATGATTGTAAGGGACCATCCTTCGTGTCGTGTGTTCCTTTTTGGCAAGGGACCCGACGAAGATCCCATTCTCAACGGCATCGTAGAACGCAATCCGCAGTGCCTTAATGCCTCGGCAGTGCTTGGTGGAATAGCGCAAGAGTTGGTGTTGATGAGCCACCTAGACGTGATGATAAGCATGGATAGTGCCAACATGCACTTCGCCTCGCTGGTTAATACGCCTGTGGTTAGCATTTGGGGCGCCACCCATCCTTATGCGGGCTTTATGGGTTGGGGGCAAAAACCGCAGAATGCAGTGCAGATAGACTTGGCTTGTAGGCCGTGCAGCATATTCGGAAACAAACCTTGTTTGCGTGGCGACCTAGCTTGTTTGCGCACCATCTCGCCCGAAATGGTGTACGAAAGGGTGAAACGCGTGCTGAATAAGCGATAACAAGAAACTTGTTGGATAACAAAATATACCGCGGCAATGGGCTGATGGGCCTGCCGTTGGTTGATTTCATTATTAAAATATAAATTCATTATAAACAAATTAAAAGCGAAAAGATTATGAAGAAGTACATTTGCGAGACTTGCGGCTGGATTTACGACCCCGCAGTGGGCGATCCCGATGGCGGTATTGAACCTGGAACGGCTTTCGAAGATATTCCCGAAGATTGGGTTTGCCCCATCTGTGGAGTAGGAAAAGACGACTTCTCGGTTGTGGAAGAATAAAATTTCTAAAACAATTAATAGTTAGGGGATGGCCTGCAACGGCACATCCCCTTTTTTGTGGAGTGGGAAAGACGAAGGGAGTGGACGAGGTAACGAGTTGATAAGTTAGTGGGCGCGAGCCATCTTTTCACCTTTTCACCTTTTCACCCTTTCACCTTTAAACGCCTTTTCGCCCAATAAAAAGAGCGCCCCCACCCGAAGGCGAGAGCGCTCTATTCACAAAAATATAGATAAAAAATCTTGAGTGGGGATGTTTTAGTCCTTGTCTTATAAGTGGAACAAGCTACGCTCGTGCATGGGAAACAACTTAGATAATGCCCCTAATTCTATCGTCGAACGCCGAGAGTGCGGCCTTTGCGCCTTCGCCCATAGCGATAACAATCTGCTTATAAGGCACGTTTGTGCAGTCGCCAGCAGCGTAAACGCCGGGAATATTGGTTCGGCAAGTGGCATCAACCACAATCTCGCGCCTTTCGTTTAGCGGCAGCGCATCGCGGAAATGCTCGGTGTTGGCAGCCAAACCAATCTGCACAAATACGCCATCGAGAGCTATTTCGCGTTCCTCTTCGTTGGTGCGGTCTTTGACACGAATGGCTGTTACGTGGTTACCATCGCCCAAAACCTGCGTTGTTTGCGACGACTTGAATATCTCAATGTTGCTCATAGAGGCCGCTTTGTCTTGCAGAACCGTGTCGGCGCGCAAGGTGTCGGCAAATTCAAGTACCGTTACATGGTTACAGATACCTGCAAGGTCGATAGCTGCTTCAATTCCCGAATTACCACCGCCAACTACGGCCACGTTCTTTCCTTTATAGAAAGGCCCATCGCAATGCGGGCAGAAGTGAACGCCCTTACCCATGTATTTAGCCTCATCGTCTACGTTAAGACGTCGCCAACTTGCGCCGGTAGCAACAACAACGGCAGGCGCTACAAACACCTCTCCACCCTTAGCATACACGCGTTTGGGCGATTGCGAGAAGTCTACACGCTCCAATTTGCGGTTCTCGAATATCTCTATGGGGTAGTGTCCGATGTGCGAACGCAAGTCGTCTGCAAGCTGTGCACCCGTAGTTTGGGGCACCGACACCAAGTTTTCGATGCCGACAGTGTCTTTAACCTGACCACCAATGCGACCAGCTACCACGGCAACCTTCAATCCCTTGCGTGCCGAATAAATGGCGGCAGCAGAACCAGCAGGCCCTCCGCCGATAACAACGAGGTCGAATTGGCGCTCAACGGGCTCGGCATTGCTGTCTTCTTCGCTGCCAAACATGTCTTCAAGCTTGCCAAGAAGTTCGCCTAGGTCGCCGCGACCGATGTGCAAAAGCTCGCCATTGGCATAAACAGCAGGTACAGCCTGTATGTTTAATCGTGCAACTTCATCTTGGAAGAGGGCTCCGTCAATCATTTCGCTGCTCACCCTGCTGTTAGCCAATGCCACGATGTTGAGTGCTTGCACCACGTCGGGGCAGTTTGTACACGTCAACGACACGTATGTTTGTAGCTTAATTTCTCCTTTGAGGTTTGCAATTCTTCTGCTGATAGCCTCGTCGGGTAGGTTCTTTCCTTTACCGTCGGCATTGAGAACGGCCAAGAGTAGCGATGTAAACTCGTGTCCGTTGGGAATACCGCGGAACGTTATGCCCACTGGTTGGCCGCCTTTAAGCAGCGAAAACGACAGTTGGGCGTCGTTGGTGTCGGTGAAATTGGCCGACAAATGTGCCGAAGTAGACACAAAATCGTTTACGAATGCTTTCAGTTCGGCCGATTCGGCGCGCGATGCGTCGGTGCGAACGTCAAGAACATAGTCGTTTTCTAAGCCGGCGAACACGTCGCTAACTTGTTTGAGTATCGAGGTATCGAGCATAGTGTTGGTTTCTTTAAGGAGTATTTATATGCTTAAAACGCTTGGAACAGGCGCACTAGAAGAGGGGGAATAAGTGCTTTTTAATCCCCTTATTTCCATCATCTAGACTTCTAGTTATCCCAGATATCAAATCAATTTCAAGCGATTTCTAGGCCGTTCCTAATGCGTTGATATGTTTTATAACTCTACTAAAATGATAAATTGTGTTGGGGCGTTTGTTCTAATAAGTTGCCCCATTCCCCACCCAATGGGGAGAGATGGGGCAACTGGTAAATATATAGGTACTTGTTCGCAATGTTCAAACACCTAAACGTGTGGCTCTAAATTAGATTTTGCCAACGAGATCGATGCTGGGTTTCAGCGTTTCAGCACCTTGCTTCCACTTAGCGGGGCAAACTTCACCAGGGTGAGATGCCACGAACTGAGCAGCAGCAACCTTGCGAACAAGCTCTTCGGCGTTACGGCCTACGCTGTTATCTTGAATTTCGGCGATCTTGATTTTGCCCTCTGGGTCAACAACGAAAGTGCCACGGTAAGCCATACCTTCTTCTTCGATGAATACGCCAAAGCCCTTAGCCAGTACGCCGAGTGGGTCGGCCAGCATGGTATAGTTAATCTTCTTGATGCTGTCAGAAGCGTCGTGCCAAGCCTTGTGAACGAAATGCGTGTCGCAGCTAACCGAGTAAACCTCAACACCCATCTTCTTCAGCTCTTCGTACTTCTCTGCCAAGTCAACCAACTCGGTGGGGCAAACGAAGGTAAAGTCTGCTGGATAGAAGAAGAAAACGGCCCATTTGCCCTTTACGTCTTCGCTAGATACGGTTTTGAACTCGCCATTTTGATAAGCTTGCACCTTAAATTCGGGCAGCAATGAATTGATGATTGATTGCATAATGTGTATTAATTATTTTTGTCGTCGGTGCCGTTGTTGGCGCGTTCTTGTTAAAAGCCGCGCCCCAACGACGTCCGACAAGCGTTCTATGATTTTGTTTTAACTGTTGTTTTGGAAATCTATTTCACGATGAATGCGTGCAACGAAAGGCTTACTTCAAAAGACCTTCAACAACTTTCCAGTCGATGATGTCCCACAAAGCGGCCAAGTGGTCCGCACGACGGTTTTGGTAATCCAAGTAGTAAGCGTGCTCCCAAACGTCTATGCCCAACAATGGGTTGTTGCCGTGGCGTAGAGGATTGCCGGCGTTAGCCTCCTTGGTGATAACCAATTTGCCGTCTTTATCTTGCGACAGCCATGCCCAACCCGAACCGAAGAGCGTTGCAGCTGCTTGCGTGAACTCCTTCTTAAAGTTCTCAACGCTACCGAAGTCGCGCACCAAAGCCTCTGCAATCTTGCCAGTAGGCTCGTTACCCTTAACAGGCGACTTAAACTGCAAGAAGTAATAGGTGTGGTTAAGCGTCTGCCCTGCGTTGTTGAAGATAGGTCCATCGGGAGCAGTCTTCACGATTTCTTCAACGCTCTTGCCCTCGAACTCAGTGCCTTGGATAAGCGTATTCAAGGTGTTAACGTAGTTCTGAAGGTGCTTTCCGTAATGGAAATTTATCGTTTGTTCGCTGATAACAGGCTCCAACGCATTGGCTGCGTATGGAAGAGTTGGCATTGTTATATTCATAATTGCTAAAAATAAGTTGGTTAAAAACATTTGTTCGTTATTTTATTACGACTGCAAAGTTATTAACAATATTGGCTGTCACAAACAGATAATATCTATCGTGCAATAGGTTCACTCTATTCGTGGCTGTCTTCTGCATCGTCGGATGCTTCATGCAGCTGTGTATCAAGGCCGTTCGGGTCCTCGTTTTCTCCGCCAAGGTTCAGCGTATCTTTCAGTTTCTGATACATAAACGACAGCGTGAGCAACAGTGCGCCAAGGATAATGAACACCACAATGCGGCCAACGGCAGGCATACGCCATACGTCGTAAAGGGCCAACTTCGCAATGATAAAACCAAAAGTGGCGATGCTCAGCAAGCGCATCGTTTTGTTTGGCAGGCGCATACCCAAGGCCATTTGCAACGTTCCCACGGCCGCGAGCGACAGAGACAGGGGTGCGCTGAACTGTTCTACCCCCATCTGCATCAGCAAGGCGCGCACCATGCTTACCCACAACAAGGTGGCCGACACGTTAAGAAACACCGTGAAAAGCTTTGTCGACCGTTCTGCCTGCTTGTAATAGTTTCTGCTCGCATGCACAAAAAGCCCTATGCCGCAAGCAATGCCCAGCCATTGCACACCTATGGCCGCCATGGGCGTGGTATATTCGCCGTAGTAGAACACGTCGCCTGCAATAAGGAACATGGCCACGAACATGTAAACGGCGTACAACCAACCATACTTGCCGGCCGGATAACGGCGACCGAACCCCACGGCAATGGCAAACAACGTGCCTATGCGCAACAAGGTAACTACCGCATTGTAGGTGGGCGATGGGATGAACAAGTCCATTTCCATGCTGAGACAGGCGTAAATGGTAATAATACCCGCTCCATAGATAATGTGGTTTAAAGGCACATAGTAAGCTTCAAGCTTCTCTTTGTTGCGGTCCATGATGCGGGCGAAGGCCAAGAAACAAAGACCGCGGAAGATGGTAGACATGAAATTGGAGTTGAACACGGGCGTGCTCACCTCTGGAGCATTGGCAAGGAGCAACTGACTTAATTCGCCAAGTATCGAAACAACCATCACAGCCCCCGATGCAATGCCGTAAACACCCATGTCGAGTCGGCAATAAAGCCAAAGCAACAGCACCATTTCGGCCGAGAAACAAACGGTGAGCACCGCGCCAGAGAAGAACAAAGGCAACGAAACAGAAACGTAAACCAAGCCCAAGGCCAGCAATATGGCCTGCGTTGCATCCTTGGTCCGCTCCTTATATCTTAGCCAAAGATGCAAGCCTATGTAGGCCGCACCCATCGTAAGGGCGGTGAAACCATTTTCATAATATTCGTCGTCGCCCTGCACAGCCACAAGAAAGATGGTGAACATGCTGCTCAATATCATCGTAGCGATGTGGAAACCCGTAAACAAAGGTACCATTCCGCGCCGCAAAAGCGTAAAGCAGCTTGCCGTAGAGATGGCCCAAAATAGGCCATAGAACAAGATATGAACGCCCCAAGACAGTTCAACAAGGTCTTTACCGATTAACAATAAAGCCAAATACGTGGCTGCCGTGCTTATCAAAGGCAATTCGTTCCAACGCGTTCCCCACGAAAGATAGAGGCTGCCCAGACCTAAAATAACCATATATACGTACAAGAAAAGGAAGTTGGGCGTACCTGTTGCGGTGAGGAATGGCGCGAGGAAACCGCCCACGATGGCCGTCATGGCCAATTCGCGACGTTCGTAATGCCGAGCCGTCCAAGCCATAAACAACGTTACAACCACCATGATGCCAAAGGCAACCGACTGCGAGAACAGCTGATAATAATGGAAAGCAATGGCCGTGGTGACGTAATACACGGCACATCCGCCACCAGCCAACAGCGAACTGAACGCACGATAGTGCTTGCCCAGCCTCCAAGCCAGGCCCAAAAGCAATGTACCTACGCCAAAGCCAAGGGCTGTGCGCATGGTGTGGCCTATCCAATTCTGGTCGATGGCGTATTTAACAAAGAAGGCAATACCCAGCACAAATACCAAGATACCTATCTTACCGAAGAGGTTTTCGCCGATAAACTTCTCGTAGTTGAAACCTCCGTCTTCGTTGTCTGCACCCATTGCGGAGCCGTTTACAGCCTTGCCTTTGGTTGCAGCATGCTTATACTTTGCCTCCAAATAGGCTCTACCAGTCAAAACAGGCTCTTCTTGCGCTTGCTCAACCCTTTCTTGCTCGGTTTCGTCTTGCACAAAGGCAGCCACCGGTACATGCAGTTGCGGCTGCTCTTGGGCTGCGTTTTCGCGTTGTTCTTCGGTGTTGTCGGCTTGCTGTTCGTTGTCAACACCCTGAGTTTCGTTGTCGCCGTCTTGCTGTTCGGCATCGTTGTCTTGCAGTTCTGCACCAGCTTGCGATGTTTCAACTTCGCAAGTGGTCGGCGTTTCCGCCTGATGTAGGTTGCTGTCTGTGCCTTGCAGTTCGCCTTCTGTCGGCTGTGGCTCTCCTTCGGGCGCGTTCGCAAGCACATTCACGCCCTGAACAGGCACTTCAACAGTGGCAACTGGGGCACCCACACGCTGCTGTTCGCTCAGCGTTGTAACCTCTGCGACTGGCTCTTCCACGCTTTCTTGGTGCGTGTCTTCGCCTGTTGGTAGGTCTGTATGCGTAGCCCAAGGACCGTTGCCTGCCGCTTGTGGTGGCGTTTCAATGGCATCTTTTTGTTCTTCTGCATGGTTGCCTGCATTCGTAGCAACGCCTTGTGGCAATCTTTTTTCAATCTCTTCTTGAAGGTTATTGAGTGATTCGGTTGTGCTTTCAAGCCGTTTTTGCATCACTTTGAACTGAAAGAACAGCTCTTCGAATTTGCTGTTCACGCTCAGCCGCACAGCTATTACCACAGCAACAAAGCCGAATATCAGCGGGAAAATGAACAGTCCTATTTCGTCGTACATAAGCTTAAAATGGGTTTAGTTATATAATAAGGTGTAATACGTAGCAAAGTTATACAAAAAATCGATAAGTTGGTGTAGAAAAGTGTAAAAAATAATGTTTGTTTTTCAAGTGGAACACAATGCCACTTACTGGTAAAGGCAATCTAAGTGTGTCCGCTGCCCACACGCTTATTGCATGCTTGCAACAGAGAAAAGGCCGCAACTATGTTGCGAATGGCATAGTTCCGCAAAGACCAACAGGCCATTCTTAACCGCTGCTTGGCGGCAAAATACCCACTGCTTGGCGGTACAAGCTCCACTGAAGGCTATAAGTAGCAGGGCTGTAGCCATATTTTGTGGCGCAAGCGCTGTTGAATAGTTTCTTATCGTTGCTGCAAACTGAAAGCTGTTTCCCCATGCACATGCAACTACAACCCACGAACGCAGGAAACGAAAAACAAACAAGCCGACAGGCCCTGGCACTGAACTACCAAACAACACATGCACACATAAAGTTAAAATATTGTTTATACTTTACAAAACACACACTATTCTCAACCTCATTCTAGCGAGAATAAGGCACAAAATTGGACATTTTACGGCCATTTTGCCACTATTTCGGTCGCAGTCTTTGTCATGTTTTGCGCATACTGCCTGCATTTTGCACCATTTAGCCTTTCTATTTGGTCGCCAACTCGCAATTTTTTCGCCCCCAATTACCCACTTTTAGACCCTAAAAACCCACTTTTTAAGGGTCATTTTGCCCTTTTTTGCCATGTTTTTCATGGTTCGAGAAGGTTTTATTTATACAATTAGCGTGGATATTTATGCCTTTCGACCTGCGTTTAGCGGCAAATCGCACTGCATTTAGCACCATTTTACCTTGCGTTTTGCACCAAAACGCGTTGTATTTTGCACCAAAACGCAGTGTATTTTGCACCAAAACGCACTACGTTTTGGTGCATATTGCACTATATTTAGCAGTAAATGGCTCCTAAAACAGCGCAAATGGCAGTTTCTTCAAATAAATATTCATTTTGTCAACGTTCATTTGCTACCGCTTTTTGCATCAAAACAAACCTTCGCGAGAATCGATTTTTTGCGGCAAGGCGAGCAGCTGGTGGATAAAAACGGTACTCTTAGTGTTAAAATCTCTGCTAAAAAACTTACAAAACGCCCCTACCCCTCCCCACTAGGAGAAAGGGTAGAAGAGCGTATTTGTTCCTCACCAACGGCACAATGCCGCCAGATGGGCAGGGCATCCGTTAATAAAAATGGTGCGATGGGCTTTACACGCATGGTGTTATTGGCCTTCGGGCGTAACGCAGTGTTACCTAACGAACACCTTCTGGACAGTTCCGTCGCTGTACTTAATGATGTTTACGCCAGGTTCGGGGGCTGATAGGCGTCGGCCAGTGAGGTTAAAGCGCGCCACTTCCACACGTTCTGCCGTGGCTTTGGGGGTTTCGATGTCTGTGGCAGTGTAGGGTTTCACAACACAACGGGCGGCGTTAACGATGCTATGTGTGGTGTTGTCGATAACCAAAACCACTACGGTCAAGTTGTTTTTATTAAATACCGTCACCCAATCGCCAATGCCATTCAACGCAGATTTATGAACAATGGGCCTATCGGCCACAACGCTTTGGGGCAAAGAGCCGTCTAATCCGTTGGCAATGCCTATGTGAGAGCGAGCCACATCTTCGAAAACAAAGTTCTTAATGGGGTCAGATGACTTGATAAAGTAATCCAATTCGGGGTTAAGACCTAGATAACTGGTACTTCCGCTGTATCCATTTCTTTGCGCCCAGTCGTTTCTTTGTATTCGGTTTTCTATCAACACGTAGGCCAAAGCATAGCGGGCGTTGTTGGTTGTGGCCCGAAATGTGGTGGTAGATTGTACGTCAATGCTCTTACCTTGCCTATTCCACTGGGCTTTCACGTCGACATCCATCATCGCTCCACGCTGTTTGGTCATCTGATAATACAGCTCGCCGGTAAATCCCTCTACCTTATTTGCACGCGATGCCCATACGGTGGGCAGTCCTGTGTGGGGAGTTGCGGGCACATTATAACCTTTTATGCCCATCACATCACCATCATGTGCCACAATTCCGAAGAAGTCGTTGGGGTGTTTCTTGGCCATTTGCCTCATGACGGCAATGCCAGAAGGGCACCAGGGGCACCAATTGGCGGTGTAATCTTCGAACACCACGCGGCATGTAGGCAACTTATTAATGGCAGTGATGGGCAGTTTGGCTATCTTTCCTGGACTTCCGTTGGGCTTGCCATTAATCTGTGTAACGTCTAAAACCAGCTCGTAATCGCCCGCTTTGCTTTGTGGCGGGATGTTGATGGTTAGACCAGTTAGGCCGTTAGCCACGAGAGGTGTGGCAAATGTCACCGTCCGCTCGTCAACAACCTTGCCGTTTATGGTGGCCTTGTAGTGGAAGTTCTTTTGTACGATGTTGCCGTAATTGTGCATAATGAACGTGTTCTTATGCCCCGAGGCACCTGTCTTTACATACATCCGTGCGGGTTTGTCCACAGACAGACTATATACGTCGGCTGCAAGAAGGGTATAGGTCTGCATACAAAGCAAGGCCATGAGCGCATAAAGGCGCAAAAAGTGTTGTTTTTTCATGCTATTTCAGTTTAAAAATGAATACGATAGAGGCATTGAAAAGTGAAAAAGGTGAAAGGGTGAAAAGGTGAAAAAATGGCTCACGCCCATCAACTTGTACATTCTTTATGGGAAAAAAGGCGTTTAAAATTGAAAGGGCGTGAGCCATCTTTTCACCTTTTCACCCTTTCACCTTTGAAGGGCGTGAGCCATTTTTTCACTCTTTCACCTTTTCACTTTTTCACCTTTAAGATGCCTTTCTTTCACCTTTCATTCACCTTCTCAACAGTTCCATCGCTATACTTCACGATGTTTATACCCTTTTCGGGTGCAGAAAGGCGTTGACCTTTGAGGTTAAAGCGCGCCACTTCTACGCGTTGGTCGGTGTTTTTGGTGGTTGCGACACCTGTTGTATTGTATGGCTTGATTGGGCAATGGGCACCATTAACAATGCTGTTCGTGGAATTATCGAGAACCATCACCACAACACGCAGGTTCTTTTTGTTCTGTGGAGTCCAATTCCTGCCCACTCCTTGGAACATTGCCTGGTGCTTAATGCCCCTGTCGGCCACCACATTCTTGGGCAACGAGCCCTCCATTCCGCTGTCAATGCCTAAGAAAGCACGAGCCACATGGTTGTATTTAAGGCCATAAATAACTCTACCTCCTTTAACAAAAACGGCCATTTCTTCGTTTTCTTCCAACAAATCGGTAAGCCCATCATAAGAATTTGCTTGAGACCAGCTTGCGTTGTGCATGCCATCTTCTACAACCACGTAGGCCAGTGCATAGTTGGCGTTGGGCATATTGGTGCGGAAGGTAGTGGTAGACTGCACGTTGATGGCGTTACCGCTTGCATTCCATTCTGCTTTTACGTCGATATCCATCACCGCTCCGCGCGCTTTGGCCTCCCTATAAAGATCTTCGCCGGTATAACCAGACACTTTGGCTCTGCGCGAGGCCCACACATAAGGAAGGCCAAACTTACCCACAGCAGGGGTTTTATAGCCACCGATGCCCATTTTGTCGCCCTGATGAACGGCTATTCCGATAAAGTCGTCGGGGTGTTTCTTAGTCAAATACTCCATGATGGCCGTTGCGCGAGGACAATATCGGCACCACATGGCGGTGTAATCTTCGAACACCACGCGGCATGTTGGCACCTTGGTGACCACCGTTATGTCGAGTGTAGACGACGAAAAGGTCGTTGTGTTGGGCTTACCATTAACATGCGTGATGTTACAAACCAACTGATGGTCGCCCAATTGGTTGAATGTTGGCACCTTAACCAAGAGTTTTCCGAAGTCGTTTACGTTGATTGGTTCGGCCAGTTTCACCTCTTTTTCTTCCACAACCTTACCATTCACGGTGGCGGTGTAGCGGTAAGAGGCGACGGGGTTGGTGCCATAGTTAACGCAAGAGAATGTTCCCTTGGCATCAGTTGCACCCTTTGCAACGAATAAGCGCGGCGCAGCAATGGGCGCTAAGTTGTTCTCGCCAAACCCGGCAAAGGCTGTTGCGCAGGCGCAGAACATGAATGCGAGTACGCAAAGGCGCGAAAGTAGTGGTTTTTTCATTTACTATTTGTTTTTATTAGGCTTCCCCCTGCCCCCTTTCCAAAGGGGTTGGGGGAATGGGATGCCTTGTTTATGATGTTCCATTCCATTAAAGTTGCCACAAAGCAATGGGGCTAAGGCTCACTTCACCCCCTACATTGCACTCACCTCGCACCCCTATCGTAGGCAGAAGTCGGAGATCCTCTCCCTAGGAGGGGATGAAAATGACGTTTACTTTGGTCTATTTTCCCACCACAACCTTTGTTGTCTTACCGTTTTGACGTACTAAGTACAGTCCTTTTGGTAAGCTATTGACATCGGAAATGTTGCGGCCAACGAGCACGCCATTAACAGTCCACACTTCGTTGTCTGCATTCTGTGCCGTGCGTTGCACGCTTTCTATGCCCGTTGCATTGCCATTAAACTTCAATGTAACCGTAGCTAGCAGTTGTTCGGGTACCGCTTTTTCTACATTTGCGGTGCTTTTTGTGGTGTAAAGTTTCAATATGGCGGTGCAGTTTGCTTTGCCAGTAAGATTAAAGTCCGTGGCAATGGAGATGTTTTGCGCCTTAGAACTAACCTTTCGTGAGGACGTATAGTACTTGCCTTTCTTGTCCCATGTGTTGCAATTTGAAGGGAAACACACCTCCAAATCGGCTCCTTGCCCGCTGATTTCTACAATTTCGTAGACAAGCATAACGTTAAACTCCTTTCCTGAGACGTTACGAATGGACAAACCCGACTTAATTTGCGGTCCAAATCCAGCATTTTCTACCTTGGTTAACGATAATGTGGCCTTATCTGCCAATACTTTTCCTTTGGCATCAACAAATACCATTTCACGATTTGCTGCTTGCATTGTCATTACTGATGCAAGGCAAAATAATACGCTAAGAAGTAATAATCTCTTCATGTTAAATAGATTTATTTGTGATTATATATGTTTATGAGTTTATCAGTTTGTAAGCTGATGAGTATGTAAGTTAATGTGTTGGGGAGCTTGTAAGTTCGTGAGCTCGTGAGCTTATAAGTTGATGAGTTCGCGAGTTGATGAGTTGGAGGGAACTTGTAAGCTTGTAAGTTGATGCGTATATAAGATAATGAGTCCGTGAATTTGTGAGTTTGTAAGTTTACAAGTCTGTGAGTTAACAGGTTGTTTGCAGAAACAAGCAGAGGCAAATCAAGCCTCACAACCAGGACAAATCAACCTTTACAGCAGGGGCGCATTAAACAAGCAGACTTATTAACCAACCAACTTATCGGCCCATAAACTGATGCCTTTAACAGCTTAAGGCCTTAAATACCAACCTTTCTCCTTTCAACCTGCACCACTCCTGCATCATTATACACAAAAGCTACAACCCAAGCGTTGTCTGCTTTGATGCCTTCTGGCAGGGTTAGCTTATGGGTTAATGTCTTTTCTGCATTGCCTGGCAAGCTTATTGGCTCGCCCCAATCGCCATTAAGCGCGGCACGAAGCACGTGATTATGTACGTAATCGCGCTTTAAAACATCGTCGGGGAACTGCTGCAAGGCCACAATCCCATCTTCAACCAACCACAATTGCAGCTTTCCTTCTACGCCTTCTGCCAAGGTTTGCGCCGAAGTGCTTACTTGCAGCTCGCGATTTGCGGCATTATAAGTGGTGGAGAGTTTCAGATTCAGCGGCGATTTGGTTTCAAACGCTGCGATAATCTTTGCCGCCCACCCCTCTTTTACCGAACCAGCGCGTTGCCTATTCACCAACACCTTAGGCACAGAGTTGGCATATCCCCAATGTTCGGCATAGCTATTGCCCAGCGGTGTGGCCAAACCTACAAGCCCTTCCTTAGGCATAATGGCCAACCTGCCGCCATGAATGGCCACAACCACGAGCGTGTCGGCACCATATTGGGCCTGCAACCGCGACAATTCTTCGGCCGCCGCAGGACAGTTAAGACAACGCTGACCCGTAAACTCTTCGACAAGCACCTTGCGTTTGGCCGTTGTTGCAGGCACTTCGATAAGCCTGTCGCTTGGTGCAATGTCGTTGCATGCACCTAATAAAAGGGCGGCAAGCAGTATGTGTAATGGTTTTATGTGCATATTGTTTATTGTTGTCGGCCTCACCCCCAGCCCCTCTCCGAGGAAAGAGGGGAGTAAATGGCCTTGTTTATTTAGCTAGAAGGGTTTATCAGGGATGACAATATCGCCTGCCTACCCTTTCGTATATGTCTATATGAATTTGAAAAAAGGCGACTCTAATGCTCTCACACGCTAGAAATTATAACTATAAGACAGCGTTGCGCCCTTCGTTGGAGGCATGTATCGGCACACGCCACCACTACAATTATACCCATCGTTGGTGCGTCCGTAGCCCACTTGCAGCCTATGTGCACCATGCACAAACGTAACCAACGCCTGATAATAGTGGATATGCGTAGAGCCGGCGTTGTATTGGTCGCTCACGGTAAACATCCACGAGGGTGCCAACGAAAGCTCTGCCAAGCCGAAAAGCCAGTCGCCGTTGCCGTCTTTCGACTGCATGTACTGCGCCTCGGTGCGCAATGTGTTGCGTGGCGACATCTTCCACTTCACGTCTGCCACAAAGATATTAGCGTTAATCATACCCCCTTCGCCCTCAACCACCGTTTTATTGTAGCGTTGGTTCATGTACATCAGCGTGGTTTTTAATGCCGGGTTCCATCGTTTCTCCACTTGTACGTTCAAGTCTTGATAGTAAGTGGCATCTCCCCACGCCCAAAAGGCCGAGCCATAGCCATCTGTTCCCTTCCCGCCATGATGGTTTTTGGCAATGCCATGCACGTGCGAGAAGTTCAATTTCAGAGCCGTACCATAACGTCCACCAAGTGGCGTGCCTTTTTTTAGCTTGTAACCCAACGATGCTTGATAGGCCCATTCGCCCTCAGGTTGCGTGGCATAGGGCCGCAAGGCAGGCAAAGCGTAGGTGTGTTCGAGGGTGAAAGCAGGCAGATGGTTTACATACGACGATGTGCCCACCATGCTTCGGCGCGAGCGAAAACCCATGTTCACGCTGCGTTTGGCCTGCAACAGCATGCTAAGTCCGCGCTTTGAGTACGACCCCGACAGCATGGCCACATATCCATGACGATAGATATAGCCGTTATCTGCCGTTGGGTCTTGTCCCTTTTGTGCATATTCGGCCAACACGTTGTAGGCTCCATGCTGCCATTGGGCGCGAATATCGTAGGCCATCACGTTGCGCGGAAGGCGTAAACGATGGGTGGCGTCGGCCATAATCACCTCGTCGGGTTCGTTTTTATTAACCACCGATGCACCCAACATCAAGTGATGGTCGTGCGCTTGCATGCCCAGCAGCCACTGTTCGATGTGCAATTCCAGGTCTGCGCCGCCCACCCAGCCAGGGTTATGTTCCCAATACCGGCGTTGTTTTCCTGCCAAAGCCTTAACGTAAACGCCGGGTAGCGGGTTAGCTTTCAATCGTCCGCCAAGCAAAGAGTTGTCTACTCCAAGACTCCTTTCTTCGTAATTGCGCAGCACAAAGCCCGACCCAAACTGCTCATAAAACGTTCCTGCCGTTAGTTCCACGTGCTGTGTTTGCCACTTTAAGTAATAATACGGCACGCCCCAACCCTTAAAATCGGGTTCAAAACCGGGCAGGGGATATTGCATATACTCGAAACGAACACCCGCATCGAAGTTTCTTAGCGATGCGTCTAGCTCTACATAAGTGTTGTTCAAGAAGTCTCCGTTATCCTTTGTTATCCCTGCTTGCTTGTCATTTTCGGGTACAAGCATGTCTGTTTGTATCGAGCCGCGCAGGGTTAATCCCTTTTTCGGCTGGTCTTGTGCCCCAACGGGCAGGGCCATTGCACAATATATGGCAATGGCAAGTGCTGTTCCCCAGGGTTTCCAGTTGGCCCTGTGGCTCTTCGCAACCGCGCTTGGTTCCGAAAATTTCTTCTTTATGCCCAGCATTTGTTGCAGCGGCAGCCCCATCCATTTAGGTTGTCGGGGTTGCAACAGCAGCTGTTTGTTGGGTAAAGGGTTTCTAAACATGTTGTTCAAAAGCATATATTTTGGCGTATGCGTATTAAAAATGGTTATTCACAATGTTCTTGTTGGTGTATTTGTTCGTTCATAGTGGGCCAATGGATTGGGCTTTTACGGTGTGGAAATGCGACACCAAGACACTCCCGCACCGCGCGTTTATCCGCTATTGCTGTTAGCGGTTGGGCATAAGCACACAGCTCCAAGGTTTCGCTCACCGCGCGTTTATCCACTATTGTTATTAGCGGTTGGGCATAAGCACACAGCTCCAAGATTTCGTTCACCGCGCGTTTATCCGCTATTGTTGCTAGCGGTTGGGTGTAAGCACACAGTTCCCAGGCTCCCCTCACCGCAGGTGGGTAGCGTATTTCGCCCTCGACAGCACCCAACAACACCGTTGGATGCCCAAGAGACAGCATCAAGATCTTTCTTACAAGCAGTCTTTCACCTTCTGGTACAGTTCTGTTTCTGCCCCATCGGCATATCCGTTATGTTTATATACGATGTATCCCTTACCGTCAAGCAGCAGCGTATAGGGTATCATTTGCACCCCCATAGCGCGTTTCAGTTCTCCGTTAGGGTCGAGCAACACTTGGTAAGTCCACCCGTTTTCGTCTACGAGCGGTTTCACCTTATTGATGTTCTGTGCCTGGTCGATGCTTACGGCCACAATTTTCACGCCCGTTTCCTGTTTCCAGTCGTTATACACCTCGTCGATGGCATTCAATTCGCGGTTACATGGCTTGCACCAAGTTGCGAAGAAGGCCACCACGATGGGCTTTCCGTTGTTGCTGAGCGTGTCTAGTCGCACGTCGTTACCCGATACGTCTTTTAGTGTGATGTTCGGTAAGCGCGTCTGTGCGCATGCGAACGTGGCCACCATCATGGCGGCAATAAGTAAATAAAGCTTCTTCATGTGGTATTCTGAATAGGTGTACAAAGGTAATAAAAAACAATTAAATTGTAAAAGAAAATTACAAAGATTATTTGTTTCGTGGTTAAGAATTGGAGTTTAAGGCTTGTTTTGGGGTATTTAGCCTAACTGGGGGCACACGATTGGGCTCAGCCCACACAACTGGCCTCACCCCCGGCCCCTCTCCAAGGGGAGAGGGGAGTGAAATGCTTTGCTTATTGCACGCTTGTTACTGGTTGACTTGTTATCCACCAGACTCACCCACAGCCATCATCGGCCTCACCCCCAGCCCCTCTCCAAGGGGAGAGGGGAGTGAAATGCTTTGTTTATTGCACGCTTGTTATTTGTCAACTCGTCAACTCCCTAACCTCTCGTCCACTTCCCAATCACCTCGTCTTCTTGTTAACTTGGCATCTCACCAACTGCCCCTTTGTCCACTTTTCAGCAATAATTTTAACACGAAGAGTGCCATTTTTATCCACCAACTGCTCACCTAGCCGCAAAAATTCGATTCTCGCGGAGGTTTGTTTTAAGGCTAAAAGGAGCTAGTTGTTCATGCAGACAAAATGAATATTTATTTAAACAAAGCATCATTTACACCACTTTGGGGGCTATTTGCCGCTAAATGTGGTGCGTTTTGGTGCAAAACGACCTGCGTTTTGATGCTAAATGCAATGCGTTTTGGTGCTAAATGCAGTGCGTTTTGGTGCTAAACGCAAGTCAAAATGATGCTAAATGCAGTGGTTTTTGCCGCAAGATGTGGGGCGATAAGCATAAAAATGCGTCGAAATTGTATAAATATAATCTATTAGAACCATGAAATATATGCTTAAAAAGGACAAAATAGTGGTTAAAAAGTGGAGTTTTGGGGATAAAATGCAGGTAATTGGACTTGAAAAAATTGCGAGTTGGCGACCAAATAGAAAGGCAAAGTGGTGCAAAATGCAGGTGAATTTCTTAAAAATGGACTAAAATAGGAACCTACAAAACGGAAAAATGCGGTTAATTGCATGCTTTTAAGCCCCATTTCTCGCTAGAATGAGTGGCGAATAAAACGCGTTTTGTAAAACAAAAGCAACACATTTAACAGAAATATGGCAGCAGAGAAAGATTAAGAGACGGCTCATTATGCCTAATTGGGAGCGTTAAGCGGCTGCTTGTTGACACAGAACTAAGTCCAAGACTCCAAAACATTCCATCTAACCAGCCCTGGATGTAGCTTACATGGCATCCGCATTAGAACACTAAGACCACAAACTTTCCATCTAACCAGCCCTAGATGTAGCTTTTATGGCATCCGCATTAGAACGCTAAGGCCACAAACTTTCCATCTAACCACCCCTGAATGTGGCTTATATGGCATCCGCATTAGAACGCTAAGGCCACAAAAATACCATCCAACCAACTCTGGATGTGGCTTATATGACATCCTCATTAGAACACTAAGACCCCAAAAATTCCACCTAACCAACACTGAATATAGCCTGTATGGCATCCGCAGTAGAATGCCAAGACCCCAAAAATTCCACCTAACCAACCCTGGATGCAGCTAATATGGCATCCGCATTAGAACGCTAAGACACCCAAAAAGCCATCTTACCAACCCTAGATGTAGCTTATATGGCATCCGCATTAGAACGCTAAGGCCACAAAAATTACATCTAACCAACCCTAGAAGTGGCTTATATGGCATCCGCATTAGAACGCTAAGGCCACAAGCTTTCCATCTAACCAGCCTCTTAGACAGCACCCAAACGAGGGCGGAAGACATGCAGCTTTCTATGCAAACAAACAGCTTGCCAACGGTAAAACGTAACATAAAACACACCGCATTTAAACATTTTTTACACACAAGGCTTGTCCCTTTGCATAAAATTGCCTAACTTTGCAGCATCCATATCCACACAAAGAAATAATGAGACTTTTTCTTTAAGCCATAAATGCAACGTAAAGCGAACCTAAAACGTTGCTTGGCAGGAAGGTGTGTTGAACACGAACATCAATGATTCCGACAACTTGAGGCTGTCGGAATTTGTAGTTATTTGTCATCGGAAAAACTAACACCAACATAATTTAAGGTTAAAAAGAATATGGCTTACATGTCACAAGAAGGCTACGAGAAACTCGTGGCAGAGCTTAGACGGCTCGAATCCATTGAACGCCCCAAGGCATCGGCTGCCATTGCCGAGGCCAGAGATAAGGGCGACTTGAGTGAAAATTCGGAGTACGACGCGGCTAAGGAGGCTCAGGCTCACCTTGAAGACAAGATAAACAAGCTCAAGGTGGCCATCAACGAGGCGAAAATCGTTGATACATCTAGACTTAGCAGTGATGCCGTGCAGATTCTTTCGAAGGTGCAGATGACTAATCTCACAACGAAAGCAAAGATGACGTACACCATTGTGAGCGAAAGCGAAGCGAACCTGAAAGAGGGCAAAATAGCTATCACAACGCCCATCGCACAGGGTTTGCTCAACAAAAAAGAGGGCGACGAGGTGGAAATTACCATCCCACGCGGCACCATCAAATTGAGAATAGACAAGATTACGATTTAAAGTCGCCGCCTTTTGGTCGTGCGTACATGCAAACAACCTAAACACAGCTAACATTATGGATATATTCAGCAAAATCGCCGCTGGCGAAATTCCTAGCTATAAGTGTGCAGAAAACGAACAATTCTATGCTTTTCTCGACATCAACCCGCTGATGGAAGGCCACACGTTGGTTATTCCTCGCCGAGAAGTTGATTATATATTCGACATGAACGACGACGAATTGGCCGACTTCCAGCTGTTTGCCAAACGCGTTGCTCGTGCCGTAAAAACGGCTTGCCCTTGCATCAAGGTGGCACAAGTGGTTCTGGGCTTGGAGGTTCCACATGCACATATCCATCTGCTACCCCTGAAATCGGAGGCGGACGCCGACTTTAAACGAGAGAAACTGAAACTTACTGCTGAGCAAATGCAAAGCATCGCTGATAAGATATATGCGGCATTCAAGTCGCAACAATAGTATGAGGGGCTAAACAAAAGCCCACTCATCAGCTCGTTTTCGAATTAAGTGGAAAAAAGAGTGTCACAAAACGTGGCGCTCTTTTTTTAAAGGCCTCACCCCCAACCCCTCTCGGCCTCACCCCCAACCCCTCTCCAAGGGGAGAGGGGAGTGATATGACTTGCTGTTTTAGTGGCAAATGGAAACTGGTTTCGCAGCCTTGCTTGTCTGTAAAAGATGAATTTAACCCCAATTGGGCATTAGGGAAATCGCATTTGTTTTGCCCAAGATAACGCTGAATATGCGCAAAGGGTTAGTCGCTGTTCGTGTTTCAGGCAACAGAGGGTGATTTACGTAGCACTTTGATTTTTAAAAAACTCTAATGAACAGTTTGGGTTTAAGAAGGGGCAAGAGGGCCGTTACGGCAAATGATTATATCTTTTGTTTCGTTATATGGTGAATAGAAGAAGGGGTCTAGGGGTTTCTATACTTGCGTTTCACCAAGTTTTCAATCTCGAATGTGGGCGTTGAAAACAATAATTGCTTAACTTTGTGACGGCATAATGAAATGGGAAAACTCCCCATTGAACGTGGTACACAGGGAATGCTTATGCGATGTTGACAGAAATAGGCATGTGGACAGGACCTTGCGCGGCAACAAATATTGCTAATGGTGCAAAGGAGTGCAACTTGATGCCTTGCGAACAGATGCGCTATATATAATAAGGAGGTAAGTAAGGAGACGTTGAATATAAAAAACAAAAACAGAGTTGTTGGGCTGGCTAGCCACAGAATTGATGGGCTTATCACACAAGGCATCGGGCTTATTAGGCACAAGTGTATCGCTAGGAAAGGTTTGCAGGATGGTAAAGAAACAAAATAAATAACTGAAAAACTCAGAAAACATTAAACAATAAGGCTTATGATACGCAACATTATATTGGTGGCATTGGGCGGCGCAGTGGGTAGCGCACTTCGTTACGCGCTGTCGTGGCTGTGGCCAGCAACACAAAATGGCGGGCTACCCCTCGGCACTTTGGCGGCCAACGTATTGGGATGCCTTGTCATCGGCTTTGTGGGAACGCTGCTGCAACGGTGGTTTGGCGGTGGCGAAGGGTTTAGACTGCTGGTTTGTGTGGGCTTTTGCGGCGGACTAACAACGCTTAGTTCGCTGGTAAACGAAACGTCGGGGATGGCGCATACCAACCAAATCCTTATGGCAGCAGGCTATTTGGGCGCAAGTGTTGCCCTAGGTTTCGTGGCCCTTCATTGCGGAACGTGGTTGGCAAGCAGGGTTTAGCGGCCTGAATGAGGCATAGACTAAAACTGGTCGTTACGGATTTTCAAAAGCAAAGTGTTAGGAAAATCTTCCGCTGATGTTTGAAATACGGCTGGCAAGTTAACTCTTTGCGCGCGGTCTGTGTTTCCTTTGGCAAAATGAAAGCGGATTTTTCTAACGAACAGATTGAGGATAAACAACAACGGCAAGCGACTGGTGGATGTTCACCAAGCACTTGCCGTTTTGTTTGTTAGATGGTTAGCCTATCTAAAAGCTGTGGAACAATGGGCCTTAAATAAACCTAGGAACGCTAGGAAAAGCAATAAGCACCCATACGCCCAATAACGCTAACCGGTGTGTGTAGCCGTTTGTAAACTGGGCTATACCCTGCCCTCTTAGTTCTGCCAGATGGTAGAAATGTTGCGAGCAGGTGCCTTTACATCCATCTTTACCTTGCCCTTAGCCTTATTGCTTTGCACCGTAACAACCAGCTGGCCGTGGAAAAGGCGCATGTGGGGCAAGTGGAACATTTCGAGCGAAGTGGCATCGCCGTTGCAAACAGCCTTGAACGTGGCTGCTCCGCTAACGTCGAACGTTAGCTCGTCGTCGGCATCGGGACATAGATTGCCGTCCTTATCCACCATCGACACTGTGAGATAAAGCAGGTCTTGACCATCGGCGGCAAGCGAAGACTTATCGGCCTGCACCACCAAATGATGGGGTTCGCCAGCCGTACGCACCACTTGTTCGGCCGCAGGCTTACCATTGGCATCGTAAGCAATTACTTTTAGTTCGCCAGGTTGGTACACCACGTTGTTCCAACGCAGGCGGTAGCGGTCTAGTCGCGATGCCTTGTCTTTCTTGATGCGGCCTTGGCTCTGTCCGTTTACAAAGAGTTCGGCCTCAGGATAGCTGGTATAGCAGTACACGGGTGTTTGCTGTCCTTCTCGTCCTGGCCACGTCCAATGGGGCAAAAGGTGCAAGGTTGGTTGCTTTTCGTTCCATACTGAGCGGTACAAATAGAACCTATCCTTGGGCAATCCGGCCAAATCTACCGCGCCAAAATAGCTGCTTCGCGAGGGCCAATACGAGTAATAGGGAGTGGGTTCGCCCAAATAGTCGATGCCCGTCCATATAAATTGGCCGATGGTAAAGCTGCGATCGTCTTGCGCTATCAGGTCATCGTCGGGCAAATTGCTCCATCCGCAGCATTCCACATCGTACGAAGAGCATTGACCATCCTTATAAGTAGCCATCTTCCTTTCGTCGACGGGGAACTTATACACGCCACGACTGCTCACCGTTGAGGTGGTTTCGGAGCCGAGGATAAAGCCTTGGCGTTGCTTGGAGATAAGTTCATCGTAAAGGTTTACGCGATAATTAAAGCCCGGAACATCTAGTGCGGCGTAAAATCCACACTCGGTATTGGCCTTAGGATTGTCGCCACCGCAGGTTACGGGGCGCGTATTGTCCAGTTGATGACAATAGTCGGTCATGTCTTTCGCCCTTTGGGCGCCCTCCTTGTTCCATTGTTCGGGAATTTCGTTACCAATGCTCCACATCACGATAGAGGGGTGGTTGCGATGTCCGCGTATAAGGTTCTCTAAGTCCTTGCGCCACCATTGGTCGTAAAACAGGTTGTAGCCGTTTTTCACCTTGGGTTCTTTCCATGCGTCGAAACTCTCGGCCATCACCATCATACCCATCGAATCGCACACTTGCATTTGCATTTGCGACGGCATGTTGTGGGAGGTACGAATGGCATCTACACCCATATCTTTCATCAAACGTATCTGACGAATGATGGCTGCCTTGTTGACAGCTGCACCCAAAGGACCTAAATCGTGGTGCAAACACACGCCCTTAAACTTGCGCGACTGGCCGTTTAGCTGGAAACCATGCTCTTTACTAACGGCCACAGTGCGTATTCCCACGCGTTGGCGTAGGCGGTCGGCCAGTTTGTTGCCTTGATATAGGCTTACTTCGAGCGTGTAGAGATAGGGTTGTTCGGGGCTCCACGCATTGGCATTGGCTATATTCAGCTGTACCGCAGCCGTGCCTTGGGCGTTGGCCGTGAGGTTTTTCTGCGCCACAGCACGGCCGTTTGCATCGAGCAATCTCACTGCAAGGCGCGCACCAGCCTTGCCTTTGGGCGTTGTTGCCTGCGTTTCTACATACACCTGTGCCTTACTTCCTGCAAGATTTACAGTTTTAAAGATGGTTGCCCAGGGGTCTATTCGGGCATCGCCTGCCGTGATGAGCGTTACAGGACGATAAAGACCTGCACCCGGATACCAACGGCTGCTCTCCTCTTGGTTGTTCAGCAACACGCGAACTTCGTTTACGCCACTCTTCACGTAGGGCGAAATGTCTAGTCGGAACGCGTTGTAGCCATACATCCAACGACCTGCCTCGCGGCCGTTGACATAAACAACGGGTTCGCTCATGGCCCCATCGAAATAGAGCGTGGTATGCTTTGTGCCGGCGGGTAGCCTGAAAGTAGTACGATACTCTCCCTTACCAATCCACGGCAAAGCACCCGAACGCCCCGTATGGTCTATGGCTTCGGTTTGTCCGTCTTGCTCGATGGCTAGGTGTTGAATGTCCCATTTCCGGTCGAAAGGCCCCGTTATGGCCCAATCGTGCGGCACATCAACCTGCTGCCAATCCTTTCCGTCGCGCGAGAATTGCCACTTGTCGAGGTTTCGTTCCTGTCTGATTTGCGCCTGCGCAACCGATGCGAGGGCAAGAAAAGCTAAGATAAGCGTTTGTTTCATTGTTGTTTTTGAGGTTTATGGAGTGAGCTACGGCAGGTCTTTTCCTTGGCCATTGCCGTAGTTTGGGCATGTTCTGCCCTGTGGTTTCATTACTTCGAGACTTGCCCCTTGCCTTTTCTGCGCATGCAATAGATGCCGATGGCGATGAAGGGCAGCGAGAGAATCTGACCCATATTGAGGGGCATACCGCTTTCAAAGTCTACTTGTATATCCTTGGTATATTCGATAAAGAATCGGAATGTGAAGATGAGCGTGAGGCAAAGTCCGAAGAAGAAACCAGTACCCACACGCTGCGGATGCTTGCGATAGAGCCAAAGCCCCACGAAGAAGAACACGAAATAGGCGATGGCCTCGTACAACTGCCCCGGATGGCGTGGCATCTTATCCACCCTTTCGAAGATAAACGCCCAAGGCACATCGGTTACTTTGCCGATGATTTCCGAGTTCATGAGGTTGCCTAAGCGGATAAAGCAGGCCGTTATGGGGGTGGCAATGGCGATATTATCGAGCACTTGCCACAGGTTTAGCCGCGTTCGGCGGTAGTAAAGGTAAAGGGCAACGATGAGACCGATGGTTCCGCCATGCGATGCCAGCCCTTCGTAGCCCACGAATTTCCATCCTCCTCCACCAGGCAAAAAGTGGATGGGCACAATCATTTCGATGAAATGTTGCCAGCTGGTTAGGTAGTATTCGGGCTGGTAGAACAGGCAATGACCTAGTCGCGCGCCCAAAAGTATGCCGAAAAAGCAATAAAGGAAGAGCGGATCGAAGTACTCGTCCTTTATCTTTTGCTGCTTGTAAAGGCGCTGTACGATGAAGTAGGCCAACACAAGACCAATGAGCCAGCACAAGGAGTACCAGCGAACGGAGAACCCAAAGAGGTGAAAAGCCTCTACATCGGGGTTCCAAAGGATGTAGTTAAGGTGTGATAACATTTGTCTTTATTTAGATTTTAGGCGTGCGCAATGGGGGTTTGCGCAACGCGTTCTGTGCCATTTTAGCGGTTATCTTCTTCCATTTTAGCGGCTGTATGCTGCCATTTTAGACGAATAACTCCTTGTTGGTGCAAATGGGTTCGCGCCACATCGCCACCCACAAGGCATCGTTTGGCGTACTGCGAAACAGATTTTAGCGGGCCATACACGATGGTGCGGAGTGAGAGATAAGCGTGCATTGAGTATGATTGCAGCCCATTTCGCCCAGCAAGATAACTATACGTTGAACCTAAAGTGCATGATGTCGCCATCTTGCACCACGTAGTCTTTACCCTCGATGCCTAGCTTTCCGGCTTCACGCACGGCCGATTCCGAACCATATTCGATGTAATCTTCGTACTTAATAACCTCTGCGCGGATAAATCCTTTTTCGAAATCGGTGTGTATAACGCCTGCGCATTGGGGCGCTTTCCAACCGCGGTGGTAGGTCCAAGCCTTTACTTCCATCTCGCCGGCCGTGATAAAGGTTTGCAAATTAAGCAAGGCATAAGCCTTTTTGATAAGTCGGTTAACGCCACTTTCTTCCAAACCCAGTTCATCAAGGAACATTTGCTTGTCCTCGTAGCTTTCCAGCGAGGCGATGTCTTCTTCGGTTTTGCCCGCAATAACCAGCACTTCGGCCCCCTCTGCCTTAGCCACTTCTTCCACCTTTCGGCTGTAATCGTTGCCTGTTTTGGCCGCGACCTCGTCTACATTGCAGACGTACAGCACGGGTTTTGCGGTAAGTAAGAACAGGTCGTGTGCGGCTTGTTGCTCCTCTTTGCTTTCGAAAGTCACGTTGCGGGCGTTCATTCCCTTCTCCAACACCTCCTTGTAGGCCGTCAGTACGGTAACATTCAGCTTGGCATCCTTGTTTCCTGCGGCCGCAGCTTTTTGGTCTTTGGCCAGTCGGGCCTCGATGGTTTCGAGGTCTTTCAGCTGCAATTCAGTGTCGATTATTTCTTTATCGCGTATGGGATCGATGGTTCCGTCTACGTGTGTGATGTTTTCGTCGTCGAAACAACGCAGTACATGTATCACGGCATCGGTCTCGCGGATGTTTCCCAAGAACTTATTTCCCAGTCCTTCGCCTTTTGATGCGCCCTTAACAAGGCCTGCGATGTCTACGATTTCGCACGTTGCAGGCACAATTCGGCCAGGATGTACAATCTCGGCGAGGCGTGTTAGGCGTTCGTCGGGCACGGTGATAACGCCCACATTGGGCTCGATGGTGCAGAAAGGGAAGTTAGCTGCCTGTGCCTTAGCACTTGAAAGGCAATTGAAGAGGGTGGACTTGCCCACGTTGGGCAGCCCTACTATACCACATTTTAATGACATGTCTTGTTGTTTACAATTATATATATAATGTGCAAAGTTAGTGCAGAAATTCGAGAAACACGAATAAAAGTGGTATGGTTTGCGGCAAAGAGTCTATGATAAGTGGCTGATTTTAATATTCAAAGGTGTTTGGGGTTGCTCTTGCGTAGGCTTGTCCTTGCTTTATGCAGCTCTGTTCTTCATACTCAAAGGTGTTTTTGGGTTGCTCTCGCGCAAGGTTGTCCTTGCTTTATGCAGCCCTGTTCTTCATATTCAAAGGTGTTTTGGGGTTGCTCTTGTGTGGGTTGCCCTTGCTTTGTGCAGCCCTGTTCTTCATATTCAAAGGTGTTTTTAGCTGCCCGTGCGTAGGGTTGTCCCTGCATTGTGCAGCCCTGTTCTTCATATTCAAAGGTGTTTTTAGCTGCCCTTGCGTAGGGTTGCCCCAGCTTTGTGCAGCCCTGTTCTTAATATTCAAAGGTGTTTTTTAGCTGCTCTTGCGTAGGATTGCCCCTGCTTTATGCAGCCCTGTTCTTCATATTCAAAGGTGTTTTTAGCTGCCCTTGCGTAGGGTTGTCCCTGCATTATGCAGCCTTGTTTTTCATTTTTAAAGGTGTTTTGGGTTGCCCTTGCATAGGATTATCCCTGTATTGTGCAGCCACTTTTGCGTTTGATTAGGCCATTAGTTGCAGAAGGTCAATGCTTATCATGGCATACAGGCAGACATCTCTCGATGTCTGCACTGCTAATGTCCGCCGGCATCAGTCGGCGTATCATGCTTTTCTTGTATTCACCCGGGTCAGGGGTTCTCTTTAAGCCTGGTGTAAGTTGCTATCTCCTCTCCTTTCTGTTGTTTAGACAGTTTATTTTCTTTAATTACGAACTTGAATGCATCTTTGCGCACAGCGTCTGTTCCTTTCACTTCAACAAACAGTGAGTCCTCCTTTACGGTGTACGTTCCTTCCTCTACTTTCGCCTCTTTGTTCTTGGGGTCACTGGTCTTTAAATAAGTGCCGTCTTTTTGGTAAACTTCGAAAACGGGAACGGGTTTTTCCGATTCTCCCTCACCAGTGCCTTCGCCAACTTTCTCCTTCATGTCTTGTTGCCAAGTTCCGACGATTGCGCTAACCTTATCTTTCTTTTTGTCGACTGGCCCATCGTCGTCGTTTGAACATGAGGATAAAGTAACTCCCATAAAAAGGATGGCCACTAGGCCAAGAAAGCCCAGTAGGGCCTTGTCAAATGTTGTTTTTTTCATGATTGATATGTTTAATAAATACTTTTATCGTTTGCAAAGTTACGACATTTTGTGTAACCAAAAAAGAAAAGCGAAGGCTTTTTCTGTTACCCCTTGTGTTAAAAATCTAGATTAGATATAAAGTGTCTTGCAGATTATTCGGATTGTAACAACTAGTGTTCGGTTTGTAAGAAGAGATTAGTTGACAAGAGGACAAGTGGACGAGTTAACAAGAAGACAAGTGGACGAGTTGACAAGTTAACTCGCCAACTCACTTATTGCCAATCTTCTTAGCAAACTCCCACACCACAATTCCAGCCGCAACCGACACGTTGAGTGAGTGTTTAGTGCCAAACTGGGGTATTTCGAGACATCCGTCGCAGCGGTCTACCACTGTTTGTTGAACGCCTTTCACCTCATTGCCCAGCACAACGGCGTAACGTTCGCCTCCCTTGGTTTCTAAGCTTTGCAGCATGGTAGCGTTTGCCACTTGCTCCACGGCAAACACTTTGGTTCCATTGGCGTGCAATTCGTCAACGGCATCGCTGGTTTCGGCAAAGTATTTCCACGTCACACTATCCTCCGCGCCCAAAGCCGTCTTATGAATTTCTGCGCTTGGTGGTGTAGCCGTAATGCCGCAAAGGTAGACGGCCTCAACACGGAAAGCATCGCACGAGCGCAACACCGAACCTACATTGTGCAACGAACGCACATTATCTAACACCACTACAAGGGGCAACTTGCTGGCTGCTTTAAATTCGTCCACCGTCAAGCGGTGCATTTCTATGGTTTTTAATTTACGCAAAGCTCAATATTATTTTTAGTTTGTGAGTTGTTCAGTTCGAGCGTTGAAGTCGCCTTTACTTCTAAAACTTCCATCAGTTAAGTGGGACTTATTATCTTTATGTTGCGAAAAACAAACCAAGATAAGCACACTTCTCCTGTACAAAGTACTAGACAAAGTTACGATATAATTTGAAATATTGTCCCATTTATCAGCGGCAAAACGTGGTTATGCCATGAAAAGTAATACAAACTAAAAACACTTACCCACCCGTATACCTACCATCTTACAAACCTACAAGCCCACAAGCTTACCCACTCATTAACTTACTAACTCACAAACCCATACACTTACCCACACATATACCTACCATCTCACAAACTTACCAGCCCACAAGCCTACCCACCCATAAACTTATTAACTCACAAACTCAAACACTTACCCACCAATATACCTACCATCTTACAAACCTACCTGCCCACAAACTTACCCACTTATTAACTTACTAACTCACAAACTCAAACACTTAGCCACCAATATACCTACCATCTTACAAACCTACCACCCCACAAGCTTACCCACTTATTAACTTACTAACTCACAAACTCATCAACTCAGAACCTTAAATTCTTGTGATAGATTTTACAAAACACATTCTGCCGGCCAACCATTCTAGCGAAAAATAGGGCTAAAAAGCAAGCAATTGGCCGCGGATTGCCGCCTTACGTGTTTCTGTTTTAGTCCATTTTTAAGAACACAACCTGCATTTTGCACCATTTTACCTTTCTATTTGGCCGCCAACTCGCATTTTTTTTGTTCCCAATTTGCCCCTTTTAGACCCTAAAACCCCACTTTTTAACCACTATTTTACCCTTTTTAGTCCTGTTATTCATGGTTCTAAGAGGTTTTATTTATACAATTGCTGTGGATATTTATACTTCTTGTCTCGCGTTTAGCATCAAAAAGCACTGCATTTAGCACCATTTTACCTTGCGTTTTGCACCAAAACGCACTGCATTTAGCACCAAAACGCGTTGCATTTAGCGGCAAAACGCAGGTCATTTTGCACCAAAACGCACCACATTTAGCGGTAAATAGCCCCAAAAGCGGTGTAAATGATGCTTTCTTGAAATAAATATTCATTTTGTAAGCATTCACATGCCACCCCATTTTGTTCCCAAACAAACCTCCACGAGAATCGATTTTTTGCGGCAAGGCGGACGATTGCGAACAAAAATCGCACTCACAATGTTAAAAAATGTACCGAAAAATTGACAAGAGAAGATACTGCTTAGCTTTTGAATAAGGCCGCGCCTACTTCACCCACCATTTAAACAACAATGGCGGAACAACATAAGTGAGGGCCACAACTGCGCCCATTCCCACGATGGTTATTGCTCCTAGCGAATGCAAAGCGGGGTGACGAGCCACAACCAACGACCCCATACCGATGAACATAATGGCTGCCGAGAGCAAGATGCCCTTGCGATAGGCCGCCAACATGGGGCGGCCGTGGCGCCGTTCGTATATCAATCCTTCGGTAACAAAAATGCTATAATCGTCGCCCTGACCGAAAATAAAGGTGGCCAAGATGATGTTTACCAAGTTGAAACGCATATCTAAAAGGTGCATCGCGCCCAAAATCCACAGCCACGACACAATCATAGGCATGAAGGCGATGAGTGCAAGCTTAAACTTGCGGAACGAAAGCCAAAGAAACGCGAAAACGATGGTACCGCAAACCCAACCGATATAATTGAAATGCTGCGACAACGAATTGGCTATCGTGGCGTTAAGACTGGGCAGGGTGAACGCCCAACGCTCGGCATTAGGCGTGGATGTAAAGGCCGCCGCCACGCTATCGGCCTGCGCCGAAGGCACATTAACGATGTTAACCACCGCGTTTCCCACTATGCGATTGCCCAAAGAGGCTTGTAAAAAGGGCGCAAAATGGTTGGGCGGTTGCGGTGTAAAGCGTGCGGCGAGCATCTTTTGGAAGGGCGCGAAGGCATCGGCAGCAAAGCCTTCCTTCGCAGCCAAAAGCCCCAAGCTGTCTAATTGCGGTGCACGCTCCTTCAATATACAGTGCCATTGCGCCAAACGGCGTTCTTGTTCGGCCTTACTAGCCACCAAAAGCGGGTATTGTGGCTGTTCGGCAGCCTGCAAAGCCTGCTCTACATGCTTTCCTTCGGCCACGAAATACACTTGCGTTGTGCCATGTTCTTCGCCGCGCATCTGCGCCAATTGCATCAAAAGTGTTTGCTGTTGCGGCGTTAGGTAGTTGATGTTTCGCAAGTCGGTGTCGAACTGTGTGCCCAAACTGAAATAGCCCAGCACGAGCGTTACCACCACCAAAGCCGTACCAACAACCACCGTTCGCCTGCGATGATGGGGCGAATGGGCAGTCGCAGTAGCCCCAGATGTGGCCGATATGGGGGCGGCATCGGGCATTTCGTCTTGTTCGTTTGCGGTCAAAGGCTTGACAGAAACGTTTTTCTTGCCCACAAAATGGGGCAAGAACACCACAACAAACAAGATGGTGCTAACCAACATCAGGGCTGCGAAGATGCCCAAATGGCTCAATGCGGTGGCATCGAGGGGTATTAAGGCGGCAAAAGCCCCCACAGTTGTGACGTTGCCCACCACAAGGGGCGAGGCTATCTCTTCGAGTGCCTGCCGCGGCGAGCTGCAATGAGCCAGATGCGTAACGAAGTGTAAGGGATAGTTTACGGCGATACCGATGATTACCGAGGCTATTCCCAACACAATGATAGACACTTCGCTGCTTACCAAAGCCATTCCACCCATAGCCATGAGCCAGCCAAAGCCCAGCGAAACGACGATGAGAAACAGGTGACGAACGCGCCGCAAGGCCCACACCAACAACGCAACGATGAGCGTTGCGGCAATAGAGATGGCCCAAATGCTATCTTTTTTTATCTGCGAGGCGTTGTCTACGGCTATCACGGGCGCGCCAGTAGCGGCGAATTTCACGCCCGGCACGCGCGTTTCTACACTTCGCGCCACGCTATCTATTTGCTTAACGAGCTGTGCATTGCCATTTGTTTCGCTTGCTCCGTAGGGCGATGTGAGCATAGCCACGGCGTGGCGGTCGTCGGGTGTAAAGATATAGCCGTCGTGTAGCTCGTAATGCAGGGCGTTGCCACTGGCCTGCAATCGGGCCAGTAAGGGCGTAAAAAGGCCCAAGGGGTCGCGTTCGATGTTCTGTGTAACCATTCCGCCCGTGGGGAAAAGCAGCATTTCGCGATTGCGTTGCAGCGCGGCGGCCATGCTGTCGGTGCAGGTTATGCGGCGTATGCGGGCAAAATCGGCATCGCCCAGCAGCAAAGGCGCGTTTTGATAGGCGAAATCGGGAATGCGCATCACGCTCTCGAAGTCGGCTTGTGCCGTTAGTTGCCATCCGCGGGCCTTGCTTTCGCGTTGAAATAGCTGCATGGCGCGCACCAAGAGGGGCGTGTTAAGCTGCGTGGTATCGGTGGGCGAGGCCACGATAAAGATGCGGTCGGCAGCGTTTGTCTGCCTGTAAATCTCCATCGAACGACGATAGTTGTGGTCGTTGGGCAGAAAGTCGGTGATGTCTTCTTTGAAACGCAGTTGCGATGCGCCGACCAACGCGCCCAGCACCATAGCAATGGGCAGGGCAATACGCAGCAGGCGATGTTGCGCAAACCAGTCGTACAACCTAATAAGCCATTGTGCAATCATGTCAACTTTGCTTTATTTGTTGTTTGGCGGCAACAGGATTGGCGTAGATATGCAGCAGGTGGCGGCGTTCTTCGTCGGTGGTTAGCTGTTGCAAACGCTGGCTTAGCCACGCTTTCGCCTCATCCCATTGGGCATTCTGCGGTCCTTCGGGGTGCAACATGGCATAGGCGGCCATGTTGGTGGGCATCAGTTGGTAGGCATCTATAATGGCATGGTCTATCATCAGTGCCACTTGGCGCACGGCATCGTTAAGGGGCAGGTGCGCAAGGGGTTCAAGTTGGGCTGCGCCAAGGGGTTTTGTTACGCGGAAATGCACCCTTCCCTTGGGCTGACTGATGCCCGTTATGATGCTGTTGATGTCTTCGCCTGGCTGTTTTACGTAGGGTTTGTGTGTGGCCTGCGCCATTTCGCGCGCTTTAAGCAAGTCGCACGACTCGTATTCGTAACTCACGGCCACAGGTACGATGTTCAGTTGGGCCAACGAAGTGAGCTTGTTGCCCGTTCCAGAAAGTGCGAACATCTTTATAAGTGCAGGTTCGGTTCGGTCTAGTCCGTCTTTTGTGCGGCCATTTCGCTGTGCAATCCATACCGACGAGCCTCTGTCTACGATGGCATGCCTGATGTATCGCGACAGGTGTAGCTCGCTTTCGTAGAACTGGCGTTTGTTTCCGCCGCGCTCCACGCGAAACATCTTGTTGCTTTTGCCGATGTCTACCACGGTTGGGTGGGTCATGAGGTTGGCTCCAAAGGTTATTTCGCAGGTATCGTGTCCTGCATCCACCAATGCGTTTTGCAGCAGCGAGGCATCCAAAACTATGTCGCGATGATTGCTTACAAAGAGGTAAGGCGTGGCGGGTTGTAGCTGTTCCAACCCTTCGCAAACAAATTGCGTAGTGCTTCTTCGCATCACTTCTCGGTTGAAATGATACATCACGCGGAGCTGAAACTCGCGTGCCGTGCTTATGTCTTGCAGCATACGTGCCACGTCTTGCGCGTTTTGTTCGGGAAATACGAAGTGGGCCAACTGCGGCAGCCACTGACTTTGGGCTATTCGCCGCATGGCCAGTGCCACTTCGTCGTCGTTATAGGGGCGTATATCGTCGAACTCTCCTCTTGCTCTGCAAACATTCTCCATATATATATAAGGTGTGATGTGGATGAACTTGTGTTTTGAAATATCGTGACAAAGTTAGTAAATAATCATGAAAAGCGATGCAATTAAGCCGTTCTTTGTTTTGGGTGTAACCCAAATCGGCCGCCGAAGACTATCTTACAAACTTAACCTAAAAGCCCAATGGGTTTTAAAACGATGGGCCACGAATGGCATCTGGCGCGCCTGTGCAGCCCATATACAAGTACGCCCGTTGCGCAATGGCTAGCGCAACGGGCGTTTAAGTGAACCACACAGCATGCGTGGCTTGGGCTTTTTTGCGTGTTAGGGCATAATGAGATGCACCTCAGTCCTTTTCTCAACGCCGGCAACGGCCGTCTCGTTAACCGATGTCAGCCTATACTTTATATAGAGGAAGTTACCCTTTTTCTCGGCAGCTGTAACCTCAATTCGGGGTTCTTCAAGATAAATGTCCTTGTATTCGGCATCGCTACTCGATGGGAACCATGCGGTTACTTTATAGTTTCCGTTCTCGCTTGCCACCTCGTTGGGATACAAACTAACAAAATTGCCCCCTCGCTTAACTGTCATCTGCACCAGTTTAAGCCACACTCTCGTGTCGATGGCTTTCACTTGTGCCGTCTTATCGCCGTCGGCAGAGTTCCTAAACCGCTTACCGAAGAACTCGTTTACCTCTGTTTTACCGGCGATGTTCCACTCGTTGTTGAGGTCCTCCAGCGGTTTAAAGCCTTTCAGCGTTAAGGTAAACTGTGCCAATTCGGTTTCCGAGCCATCCCTAGGCGTGAGTTTAATCGTCAGTGCGATGGAGTTGTCGCCGTCGTTCTTCTGTTTACTGGCCAGAAGTGGGGCAAACTTAGTTTCGTCGTACTTAATCAGGGAGCCATAGAACGCAGCAAGCTGGCGGTAAACGCCACGCATATAGAACTTACTTGCGGCCTGGGTGTCGACGGTAAACTGCTTGGCGTAATACGCGTTCTTATCAATGGCAAGGCTTGGAGAGCCATTGTTGCCTGTCTTACCCTTTATTCCGTTGTAGGTAACGGTAAACATAACATGCCCCGAATGGCTGTTGCTGGGCACATAACGCACATCGCTGATGGTGGTTTTGGCCCAATCGTCGGGCGTAAAGGTGTAATGGTTACTTCCATCTGCGGCAGAGGACGTAAGGTCTACCAGCTTTGAGAGATATTCCGCGGTGAACTTATCGGTCTTGTTCAGGCGGAACAGCGTATCGAAGTCGAACTCCGACAGGTAGTCTACGCCGTCTTTCCATTTGGCCACAGCACGCATGGCCATGTCTTGGTCTGCAGGTTTCTGTGCAAAACCGGTGAAATCCACGTCCAATCCGAAAGGCTTTTTACCTGCAACGCCCGTCACTTTAAGCGTGAAAGTACCCTTTTGGTCGTCGCGTTTCACCACGTTCACAGCCGTAACGTTAATTTCCTTGCCGTCTATCGTTTTCTTTCCGAGGTCGGCTTTTGCCTTTTCTATGGCTTGGTACACGTTAAGTTGCTTGTCGAGATTGAAGTATTTCACGATGTCCGCGGCTTTAACCTCGGTTGTTTCTCCTTGTGTTGGTGGCTTTTGTGGTGTGGGTGTAAGTCCGTCGTCTCCTCCACAGGCAGCAAAAAAGACGCATATCGCTGCTGCTAAAATAATTTTCTTCATTGTTAATCCTGTCTCTAATACTAAAACTGGCGCGCCTTTTAGCCCTCCTAATAGGCCTTTGCAACAATGGTGCAGAGGCGTTGGACGATAGTGGCGCACGATAACTATGGGGCAAAGATAAGCAAAATAATCGGAAAATTGGTGGTGAAGCATGCTATTTAACATTACAACAGGTGGCTGTAATAGGATTAAAGACATAGCGTTACAAGCTTAGAGCTGGCACAAACTCGTAAATTGAGAAACTTACACGCCACACAAACGCATAAACTTAGAAACTTATATCCTCGCCAAACTTATATACTTAGAAACGTACAACCCCCACAACCCCATATCACTTAGAAACTTACGCCTGCACCTTCCAACGTTATTATAGATTAATTCTATATCGAAATAGAAGGAAATGTTTGGGCATGATATGCAATATGCCTACCTTTGCAAACGAAAGAAATAAGGATTTTCACTCACAATTTAAAATATAGAAAGGAAATTAGAAATGAACACATTGATGTATTTAGGACTAGACGAGAACAAAGTTCAACCCGTTGTTAAAGGATTGGCCCAACTGTTGGCCGACTTCCAAGTGTTTTACACCAACCTGCGCGGCTTGCATTGGAACGTAAAAGGCAACCGTTTCTTTGGTTTGCACGCCAAGTACGAAGAGCTTTACAACGATGCAGCCGAGAAAGTTGACGAGATTGCCGAACGCCTTTTGCAACTGGGCGCAACTCCCGAAAACCGCTTTAGCGAGTACCTGAAAGTGGCAACGATAAAAGAAAGCGGCAACGAACCCGAAGGAAAAGAAGGTGTTGAAACAGTGCTAGACAACCTGGGCAACCTCATCAAGCAAGAGCGCGCCATCGCTAAGCTTGCTGCCGATGCCGACGACGATGCAACGGTGGGCTTGATGGATGGTTTCCTCGCAGGTCAAGAAAAGAACGTATGGATGTTTGTGGCTTTCTTAGATAAAAGCTACAAAAAATAAAACGGCTATCTGCAAATAGCCAAACGCATACGCCGTTGTGCGTTTAGCCACCGTGCGTATTATCAGGTTAAAAACGATTGGCGGCGACTTCGCCATGAGGTCGCCGCCTTTTTACGCCTCACTTCAAGCCACTGCACACAAAGGCAAATGCCAAACAAGATGTAGGATGTAAGGTCGTGAGGCTGTGATATGCGGAGTTTCAAGGTAGTGAGTTCGTTAGCTTGTTAGCAATTTCACTTCCCAACAACGCTTTCACAACGCTACACGCAGAAACGTTTTGCACAACCATGTGCGCGATAAAACTCATTCACTTAAAAACTTAGTCCCACACAAACTCATTAACTAAAACACTCATCAACTTAAACTTTTAGCATAGCTTTAAGCAAAAGAGATTAGCACAACACATTATAAACCAACTTGCATAGTAGTTTTGCATTTAGCGACAAGATTAAAGAGCCGGCGTGGTGGTGTGATGATACACCGCCACGCCTTTGTTTATGTTGACTACAAACCATTAAATGCGGGCGTTGCAGCAAATGTTGCGTAGGTTTTATAAGTCAAGTTTTGCTCCACTTGGGCGCATTATTCTGCCAAACCGACATGATGTTGTAAGCTGCTTTGATGTGATGAAACGGCATACACTACCAAAGCGACACCTTGCCAATGCCTTTTGCCTCGATGATTGCAGCCACGCCCATTGCCTTAAAAGCCCTTGAAAGCGTGGCGAAAGTGAGGTTACGACCACCTTCGATACGCGAAACTTGCGCTCGCTTAACACCCATCAGCTCGCCCAATTGGGCTTGAGTAAGCTTGCGTTGCAAGCGAGCCTTCTTTATTGTCTCGCCAATGAGAAAAGCATTGATGTCGGATTCATATTGTTCGCGAGCCAAATCGCCGGGCTTGCCCAACACTTTGTCGAGCATTTCTTCGTGGGTATATATCTTTTCTGGTTTCATTGTTGTCGCCGTTTATTGAAGTTTTATCAGTTAACAAGCTCACGAGGAAACAAGTTAACAAGTTGTTGGCCAAATGTTTTATTAATTCACAAGCTAGCAAAATCCATAATCTAAATAGGGGCTTTATGCCCATTTCTCGCCATATTACAAAGTTACTAAGACGTTTCCATATATGTAACACTTACCTTTTATTATTTATCCCCCACCCCCTATATTTCTCATCGCTTGCCCTCCACATTCACCATTTCTTCTCCAAACATAGTGTTTTTTCATGTTTTTGACGTAATTTTGTCCTTTCAAACAAACTGATAATGAGCATTACATCCTTAGTGAGCGGAGCTTTCAAACGCCGACAGGCCGACATAGAAACGTACGCCCACCATAGCGAAGAGATACAAAGGCGCGTGTTGACCCACCTTGTGCAGCAAGGACAACGCACGCAATATGGCAATACGTGGGGAATGAACAACATACAAACCTACGAACACTTTGCCAAGCAGCTACCCGTAACCTCTTACGAGGAACTGAAAGAGCCTCTCGACCGCATGCGCCACGGCGAGGCCGACGTGTTGTGGCCTGGTGTGGTGAAGTGGTACGCCAAATCGTCGGGAACAACCAACGACAAAAGCAAATTCATCCCCGTATCTGCCGAAGGCTTGAAAAACATTCATTACAAAGGCGGAAAAGATGCCGTGGCACTTTATCTGCGCAACAACCCCAAAAGTAGGCTATTCGATGGGCGCAGCCTGATATTGGGTGGAAGTCATGCGGCCAACTACAACGTGGCGCATAGTTTAGTGGGCGACCTCAGCGCGATACTCATCGAAAACATCAATCCCTTGGCCAATATCGTGCGCGTTCCCAAGAAAAGCATTGCGCTAATGCCCGACTTCGAGGCGAAACGCGAGGCCATTGCCCAACAAACCTTGCACGCCAACGTCACCAACATATCGGGTGTGCCCTCGTGGATGCTCTCTGTGCTGGTGCGCGTGCTCGAACTTTCGGGCAAAGATACGCTCGCCGAGGTGTGGCCCAACCTCGAAGTGTTCTTCCACGGCGGCATTGCTTTCGGCCCTTATCGCGAACAATACCGCAAACTTGTGGGCTCGTCGCAGATGCGATACATGGAAACCTACAACGCCAGCGAGGGCTTTTTCGGTCTGCAAGATACTCCCGACGACGACGCAATGCTGCTCATGATAGACTATGGCGTGTTCTACGAGTTTATTCCGATGGACGAATTTGGGACAGACAATGCCTCGGTGGTTCCGCTTTGGGGCGTTGAGCCAGGCCGTAACTATGCGATGGTGATTAGCACAACGTGTGGTTTGTGGCGTTATGTTATTGGCGACACGGTTTGTTTCACCTCCACGCAGCCTTATAAGTTTAAGATTACGGGGCGAACAAAATACTTTATCAATGCCTTTGGCGAAGAACTGATTATGGACAACGCCGAACAGGGCTTGGCTTACGCCTGCAAACAAACGGGTGCAGAGGTGTTGGAGTACACGGCGGCACCTGTTTTTATGGATGCCGAGGCCAAATGCAGACACCAATGGCTTGTGGAATTTGCGCACAAGCCTACCTCTCTCGATGCCTTTGCCCAGGCACTCGACCTCCGTCTGCAACAACTTAACAGCGACTACGAGGCGAAACGACATAAGAACATCACGCTGCAACAGCTGGAAGTGGTTGAGGCACGACAAGGCCTGTTTAACGATTGGCTGAAAAGCAAAGGCAAACTGGGCGGACAACATAAGGTGCCGCGACTGGGAAACAGCCGTAAGAATATTGAGGAGCTGTTGAAGATGAATTAAAGAAGAACAAGGCCTCACCCCCAGCCCCTCTCCAAAGGGAGAGGGGAATGACATGCCTTGTGAATTATCCTTTTGTTAACCAAGAGTGCATGCGGCCTTTGGGCAACTATGGAGTGATATGCCTTGTGAATTGCCCTTTTGTTAACTTGTTAACTCGTCAACTTGAATTTGTCCGCTTTTCAGCAAGATTTTTAACACTAAAAGTGCCATTTTTATCCACCAACTGCCCACCTTGCCGCAAAAAATCGATTCTCGCGAAGGTTTGTTTTGATGCAAAAAGGGGTTGCATGTGAATGTCGGCAAAATGAATATTTATTTAAAGCAACCGCCATTTGCACCAGTTTCGGGGCTATTTGCTACAAAATGCAGTGCGATTTGGTGCTAAACGCAGTGTATTTTGGTGCTAAATGCAGTGCGTTTTGATGCTAAATGCAATGCGTTTTGGTGCTAAACGCAGTGTGTTTTGGTGCTAAACGCAGTGCAAAATGCAGCTAAATGCGAAACAAAAAGCATAAATATCCACAACAATTGCATAAACAAAACCTCTTAGAACCATGAAATACATGGCTAAAAGGGGCAAGATAGCCGTAAAGAAGTGGGATTTTAGGGGTAAAAAGTGGGTAATTGGGAGCTAAAAAATTGCGAGTCGGCGGCCAAATAGAAAGGCAAAATGGTGCAAAATGCAGGTTATATGCCTAAAAATGGACAAAACACAAGCCGCAAAAGAGTAGAAAAAGTGGCCATTTGCCTACTTTTTGACCTATATTTTTGCTAGAACGGAGTGAAAAATAGAGCGACATTGTAAAAATAAAAATAATAATTTAAGTTTTTGAGTTGGCGAATTGGTGAGTTGATGAGTTTTTGAACTTATGAGGTTATAGGTTGGTGAGTTGATGAGTTTGTTAGTTTTTGAGTTGGTGAGTTTGTTAGTTTTTGAATTAGTGAGATTGTGAGTTGGTGAGTTTGTTAGTTGATGAGATTGTACGCTGATGAGTTTGTGAGTTGATGAGTTGATGTATTCGGGAGTTGTTGGCTATTCGTGAGTTTATAAGTCAGTTGGTCGATTTGTCCTACACTTCGTACATGAAAGGGATGCCCGTCTTGTGTTGGTATCACCAAGATAACAAACTCCGCTCAATTTATAGAAACATAAAAAGTCAACACGGCTTCATTATATAAACCTAGGCATAAACAATATAAACAAGACAAATCTGCTAGTCCGATTAAACCCGTGAGAACCAGCTAATTACTATCCATTCTAATGGCAATGGGATTGGGTTAGGCCCTTTAATTTCTCCTTACGCTCCCAACCAACAAGCCAACACCACCACCCAACATCAGTTTTCCCCAAAGGGGTAAGAACTCTTCGTTGCAAAGCAGGCTGAAAACAATGGCAAATATCGTGGTTAGCACTATGGCAAGGAATAGCGAAAGGGGCTTAATGCGCCATTCTAAACGCACGGGGCATCGTTTTGGTGCCTGTTCGTTATCGTCGCCAACTCCATGCGGCAAACGTTCTTCCACGGGTTTGTTCTCTAATTGCGCAATCAGTTTCAAGGCTTGTTCCACATCCGTTTCGTAAACCGTTATGGCTATTCCTTGTCCTGGTTGTTCATTGTTGGCGGCGTTGGGCAACACCATGATATGATGCTCGGCAAGCCATTGGCTTGTCGCCCACGCCTCATAAAAGTTGTTGCAAAGCTTTATTGTCACTTTTTCTTTCATAGCCGTTCAACTTAAATACAGATGAAACAATACATTGCAAATGTAATAAATTTCGCTGACACCGCAATATCATGGCGTGCTAAATCGTGATGCAGACTTTTAAAGGTGAAAGGGTGAAAAGGTGAAAAGGTGAAAGGGTGAAAAGGTGAAAAAATGGCTCGCGCCCTTTAAGGGGGAAAGGGGGAAAGGTGAAAAGGTGAAAAGATGAAAAGATGAAAAGGTGAAAAGATGAAAAGATGAAAAGATGGCTTACACCACCTAGGCATTTGGCTTAACTCCTTAACTCCATAACTCCATAACTCCTTAACTCCATAACTCCTTAACTCCATAACTCCTTAACTCCATAACTCCTTAACTCCATAACTTCTTAACTCCTTAAATGTAACACCACCTAGGCATTTGGCTTAACTCCACAACTCCTTAACTCCATAACTCCTTAAATCGTCTGTTTAAATTCCAAATATTCCCTAACAACAAAGCCATATTCCATTTTTTATTACTAACTTTGCCAACGGCCCAAATATGCCGTTTACACAAGGAATACGGGCTAAATGCCGGCATAAGCGGCGTTATGGGCAAACGTTACTCGCAACGGTGCAGGCTTGCTTGCACGCTGCGAGCCGCATACACCTACGCATAACAGTAACGACAACAACGCACACGTTGGCCGCACGCCTACATATAACCAAGGTTTAGCCCTTGCATGCAACGAGGCAAAGCCATATATTAAAGGTGCGAACACGACAATAAAGTAATGTGCAAATAAGCAACAGCAGGTAAAAAGGAAATATGAAGGAACGCTACAATATGGACAAGGCGCACACCACGCAACGCACAAGCAGACTTAACTGGCAATTGTGCCGTTTCGCCCTGTTGCTATTTACACTTGCATTAGTGGCCGCTTGCGCCCGAATGGGCAACCCCGATGGGGGCTGGTACGACGAAACACCGCCGCGAGTGGTGGGTGCATCGCCCACAGAAAAGACCACTGGCGTGAAGACTAGAAAGCTACACATACGCTTTAACGAATTTATCAAAATAGAAAACGCCACGGAAAACGTAGTGGTTTCACCTCCACAGCTGGAAACGCCCGACATAAAGGCAGGCGGAAAAAGCATCGACATCGAACTGAAAGACTCGCTCAAAGCTAACACCACGTACACGGTGGACTTTTCTGACGCCATAACCGACAACAACGAAGGCAACCCCTTGGGAAACTATACATATAGTTTCTCTACGGGCGAACATATCGACACGATGGAGGTGAGCGGGTGGGTTCTTGCCGCCGAAAACCTAGAACCGGTGAAAGGCATACTGGTGGGACTGTACGCTAACCTTGCCGATAGCGCGTTTCGCACCCAACCCATGCTGCGCGTGGCCAAAACCGACGGGCGCGGACACTTCGTTATTCGCGGCATCGCACCCGGAAAGTATCGCGTTTATGCGCTGCAAGATGTAGACGGCGACTACCATCTCACGCAGAAAGGCGAAGAAATGGCCTTCAACCGCGAGATTATCGTACCTTCGTCGAAACCCGATGTGCGGCAAGACACGCTTTGGCGCGACTCGTTGCGCATCGATTCCATCTCGCGCGTTAGCTATACGCACTTCTTACCCGACAATATCACGCTGCGCGCGTTTACACATGTACAAACCGATCGTTTTTTCACTAAGGCCGAACGAACACTGCCCGAATGTTTCTCGCTGGTGTTTACGGCTGGCAGCAACGAACTTCCACAGCTGCGCGGACTGAACTTCAACAACGCCGAGCGCGCGTTCATCGTAATGCCCACGGCTAAGAAAGACACCATAACCTATTGGATTAAAGACTCTGCGCTGATTAATCAAGACACGCTGCGCATGCAGATGCAATATTGGAGTACAGACACCACGGGGCAACTGCGCATGAAACAGGATACGATAGAGGTTCTTGCGAAAACGCCTTACGCCAAAAGGCTGAAAGAAAAGCAAAAGAAAGCGGAGGAATGGAAGAAGGCACAAGACAAGGCGCAAAAGAAAGGAGAACCCTTTGAAACGATAATGCGCCCCGAAGCGTTGAAGGTGGAGGTGAAGGTGAACAACAGTATCGCTCCCGACGAGAACGTGCGAATAGAGCTGCCCACACCCTTGCTAAGTCTCGATTCGACAAAAGTGCACCTTTACAGCAAGCGCGACACGCTGTGGTATGAGGCCCGTTACAGGATTAGGGTGCGCGAGGGGGGCGACAGTTTGGCGCCCGTAGGGACCAATCTCTTGCACAAACGATGGTTGGAGCTGCAAGCCGAGTGGAAACCAGGCGTGGAATACAGCTTTGAACTCGACTCTTTGGCACTCACCGACATCTACGGAACCACGTCGGGCAAGATAAAGCAAGGCTTTAAGGTAAGAGAAGACAAGGAGTTTGCCACGCTCGCCGTTTCGCTTACTGCGCTTACCGACTCTAATGTGGTGGTTCAGTTGCTCAACGAACAAGATGCTGTGGTGAAACAAACACGCGCCTTGGCTGGTACGGCCAACTTCTACTACCTGCAACCCGCCACGTATTACCTGCGTTTGTTCGTAGACCGCAACGGGAACGGACGCTGGGACACGGGCGATTTCTATCGTGGAGAAGAACCCGAAACGGTGTATTACTTCCCCGAAGAAATAGAATGCAAGGCCAATTGGGACGCCACACGCACCTGGAACCCCACAGCCAAACCGCTGAACGAGCAAAAGCCTGGCAAAATTACCAAGCAAAAGCCCGATAAAGGCAAGAGCATAAAACGCCGAAATAGGGAACGTGCACGTGAATTGGGCATACCCCTACCGCCCGAATTAAAGTAAATGCCTTTGCCCGAAGGCCAAGGACTGAACGCCCCGAACTGCAAATTGCCACACAGCACATGCAGGAAACGGGGCGCAAACACATCATGAAACGTGAAAGCAGGGGAAGGATTAAGAGACCTTTCACCATATAAATAACCCGCGATGCAAAGCCCAACGGCAGCGCACCGCACATAAAACACCTAACGAGATGAAGAAGATAAAGTTGGCACTGGTGCTGGTTGCGCTGCTGATGGCGGCACACATGCAGGCACAATGCACGTTTCGGAACACCGCTTTTAAGTCGGGCGAGTTTCTCACATACAACCTTTACTACAACTGGAAGTTTATTTGGGTGAAGGCCGGCACGGCATCCATGTCGGTAGTGCAAAGCGTTTACGGCGGCAAGCCCGCCTATCGGGGCAGCCTCATCACGCGTGGAAACAGCAAAGTAGACAATTTCTTCGTACTTCGCGATACGCTAATGTGCTATTCGTCGCTCGATATGGCACCGCTTTACTACCGAAAAGGCGCGCGCGAAGGCAGCAGATACACGGTAGACGAGGTGTTTTACAGCTATCCCGACGGCAGCAAGTGCCACGTTAAACAGCACTGCCAAACCCACGATGGAAACCATCTGTGGGACAATCGCACGCTAGACGAATGCGTGTTCGACATGATGAACATCTTTCTGAGGGCGCGTTCGTTCAACCCCGAAGGTTGGAAAAGTGGCAACGAAATACCTTTTACCGTGGCCGAAGGCGATGGTTTTATCCCTGCCACGCTTAAATATAACGGAAAAACGGTGGTTAAGGCAGACAACGGCGTGAAGTATCGCTGCCTGGATTTGTCCTACATCGAGCGCAAACCCAACAAAAAGCCCAAGGAAATTGCCCGTTTCTTCGTTACCGACGACAGCAACCACGTTCCTGTTCGCATAGACATGAACCTTAAATTTGGCAGTGCCAAGGCTTTTGTTGTGGGCATGAAAGGCCTGCGAAGTACCGTTTCTTCGACCGAAAAATAAAGATACAACAAATAAAAAACCACCCATACAATGGCGCAAAACGATCAGGGGTTAACCCCCATGATGAAGCAATTCTACTCTTTCAAAGCCAAACATCCCGATGCTTTGTTGCTTTTCCGTTGCGGCGACTTCTACGAAACATACAGCGAAGACGCCGTAGAGGCGTCGCGCGTGCTGGGAATTACCCTCACCAAACGCAACAACAAAGGCAATACCGATGCCACAGAGATGGCTGGTTTTCCCCATCATGCGCTGGATACCTATCTGCCTAAGCTCATCAGGGCGGGCAAACGCGTGGCTATATGCGACCAACTGGAAGACCCCAAACTAACGAAAACGCTCGTGAAACGCGGCATAACCGAACTGGTTACGCCAGGAGTAGCAATGGGCGACACCGTACTTAACTATAAGGAAAACAACTTCTTGGCAGCCGTTCACTTCGGGAAAACGGCTTGCGGCGTGGCTTTTCTCGACATTTCTACGGGCGAATTTATCACCGGACAAGGCTCGTTCGACTATGTAGAAAAGCTTCTGGGCAGCTTTGCACCCAAGGAAGTGCTGTACGAACGCAACCACAAGAAGGACTTTGAACGCTATTTTGGCAACAAACACATTGTGTTCGAACTAGATGATTGGGTGTTTACCGAACAAACGGCGCGCCAAAAGCTGCTTAAACACTTTGGAACGAAGAACCTAAAAGGTTTTGGTGTTGAGCATGTTCAAAGCGGAGTGGTGGCCGCTGGCGCCATCATGCAGTACTTAGAGATTACGCAACACACCAATATCGGCCACGTAACGTCGCTCGCACTCATAGAAGAAGACCGCTATGTACGACTAGATAAGTTCACCATTCGGTCGCTCGAACTGATACAACCCATGCAAGAAGACGGTGCATCGCTGCTCGATGTGGTGGACCGAACCGTCACGGCAATGGGCGGCCGCTTGCTAAGACGATGGCTGGTGTTCCCACTGAAAGAGGTTAAGCCCATCGAACAACGACTTGATGTGGTGGACTATATCTTCCGTTACCCCGAATTTCGCACCCTACTCGATGAGCAACTGCACCGCATTGGCGACCTAGAACGCATTATTTCGAAGGTTGCCGTTGGCCGTGTGTCGCCCCGCGAGATGGTTCAGCTTAAGAATGCGCTGCTAGCCATACAGCCTTTGAAGATTGCTTGCCTTGAAGCGGACAACGAAACGATTCGTCAGATAGGCGAACAAATGAACCTTTGCGAAAGTTTGCGCGACAGAATTGAAAACGAAATACAACCCGACCCGCCACTGGTTGTAAATCGCGGCAACGTTATTGCCGAGGGATTTAGTCCTGAACTAGACGAACTGCGCAACATATCGCGTGGCGGACGCGATTTCCTCATCGACATTCAGCAACGCGAAGCCGAGGCAACAGGCATCAGTAGCCTTAAAATTGGCTACAACAACGTGTTTGGTTATTACCTCGAAGTGCGCAACACGTATAAGGACAAGGTGCCGGAAGAGTGGGTTAGAAAGCAAACTTTGGCCCAAGCCGAACGCTATATCACGCAAGAATTGAAGGAATATGAGGAGAGAATATTGGGTGCCGACGAGAAAATTCAGTCGCTAGAAGAACGTCTTTTCAACGAATTGGTTACGGCTACGCAAGAGTTTATCCCCCAAATACAAATCAATGCCAACGTGGTGGCGCGGCTCGACTGCCTGCTTAGTTTCGCCAAAACCGCCGAAGAGAACCGCTATGTGCGCCCCGTGATTGAAGATAGCGACGCGTTGGACATACGCCAAGGCCGACATCCTGTTATCGAAACACAGCTTCCGCTTGGCGAACACTACGTTCCCAACGACATTCAGCTCGACACCGAACGCCAACAGATAATCATTATCACCGGTCCGAACATGGCTGGTAAGTCTGCTTTGCTCAGACAAACGGCGCTTATCGTGCTCCTTGCGCAGATAGGTAGCTTTGTTCCTGCCGAAAGTGCGCGCGTTGGACTGGTAGATAAAATCTTTACGCGCGTGGGGGCGAGCGACAATATCGCGCAAGGCGAGTCTACTTTCATGGTAGAAATGACCGAGGCGTCGAACATTCTCAACAATGTTTCGCCCCGTTCGCTGGTCCTTTTCGACGAGTTGGGGCGCGGAACGTCCACGTACGACGGCATCAGCATTGCTTGGGCCATCGTGGAATACCTGCACGAACAACCCAAAGCGCGCGCCCGAACGCTCTTTGCCACCCATTATCACGAACTAAATGAGATGGAAAAGAACTTTAAGCGCATTAAGAACTTCAACGTTAGCGTGAAAGAGCTTAACGGAAAGGTTATCTTTATGCGCCGTTTGGAACGTGGTGGCAGCGAACATTCGTTCGGTATACACGTGGCCGACATCGCTGGAATGCCCAAAAGCATTGTGAAAAGGGCTAACACCGTGCTTAAACAGCTTGAAAACGACAACGCACAGGTGGGCGGAACCGTGAGTAAACCCAGTGTTAAGCACTTAGATGAAAGTCGCGAGGGCATGCAACTAAGCTTTTTCCAACTAGACGACCCCGTACTTTCGCAAATTCGTGACGAGATTCTTGGTCTCGATATCAACAACCTCACGCCTATGGAGGCGCTTAATAAGCTGAACGACATAAAGAAGATTGTGGGCGGATAGGGAAAGGTGAAAGGGTGAAAAGGTGAAAAGATAGGGAAAGGTGAAAGGGTGAAAGGGTGAAAAGATGTCAGTACCAGCTGATGAAAAAGCATGTTTAGTTTGGGCTAGGAAAACTAGAAGAACTAGAAGAACTAGGAAGGCTAGTGAAACTAGGACAGCTAGTAAGACTAGGAATACTAGCCCACTAGCTTACTAAACCTAATACACGTAACCCCATTAACTCGTTAACATGTAAACTTGTTAACTCGTCAACTTGTAAACCTGCCTACCAACAAAGGCAAAAAGCCAGCCCTTTACATCTTACATAGGGCACAACTAAACAAGAAATCAACATGGATAAAGCAACATTAGTTATCGTCATGGCATCCCTTTTCGCAAAGAACGGGATGGCTCAAGAACGCGAAGAACCCATTCTATACGGCAATATGGACCATTGGGTTACACGTCGCATCACTGAAAGTACCATCATTGGCGGCAACGAAAAAACCCTTTACGAGATTGGACCCGACCGCACACTAACAGGAAACACACCTTATATTAACCTTGGACACTCGCCTTGGGCCACATCTAACGTCATGGCTAAGGTGATGGGCATAACAAAGACAAACCAATCGGTATATCGCGACGCACATGGAAAAGGCTATTGCGCCAAACTAACAACACATATCGAACACGTAAAAGTGCTGGGAATGATTAACATCAGCGTACTTGCAGCAGGGTCGGTGTTTTTAGGCGACGTGCGCGAACCTATTGGCGGAACTAAGGATGGCGAGAAAGCACTAAACTGGGGCGTTCCTTACACGCAACGTCCCAAAGCCATACGGTTTGACTATCGAACCGCCCTATCTGCTGAAACCAACCGCATTAAACAAACTGGATTTAGTAAAGCCCAAACCATTGCCGGCCGCGACTGCGCCACGGCTTTGCTTATATTACAGAAAAGAACAGAAGATGCTAACGGTAATGTATCGGCCTCGCGCGTGGGAACAATGGCGGTGGAGTACAACAAAAGTACCAACGGATGGGTGAACAACGCCACTTATCCCGTACATTATGGCGACATACGCAACACATCTGGGTACAACGCCCGACTGATGGGACTTAGATCCACCGATTATGTGCGCAACAGCAAAGGCAAAAGCGTACCGTTGAAAGAAACGGGATGGGCCGCAGCCAACGAAACGCCAACCCATCTTATCGTCCAATTCTCATCTAGCAACGGCGGAGCATTCATTGGTTCGCCCGGCAACACTATCTGGATAGACAATGTTCGGTTGGTTTTCTAATGTTCGTAAAGGAAGAACACTCGCACGCTCAGCGTCTTTCTCTACAACCAATACACTGACAATCAGCAAGACAATGCCCCACAACTGCTTACAGCGAACACACCTAAAATGAGTCAATGACAGGGTACAAAGCCCGAAACCGACGTTCAAGGAAGGACCTCTACAAGAAAATTGTGGCCTGTTTGAGCCAAACAAATAAGGAGAAAAGTTGCTGTCGGGGGTGCTGTCGCTACACAAATAAGCTGGAAACACAAGGCCGTAAACTCGATTACCTCATACTCAACGGGTGCTGTCGCTACATAAATAAGCTGGAAACGCAAGTAGCAACCGTACCACCTCAAATGGTATAGCCACGTGGTTAGCCCATGTCTCGGTGTTACTTCGTTTCTCGGTCACGCACCTTTCGTACGTGCTGCACAACTGGGGCACTGGTTATCGACGGGCATTTAAGAACAACAGCAACCCCACAACAAAACTATGACATGGGCAACCGTGGGCAGTGGGGCTTTATATTGAACACCAATGAAACCTTTTAAACAAATATGTAGCGGTGCACTTACACCGCAAACCGCGTTTTGGTTGGGCCTCTCCGTATTGGCCTTACCCAATGTTTGCTTGGCCTACACCGAGCCCTTGCCCTTGGTTTCGCGCCTTGTAGGCATAACATTGCCGCTCTCCGTCTACGCCGCCTTACTCACATTGTGGCGCAAACCGGGCCGAACACTGTGGTGGCTCTTTCCCCTAGTGTTCCTTTCTGCCTTCCAAATGGTGCTGCTTTATCTCTACGGCCATTCGGTTATCGCCGTAGACATGTTCCTAAACCTCGTTACCACCAACCCCAACGAGGCCGGCGAACTGCTCAACAACTTGCTGCCAGGAATGGTTTTCGTCATCGTTCTCTATGTGCCAACATTGCTCTTGTCGGCCATATCGGGCTTTTGCGGTGGGTGTCTGTCGGCAAATTTCACCCATAAAGTACGCCGTTCGGCAGGCATTTTGGGCATTGTAGGCTTATGCTTAGCAGGCTTTGCGCTTGCCAACGGCTTTCGTCCTTCACTGCATCTCTATCCGCTTAACGTGTTCGAGAACATCCGTTTGGCCATAGTTCGCACTCAAAGGACGGCACACTACCAGCAAACCGCTGCCCAATTTAAGTTCCATGCCACACCCACACACCCCAATTCGGAGCGCGAGATATATGTACTTGTGATTGGCGAAACGGCTCGTGCACCTCAATTTAGGCTCTACGGCTATCCGCGCAACACCACTCCACTGCTCTCTGCCCTACCTTCTCTCTACGCGTTCGACCACGCTTTGAGCCAATCAAACACCACGCACAAGAGCGTTCCCATGCTGCTCTCGCCCGTATCGGCCATCAATTACGACAGCATTTACACGCGCAAAAGCCTCCTGACTGCCTTTCGCGAGGCTGGTTTCCACACCGTGTACCTCTCCAACCAACTACCCAACCACTCGTTTATCGACTTCTTTGGGCAACAAGCCAACCAATGGCGGTTTATAAAAGAAGGCAAACCCGACACCTACGACGGCTACGACCAACGCCTTCTGCCATTGGTAGACAGTGTGCTGGCCTGCAAACGACAGAAACAACTCATCGTTTTGCACACATACGGGTCGCATTTCGAATACCGCAAGCGTTATCCGCACAACGAAGGGGCATTCTTTCCCGACGAAAACAGCGATGCCAAACCCCAAAATCGCGTTGAGTTGGTAAACGCCTACGACAACACCATCTTGCAAACCGACCGCCTTTTGGCTGCGCTTATTAGCCGTATCAGTAGCACTGGCGCATCAGCAGCCCTATTATATACATCCGATCATGGCGAAAACATCTTCGACGACGCTCGTCGTTTGTTTCTCCACGCCTCGCCCGTGCCTAGCTATTACGAGTTGCACGTGCCGTTATTGGTGTGGCTTTCGCCGCATTACGCCCAGTTGCAACCTGCTGTTGTTACAGCCTTACGTACCAATCTGCACCAACCCGTGTCCACTAGCGTAAGCGTTTTCCACACCTTTGCCCACCTTGCAGGCCTACGTTCGCCCTGGGTCAATGTTCAAAGTTCGGTGGCATCGCCCACCTATCAGCCCCAACCTTGGCTCTATCTCGACGACCACAACCGTGCCGTACCGCTCTTACAGATGCTGCGCTCGCCCTTAGACACCAACATTTTGCGGCAGAAAGGTTTTCTTTACAACGAACACTAGCCCTCAATCACAATGTCTTTCGCCAACTACCGCGTAGCGGTTCACCTACTGAAATAACTATTAGAACAACGTTAACCCATACGGCTAGCAAGAAAGATGTTGTTTGCTTGCCACAAACGCACGGCACTAACATGCGTTATACATAACGCCTAAGCACAGAATACAAGGGCCTAGACACACAAAGCCCCTCTCCAAGGCGAGCGGGAGCAAACATGCCATGCGTAAACAAGGCATGCCACTCCCCTCTCTCCGTGGAGAGGGGGACGGGGGTGAAACTTCTATTCTGAGGCAGTAGGCTGTTACTTCACCTCCCAAATGTCGTTCGTTTCCAGCAATTCGGTGAAGTTATGATAGGCAGCACGGCCTTTCACATCCTCGATTTGCTGTTCAACACAGGCCTCGTAAGTGGGCGATTCAACGTCGCGGATGATGCCTAGTGCCACAGGGAACCCCTGTTCGTTGTTCATTAGCGCCAGTTTCATTTGCAGCGTGTGGTCTTCGGCGTGTGCGTCGTGCACCAAAACATCGTCTAATGTTGCGCCGTTTTCACCCACTTTCACCACTTTCAACCCAAATCCTTCTTGCGCCAAGCCATACTCGTTGTTCTCTCCGAAGAGCATTTTCTCGCCATGTTTCAGGTAGATAGCGTTGCTTTTGCGGCCAGGCGACGAGTAAACGGGGTCGTAAATGCCGTCGTTGAAGATAACGCAGTGCTGCAAAATCTCGCAAACAGAAGTACCTTTGTGGCGTTGTCCGGCCTTCATCAGCTCCATAACGCCTTGGTTATCGGTAGCCACGGCACGCCCGAAGAAGTTACCGCGTGCGCCAAATGCCAGCTCGGCAGGGCGGAATGGGTCTTCAACCGTTCCGTAAGGCGACGACTTCGACACAAATCCGCGTGGCGAAGTGGGCGAGTATTGACCCTTAGTTAGTCCGTAGATGCGGTTATTTAGTAAGATAATGTTAATGTCTACGTTTCTGCGCAGGCAGTGAATAAAATGGTTTCCGCCGATGGCCAGTCCGTCGCCGTCGCCGCTAACCTGCCAAATGGTGAGGTAAGGGTTAGCAACCTTTGCACCGGTGGCAATTGCAGCCGCACGTCCGTGTATGGTCTGCATGGCATAAGTCTTCATATAATAGGGCAAACGACTAGAACAGCCGATGCCAGAAATCACTGCTGTTTCGTGTGGAGCGATGCCCATCTCGGCCATCGCCTTTTGCAACGATGCTAAAAAGAAATGATCGCCGCAACCAGGACACCATCTCGGGGTGCCTTGTTTATAATCTTGTGCTGTATAAGTCATAACAGTTGTTTTGTTAGTTGACGAGTTAAAGCCTCACCCCCAACCCCTCTCCAAAGGGAGAGGGGAGTGATATGCTTTGTTATTAGGTGGCTAAGATGAAAGAGAAAGTTGGTGGGTTTTGTGGGCTTTGTGGGTTTTTATTCAGTCTTGTTAGACTTGCCCCAGCTATCAGTTTGCTTATAAACCGACAGCCATTAGCAACACAACATACGGCTTAACTCCTTAACTTCTTAACTCCTTAACTCCTCGTCGCCATTTTATTCATCAATTATCTTCTTGAACGCTTCAACCAATTCGGTGACAACAAGCGGCTGTCCCTTCACCTCATTATATTGGTAAGGCACAAATCCGTCTATCTTTCCGCGCAGATACATGGCAAATTGGCCCATGTTTTGTTCGGCCACAACCACCTTTTTGTACTTACGCAGCACCTCTTCGGTGTTGGCGGGCAAGGGATTGATGTACTTGAACTGTGCCAAAGCCACCTTTTTGCCCTGCTTGCGCAAAGCTTTCATTGCCGAAAACAGGTGTCCGTAGGTGCTGCCAAAGCCAACAATGAGCAAGTCGGCATCGTCATCGCCCTGCACTTGCACATCGGGCACCTTAATGCCAGCAACCTTCTGAGCGCGCAGGTGCACCATCAGATTGTGGTTTTCGGGCTCGGTAGAGATGTTACCTGTCTGTCCGTCTTTCTCCAAACCGCCCAAAATATGTTCGTACCCAGGCGTTCCGGGGATGGCCCAATAGCGTGCTTTTGTTTCCTCATCGCGGCGATAAGGCGTGTAGTTGCCGCGCATTTCTTCGGTTGCGAAGTGCGGATGGATGTCGGGTAGCTTGTTGATGTCGGGCAATTGCCATGCAGCCGACCCGTTACCGAGAAATCCATCGGTGAGAAGTATCACGGGTGTAAGGTATTCCAAAGCTATTTTGGCGGCCATGTAAGCCGAATCAAAACAGTCGGTAGGGCTTGTTGCAGCGATAACGGGCATGGGCGACTCGCCGTTTCTGCCGTACAAAGCCTGCAAAAGGTCGGTTTGTTCGCTCTTCGTTGGCAGTCCAGTAGATGGTCCGCCGCGCTGTACGTCTATTACTACAAGTGGAATTTCGTCGATAACAGCCAAGTTGATGGCCTCGCTTTTCAGGCAGATGCCAGGACCTGAGGTTGATGTGGCGGCCAGCGCACCAGCAAACGACGCGCCGATGGCACTTGCACAGCCTGCTATTTCGTCTTCGCATTGCACCGTTTTCACGCCCAAGCTCTTGTGTTTGGCTAGTTCGTGCAGGATGTCTGTTGCGGGTGTGATGGGATAAGAGCCCAAGAATAGTTGCAAACCAGCCTTTTCTGCGGCGGCGATAAGTCCGTAAGCCGTGGCCTTATTGCCTGTTATGTCCATGTAACGCCCCTTCGTTTTCACCTTCGACTCGATGCGATAGGTAGCCGGAACCGATGCGTGCGTGTTGTGTCCGTAGTCGTATCCGGCCATCACCACCTTGATATTGCTTTCGGCCACATGCGGTTTCTTGTGGAATTTCTTGCGTAAGAAGTCGAAGGCAAGCTCCATGTCGCGGTTGAAAAGCCAGCATACGATGCCCAATGCAAACATGTTTCGGCACTTCAACATCGACTTATTGTCCATGCCTGTGTCTTTCAGACATTCTTTAACCATCGTAGTGATGGGGCATGCCACCACGCAATCGGCATCAATACCTAGCTCTGCGAGGTAGTCTTCGGTTTTAAACTCAGCCTTTTTAAGGTCTTTTGGGCCAAAACTGTCGGTATCAATGATAATCGTTGCCTGCGGACGGGCGTACTTGTACTGTGTTTTCAGGGCGGCGGCGTTCATCGCAACAAGCACATCGCAGAAGTCGCCGGGCGTAAGCACCTTGTCTTCGCCGATGTGTACCTGATAACCCGACACGCCGTTAAGCGAGCCTTGCGGTGCACGAATGTCTGCCGGGTAATCCGGAAAGGTTGAGATGTCATTACCAACTGTTGCAGAAATGGTCGAGAAAATGTTTCCCGCTAACTGCATTCCGTCACCCGAGTCCCCTGAGAAACGAACCACGACTTGGTCCAATTCTTTCACTTCCAATTCTTCGGACATAATATTAGCACTTATAGATTGTTTATAATTAGAATTGTGGCAAAAGTAAAACAAATAAAAGATAGTTACAAATTTTTGAGCATGAATTTTATTAAATCATTTTGTCGTCAGCGTGTTTTGCAGTGTTAGAAAGTAAGCTATGCCTTTCATTGCGTTGCAGAGATTAAGCAATGAACCGCAATTTATTGCAGATAGTAAGCGGCTTGTTGCCTATCATCCCTTTATGATATTATTTTAATGCCTATATATAAGGTGTTGGGCATTGCATAATTGTGGAATATATATGGGGAAACATTGACAAGTAAAAGCGGCAACGGATTAACTGGTCACAGAGATTGAACTTGATTTGCCGGCATTGATTAATCAAATTACCCGACTGAATTGGCCAAATCGTACAGATGGATTAATCAAATTACCCAACTGAAATAGCTAAATCGCCTAGACGGATCTATCAAATTACCCGACTGAATTAGCCAAATCGTTCAGATGGATTAATAAAATTTCCCGACCGAACCAGCCAAATCGCCTAGATGGATTAATTAAATTATCCAACTGAATTGGCCAAATCGCCCGACTAATTGGCTCGATAAGCTGGTTATCAAACATTTCCAACAAGCCCGAATAGTTTATTTTTCAACACACAATATAAAGACATCGCCACATCATCAGCGGCAGAGAGAGTGAGTACCAGAACGATATGCAATCATCATAACACCCTTGGGGTGACCATACAACACAAGTATTGTATCGGTAGATATATGATATACAATCATTACAACACCCTTGGAGTGGCAATACCTGTGGGTGATACGCTCCCTCCCAGCCGCTGATAATGTGGCGATACCAATAAAATACGATGAGGTTATACGATTAGACTAGACCTTATTGAGGCCCTATTTGTCGGCGTAACCCTCGTTTTGCGGACGCAATTGCGGGTTGCGTTGCATCTCGTTAAGTGATAGCGGCCACAGCAAATCTGACGATTTAATCACCGCACCCGAACCATTTGTGGCACCAACGAGGTCCACATAGGTTACCTTTCCTAGCTCGGTGGCCGACACATCTGGGAATTTCTTCGTGCGCAAACAATCATCCCAGATTTTATATTCCAACGGGAACTCGCGCAAACGCTCGGTCCAACAGGCCTCAATAAACGCTTCTTTCGACAGTGCCGACAGTTCTGTGGTGAGTTCTGCCTGCGTCTTACCCAGTGCCCTAGCCTGAACCATCGCCAAATATCCAGCAGCCTCAGCTGTAACAGCCCCGCCGCTCTGCACCAAACTCTCGGCTGCATCGAGCAGCGTTTCGGCATAACGGTAGATGTTCCAGTCCTTCGTGCCGCGCCCTGTTTTAAGAACAGCCTCCTCATCAAAGTAATACCAGCATCCACGAGCGTCTGCACTGGGTGCAGTCCATACCGAATCGTTGTTCGGGTTCTTATACTTTGTGGCGAAAAATTGCTGTTCTTGTCCGCGCAAGTCGTCTGCCGTGTAGATGTTCAGATAGCGAGCGTTGGGCCCATATACGCGTTCAAAGATGTTATAACTCTTAAATACATTTATAGCCGACGAAGAAAAGGCGTAGGTTGGTCGCCAACTGGTGGTCGATATGTCAGCATCGTACTCCACGGCGTAAAGCACTTCGGGCAGGTCGTCTATGGTTCTCAGCTTGTTATAGGCGCTTTTCAGGGCCTTATCTTCATTTTCTGTGAGCGAGTATTTACCCGAACTGATAATCTGTTTGGCCGTTTCGCTTGCCTGTTGATACTTACCTTGCTGCATATACACCGCCGTAAGTGCCTGCAAAGCCACATATTTGCTTATGCGATGCCCGTTATTCTGCCATGTTTGGTCGGGAAGTGCGGCCACGGCTTCCGTCAAATCCTGTTCGATAAGCGTGTAGATGTCGGCCACAGGCGTACGTGGCTTTTCCAAATCGGTAACGTTCTCAGAGGGTTGAGTGGGCATTGGCACGTCTCCGAACCACTTTACCAGCATGAAATAGTTGAAGGCGCGGAAGAATTTAGCCTCGCCCAACAACACTTTTCGTGCCTCATCGCTCATAGGTACTTCGGGCATAGCCTTCAAAGCAACGTTAGCAACGTTGATGGCTCCATAGCAACTACCCCAAATACCATCCACAAAACCCGATACATTGTTGGTTTGTTCCTGCCTCGTAAGCGTTCTTGCATACGCACAAACGCGCTCTTGGCCTTCGTACGAGTTGCTAAAATAGCCCGTAAGCATACCAGGAATGGTCATGGCCGAACCGAAATAAGCGCTAGCGACCGACGAATGGGCAGTTACTGCCCCCCTACGATATAGTCCATTAATGTTAGAACGAATTTGAGCTTCGGCCTTGTTGAAGTCGCGCGAGCTAAGGAGCGACTTGGGTCTTTCCTCCAAGAAGTCGTTACACGAAGCCAATGCCAAGCATGCGCAGGCTGCAAATATCATTATTTTGTTCATTTCGTGTCTGTTGTTTAGGTTCATTTAAAACGTTACATTAACACCCAGAGTGAATACTCTTGAACGGGGAAGAGAGAAGAAAGCCATGTTTTGACCGAACTTGCTGCCCTGCGACGTCATTTCGGGGTCGTAACCCTTGAAGTCTTTTGAGCAAAGTAAGAAGAGGTTATTACCACTTAGGTACAGGCGCAGTGCGTTAAGCCCCAACGCTTTCAACGTGGCGGGCGCAAAGGTATAACCCAATTGCACCATGTTGCAGCGCAGATAAGAGCCGTCTACCACCCAACTGGAATCCACAGTCGTGTCTTGTCCTGCATGACTTTGCGAGTCGTATGGGCTATTGGTCAAGTAAAGCATCTGCTGCATAGTACGTGGATTTGTGCCATTGTAAGCATCATAGAGAATGCTTTTCAGTCCGTTGGTTATTCCAAAGCGGTCGTACACCGAATGGTAGAATTGTTGCATGGTCTGAACGCCCGTAACAAACTGCATTTCAACCGTCAAATCCCAGTTCTTATAGTTAAGGGTGTTGGTCCAGCTACCCGTCCAATCGGGTATTCCCTTACCCAAAATAGACTTTTTTTCTTCGCGTTTGGCTCTACCAACCATCTTCGCTGTGCATCGTCCTGCCGCTTTATCTTCTTCCGTCCACACGCCCAGTCGCTTGTATCCGTAAAAGCTACCCATGCTTTCGCCCACACGTAAGATACCTTCGGGGCCGCCAACCCATTCCAATATTTCGATGTCTTCGTTGTTCTTGCCCAGTTTCAGTATCTTATTCTTGTTGTAATTCAAGTTCAAAATGGAGGTCCAGGTAAAGTCTTTCGTGCGCACGGGATAGGCTGTGAGCATAAAGTCGATACCCGAATTCTTCACTTCGCCGATGTTCTTATATACACTTCCAAAACCGCTAGAATGTGGAATAGGCGTATTGAGCAACAAGTCGGTGGTGTGCTTGTAATAATAGGAGAAGTCTAGGTTAACGGCATTGTTGAACAATCCGAGGTCGAAACCCACGTCAAATTGTGCCGTCTTTTCCCATTTCAGGTCGGGATTGGCCAACGAACTGATGTAAGCTGCGCCGGCCCGCTTGCCATCGAGCAGCACCGTTCCCGAACCAACACGGGCCAACGAACGATAAGTTGCGATTTCCGAGTTGCCCGTTAGTCCGTAACTGGTGTGCAGTTTGAGGTTACTCAGCCACGGATTGCCTTTCAGCCAGCTTTCTTCCGACACAATCCAAGCCAAACCAGCCGAGGGGAAGAAGGCGTACTTATTGTTCTTTCCAAACTTGGAAGAACCGTCAGAGCGTGCAGTAAACGTAGCCGAATAGCGGTCGTTGTAGGTGTAGGCCAAGCGTAAGAAGTACGAATTCATCTTCCACTCGTCGTAGTTAGAGCCTGGCGGACGCGGATTTTTGCCCGTTCCCATGTTCAAGTCTTCAAACAAGTCGCTCTCAAAGCTTTGTGCCTCCGAGTAGTTGTACCTCGAAGCATACGCTTGCCACGACATACCCAGCATGGCATTCACGCGATGTAAGCCTTTAAGCGTGCGGTTATAGGTAAGATATGTTTCTTCTTGCCAATACAAGTTGTTGTGTCGGCCGTTGGTTGCCACACCCTGTTCGGTTTGCGAAATGTTGTTCAGCTCGCGCGATGCGTATCTCCTTCCTTCCTCTGCGTGCCAGTCGATACCCAGCTGCGTTTTCAAATCAAGCCCTGGCAGAATGTGGAACGTAAATGCAGCGTTGCCGAACACCTGCGTGTTATAATACAGGCGTTTCTGCATGTCGAGTATCATTACAGGGTTCGACATGCCTTCAAAACCAAACTTACCCACCATTTCAGAGGGCGAATTAGAGGTGGTATAGCTGCCATCGGGTGTCCTTACAGGCAGCCACGGCAGCATCTCAATCATTGTTCGGCGTGCCTCTTGTCCGCCTCCGCCCTCGTCGGTATGTCTGTCCCACGTGTGGTTCACCATCAGATTAATGCCCGTGGTCAGCCATTTAGTGGGATTGGCATCGTAAGCCAGCTTACCGCTGATACGCTTTGTCCACGTATTCTTCATAATTCCTTGGTAGTCGCTGTAATTAAGGAAGGCACCCATCGACGAGGTTTTCGTTCCTTGCTGAATGTTCAGCTGGTGGTTATGCCCAATGGCCGTGCGTGTAGCCTCCTTTTGCCAGTCGGTATCGTACAGCGGATTGCCGTTGGCATCAAAGTATCTGCGGTCGCTAAACCAGTAAGAACGGTCCAATTTCCAACTGTTTCCTTGGTATTTGTTTTCGTTTTCAAGTCCTTTCATAAAGGCATCGCACCATTCGCGGGCGTTCATCACCTCCATCTTTCGCGCCATGTGGCGTATGCTCACCGAGCCCTGGTAGCTCATCCGTGTGCCTTCCGTGCCCGAAAGTCCGCGTTTGGTTGTTACCATAATGACGCCATTGGCACCGCGAGCGCCATAGATAGCCGTTGCCGAAGCATCTTTCAGCACCTCAATGCTCTCAATGTCGTTGGGGTTCATCATGGCAAAGTCGTTCATCACCACCCCGTCTACCACGTAAAGCGGGTCGGTAGAGGCATTGATGGTGGCCATACCGCGAATGATAACGCGCGGCGAAGTGGTTCCCTGCTCCGAATTAGAGAAGATGTTAACGCCCGACACCTTACCGCGAAGGTTGTCCAGCGCGCCAAAACTTTGCGCCTTTATCATGTCTGCGCCCTTGGCCACGGCGATAGAGCCCGTAACGTCGCTCTTACGCATCGTGCCATAGCCCACAACAACAATCTCATCGAGCATGGCTTTGTTCTCTCCCAAGGTCACCAACACATTGTTGTTGTTGCCCACGGTGAGCGTTTGCGTATCGAAACCGATGTACGACACTTGCAATTTGTCGCCCGGTTTGGCATCTACCGAGCATCGGCCGTTAACATCAGTTGCTGCCCCGGCCTTAGTAGACATTACCACAACGCTAGCCCCTACAACGGGTTCGTTGTTTTGGTCTACAACCGTTACCAACACCGTGCCTGCTCGTTGCCCAGCCTGCGATGCGTAAGGTTTCGCAGCAACATTACCTTCGGCATACGTTGGCATGCCATAGGCAAGTGCACACGCCAGCACGCCATATAGCGGCACACGCGTGGTTTTACTTAGTTTTCTTGCTTTTTGGGTCATAGTTATTTATTAATATGGTTGATGTATAGATTGCAATTTCCGTATAAAGTTTCCTTATTGTTCACTATTAGGTCTGTCGCAAATATAGCGAAAATATGCTTATTTGTGGTTATATATCCTAACGTACGATTGATATGGTAATAAAATTTAACTTATTTCGTTTACTAAATCGGTGAAATTAAAATTTATTTACAACTTATAATAAACATAACTATGTAGCAAACCATCTTTTAATTAGCCACTTATCCATTTTGTCCTTGTTGTTTACGGGCGTAGATAAAGTATCTAGCTAGCATCACTACAACGGCTTTAAGTTTTTTACACGAATAGACAAGACGCCACTATATTGCGCGCTAACGAAGAACACGCAGCAAAGGCGCCTATCTCTTTGACATAAGCTTGCGCAGCAAACCATGCAGCGACGGAACAAGAAAGATGCAGCAATTAAAACTCACAAACTAAAAACTTAATAGCGCGACAATTCAAACAAAAATCACCTACCAATAAAATGAATAACTCAAACAATAAAGTCGTTTTGACGTTTAATATCTCTGCAAACTGAGAGGCGTGCAGAACAAGTCAACTCATAGGCTTATAAACTCACCAAAAAACAACAACTCTCGAGAACATCACCTCGCCTACTCACTAACTAGTAAGCTCATCAACTCAACCACGCAACAGCTAATCAACCCTAAAACTCATCACCTCAAAAATAACATCAACTTAAAAAATCATCAATTTAAAAACTCATCAACTTAAAAACCCATCAACTTAAAAGCTTAAATTTCTATCTTTTATTTTACATTAGCGCTCGAATTTTCGCTCCGTTCTAGCGAAAATACAGGTTAAAAAGTAGGCAAAAAGCCATTATTTCTACCCTTCCATGTCTTGGTGCTTGTCAATTTTTAGGCCAAGAACCTGCATTTTGCACCATTTTGCCTTTCTAGTTTGGTTGCCAACTCATATTTTTTCAACTCCAATTACCTGCTTTTAGCCCCTAAAAACCTACTTTTTAACGGCTATTTTGCCCTTTCTGGCCATGAGTTTCATGGTTCTAAAAGGTTTTGTTTATACAATTATTGTGAATGTTTATGCTTTTCGTCTCGCATTTAGCGGCAAATCGCACTGCATTTAGCATCAAAATGCCTTGCGTTTTGCACCAAAACACCTTGCATTTAGCACCAAAACGCACGCCATTTAGCACCAAAACGCAGTGCATTTAGCACCAAAACGCACTGAATTTAGCACCAAATAGCCCCAAAACAGGTGCAAATGGCCGCTTTGTTAAATAAATATTCATTTTGCCAACATCCCTATACAACCCCTTTTTGCACCAAAACAAACCCTCGCGAGAATCGATTTTTTGCGGCAAGGTGAGCGATTGGTGGATAAAAATGGCACTCTTAGTGTTAAAATATCTACTGAAAAGTGGACAAAAAAAGATTTTAACTCACCAACTCATAAACAACTCACCAACTCATAAACTCAAAAACTCAAACCCTAAAATAACGCAAGCAGGGCAGGCGACCTAAGCCCCCTACCCTGCTCCATTTACTCTGCCAACAACAATCTTTTGCTTAGAAAGAAATGTCGATACCGGCCTCAACAACGTTGTAGTCTTTGCGAATAGGCACAATGGGTGCCGTATCGTAGATTATGCGATAAGTGCCACGAAAGCCTACACTGGGCGTTACGTGGTAGGCAAGGTCTACTGCACCGCCAAACCGAGCGCTCTTGTGGTAGCTGTCCGGTCGGGCTTGGTGAATGCCCGTGGCGATAAACTCCCAATGTTCTCCTATCGTATGCTTGAAACTAAGCGACACATGGCTCTTTATGCTTCGGCTATACGCATGGAGCGGTGTGCCAACCGGTGGGTCGGGATATTCCCATTTTTCGAACTCATAGAACATTCCTGCTGTGGCAAACATAAGGAAATGGTCGGTATTTACCAATCGGTAGCGCGACTGCAAGCCAGCAGAAACCTTGAAGTTCATACCTCTACTGCCTGCCCATTGCGATTCGGCGTAAGGGTAAACCTCAACGGCAGGGACAAGCAAGTAACGAAACTCTGCATGTACATGGCCGCCACTCACGGTAACTTTCTTTCCATAAGCAGAAAACTCTAGCTTGTTGATGAGGTTCACCACGCGATTTTTGCCGATAAGTAAGTTAAGGTTGGCCGTGTTTTTAAAGGTAAGCACGTTCTCTTTCTCTGTCTTAAAGTCGAGAACGGGCTGCAACGAACCTTGTATCGTCTTTGTACTATCGATGTTCATCGTTAGGTTTTCCGTGAAAAGCATCTGCGCTTGTACAGGAATTGAGACGATGAAACCCAAAAGCACATAAGCAAACAGCCTTACGCATGCCCCTTTTTCAGGATTTGGATGAAATAATGATGCAAATAAAGAGGATAGCATTTTGCCTATTCTTTCATTGTAGGGCCGATGCCCCTTCCACGTTTCTCTAATCATGTTCTTGTCTTTGTTATCCTTAATTTGTATGTATGTTAGGTGCAAAGGTAAAGATTATATACTGAATATTGGCAGCACTTAGGTAGTTTTTAACGGATGCCTAAACCCCAAACTTGGGTTAAAGCCCTGTATAACGCAAGCAGGGCAGGCAACCTAAGTCCCCTACCCTGCCTTGTAATGATATACCCCTTAGCGGTATTAACCGCAAAATTGGGTGGTATCGGCGCACCTGTTTATAGCTTGATGGCCTTGCTCCATCTGCCGTTGTTCCATGTTATGCGAACCACCAACACGCCTTGGGGCAAGTCCGTTACTTGCAAACTGTCGGCGTTGGCTGGCAAAGCGTGGCGCGAGAGCAACAGGCCGCTCGTTGAGAACACCTCGACAACGGCATTGGCGGGCAGTAACGAAAGGCTCAACACGCCCTTATGTGCACTTAGTTGGATGCCATTGGCCGATGCCGAAGGCGCAACGATGCCCGTTGAAGGCCCGTTCCAAGCATGTTCGTAAGCACCAATGAGGGGCGTTAACGTGTTGCGCTGCTGCCCAAGTATGTCGGTCGGCACCACGGCAAGGGGCGTGGCGTGGCGCAATTCGGGTTCCGAAAGGGGTTGCAACAATACGTCTGATGCAAATTCCACCTTATTATTATAGGCGTATCGCTCGCCCGAAAGAGCCATCCAAGCCGAAAGTGTGGCTACGGGTGTGCGCACATCGGCCAGCGAAGGGCCGTTGGTGTAAAGGTTGTTGTGGTCTAAACGCAAGCTTGCTAGGTTTTCTTTGCGTGTGCATTGGTAAACGGCTCCCTTGCCCGTATTGGCAAAAAGGTTGTTGGTTAGGCGTACGTTGTCGGCCATTTTGCCGAGTATGCTCACCGTAATGTCTTTCTCGTTGCCTTCAACGCAAAGGCTGTTGTGGGCTACCAGCAGGTTGGCCAGGTCGCCTTTCAAGGTTAATGCCTTAGAGGCATTGCGCCGTGCGGGCGTTGTGCCGTGGCTAACCATCACCACATTGTTGACTATCTGCGCCTGCGAAGTGGGCAAACCCGACATGTTGCGCACGTAAATGGCCGTGCAATAGGCTTTTGTGGACAGGTTGATGCGGTTACGGGCAAGGCGAACATCGCCCGAGGCATCGATGTCTACGGCGTTAAAGTCGTTATGGTCGGAGGTTTCGTTCTCTACAATGTTGCCTTCGATGTGGGCATCTGCCTCGCGTGCCACGTATATGGCCTTCGATTCTTGGTTGCGGAAGACGTTGTTGAGGATGCGCCCACCCACTTCTTTGGGCAGTGCCACGGTGCCTGTGCCGCCCAAACGCACGCCCATATAACCGCCTTCGAGTAGCGAACGCCGCAGCGTTAGATGGTCGTTGTTGGCGTTGGCCTGACTTTTGGCGTACATGTTGAGCAGCGTTACCTTCTGTTGTATGTTGGTTGATTGGGGCGCATGCACGTAACAGCTGTCTATCGTTACGTGTCGGCTTTCGTTGCGCAGGTGTATCACACCAGGATAAGTAAGGTCTTCGGTGCTTATTTCGAGTGCTTGCAAGGTGGTATAATCGGCTCCGTCGAAAGTTACCACGCCGTACTCTTTGGCCATTTGGTCGGGGTCGTAACCGCCTTTTTCGAACTTATCGTGGAAGATATGCACGTCGCCGCGTTTGCCAGAGGTGGGTTTGATGGTGAGTGTATTGGCAGGCGACAGGCCAGGTATGTGCGGAATGAGGACGCGCTCGTTGTACTTACCGCTTTCGATGCTGATGGTAACGGGGCCGTCTACCCCATCTCTCAACGCATCTACGGCTGCTTGGATGGTTTTGTAGGTGGCGTTTGGGCCTACGTTAAGCGTTCCGCTGATGCCTTGTGCAACGATGGTGTTGGCTGTTTCAGCGGTTTGTGGCGTAACTTGGGCATTGTTGGCGGTTATATTGGTGAGCGATGCGGTGAGCGTTTGCCCTACTTGCGCCTCGCTTTCCACATCGGCCGCGAGCCAAAAATGGTATTCGCCCTCTTTTTCGATGGTGTAAGTGCCATCGAAGATGCCGTTGTTGCGGGTGTTGGTAGCGAATGTTTGCGTGGTGGCAAAGGCATTGTCTTGCCCAGTTGCATACACCTTATATATATGTATGGGGGCATCGCCTTGCATTTGGGCTTGCATTTGGGTGATGGAGAGCTGGCCATTGTCGCCCTTAACGCTGACAACAACGTGCAGCAAAGGCACATCTGTTTGTCCCTTAAATGCCTTTTCGGGGGCGATGGCGTGGGTTTGCACCTCGCTAACAGCAAGCTTTTGCGGCGTAATGGCCGACACTTCGAGGGCGAAACCCTCGGCAGCAACATACTTACCCGTGGTATAACGCAGGGTAATGGCACCGTTGGGAGAGGTGGAAATCAGCTTATCGAAATGGTCGTTGCGACTGAACGAGAAGTCGGGTTTGTCTTTTTTCTCCGTTCCGAAGTACACTTCTAGCTTGTCGGCAGCAGCTAATTTCCATGTTGTCGGCTTTATGGCGATGAGCCTTCCCGCGGTTTTGGGCACGAAAGTAATTAGCCCTTCAAAGCCTTTACTTTCATTTTCGTCTTTTCCGCCGTCGTCGTATAGTGTCAATGTGGTGTTGTCGGCCACCTCAACACGGCCATTATCGCCCTTTACTAGTGCGCGTTCGTATTCCACACGGCGCGCTCCATCGGGGTCACCTTGTTGCACGGCTGTTTCGCCTAGCGATGTTTCAACCTTCATTAAGGCCGCATCGAGCAGTTTTCCGGCTTGTGCATCGTTGGTCACATCGGCGCAAAGCAGCAGCCAGTTGTCGCCTTCGGTAAGGGCAAGGGGAGTAGACAGGGACATGGTTTGTTGCTGACTAAGGGCGGCTTGCGCGATGGTAGCCAGCGGATTGCCGCTAGGAGTGGCATCGGGCGTGTTCTTAGGTTGTACAAAAAGCTGCAAACCGGCCATAGCAGGCAACGATTGTTTGAGGTTAAGTTGCAGGCTGTTCAGCGTTATGGGCTGCAAATTGTCCTCGGTATGCAGGTTAATCAGCAGCAAGGGCTGGCGTGTAGCACCCGGCGAAACAGCTGCCGCAGATGCTTGGCGCACGTCTACACTAGCCAACGACATGGCTTTGGGAATGTATTCGCTTACTTTGGCTACGAAACCTTTGGCCGCATAGTGGCTGTCGTTGGGGTTGAACACGATGGTTAATGCACCATCGGGCGATTGCGAACGTAGCGTTTGGCCGGGTCCGCGCTGTTTATCGGCGGACGAAGTAAGTTCCCAAAGCTTGCGCCCCGTCGTTCCTTTGCCTTCGTACACAACGAATTTGGCACGCACACCGACGTCGGTACGTGGCGAATACACAATATCGAACTTGGAGAAATCTATCTGAACCACATGCCTGGCGTGCAGCGGAGTGAAGGTGGTAATGCGGTCGCGCGAGCCGCCTTCGTAATTATCGTTGTACGTATTGGTTTTAGAACGGAACGTCAATTCGCCATTTACACGCCTTTGATGCGTTCCTTCGAGTGCGTAAACCACGTTTTCTACCACTCGTTCGCCTGTTGGCAGTGGTGCGGGGAGGGCATGTTGGCCATCGGAAAGTGCCAGTTGAGCGAGCGAAAGGGCGAGCGTGTTATGGTTTTCGGCCTCGTCTGCCACGTCGCAACCCAGCCAAAAGAAGTTGTCGCCCGAACGAAGTGCAGGCTTAGCGGCTATGTTTAGCACCACTTCTCCATTTTGTACGGTGCCCTCGGCTAAGCGATGAGCAGTTGAAAAGTCGGTGGCCGATGTGCTTTGATATAGCTGAATGGCAGCTATTGGTCCGCTAGCTTTGAGCGTTAAACCGTTAAGGGTGAGTGCAGGTTCGGTGTTTTCTGTGCGAACATTAAAGCCCAACAGCGGTTGAGCCTTGTCGCCAGCGGTCAGCGAGGCATCTTTCATGGGCGAAATGGTTACATCGCGAAAGCGCATCGGTTGAGGAGTGAAAAGACTTACCACGGCTTTAAACCCATTGGAGCGGAAGGCCGTAGTGCTACCAAACTCTACTGTGAGTGCGCCTTGCGGGTTGGTGGCCTTCACAATGGGCGTAGTGCCCTTGGTGATGGTAGCCAAAAGGCGGTTGGCGCGTACCTCCGTGCCATCGTAAACGCGGATAAACTGCTTGTGGATACTGCCTTCGAAGATGTCTACCAGCTTGAAATCTACTTGCACTTTCTTGCCCGTAACCTTGGGAATAAAGGTTACGCTGCTTGTTTTTCCGTCCTTAAATTCGGGCGAAGTCTGCCCATTGGGTCCGCCGTCGTCGTAAAAGTCGATTGGCGTTTCGTCCACATCAATGGATTTTGGCGTAAGTTCCATGCGCACTTCTCTGTTTTGTGCCGTAGCCACCAGGGGCGAAAAGGCATAAAGAAAGAGGGTGCAAAGAACCATGAAAAGTTGGTTTTGCTTCATAATTTATTGTGATGTTAATGTTGATTTACATGTTGTTTGCGCTGCACACACAGCGAAAGCACAGGGGGTTTTTAACCTGATACAAAGTGAAAAGACATGATTTAACGAAATGAAATGCTACAAAGCACGCCAGCGAAAGCGTGCCGAATGCGCCGAACCTAACCCAAGAGGCCACACGAAGGCGTGCAACGGCAGGTATTCTGACTTGTTGCCAGGCAGTAAACGTCTTCCCAAACACCGTGTTCAGTGACCTTTGTTTACGCCGCCAAGGGCAACTCACAGCAGCCGGACTGTACGGGTTTTTCACCCGTTTCCCTTTTAAACGCCATACGGGGCGTACCTGTTGCTGATGCAAAGGTACGAAAAAACATGCGCATTAGCTGCCAACTCCAATCTAATTAGGATGCGGCAAACAATGCCCATAAACAGCACAAGCAACTTATACGCCAAAACACGCATACCCAAACACAAAGCCATGCCCCCCTAACAAAGGGCGTTGCCCCACCCCAACCCTTGGCGTTATGCAAACCCCTTGTACATTTTTAGCCCCATCCCACATGTCCAATCAAAAACTTACACAATTGTTTTGCCGTCTGATTAAAAATTCGGATATTTGCATATTGTTTAAATATCAACCCTAAAAAAGAACATTTATCACAGCGTTATGCGGAAAGTAATCGGAGTAGGTGAAACGGTGTTAGACATCGTTTTCAAGCACGAACAGCCCATAGGAGCCTTGCCTGGGGGGTCGGTTTTCAACACTATCGTATCGCTAGGGCGCGTGGGAGCCGACGCAACATTCATCTCGGCCGTAGGAAACGACCGTGTTGGAACCAACGTTATCAGTTTCTTAAAAGACAATGGCGTGCAGGCCGATTACGTAACGAAGTGCGATGAGGGGCAAACACCCATCTCGCTGGCCTTCCTGAACGAGCGAAACGATGCCGAATACCTGTTCTATCGCGACAATAAGAAGAACAATCCGGAGTTTGCTTACCCCGACGTGCAGGCCGACGACATCGTTGTGTTCGGTTCTTACTACGCCGTTAGTCCTGCCACACGGCCACAAGTGGTTTCGTTCCTAGAATATGCGCACAACCGTGGGGCTATCATCTACTACGACGTGAACTTCCGTTCGGGCCACCGAACCGACGTGATGCGCATAACGCCCAACTTGTTGGAGAACTACGAGTATGCCGACGTGGTGCGCGGAAGTAGAGAAGACTTCGAGGTGCTTTATCGCCTGTCCGACCCGGCTAAGGTGTACGCTGCCGAGGTTTCTTTCTATTGCAAGCGGTTTGTTTACACCGATGGAGCCAACCCCGTGCAGCTACGTGCCGACGGCGGCTTTTGCGAAAGCTATGCCGTTAGCGACACACAGCCCGTTAGCACCATTGGGGCAGGCGACAATTTCAACGCCGGATTTATCTTCGGCATGCTGAAATTGGGCGTTACAAGGCAACGCCTTATCGACGGATTGACCAAAGAACAATGGAACAAGATAATGAGTTACGCCCTGGCTTTCTCGGCCGAAAGCTGCAAGGGAACGGATAACTATGTGCCGAAAGGTTGGAAACCAGAGTGAAAAAAGCCTCACCAACAACCACTTTGGGGGAGTAAAAAGCCTCACCAACAACCACTCTGGGGGAGTGAAAAAGCCTCACCAACAACCACTCTCCAAGGGGAGAGGGGCGTGATTAGCATTGCTACTTTGCCTCATCAACCATATAATAAGACAAATGTATCGGTAACTCGTTAACTTGTCAACTAACGAACTCGTTAACTTGTTAACTTGCTTACCCGTCAACTAAATACACATATACACTCATAAACTCACAAACTCAGAATATGATAGAAATAGTAAAAGACATCTACTACGTGGGTGTGAACGACCGAAAGAAAGAAAAGTTTGAAGGCCTATGGCCACTTCCCAACGGCGTTTCGTACAACTCGTACCTCATCGTAGACGAAAAAGTGTGCCTCATCGACACGGTGGAAGCCGACTTCTTCGCGCAGTTTATCGAGAATATCCGCGAAGTTATCGGCGACCGTCCCATCGACTATATCGTTACAAACCACATGGAACCCGACCATAGCGGCTCTTTTGCCCTGATGAGGAAGTATTATCCCAACGTGCAGGTAGTGGGAAACAAGAAGTCGTTCGACCTGCTTAAAGGTTTCTATGGCATGGAAGGCTGCGAGTACGAAGTAAAGAACGGCGACCAACTGTCGCTAGGTAAGCACACATTGAAGTTCTTCTTAACGCCTATGGTGCACTGGCCAGAAACAATGATGACGCTAGACACTTCCAATAACATGCTTTTCTCTGGCGACGCATTCGGTTGTTTCGGTGCTCTTAACGGCGGATTGCTCGACAGCGAGATTAATTGCGAACACTTCTGGCTGGAGATGGTGCGCTATTATTCGAACATTGTGGGCAAATATGGCACGCCCGTGCAGAACGCCCTTAAAAAACTAGCCAACGAAAAGATAGACTATATCTGCTCTACACACGGCCCCGTGTGGCACGAACAGCTGCAAAAGGTGGTTGAAATGTACGACCACATGAGCAAATACGAAACTGAAGACGGCCTTGTGATATGCTACGGAACGATGTATGGCAATACAGAACGCATGGCCGAAGTTATTGCTAGGGCTGCCAGTCAGGCCGGTGTAAAGAACATTGCGGTGCATAACGTGTCGAAAACGCATCATTCTTACATCATCCGCGACGTGTTCCGTTATCGCGGACTCATCGTGGGAGCACCCACATACAACACCGGACTATACCACGAAATGGACGTTTTGCTGAGCGAGCTGGCCAACCGCGATATCAAAAACCACCTTATCGGATGGTTCGGAAGTTACGGATGGGCCAGCAAAGCCGTGCAGAAGATTGGCGAATGGAACGAAAACGGACTGCACTTCGAACACGTTGGCACGCCCGTTGAAATGAAACAGGCTCTATCGCCCGAAGTGGCCGAGCAGTGTCGCGCACTGGGTAAGGCCATGGCCGAGCGTTTGGCGCAAGGTTAAGTTCTACAACAAACTACGCTAGCCACGGTGGATTTGGCCGTAACAAGCCAAACCCATCGGCCGCGTAGAAGATAACAGCAGGGGGAGATAACTAACTTTTTGTTGGAAATAGCCACACATAAAGAATGCGTGAGCATTTAAGTTGTGGCCAATTAAAATGCAAAAATGGAGCGAAAGACCATGTTGTCTTTGTCCACTTAGCTAGAACATAGGCGTGAGTCTATAGGCTGAATATCTTGGTTTGGAGGCGTGAGCCTCTTCATTTGAAGTTCTCCCCCTGCTTTATCTTTCTTACAGAGCGGCCAACCTCTTGACAATTGTATCACGTGCAGCCCACATAACCAAACCGGACTGCCCAACTTAAAAAACATAACATTACCTATGAAAATCGGATTACTTGGGCGCATTCTCATCGCCATTGCCCTCGGCATAGCATTAGGTCACATCTTTACACTGCCCTGGGTGCGCATATTCGCAACCTTCAACAGCATCTTCGGACAGTTTTTGGGCTTTATCATTCCCCTTATCATCTTGGGATTGGTAACGCCGGCCATTGCCGATATTGGTAAGGGAGCAGGCAAATTGCTGCTCATTACCGTGGGCATTGCCTACGCCGACACCGTTGTTGCGGCCATACTGAGTTATGCAACGGGCAGCACCTTCTTCCCATCGCTCATCGGAAACGGCTCACAGACCTTAGAAACCGTGGAGAAATCGGCCGAGATACTGCCCTATTTCACCATCAATATCCCTGCCCCGATAGACGTGATGAGCGCGCTTGTGCTGTCGTTCATCGTAGGTTTGGGCATTGCATACAGCGGTCACACGGTGTTGCGCGGTGCCACCAACGAGATGAAAGCCATCATCGTGGGCGTTATCGAGCGCGTTATCATACCCCTCTTACCCGTGTATATCTTCGGCATCTTCCTCAACATGACTTTCAGCGGCGACGTAATGCGCATGATGACCGTGTTTGCCAAGATTATTGTCGTTATCTTTGCGCTGCACATTTTCGTGCTGCTCTATCAATATCTCATTGCCGGAGCCATCGTTCGCAAAAACCCTTTCCGCCTATTGGCCAACATGTTTCCAGCCTATCTCACGGCCCTGGGCACCTCTTCGTCGGCAGCCACCATCCCCGTAGCCTTAAAGCAGACACGCAAAAACGGCGTTTCCGAAGGTGTTGCAGGCTTTGTTATCCCCCTTTGCGCCACGGTTCACCTTTCGGGTTCGGCCATGAAGATAACCGCTTGCGCCTTTACCATCGCCCTACTTGAAGGTTTGCCCACCGATTTTCCCCTCTTCTTGCATTTCATTATGGTGCTGGCCATCTTCATGGTAGCCGCTCCTGGCGTGCCGGGTGGTGCCATTATGGCCTCGCTTGCCCCTTTGGGCAGCATCCTTGGCTTTGGCGAGAACGAACAAGCACTGATGATTGCCCTCTACATTGCTATGGATAGCTTTGGAACTGCTTGTAACGTAACGGGTGACGGAGCCATAGCACTGGTTGTAGACAAGCTTAACCGCAATAAAGCGAACGTGGAAGAGAAGGCGGCATAAGAAAAGACGGCTGCTGAAAATGCGTGTCGTAACGCACATTTCTTACAATCCTCGTACCATTCTATATCAAAAATCGCCGCGCATTTACTCACTCAATACACTGCATCCTCCATCATCATGCCCTGTATAAAGCAAGTAAATGCGCGGCGTTTTTAAGAGTATGCCTTACCCCATGCACGAATGTTAGCTCCTGTTTTTCGTCAAAAAGATCGGTATCAGGTGTTTTCTTTTAAATGAACTTTGTTTTACTTATCATCATAATGCCCACCAATAGACAAAACATGCACTTCAACAATTTGTTCGTAAACATCATAAACAACACGATGCTTGCCACTAATACGTCGCGAATAAGTAATACCGTCACCACCCTTTAAAGCTTCTGGATGCCCAATACCTTGCTTTGGATGTGTTATTAGTTCGCTAAGAACTTCCGAAAGCTTTTTAAACAGCTTTGGTGCAGACTTCTTCCACTTTTTTAGCTCTTTCTCAGCATCGGGCGAAAAGCGTAAAACATAGCTCATAGCTTTTCTAAATATGCGTTTAACTCGTCAACAGAACGACAGGTCTTACCTTTCCCTGCCTTAATGTCTTTTCTAGATTTCTCTATTTTAGCTAACAAAGCAGCACTGATGGTAGTTTCATCATCCAACATAGGCACCAACTGGATAGATGGTGTGTTGTTTCTTAGAATAACTACTTTTTCTGTTGCGGCCAAATCAAGATACTTCTTCTGATTTGCCCTAAATTCGCGCGCGGTTATAATGTGCATAACAAAATTGTTTATTGGTGATAATACAAAGATAGCACATTTATAACACACTTACAAAGAAAATTACAAATTAAATAAATGGAAACCGCAAGGATTTTTCGATATAAACCCTTTCTACACTATGCCAATACAACTTTATAAAAGAATGAAAACATACCCTTGTTTGCCTATTATGTTTGTTGATAGCATCCTAGTTATCCCCCATAGGCTGTGGAAAACCCTGTTGATAACCCGTGTAAAAGCCATGTACAACCCCTCACTTATCCACAACCTACAACGCACCCCTAAGGATTGGTGGATAACTAAGAAGTTGTTGTGGCGAAATGCAAGCGTTATCAACACTTTTAGAGCAACAAAAGTTATGAACATTTGCACAATGCCCTACCCCACTTTGCTATGTGGAAAACATATATAAAGCCTTAACTTACAAACCAAAAGCACTTCTAATAACTTGTGAATAACTTTTTTCTAATGTTGATAACCAAAAACACGTTGCGTAATGAGAAAAGTTATCAACTTATCCACGCCATATCATCACCATCATTTTCTTTCTCTTCTAAAAAGAAAGATATAAGATAATATTTGTGTGCGTGTGGATAAATGGTGCGGAATTTCGAGTTTTTAATTTGGTAAGGGGATTAGTTGATGAATTATTTGGGTTTGTATCTGATTGAGTTTTTTTACTTAATGCGTTTATGATAGCCATACATTGAAGTTGGTTTGGCTAGTAAACGTGTTTTTTGTATCTATTTAATTGATTTTCATCTCCATATTTGTGTATATGGCATATATTGTTTATGTTTGCAATGAATTAAAGTTTAGGCTTATGGCAACAACGGAATTACAATCGAAGAAAATAACAATAGACCTTAGCGAAGACACATTTCGCTGGCTTTCCATCATGGCTGCAAACAGGGGGACGAACTTAAAGAGCCTTATTGAGGTACTTTTGGAAAAGGCTGCCGAAGCGTATGATGAAAATAAACAGTGAAGTCATCTAGACTTTTTAATCTGTTTGCAATAGAAGTCTGAACAACAGAACTTCGATTGCAATTTACAAAGAGGCAAGGAAATGAAAAAGTATATCTCACGGATTGTCATAGCTCTCGTAGCTGTGGCTTTCTTCATGGAATACATTGACTCGACCGCCTTGGTGACAGCTCTGCCACTAATGGCCTTAGACTTCGGTGTGGAAAGTGGTAGGATGAGCATCGGGATTACGTCCTATATGATTTCGCTGGCGGTGTTTATCCCTGTAAGCGGCTGGATTGCCGATAGGTATGGCACGCGTTCGGTGTTCGCCTATGCAGTTCTAGGATTTATCGGCACGTCCGTCCTGTGCTCTCTCTGCAACAGTCTAACGCAGTTTGCCTTTGTACGTTTCATACAAGGCATGGCCGGAGCACTAATGGTGCCCGTAGGGCGATTGGCTGTATTAAAAAACTGCGACAAGCGCGATTTGGTAAATGCCATCGCATGGATAACCACTCCAGGGCTTATTGCGCCCGTTGTCGGTCCTCCCATAGGCGGATTTCTTGCCACTTATTTCTCGTGGCACTGGATATTCTTCCTGAATGTTCCGGTAGGGCTACTCGTCTTTGTCCTGGCAATAAGATATATTCCTAAACAGCCGGTAGACAGACAGCGGGGTAAATTAGACATACCTGACTTCTTGTTGAGTGCCTTGTCGCTTTCGGGCATGATGTACAGCCTTGAACTGTTGGGAAACAACGTTTCCAGTTTCGTGCGCCCCCTCATTCTGCTGTTTCTCTGTATACTACTCTTTGCTTTCAGTATACGCCGTTCGCTGCACGCCTCATTGCCGCTGATAGACTATTCCGTAATGCGCGTGCCCACTTATTCGGTAACGATTATCTATGGCACACTGTCGATGATGGTTATCGGTGCAGCCCCATTCCTACTGCCGTTACTGTTTCAAGACGGCCTACATTTCAATGCCTTTCATTCCGGTTTGCTACTACTCTCGCTAATGCTGGGCAATCTCACCACCAAACCTTTCACCGTATGGATGATGCATCATTGGCGCATCAAGTATATCCTGTTCCTTAACGCACTGTTGCTTTCGCTGTCAACAGCTGCCTGCGCACTGTTCAAGGCCTCTTCACCCGTCTTCGCCATCATCGTATGCCTCTTTTTGATGGGCTGTTTCCGCTCGGTACAGTTAAGCACTCTTCACACGGTGGCATACATGGACGTACCCCAACAAATGATGTCTTCAGCCAATACGCTTTACAGCACTACCCTTCAGCTCGCCTCCGGATTGGGTATCGGTCTAGGTGCATTGGCATTGAGATTTGTAGCATCTACCTCTGCCAATCCTCATTCGCTTGCACATTATCAGCTATCATTTGTACTGATTGCTATCGTGGGACTTATAGCGTTGATTGGATATGGAAAGATGGAACCTGAGGCAGGTAAAATAATCACCAATTAGCTTTTGTTCAGACCGCTCCAATATGCTTGGCTCTCTGAAAATATCTCAGAAGGCAAGATAATGGTTGCAGAACAAGAAAAGAAGGAGTTTGAAAGCTAGCTTGGAGTATGAAACCCCATTCTCTATTACATTCTAAATTCAGCTTACACGGCAAACTTAAACCTTAGTAAACCGAAAAACTAAGTTGCTCAAAACCTTATAAACTCGCACACTTTAAAAATATCCGCTTAACGGTTTTGTATTTTGATAGGTTTATTTTAACTTTGCAAACAAGTTAATCAACTTGCTAAAAATGAATAATAAAAAACTATCGGGATTATTCTATACCGCTGTTTTGGGTGTAGCCGTTTTGAGTTTGGGTTCGTGTAGCGAAAAGAAGTTCAACATTAACGGAACAATCACCCAGGCAAAAGACTCTGTTCTCTATCTCGAAAACATGAGTCTTAACGGTCCTAAGGCGGTGGATAGCGTTAAGCTAGACGAGAATGGCAACTTCGAGTTTAAGCAGAAAGCTCCCGATGCACCCGAATTTTATCGCCTGCGCATTGCCAACCAAATGGTGAATCTTGCCGTCGACTCTACGGAAAGCATCACCGTGAAGGCTGCCTACCCCACTATGTCGGTCAATTACGAGGTTAGCGGGTCGGAAGAATGCGCAAAGATACGCGACTTGGCCTACATGCAGCTAGCCCTGCAAAGGCAAGTTACGGCCATTGCAAACAGCCCTACGCTGGGCGTACAGGCAGTAGAAGATAGTGTTACCAAGGTTTTGGAGGTTTATAAGAATAAGGTTAAGCTCAATTATATATTTAAAGAGCCCATGAAAGCCTATTCTTATTATGCCCTTTTCCAAACCATCGTGTTGGGAAATGCCAATATCCTTATCTTCAACCCACGCAGCAGCAAAGACGATGTGAAGGTGTTCGCGGCCGTGGCAACAAGTTGGGACACTTATTTCCCGAAGGCCGAACGCGGACTTAACTTGCACAACATCGCCATCGAAGGGATGAAAAACGTGCGTATTGCAGAAAATAACGCTCGCCAAACCATCAGCGCAGACAAGGTTAAGGTGGCCGGCGTGATAGATATTGCACTTACTGACAACCACGGACGTGTGAGAAAGCTTACCGACTTGAAAGGAAAGGTGGTTCTGTTAGACTTCCAGGCTTTTGCTGCCGAGGGCAGTTTGAAACGCATTATGATGATGCGCGAGATATATAATAAGTATCACGACCGCGGTTTTGAAATCTATCAGGTGTCGTTCGACCCCGAAGAACATTTCTGGAAGACAAAGACAGCCGCGCTGCCTTGGGTAAGTGTGTGGGACGAAAACGGAACTCGTAGCACCGTATTGTCGCAATACAATGTGCAAACGCTGCCTACCTTCTTCCTCATCGACCGAAACAACACCCTACAAAAGCGCGATGCGCAGATTAAAGACTTAGACGCCGAGATACAGGCGCTATTGTAATATACAGTTTTTTTTCATGTAATATTTATTTTGGTTTATTCGGCGATGTGTGCTTGAGACGAGCGCGCGTCGCCTTTTCTTTTAAATTCAACAATGACCACATCGAGTAACACCGCCATTCGCATGGATAACAAATACAATACGGCCACGCTTGCCAATGGTCTTCGCATCATTCACCGCAGTTCTTCGTCGCCTGTGGTGTACTGTGGCTTTCAAATTAACGCTGGCACACGCAACGAAAAAGACGACGAAATGGGCATGGCGCACTTTTGCGAGCATGCTTCGTTTAAGGGAACGAGCAAGCGAACGCCGCTTAGTATACTGAATTGTTTGGAGAGTGTTGGCGGAGATATCAACGCTTTCACCAACAAGGAACACACGGTTTATTATGCGGCCATCCCCAAAGGGCATGCTCCACGGGCGGTAAAGCTGCTAACGGATATGGTGTTCGACAGCCAATATCCAGCTGCCGAGTTGCGAAAAGAGATTGAAGTGATATGCGATGAGATTGAAAGCTACAACGATTCGCCTGCCGAACTGATATACGACGATTTTGAAAACGCCGTTTTTTCGGGTCATCCGCTGGGTCATAACATCCTTGGAAAGGCCTCTTTGCTGCGTACTTACACATCCGAACACGCCAAAGACTTTACGCGAAGGATGTATAGGCCCAACAATATGGTGTTCTTTGCATACGGCGAGTTGGATTTTCATTGGCTGGTTAGGTCGTTAAAGCATGCCACTCAACATTTCCCTAACGCTCTTCCGCACATTGATACGCACGAGGGAGAGCCTCTCCCACCCTATCAGCCCAGCGAAATTATACGCCAGATGGACACGCATCAGGCACATGTTATGCTTGGAAATCGTGCTTTCAGCACTTACGACAAACGCCGTTTGCCCCTCTATTTGGCCAATAACTTGCTTGGCGGACCAGGTATGAACGCTCGTTTGAACATCGCTTTGCGCGAACGCAACGGCCTGGTATATAACGTTGAAAGCAATTTGGTGAGCTATGCAGACACAGGTGTGTGGTGTGTTTACTTTGGTTGCGACCCAAAAGACCTGCGCCGCTGTCTGCGTTTGGTGAAGAAAGAACTGAACAGGCTTATCGAAAAGCCGCTTTCTGCTCGTCAACTGGCGGCTGCCAAAAGGCAAATTAAGGGTCAGATATGTGTGGCTTGCGACAATAGGGAGAGCTTTGCGCTCGACTTTGGCAAAAGTTTTCTCCATTTCAATAAGGAGAAACACATCGACAACTTGCTGCAACAGATAGACGCCATCACGGCCGAAGAGCTGCAAAGTGTGGCTCGCGAGGTGTTTGCAGAAGATAAATTAACTACGCTGATTTATCAAGGAGGGAGTAGTAAGGAGTAAAGTAGTAAGTAGTAAAGGGAGAAGTTAAGGAGTTATGGAGTTAAGGAGTTAAGAAGTTATGGAGTTAAGGAGTTAAGTCAATTGCTTTTTAGCTATTGTCGGATTAATCGGACTTGTCCGACTAGTCAGACCGGTCTGACCAGTCCGACAATTCTGAGAAATAAATGAAATGATATGAATACAACCATCGTTTTTGCTACCAACAACGCGCATAAGCTGGAAGAGATACGCCAAATAATGCCTTCCAACCTGCAAATGCTATCATTAAAGGACATCGGTTGCGATGTAGACATACCCGAAACGGGTTCTACATTGCAAGAAAACGCCCTTATCAAGGCGCAATATGTGCTAGAACACTATGGAATGGCATGCTTTGCCGACGACACAGGACTGGAAGTGTACGCCCTAAACAACGAACCTGGCGTGTATTCGGCACGCTATGCAGGTGGCGATGGGCACGATAGCGAGGCTAACATGCACAAATTGCTTTGTCGTTTGGCAGATAACAACCACCGCGATGCACGTTTTCGCACGGTCATTGCCCTTGTTGCTCCGCCAAATAACAGGTTGGGCATAGACCAACCCTTGTTTTTTGAAGGCATTGTAGAAGGACATATCGCCACGGAACGCCACGGAACAGCGGGCTTTGGCTACGACCCGCTGTTTGTTCCCAATGGTTACGACAAGACGTTTGCCGAACTTGGAACCGACATTAAGAACCAAATTTCGCATCGGGCTAGGGCTGTTGGTAAGCTGGTTCAGTTTCTTAAGGGGTAGGAGGTAAGTAGTAAAGGTAGTAAATAGTTAAGTAGTAAAGGTAGTGAGGGGGTAAGTATCTTTTCACCTTTTCACCTTTTCACTCTTTCACCTTTTCACCTTTAAAAGCCCTTTCACCCCTTCACCTTTAAACAATATATCAGCCGTTTTTGCGTTATAATCTTATCAACAGATAAAATTATAACGCTTATAAATCATAGTCCTAATATGCGCAAACCCACTATTATTCGTTTATTTCTCGCCTTATTATTATGTTTTTGTTTGCCCGTTCGCGCTTCCTTATGGCGCAGTTACACGGCATACAGCGACATAACGCAGGTGCAAAAAGCCGGAAATACGCTTTACGTGCTGGCCTCTAAACGCCTGTTTGCCTATAACACGGCCGATGAAAGCATACAAACATTTGACCGAATAAACGGACTTAGCGACACGCCCATTGCCTTTATTGCATGGAACAACGTGGCTAAACGACTTGTAGTGGTGTACGATAACCAGAATATCGACTTCGTTATGCCCAATGGAGAGGTGCAAAACCTGTCTGATTTGTACCATAAAAACATGATGGTGGATAAGACTGTGTTTGGCATTAACACCTATGGCGCAAACACTTACCTGGCAACGGGCTTTGGAATTGTTAAGCTCGATGCCCGAAAGATGCAGATTAACGACACGTATAACCTTGGATTTAAGGTGAACTGGACACGCATTGAGGGCAACCGAATATGGGCTTACTCGGATGTTGTGGGGTGTTATGCAGCCCCATTAACGGCCAATCTGAACGACAAAAACAGCTGGACGAGGGTGGGGGAGTACCAACCCAACCCGCAAGCACAGCCTGATGCCAAGCTGCTAGAAATGGCTAAGAAGGCTAACGTGGGCGGACCGCGATACAACAACTTCTATTTCATGAAGTTTACTGCTGGTAAATTGTTTACCGTTGGCGGACAATATGCATCGGGAGGTACGCAAAAGGGTTACCCAGGCTTGGTGCAAGTGCTGGAAAGCAATGGTTCGTGGACTTTCTTTCAAGACGATGTGGCCGCCACTACGGGCATCGCGTTTAACGATATTAACTGTTTAGCCGTAGACCCACTAGACCCTAACCACGTGTTTGTGGGCGGACGACCGGGCTTATACGAGTTTCAAGACGGACGTTTAAAGGCGTATTTCAATCGCGATAACAGCCCTTTGCTGCCCGCTGTGGATGGGGTAGTGGAGTTAGACAATAATTATGTTATCGTAAATGGTGTGGATTTTGATGCACAAGGCAACCTTTGGCTTGTGAATAGTCAAACTAAACGCCAGTCGTTGCTTACCATTCCGCGCGGCAAGCAGATGGAAAGTAGGCATCAAGAACGCCTGATGGCCGATGGACTTAGCTTGCGAAACATGACGAAAATGCTGGTGGATAGTCGTGGATGGGTATGGTTTTGCAACGACCATTGGACCGTTCCGAGTCTTACTTGCTATAAGCCAGCCACGGGCGAATGCACTGTTTACGACACTTTTACCAACCAAGACGGCGTGGCCATACACGTAAATGCAGTTACTTGTGTTGCCGAAGACCGCGAAGGAAACCTCTGGGTGGGCACCAATGCGGCACCGCTTTACTTGCAAATACGCAACAATCAGGCCGAAAAACATTTCGTTCAGTTTAAAATTCCGCGTAACGATGGCACCAATAGTGCCGATTATCTGCTTAACGAAGTGCACATCACGCACATCGCTATCGATGGGGCAAACCGCAAATGGATGGGTACTTTAAACGATGGTGCTTACCTTATATCGGCCGATAACCTGCAACAAGTGCAGCATTTCACCAGTGCCAACAGTGCGTTAAGTTCTAATGTGCTTAACTGCATCGCCATAAACCCCACAACAGGCGAGGTGTTTTTCGCCACCGACAATGGCCTTTGCTCTTATCAAGGCGATGCAACCGAACCGCAAACGGGCGACGATAGGCAGGCATACGCCTATCCCAACCCCGTTGAACCCGGCTATAAGGGGCTTATTAGGATAGTAAACCTATCGCCCAACGCCTATGTAAAAATTGTTTCGCCCAACGGAACGCTGGTAAAAGAAGGGCGTAGCAACGGCGGAATGTTTACTTGGGATGCCACCGACCTTCGCGGCCAGCGCGTTGTAAGCGGCGTTTACGTGGTGTTAGAGGCCACCGAAGAGGGTAAAAGCGGCGTGGCTTGCAAGGTGGCAGTGGTTAACTGATAGCTTTTTTCAATGCCTTTATAGATATTAGCAATGTTATTTTGCATTGTTTTTCGTGCTAAATCAATTATTTTTGCATGGTTAAAAGGCCTTGTACGTTACAATATGTAATGTTCTACAAGGTGCGTAAGTGCACTTATGTAGCGGCCTTAGTAAGTAAATATTCATTCATTAGCCCGTTTATTTGGGCGTGCGTTTTTAATCGATAAAGTAAGTATGAAAAGTAAAGTAATTGCATTTCTAGAATTGGCGTCTAACTTGCGCCAAACAGGTTTGAACCTCATCCGTGTGGCCATTCTTATTGTGTTTGTGTGGATTGGAGGTTTGAAGTTTACCCATTACGAGGCCGACGGCATCGTTCCTTTCGTTGCAAACAGTCCGTTTATGAGTTTCTTTTATGCAAAAGAAGCACCAGAATACAAGCAATATAAAAACAAAGAGGGCGAATTGGTGTTGAAAAACCGCCAGTGGCACGAAGAAAACCGCACCTATGTGTTTTCTTATGGACTTGGTTGCCTTATCATGAGCATCGGTATCTTGGTTTTCTTGGGTATGTTCTCACCAAAGATTGGCATTTTCGGCGAACTGCTCTGTATCATTATGACCTTAGGAACGCTGTCTTTCCTCATAACAACGCCCGAATGTTGGGTTCCCGATTTGGGAAGTGGCGAACATGGTTTCCCCTTGCTTTCGGGTGCAGGTAGATTGGTGATTAAAGACACTGTGATATTGGCTGGGGCAATAACACTGCTTTCTGATACGGCAGGTAAATTGCTTAAACAGCTTAAAAAATAAGCGGAAACATTTGTTGGTTTATAATAAAAAGCGTTCGAGAACTTAACTCGAACGCTTTTATTATGGGCTTAATTGAAGTGTAGTATTGGTTGATGAGTTGACAAATTAACAAGTTAACGAGAAGACAAGTGGCTTAGTTAACGAGTTAACAAGTTGACGAGTGTTTCAGTTATAATCGAAAAGAATTGGTTTTGGCATTAATTGTGCTATGGGATAGTTAGCACATATCGGGTGTAAATATCAGTACAAAGTGCCTTGTACTGACACTACAAGCACCTTGTACTCACGCTACAAGCATCTTGTACTAGCACTACAAGCGTCTTGTACTGGCACTACAAGGTATCTTGTACTACCACTACAAGGGTCTTGTACTAGCGCTACAAGTGTTTTGTACTTGCACTATATGGTGTTTAAAGATGTACTAACCCCCAAAAAAGCCCTGCTTGTAAGGAGTTATTGGGTTAAGGAGTTATGGAGTTAAGCCAAATGCCTAGGTGGTGTTAGCCATTTCACCTTTAAGGGTTAAGGAGTTATGGAGTTAAGCCAAATGCCTATGTGGCGCAGCCATTTTTTCACCCTTTCACCTTTTCACCCTTTCTATTTTGACAGAAGAACATAAGGTGAAATTACGCTTTTATTTCACTTTGATAGTGAACAAGCGTGGTAGGCGCAGCAATTTTTTCACCTTTTCACCCTTTCACTTTTTCACCTTTTAAGGCCATTTTTTCACCCTTTCACTTTTTCACCTTTTCACCTTTAAGGAGTTAAGGAGTTATGGAGTTAAGCCAAATGCTTTGTGACTTAACTCCTTATTTTATTTTTGGGGAGTGGAGAAGTAAGTAGGAAAGTAGTAAGTAGGAAAGTAGTAAGTAGGAAAGTAGTTTTTCTTTTTCACTTTTTGATTAGACTAACCATGAACGCAAGGTGGTGCACTTGCTTTTCAACTGGTTGGTTTTGTGCTAAACGTAATTTCGTTCTTCTAATAATATGTGGGGAACAATTTCAATTTTTATTGTACCTTTGTCCATCACTTCGTAAATGATGAGGAGTGTTTATCTTGGTTTGCCTATAAAAGATACAAAGCTCTTCTTCATATTGAAGTATTAAAAACTAAAAACAACTTTACAAATTTAATATTTACTTTATTATGAAACAAGAAAATCATCCGGTACGTTATAGCACAGAAATTTCGGATTCAGCAGAACGTGCCTTGCAGAGAGCAATTATTTTATCATCAGTATCTAACCTGAATGGTAAGGAAGTAGAATGGTTGGACATAGAGATACCCGTAGATTATTCTGGAAAACCACGTGGAAAAAGCATTGACCTTATCGGCAAAGATGCTGATGGTAAGTATGTGCTATGTGAAGTAAAGTTTAGAAAGAAATCTAGCGACAATGATACCCCCGAAGAAGCTGCAAAGCAACTGAAACGCTATCATGAGCTAATTAAAGAAAATTATGAAAAAATTCATGGACATAAGGAAAACGGTAAGGCTGTTGATTGGGAGGAAGTGGCTTCTGATAGAACAAGACTTGTAGTAGCAGCTAATAATAGTTATTGGGAAAACTGGGATGAAAAGAGTATTAATGGGTGGAAATTTGATACATCTAATGTAGAGCTTTATTCTATTGCTGTTGATGAGTTCGAGTTTGAAAAACAGAAAGGAATTGAAAAAAAATATACTCCCAACATGCCTTCGGAAGCTAAAACTTGGTCTTTGATAGAAAAATAACATTCCATTCTTAACCTTTCTGCATCTTCGTTCTATCTTTGCTGTCGATATTAAATTTCTCATTCGTATTATATAATATGGAAAGAACAAAAAGACGCAAAGCCGAACTGGCTAAAAGAACAAAAGATGAGTCACTCCAGTTCCAAGTTGAATGGGGAATCCATAACCTTGGACTTGAGCTGACGGATGAAATGCGCACACGCATTGACGACGAATTGAGACTATTGCTGAACCTCGGTTTGGCAGACAACCTTCTGACATTGAAAGCTATCGTAGACGGAGCAAGGCAAGACTTGGAAGCCGTTCCCGAGCCTTTCAAGGGTAATCTGGCAGGAAGTATCGTGGCTTATTGCCTCGGAATAACTACGGGAAATCCACTGGAAAAAAACCTTCTAAAACCCGTTGATGAGTACGCCTTGCCTTTGCAACTCACCTTATACTACGACAACGCGGTTCGTAACAGGGTTGTAGATTGGATAAAGGCGCATGGTTATCAAGAGGTGAAGACACGGCTTAGCCAGCCTATCCTCAAGATGGATAAGATGGTTGTTGAATTTAAGCGAGTGGTTAAGTAGTGAAGACTCTCCCCCTTTCTTATAAAGAAGAAAGGGGGATGGTTGACACTATGTATAGGCGTGGTAATAACCTTGTGTTAAGCGATTACTGCTGGTCGTCGTTTATGAAACCCATTGACGATAAGTCCTATGCAAAAGATATTTATCAAAACTGGTAACATATATGGAAGAGATAGTTTCAAAGTCACAAATAGAGATTAATATTCACCGTGGTGCAAATCAAATTGGCGGCTGCATCACGGAAATTGCCACAGCACAGTCTCGCATCATTATTGATTTGGGAAGCAACCTGCCTGGAAGTAAAGTAAAGGAATTGATGGCAGAACAAATAGCCGAGGTTGTTTCTGGTGTTGACGCCATTTTCTATACGCATTATCATGGCGATCATGTGGGGCTGTTCCAGTTTGTTCCAGATTCTATACCCCAATACATTGGTGAAGGTGCTTTGAAAGTAATGAAATGTAAATATGAGACGCTTTCAAGGCATGAAAACATAGAACAAGAGTTGTCTGCCATTAATCGCATGAAAACCTATCAGGTAAATTGTACGATACAGATAGGCGACATCCGCATCACCCCTTACTATTGCAGTCATTCGGCCTTCGATTCCTATATGTTTAAGATAGAGACACAGGGGAGGGTTATTCTTCACACGGGAGATTTCCGCCGTCATGGTTATTTGGGAAAAAGTCTGGATGGAGTTCTAAAAAAGTATATCAGGCAAGTAGATATTTTAATAACCGAAGGAACAATGCTAAGCCGACCGCACGAAAAGGTCTTGCCTGAGTATGCAATACAGGCGAATACCATAAAGGTGTTGAAACGGCACAAGTATGTGTTTGCCCTCTGCTCATCTACGGATATGGAGCGGTTAGCTTCTTTCCATGCTGGCTGTAAACAAACGGGCAGAGTGTTCTATTGCGATCGATACCAAAAAAAGATATTGGATATATTCACAAACTATACCCAGGCTGAACTGTTCCAGTTTACGCACATCTTTGAGCTTACTAGTTATAAGGCCAATCGTGTTAAGCGCAAGTTGCAGCACGAAGGTTTTCTGATGCCGGTTAGGGCAAGTCAGATCAACCTGATAAAAGCCATAATGCAAGTTTATGGCGATGAACCTGCCTGCCTGATATATTCCATGTGGCAAGGCTATCACAATGGAAAAGAAGAGAACCGTATTCCCGGCATTATCGAAATAAGAAACCTGTTTGGCACGCGTATCTTTGATGGTACAGCGCATGGATTTCACACTAGCGGCCATGCCGATGTGGCAACGCTCGGCCATCTTTGCCAGCTTGTTCGTCCACGTATGGGGGTCGTATTCATTCACAAAGAAGCCCAGACCACGGGGAAAGCCCTCCATCTTCCCCCTGACATTCATGTTATAGAGAAAGATGAGCGGATTATGGAGGTTGCTATAAAACAAAATTAAGGCGTGTTCTATAACTTACCTTCAATGGATTTTTAGAAAAGCTGGTAATTTATAGAACAGGACTTAAAAGTTAGTAGTAAGTAGTAAAGGTAGTAAGTAGTAAAGGTAGTAAGTAGTAAAGGTAGTAGGTAGTAAAGGTAGTAAGTAGTAAAGGTAGTAAGTAGTAAAGGTAGTAAGTAGTAAAGGTAGTAGGTAGTAAAGGTAATAAGTAGGAAGAATGAGTAAGTTGTTAAGCCAGTAGTTTTGCGGCTTTCGTTATTAGGGGAAAGTCTGATTAGTCGGACAGGTCTGACTGGTCCGACAGGTCTGATTGCTCCGACTAATCTGAGAAAGTAAAAAAGCATCTGAAGGCTATGCCTCTTTATGGGCGTTAGCCATCTTTTCACCCTTTCCCCTTTTCCCCTTTTCACCTTTTAATGTGCCTCTAACCAGTTGTTTCCCCAACCGCCATCGGCCACCAAGGGCACATCTAGCGGGTAGGCAGCTTGCATTTCTTCCATAACGATGCGTTCAACCAGTTCTTTCTCAGTTGGAAGAACGCTGAAATTAAGTTCGTCGTGCACCTGTAAAATCATCTTCGAGCGGATGTTTTCGCGCTGGAAACGTTGGAAAATACGCACCATAGCCACCTTAATGATGTCGGCTGCCGACCCTTGTATGGGTGCATTGATGGCGTTTCGTTCGGCAATTCCGCGCACCGTTGCATTGCTACTGTTGATGTCTGGCAAGTAACGGCGGCGGTGGAAGAACGTTTCCACGTAGCCATTGGCCTTTGCCGTCTCCTTGGCTTGCTCCATATAGTCGCGCACTTGCGGAAACATCTTGAAGTATCCGTCGATAAGTTGCTTAGCCTCTGCACGCTCGATGTTGAGCCTATCGGCCAAACCAAACACCGTTATGCCGTAGATGATGCCGAAGTTGGCGCGTTTAGCCTTCGTTCGTTCATCGCGTGTAACCTCCGAAACAGGCTTATCGTAAATCTTTGCGGCCGTTGCAGAATGGATATCGTAGCCTTCGCGGAAGGCATCGAGCATGTTGGCATCCTGACTAAGATGAGCCATAACGCGCAATTCAATCTGACTATAATCTGCCGAGAAGAACTCGCAGCCCTCTTCGGGAATGAAACACTTGCGTATTTCCTTGCCATCTTCGCCGCGAACGGGGATGTTTTGCAGGTTAGGGTCGCTCGAAGAAAGTCTACCAGTGGCCGTAACAGCTTGGTTAAACGACGTGTGGATGTGGCCCGTGCGTGGGTTTATCAGTTTGGGCAGTGCATCTACGTATGTGCCGAGCAGCTTTTTCAGCGCGCGATAATCTAGAATATGCGCCACGATGGGGTGCTTAGAGCGCAGTGTTTGCAACACCTCTTCGCTGGTAACATATTGCCCTGTCTTGGTTTTCTTGGGCTTATCGATGATTTTCATCTCGCCAAAAAGGATGTCGCCCACTTGTTTTGGCGATGCCACGTTGAACGTTTTGCCAGCCGCTTGGTAAATTTCTTGCTCCAATTGCAGCATGCGTTCGGTGAAAACTTGCGATGTTTCTTTCAGTGCAGCCGTGTCAATGCGCACACCGTTGCACTCCATTTCGGCTAAAACAGGTATCAATGGCATCTCCACTTCGTTGAAAAGACGTTCCACACCAGCCTCAACAAGCTTGGGTTGAAGCACGTTTTTAAGTTGCAGCGTTATGTCGGCATCTTCGCAAGCGTAGGCATACACCTCGCTAGGAGCCAGTTCGCGCATGTTTTTCTGCGTTTTTCCCTTCGCTCCGATAAGGGCATCGATGTGCACTGTTTCGTAGTTCAGGTACACTTCGGCCATGAAATCCATGTTATGGCGCAGTTCGGGTTGCAGCAGATAATGGGCAATCATGGTATCGAAGAGTGGTCCTTGCAGCATTATTCCATAGTTGCGAAGAACTTCAAGGTCGTATTTTATATTCTGTCCTACCTTTAAAGTATTTGGATTTTCGTATATAGCCTTGAACTTATCCACGATGTTTTGCGCCTCGTTAGCCTGTTCGGGCACAGGTACATAATAGGCTTTCTTCTCTTCTACGGCAAAACTAAGCCCCACCAATTGGGCATCAATGGCGTTGGTAGAGGTTGTTTCGGTGTCCAGACTGATTACATCGGCAGCCGAAAGCAGGTTAACGAGGGCTTGAATGTCGGCCTCGGTCTGAACCAAATGGTACTCGTGGGGTGTGGTTTCAATCGTTTGTCGATTGGCAACGGGTGCCGATAGGGGTTCGAACCGACTGTTGTCGGCCTCAGCCATAGCTGGTTCGTCGAACAGCGAAAGCTGCCTGTTGTCCGCCTTTTTAGGCTTTTCGGCCTTGTTTAGCAAGCGGTTGGCAAAGCTCTTAAACTCTAATTCGGTAAATATCTCTTGCAGTTTGGCCGTGTCGGGTTCTTTCAGTCGTAGCTGTTCGAGGTCTAATTCCAGTGGCACGTCCGTTCGTATGGTGGCCAAAAACTTCGACATCTTGATGTCTTCAACGGCTCCTTCCACCTTTTCGCGCATCTTTCCTTTCAGTTGCGCAGTGTTTTCGAGCAGCTTTTCCACCGTTCCAAACTCGTTGATAAGCTTAGATGCCGTCTTTTCGCCTACGCCTGGGCAGCCTGGAAAGTTGTCGGCCGAGTCGCCCATGAGGGCTAAGAGGTCGATAACCTGCAAAGGCGAAGATATGTTGTACTTTTGGTTCACCTCGTCGGGTCCCATCGTTTCGTAACCGCCGCCATGTCGTGGACGATACATATAAACGTTGGGGCGCACCAGTTGGGCATAGTCTTTGTCGGGCGTTAGCATGTAGGTGTCAATGCCTTGTTCACCAGCTTTCAGTGCAAGCGTACCGATAACGTCGTCGGCCTCAAAGCCGTCTACTTGCAACACAGGGATGTGGTAGGCCGTAAGAATGTCTTTGATGATGGGCACAGAGCGTTTGATATCTTCGGGTGTTGCCTCGCGCTGTGCCTTATATTGCGGAAAAGCTTCGTTTCTAAAAGTCAGTCCGTGGTCGAAAGCCACGCCAATGTGCGAGGGTTGCTCCTTGTTTAGCACCTCGTTAAGGGTATTACAAAAGCCCATTACGGCCGAAGTGTTAAGTCCTTTCGAGTTGATGCGTGGGTTATTGATAAAGGCATAATACGAGCGATATATCAAAGCGTAAGCATCTATGAGGAATAGTTTATCCATAAGTTTTATTGTTATATCGTGTAAAATTACGAAATAAAATGGGGTTAGTAACGATTTATTGTGTAAATTTGTGTCAAATTTGAGAATACATGGATTATTTGTCGACCATACGGACACCTATACATACCGAATTAAAAGACTTTATCGCGCTGTTCGACGAGTCGCTGACCCACAAAGACGGACTGTTGGGTCAGGCATTAGAGCATGTTCGCGCCAAAGGCGGCAAGCGCATGCGCCCCATACTTATCTTGCTGATGACAAAAAGCTTTGGCAAGGTTACATCTGTGGCGCAATATGCCGCCGTTGGACTTGAATTATTGCACACGGCAAGCCTTGTGCACGACGATGTGGTAGACGAGAGTGGCGAACGCCGGGGGCAAGCATCGGTAAACGCTTCGTATAACAATAAGGTGGCGGTGCTGGTTGGCGATTATATTCTTTCTACGGCCTTGCTTAACATTGCGCGCACAAACGATTGCGACATTGTTTGCGATTTGGCCGAGCTGGGTCGCACATTATCAAACGGCGAGATACTGCAACTAACCAACATTGCCAACACCAACTTCTCGGAAGAGGTGTATTTCGAGGTTATAAGACAAAAGACGGCCGCCTTGTTTGAGGCTTGTGCCGTGATTGGAGCAAAGGCCGGAGGAGCCGACAGGCAAGCTGTTGAGGCGGCTCGCGCCTTTGGACGCAACGTGGGCGTTATCTTTCAGATTCGCGACGACATCTTTGATTATTACCAATCGGCCGACTTAGGCAAGCCAACGGGCAACGATATGGCCGAAGGTAAGCTAACTTTGCCCGTGCTTTATGCGCTTAACACCACCGGCGATACCCAAATGGCGGCCTTAGCGCGCAAAGTAAAAGCGCGAAACGTGTCGGCCGAAGAGATTGCTCAGCTGGTTGAGTTTACCAAGAACAACGGCGGAATAGCCTATGCCGAACAAAAAATGGCCCAATGTAAGGTACTTACCGATGGGTTTATCAACCAATACATTGCTCAGCCACAGCTGCAAGACGCTTTGAAAGCATACGTAAGCTTTATAATAGATAGAAACAATTGATAAAAGTTTTCCTTGTGTATGAGTACACTATGACTAAGGAAAACACGCCAAATCAACATCTTACAAATTACAGACTTCAATAACTTAACACAATAAAACACGGCCATAAGGCCATTAATTAACAATTAAATTAGATAGCATGAGAGAATTTAGACGCTTTGGGTACCTAATGTTAGGTGCCTCTTTGGTGTTCGGTGTGGCTGCTTGTGGCTCGTCGAACGACGACAAGCCCACTATTCCTGGCGGAACAGACCCAGGAAACAAAACCGAGATTAACACCGAACTGACCCCCGAACAGAAAAAGCTAGAGTTGGACAAAACCGCTAAACGCGCCTTGGCAATGGTTAAATCAACCGACTTTAACAACATTGAGAACATTGCCAACTATGTACACGACAACCTTTCGAGCGAACATGCCACGGCAAAGATTAACAAGTGGTGGAAGGATAAGCTGAAAAGCTTTTGGACCGACCTTGGCAAGCGCGAGAAAGACATGAAGGTAATGCAGCGCATGATAGACCTTTCGCAGATTAACGGGCACTTTAAAGTGGTAAACGGACAATGGGTTAGAGAGGATGCCAACGACTTGCAGTTCGTCTTTAACGACAATAACGGCAAGGAATGTGTGCTAAAACTTGTGCTTTCGGGTAAGCAAACCAATATGTACGTGCCTTTCTTGGACGATGAAGAAAGGGAATATAAAGGCAATGGATATTACGATCATACAAAGATTGAAACCAAATTAAACATCCCCGAACATGCAACACTTACGCTTACGCAGGGCGGAAACACCTTGATGACGGGCGAATTGAACACCAAGGTGTCTACAAACGGCACGCTCGACGTGGCAAAAGACAATATCGAGGCCAACTGCAAGCTAACCATCAACAACTATGTTGTGGAGGTTAAGCGCGCATTGTTCGATGCCGCTAAGGGTGCAAAGGCCGATGCCGCCGTCACTATTGGCAACCAAAAGCTGTTCGACATGGTGATTTCTGTTAATGGTAAAGCCACCAACGACCGCATTCAGAGTGTAGGAGAGGTAAATATGGCGTTCGATATTCTGGGTGAAGTGCAGTTCAAAGGTAAGATAGACGATGGTAGCACGTTTAACAAATGGTACAGAAAGCTTGAAGAAGGTGGTATGTTTAAGAACAACAGCTTTGTTTATTACACCGAGAGTGAATCCAAGGGATTTGTAGAACAAGCCAATAATCACCTCAATGCAGGTATATTCTTGAAGGGTTCTGATAAGCGTAGCGCCAATATTGAGTTAGCAGTATTTGCAGAACAAGTACACAACAACTTAACACTAGAGTATAAAGTGATGTGGAAACCCTATGCTTTGTTGAAGTTTGACGATAAAACTAGCTATGGTTTTAACGACTACTTCACGAAGAAGAACTTCCCCGACGTGTACAAGCAGGCTAGCGACTTGATTAAATCGTTCGAAAGAATGTTCAATAAGTAACCTCAATTCCATTGCCCTAGACCCACGGTTGGCCCTTGGGCAATGCGTATTTATAGCGTGATAGAAATGGTATCGAAACCACATCGCCTTATTAGTACAGCTGTACGAAGGCGCGTTTCCTTACCATTTCTATTTTGTTTAAGGCAGGTTCTATAAATTACCTTTGC
>NZ_GG740073.1:78629-163238 GCF_000162415.1 Prevotella sp. oral taxon 317 str. F0108 | reverse complement strand
ACTGCCGCCCGTGTGGGCTTTTCTTGCTTATTGCATGGGCAGAACCCGCCAAACGTAAAGCCAACAACAACATTTTACCCTTAAACCACCATTATTATTCGCCACTTAGCCCACCACATAAAGCCCCGAACATGGTTTGCCTTGCTCTTCGCCACAGCCCTTTTGCCGGCCAAAGGGCAAACAGCCGACACGCTGAAAGCCGCAAACTTACGTAACGTGGACATCGTTGCGCCGCGTTTACGGGGCAAGTTGCGTGCCAATGCCTTAGGGCAAATAACGCTGAACCTCGACTTTCTGAACGACATGCCTAAGCTATTTGGCAATGCCGACCCGCTGCGCTATGCCCAATCGCTGCCCAATGTGCAGACTAATGGCGAGCTAGACGCCGGCTTACACATCGAGGGATGCGACAATGCACACAACGAAATGAGCCTTAATGGTGTGCCAGTGCATAACGCCGCCCATCTGTTGGGCATCTTTTCCGTTTTCAACGCCAGCCATTATGCACAGATGCGCTTTTCGCCCACAGCGGTTTCGGCAGGTCATGCCAACAGATTGGGCGGCTTTGTAGACCTTTGTTCGCCCGATACCATTGCCCATAAGCTTGGCGGGGAGGGCAGTATCGGGCTTATTTCCTCGCAAGCCACCCTGCGCGTGCCCATCAATGGCCAGATGGAACTAACGCTTTCGGGTCGTTCGGCCTACATAAACCTGCTTTATCATCGTTTGCTGAACATGAACGAAATGGCCTTAAAATATGGCTTTTACGATGCAAACGTAACGTGGACTTACCGTCCCGACGATAACAACATGCTGCGAATAGACTATTACAGCGGACAAGACGATGGCGAACTAAACGAAAAAATATCTGTGTATAAAGGCAAAATGAAGTGGGCCAACCATTTGGGCGCACTGCATTGGACAAGGCGCATGGGCCGAACAACGTTGCAACAAACGGCCTACCTCTCTGCTTATGGCAATGATTTCTATACAGGATTTGAGAACACACACTTGCGTTTGCCCTCTTCTATCACCGATTGGGGCTACAAGGCGCACCTCTCTTTTGCGCCATTAAGCCTACATGCCGCCGTGGTTTACCATCGTTTGCAACTTCAATCGCCCGAAGTGAGCGGCGATAGGCAGTACATCAACCCTGCACCACAACGCCAACGCACACTGGAAACGTCGTTGGGAGCCGACATGGCCCTACCATTGGCCGAACAACTGAAACTAACAGGCGGCCTACGAGCCACAATTTATCGCTCGCCCGATGCCACTTTCTACGGCCTAGACCCCCTTTTGCATCTTGTTTGGCAGTCGCCCGTGGGTGCATTCCTCGTCAGTGGGGCCATCAAGCGTCAGTACCTCTTTCGTACGGGGTTCTCTTCGCTCAATCTTCCCAGTGAGTTTTGGCTCTCATCGTCGGCCGTTCATCGTCCGCAACGCGCCATCAACCTCTCGGCCAACTATCGCACCGCCTTGTTTAAAGGTGCATTTCAGCTTACGGCAGGCGTTTATCACAAGTGGCTTTACCATCAACAAGAATATGTTAGCACGCCGTTCGAGGTTATTTTCAACCCATCTGACAACGTAAGTAAACACCTTGTTGAGGGCCAAGGGCGCAATTATGGCGCGCATGTGATGCTTGAAAAACGTTCGGGCTACCTAACGGGATGGGTTAGTTACGCGTGGGGTAGGGCGCAACGGCATTATCCCGGCACAGCTTTGCTTGGTGAATATCCCGCCAGTCATGAGCGTGTGCACGAACTTAACGCCGTGGCCGCATACCAATTAAGCCCTCGTTGGCGTTTAGCTGCAACGTTGGTGTGGGCCAGTGGTACGCCATTCACCGCCCCAGAGAACTTCTACATACTCGATGGCAACCTTGTTTCGCAGTTCGGACCGCACAATGGGGCCAGGCTTAGCACCTATGTTCGGCTCGACCTCTCGGCCAACTACCTGCTATATAGTCGCAATGGCCGCGAACATGGCCTTAACCTCTCGGTATATAACGCCAACATGCGGCGCAACGACTTGTTCTGGCGCATACGTATAGACGGCGATGGCTATTCGTATAGGCCGCTATCGTTCATGCCCCAGCAAATGCCTTTTCTCCCATCCATCAGTTATTTCTTTAAGTTTTAGGCCATGTACAGGTTATTATTCCCATTATTGTTGGCGTTTTTTTGCCTTAGTTGCGAAGAAACGGAGGTGAAACAAGCCCCCGCGCAGCTGGTGGTTGAGGGCTGGATAGATAGTGGCGGCTTTCCCATTGTGAAGTTAACCACCACCGTTCCCATATCAAAGCGGTTGCAATCAACCGATTCGCTCGACCGCTTTTTGTTGCGTTGGGCCAAAGTAACGGTGAGCGACGGCACGCGCGAAGTGGTGCTTACGGGCATGCCCCATAGGGATTATTTCCCGCCTTACATCTATACCACCTCCGACATGCGGGGCGAAGTGGGCAAGACTTATACGTTGCGTGTGGATTTTCAGAACTTTCATGCCCATGCCGTAACCACCATTCCCAAGCCGGTTGCCCTTACAAGCATCAAGGCGGAAGAGCTTTCGCGGTTTCCAGGTTGGTATAAACTGCGTGTAGGGTTTACGGATAACCCTGCCACAACCAACTATTATAAGGTTTTTGTGCGGCAGTATAGTTATAGCCAAGACTTTCATTCCACTTATCTCGGCACCTACAACGACCGCCTTTTACCTTCGAAGGCCTCTATTTTGGTTAACAATTCGCGGCAAAACGTAACCAGTCCCAACGCCACTTTCTTTAAGCGATATGAGTTTGTAACGATTAAATTCTGCCATATCGACTCTGTTTCGTACGAGTTTTGGAAGAGTATGGACGACTATCAAGGCGAAGGGCGCAATCCACTTTTTAACTCGATGCAGAACATCCGCACGAATATTCACGGCGGTTTGGGCTATTGGTGTGGCTATGGTGCATCTTACCACACGATTGTTGTTGAGGGCTGATAGGCTTTTCGGGCGTTGGTTGGCGTTTGGTTTGTTTTTATTTTTAATTCCGTTGGTGTTAAAATAGGGGGAATATTTATGTATATTGAATTTTAATTCCTATATTTGCAACACGCTGGGTAGAATTACTTTATTCTAAGTACTCATCGTCCAGTAGGTAATCAACATTCTAACACTAAACCACAATTTATGAAAAAACAATTATTTTTTGCAGCCTTAGCTGCATGTTTCTATTCTTGTTCGGATAGCCCGATGGCATACGAACCTATTAAAAATGACCATTCAAGGAGTGAGTTGCAATTAAGTTTGAAACAGGCAACAGCCTATGCTAATCTTTTTTACGAGGGATTATCACGCAATGATAGCTCTTATGTTCCTACCAGGGCTGTTTCTGATAGTAAAATAGGAAAGATTGACTATTTGGTTGAAGGAAACGATACATTGCTTTATGCTGTTAACTACTCAGGGGGTAATGGTTATGTTATACTTTCTGGGAGCAATACTTCTTTTCCCATTGTAGCTCATTCTGGTACAGGAACATTAAGTTTCAATGATGTTAATCCCGACAATCCTTTATATTCACTAATCAATAGTTATAAGTTGCGTGTTAAAGGTGAATTGCATGATCAATCTTTAACTAAACAAAAATATTTTGATGAATGGAAAGATTTAGGAAAGGATGGATATTCTTATGAAGTTGTATTAACGAATACCGAACCAAAAGAAACACGAGGTAGGAGAAGGTATTCATCAGGAAAGAAATCAATATATCCTTATACTGGTAAGGATTTGGATGTATGGCATCAAGGTGGAGGATATAATTATTATGCTGATAATAAGTATTATATAGGTTGTCCTGCAATTGCAATAGGTATGTTGATGTACGATACGTCACAACGCCCTAATGGGAGTATGACTACTACAAAACCACAATTTCTTTATTCAGATAAGTATGATATAACTAATATAGATGGTGCGGACTTGGCACGTCGACTGAGACAAATTGCCGATAGTATCCCTGGGTATTCGTTTGGACCAAAAGCTAGTGGTGCATTACCAGATAATATCACAACAGGTCTTCACAAATTGGGTTATAACCAGGCACAAATTGTGCCTTATGATTTTGAACTTCTTTATACTAACTTGAATTTTACGAGAAAAGGATATTTTGGTGATGATTTAAATTGCAATCGAGGTTTACTTATTTTTGGCTATTCACCATATAACACTGGGCATATTTGGTTCTGTGATGGTTATTACGAGCAATCTTACACTGTTAGAAAAAAATTTTTAGGAATGACAATCAAGACCTGGACAGAATATGATGATCGTGTTTATATGAATTGGGGCTTTGGTAAAAATGCTGGAAATGGTTGGTATTGTGCCACTGAAGATTTTTGGGGTTCATTGGATGGTGCCCATATGCCATATTATTTGAATGTTTATATGTTCATTAATTTGTCTCATTATGAATATCGCTAAACTACGCATCTCGATGGCATTCTTGTTCGGTTGCCTAATCTTTTCATCGTGCACTACCTGCAATGAATATGACTATCAGCCTACGATAGCTGCTCTTCGGCAGAACACGATTTTACTTTCGCTGCTAGACGCCAAGGGGCAAGCTTACGATTATGAGTTGTTGATGCAGAAAAAAAACTTCTCTGTCTATGGCTTGCAAAGCAAGCAAGGTTTCTCCGTGCGCATCAACGCAGACAATAGCTTGGGAGAGAAACGTTTGGAGTTTATTGCTGAACTGCCCGACGAAAAAGACATGACCTATAACGCCAACCGCTCGCATGGCGAAGGCTATGCTACAACGCAATTGAACATCGAGGGCAAAACCATCGACCTCCGCATTGATTTTGTTTATGGCGCGGCAGAAGATAAAGATATGTTGGCCGACAGTAGCATCGCGATTGAACGAATATTTTACAATGGGGTGGAGATTAAACCCAGGAAAACTTCATACCCACAGTTCTTGCTCACCTTGCAGAAAGACGATAAGGGCGATTTCCATATTGTAGAATGAAATTAAAGAAAGAGGTGAAGACGCTTGCGAAAGCCGTTTTCACCTCTTTCTTAATTTATTAATGGGGTTATTTTGCTCTTTATTCTTCGCGTATCGTCCTTAAATGTACCTAACGCATGTAAATTAACCCGCGGTGATGTAGCTTTGTGTGCAGCCTTTAAAGTCTCTTTATGCCATTTCTTAGCTTTTACCTATGTGCGACCTTGTAGATATATGCCAGTTAGAGATGGCAATGGATGCCATTTGTATCATCCAATTGAAATATGCAGTGCAAGTAAAGCGTTAAGGATTGACGTGTTGGTAGTTTGCTATGGGTAAACAATAGAGCAAACGGGATATTAACCGTCGATCAGGTTGACATGTTAGTATCTTAATAGCACGTTTACGGCTCTTTTTCTTTGTGTATATGCCCTTTTATCTTGTGGGTAAAACCACAAAATTAATGCGTTTACGGCCCTTAAACGCATTGTCGTGCAATTTCCAGTGGTCTATTCTTATTCTTTCTGTACCCTGGTTTTTAATTTGCTTTTGGTGGTCTGTTCGAAGGTGTTTGAACCGCTAGAAGTGTAAGAATTTAATATTTTCAGCACGTTTTTTGGCATTTTGGCTGCCATTCTTGCCAGCCAATCGCCCACTTTGGTCGCAAATATTCAATTCTCAGGCGAGTTGACATTTGTGCAAAATGCGGTTTAATGTATTGCCCTTTGTGAGTTGTAAGGTGGTGAGTAGTGGGTTTTAGGGTTTTGATGCAGATTGTTCAAAGAATCTTTACATAAATTTTATATTGCTTGCCAATTGCAAAAAATAGTCGTTCGACCAGATGTTGAGTTCCATAGGATTGCGAACAAAGGGTAAGACATCGGCTTTCACTTGATTGATGTCGGCTGTTGAAAGTCGTTGTTTCAGCTTTTCAAGAAACAATTCCTTGCTTATGTCTTCTTGATTAAACTGCAAGGTTCGCTCGTGCAGATGATTGAAATCGAGTGGTGTATTGTGGCGTATGTACCATTCAAAGTCGTACCAATCGCGCCCTTTTACTCTATTTTTCCATGTTCGGTAAAGCAAAGCGTGTATCTTTCCTGCAAAAAGGTTGGGCAAGGTATAGCAACGAACCATGAACGACTTTGGCAATAGCAGAAGTTTTTGCTCTGTGTTGAATTTCAAAGGGGGCTGAGTATCAACTTCAATCTTGATTTTTACAGACTTTTCTGTCTGAAAGGTAACATCGTAAACATCGGTGTTATCTTTCAAAAAGGCCGATTCAACCTTGCAAAAGGCTTTCTTGTCTTTCTTCGTTATTTCTACTTTTCGGCCAACTAAGGCAAACTCGTCGATGATTGGTTGGAAGTATCGGCTGAAATCGAATGCTTTGTTTGGCGCAAGAAGTGAAAAATCCATGTCTTCTGAAAAGCGTTGAAGTCCGTGAAATATCCGAAGACATGTACCGCCATAGAAAGCTGCTTCGTCGAAGAAACCACCATTGTAAAGGCCAGCAAGTATTATCTGCTGATTTACTTCGAAAGTGGCATTGCGCTTTTGCTGTTCGGTTGTCTGTTCGTAAGCCGATAGCATGAGGTTGTATATTTCGTTCATCGGTTTAAGTAATTAATGAGCGTTTGTATAGACTTGCCCTTCTTGCCAACCTTGGCGTATTGCTCAAAGATGGTGAGGTTCATCTTACGCAGTTCGTCGATGTTCATTCGTATGTCTTGTTCTAGATACGTCTCAACATCCTTTAAATATCGCAGATTTACCAACGGTGAATTGGCAATGAGGTCGCATAACGCCTTTTCTGGCGTTGCTATGAGGAACGAATAGCTTTGCTTATTGACGCTGGTTACGCCTATATGAAAGGCGTCGCGGTTGATGGATGTGTAGTCGAATAGGCCAATGGGCGTGTTGAAACTGCGCGAATGCTTTATCGTCATCGACTGAACGGAATAGACCGTTTCTGGTATCAGTCCATAATATCTTAGGGCCGAGGACATGGATATATACGAAGGGGCATAGATGTGATTGGCAATTAGCTCTGTGGATAGTGCTACGCGCGATACGGTTGGGTTGACAACGTAAAGTCCCTTCTTTAATCGGATGAGCTTTCCTGCTAGTTCAAGGTTGCGCACCTTTTGGTTGCCTGCCTTCATTTCGGGGTATAACGAGGAGAGGGCAGACGTGCTTATGGGGATGTTGCCAATGTGTTCTAAGCCATTAATCATGCTGCAAAGATAGCTAAAAACTGAATAGAAAACTAATTTTTCTTTGTTTTGCTGTTCAATTTATGGCTCTTTTTAGCGGCATTTAACCATAGTTCGGGGTTTGATTGAGCTTTTTTCGCGTGATTGGCGTTTGGTTTGGCACGTAAAAAATGGTGGTGAAACAGACATTACCGTCTCTTTCACCACCATAATAGTGTCTTAATAGCACGTTTTGCCCTTTTGCTTTGCGCGTAAGGGCGTTACGTAATGCTATCCGCCGAATATCATACCTACTGCTGCATAGATGCGTGTGCGGTCTTTAAATGCGTCGTTGTGCGACTTGTAGTGCCGTAAACCAATACCGCAAGTAGGCCTGAAGTGGCCTTTGCCGATGTGCATCATCACCCCTAGGTCGTAATAATGGTACTTCAGGCATCGCTTTTGCCAAGCTTTGTGCCTGCACCAACGCGTGCATCGATGCTGCAAAGGTCGTTTTTAACGAAGGTATATCCAGTGTTCAGCCCCAGCGTGTAGTTGGTTGAGTAGTCTTTCTTTCCATCTACTTTGAATAGTGCCACAGCAGCCTCACCTTGCAGGTTGGCAAAGAAGCGACTAGTGATGTTCCAACCAATGGCCGAAGTAAGTTCATAGGGTCTGAATTCCTTTGCAAACCTACTCGTTTGCACCCTTAACCCTGTTCTTATCAGCTTTCATTTTTCGTCTCCTCCTTCTGATTGTTGGACCATTGTGTGAAAGCATGGGAACGAAAGCAGAAATAATGTTGTGAGTAACTTAGTTTTTAGGTTCTGCATGATGTACTATTTCTTGGAAGTTTGTGATTGTTTAATTTAAAGTTGTTTGTGAAAAGCTTTTCTGTTAGGCAAAGGTAAAATATTGTTCTACTCAATCAAACGGTTTAGTACTTTTTAACTGAAATTATAACCAAAATAAGTTCAATTTAGAAGAATGGCTTGATGTTTTATTAATGGAGAGCACCCATTCACAGCGAGAAATCGTCCATCTTTCGGCAACTATCGTGTGGGGTTGGCCTGTTTATGGGGTAGTGCTTGCGTGCGTTTAGCGGCCTATCCAGCCCAGCTTGCGGTGGGCAACAGCTAGGCCAAAGACCTTGGTTTATGGCACTCGGTAGCGTTTGTGTCAACAACTGCTTGCCGTAAGCAATTTGTTAGCTTGCTAAGCCAATTAACTTGTCGGCTGTTTCTCTCGTTAACTTTCCCAGGTGTTCTGTGCCGTTATCCATGCGCGTGCACACGTATCGATTATTTTTTTTGTCTATTTTTCAGTGTAAAATTTAACATGAAGAGTGCCCCTTTTGTCCGCCAACTGCCTACCTTGCCGCAAAAAATCGATTCTCGCGGGGGTTTGTTTCGTTGCAAAAAGGGGGTAGTTCTCGGTTGCGGAAGAATGAATATTTATTACAATAAACGGCCTTTTGCACCAACTTTCGGGCCATTTTTAGCCAAATGTGGTGCAATATGCCGCTAAATGGAGTGCGTTTTGGTGCTAAATAGACTGTGTTTTGGTGCAAAACGCAGTGCGTTTTGATGCTAAATGCAAGCTAAAATGGTGCTAAATGCAGTGTAAAATGGTGCTAAACGCAAGGTGAAAAGCATAAAAATACGCTGCAATTGTATAAACAAAACCTTTCAGAGCCATGAAAAATAGGGCTAGAAAGGGCAAAATGGGCATCAAAAAGTGGGGTTTTAGGGGCAAAAAGCAGGTAATTGGACTTTAAAAATTACGAGCTGGCTACCAAAATAGAAAGGTAAAATGGTGCAAAATGCAGGTTGTAGGCTTAAAAATTGACAAATTCCAAAAGATGAAAGGGTAGAAAAAGTGGCTTTTTACCTACTTTTTGACCTGTATTTTCTCTAGAACGGAGAGAAAATTTGAGTGATATTGTAAAATAAAAGATAACGATTTAAGTTTTTGAGTTAGTAAGTTGATGAGTTGATGTGTTCGGGAGTTGTTGGCTTTTCGTGAATTTATAAGCCAGTAAGTTGATTTGTTTAGTACTTCGTACATGAGCGGAGACCTTTATCTTAGCTTTGCATCACATAGATATGATTGGCAATTAGCTCTGTGGATAGTGCTACGCGCGATACGGTTGGGTTGACAATGTAAAGTCCCTTCTTTAATCGGATGAGCTTTCCACCTAGTTCAAGGTTGCGCACCTTTTGGTTGCCTGCCTCCATTTCGGGGTATAACGAGGAGAGGGCAGACGTGCTTATGGGGATGTTGCCAATGTGTTCTAAACCATTAATCATGCTGCAAAGATAGCTAAAAACTGAATAGAAAACTAATTTTTCTTTGTTTTGCTGTTCAATTTATGGCTCTTTTTTAGTGGCAATTAACCGCTTTAAACGTTCGTTATGGTGTTTTGTCGGGTGATTTTGATGATATTTAAAAGTTAAAAAATATAGTTTTTCCTGTTCGTGTTGTTATTTTTTTTATATTTGCAATGTACACTTTAACGCTTAATTCATAGTGTATCATTTGGCGCACAAACTAGTAATTATCTTCATTCTAACATTAAATTATCCATTATGAAACACCCATGACAATTTGATTATCGTCAAAGCGAATGTAAATATTTAGTTTTAGTTACCTTTGCAGCAAAGTGTTAACTTCACAAAATGAACTATGGCATATTTGGAATTCGCTCGGTTTGAATCGCACGCAGTTGCGGTATGGACATCCACAAGAAGGTTGTGGTTGCGACAATAAGGACACTTGTTCACAAAGAACGTTGGATGTTTGAAACTTTCACTAACTCTTTGGTACAGATTACAACAAGTTTTCTTTTGTCTTAGCTCTGATAATAACTAAATAACTGTAAAATCTCTACTTTTAAGGAAGGTTCTAAAAGATGGTCTTCTCTGTATTTGGTGAGCAGATTTCACTTACTTATTGAAGGAGTAGGATTGATTATACTATTTGCAAATAAGTGAAAGATGCCGAACAAAAGCAAGAAGACAGTGAAAGGCTATGCATGAAATAAGCATTGTACCTTATCGAGGAATTTTTAGAACAAGCCTTAAGTTTGTAGACCACAAAATGTTTGCTTATGAAAAAAAGTGTTTTAATGGCATTGACCATACCATTCCTGCTACTTGCATTTGTGGGTTGCAGCAAGGATGATGCGGAAAAAAGCGACTTAAAGGTTCGTTTCAAAGTATTGAATGCGAAAGGGGAAGAAACGAGTGTGTTCAAACATGGTGAGGACATTCTCTTTGAACTGACGGTAATGAATGAAGGCGAAAAACCTGTGGAGGCATGGAAAATAATAGACTTGCGCGATGTGTTCCATGTATACACATCAGACGGAAAAGACATGGGAAAGCCCTGGGATGAAATTTTCGATCCCTTTTATGTGATGAGGTATATACCTGCACATGGGGATTTTAATTGGCTTTGCAGCTGGTTAGAGAAGAAAAACTTTTTTGTACAAAAACGTCCGAGAACTGCCTTACCTGTTGGTGATTATGTGGCACGGTTCAACGTAACGTTAGAGAATAAACACATGGTTGAATGTAAAGTGGATTTTAAAGTGGAATAAATTATGAAGAAGACAATCTTTACCTTTATGACCTGTCTCTTTATGTATGTGCTGTTTATACACTAGTTGAAACAAAGGTTACCTTCTCTGTATTTTTTAGAATCTGCCAGAACAGCTGTTCTGGCAGGTTGTTAAAGGTGACATGCCTGTTAATAACAAACCAATCGGGCAAGTTAATGAGAAGAACATGTGTCAATTTAAAAAATATAGAGAAGGTAATTTTTGGAACCAGCCATGATGATAGTTGTCTATCTGTCTAGAACTGGAAATAGATAAAGGGCTGTATGGCGCTGCTTTTTACCTGTATAACGATATAAATAACGATAACTAGGAATAGTGCGCACACCACCACATTGCAGCGGCGCAGGCCGGCTATGATGCCCTCTTGCCAGCGATTGGGTATGTAATGGGTGACGAAACCGAAGAGCATCAGGGCCAATACGTACTTGTAGCCGTGCAAAATGGGGACGAAGAGGTCGGCGCGGAAGTCGGTAAAGATGCGGTTAAGCATCATCTTGCTGGTTTCGAAAGACAAGTTGCGGAAGAACAACCATGTGAAACACACGAAATGGAAGGTGACAAAGATGGCCAAAGGACGGCGAATGCCACGGCTAACATAGCCGCGCGGATGCTTTAACAGCCCTTGCGAGAACAACTTGTGTACGGCTAAGGCCACGCCATGCATGCCACCCCAGATGATAAAGTTGAGGCTTGCACCATGCCAAAGGCCGCCAAGCAGCATGGTAAGGATGAGATTGAAGTACTGCCTTATCTTTCCTTTGCGGTTTCCGCCCAACGAAATGTAGATGTAATCGCGTATCCAAGTGGAGAGCGATATGTGCCAACGCCGCCAAAAGTCGCTGATGTTGGTGGCGGCATAGGGCGCGTTGAAGTTTAAAGGGAAATGGAAACCCAGCAATAAGGCAATGCCGATGGCCATGTCCGAATAGCCCGAGAAGTCGCAATATATCTGCATGGCATAGCCATAGATGCCCAAGAGGTTTTCTAAACCGCTGTAAAGACCAGGATTGTCGAAGATGCGGTCTACGAAGTTGAGGCTGATATAATCGCTTATCACGGCTTTTTTAAACAGTCCGATGAGGATAAAGAACAGCCCACGGGCGAACATGTCGCGCGTAATGGTTAGCGGTTGGCGTATCTGTGGCGCAAAATCGCTGGCACGAACGATGGGACCGGCCACCAATTGGGGGAAGAACGACACGTAAAAAGCATAGTCGAGCAAGGAGGGTAGGGGCTTTAAGTGGCCGCGATACACGTCGATGGTGTAGCTAAGACTTTGAAACGTGAAGAAACTAATGCCTACGGGCAAGAAGATGTCCCACGGTTGGAAGTTGTGTTCTAGCATGCGCGCCACCATCCCAACGAAGAAATTGGTGTACTTGAAGTAGCCCAACAAACCTAGGTCGATAACCAAACTCAACGTAACAAACAGCTTTCCCAAACCTCGACGCTCGCGATAGCGGTGTATGAGGTTGGCTAAGAAGAAGTCGCTGATGGTAACTAGCGCGAGCAAGAAGAAATATAAACCGCTGCTTTTGTAGTAAAAGTAGTACGAAAAGGCGGTTACGAAGAGCAAACGTGCCGTAAGACGGCGTTGCAAGCACATGTAGACGAAGGCGAACCCCAAGAAAAGCATGAGGAAAAGACCCGTCGAGAAGATGAGCGGCTCGTCGGAATTGTAGGTGAGAAGGTCGGTAACACGGTGTATCTCTGCGGCGTGTTGCTTGGTGAATTCGGCAATTTGGTCGGCATAGTACGACACTTTCTCGACGAATTCGGACAGTTGTTTAATCATTTCTTTTCTATTGCTTTGCGTCTAACATAGTTTTTGTACCCCTCTTTAAACGAAGGGAACATCTTTCTGGCCAGTTCTTTACCGCCCTTGTAGTTGAGGTGGGTGTAGTCTTTGTTGGCATAACTGCGTTCTACCAGCGTTTTTACGCTGCTTTCTCCACCCATAGCCTCGAAGAAATTGAGGAAAGCCACCTTCATGTCGGCTGCCATTTGCTGTTGCAGGGCCACCAGTTGCTTTACTTCTTTCATCGTTTGTATGCCGTTGGGCGAGCGTTGGTCGCGGTCGGGTACGCTTACTACCAATATCGATGCTTGTGGAAAGGTTTGCCGCATCAGCTCAATCACCTTCTTCATCTTCGTTGTATAGCCCTTCATCACGCTCAATGGGTTGCCAGGAACGGCCACGTTCAGGCCGAAATGCAGCACGATGAGGTCGTAAGGACGCAGTCTGCTGAAGTCTTGTAGGCGATGTGTGGGTATCTTGGCCAGCGTAAGGCCGGGCGAACCGCGCATGGAGAAGTTGTCGAGGGTTACGCCTTTGTCGCCGTCTAGTGTTAGTCCGTATAGGAAAGTGCCACTTCCCACGCCCTTAAAGGCAAAGCCAATGCTGTTGAGCGAGTCTTTAACTTCTAGCTTTTGCACGGCAGTGGAGCCGGTAAACTTATGTTCGCTGATGTGCCCTTTGCCGTCGTTGCTCTTGATGGTTACGCTAGTGGGGGTGTGAAAGTAAAGCGTTGATATGGTCCAATTTTGGGTATGGGCGTAGTTTTTGGTGCCGCTCACCTTTATCCACGAGCCTTCGCGTGGCGCGAAATAGCGTTCGTTGATGCCTTGTTTTGAGATGTCGAAGGGCTTTTTGGCCACGGCATACTCGGTAATGCCACTATATTGCTGCCTGATGGATATGCGGTTTTGCTGCATTCGCGACCCCGTGTCTACCCATCCCACGCCACATCCGCCCCATGTGCGTTGGAACAGCTCGCGTAAGTCGGCCGTCAGGATGTCGCCTTCGATGTACGAGTCGCCGAAATAGGCTATGCGCACGGGCCTGTCGAGCTGCTTAACCTTGGTTAGCTGACTGTAAAAGTGGTCCATTCCGCCAGCCGCTCCGCTTGAATAGTCGAAGATAGGTTCCACACCCTTTGTCCACACTTCCTTAAAATGCAGGGCGGCACCCTTCTTGGTCTGTACCATGATGGGGTGGGGAGGCGTTGTTGGCAGCACGTCTACTTGCTTGCCATCGTTTTCGGGCACCACTTGACTCAGTATGTTTACTTCGCGCAGCTGCGTACCGCCTATCGAAAGCGTGGGCAGTTGGTGCATAAGCAAGAGCGCGGCCACGGTTATGGCTACGAGGATGAAGGTTCTTGCGGGTGGGTTCATTTGCTGTTACTGTTGTTAGGGAGCGTTCTTTTTTAGAAGAATTTTGTTTCTTCGCCGTTTATTTCGCTTAGCAGTAGGTTGGCCAATCGGCTGGTGCCAAGGCGGAACCACTTGTTGGTAAGCCACTTTTCGCCCAACACTTCTTTCACGATGGTGTAGTAGATGATGGCGTCCATCACGGTGTTGATGCCGCCAGCGGGCTTAAAGCCAATCTGTATGCCTGTTTTTTCGTAATACTCTTTGATGGCCTGACACATCACATAAGCGGCCTCTGGCGTTGCCGAGACCTTCTCTTTGCCCGTAGAAGTCTTGATGTAGTCGGCTCCGGCATACATGGATAGCAGGGATGCTTTCTTGATGTTGGATGCCGTTTTGAGGTCGCCTGTTTCGAGAATAACCTTCATTGGCTTGTCGCCGCAGGCCTGTTTCAGCTCGGCTATGTCGTCGCAAAGCTCTTCATAGTTGCCAGAGAGGAACTTGCCCACGGGCATAACGATGTCTATTTCCGTTGCGCCGTCGCGTACGGCAAGTGCTGTTTCGGCCACTTTTACCTCGATAACGGCTTGCGAAGAGGGGAAACTACCCGATACGCAGGTTATTTCTACACCTTCCACTTCAAGCGTTTCGCTGGCCACTTCGGCAAAGCAGGGGTACACACACACGGCTGCCACGTGGGGAAGTTGCGGGTAAGCGTTTTCAAATTGGTTAACGCGGTCTACGAAAGCCATTACGCTGGTGTCCGAATCGGTGGTGCTGAGCGTGGTTAGTTCGATGCTGCCGAAGAGGAATTTCTTTACTTCGGGCGTGTCGTTAGCCAGTGTTTTCTCGGCGATAATGGTTTTAACGGCCTGCTGCACCTGCGCATCGTCTAGCTCGATGGTGTATTGTTGCAGGGTTTTCTCGTACTTGCTCACCTCTTCTTCGTGGTGGTGGTGTTCGTGTTGATGGTTATGTTCGCTCATATTTCCTTATTTTTTTAGTTTTTCGTTGTTGATGTGGCGGGTTTTGTCGCGCCTTGTTTTCTTCTCGATGTTGAGCTTTAGCTCTTCTTCGAGGTTCACTCCTGTTTGGTTGGCCAAGCAAAGCAGCACCCATAACACGTCGGCCATCTCGTCGCCCAGGTTTGGTTCTTCTCCCTGTTTAAAGCTTTGGTCGCCGTATATGCGTGCCATTTGGCGTGCCAGTTCGCCCACTTCTTCGGTAAGAACGGCCATGTTGGTTAGTTCCGAGAAGTAGCGCACGCCGTATTGTTTAACCCATTGGTCCACCAACTGTTGCGCTCCGCCTAGTGTTAGCGGTTCGTTTGTTGGTGTTTTGTCGTTGTCGTTTTGTTGTTGCATGCTATAAACGGGTTATCCATGAAGGGTCGAAATTAATCGAATTTAATATGTCTTTTTTCTCAATGAGAGGTGGTTTCCTTATCCTAAATTTGATGGCATTGGTAGGAACCTTGGTGTGTATAGTGAATTGTGAACCATGTGGCTGCCAAGTGAATTTGGTTTGGCTGGTCTCAATTTCTTTCCCGATGAGATTGCCATTGGCGTTTACTTCCCACACAAAGTCGCTTGTGCGATAGCGTTGCACCTCTTCTTCGAACAAGGAGAAGGTAGACAAGTCGTTACTCCTTATCAAAACAGACGTTCTTATTGGGTTATAATTGTCTTGAGCAATGTTTATTCGCTCGTTCCAAATGCCTAGTACTGCCCTGCCTGTTTGCTGTATGTCGTCGTGTGGATTGGCGATGCCGTATGAATAGTCTGGCGAGCACCTTCCGCTAATTAGCCTAACGGTCTCTGTGTTTAGTGGCGATGTGGTTTTGATTGTCTTAGCCGACCACGCCATCTTTTCTCTCACAACATCTGCAATGCCGATAGGCGAGTCTAGGTGAGTGGCTTGTAAGGCCAGTGCCAGTGTGTCTCCCCAGTCTGTTCCTGTTATGTCTTTTCGGCCTAATGCCAATAAATATATTATGTGAGCGCCAATTTGGGTAACCACATCATCGGGAATTTCATTTGTAGGATACAATTCACGGGCGTTAAGTCTGTGGCTGTCTCTCAGCTTAGGATGTTTCATCAGCTTTGTCGATTAGTTTATACATCTTTTCCGCAACGGCTCTAATCATGGGTATGGCCACAGAATTGCCAGTTTGTCGCCTTATGTCAGCATGCGAAACAACGATTTTAAATGTTTCAGGAAAGCCTTGTAGCCTTAGTAATTCCCTTGATGATGGGCGGCGTACGCCATTAACAAGCAGATAATTGTAGGATGCCCCCGTGCGTAGAGCACACGAATAGTTGAGCACTGATATGTTGCCGGCCTTGTTCTCATGCCAGATTGATGGGTAGAACACTTCTTTGCCTGCTGTGCTAGCCTTTCTTTTTTCTCTGATTGTTTTCGAGGCGTATAGTTTTGGGTCTATATCTTTTTCTTCTTCAAGAATAGTTGCCAGGTTAAATGGCTTTTTCTTGAATGTGAAATCAAAGTTTTCGTACGCCATTTTGTCTCTAAACCCAACAATGATTACCCTTTCTCGTTTTTGAGGGAGGCCGAAATCCATAGCGTTCAACACGCGCCAGTTTATGTGATAACCAAGTGAACGGAGCGTGGCCTTTATTGTTTCGAAGGTCTTACCGCGGTCGTGCGTTGTAAGTTGTTTCACATTTTCAAGCAACACGGCTTTTGGTTTGTGGTAGTCAAGTATTCTTGCCACCTCAAAGAACATTGTTCCCCGTGTATCGTCAAACCCTTTCATCTGCCCCATGATGCTGAATGCCTGGCATGGGAAGCCTGCTAAGAGCAGCTGATGTGGCGGAATGTCTTCGGCGGCAATCTTTGTGATGTCGCCAGATGGTATATCACCAAAGTTGGCTGCATACGTTTTGCATGCAGCTTTATCCCATTCAGACGAGAAAACGCATTGCGCTCCTAATTCGTCGAAGGGTATTCTTATACCGCCTATACCAGCGAAAAGGTCTACATATCTGACCATTTACCTCCTTTTTTACCTGTCTTTGCTGTCTATCACGATGGTAACAGGCCCATCGTTTACCAGTTCAACCTGCATGTCTGCACCGAAAACGCCTGTGGCAACGGGCTTACCAAGCGACTCTGAAAGGCGTTGGCAGAACCGTTCGTAAAGCGGAACAGACACATCTGGGCTTGCCGCGTGGATGTAAGAGGGGCGATTGCCCTTCTTGCACGAGGCCATGAGTGTGAATTGACTAACTACAAGAATATCTCCCTCCACGTCTTTAACCGAGAGGTTCATAACTCCCTCGCTGTCATCATAGATGCGCAGGTTTATGGTTTTCTTCACAAGCCAGTCAATATCGTTGTCGGTGTCGGCGTATCCCACGCCCAACAACACCATCATTCCCTTTTCAATGGCGCTTTCTACGCGGCCTTCGATGCTTACCGAGGCCCGTGTAACGCGCTGGATTACTATCCGCATTGTTTGTTGTTTTATTGGAGTAGTGCAAAATTAGCCAAAATCGCGCAAACAGCAAAATAATTAGGGTTGCGATTGATGTTAGATTGTTGGAGATGGTTGGGCTAATGAGGGTGGTAAGGGTAACAAATAGACGCGCATAGATAATCATGTCGTGCTTGCACTGCTTGATAGCACCGATGTTACAGACAAGATAACTTTGCTTGCTTGCCTGCCCATCACCGCTATCTGTGTTATTGCACTTGTCGGTTACACCTCTTCCCGCTCTGTCTTGTTTTCACGTGAAACGTTTTAGCCCTTAACCCCAATTGGAATTAGTGCCTGTTCTGATTTTGTTTGGTTGTTGAGCCTATTTTCTGTCTTATTCTTGAAGGCGTATGGGTTAAGTCAAGAGAATAGGGCAGGCAAGATGCCGGTAACCAAACGAAAGATGAACAGGAAGTAATGCAAACTACTTAAATATTTGATAAGCGGCCTGATGAACCCATGGGGTTTATTCGTTCAATTTACTTTCTCTTAGCTTTCTTATTTTCTCTTTCGCATTTTCTAAATAACGCCTTACTGTGGCATCTACATAGTTAAGATAGCGGTTAAGTACCTCTTGACTCTTCTCCACGGGTTGCGAACGCGACACGAATAATATGCCATCAACTCGCGCTTTGGGTACAAAATAGAAGAACTGGTAGTTGTCGTTGGTGTTGCCCAACACCCTCATTGTTAGCACATCTGTGTAGTTTAGCCGTTCGGTGGGTAAGTAGGTAATGTTATTACCCATGCTTTGTAAGGTATTTTCTACACTGCCTTCGGGTGCTTTCGCTAGTTGTGCAACGCCAATAACCTTGTCGGTTAAGCAGTTAAGTGTCTTACCTTCATAGGTACAAAGGGCAATGGCCTGATAATCTTCTTTGTATTTGGCCTTGATATGATAGCCCGCTGTGTAGTTGTTAAGGTCTTTCATGTCGCCTGCCACAAGGTAATTCAGGTGCATGAAGTGCCCATATATGGTTGCCAGTGCACCCTTATTCGCTAGGATGTCTATCAACGCGAAGGCCGTTTTTGCCATTGTTTTATCCCTATTAGTAAGCCGTTCGTAGGTTTCGCTGCTTTCGTGGTTTAGTTGTAGGCACAACTTTAATATTTCACGCTCGTCTGCGGTGAGCCATTTACCCACTACGCCGTCTGCTTTCGTCAGTTGTAAGCTGTCCTCTGCACCCGTTTCCCAGTTCAACAGACGTTTAACAATCGAGTCGGTTTCGGGTGTTTCTCTGTTCGAACAGAGGGCTTTTACAAACTCGGATAGGTCTACACTACTTGCTATGTCTAAGCTTTCGATGTCTATTCCCCAGAAAGATACGCGGTTGTTGTGCGTGGAATTGTAGGTTCGGAGCCACTTGATAAAGTCGATTGTGTGTTCGGACGACAGATTGCCTTCCATATATCGCTCGATGTCTTGCAGCTTAAAATGGGGGTCGTTCTTGATATATCGGTTTACATAAAATGAGTATTCCAGGGGATATTCGTGCAAAACCAAATTGCAGCCCTGCTTGGTGATGCGTTGTTTAATGATGTCGAATGCCATCTGACCCAACGTTTTGCTGCCATGAATGGTTTCGCCGATGGCCATAATGCGGCTTTGCATGCTGGGTATTTTGCTGAAATCCACTCCATTTAGTGTTATCACATCGTTTTTTTTAAGACTAGTATTGTCGCTTTTGGGTGCTGTTTCGTTTTTTAATTGTGTTCCGTTGGCCTCCAATTTAAAGGCACTAACCCGTATGTTGTTAAATGCAAGTTCGCTGCCAATGGCCTCTATGAAAACGTTAAGCAAGTAGGCATCTTTTATTTTTACCTTTTTGCTAACCTCTTTCCACTCTTCTGTCAATGGTAGTTCTATGGTATCGCTCCTCAAAAATTGTTCGCCTGCGCCGATGGTGTTAAGGGTTATGTAAGCCCTTTCGCAGTTTAGGGTTTTATATCTGATGCTCACGGTTACTTCTGCACCTTGTTTATTCAGCTGATATACAGGTATTAGCGTTCCTATTTTACCCTTTTCTTCATCCTTCACAGCGAATACTACGGACAAATCATTTTCAGTTGAGTCTATCACCACATTCACAAAGTTGTCTGTTGGGTGCATGTTCCACCTGTACCCGAATGTCTTTTCTCTGGCACTTGCATTTGCAATGCCGATTAATAGACAGGTGGTTGCGATGAGTATGGCGTATAGTTTTGTTTTCATAAGCCAACAATAGTGTTATTGATGTTATGTTTTTGCTTTGTATGTTGTCAACTCTCTCTTCGTGGGGCTATATTTCTGCATTCTCTTTGTCGCGACGTATGATAGGCCTTGGATCTATGCCTTATCGCGCTTGCTGGGATGTTTACATAATATACCTTAAACTACTAACGTAAGTATGTTGTATCTATTGTTTTATTTTGCCTTTTTTATAATGCTTTGTTTGTTTTTGTTCGTCTTTTTCCTTTCTTACCCTTTGCCTTTACACTCACATCGTTTCTCGTTTGGTTTTCACTTCATTTCAACCCAAATTTGTCGTCGTTCTTTCAATTTAGCTGATAATCTCAGGATGTGTTTATTTCGTCATTCGGCTATTTCTTAGCAAGTTGTAGTATGTGTATTTCCTCCTGTATTTTCTGCATCGAACGTAGTGCCGTCATTGTCATAGCAAGTTGTGATATGTGCATTTCCACCATTTGTTTTTTGTTCCTTTTGAGTAGTTCATAGGTTCTTACTCTTTTCTGTCCGTATAATATTGTTAAATCTGTTGTTTATATTTTACAAAACATGTCTTGCCCGCTACTCATTCTAGTAGAATTTAATGCTTAAAAATCGCCAATTTGATGCCATTTATAGCTCCTAAGCTCTTCATTTAATCTAAATTTTGGCGATGTTGCCTGCATTTTGCACCATTTTGCCTTTCTAGTTTGCCGTTTGTTCGTGCTTTTTTAATCTCGATTGTCTGCTTTTAGCGGCCCAAATGACGCTTTTCTCAGTGCTTTTTCCCCATGTAGAACCTGTATTTTCTGCCTTTTTTGCTATTTAACGCCAGTCACACTCCGCCTTATTGTGGTTATATTTTTGCATTTCGGTGCATAACTATGCGTGTTTCGATGCTACTTTTATTGCTATTAGTACCAAATTACGTCGCGTTTTGGTGCTAATTGCGTCGCATTTTGGTGCAAAACGCACTGCGTTTTGGTGCTAATTGCAGTGCGTTTTGGTACTAATTGTGATGTAATTTGGTGCTAATTGCTGTGTTTTTAGCGTGAAATAGTACTCCATTTCGTTCTAAAAGCATTTTTATACAAATTGGATCAACTTATATTCGTTTGTACATGTTGCCCCTTTTGTACAAAAGCAAACGTTCGTGAGAATCGATTATTTGCGACCGAGTGTGGATTTGTTCGCAAATCAGCCACTCATAATGTTAAAACATTGTCTTAAAAGTTGACAATGTAAATATTAGTTTTCCATCATTTTGTTGAAAGGCAAGTTTATTGGGTTGCGGCTTGCCAAAGAGTAGGCCTGCTAAAGTAGTTTATGTGTCGATTATCCTAATAATGCTTTGTAGGTAATAGAAATATGCACCAATTATGCTGCTGGATATAGTTCTACAAAGCTGCCAGATATAGTTCTATAAAGTTGCTAGATATAGTTCTATAATGTTACTAGATATGCTTCTGCAAAGTTAAGAGTTGTGGTTCTACCAAGCCACTAGATTTTGTTCTGCAAAGCGACTTGATGTGCTACTACAAAGTTACTAGTTGTGGTTCTATAAATCACCAAAGTTGCTCCATTGCATTTGTTATACGCGCTGCATAATCCTGCTGACCATGTTACATTGTTCTGCAAACTTGCTTTGTTCTTGCAACATCAAGTGTAGTTTTAAGCAGTCACCTCCAAGAGTTTTATCACCTATTGCCTCTATGTTAAAAATTCCTCCTCACCATACATTACCTATAAAGCTGCCATTCGTTTTCTTTCGAGCCTTCATCAACTTCTGTATTTTTGCCTTTGTCGATTCTTGACGGTAGTGCTATCTTTTACTGTTCCCCGATTTTTTTATCAGTGGAGTAGGGGGTGTGATTTTGAACCCCGATTATCGGATTTTGTTTTTGCCCTTTTTGCCTTTTTCCCTTTTGGGGGATGACTTGCAAATTTCTTCTTCCATTTTTTGTAATCTTCCCTTTCACGGCAACTTTTTGTAGTTGTAGTTTATTTCGATACTTCATTCAAATTGCTTGCTTTTTTTTTCTCAGTTGGAATTTTTGTAGACCTAGTCTTTCACATTAAATTTATACATAAATTTACAACTAGGCTATTTCGGTTAACGTCCATTAACTCGGAGAATCGATTTTTTACGACCATCTGCCCATCTGGTCGCAAATTTCGCCGTATTTTGCTAGTTTATAACGTTCTGAAAACCAGGTAAATACGTTTCAGTTGACATTTTGTGATTTTTATTTAATCCTCATTTGGTGTACTTTTGCCATGCTTTTGCATCAAAAACTGGAGTTTCCACCTTCCATTTTTTGCTTGGTGTTTCCCTAAAAAATGAGACTTCTTCTTTCGGATTGCATGCGATGGGTTAACCCAACCTTTACTTTTGTTTATGTTGTAGTTATATTAACGATAGTAAACGTTCGTTTGCTAAGTATTTTTTCTATGCCCTGCAAACTTATTTTGTTGTCTTTCGGTGCGTATTTCTTGTCTTTTCATAAGTTTATCTTTGTCATTTTGTCGCTACAACTAGTTGATAATCATCGTATTAAGTAAAATATAACTTTCAACTTTCTTTTAAGTAACTGTATGAAATGCTGCTTGTATAAGGCTTATTTGTATCTGGTTATTTAACTTAAATTATTGATAACCAAATAGTTATGTTGTCACCTCATTTACTTTGGGTACTTCTTATGAGTGTTATAAGGTTTAGACTGCTGTCTTGGTTGCGTACATTTGATGCTAACTTGCTTGGGGGTCTTAGTTTGTGCATTATGAAGGAACACTTATGTTTTTCTTTCTCCTTTAATTGGACTTGGGAAAGCAAATGGACATGGTTGTAGTTTGCTGAAAGGGTTAGTGACGAACTAATCCAGCAGCAAGCACTAAAAACTCAACAACAGCTTTCTGATTGTTGACTTATGTAGTTTCGTTTGGAGTTTCGTTGTGCCAATAATTGAATACAATTTGTGCCTTGGTATTGCCAATATGCTTGGCAAGAACATCGAGGGGAGCCTCTTTTATCTGCTTAACCGACTTCAATTCTTTCAACAAGGTGGCCTTTGTTTTTGGGCCAATACCTTTTATGTCGTCTAGTTCAGAGTGCAAAGCGTGCTTGCTACGCTTGTCTCTGTGAAAGCTAATTGCGTAACGGTGCACCTCGTCTTGTATGCGTGTGAGCACGTGGAAAAGCTCACTTTTCACGTCTAAACCCACTACTTGCGGTGGCCATCCATAGAGCAGTTCGTTGGTTCTGTGCCTGTCGTCTTTGGCTAAACCAGCTATGGGGATGTCTAGATGTAGCTCTTCTACCACCACTTCGCGCACAACGCCCATCTGTCCCTTACCTCCATCGGTGATGATAAGGTCGGGTAGGGGTGTTTCTTCTTCTATCATGCGCGTGTATCTACGCCTTACAACCTCTTTCATCGAGGCGTAATCGTCGGGTCCTTCCACGCTTTTGATGTTGTATTTGCGGTAATCCTTCTTGCTGGGTTTCATCCCTTTGAACACTACACAGCCCGCAACGGCATCTGTTCCGGATATATTTGAGTTGTCGAAACACTCTATTTGGTAGGGCAAACGCGGCATTTGTAGCTTGGTTTGCAACTCTTTCATCAGTCTAACAGCCTTTTGTTCGGGGTTTAGTTTCTCGCTTTGTTTCAATCTGTCGAACTTATATTGCTTGCCGTTCATCTCAGAAAGTTCAAGCAAACGGCGTTTGTCGCCCCGTTGCGGCACGATAAACGTGGCCTCGCGCATGGCCCATTCCATCTCGAAAGGCACGATAATCTCTTTCGCTTTACTGCCAAAACGCTCGCGTATTTCGGGAATGGCAGATGCTAGAATGTCCTCGTTGCTCTCGTCTAGCTTTCTTTTATACTCGAAAGTAAAGCTTTGGTTCACCGTTCCGTTCTTTACATGCAGGTAATTGATAAAGGCCGTGCGGTTAAATTCGTCGTCTGTGATGGTGAAAACGTCCACATCGGCGATGCTAAAACTAACAACTTCGCTCTTTGCGCAATAGTTATCAAGCAGAATATACCGCTTTTTAAGTGCTTCTGCCTCTTCAAATTTCAGCTCTTCTGCCTTTTTTAGCATCTCCTCGTACAGCATTTTGCGTACTTCGCGCGTGTTTCCTTTCAATATTTCGCGTGCTTGACGGATGTTTTCTTGGTAGTCTTCCCACGATTGTTTGCCTACGCAAGGCGCGTCACAGTTATGTATATGGTATTCAAGGCATGCTTTATACTTGCCCATCTCTACGCCTTCGTGTGTGATAGGGAAGTGGCAAGTGCGCGGTTTGTATAGCTTTCCAATCAGTTCTAGCAGAGCCACCATTGTGGGAACGTGGCTGTAAGGACCGTAATAGGTACCAAGCCGCTTGTTAATTGTACGTGTTTTGAAGATGCGCGGATACAGCTCGTTGGTAATGCAGATGCTGGGATAGGTCTTTCCGTCTTTAAGTAATACGTTATAGCGTGGATTATATTTCTTAATAAGGCTGTTTTCGAGCAGCAGAGCATCCTCTTCTGTGTTGACAACCGTGTACGAAATGTCGAAGATTTTGCTTACCAAAACCTTCGTTTTAAATCTATCTACTTCCTTATGGAAGTAAGAAGACACCCTGCTTTTTAAGTTCTTGGCCTTGCCCACATATATAATAATGTGTTGTTCGTCGTAGAATTGATAGCTGCCAGGTTTGTCTGGCAGGCTCAATACAATGCTCTTCAGATGCGCCAAGCGTCTTTCATTTTCTTCTTTTGTCATAGTTCGAAATCCCTTTGTACACTAGTGTTTGCATGTTTTTCTGTTTCACGTGAAACACAAGCGTTAGTGTTTCTTTCATTATGTCGTACTACTGCCTTTCTTTCCTTTTGGTTGGGTGAGAATGGTGTGGGTTGCTACCTTCGATTGTGAGCCGTGGGCGTAGCGTGTTGCTGGCGTATCGTGGAGTCAGGTCAGGGAAGTTCTGGGCTTGTTGATGCTTATGTACTCTTTATTTGCATGTCACAGGCTTGCCATAAACTTCTCTTTGTTTGCCCTTTCTCTTCTTTTCTCCTTCCTTCGCTCTTATTTCTAAATCTTCCTTTTTGTGCAGATACACATTCTTTTCACCGTTTATTGCGATTCGGTCTTTTCGCTGTTGCATTCTTTTCCTGTGTCTAAAACGGTGTTTTTATTTCGTTCCTAGCCGTCTTTCTTTTGCTTTCTTGCGGTTTTAGCTTGCCCTATTCAGTGCAATCAGCAGTGCTTATACAATGCTTTATGGATGCGGAATGCTTGCTCTTATTGCATTGTCCGCTGTTTAACGCGTTCGTTCTCCTTTCTTATTTGTACTCTTTCGTCTTCCACCCAATGCGCAGTATGTTTCTGTTTAACCCCAATCAGCCGTTAGGTCGCTTATCAATTATTTGAAGTTGTTTCCGTTCTTTTCTGTTCATCTTTCGTTTCCTTGTCTGCATCTTGCCTGTCTTGCCCTTTTGAACTAGTCCGCAATGCCTTCAAGAATAAGACAGACAAGATGCTCAACAATCAAACAACAACCCTATTGCTCCTAACGGCAGATTGGGGGCTAAAAGCAAAACGAGAACAACTTCTTGTCTTTCTTCACCGCCTAATGTGGCGTTTGGCAAGTTTAAGGTGTTCTCGTTGCTTGTGTTAAGGCAGCTCTGGCGCGGTGTAATGCCGTTTAGTGCAGTTTATTTTGCTTGTGCGGCCTTATACCTGTATGAGTGTTGAAATCTCTATGTCTTTATCAAACGCGGCTCTGCCGTTGAGATCCTCGTTTACAAGTTCGATGATGAAGTTGGCATAAATCTTCTTGGGGTTGAACTTTTTCACCAAATCACATGCAGCCTTCATCGTTCCACCTGTTGCAAGCAAGTCGTCGTGGAGTAGAACAACATCGTCTTCGCTTATCGAGTCTTTGTGTATCTCGATCGTATCGGTGCCATACTCCTTGTTATAACTTTCTTGTACGGTCTCACAAGGCAGCTTTCCGGGCTTTCTGCACAGCACAATGCCTGCCCCTAGCCTGATGGCTACGGCCGACGACATGACGAACCCGCGCGATTCTATGCCTACAATCTTCGTGATTCCTTTGTCTTTGTAAATCTCGCACATTTCGTCCGTGATTACTTTAATACATTCGGGGTTCTTGAACAGCGTTGTTACATCGCGAAAGTTCACCCCTTTCTTCGGCCAATCTGGTATACAACGCAGATTGTCCATCAATAGTTTGTTATTCATTTACAGTAAGTTATGTTTCTATTCTTATATTAATTGTTTCACGTGGAACGCATGTTGGTTCGAGTATTACTTCATGTGTCCACGCTTTTAATTTCTCTTTCAATCCTCTGTTTAAGCCAAACGTCTAACACTTCTTTATGTGAGGACTTGTGTTGGCTTTGTTTTTGCCTTCCGTTTTATCGCCCTTTGTGCGCTACTATATATAAGGTGTGTGCTTTGGGCGATTGTTTTTCGTTCTGCTTTTGTTCAGACTTTGTTGGTGAAGACTTGCTAGGACGGGGGAATATATCCAAACGATGCGCCTCCTTCGCTCTGTTGTTTCGGAACGTTTACGCCTTATGTCCTTGACGTGTTTTGTTCTTCCCTGCTGCTTAAATAAGCATTGCGGCGTTTAAATCGTTGCACTAGTCCACAGGTTTTGTTTGTGTTCGTTGCCTTACTCCATAAGAAGTTTCATCCAAGGATGTGGCTTTATCTGTTCATCAGCACGAGCAATACATTAATGTCGCTTGGTGAAACACCTGGTATGCGTGAGGCCTGTGCCAACGTCTCAGGGTTGATGCGCGCCAATTTTTGCCGTCCTTCCGTGGAGATTTCGTGCAGCTCCTCGTAATTGAAGTGCCCTTTGATGCGGATGTTTTCTAAACGGCGCATCTTGTCTGCCACGATTTTCTCGCGTTCGATGTAGCCTTTATACTTCATCTTTATTTCTGCGGCCTCTACAATCTCCTCCTGTCTGTTGGGTATTTGCGCAATGGCAGCCTTCAATTCGGGTACTGCATCGGCAAGCACCAGCAGGTTTAGCTGTGGTCTAGCGATAAGGTCGGCTAGTTTAGCACTTCCGTTTAAGGGTGTTGTCCCCCAGCGTTCCAGTGCCGCATTGATGTCGTTAGCCTTCACCGAGGTTGTTTCGCAAAAGCTAATTATGCGTTCGATGCTTTCTTTTTTCTCCATCCAATGGTCGTAACGATGCCTTGTAGCCAGTCCTATTTGGTATGCCCGTTCGGTTAATCTCGCGTCGGCGTCGTCTTGACGGAGTAGTATTCGGTATTCTGCGCGCGAGGTAAACATGCGATAAGGCTCATCGACACCCTTCGTTGTAAGGTCGTCTATCAATACGCCAATGTAGCTTTCGTCCCGTTTCATCACGAAAGGTTCGCCCCTGCTGCAAGCAATTGCGGCGTTAATTCCTGCCACAAGACCTTGCCCCGCAGCTTCCTCGTAACCCGTTGTCCCATTAACTTGCCCCGCAAGGAATAGGCCCTTTACTACTTTCGATTCGAGGGATGCGTGTAGTAGCGTGGGGTCGAAGTAATCGTATTCTATGGCATAACCCGGCCTGTAAGCCTTGGCATCGCGTAGTGCAGGTATCTTTCGCAGGGCGTTTAGCTGCACATCAAGGGGCATGCTCGACGAAAAGCCATTGAGATACATCTCTGCTGTGTTCTCACCTTCGGGTTCAAGAAAGAGCGGATGTTGCTCCTTGTCGGGGAAGGTAACGAGCTTTGTCTCGATGCTAGGGCAATAACGCGGTCCCGTGCTTTGGATTTGTCCGTTGAAAAGGGGCGAATCTGCAATGCCCGCTTGCAATGCTTGGTGCGCCTCTTGCGTGGTATAGAAAGTCCAGCAGGGCAACTGCGTTAGTGTTCTGGGCGTGGGCATGTAGCTGAATTGGTGGAAATCAATCTCTCCGTCTTGCCTTTCCATCTCTTCAAAGTGCACCGTGCGCGCATCAATTCTTACAGGCGTGCCCGTCTTCATTCGGTCTACGGTGATGCCATGTCGCGCGATACTTTCGCTGAATCTGTAAACAGCAGGTTCGGCACATCTGCCGCCGGGTATCTGCACTTTGCCAACGTGCATTAGTCCGTTAAGGAATGTCCCAGCCGTTACCACAATGCTCTTGGCCCGAAACTCCGCACCCCAGAGCGTTCGCACGCCAACGGCCATGCCATCTTCTACAAGCAGCTCGTCGGCTTGGTCTTGCCAGATGTCCAATCCTTCGGTCGAATCGAGCGTTTCGCGCCATTTAGTGATGAATTTAGCCCTATCGCATTGCGCCCGCGGACTCCATACGGCCGGCCCTTTGCCTTTATTGAGCATGCGGAACTGTATAGACGTAGAGTCGGTAATAATTCCCATTTCACCGCCCAGCGCGTCAACTTCGCGCACTATCTGCCCTTTGGCAATGCCGCCCACGGCCGGGTTGCAGCTCATTTGCGCTATTTTGTTCATGTCCATTGTGACAAGGCAGGTCTTGGCACCAAGTTTTGCTGCGGCACAGGCTGCCTCGCAACCCGCATGACCGCCCCCAATGACGAGGACATCGTATCTGAATATCATATTATTATTTGCTGTATGTACTTGATTTTATGAGTTTACGGAGTTTTATTTGGCGAGTTGATGGGGTGATAGCTTGCCAGTTGTACCCGTTTCAGCCTGGCTATCCCTAGCCTATTTTGCCTTATCTAAATCGCCTTTTGTTGCTTACACGTCTCGATTTGTACGTGCATGCACAAACAAGAGGTCATAGTATGGCCTCTTTCTATCGTTATATATATGGTGCTCGCAATATTCTTTTGCGATGCTTAATGTTCTTAAAATCAAGTACTTGTGGCGTTATGGCTTGTAATTTAATAGGCCGTGAGAGCCACAAAGGACTTACAAAGTTAGGGTATAGAAACCATATATGCAAATTAACAGCGACAAAAAAGGATGGCCGGAGCCATCCTTCTACCTCAGTAGTGCATTTTATGGTATGGCGTACAGCAAAGTTGCGCCAAAGATTATAATATGCTTAGGAATAAGGTGTCAGCGAAAGAAAGGAAAAGGTGGTAACGTTCTCCCCCTTTCTACTGCGCCAATTCCAGTTCCTCTTCTGCTTGTGCAATTCTCCCAATGGCGAGTTTAAGCTCGGCATACTGCTGTTGCAGCAGTTCTAGGAAGGGCGAGAGCAGCGACAAACACGTGTTAATTTCCTTCATTTGCGAGTCGCTATCAAGTCCTTTACTAGGTGCCGCTGCTTGTACCGACAGCCTGTATAGGTCTGCACAAGTATCGTCTGCATGCAATTCTTCACTTAACATACGCAGCGTTGAAGGCATCATGTCGTGCAATTCAGTTAGCAAACGCCCGTATTCTTGCAAGAGCTGTGCCTCGTCCTTGTCTTCCTTATGGCTGCTGTTCCACTTTTCCACCATCTTTTCTGCCGGCTTAATGATAGCCTGCTGATAGGCCTCAATGCGTTTGTTGAGCGCAAAAAGGCGTTCGTATAGCCCTTGAACCTCCGTTCCGTGGCTGCCATTACGCAAGTACGTGTAAATCTCTCGATACACATTCTTTACCTTCGGCAGCATCCGTTCCATATAATGGCTGTGTTCAATGGTTGGCAAATCGTTTGGCGCATAGCTTTTCCCCTTATAGTAAGCGGCGCTAACCTCGCGGTTGCCGTTAATGATTTCAATCATTTGTTCGGCATCTTCGTAGGCTCGGATATAGGCCGTTACGATGTTCCTGTTACGTTTGGTAAAGGGATAAGTAACCGTTTCGGCCGGCATTTCCTCCATTGGATTGAACAAATCGATACATCCGCATTCCACAAAGAACCGGCGGAAACGCATGTCAAGCAGCTCGGTTACGAGTTCTTTTTCCAACCATTGGCGCAATTCTTCGCCAGTTAGCATTTGTGGCATGCCCGATTTTGCCGACTTATCAAACCTCAGCAGCTCGCCCACACTTTGTCGAAGGTCGGCGGGAAGAATGCTCCATGCCGAAACCAGCGGCTCATTGCATTGTGTAGGGATGTTGGGTAAGTGCTGAATGCGGTCTTTATCCGATGGGTGCGAGTTCCACAGGTCATCACAAGAAAACCTCGCCGTGGGTTCATCGTTGGTCTTTACCTCCGCTTGCAGCAACGCTGTTGCCTCGATAGTCTTGCCTTCTTCGCGCGATTTAATTTGTGCGAGCAGCTCCAAAACCTCGAATGGATCGGCCTTTTTCGACGTTTCTGCCAGTCGAACCAAGGCAACATGCGTGTTAGAACTGCATTGCATCAGCACCGTAGTTTTGTAGAACGACGATGCCATCACGGCCTTTCCCACCACCTTGCATGCTATGCTGTCGGCATCGTATTCCATCTGTCTCGACAATTCGCGATAAGCGATGTTCACATACCTATATAAGCATTGCAGCAGAAGACGCACCCTAACAGTGAAGAAACGAGTAAGCAGGCCGAAGATAGAGAAGGGGCTCCAGCCGAAATGGCTCCAGCGGTCTACCCATCTGTCCCAAGCATCTTCGCCATACACGAGGTTTCCCATCACGATGTTGGCGGTATAAACCACCGAGCTAATCTTCATGCTATCTTGCGAGAAATGTCCGAACTCGTGAGCAAGAATGCCTTTAATCTCCTCTGTGCTTGTTGTGGCGAACAGTCCTACGCCCAAAACAAGGTTTTTCCGAACGGGAAAGAACATCGACCAGAAAGTGGTGTTGAAGTAAACACAAGCATTAATTTCAGTAAAGAGGAACACTTTGTGGGGCATCGGGCACTTTGTAGCCCTGGCCACATGGCGTATAAGTTCGAACAGTTGTGGGCAATCGCTCTCTTTTACCTGTATTCTGCCCTCTTCTTCCGCATTAAGTCGGGTGAAGATAAACTTCACGAGGAAGAGTCCGAACATCAGGCAGAGTGCTATAACACCAAGGTAGGCTCCCAGAAGTATCAGCATGACAAATCCGCTGTTGGTGCCATCGAAGGCACGTTGCAGCATATCTATTCCCCAAAATGTTGCCCATTTGTAGCCAATGTAGAGCAGAGTGAGGCCAAAGGCAACCAGAGAGAGGTAGACAAGCACGAAAAGGGCTATTCGGTAGAGTACCGTTTTTCCCAATGCTCTTATTGCATTGTTTTCTCTCATGCGTTTAATCATTAAATGGTTTAGGCGTGTTTCGTGTAACACGTAGTTTAGATAAATTTCCTTGTGGCGCGTTCAAGGAAACACATTTGCGCCAAAGCGCAGGGGGCGGAGCGGTTTAAAAGGATTAGTTACGTTTAGTTGTGTTCCGCCTTATGTCGCTTTTTCTTGCGCATACATGCGCAATCTGTTGGTTACGGGATTGTTTTCCCGCTGGGGTTTCCCCCATTTCATCGGCGTTTTTTTAGGTATCAGAAAGCGCCATTTCTCATTTCCAAGGCTTTGTTTTCGGCCTTTTCCATGATTTCCCTTTCCCCCGGACCCTTGTCATTGAGTCCGCATAGGTGAAGTATCCCGTGTATGATAACACGGTAGAGTTCATCTTCGAACGCCTTGTCGAACAGTTCAGCGTTTGTTCTAACGGTGTCGAGAGAGATAACGATGTCGCCGTTAACGACGTCGTCTTCATCATAGTCGAAGGTGATAACGTCCGTGTAGTAATCGTGTCCCAGGTATTCATTGTTTATTTCCAGGATTTTCTCGTCGTTCACGAACATGTATCCCACTTCTCCGACTTTCTTTCCATAGGATTGCGCCACAGCCTTTATCCATGCCGTGGTGTCTTTCCTTTTAATTTTCGGCATTTTCACGCCGTCTGCATTGTATGTAATCATAAGTTGTTTTCTGTTTCGGGGCTCAGCTCACTTCTTGTTCTTGCGCTTAGGCAAGAACATCTCGGCATTCTTGCCGAAGTGTATCAGCTCCCTCACGAGCGACGAACTAACGCTTGCGTGCTGCGGTTCGGCAAACACCAAAAGTGTTTCTATGCCTCCCATCATGCGGTTGATGTCGGCTTGTTCGCGTTCGTACTCGAAGTCTTTCACACTTCTCACGCCCTTAACGAAGAACCAAGCGCCCTCTCTGTGGGCGAAATCTACCGCCAAATCGTTGAACGCGCGCACCTCTACCTTGGGGTTGTCGGCATAGAGTTCGGCAATCTCCTTCACCCTAACCTCGGCACTGTACATGTATTTCTTGCGTTCGTTTACGCCAACGCCGATAACAATCTTATCGAACAGCGGCAGCACACGCGCCACTATTGATTGGTGCCCAATGGTAAATGGGTCGAAACTTCCTGTGAATAGACCTGTTTTCATGCGCAATTCAAGTGGCAGTTACATTTTTGTTTGTTGTTCGCCCCCACGCTGCTGTTCAAGACAGCGATGGGAGCGTACTCGAAAACGTGCTTTTGTTGGTCGACACATTGACGAGTTTAATGGCTAAACCAAGTTCTGGTAGTAACCTACTAACTGCAAAAATATACTATTTCCCACTGAAAACCAAATTTTTAGGGCGTTTTTATTGTAATCATTTTGGAACATTTATTGTTCTGTATTCCTTTATTTTTATTTCCTTATCATGCTGCTTTTGACCTTCACCAGTTTATTTTTACCATTCCATCGTTTATTTTTCGTCTTGCTTGCGCAAAGTTGTTTTGGCGGGTTTGTTGCTTATTTTCATGTTGAAAAACATGTTCTGATGGTCTGTTTTTGCGGGATGTTGGGTATAATTTGGCCGTATTTTGTGTAGGTAAGGCTTTAAGAGAGTGGTTTAAGTGGGTGGTTATTGTGTTTAGTAAACCTTTTAGTTTTTAGTGCCATTAGTACCGCAAGGTGCTTGTACTGTCGCTGCAAGGTGGCTTGTACTACCACAACATGGTGCTTGTGGCCCCACTACAAGCCGCATAGTACTGGCACGTTGCTAACAAACCGGTTGGCAGGGGTGTCGTTTAAGGCCTGTTTTATAACCTCCGCGTTGTCGTTGCATCGTAACTATTCAGCGATAAGGCGTATAAACTATTATTGATTATCAATAAGTTACACAAACAAACACCTATAAATTCTGGTAAAGTAATGTCGTTTCGAGCCTTTTTGCCACAATATAACGTTTATAAGTTATTGATAATCAACGTTCGTTATTGCTGAATAGTTACCGTTGCATCATGATTTAAAGGCCGCTCCTTGCCGTCACTATTGTTTTATCTGATGATCTTTCACTTGCATTTTTCGGCAGTATAGTCCACGATGCTCCCTCAGAATGCAAGCCGATTCTCTACCAAATCAAACCTAAAATGCCGACAAAGGCAATGAAGTTGTGCTTACTTTTAATATCTCTACAAATTAAGGGGAAGTGCCAGACAAGTTAACTCACTGGCTTATAAACTCACTAATGCCCAACAACTCTCGAAGACACCAACTCGCCAACTCACTAACTCGCCAGTTCACAAACTCACAAACCCGCCAGTTCACTAACTCAGTCTCGCCGGTTCACAAACTCACAAACCCACCAGTTCACTAACTCACTCTCGCCAATTCGCCAACTCACCAACTCGCCAATTCACAAACTCACAAACTCACAAACTCACAAACTCGCCAACTTACTAATTCGCAAGTTTACAAACTCATCAATTCATCAACTCTTCAAATCACAAGCTCATCAACCCAAAACCTTAAACCCCTATCTTTTATTTTACAATATTGCTCTCGTTTTTGCTCCGTTCTAGCAAAAATCTAGGTCAAAAAGTATGTAAATATCTACTATTTTTACCCTTTCGTATTCTTTGTTCTGTCTATTTTTAAGAATGTAACGTGCATTTTGCACCATTTTGCCTTTCTAGTTTAGTTGCAAACTCATTATTGTTTACCCCCAATTACACGCTTTAAGGCTCCAAAATGCCACTTTTTAAGGGTTATTTTGCCCCTTTCAGTCCTATTATTCATGGCTCAAAAAGGTTTATTTATACCATTGTGGTGCATGTTTATGCTTAATCGTCTCGCATTTAGCGGCATTTTACACTGTAATTAGCACCATTTTACCTTGCGTTTAGCACCAAAACGCACTCTATTTTGTACCAAAACGCACTCTATTTTGCACCAAAACGCACTCCAATTAGCGGCATATTGCACCACATTTAGCTAAAAATGGCCCGAAACCTAGTGTAAATGGCGGTTTGTTGTAATAAATATTCATTCTTCCTCATCCGCGAACTAACCCCTATTTGCAGTGGAACAAACCCTCGCGAGAATCGATTTTTTGCGGCAAGGTGGGCGATTGGTGACGAAAATGACACTCATAATGTTAAATTCTTTGCTGAAAACCAGACAAAACCGATTATGCTGTAAACACGCGCAAGGGGCCAACGGTACGCAAAACCTGTACGCTTGCAACGGCCAGTGCGAGCGGTTACAAGGCATCTCGCTTATGCGTAACGAGAACAGCATCATGCAAACACAGAAGTAATTGGCCTTTGCCAAGTGGTTTTCTGCTTGTGAGGAGACCGCATTGAATAACTTCCACCCGATCTTTTTTTTAAGTCATAGCCACGTTTTGCCACAGACAAATGGTGCAAAATTTCAGATTTCACCGTGCCCTTGTCTGGCACTTCGTACACCAGTGGGGGGTTATCTTGGTTTTACAGCACAAGACATAAACCCCCTCTCAGTTTGTGGAAATACTATAGTGAAACAGAATTGCATTTGGAAAATAGTTGTTAGAAGAATGCAAGACGTGCGTTGCACAACATCGATAACCCCTTGCGCAGAGGAAATGGAGGGACTTTTGTTTGCTTACGATGCAGCTATGGCTTTACATATCCAATTCTGTTTGACTATAAAAGTCAATACAACTTCAATTCTTTAGAACCAGCCTTAAAGCCATTCTTTGCCTGCTATAAGCCGCTTAACCGACCCCAATCAGCCCTTCATAGCGGCGTATCTCCCTGTGTGCACTTACGTCTTGTGTTAATTCAATACGCACAAAAGGTTAAATATTGTTTACGCCAAAGCTATGTTTGGCCATCCTCTCGCGAAGGCGAGCATTAAAATTGCGCCAATTCATCGGTATGTTCTCATTTCGTTTGCCAACAATCCGTGTTCCCCGAACACCTTCGTTGCGGTGTGCTGTCTTTGTGTAACGCCTTGATAAGCACGGCATCGAGCGCGTATTTGTACAAAAAGCACTATCTTTGTAGAACGAAATCGGACGGGCAACGCAGGTTGTTCGTCCGATTGTAACGTGAACATATACATACAAAACAGACAAAGCAATTATGGGTGTAAATAACAGGATTGGTTGCCTCTTGGCTGCCGTGGCTTTGGGCTATTCGGCTCAGGCAAAGGTGGCATTTGCCGTAAAAGTGCAGAAAGACACTACGCAAACCGCCAAAACCGACACGGCCAAGGTGCAAACGCCTAATGGGAAGGACGTGAAAGCCGAGCCAAAGAAGAAAGAAACCGACTACGACAGGCTGATGAAAGACAGCGGAACGGTGATGAAAGGCCTCTTCACCGTGCGGCACATCAAAGACAAATGGTACTTTGAGATGCACGACAGTCTTGTTGCCCGTTACTTTATGGCCGTTACTCGCTTTGCTGGCGTACCCCAAGGATTTGGCAAGTTCAGTGGTGAAATGGTCAATGAAGATGCCATCTACTTTGAGAAACGCGACGCCAAAACCATGCTTTTGCGCACATTCGTTCGCACACAAGAGGCCAATGAGAAAGACCGCATATACCTTTCACTGAAACAAAGCACTGCCGACCCCATTGTTGCAGCCTTTCCCATCGTGGCGGGAAACACCCAAAAAGGCATGAACCTCTTCGATGTAACGGGCTTTTTTGCTCGCGACAACAACATTGTGGGCATCAACCGCACCTTTTTCGAGAAGACTAAGATTGGCGGACAGCAGGCCGATCGTACATTTATCGACACCATTAAGACCTATCCCATCAACATAGAAGTGCTTACAACGCGCACTTATGCCGCATCGCCTAGCACCATAAGGGCGTCGGGCACGGGCGCAGTAACACTTGCACTCAACACATCTATCGTTGAATTGCCCAAAATACCCATGCGCAAGCGCATTTGGGACAACCGCGTTGGTTTCTTTGCCTATCCCTACACCATCTTCTCGGACGAGCAACACAAGAGCCAACGCGAACAGTTTATCTCGCGTTTCAGGCTCGTTCCCAAAGACGTAAAACGCTATCAACGCGGTGAATTGGTAGAACCCATCAAGCCAATCGTGTTTTATATCGACCCCGCAACGCCCAAGAAATGGGTGCCTTACCTTATTAAAGGAATCAACGACTGGAATGTTGCCTTCGAGGCGGCAGGCTTTAAGAATGCCATTCAAGGCAAGGAGTGGCCCACCAACGACCCGACGATGAGTCTTGACGATGCCCGTTTCAACGTGTTGCGCTATCTTCCCTCGGAGGCCGAGAATGCTTACGGCCCACATGTAAAGGACCCCCGCAGCGGTGAAATCATCGAAAGTCACATCTGTTGGTTCCATAACGTGATGAATTTGCTCACCAAATGGTACATGACACAGTGCGGACCGCTCGACAAACGTGCTCGCACGATGAACTTCGACGACCGGTTGATGGGCGAACTGATACGTTTCGTCTCTTCGCACGAGGTTGGCCACACCCTCGGACTGCGCCATAACATGGGCGCAAGCTATGCAACGCCTGTTGAAAAGCTGCGCGACAAGGCATGGGTAGAGAAACATGGCCACACGGCATCCATCATGGACTATGCGCGATTTAACTATGTGGCCCAGCCCGAAGACAATGTCGGCGAGCGCGGACTGTTTCCTCGCGTAAACGATTATGACAAATGGGCCATCAAATGGGGCTATCAATATCGGCCAGAGTTTAAAGACGAGCTAGCGGAGAAAGACAAGCTGATGGACGAAACCACCGCTGTTTTGGCCAAAAATCCCCGACTTTGGTTTGGCGGAGAGGGCACCAACGAAGACCCAAGGGCACAACGCGAGGACCTAGGCGACGATAATGTGAAGGCTAGCGACTATGGCGTGAAGAACCTTCAACGGCTTATCAAGAACCTTCCCCAATGGACGCGCCAGGCCAACGACCAGTATGTAGACCTGCGCGAGATGTATAACAGCGCGCGACAGCAGTTTGTGCGCTACTTCGGGCACGTAGCCAAGAACATCGGTGGGCGTTATATCAACAACATGCCGGGCAAAACGCCTTACGAACTAGTGCCTGCCGAAAGGCAAAAGGCCGCTCTCGGCTATTTTGCCCGTCAGGTATTCGATGCCCCTTTGTGGCTCTACCCTGTCGAAATAACATCCAAGACAGGTGTTAATGCCACTGCCGAAATAGCCAAGATGCAGGCATCGGCGCTTAACGCCACGTTCTCGTTGAACCTTCTCAACGCCATCTACAACAATTCGCAAGAATCGAGCACGGCCTATCGCTTGGAAAACTACCTCGACGACCTCTTCGCCGCGGTGTGGACTCCGCTCGATGCCGCGCAAGATTTGAAGAACAGCAGTCGCCGAACCCTGCAACGCAACTATGTGGAGCGGCTAAACACCATGCTTAATCCCGACGATAAGGATAAGGTTGGGGCCACTGCGCCCGCTTTCAACACCGATGCGCTGCTATTTGTTGCCCAGCATCTCGACAAGCTCGACAACTATCTGAAAGCCGAAATGCAAACGGCCACGGGCATCAATGCTTTGCATTATGCCGACTTGGCACGCCAAGTAAACCAGATAAAGACGGTGCGCGAACGCGGACGAAACGTGCGTTAGCCTGCTTTTCACCAGCGATGGCCCGACATGAGCCGTCGTTGGTGTGGCATTTGTCGGCATAGGCAATCTTGCTTTTTGCCCCATTGCATCGCATTTGGGGCAAGTTACTTTGCCGTTTGTTGCTAGGAACGAGGGCGTAGGGCATTAACTGTGGTCTGTCTTGTCTGCATCTGCCGCAGGTAACAGCTCGTCAGTCCGCTTTTCATGAGCCGTCATGATGGTGCTGCCGCTCATCTATTGCAACGCGAACGATACCGAAAACGGCCATTCCAACGGCCGAACACCCTTCAAACGGGTAAGCAAATGGCCATAAAAGGCATGCGAACCCATAATTCAAAAAACCGAAAACATCTAGTAGAAACATGGTTTTAAACTACATTTGGATATCCTTCTTCCTCGTGGCCTTCGTGGTTGCTGCGGCAAAACTCATCTTTATGGGCGATGCTACGGTGTTCCCTGCCATGATGGACAGCACCTTCGACATGTCTAAAAAAGCCTTTGAAATATCGTTAGGGCTAACAGGCATCCTCGCTTTATGGCTTGGTGTGATGAAGATTGGCGAACGCGGAGGCGTAGTTAACGCCTTGGCTCGTGCGCTAAGTCCTGTGTTCACCCGTCTTTTCCCCGACATTCCCAAGGGTCATCCCGTAACGGGGAGCATCTTTATGAACATTGCCGCCAACATGTTGGGTCTTGATAACGCCGCCACTCCTTTGGGATTGAAGGCAATGGAGCAGCTGCAAACGCTCAACCCGAAGAAGGACACGGCCTCGAACCCCATGATTATGTTCCTCGTACTCAACACTTCGGGACTCACGCTGATACCCGTAAGCATCATGGCCTATCGCGCTCAGCTTGGTGCATCGCAGCCCACCGATGTGTTTATACCCATACTCTTGGCCACATTCTTTTCCACTTTGGCAGGTATCATCATCACCAGCATATATCAAAAGATAAACTTGCTCAGTCCTAAAACCTTCTTAGGGCTTTTCGTTGCCTGTGCCATCGTCGGCTCCATCATTTGGGGATTCGGTAGGATGGATAAGGAAACGATGAACACTTTCAGCACCACCACGGCCAACATCCTGCTGATGGGCATCATCGTTGCATTTATTGTGGCTGGCGTATGTAAGCGTGTCAATGTCTACGACACTTTTATCGAGGGGGCGAAAGATGGTTTCCAAACTGCCGTGCGCATCATTCCATACCTCGTTGCCATACTTGTGGGCGTGGCCGTGTTTCGTGCATCGGGCGCAATGGACCTCCTTGTAGATGGTATTCGTTGGTTGGTGGGCTTGCTAGGCATAAACACCGATTTCATCGAGGCATTGCCAACCGCACTGATGAAACCCCTTTCGGGGGCTGGTGCGCGTGGAATCATGATTGATACGATGTCTACTTACGGTGCCGACTCGTTCGTTGGCCGACTCAGTTGCATCTTCCAAGGCAGCACCGACACCACCTTTTACGTCCTCGCCGTTTACTTTGGCAGTGTCGGCATCCGCTATACGCGCCACGCTGTGGCTTGCGGACTGCTCGCGGACTTAGCAGGAGTGGTGGCAGCGATATTAATATGTTACCTATTTTTTTAAGGGCGCAGTCACTTTTTCACCTTTTCACTTTTAGCAATGAGTAATTTAAAATCTTTGGTTAAAGACACGGCCATCTACGGATTAAGTAGTATTGTGGGCCGTTTTCTCAACTATCTGCTTGTGCCGCTCTATACGATTAAGATTTCAGCGGCAAGTGGTGGTTATGGTGTTATCACCAATTTGTACGCCTATACGGCTCTTTTCTTGGTGCTATTGACTTACGGAATGGAGACCACCTTTTTCCGTTTCGCCAATAAGAGCGACGAAAATCCACAGCGGGTATATTCCACCATCCTGCTCTCCGTGGGTTTCACTTCCGCCCTTTTCATCGCCATGGTGGTGCTTTTCTTGCATCCCATCGCGCAAGCAATGGGCTATGCCGACCATCCCTCTTACATTTGGGTGATGGCAGCGACGGTAGCCATCGACGCATTCCAATGCATTCCCTTTGCATACCTTCGCTATCAAAAGCGTCCCATCAAGTTTGCCACCCTCAAATTGCTCTTCGTTGGCAGCAACATTTCGCTCAATTTGATTTACTATCTGCTGTTACCAGCCCTTTACGAAGGCGGGCATCAGTGGGTGAGCCTTATTTATTCGCCAAACGTTGGTGCAGGTTACGCCTTCTACATCAACCTCGTTTGTACGGCTTGCATCACCTTTTGTTTCTATAAAGAGTTGCGCGGTTTCGCCTACGTTTTCGATAAAGCCCTGCTTAAACGTATGCTTTCTTATAGCTGGCCCATATTGGTATTGGGCATTGCAGGCATACTTAACCAAACGGCCGACAAGATATTGTTCCCTTATATATATAAAGGAAATGATGCGCACACGCAGTTGGGCATCTACGGAGCGGCAAGTAAGATAGCCATGATAATGGCCATGATAACGCAAGCCTTCCGTTATGCCTACGAACCTTTTGTCTTTGGCAAGTCGAAAGACAAGGACAATCGCGACACTTACGCCAAGGCCATGAAGTATTTCATTATCTTCACCCTGCTGGCTTTCCTCGTTGTGATGGGTTATATCGACATTTTCTGCCGTCTCATCGGGCGCGATTACTGGGAGGGATTGCGTGTCGTGCCCATCGTTATGGCTGCCGAAATCATGATGGGCATCTACTTTAACCTCTCGTTTTGGTACAAGCTCATCGACAAAACCATTTGGGGTGCTTACTTTTCGGGCATCGGTTGCGCCGTGCTCATCGCCGTCAACGTGTTGTTTGTTCCGCGTTATGGCTACATGGCCTGTGCTTGGGCAGGCTTTGCAGGTTATGCCACGGCCATGATTCTTAGTTACATCGTGGGTCAACGCAAATATCCCATCGCCTATCCGCTGACAAGTATCGGTGTGTACGTTGGCATCACAGTTCTTTTTTACTTGTGCATTAATTACGCCAACACGCATTTCTCCGTACCTGTTGCATTGGGTGTGAATACTGTATTTATCCTCCTTTTCATCGGACATATATGGAAGTGGGATTTGAAGAGAGGGAAAGGGTGAAAAGGTGAAAGGGTGAAAAGGTGAAAAGATGGCTTACGCCAGTCGCAAAATAAACAGAAATGCTTACTATTGTGCATCAAAAGCATACGACTTAACCCCTTAACTTACTTCTTTACTCCTTACTCCTTTACTACTAATAAACCAATACATCAATTCAAATAAATATGAAGAAAATTACATTCATCTTAGCTGCCCTCATGGCATTCGGAACGGCAAAGGCCGACGAAGGCATGTGGACACTGTACAATCTGCCGCAGGCAGTGTACCAACAGATGCAGGCCGAAGGCTTTAAACTGCCATACGCCGACATCTATCAAAGTAAAGATGCCGTTAAAAACGCTGTCGTTAACTTCTCGGGCTATTGTTCGGGCGTGGTGGTTTCGCCCAACGGATTGGTATTTACCAACCATCATTGCGGTTTCGAGGCCATTCGTAGACATTCAACCGTTGAACACGACTACATGCTAAACGGCTTTTATGCCAAGACCTACGAGGAAGAACTGCCCAACAGCGACATGTTCGTGAGCTTTATGAAGTCGCAACAAGATGTTACTGCCCGACTGATGGGCAGGGGATATGCCACGGCCAGCAAGCGACAGAAGGATTTTCTTATCGACTCGTTGCAGACGGTACTCACCGACTCGGTGCGCAAAGTAGATAAAACCCTTCGTGTTTCTATCGACCCATTCTACGAGAGCAACAGTTTCTATGCCACCGTTTACCAAGATTTCACCGACTTGCGACTCGTTTTCACCGTTCCCAAGTCGATGGGTAAGTTCGGCGGTGAAACGGACAACTGGATGTGGCCGCGACAGACATGCGATTTCTCCGTCTTCCGTATCTATGCCGACCCAACTACCAATGGGCCTGCCGCTTATTCTAAGAACAATGTACCTTATCGTCCGCAACATTGGGCACCCATCTCGCTCGATGGCTATAAAGAGGGCGATTTCTCCATGACAATGGGCTATCCAGGCAGCACCAGCCGTTACATTTCAAGCTACGGCATCATCGAAAGACGCGATTGCGAGAACACGCCACGCGCCCAAGTGCGAGGCGTTAAGCAAGAGGTGATGCGCCGACACATGCGTGCCAACGAGGCTGTGCGTATCAAGTACGACTCTAAGTTCGCCCAAAGTGCCAACTATTGGAAGAACTCTTTGGGAATGAACAAATGTATCGATTCCATCGGCTTAGTGCAACAAAAGCGCGATTACGAGGCACGCTTGCGCCAATGGCAAGACTCAACGGGCTTTCTTAAAGGAAAACTCGACTTTGATAAGCTGGGCGCTTACTACGAAAAACGTTTCGACCGCGTGCGCACACGCTATTATTGGATGGAAACTTTCCGCCGCACCAACGAATTGGCTACACGCGCCATGCGTCTTGCAATGGGCGGCATGGAAGTGAAAGGTCCTAAGAAGCCCGCATCAAAGCAATACCACGAGTTTGCCGACAACAGCAACGAATGGGATGCGGCACTGGATAAGGAGGTGCTTGCCGTGCTGCTCAAGAACTATCGCGAGCATGTTGGAAACCGCTACCTGCCCAAGTTCTACACCACCATCGACCAACGTTTCGGCGGCGATTACCAGCGTTTTGTAGACGACCTTTATGCCCGTTCCATCATCATGAAGAAGGGTGCAAAGCTGTTTTACAATACCAAGGCGTATAAAGAAGACCCAGGTGTGCGTTTCGGACAAGACGTGATGGACATCTATTACGACCTAACCGAAGGAATGGGCGCAATTAACGATTCCATCGAGGCGCAAGAACGCTATCTCTGTGCGGCCAAGTTGCGTATGGAAGAGGACATGCCCCACTACTCGGATGCCAATTTTACCATGCGTCTTAGCTACGGTCAGGTAAAGGGTTTCTCGCTTGGCGGCAAGGAATTGGGTTATTACACCACGCCCGAAAGCATCGTTGAGAAGATGGATCGTGCCAAAAGCAACGTTGACTACGAGGCAGAACCCATCATGCGCCAGTTGCTTTCGTCGAATGATTTCGGCCGTTTCACCGACAAATCCACGAATAACCTGCACCTTTGTTTCCTCACCAACAACGACATTACGGGTGGAAACAGTGGCTCGCCCATGTTCGACGGCAAGGGTAGGCTTATTGGTTTGGCCTTCGATGGCAACTGGGACAGTCTTTCTAGCGACATTCTTTTCGATTCGCTCCTTGCTCGTTGCATCGGCGTAGACATCCGTTACATGCTCTTTATGATGGATAAGTGGGGGCATGCCGATAGATTGTTAAAGGAAATGGGCTTGTAAGATTGTGAGGATTTAGGTTCATCTGATCCTAAGTTAAGGTGGAAACAGATGAACTTAAATTCTTTAATCAGCCCTCACTTGTTAACTAATCAGCCCTAGGTGAGTGGCTTTTCCTACTTGCTTACTCGTTAGCCGTTATGAACAAAAAAGGACGTTTTCTCGATGAAAACGTCCTTTTTTGCATCCTTTCACTTCCCTCTCATTATCCTCATGGCATTAACTACGGCCAAAAGCGCCACGCCACTATCGGCGAAAACGGCCTCCCAGAGTGTTGCAATGCCCATTAGTCCAAGCGCCATAACCACCACCTTCACGCCAATGGCAAAGGCAATGTTTTGCCAAACGATGGTTCGCGTCTTTCGGGCGAGGCGTAAGGCTTGTGTCAACCGCGAGGGTTGGTCGGTCTGTAACACCACATCGGCCGTCTCGATAGCCATGTCTGCACCAGCTCCACCCATCGCAATGCCCACGTTGCTCAAAGCCAACACGGGCGCATCGTTGATGCCATCGCCCACGAAAGCCACCTTCCGTCCCTGTTTTTGCAAGGTTTCAATGCGCTCTGCCTTATGTTGTGGCAGTAAGTCGCCTAGGGCTTGTTCCAGTTTTAGTTCCTCGGCCACCTTGTCAACCAATGCTTGTTTGTCGCCCGATAGCATCTCAACGTGCGTAATACCCACCTTCCGCAGCATCGAAATGGCATCCGCGGCATCGGGTTTTAGTGTGTCGGAGAGTAAGATACAGCCGATGAAACGGCCGTTTTTGGCACAAGCCACGATGGTGTCGGGTATGGTTTGCAGTTCTTCGGGATAGCTCACGCCCTGCTTTTCAAGCAACCTAAGCGTACCTGCAAGCCATGTTTCGCCTCCAATTTCGGCCCGAAGCCCCAATCCGGGCATGTTCTCGGCATTAATCTTTTCGCCGTCGCCATACACTTTAACAATAGCTTTGGCAATGGGATGCGTGCTGCTGCGTTCCATCGCCACCACCGTTTGCAGTTCTTCGGGCGATAGATGCAAGGTTTGCTGCACGCCAAACGCTCCTGTGGTAAGCGTTCCTGTTTTGTCGAACACCACCGCATCCACGCCCGTTAGTGCATCTAGGCTGTTTCCTCCCTTGAAAAGTACGCCCATGCGCGATGCTCTGCCGATGCCTGCAAAGTAGCTTAATGGCACACTGATGACCAATGCGCAGGGGCAAGAGATAACCAAGAACACCAATGCGCGATGCAACCACGCGGAGAAATGGTAATGGAACGAAGGCGAAACCAGCGTATAAGCCCAAGGCAGAACCACCGTAAGCGTGGCCAAAAGAATAACGATGGGCGTGTAGATGCGTGCAAAACGACGGATAAACAACTCGGTGGGTGCCTTTCGTTCGGTGGCCTCTTCCACCATTTTTAGTATTCGTGTAAGCGCACTTTCGCTTTGTGTACGCGTAACGCGTAGGCTTGCGGCACGCTCTAAGGCAATCATGCCGGCCAAAACTTCGCCTTCCACGCCCACTTGTCGGGGCATGCTCTCGCCCGTAAGCGCGGCTGTGTCGAAGTTAACAAGGGCATCGTGCTCGCCGTCGGGTAGAAGTAGCACGCCGTCTAGCGGCACGCGTTCGCCTGGAAGTACCTCTATCACATCGCCCACACTTACCATTTCGGGCTTAACAAGTAACTGTTCCATGGCGTTTTTTTCGCCATTCCATCGCATAAGACGTGCTAGTTCGGGGCGATAATGGGTTAGGCTCGATATGCTATGCCGTGCTTTATGCACTGCGCGATGTTGAAGAGCCTCGCCCATGCAGTAAAGCCACATCACGGCTACGGCCTCAGGATATTCGCCAATGGCGAAAGCACCAACGCAAGCCACGCTCATCAGCATGAATTCGCTAAAAACATCCCCTTTCATCGCTTCTTCCACGGCCTCGTGCATTACGCCAAACCCAACGGGAAGGTAGGCTGCAATGTACCAAACCAGTTGCACCCAAGGTTGCGAAAACCATCCGCAGCCCATCCATGTAAAGGCTATTCCAGCCGCTAGCAGCACACCCGACAGTATGGGTTGCCACAATTTTGTTTCTTCTTCGTGATGATGTTCACACATAATATGTTGTTTTTTAAGTTTACAAGATTACGAGTTTACGAGTTTGCAAGTTGTCTAGCCTGTCCAAGTTGCCTAGTTCTTCTGGGTATTTCGGGCTTACTAGTTATTCCATTTTCACCAGGTTTTATCGGTTTTTAAAATTTCCCAGCTACTAGTTCGCAGGCCTTCAAATGCCGTTTCTCGTTCTCCGCACATTCATTTCCTTAACCATAAAGTAATGTTCGTACTGCAAAGTTAGGCGTTAAAACGTGCAACCAAGTTGCAATTTTTAGTATCTTTGCATTATGACAGAAGACTTTGACATCAGAGACGAACGCACAACGCCCAGCGAACGAGAGTTTGAAAACGCCCTCAGACCGCCGAAATTCCAAGATTTCAGCGGCCAAAGTAAGGTGGTAGAAAACCTAGAAGTGTTTGTTGAGGCGGCAAAATATCGCGGCGAACCACTCGACCACACCCTCTTACACGGTCCTCCGGGATTGGGAAAGACCACTTTGAGCAACATCATTGCCAACGAATTGGGGGTGGGGTTTAAGATAACTAGCGGTCCTGTGCTTGACAAACCTGGCGATTTGGCCGGCATTCTCACTTCGTTAGAAATCAACGACGTGCTGTTCATCGACGAGATACACCGCCTTTCGCCCGTGGTTGAAGAGTATCTTTACTCGGCTATGGAAGACTATCGCATAGACATCATGATAGATAAAGGGCCTTCGGCGCGGTCGATACAGATAGACCTCAACCCCTTTACGCTCATCGGGGCCACCACGCGCAGCGGTTTGCTTACTGCCCCGTTGCGTGCGCGGTTTGGTATTAACCTGCATTTGGAGTATTACGACCCGCAAACGCTGGCGCGTATCATCAAGCGTTCGGCTCGGATATTGAACGTTCCCATCGACGATGAGGCTGCAATGGAGATTTCAAGGCGTTCGCGTGGAACGCCCCGTATCGCCAACGCGCTGCTAAGGCGTGTGCGCGACTTCGCCCAAGTGAAGGGTAATGGTAGCATTGATACGGTTATTGCACGCCTGTCGCTCACGGCATTGAACATCGACCAGTATGGTTTAGACGAGATAGACAATCGGATTTTGCTCACAATTATAGATAAGTTTAAGGGAGGACCAGTGGGAGTAAGCACCATTGCAACGGCCATAGGCGAAGACGCAGGCACCTTAGAAGAGGTATATGAGCCTTATCTTATCATGGAAGGGTTTATTAAACGTACCCAACGAGGGCGTATGGTAACCGAATTGGCTTACCAACATCTGGGTAGAAACATCTATACAAGCAACGCAAAAGAGCCTGGATTGTTTGATTAAGGAGAGGCGAGGTGGCGTTTAAAGGCGTTTAAGGGTGAAAGGGTGAAAAGGTGAAAGGGTGAAAAAATGGCTCACGCCCTTTAAGGGTGAAAAGGTGAAAGAGTGAAAAGGTGAAAAAATGGCTCACGCCCATTAGTTTGTTAACTCGAACTCTTGTTCCCTTGTCAACTACAAGGCATATTACTCCCCTCTCCCTTTGGAGAGGGGTTGGGGGTGAGGCTGGTAGTGGGTAAGGCCAGTAGCTGTTTTGTGTGAAACCTTTCAACTACAAGTTTAAATTTTATTTTACAATACTGCTCTAATTTTGTTCCGTTCTAGCGAGAAAATAGGTTAAAAAGTGGGTAAATATCACTTTTTTATAACCTTTTTCGTCCTCCTCATTGTCCATTTTTAAGAGAAGAACCTGCATTTTGCACCATTTAGCCTTTCTAGTTTGGTTGCAAGCTCATGATTTTTCAAGCCCAATTACCCACTTTTAGCCCCTAAAAACCCACTTTTTAGCGGCTGTTTTGTCCTTCCAGGCTATGGTTTAGGGGTCCTAAAAGGTTTTATTTATACCATTTTGGTGTGGATGTTTATGCTTTTTACCTTGCATTTAGCACCATTTCGCTCTGCATTTAGCACCATTTTACGTTGCGTTTAGCACCAAAACGCACTGCATTTTGCACCAAAACGCACTGCATTTAGCGGCATATTGCATTGCATTTTGCCGCAAATAGCCCCTAAAACAGTGTTAATGGCTTGTTTTTGAAATAAATATTCATTTTGCCAGTATTTGTAACTAACCCCCTTCTGCCTCAAAACAAACCTTCGCGAGAATCGATTTTTTGCAGCAAGGTTGGCGATTGGTGGATGGAAAGGGCTCTTTTAATGTTAAATTTCTTGCTGAAAACTGGACAAAATGGTTGAAAAGAGATCGTCCGCTACCGGCCTCACCCCCAACCCCTCTCCAAGGGGAGAGGGGAGTGATGTGCTTTGTTAGGTTATGCTGGCTTGGCAACTTGTTAAGGGAAGAAGATGTAAAGGCGTTTAAAGGTGAAAAGGCGTTTAAAGGAGAAAAAGTGAAAAGATGGCTGCGCCCTTTAAAGGTGAAAGGGTGAAAGGGTGAAAAGGTGAAAAAATGGCTCACGCCCTTTAAAGGTGAAAGGGTGAAAAGTTGAAAAGATGAAAAAAAAGGCTGCGCCAACCAACTTCTAAACTTGTACTCTTGTCAACCCCTATACTCGTCAAATTGTCAACTCATCACCTCGTCACCTCGTCACCTCGTTAACCTGTCACCTCGTTAACTTGTTAACAGGTCTACAGGTCAACTGGTCACCTCATCACCTCGCCAACTCATTAACTGGTCAACTCATCACCTCGTTATAACCTGCCATTACGTCTTAGAAACAGTGTGCAATGCAAGGATTTACGTATGTGAACAATACCTAGAAATTGTGATTTTCAATGAAAAAGAGGTTTGTTTTTTCTCTTGTTAGATCAATTTGTTGTATTTTTGTGCACAGACAATCGGAGTAATTAACGAACTAGGAGGAGGGGATTAAAAGGCGAAGGACGATGTCTCCACGCTTTAATCCTCTTGTCTTTAAGTTGTTTTTCATTTTTACAGCTTTCTAACTTTGTACCTTTTTATTATGCAGCATCGACAAAAAGACCGAAAACTATATTTTAACGAGCTTTCTGCAACTAGCTGGAAGTACTTTTTGCCCTACATAGAACGTTATCTGCCCATCGAACAGGGCATGAACGTGTTGGAGATAGGCTGTGGCGATGGAGGCAACCTGTTGCCTTTCAGCGAGCGTGGGTGCGAGGTTGTGGGGGTAGACCTGGCCGAATGTAGGATAAACGATGCCAAGCGATTTTTCGAGGAGGCGGGTGCTAAGGGGCGGTTTATCGCATCAGACGTGTTCGAAATGAAGGGTATTGAACACCATTTCGACCTAATTATCTGCCACGACGTAATCGAACACATTATGGATAAGGCCTCTTTCTTGCCCAAGTTGCGCAAGTTCTTACGACTGGGAGGTGTTGTTTTCATGTCTTTTCCTGCTTGGCAGATGCCCTTCGGCGGTCATCAGCAGATTTGCCGAAGTAAGTTCCTCTCGCATTTGCCTTGGTTTCACCTCTTGCCAGAAGATGTATATGCGGCCATATTGAAGGCCTTCCACGAGAAGCCAGGCATTACAGACGAACTGCTTGACATCAAACAGACGCGTTGCACGATAGAGCTGTTCGAAGGTTTGGCCGCGCAACACTTTGCCATACGCAACCGCACGCTTTTTTTCATCAACCCCCATTACGAGATAAAGTTTGATCTGCGCCCCCGTTTGCTGTGGCCTCGCTTGGCCAGAATGCGGCATGTGCGCAACTTTTTTACCACTTCTTGCTTTTACATACTTGAGTAGGAAGTTTCGCCAAGTCTCCTTTTCAAAGCTGAAAAGCCACACCCCAAGTCCCTCTCCAAATGGAGAAAGGCTTGGGGTGTACTTTGTTCTTTATAGGCCTTTTGGCGCAACAACTTGCAACATCATAGCCTTACCGCCTTACGTCACCACTTTACCATCAGCGTTGTACCAACGGTGAAGGGCTTACCTTTTTGTGCCATAGGCGTTGAGGCAACGAAGTAATAGGCCAGATAATTGGTTGCAAGCGTGTTGCGCGACCATAGCTCTAAGGTAAAAATGCCGCGCGTTATGGCTGTTTTCAGGTTGAGAAGGGTGTAGAATGGCTGTTTAACCGCATTGTCTTCGCGCCAATAGAGCGGGCCAACGCCCGTGAGGTTGGCATTAAACATCAACTTGTTGGCAATACGGCCGAGGTTGTTTACTACATAGTTGGCATTGAACGAATAAGTGTGGCGCGGAACCAATGGCAACATATTGCCAGAGTAGTCGCGCCCCATCCCCATGCGCCCTTCCAGCATCTTGGCGTAAGTGTATCCGTAACTAGCCTGTAACGAAAGTGCGGGTAAGGGCGTGGCATTAAGCGTAAGTTCTACCCCCTTGCTGTTGCTGTGCCCCACATTGCGCACAACATTGCCCAGTGCAGGCACGGTGATGGAGAGTTGTTGGTGCCGCCAGTCGATGTAAAAGGCGCTAGCCTCTAACGCCAACAGGCCTTTAAGGAAACTCCATTTGGCTCCAACCTCGTAGTTCCACGTGTGTTCGGGCTTGTAAGTATAGTCTTCGTCGGTTTGGCGAACGGCGTTAAAGCCGCCCGCTTTATAGCCTTTCGCTACGGTGGCGTATATCATACGGAAGGGCGTAAACTGGTATTTAAGCGTAAACTTGGGTGTTATCTGCTTGTCAATCCTGCTTGCATCAAAGTCTGTTGCTTGCCATCCGCCCTTCGGGTCTACGGGATTGAACATGGGTGGGGCGTCTTGTCCCATCCATTTTACCTTGGCTTTGTTGTTGTTTATTTTGTTTCTCTCCCAATCCAACCGGACACCAGCCGATGCCCACAAGCCCTTTACGATGTTGAACGTGCTGACATGATAGAGTGCGAACCCCGTTGTGGGCAGTTTGTTCTGGCTCACTTCGTACAATTTGGCCGCTATGCGCGATGTGTTTACGGTGTAATGTTCGTGTTGATGGAAACCAAATGCACCCACAATCCATTGATATCGGCTTTCGTTGGTAGAGCGGAAGGTGAATTCTTGGCTCACTTGGTTCTGCCAATGCGGCATTTTAACGGCGAAGATGTCGCGTGGCGAATAGTCTTGGTCTACTTCTACGCTACCATCATTGTGTTGAAATGCGGTCTGACTGTTCATACTCCAGCCCTCGGCATCGTATCGCCAACTCATGCCCAGTGTACCAACCAGCCTGCGGTAAGTGCTTTCGCGATTGTAGGCAATGGGTTGTAGCACGCCCGTTTGCGGGTTGTAAGGCGCATAGGGGTAGCCGTTTTGTTGGGTAAGGTCTAGTGCAGCCGTAAATCTTGCAGTCCATTGGTCTGCTGGTTTCCACGTTGCGCCCAGCCTAATGGTGCCATTGCCGATGCGGTCGGCCTTGTTGTTGAGAAAAGTATTGGTCTGAAAACCGTCGTTATGGTGATAATTGGCAGCCAACGAAAGGCCAAATCTTTGGTTCAGTTTATGATAGGCGGATGCGGCCACGAGCCAATCGTTGTACGAACCATACGAAACTTTGGCCATTGTGCCTTGGTAATCGAGTGGCGAACGCGTGAAAACGTTTATCAAACCAGCCGATGCGTTACGCCCGAAGAGCGTTCCTTGCGGACCGCGCAGCACTTCAACCTTGCTTACGCCAAAGAGGTCCATGTCTAATACGGTTCTGTCGAAGTAGGGAATGCCGTCTACATACACGCCTACCGAAGGCGAATTAACCTTCGAGCCGATGCCGCGAATGTAGATGGGTGAATATTGTCGCGAGCCATAGTCGGGCATGTAGAAATTGGCTAACATGCCACTAAGGTCGCGAAGACCCACAAGTTGGTTGTTTTCGATGTAGCGTTCGCCTACCCCTTGTTGCGAAACGGGCGATATGGCGGCTCTGTCTTGTTTAAATCCCACCACCGAAACCTCGTTAATCATTCCGCCAATGGTGGCCGAATCTTCTACTGTGGCGTTCGCTGTTGCCGCAAATGCGACGGCTGTTAGTGTTGCGATAATTTTCATTTTCGAATGTTTTTGTATTTCGGCAAAGCCGTTCCGCCGCTCACTTCGCAGCCAGTCGGCGCACGCTTTACACGTTTTAAAAGTGCAAAAGTATGCAAATGTATGAAAAACCGCAATCCTTATTTGTGTGGAAATAGGTGGGAAAGGCCTTATTCACAGCCCCTCCTCAATAGGAGAGGGGAGAGAATGGCCTTGTGTCTTGACGATTTGACGACACGTTAACAGGCCAACTGGTAACCCTGTTAACGTGTCGTCGAACCGCGATGTAGCTCCTCACTTTGCTAAAAGTTGGCCAAGCGCGGCACTTTGAATGTGATGGAAAAACAGCGTGGAGCGTTAAGAACCAGCCTAATACTCCTCTTCTTCGAGGGTTACTTTTCGCATGCCCTGTTCTGTTTTAAGCAAGAGTGTGACGGTTGAATCGTTTGAAAGAGCTCGTTCTTCCTCCCACGAAAAATGCTCAACCTTTCTGCCATTCACCTCAACGACGATGTCGCCCAGTTTCATTCCTGCCTTATCAGCCGCACTTCCATCGTATATTGAGCGCACAATCCAGCCTTTTCCGATGTCGGTTCGGTTTATCCAACCAAACCCCCATGTGGTTCCGCCAGACCGATATTCCTTAAATTGGCGGCAATATAGCTTGCCATTAGGGATGTCTATCACCAAGTTGTAACATCCAAGAACACCTGCGCCGATGTTCCCCACATAGATGTTCTCTTTGAAAGCTCCCTTACCTTCGGGCAACATTGATATTTCTGGCTGCGGAATATGTAGCGAACCCATCCGCATGCTGTCGGCGTATGCGTCTATCCATGTGCTAACTCCACCATCGCCAAGGCCCATGTCAAGGCCATGTCCAACGCGTTTTTCCCCCCTATAGCTTTCTAGGTTATACTGTTTCGTCGTCGCTTCGGTGAAGAAAACGTCGTTTCCCGACCCCGTGTCAATGATATAAAGCCCTTCAATGGCTTGTCCGTTAAACCAGATGGTGGCCTTAATCAGGCAGTCCTTATCCTTAAATGTAAGTGGCAAACATTGGTAGTTGCGCTTTACCGAGTCGGGTATGGTGTTCAGTTTACGAATAAAACGTTGCTGATAATTAATTTCAAGGGGCAATCTTTCAAAGTCGTTGCTCCCAAATATGCCATCCGCGTGTTTCCCCAACACACTCCTAAGGTTGCCTAAGACCATGTAGGGGAAAGTTTCCGACGCTTTCCCATGTTCTACCTTGTGCCTTTTCTGCGACACCTTAACGCGCGAATATCCGTTCGTACCACGCAATCTGCCCCACATCGACGTATTAACAGTCCAGCCTTGTTCTTTCAAGTACACCGTGTCAACCAGCAGTTGTCCGCTTGCCCCCGTATCGAATATCATGTTGGCGTGGTGTGTGCTGTCGATGATTGACGGCAAATAGATGTGCCCATCCTTGATAAAAGAAATGGGTTCTTCGCACACCTTCACTTGTTGGCTTGCCTTTTTCTGCGCACTAGCCATCAGGATAAAGAAGGCAAAGAGCATTGTCAATGTTGTTTTTCTTTTCATTGTTGGTATTTTTAGAATATGCTTTTAAGTCTTTGAAAGTGGGCTTACTCGTAAAGTGGCTCTGTTTTGAGGGTTACTTTTCGCATGCCCTGTTCTGTTTTAAGCAAAAGCGTGATGGTTGAATCGTTTGAAAGCGCTCGTTCCTCCTCCCACGAATAGTTCTCCACCTTCTTTCCATTCACCTTTAAGATGGTGTCGCCAAGCCTTATTCCTGCTTTTTCTGCTGCGCCGCCTTTATATATTGAGCGCACAATCCATCCCTTACCGATGTCGGTTCGGTTTATCCACGAGAAACCCCACGTTCTTTTTTCAGGTGTGTGTTCCTTGTAGGGACGATAGTAGAGTTTGTTGTGGGCGGGGTCGAATACTAAATTATAGCTGCTAAGAATACCTGCCCCGATATAGCCTGCATTGTACATTCGCGAGTGGGATGAGGCCTCTGGCATAGGTATAGACACGACAACAGGGCCAATGTTTTGCAGTCCAAGGCGGACCGAGTCGGCTAGTGCGAAGGTCGTTGTAGTGGTTGTTGTGTCGCCTATGTTCGTGTACTGAGCCAGTAACTGCCGAGTTTTGCCCTTGTATGCCATTAGGTTGTGCCGCTTTACTATGTAGCTGGTGAAAAGAATGTCGTCATTGCCTCCAAGCCATAGCTGATAAAGGCCCCCAATGCGCTTGTTGTTGAACCACACGTATGCTTCAATCATAAACTTAGAATCCCTAACCGTGAGCGGCAAACAGCGGTAGTTGCGTTTAACGGAATCGGGTATGGCCGTTAGTGTGCGTAAGAATTTCTGCTGAAAGTTCACCTCAAATGGAGAGTATTCAAAGAAAGTATCCCACATGATGCCGTCGGCATGCTTGCCCAACACGTTTCTTATGTCGGTTATGAGCATGTAAGGGAAGTTTGCTGCGATGTTACCAAACTTCACCTCGTGCTTTGTGTTCGATGCTTTTAGGCGCAGTGTATCTGTTTCTCTCAGTATTAAACCTTTTTCTATCTTTGGCGGTTGCCAACACTTTTCTTTAAGATACGTGGTATCTACCACCAATTGGCGGTTGGCATTTGTGGTAAACAAGATGTTGGCAGGGTATTTATTGTTGATAGTTGCAGGCAAGTAGATGCCCTCATCCCATGTGAATGGGATTGAGTCGTTGCTCTCCCACTTAGAGTCGAGTGGCCCTTTTTGCGCACTAGCCATCAGGATAAAGGTGGCAAAGAGCATTGTCAATGTTGTTTTTCTTTTCATTGTCGGCGTTTTTTTAGTTTAGAATGTTGTGAGATTATAGGTGGTTGTGATTGTCGTTTGTCGAGGTCTGGGATGGGTTCTCAGGCAGTAGGCAGGGTTGTTTGTGCGCAAACACATCGTTAATGCTGCATACGTTCGGCATTGGCACATGCCTTGGTGCCGATGCTTGTTGGGCTTAACCTTGCCTAAAATGGGGGATGTTAGGTTAATCCGCATGTGCAAATGTAGTGAATTATTTTGTAAAGTGCAATTCGTACTTTGTTTTAACCCCAATCGTTCGTTGTGCCGCTCATCAATCATTTTAGGTTGTTTACATCGTTTTCTATTGGTCTTTCGTTTGCTTGTGGAGCATCTTGTCTGCCTTATTCTCTCGACGTGGCCCGCTACGCCTTCAAGAATAAAACAGCTAAGATGCTCCACAAGCAAACAAAACCAAAGCGGCTCTGACGGCCGATTGGGGGGTAACTTCTGGTTGAGCAAATCAACGAGATTTCTTTTTTAAAAGTCTGAGAAAGGTATAAGCGCTTTGCAAAACCATTCGATTCATGTGTTTTGGGGTGGCAGCACTTCCATTATTTCGGTTTGTGTGCCAAACGATAATCGTTCAATGTGATGCAACTGGCCATTATTTTTTATCGAAGAAGGGCGCTTTAATTCAAAAAAATGATGTGGATTTGCAGTTATAAACTTCATTATATTGAAGATAAATGGCCAAAATGGCATATAAGTTTCACTATAATGATAATTAAAAACATAGCGTCATGGTCGATTTATATGAATATTCCACGCCTGAACTTGTACGCCTTTTGGGTACGCGTTTCAAGGAGTATAGGCTGCGTTGCAACCTCACTCAAAAAGAGGTTGCCGAACGATCGGGGGTTGGACTGACCACCATTCACAAGTTTGAGAATGGCAGCGCCGGCAACTTGTCGCTATCCACATTCGTGCTTTTGCTTAAAGTTGTTGGTCAAATCAACTCGTTAGACAACCTTTTGCCAGAGTTGCCTCCCTCTCCTTATCTTGTGCGTAGGGATGAAAAGAAGGCGCAACGCATTAGACATACTAAGTAATTGGTGCGAATGGTAAAGTTGTTAAGCACTATGATAGAAAGGGTTTGCTTAGCCCAGCTTACCGCCGAACAGCTGAAAGCAATGGTAGAAAAGTTTTTAAAGTAAGCGTTACAACCCCAATATGTGCTTTACAAACAGTTTGTTGTTGCTTGTTAGTGCTATATGATGCTTGCCGAAAGAGGGGGCGCGTGGCCACAATAGGCCTGTAAAGTGTGGTTAAACGGCCATGAATGTAGTCTGTTTAGCCCTTAGCCACCAGCAGCCAATGCTTGCCTTGGGCATCGGTTGTGGCGAAAAGGAAGTGTTCGCCGCCGTCTTTTAGTCTTAGTTTCTTGCGTAAGGCCTCGGGTTTGAGGGGGAAGTTGCGCGTGGCGATGTTGGCTTTGCTGATGCCTTGCAGCGCAGCTTTTAGGTGGCGCTTGTTAAAAGAGGTAGTTGCAACGAGTTTAAACCGTCGGCCAGGGAAGTCGGGCAGGTCGTTGTTGGCCACAAAGAGATGCGAGTTTGGGGCAATGGCTTGTACACCTAGTCTGCTGCATAGCATGCCGAAACAACCTGCTTTCATGATGGAGGCGTTGGGTTCGAAAAGGTACATGCCTGCTTGTGGAGGCGTTTGCAAGATGGTTTGTGGGGTTGCATCGGCCTCGGCAAGACTGTATTGAAAGCTGTTGCCATCGTTATAGCATGTAATGTGCGTGCTGTTGGCGGTGCCTGTGGCTTGTTGTGGTGTTGGGTTTTCTAGTGGAGTGGGGTGTAATTGCCCGCTTTGCGCGGCAGCCTGGCTTAGGCATTGTGCGTGGTTTTGCCTATCGGTGATAAGGAAGAGCAACTCTTTGCACTCGTTCTTTGCAGATACGATGTGCAGTTGGCTTACCCATGCGCCATGTTCTTGCAGCTGCGCAATGGCCAGTTGCCAATGCAACATGGGCGAGAGTTTAACCATGAGCAAGCCACATTTGGCTAAGAGCATGGGCAAAAGTTGGAGAATATCGGGCGAACAGTGTTCGATAAGCACCGTTTTGCCCCCATTCTTATCTCTACGTGCAGGGTCTAGGTAGATGCACGACACCCTTTCCATTGTTTTGAGGTGGCTTTCGGCCTCGGCACACACCACCTCGGCATGCCCTATATCAAGGGCATTGAGGTTGTTTTGCACCAATTGGCAAAGCTTGGATTGACGTTCCACATAGGTGGCTTGGGCGAAATGGGGCGCCATAAAGACAAAATCTACGCCGAATCCGCCTGTAAGGTCTGCTAACGAAGTGTGTTCGCATTCGCCTACCTGTTTCTTATCACAATTTCCTTTCCCTCCTTCGCTGTTGTTAGGTGTGGCTTGTTGTATATCGTTTACAAGCCGCCACGCCACGTTAGCCTTATATTCGGCCGTGGTTTGCGACGAGCATTGCTCCATAGAAAGATGTGGCGGATAAACGATATTGGGGTTCTTGGCCCACGAAGGCAGCTTTCGGCAAGCGGTTTGCCATCCTGCAATTTGGTCGAGAGCAAAGGGAAGGTCTACGTTTGGTGAGTTATGGGCGGCGAGAGCCAGCTGTGGCACGTTGTCGTTTCTATGTTCTGCGATAAAGCGTAGGGTGTCGTTGTTGATGTACATGTTGTTGTGGGGCGTTATGGAGTAGGGGATTGGTGGGCTTGAGGAGAGCAGTGGTGTGAGCAAAGGCACTGCCATTTGCTGCGTGGGATGGTTGGTGCGCGCCTATGTTTGCCAAGCCAAAGCTTCTTTGAAAACTAAGCCTAAGTATCGTTGAAAACCAGTTCAAAGTTCTTTGAAAACGCGAAAAGGTGTTGTTTATTATGTGGAAGGGATAGATTGCACGCAAGTCAGCTTTCTCGGCATAGGACACAGAAACGCCCCCAAAGGCGTATGAAGGCCAATGGGGGCGTTGGTTATGGTGTTAGTAGTGCGGCGCGGGGGCTTTTAAGCATAGCCAACGTATGTGCCACGGAGGGCGTACGGGTGCGAAATGCTGTTGACCTTAACGCCACAGGCTTTACTTGTAGAACTTCATTTCGCCGATAACAAGGTATCTTGATGAGGCTGAACGTACGTTGGAGAGCCTTATGTAGTTACATTTAACGGGCTTGGTAAAGCGAACAACGAAAGGTTCTCCATTGCTGATGCTGTTGTCTGTTCTCGTAATCTCTCCTTGGTTCGTCCATGTGTTCCAGTCCTCACTGGTCTCAACAGTCATACTCTTAGCCACCCAGTTGACATATCTTGCGCTAGGAACGAGTGAGAGAGCAGTAACTTTGGTGTTTTCGGACACTGTGATGACGAAAGTAAATGGCCCTTCGTTGGAAGGCTTAAACCACACGGTTGACAGGTTGCCGTCGTATAGTTTCTCAAGCTTATTGTTCTGGTCGTCGTATACTAAGTAGTCGCCGAGGTCCATAGCCGTAAGTCCATCGGTGTTGCCATTATCAACAATATTGCTTTCCTTGTAGTTAACGGTGATGTTCATATTGCCGTAGTTGCTAGCCACATCTACACCTTGTGCTGGGTTCAGTGTAAGCGTAACTGCGCCGTTTGTGCGGGTAGACATCAGCGTGTCGAGTGCGTTGCCCAATTGCGCAACCACCTTAATGGGTTCTGCCGATACGGTAGCGCCCTTAGCAATGGTAACAGTAGGTGTAAGAATATTAACTGCGCCCTTTTCCAAAGCCGTAGCGCCAGCCTGCTTGGTGGCAGAAGGATTCTCGGCAACGCTCACTTCTAGGTCGTGGTCGAGTGGAGAAGAGAGGCGTACATAAAACTTAACGGTGTCTTTTTTAGCTATAAGTTCGCCATTGGCGTTTACAACTTCCAGCGCACCCTTGTTGCCTTGGTTGCCCAAGTCGTGTATGTACAGCTTAGGCAAGTTGCTTGTTTCGCCCTTATCGTAGAGTTTAGTGCCCACTTCGGGTTCGCTTTGGCAGGCAGTAAACAATGTGGCAAGCCCCACGAGGGCCGGCAATGTTATCTTTAAGATTGATTTCATATTGATAATCTTCGTCTGAATGTGTTAGGTTTGGAAAGTATTTGCCCACCTTGTCCCCAAGGCTTTGTCGGCCTTGGGCAAGCAGGGCTTATGGCATGTTCTAAAAATTCCCCGCAAAGGTTCAATTGTTGTTCCTTGTTTTGCTCTTTGCTGTCTTTTTGCTTTTATCTGGCATCTTTCGCTTACTCTTTCAGTCGCATAGTTCACTATGCTCCTTCAAGAAGTAAGCAAAACCTGCTCAGCTAAAAGCTAAAAATACAGTAAAGGTAATTTTTAGAACCTGCCTTATACGATTAGTTATTTGCCGTCGATGCGCACGTTAGGAATCCATGCGGGAAGCGTAGCGGCCTTACCGTTGTTGCCGTGGCCTGTGGCATCCTTAAAGGTGTCGCCACTGCCTTCGTTCATCTTCCAGTAGGCCTCTAATCCATCGCTTGCAGGGTCGCAAACGTACATGTCGTTGGCCACTTCGTTTTGCGTACGAGCCTTAGTCCAGAAACGCAGCTCGCTCACTTGTACGTTAGCTTTGAGGTAATCGGTGGCTCCAAAGAGCATGGTGTTGCCTAGGTTGACAACCTTTCCGGGCAAATCCATCTGCGAATCGAGTTTTCCGTTAACGTAGAGCGATAGCTTTGTGCCTTCGCAAACAAAGGCCAAGTGGTACCACTTGCCAGCCTCGAAGAGTTGGTTGCTGTTAAGTTGCGAGCCTTGGGTCTTGATTTGCAAGCGGTTTCCTTCGATGGGAGCGTCGCCAAAGCGCGTGTATATCTCGCCGTCCTTGCCCGAAGGTGCCCATGCACCGAAGAGCATCTGGTTGTTTAGTTCGCCGATGGCCTTGCCAAGCCTGTCGATGTTAACGTTCATTTCTACCGTCCATGCCGTTAGTGCATACTCTTGGCGCATGTTGAAGGTGATGCGTGCGGCCGAATTGATGACGGGAACGTCTTGACGAACAACTTGATCGATGATGCACACAAGCTTACTGCCAGGTTCGAGCACGTCGTTTACGCCGTTTTTGCTTTTCAACTTTAAGGCCACGGCATACTTCTTACCCGAGTTTTTCACCTCGTTGGATAGCGGTTTCACCGTAAGTTGCACAGGTGTAGAGCTTACGCCGCCAACGTTAACCGTGGCTTCGGTGTTGGTAAGCTCGTATTCGCTAGTGGGCAAGGCCACGTAGTGGGTGGCATTGCGTGCGTTATACTCGTTCAGGGCAGCCTCGTCTACCGACACTTCGAAAGTGCTGGCTTGCTCGGCAGGCGATGATAGCCTAACGTAGAAGTTCTGTTGCACGTTGTCTTCGCCCACCGTAATCTTCATAGATGTGTTGGCGTTGGTGCGCGTTTGCTCGAAATAGGCCTGATTGGCGAGTTCGCTATATTCGGCATTGTTGCATGCGGCCAACGAAAGGGCTGCAATGGCCATTGCAGCAGCCTTAATGGTTATGCTGTATCTTTTCATTTTTGCGTAATGATTAAGTGTGGTTTTACTTCAAAGAAGGGTTCATAATCTGTATGGCCTTGCGCAACCAGGGGTATGTGGTTTGCGCCGAAGACTGCCCGTATTCGTACTCCATGTGATACGAACCTACGCCACCCTTCTGGAAGGTTTGTCCGTTATAGGTGGGTTGCCAGTAGGCCATGCCGAGGAGCGAGGGTATAACATTGCCCTGTTTTGTGCGGAAGTCTACGCCACCCATTGCGGCATAGTTCTCAAAGTTTTCGCAAACGATGATTTTCTTTGCCACCTGTTCGGGGGTGAGTGTATTCTTGAAGTGTTCAATTTGCGTTCTCAAACGGCTGTTTAGCTGTTCGTCGCTGCTGGTGTTGTAGGCTTGCAGGATGAAGTAGTCGAAGTGGTCGCCCAGCGATTCGGGTAGTGCATCGGGCTCACCGTCAACAACGAGCATCTTATTGGTACCCGATTTGGGGCCGATACGCTTGCTTAGGGTTTGAACGAAAGCCGTCATCACGCCCTGTTCGTTCCACATCTCCTTGTCGGTAGCGAAAGGTTGTGCGAAGTTGGGTTCGGCATCGATGTCGAATCCGTCGTAGCCGTACTTGTCGATGCTGTCGCAAATGGCGTTGGCATACTTCTGGGCTGCGGCAATTCTCGACTCATTAGAGTCGCCCCAGCCCCAGAATTCCTTCCTCCATTCTTTCCACGTGGTTCCGGCTTTGGCCTTGTCTGCGGGTAAAGGCGGCGTCATTTGGTCGCCAATGTCCATCACGATAAAGCACATCAGCACCTTCGTTCCTTTTACCTGCTGAACAAATTGCAGGTCTCTCTTTTGTTTGTCGTTTAGGTTTCTCCAGTTTCCCCAAAGCGAAACGAAGTCTACACTGTCGGGAAGACCTTTGATCGAGTTGTTGAGCATGGCTGCATCGCCAGTCCAGTTGCCAAACCATCCGAACGCTTTGGGATGGTCGCTGTTCTTGTATTCGCGCAGCTTGGCATAATAGGCTTCGCTTTTGTTAGTGGTGGTCAAGTCGGTTGGGTTCTTTATTTCCGTCTCGGTCCAGTCGCTGCATGCCGTGAGCGACATCGTAGCAGCCGCAAGCCACAGCAGGGTTTTATTCTTAATATTCATCGAAATCTAATTTTATAATGTTGGGTTAACGAGTTACTAGTTTACTAGTTGGGTCGTTAACAAGTTTACCAGTTAACAAGGAGAGGTGGAGTTGGTGGGCTTAAAAGCCATTAGCCATAGCCGTATCGCGGCTGGGCGCAACTCCATAACTCCTCTTTATCCCTTCACTCCTTTACTCCTTAGCATTTATTCCTTTACTTCTTTTGCCACCACATCTTCGTTGCGTAATCGTCGGTACCGCCGATAAGTTGCACCGCTTTGCGATAGTTGGTGGGGTTTTTAGTAAGTTCGTCTACGGCGAAAGGAATGCGGTTGGGCACCTTTAAGCTGTATCCAGATGTGCTTTGAGCCACGGGGAACACTTTGGGATAACCCGTTCGGCGCAGCTCGCTCCAAGCCTCTTGTCCATCGGGGAAGAGTGCAATCCACTTTTGTGTCATCAGTCGTTCGAGCTTTTCCTCGGCCGTTGCGCCGTCATTCCATTTGATGGTGATGGTGCTAACGGCAGCTTGCGACTGTCCGAAACCTCCTTCGGCATCAGTATAGTCGGCTTGTTTGGCCGTGCTGTTTTCGAGATAGCTTGCAGCACTGCCTGCTCCCCATTGTTCGAACGATAGTTTTACGCCCTCTTCGTACAGGTCTTTGGCCGTTCCACCCATGCCGCTCCAACCGGCTAGCACGCCTTCTGCGCGGCAGAAAGCCATTTCAGCGGCAGTTAGCCACACGCCACGAGTGTTCTGACCCACGTTGGCAGCCGAATAAATCTCGTTGGCTTTCTTCTTATTCTCAATCTTTGCACCAGCCAGACAGCCCACGATGGCACGTCCCGATGTTTTTTGTGCAGGCTTGAAGTACGTTCTAAGGCGTGGGTCGGCATAACCCGTGAGGAAACATTCCAAGTCGGCACAAGCGCGGCTGTCGCCCCATTCAATAGAAGTTTTATATTGTCCGTTGGGTACATAGGTAACGGCGCAATTGTCGTCGTTGCTCGTAATGACGCCAGCAGCAACGGCTGCCTCACCCGTTTTCTTTGCGAATGCGGGGTCGGCATAGCGCATACGTATGGCCATTCTCAACTTTAAGGAGTTGGCCAACTTATACCATTTAGACACTTTGCCCTCATAAACCTTGTCGTTCTCGTCGTTTACCGTTGAGCTGTTGAAAGGTTTAAGCAGCAATGCGGCCGTGTCTAGGTTGGCAACGAGCAGCTTATACACGTCTTCTTGCGAAGAGTAGGCAGCGTCGTCGTCTTGCTCCAATCCCACGGGCAATGCGCCATACATGTCAACATAGCGTTGGTAAACCTGTGCACGGAGTACCAAGGCCTGAGCGTAGAGCACGCCTTCGCGACCCGTTTTGGCAGCGATGGCTTTGAAAGCCGACGTTGCTTTGGGCAGTGAATTGTTGAATGGCCAGCTCACCCAGCCATTGGGCGCATTGAAACGGGCGAAGTTCTTGTCGCTGAAACCATTGTTGGCGTAGGTCATATAGCGGCCCAGATAGTTGCCGATGAGGTCTTCGGTCATCTGATACGTGTTCTCTTGTTCGGGGAAAGCCTCGTTTACCAATTGGGTAAGGAACGAACTGGTGGAGTAGTTGTCGCGGTCCAGCTCATCTGCCGATACCTTATGGCCGGGGCGGTTGGCCTCTTCGAAACCAGCGGTGCAAGCCGTTTGCATGGCTAAGCCGCCTACTAGCAGGGCTCCCAATGCCATCGACTTCAATATATGTTTGTTATTCATCGTTGTATTCTTTGTGTTGAATATATAAAATGTATGCTTGTGCGTTAGAATTTCAGTTTTACGTTGAAACCCAACGAGCGCAAGCTAGGCTGCATAAAGTAGTCGAAACCCTGATAGTAGGTACCTGTCGAGGCAACGGCTTCGGGGTCGAATGGAGCCTTGTTGTAAATGAAGAATAGGTTGTTCGCAGTTAGTCCCAGCGACAGTTCCATACCTTTGAGCCACTTCTTGGGCAGCGTATAGCCCAAATGCGCCTCTTGTACGCGTGCATTGGTGGCACTGTAAATGTATTCGCTCCAAATGGGGTTGTCGCCACCTACGATGCGGTAGTAGTTCTCGGCACTAATCTTACCGCCATTGAGGTTGATGCCGCCGTTGTTGCGAGCGTCTGCCGATGCTTTCGAAACACCCCACGCGTCGAGAATGGCTTGCGTTTGCGATAGAACGATGCCGCCAAAGCGAGCTGTGATGAGGAAACCGAAGTTGAAACCCTTCCAAGCGAACTCGTTAGAGAAACCGATGTTGGCCTTAGGCAATACCGAACCGCGGTATTCGGGGTTGTCTAGGTTGCGTTGCAGCACGCTGCCCGTGTTGTCGGTAGCGATGTTGCCTTCGTTATCGCGAAGGAAGTCGGTAGACATGTAGATGTCGCCCATCGTGCCACCCTTCTTCAAGATGATTTCTGCGCCGCTAAGTCCGCCCTTCTTCGACACTTCTCTGTCGTCGTCGAACAGCTTAACAATCTTGTTTTGGTTGGAGCTGAACGTGAACGAGGAGTTCCAATCCAAGTCGCCAAAGCGGTGATTGTAGCCAAGCGACAGTTCTATACCCCTGTTGCGCACGTTACCCAGCTGGATATACTCCTTGTCGTATCCTCCTGCCGTTACGTCGCGCAGGAAGGTTTGCTTGCGCGTGTTGCTCTGGTAGAGCGTCAGGTCGAGCGTTAGCGCATTGTTAAGGAAACGCGCGGTAAGACCTGCCTCCCACGAGTCGGTGCGTTCTGGATAGAATGTCTTGGGGAAACGATAGGTAACGGTGCGGTAGGTGCCCGATGCTGGAACGTATTCGTAACGCCAGCGCGAGGTGATGTTGGGCGAAATGGCACTACCTACCGATGCCCACGAGGCGCGAACCTTCATGTAATTGATGAACTTAGGCAGCTTAACCATTTGCGAAATAACGCCCGACATACCCACCGAGGGATAGAAGAACGACTCGTTGCTGGTGCCGTCGAGTGCCGAATCCCAGTCGTTACGTCCCGTAAGGGTTAGGTAAACCATGCTCTTCCATCCCAATTCAACGTTGGCAAAGAGCGAGTTCACGGCGTGTTTGTGCAGGTCGTAGATGGGGCGGTTGTCGTTTGTAACCAGCGAATAGTCGATGGCGTTGGGAGTGAAGATGTTCGATGGCGCCTTCAAACCGCCCTGATGACCTTCGTTGTCGTATTTTGTTCGCGAGAACGAACCGCCCACGTTGGCGCCGATGGAGAAGTTTTCGAACGACTTGTTTACGTTAGCCATCAAGTCGCCGTATAGCGATTGGTCGTTAATCTTAGCATGTCCGTAGTACCCGTACTTCGAATGTGCGAAGAGGTCGATGGTAGAAGCGTAGCGTTTGTCTTCTTGTTTAACGGCAGCATCGTCCCAGCGCAATCTTCCCGTAACGTCTAGCCAGTCGGTAATCTTGTATTTAAGGCTTCCGCTAAGCATGTAACGGCTGCGGTGGTTTTCGCGAACCATGCGGTTTGTAACCCAATAGGGGTTTTGCATTTTCAGCGCGTCGCCATAATTCCAGTTCTGTACATACACATTGCGGTTGGGGTCGAATATCTCGTAGGTGCGAACGGCATCGAAACTTTCGCCGCGGGGGAATAGGTAAACGGCCGTTAGGGGGTTAAACCATTGTCCTTGTGCGGTAAGGTTGCGGTCGTTTTCAAGAATGTAGTTCAGTCCGAAGTCTAGTGTCAGCTTGTCGCCGAGCATGTTCGTTGTGTTTCTGAACGTCAAGTTGTAACGGTTGTACTTGTTGTTGGGCAAGATGCCGGCTGCATTGGTAGTACCCAGCGACAAGTAGGTTTGGTTCTTGTCGTTACCAGCGGTAAGGGCTACGTTGTTTTGTATGTTCGTACCCGTGTTGAAGAAGTTCTTGGGCTCGTAGTTGCCATACGCCGACGGCTTTTTCTCGCCCCAGCTGGCAACACTTCCGGGTTTGTTAACATACTCGTTTTGGAACTCGGGCATGATGAAGGGGTTTGCAAACTGCGTGCTGTGGCTAACGGTAACGCTAACCTTGCCTTCCTTACCTTTCTTCGTGGTAATCATCACAACGCCTTGTGCGGCAGCCGAACCATAAAGGGCAGCGGCGGCAGGACCGCTAAGCACCGAGATGCTTTCGATGTCTTCGGGGTTGATGTCGGCAATGCCTTCCGAACCGGGTTGCGACGAGTACATGCTGCCCGTTTCGCCATGCGAGGTGTTGGTAATTGGCACACCGTCTATTACATACAGTGCCTGGTTGCTTTGCGAGATACTCTTAGGACCGCGCATCACCACGCGCGTTGCACCACCCATACCCGCCGAAGAGGCGTTGATGTTGATACCGGCCACCTTACCGTTGAGCGAGTTCATGAAGTTGGTGTTCTTCACCGTGGTCAGTTCGTCTGTTCCCACCTTCTGTACGTTGTAGCTCAGTGCCTTTTCAGAACGGCGAATACCCAAGGCCGTAACCACAACCTCGTCGATTTGTCGCGATTCCGACTTCAATGTAACCGTTACATTGCCATTCGCAGGCACGGCCACTTCTTGTGTCTGGTGGCCCAAGTAGCTAATAACGAGTGTTGCGCCAGCATGGGCGTTAAGCGTAAAGTTACCGTCGATGTCGGTAACGGTGGCTGTTTGTTCGCCCTTAACGCGCACGGTGGCGCCGATAACGGGTTCGTTCATGCTGTCGAACACTGTTCCCGTAACCTTCACCTCGTTGTGCTTTTGTTGTAGATTGTTGGGCGTTGAGGCCCCAGTCCTTTCTGTAAGCTGTTTGGCAAGTGCCGTCCCGTTGTTGTTGGGATAGGCATTGCTGGCCATTACGCCAGTGCCGATGCCGACAAGAAAGACTGCCGTTGATAGGATTCTTTCCTTGTTCATAGATGTTATTTTGAATGACTTTTGAAAATTGATGTTTCTTTGTTGTGGGGGCAAGCACCTTTGGGTTGGGGTGCGAATAGCGGTAGCCGCCTATTTGTTGCGCAATGCGTAAGCGCATGTGCAGACTAGGTAACTGCTTGCCTTGTGTAAGCACGTAAGGCATTGCACCCTGCTTTATTGGCGTAGGCGCAAAGTGTTTCTCCCGCCCCATTTGCGGGGGAGAGAACTTACTTGCTTTTAGCAAAGGCTAGGGTGTGCCTAGTTGGCCGAGCAACGTAGTGTGGCTCAGTGCTAGCTGGTCTGTCTTGTTTTGCTGTTTGTTCCTAATGTTAGAAAACACGAGTTCCAAATTGAATTAATTGCGTTGAGGCTTGTAGAAAAGTCCTTCGGCAGAGATGTTAAGCAGATAATTCGACCTAATATATAGTGGCCTTAACCTTATTTTTAGTTCATTTGTTAAGTAAATTGGGGGGCGGTTAGGCCGTCAGTAAAGTTATTGCCTTCTACGAACACGCTGTTTGCAGTGTTGTCGCAGTGGCATTCTCAGCTATGCTTTTACCTTTTTTCGAGTGCAAAGTTATAGTTATCCTTGATATAAAACAATTTTTAGCGATAAATTAACTTTTATTATGGTGTTTGATTGGGTGAGATGCGTGCAGGTATCAGTGCCTGATGATGGTTTCTAATGCAGATATGTGCAAACTTGATTATGGCAAAGAAGTGTTGAGACCAGTGCTTTTGCGTATAAGCGTTTTGTGAAGTGAAGTTCAGTTTTTGCTCTGCCAAAAAGCATTGAGGTTCATTTACAAAAGCTTTGCATATAGCGGCTATTGTAAACGAACCTCAATGGGTCTGCGGAAAAAGAATGCGCCTGTTACTTGTATTCAGACTCAGGCATGGGTATGTACTTAACCTTTCGGGCGTTCCATGCGGCTTGTGGCTCTCCATCTACCATTGCCCGGCGCAGGTCGTCGATGCGACAACCATGTAAGAAGAGGAACACGTGCCGAAGATGTGCCAACTCTTTAAGCGTTGGCGCGGCGGTTATTGTCTGCCCTGTGGAATAAAGGGCAAGCACCTCATTGACACATTGCGCGGCATCGCCCTGCATCAAGCCCCTCACAATGAGTTCGGCCTGGATAAGTTTCATCTCCTTTTCGTCGATGATAACCAGTGGGGCGTATTTTTCCAGCCACGTTAGGTATCGGTGTCCATCCTTGTTTATAGCCGTGTTGATGGCCTTTTGCTCTGCCGTCCCTTTAAGCGAAGCCACCAACGAGGCATCCACCTGTACATTAATCGCAGGCAGTCCTACGGCCGAATACAAGGGGTTGGCGTTGCCATTGATGTTGTAAACCACATCCACCTGCATGTTGTTGGCATAGGCATCGTTCCACAGGGCAGCGGCTTCTGCATATCGTTGCCTTTGCATGGCAAGCTTCACCATGACCATGCGCACCTGCTTAACGGCTGTTGTGGCCACAAACACGCCCTTCTTATTGGCCAGGAGTTTGCCCTTAGCCTCGTCTAAGGCCTGCGAATAGTGTTGTTGGGCCTTGTCTAGCAGTTCTTCGTTGCTTACCATTTGGTTGTTTACGCGCACGCCCTCGGCACTCTCTGTGCTTTTCGAGAACATCTTTCCAAGCAGCTGATAGGCCAAACCAGCGTACAGGTGCCCAGTGTAGCGGGCGTATGCGCGTACGGCATCAAAGTTTTCCGTGCCGTCGTTGCTTAGTTTCGCCTCCACTTGTAGCACCTCTTCGGCTCTTGCACGAAAGTTTTGCAGCTTGTTCCATGTGTCGGCCACATCGCTGTTGGGTTTAACGTCGTCGCTTTTAAGCTGCTTATAGATAAGGAAATTGGGTTTGGCTGTCGGTTCAACCTCGTCTGTCATTGCGCCCGATGTAAGGAAGGCGGCCGAGGCTGCCACACCGGCCAAGGTCTTTACATTGGCAATCATCGCCCCGTCTTTTATGTTTTCTGTGCGAATGGTGGCCAACATGCTCGGTGTTGTTATCTGTTCGGTGGTGAGCATGTTGTTAGGTGTCTTGGCATTGTCTATCCAACCGTCGCACGATGATAGGGCAGTGGCCACGGCCAACACGGCTATTGATATATGTTTTGATTTCATTTTCATTTTAAAAATGGCCTCACCCCCAACCCCTCTCCAAAGGGCGAGGGGAGTGAATGGCCTTGTTAATTGATAGGGTTGCTGTAAAGGAGTAAGGAGTTAAGGAGTTATGAAGTTAAGGAGTTATGGAGTTAAGCCGTATGCTTTTGTTACCTGGTGGCTACTTACCTTGTTAACTCGTCATCTCGTCAACTTGTCAACTCATAAAGCTAATCACTCCCCTCGCCCTTTGGAGAGGGGATGGGGGTGAGGCTTCTTTCCCATTTCTAAAATTCTACCGCCAACGTTGCTGTAAATGTTCGGGCCGAGGGAGCATTGGTGATGTCGCGCGAAAGGCTGCCCATGCCACGTGTTTGCCGTGTTCCGCCGTTGGCCTCAACTTGCGGTTCGATGCCGCTATAATTGGTAACAAGAAACAGGTTCTGGGCGGTGAGCATCAGTCGGGCACCTTTCAACACGTCCGATGTGAGCCGCTTGGCAAAAGAACTGGCATCGTAGCCCAACGAGATGGACGAGAGCCTGAGGAAGTCGGCCTTCTCGATGTAGTTGGCGCGGTTGCGTTCGGTGCGCGCCAGTTTCTCGGCCACGTTGCGGTAAGCATCTGTCCCCACCGTTTCGGCAGCCAGTTGTGCGCGTAGTTCTTCGCGTTTCTTAAGGTTGTCGCCCAGTCCGGCCACGTTGTAGAAACTTTGGTTGTAGACCGAAGCCCCAACGGCCCAGTTGAATTTGGTGCTAAGCGTGAGGTTGGACAGCAGGCGGAGGTCGAACCCGAAGGCACCGTTGAAGTCGGGGAAGGGTTTGCCTAGATAGTGATATTCGTCGGTTTCTTTCGCTCCAAGATATTTGCCTGTGGCATCGTAGTTTGCCCCCGTCACCTCTTTATAATAGAAGGCGTAGGCCGGTTGCCCCTCTTTAAGCACGTTGGGCAGGTTTTCGATGTCTGCGCCGCCCGTATCTATCACGCGGTTGCCCTGATAGTTGGCCGTTACAAAGAGGTTAAGGTCGGCCGTGCGGGCTGGGTTTTGCCATGCTTTCCAGTTCCAACTAAGTTCCACGCCCCAGCCATTAACGCGACCCACGTTGTGCGGTTCGTCGCCCACCCATCCGTTGCTGCTCAGTAGGGGCGTATAGATGATGGCATCAGTGGTGAACTGTGCGTAGGCGGTAAGGCCTATTTGGTGGCGCGCCGGAGTCCAGTCAAGTCCTGCTTCTATCTCGCGCATGCGTTCGGGGCGGATGTTGTCGTTGCCTTTCTTCCCAGGAACAAGCAGCGGCCCATAGGCCGACATACCCTTCACCTCGTAGTAAGTGAAGGCATCGGTGGGGTAAGGCAGCCTGCCCGACTCGCCATAAGCCGCGCGTAGTTTGGCCTTCTCCATGTTGTAAGCCACGCTTAGCGAGGGGTAATAGATGCTGGCCACGTTTCGGCCGATAAGGTTTGAGGCATCGCGGCGTAGGCCTGCGTTAACGAAAAGGCGGTTGTCGTAGTTGAGAAAGGCCTCGCCATAAAGCCCCCACGTGCGTTGTTCAAAACTCGTTTCCAGCACCGATCGTTGGGCAGCTGCCGCAATGTTGTCTACATCGGCGGGGAATATCGAGGCTGAGGTCTTATCCATCGTCTCGCGGCGTTGCACGATTTGCGAGAGCAGCGTGCCTGTTAGGTGCAGCTTGTGGCCAAGGTCGAACCGCCTACTGGCTTTCCAGTCCCAGGTAAGGTTTTGGTTGCGGCGGTTCGAGATGCTTTTCTCGCCCTCGTCGTTAGTGCCCAGCAGGTAGCCGTAGGGCAGGGTGTAAAGTCCGTCGATGTGGTTGAGGTCCAAGCCCAGTTGTGTTTCCAACTTAATGTCGTAGGGCAGAACGTAGGCCATGCGCAAGGCGGCGGTTAGTCGGTCGTTGTCGTATTTCCACTTCATGGCGCGCCAGGTACGTTCCGAAACATATTCCCACGGCTTTTGGGCACGCATAAGGTTCCAGATGGCATCATTTCTTCCTTGTGCCGTTTGCGGTATGCTGATGTCGCCGTTGACGTATCCCACGGTGAAATTCAGCGTAAATGGGCCTTGTTTCATGTCGTAGGCGGCGCGCAGCGAGTGGCGCACGTCTTTGTTCCCGGGCACGATACCGCCGTTGTGGCTTTCGTTGAACGAGAAAAAGAGTTGGTTGCCGGGGGTGAAATTCTTTGTGAAACTGGCGTATGCGCTGACGTTATGCCCTGTAACGAAGAAATTGTTGATGTCGGTGTTGTTAACAAACTGGGTGTATTCCCTAGCCTTGTTGCTCCATCCCGCCGATATTTTCGCTGTTGCAGCAAGCTTTCCACGTTCAAGTGTGGAGCCGCTTTGGCGCTTGGTGGTGATGACGATAACCCCGTTGGCGGCTTCTGCGCCATACGATGCAGCAGCGGCAGGTCCTTTAATAACGTCTATCGAGGCAATGTCGTCCATCGGTAGGTCGTTCAGTGCGCTCAGTGCGTCTTGCGAGGTGTTGATGTCCGACGTGTGCGAGTTGTTGTAGCGCACGCCGTCGATGTAGATGATGGGGTCGCGGTCCATGCTGAGTGTGGCTCCGCTGCGCATGTTAAAGCGGATGGGCATGCCCACCTTGCCGTTGCTTTGAAACATTTGCATGCCGCTAACACGGCCGTCCAGCAGGTCGCTCAGGTTCGCGGCTTGCCCTTTGGCCAGCAGTTTGGCGGCATCCAGGTGGGCAACGTCGGCTCCCACGGCCTTCTTGTTGCGCGCACTGGCAATACTGGCCACCACGTTCACCTCTTGAAGGGTTAGCCCGCGGTTCAGTTTCACCACCGTTCGCTGTTGAGTGTCGGCTATGGGCAGTTGCTTGTTTTCATAGCCAACATACGAAACGCTGAGCCGTTCGCCTGGATTTACACTGATGTTAAACTCTCCGTTCAGGTCGGAAACCACCTTCTGTCCATTGGATGTGCACACCACGGCGCCAATGAGGGGTTCTTTTGTTTCGGCATCTAGCACCACGCCCGACGCCACCTTTTGCGCAAACGCCCCGCCACATGCGGCTGAAAGGGTACAGAGCAAAAGAACTCTTTTGAAAGTTATCATGAATACGAATAATGTGATTTTTAAAAACGTCTGCAAAGTTAAAACAATTGTTAACCCTCGGCAATACCTAGAAATAAGTAAATGCCGTTATCTGTGCGCGCTGGTGTGGGGGCGGTGCTGCCGATGGGTGCAGGCGCAGCGCAGCAGCATGATGTGTGGCTTGTTTAAAATAAATGGCCGCTAAGGTTCATTGGTTGTTCCTTGTTTCGCTCTTCACCCCCTTTTTTGCTTTTGTCTGGCATCTTTGGCTTACCCTTTCAGTCGTATAGTCCACTATGTCCCTTCAAGAAGTAAGCCAAATCTGCTTAGCTCTACGCTAAAAACGAGATAAAGGCGATTATTTAGCACATGCCATATAAGGTTTCTGCTCCCTCGTTGTTTCTTCCGTTGTCTGTATCTGGGCATGCCGCGAAGGGTGTAAAACTGGCCTTTGGCTGCAAGTATTCGTATCGTTTCTTGTCTGGTTGCATGCTGGCTCTATCAACGCACAAACGCATCAACTCACAAACTCACAAACTTAACCATTCATAAACGTATCAACTCACAAACTTAAAACCCCACCAACTCACCAACTCGTCAACTCAAAACCTCGCCAACTTCTCAGCTCACATCCGCCAACTTCTCAACTCACAGGCTCGCCAACTTACCCACTCATCCACTCATCAACGGACAAACTTGCCGACTTAAATCTTTACAACAGCTCGCTATTTTCCACTCCGTTCTAGCAAGAATGTTGGCCTAAAAGTAGGCAAACCACTACTGTTTTTAACCTTTCACGTCTTTTGTTTTGTCTGTTTTTAAGAGTATAACCTGCATTTTGCACCATTTAGCCTTTCTATTTTGGTTGCCAACCCATCATTTCTCGGGTCCAAATACGCACTTTTTACCCCCAAAATCCCACATTTTGAGGGTTATTTTGCCCATTCTAGCCGTGTTTCTTGTGGTTCTAAAAGGTTATGTTTATACCATTGCAGCGTATTTTTATGCTTGTCGTTTTGTATTTTGCAGCATTTTGCCTTGCGTTTAGCATCAAAACACACTGCATTTAGCATCAAAACGCACTGCGTTTTGCGGCATTTTACCTGGTATTTAGCACCAAAATGCACTGCGTTTTGCCGCATATTGCACTGCATTTTGCTACAAATAGCCCAAAAACTGGTGCAAATTGCGGTGCTTTTAAATAAAAATACATTTTGGTGGCATTTAAAACTAAGCCCTTTTGGCATCAAAACCAACCTTCGCGAGAATCGATTATTTGCGGCGAGGCGGGCGGTTGGTGCGCAAAAAGGGCAGTCAGTGTGTTAAAATTCTTGCCGAAAACTGGACAATGGCGATTGTGGTGCGTACGCGTGTATGGGCAATGGCGCATAAAACACGTACGCTTACGAACACCAGTGCGAGCGGTTGAAGGGCATGCTGTTCGCGGCTAACGAAGACAGCATCATGGAAACACCGAAACCATCTGCTGGAAACACCGAAATCATCTGCTGGAAACACCGAAACCATCTGCTGGAAACTCCGAAATCATCTGCTGGAAATACAGGAACCATCTGCCATTAGCAGCCAGTTTTCAACTTGTAGGTAAAGCGTTAAATCCCAATCGGTGGTTATACCGCTTATCAATTATTTCAGGTTGTTTCCATCGCTTTCTGCTCGTCTTTCGTTTGCTTGTCGGCATCTTGTGTGTCTTATTCTTTCGACGTAGTATGCTGCTCCTTCAAGAATAAGCCAGATAATATGGTTAGCAACTAAACGAAATCTAAGCGGCTCTAATGAACCGATTGGGGTTAAGACGAGGTCGGCCGAGCATGCCGACCGAACCTTGGCGGGCGATTTCGGGGGACATCCCAACATTCAAACAAAAAAGTTGGGGGGATGTATGCGCATCCCCCTCAATAGTTTACTCCAAATATGTATATCCGTACAACCCAGAGCGGTAATTTGAGAGGAACTCTTTACCCTCTTCGAGCGAGATTTTGCCTTGCTTAACGCTCTTAGTAACCCAAATTTCGAGTTGTCGAACCAGTTTCTTGGGGTTATATTGCACATAGTCGAGAACCTCTTCAACCGTTTCGCCATCGAAGATTTGGTCGATGTGGTACTTGCCATCCTTAACCGACACGTGCACGGCGTTGGTATCGCCAAACAGGTTGTGCATATCTCCCAGTATCTCTTGATAAGCGCCAACGAGGAAAACACCTAAATAATATGGTTCGTTTTTGCGTAGCGTGTGCACAGGCAACACATGCGAGATGTGGCGATTAGTAACAAAGTTGGCGATTTTGCCGTCGCTGTCGCACGTAATGTCTTGCAACGTGGCGTTGCGTGTGGGTCTTTCGTCTAGCCTTTGTATGGGAACGATGGGGAAAAGCTGGTCGATAGCCCAGCTGTCGGGCAGCGATTGGAAAAGCGAGAAGTTGCAGAAGTATTTGTCGGCCAATAGCTTGTCCATGTTTCGTAATTCTTCAGGAACATGTTTTAAGCCTTTGGCTATGGTGTTGATTTCTCGGCACACACTCCAATACATGCTTTCTATTTCTGCCCGCGTACGTAGGTCGACCAGGCCGTGCGCAAAGAGGTCGAGGGCCTCTTCGCGAATTTGCTCTGCATCGTGCCAATCTTCTAACATCGAGCGCGAGTTGATGTTGTCCCAAATGTCGTAGAGGTCTTTTACCAGTTGGTGTTCGTTTTCCGAAGGCTCAAATTCTTCCTTCATTTCGGGTAGCGTGGCCGTTTCCAACACGTCGATAACCAGCACACTATGGTGAGCCGTTAGCGAGCGTCCGCTTTCGGTAATGATGTTGGGGTGCTCGATGCCGTTCTTGTTGGCTGCATCTACAAAGGTGTAGATACAGTCGTTAACGTATTCTTGTATCGAGTAGTTTACCGAACTTTCGCTGCTTGGCGAACGCGTTCCGTCGTAGTCCACGCCCAGTCCGCCACCGCAATCCACGAAATCTACGTCGTAGCCCATCTTATGCAGCTGCACATAGAATTGCGATGCCTCGCGTAGGGCGGTTTGTATGCGGCGTATCTTGGTTATTTGCGAGCCGATGTGGAAGTGTATCAGTTTCAGGCAGTCGCGCAATCCCTTTTGGTCGAGCAGTTCGAGCGCCTGTAACAGTTCGCTACTTGTTAGGCCAAACTTGCTTGCATCGCCGCCACTTTCTTCCCATTTACCCGAACCCGACGAGGCCAACTTAATGCGAATGCCCAAGTTTGGGCGCACATTTAGTTTCTTCGCAGCACGAGCGATGAGTTCCAACTCGTTCAGTTTTTCGATAACAAGGAATATGCGCTTGCCCATCTTTTGTGCCAATAGGGCCAGTTCGATGTAGCTTTGGTCTTTATATCCGTTGCAGATGATGAGCGAATCGCTTTGGCATTGCACGGCGATAACGGCGTGCAGTTCGGGTTTGGAGCCTGCCTCAAGCCCCAGGTTAAACTTGCGGCCGTGCGAGATAATCTCTTCTACCACGGGTTGCATTTGGTTAACCTTGATGGGATAGATAACAAAGTTTTCGCCTTTGTAACCGTATTCCTCGGCTGCCTGCCTAAAACAGCTGGCTGTTTTCTCGATTCGACTGTCGAGGATGTCGGGAAAGCGCAGCAGTACTGGCGACGTAACGTCGCGCAGAGCCAGCTCGTCCATCACGTCGCGCAAGTCAATCTCGGTGTTGTCCTTACATGGCGACACATAAATGTCGCCCTTATCGTTAACGCCAAAAAACGAAGTGCCCCAACCGTTGATGTTGTACAGTTCCTTCGAATCTTCAATAGTCCATTTCTTCATTTCTGCTATATTGGGTTCTTTATATTAATGTTTGTTACCTGGAAAGGCGAGTTAAAGGCGGAAAGGCATTTAAAGGTGAAAAGGCATTTAAAAGTGAAAAGGTGAAAGGGTGAAAAGGTGAAAAGATGGCTGCGCCCATCAACTTGTCCTCTCGTCAACCCACCATCTTGTCTACTCGTCACCTCGTTAACTCATTGACTAGTCAACTGGTCAACTCACCATCTCGTCAACTTGTCAACTCGTTAACTAATCCACTAACTACACGCCCAACACCTCTTTTGCTTGTGTCACGGACAGCTTAATCTTCTCGAAGTTGTCCATCAGACTTACGTCGAGGGTGTGATGAGCAAGTAGGTAGAAGGGTTCGCGCGCGGCAAGTTGCTCGCTGATGAAGGCTTTCACCTCGTAGGGCGTTTTGTTCAGCAACAAGGGACGCACCGACTTGCCCATCTTTAAGTGCTTGTATAGCACATCGGGCGAGGCTTTAAGGTATAGCGTATGGCCTTGTTGGTTGATGTACTGCATGTTGTCGAAGAAACATGGCGTGCCACCACCACAGCTAATGAGTACGTCTTCGAACTCGGCTACCTCGTGCAACATGTTTCGTTCGATGCGACGGAACCCCTCTTCGCCCATTTCGGCAAACAATTGAGCCACAGTTTTGCGCATGCGCGACTCGATATACCAGTCCAGGTCGTAGAAACGCAGGCCCAACTCGGCGGCCAAGGCCTTGCCTATGGTGGTTTTTCCAGCCCCCATATAGCCAATGAGTATGATGCGATGGCACACGCCTTTGCCCTTATTGGGGCTTGCGGTGCTTGGCAAGCCGTTTTGCATATTATCCTGAACGCGTTGTTTAGTGGAGCCTTTGCAGGCTTTAATTTTATTTCTTGGCTTTGCTAGCCGCAGATGCCTTGGTGGTGCGTTTGGCTTTTGTGGGTGCCGCCTTCACTAATTCCATACATTGCTCGTAGGTAAGTTCGCTAGCCTTGTCGTGCAACTCTTTGGGCAATTTGTAGTTCTTGCCGTCGTAAGCCAGGTATGGGCCGAACTTACCGTTTATCACTTCTAGTTTCGGGTCTTCGGCAAACGATTTCAAGTGCTTTTGCTTTTCCTGCATGCGCTTTTGCTCGATAAGTGCCACCGAAGTTTCGAGTGTAACCGAGTGTGGGTCTTCGGTTTTGGGCAACGAAGTGTATTTCTTGTCGTGCAAGATGTACGGGCCGAACCTTCCCGAGCCAATTACCACGGGCTTACCTTCGAATTCACCCACCGTACGAGGCAGCTTAAACAGTTCGAGAGCCTCTTCAAGCGTGATGGTTTCGATGCTCAAACCAGCGGTGAGGTTGGCGAAACGCGGCTTTTCGTCGTCGCTTGCAACGCCAATCTGCGCCACCGGACCGAATCGGCCAATCTTTACAAGCACCTGTTTGCCTGTTGTTGGGTCTTCGCCCAATACGCGTTCGCCGGCCTTATGCTCCGAACGAGCGTTCATCACCGTGTCTACCGTAGGGCCGAAGTCGGCATAAAAGGCTTTCATCATGGCCTTCCACTCCTCTTGTCCTTCGGCAATGCGGTCGAAATCTTCTTCAACATGCGCCGTAAAGTTATAGTCCATGATGGTGGGGAAACTATCCATCAAGAAGTCGTTCACCACGATGCCTACGTCGGTAGGCAACAGTTTGCCCTTGTCGCCGCCAACGTTCTCCTTCTTATTCTTAGTCGTTATCACGATGCCTTTAAGCGTATCTACCAGGTATTGGCGTTCTTTGCCCTTGCTGTCGCCCCTTGTTACATACTCGCGATGTTGGATGGTGCTGATGGTTGGGGCGTATGTAGACGGACGACCGATGCCCAATTCCTCCATCTTATGCACAAGGCTAGCCTCGGTATAGCGTGCAGGACCTTGCGTAAAACGTTCTATCGAGGTTATTTCTCGGCGTTCTAGCTTGTCGCCCTCGTTGATGGGGGGCAGCATTCGCGAAGAGTCTGACTGGTTTTCGTCCTCATCGTCGGTAGATTCGCGGTACACTTTCAAGAATCCGTCGAAGGTCAAAACCTCGCCTGTTGCAACGAAATGTTCGCTAGTTCCCGATATGTTGATGTTAACGCGCGTCTTTTCGAGTTGCGCTTCGGCCATCTGCGAGGCGGCGGTACGTTTCCAAATCAGGTCGTACAGTTTTTTTTCTTGTTGCGTTCCGTCTATCTTGGTGACGTTCATATAGGTTGGGCGTATGGCCTCGTGTGCCTCTTGCGCCCCCTTAGCGTGTGTATGGAAGTTGCGCGGCAGGCTATATTGCTCGCCCCATAGGCGGGTAACCTCTTCCTTCGTGGCATTGATGCAAAGTGCAGAGAGGTTAACGCTGTCGGTACGCATGTAGGTAATTCGTCCGTTTTCGTACAGTCGTTGGGCCACCATCATGGTTTGCGACACGCTGAACCCCAGTTTTCGGGCCGCCTCTTGTTGCAGGGTAGAGGTGGTGAAAGGCGGAGCGGGCGAACGTTTCAAGGGCTTTTTGCTGACACTTTCGACGGTAAATTCGGCGTTTTTGCACTTTTCGAGGAAAGCCAGCGCCTCTTCGTGGGTTTTAAATCGCGTGTCTAGTTCGGCATCTACCTCGGTCATGCCGCCCTCGTCGTTGGTAATGGCGAAGATGGCAACGATGCGATAGAAGGTTTCGGGCTTGAAAGCGTTAATCTCGCGCTCGCGGTCTACCACCAATCTCACGGCAACACTCTGCACTCTACCAGCCGAGAGCGATGGTTTTACCTTGCGCCAGAGTATGGGCGAGAGCATAAAACCCACCATTCGGTCGAGTACGCGGCGTGCTTGTTGCGCATCTACGAGGTTCATGTCAACGCGGCGCGGCTCTTCAATGGCACGAAGAATGGCCGGTTTCGTAATCTCGTGGAACACGATGCGGTTGGTTTTGTCTTCGTCTAGACCCAAAACCTCGCACAAGTGCCATGAAATGGCCTCTCCTTCGCGGTCCTCATCACTTGCCAACCACACGCGCTTGGCGCTTTTCGCAGCCTTTTGCAGGTCGGTCACCACCTTTTTCTTATCGTCCGAAATCTCGTAGAAAGGCTCAAAGGTGTCGAGGTCTACGCTCAATCCAGTCTTTTTCAAGTCACGGATATGTCCGTAGCTCGACATTACCTTGAAGTCTTCTCCAAGGAACTTTTCTATGGTTTTGGCCTTTGCGGGGCTCTCTACAATCACTAAGTTTTGTTGCATGGTGTTGTTATTTTAAGTTCTGTGCATGCGGCTAAGGGGCGTACACCCCAACGGCGCACATGCCATTTGCCGCGCAAAAGTAAATAAAACTTTTGCATACACCTTATTATATATAAAGGCTTTAACGTTTTTTAATGAGTAACGACTTGCTTAGCGGCCGTGTAGCTTTTGTGGGATGGCATTGGTTGGATGTAAACGTTGACCAGCTTTTCTTACTTATTGAGGAATTGGCGGCCAATACAACACGACATGCAGAGGCACCATGTGTAAAGTAACCTCGCGCGTTCGCTGATATAAGGGCTGGAAATGCGCAACAACATGGTGTGTTAGAACATGCCTTGAAGGATTTTCCCAACAAAAAGCTTGCTGTTTGGACGATTGTTATTAATTTTGTGTGTGCTTTACTTTGCCTAGCGGCTATGCGCTCGCGCAAGGTACAAGCAACAAATGCTAAACCACCCATAAGCAATGAAAGAAAAAATAAGAAACATACTTGGAGGGGCACTACCACTGGTAGATCTCGACTCGCAGTTCTTGATGGCCGAACTGGATTCGTTGGACGTAACAACGATTATGATGCTCTTGGCCGACAACTTTGGCATTGACGTGGATGCCACCGATGCCACGCCAGCCAACTTTAAGAGCCTAGACACCTTGGCCGAGATGGTTAGACGAAAGCAAAATGCCGATGCTTAGCATTGAACAGCACATAGACAGACACGCGCAGAACGCCCCCGAAAGGGTGGCGATGGTGCTGAATGGCGAAGAGCTTACCTATGCAGAACTTCGCCAACGCACGATGTTGCGCACCCAACACTACCAAGGCATGCAGCGAAAAGGCGTGGTGCTAAGGGCAAGTTGCGATGCCGACTTCCTGATCAGCTACTTTGCCATGCATGTTGCGGGGGCAGTGGCCGTGCTTTTGCCTGCCGCCGCCACGCCCGAACAAACTGTGCGGATGGAGAAAGCCTTGCAAGGGTTTTACTTTCCAGAGGGTTCGGCCGATGTACTTTTCACTACTGGCACCACGGGCGCACCCAAAGGGGTGGTTATTGGCACGCGAGCCATTGTTGCCAGTGCCGAGAACATCGTGCATGGACAAGCCTATCGCCACGACATTAGGTTTGTTGTGCCGGGCCAACTCAACCATTTGGGCTGTCTGTCTAAGGTCTGGGCCACCATGTTAGCGGGGGCAACGTGCTGCCTGATGCCCAAGTTCGACTTCAACGAGTTCTTCTCCCTGCTTGCATCTTGCAAAGAAATGAGCGTGGGAGCCTTCCTCGTGCCGTCGTGCATACGTATGCTTACCAAGTTTGGCGGTAAGCAAATGGAAGACGCGGCCATTAAGCTGGCCTTTATCGAGACAGGTGGCGATGCGTTAGACACGCCCACAATGGCGGAGTTGCACCAACAACTGCCCCATACACGCCTATTCAACACCTACGCCTCTACCGAGACGGGCGTGGTGGCAACCTTCGAGTTTACGCACCATCAGCTGGCAGGCTGCGTGGGCTATGCTTTGCCTAACGCGCGTTTCGACATTACGCCCGAAGGCCATATCCGTTGTGCAGGCGATACGCTGATGAACGGATACCTGCGCATGGGCGACCAAACAACTTATGAGCCGCTGACGGAGAAGAGTTTTACCACTTGCGACTGCGGCGAGATAGACGAGCAAGGCCGTCTGCAATTTAAATGTAGGGACAGCGACATCATCAATACAGGCGGCTTTAAGGTTAGTCCGCAAGAAGTGGAGGCCGCGGCCAACAGCTTGGCCGAAGTAAAGGCTTGTATTTGCATTGCCACACCTCATCCTATTTTGGGCCAAGCGTTAAAGTTGCTTGTTGTTGCCGATGGTGATGTTGAAATTAACGCCAAAGACTTGGCACGCCGACTGAAAGAACAGCTTGAACCCCACCAAGTGCCGCTTTTCTACGAGCAGGTAGAGTCCTTAGCACTAACCCCTAACGGAAAGATAGACCGAAAACGGTATCTTTTAAGACAGTGAAGGGCGAACTTTAAAAGGAGAAAAGAAATAAAAGTGGCATTTTTAGAACATGCTTTAAGAAAGACATAATAGGCTTAGGAGAGGGCAGGGGTGAAGTCAACCTCACCCATACTTCCTACGCTTTTCCGAAGTAAACACATCTTCTTTACCCCTATCCCTTTGCAGAGGGATGGTTATCTTGTGGGCGCGTTACCTTTGTTAACGTGCTTTAATGCGCTATTGGCCATTTAATAGCCCGCCGAACATCGGCTCTTCCTAGCTTTCTTGTGCGTAAAGAGGTCTGTCAACCCCTCTTTCATCCGTTAAACTTTGTGTAAAAGCGAAAGAATTAACAGTTCTTTATCGCATGTTACCAACGAGTAACCTAATTTTGTAGTTACTTATTGGTAACATGATAAAAGGTAAACGGAATGAAAGATAGGGAACTAACACAACAGAAGATACTCCAAGCGGTTGACGACATCATTGCCAACGATGGTTTCGAACGACTTGGCGTCAATGTCATAGCCCAAAAAGCAGGCGTTTCAAAGATGCTTATATACCGCTATTTTGGCGGATTAGACGATTTGATTGCCCAATACTTGCTGAGCAAAGACTATTGGGCCAACACGGATATACACGCTATCGACGGGGCTGATGTTGCAGGAAGCCTTAAACGGATGTTTCGCGAGCAAATAATACGGCTACGAAACGACGTTACGTTGAGGCGATTGTGCCGTTGGGAACTTACCACCGACAATGAGAACATTCAGCTGTTGCGCGACCGTAGGGAACGAAATGGCTGCGAATTGATAAAGGCGGTGAGCGGTTTTACCCATTCTCACCACACCGAAGTTGCAGCCTTGGCCACCATCCTCTCTGCCTCTATCAGCTATTTGGTGCTGATAGAGGAGCAAAGCCCCACGTATAACGGCATCAACTTACGGAGCAACGAAGGTTGGGAGCAGGTTGTTAAAGGGCTAGACTTAATGATTGATTTATGGATAAAGCAAGTTAACCAGTTGACGGGTTAACAAGTGGATAAGAGGGCGAGTGCACTCGTAAACTTGCAACGCATCCACTGGTAAACTCGTAAACTGTCCACCTAAACCCTCGTTAACTCGTCAACTTGTAAGCTTGTAACCTCATTAACTTATCCAGCGATGAAAAAAATATTTGTAACACTTATCTTATTTATAGGAATGATGAGTAATGTATTTGCCCAAGAACCCGACTATCTGTTTATGATAGCTCAGGCAGTTAAGGCCCCATCGGGCCATAACACACAACCGTGGTTGTTTAAGATAGCAGACGGAGAGATAGATATTCTGCCCGACTTCACCAAGTCGCTGCCAGTTGTAGACCCAAACCACCGCGAATTGTTCGTGAGTCTTGGCTGTGCTGCCGAAAATCTTTGCATTGCAGCCGCCCATAAGGGCTACGAAACAAGAGTGACTGTTACCCACGAAGGCGTGATAAAAGTGTTTCTCACTAAGCAAAACCATCACATGGAAAGTCCCTTGTTTGCCCAAATTGCCCTACGGCAGACCAATAGGAGCCGCTATGATGGCAGAATTGTTCCCGAAGACAGCATTGTTTCGTTAAAGAACATCGGCGCAGAGCCTTCCATTGGCGTGCATTACTATAAAAATGGTTCGGCAGAATACACCACGATTACCGAAATGGTGTATGCCGGCAACCGACTGCAAATGCACAATAAGGCTTTTAAGACGGAGTTGCAGCAGTGGATGCGGTATAATAAGAAACACCAAAATGCAACGAAAGACGGGTTAAGCTATGCCGTATTCGGTGCACCAAACGTTCCCAAGTTTATCGCCAAACCGATAATGGCCAATGCCATCAACGAGAAAAAGCAGAACAAGAGCGACGCCAAGAACATGGCATCCGCCTCTCACCTTGTGTTGCTGACCAGCCGAGACAACACGATTGAACAATGGGTGAACTTGGGACGAACCCTTGAACGCATCCTTTTAAGATCTACGCAGATGGGAATTGCGCACGCTTACCTTAACCAACCCAACGAAGAACCCACATTGGCTGTGGAACTTGCACAGAAATTGGGGCTAACCAACGAACGCCCCACCATCTTAATCCGCATTGGCTATGGCAAGAAGATGCCGTATTCGCAGCGAAGAGAGGCAAAGGTGGAAAGGATGTGATGTTAAGAGTTGACGAGTTGACGAGTTAACCAGTTGACAAGTTTACGAGTTAACAAGTAGGCGAATCGACGATGTTTTAGTTGGCAAGTTTACGAGTTAATGAGAACTTAGCTAGCAAGTTGATAATCAGAAATGGATTAAGTAAACGCGGCAATTAGTCCGACCGTTCGCTCATTAACTCATTAACTTGTCAACTCATTAACTTGTCAACTTGCGAACCTGTCAACTTGTGAACCGACAACTCATCTGCTTGTCAACTGGTTAACTTGTCAATCGGTTAACTTGTCAATCGGTTAACTTGCCAACTGGTTAACTTGTCAACTGGTTGACTTGCAAATTGGTTAACTTGTCAACTGGTTAACTTGTTAACCAGTCAACTTATCAACTTGTTAACCCCTCAGCTCATCAACTCATCAACTCACCAACTTAAAAACTTAAAATGTTATTCTTTATTTTACAATACCGCTCTAATTTTCACTCCATTCTAGCGAAAATATAGGTTCTAAAGAAGGTAAAAAGCCACTATTTTTTGCCTTTCACGTCTTTTGTCTTGTCTGTTTTCAGGAACAAAACCTGCATTTTGCACCATTTTGCCTTTCTAGATGGTCGCCAACTCACAATCTTTTCGTCCCCCAAAACCCTCTTTCAGCCCCTAAAAACCCACTTTTAGCCCCTAAAAACCCACTTTTTAACGGCCATTTCGCTCCTTTTAGCCATATTTTTCATGGCAACGGAAGGTATTAATTATACAATCGCAGCGCATATTTATGCTTTTCGCCTTGCATTCAGCGGTAAAAAACACTGCATTTAGCACCATTTTACCTTGCGTTTAGCACCAAAACGCACTGCATTTAGCATCAAAACGCACTGCATTTTGCACCAAAACGCACTGTATTTAGCGGCATATTGCACTATATTTTGCCACAAATAGCCCAAAAAGAGGTGCAAATGGTGGTGTTTTTAAATAAAAATTCATTTTGCCAGCATTTACAACAACCCCCTTTTTGCATCAAAACCAACCACCGCGAGAATCGATTTTTTGCGACACGGTGAGCACTTGGCGAACAAAAACGGCATTCATAATGTTAAAATTCTTGCTGAAAACCATACAAAAGCGATTATGCCGTGTACGCGTTTATAAGTATCGACACGGAAAACATGTAAGCTTGCTACCGCCAGTGCGAGCGGTTGCAGGGCATTTTGTCGAATACACTCAGTTCCTTTTTCTATGGCCTTAGATGTCTTGCTGTTGGTAATAAGCCTTTTGGTAGGTGGTATAATACGTTATTTGGCCAAGAAAACAATTGAATGGCTGGGAATATAAAAGCGAAGGTATACTCCGAGAGTTATATGCGCTTGCCATGTTCTGTTGTCCTGGACGTGTAAAGGTGTATGCCACAGAGTGAAAGCCTGTAAAAGCTAATCGATGAGGAGGTGATGGAAAAGGTATTCCAAAGCCTCTTGAAAATGTTCATTTCTGTTTCTTCTCCAATAACTCATTTCAAGATATATTTGCACCTTTAAAAAAAAATATATAGTTTTGCATGTTGAAATAGCATGCACAAAGGAGAACTTGCGGACAAATGGTGTTCTGAAGTGAGTTTTGTAGTTGCAGAAGAGTTGGAAAAAAGTACTTGTCCCAATACTCCTTAATTGTGGGATAGGGAGGATAAGGTGTGTATACATCTCCTAGATCTGTGTGAGGGGAATACTCTTTGCAATAAGATTTTCTGATAGCTGAGGGTAAAGTTATTGCATTGGTTTATATCTTACATAGACAAGTAGCCCCCCTGTCACAGTAGCCACATTACTAGACGTGTAAAGTCCAAGTATGTGGTATTTTGCAACTCATTATACGTTGAACGTTTTTTATGACAATGATGAGATGGATAATGCAGCTCAATAACAAAGTCGTGAAATTAAGTAAAGTGTCTAGGTAAAAGATAATCTTTTTTGGGAATAGAGTGGTGATGGACTAACTGTATCTTTTGCATATTGTGAGAAACAAAAGGATCACCAGGGTATGGGTCTTGTTTTACATAATACGAATGGTGTTAATTGTTATAGAGTGCATGGTTCTTGTTGAATATTAATTATATTAGCATTTAAATTAATGAAAAGTTTAATCATTGTTGGTGCAGGAGGATATGCCAAATCCGTTTTAGACTCTCTAGATTATATGAACTTTAAAATGGAAGGTTTCCTTGATGACATAAAGCCTATTGGGTCAGAGCACTTGGGATATCCTATAATAGGAAACAAAGTAGAAGACATAGGACATTATAAAAATTGCGTTTTCTTTGTAGCAATAGGAAATAATGCCAAGCGGAAATTATGGTTCGATAAATTGAAACAGTATGGTTTATCGCTAATTAATGTTATAGATAGTTCTGCCATTATCTCTAGACATGCGACAATGGGAGAAGGTTGCTTTGTTGGTAAGCTTGCAATCCTTAATCATGGATGTTGTGTTGGTAACAACTGTGTTGTTAACACAAGGGCTTTGGTTGAGCATGGTTGTAACATTCAAGACCATGTTAATTTATCAACTAATTCAACGCTTAATGGTGATGTAATAGTTGAAGAAGGTGGCTTTGTTGGTAGTGGAGCGATAATTAATGGACAACTTAGAATAGGGACGTGGGCTTTAGTTGGTTCTGGAACGGTAGTTATTCGTGATGTTAGACCGAATACGACAGTTGTCGGTGTCCCTGCAAAGGAAATTCCCTCGAATAGTGTCAAGTACAATTCTTTATAAAATTAGATTAATGGAACACGTTTATATTATTGCTGAGATAGGTTGCAACCATTGTGGTGATGCAACCATTGCAAAAGAAATGGTTAAAAAGGCCAAAGCGTGCGGTGTAGATGCGGTGAAATTTCAGACGTTCAAGGCTTCTGCACTGATTTCAAAGTATGCTCCGAAGGCAGATTATCAGAAAAAAACTACTGGTGAGAATGAGAAC
>NZ_GG740073.1:9199-78239 GCF_000162415.1 Prevotella sp. oral taxon 317 str. F0108 | reverse complement strand
CTCTCCTTTGTGGAATATGAGCGATTGCGTGACTATGCTTTGAGCTTAGGGTTAGACGTTTTCTCTACCGCTTTTGATATGGAGTCCATAGACTTATTAGAACAAAGTGGCCAGTCGATTTGGAAAATTCCTTCGGGCGAAATAACTAATTTGCCTTATCTTGAAAGGATTGCAAAGATAAGAATTGCAGATAAGCAGATAATTCTGTCGACTGGTATGTCGACCGTAGACGAAATCCATCAGGCGGTAGATGTTTTGCTAAAAGATGAAATCAAAGAAAGAATTACAATCCTACATTGTAATACGGAGTACCCAACACCTGATGTGGATGTTAATCTGAGTGCTATTGATACATTACATCAAGAGTTCCCTGGCTTTAGAATAGGCTTTTCAGATCATTCTGTGGGTTCCGTTGCAGCAATTGGCGCATGCATGAAGAATATTGTTCTTATTGAGAAGCATTTTACTTTAGATAAAAGTCTTGAAGGCCCCGACCACAAAGCATCTGCAACGCCAGAGGAATTGGCCCTTTTATGTGAATCCGTAAGAAGAATCGAGGTTATTGCAGGCGGAGAAGGAAAACGTGTAACTGAGTCAGAACGACGGAATATAAACATTGCGCGCAAGTCTATAGTTGCAAGAATAGGCATAAAGAAGGGGGAAGTACTAACAGCGACCAATATAACATGTAAACGTCCTGGTAATGGAATAAGCCCAATGAAATGGTATGACGTACTAGGAACAAAAGCGATTAAGGACTTTACAGAAGATCAACTTATTGAAATATAAGATGAAGAGATTAGCAATAATACCCGCACGAGCTGGTAGCAAAGGTCTAAAAGATAAGAATATTATAGACTTATGTGGTAAGCCGATGATTGCTTATTCAATTGCTGCGGCAAAAAATAGTGGATTATTTGATAGGGTCATTGTTTCGACAGATTCAGTTCATTATGCAGATATTGCGACATCGTATGGTGCTGAGGTTATATTAAGGGGTGAGCAGCTTGCTAACGATCAGTCTACTTCTTTTATGGTTATTGAAGACGTGTTGAACAAGGTTGAAACTTGTTATGATTATTTTGTCTTGCTTCAACCAACATCACCATTACGTACGTCTACTCATATACAAGAGGCTATTGCAAAATTTGAGGCGAGCTACGACTCGTTCGACTTCCTTGTGTCCATGAAGAAGTCTGAATTTACCAAAGAATTGGTAAACATGATTGACGGAGATGAGAGTCTTAAAAATTTTGATCGAGACTTTTCCAATTACTGTCGCCAAACTTACTCTTATTTTTCACCCAATGGGGCAATCTTCATCGGAAAGATAAAACCCTACCTTAAGCAAAAGCATTTTTTTGGTGCTCGGGCTTTGTCGTATGTTATGAATGACATAGACTCGGTAGATGTTGACCATGTGATTGATTATGAATTGGCACAGATACTAATGAAAAAAAGGATGAAGGGGGGAGAGCCTTACTGCCGATTGGGTTTGGTGAAATAGATAAACATTTTAATAGGGTTGTTTTACAGCAAATAAAGTATGCATAAGTATAAAGTTTGTTTTGTTACAGGTTCGAGAGCTGATTATGGGATAGTAAGATGTTATCTTAACCTACTAAATCAAGATGAAAGTATTGACTTATCAATTTTAGTTACAGGAGCTTTGTTGGATGAAAAATATGGTAAGGCTAAGACTCTTATTGAAGACGATGGATTTAAAATAGGTTTTGAATGTCCTGTCTCGTTAAAGGTAGATAGATTGTGCGACACGACGTCCGTCATGGCTGTTGTGCTTGATGAGTTTGGAAAGCACTTTGAGGAAAACAAATATGATTTGGTAATTATACTTGGTGACAGATATGAAGTCTACTCCATTGCTATAGCTGCTGCAATGCAACACTTACCAATCCTGCATCTTCATGGTGGTGAAATTACTCTCAGCAATTACGATGAGTTTATACGGCATAGTATTACAAAGATGAGCCAGTACCATTTCACATCTACTGACGAATACCGAAAAAGAGTGATACAGATGGGAGAAGATCCCTCAACAGTATTTAACCTCGGCGCATTAGGGGCAGAGAATTGTCTTTCTATAGATGAAAGTAATGTTAATGTTGAAATAAAGCAATTGCCAGACAAGAGATGTTTTACGATACTATTTCACCCCGAGACTTTAAACTCACAGTCTCCGCTAGTCCAAGTAAATCAACTTTTAAGTGCGATTGAGGGGTTCTTGCCCGATTTTGAATTTTGTTTTATTGGTTCAAATGCTGATACTAAATCCGATGTGATAAGGGAGAATGTGCAAGCCTTCTGTAAAGAGCATGAACATACTCACTATTATGAAAATCTTCATCCTGACGCATACCATTATCTGGTTAAGAAATCCATAGCATTGATAGGTAACTCTAGTAGCGGTATTATTGAAGTTCCATCACTTAGCACAATGACGGTAAACATCGGTGATCGACAGACGGGCCGTGTTAAAGGCAATAGCATTATTGATGTGCGTTGTAATAAGGACGATATAATTGCAGGTGTTGATAAGGCTATGAATAATGCGCAGGAGAAAATCATTAATCCTTACTTGAAAGAGAATTCTGCCTTGCTATATTATAAGACAACGATCACTATTTTGGGCAAGTTGACAAGTACAAAATATAAAAGGTTTTACGATTTACGATAGCGTATAGAGAGGATAATTTCATCCAATAGCAGTTTATGATACAGAAATTTCGGCATATTGTTCATCTTGTTCTTGCTTTCTTCTCCGATTATCTTAGTTTGTTGGGAAGACCGCTTTTTTATCAGCTTCAGTTTCAACATTTTAAGTGTGAGTTTGATAATAAGGTGCAGCCTAAACGCTTATGTTTGCTTGGGAATGGTCCTACATTTAATCAAATTGAAGAGCATTTAGAAGCACTTAATGATTTCGATTTCTGTGCGGTTAATCTAAGTGTTAATACGGACATCTTTTTTAGGGTTAAGCCGAAGATGTATGTTATTGTGGATATGATGTTTTGGCAACAACCTGAGAAAGAAGGTATAAAGGAATGTTGGGATAACATACAAAAGATAGATTGGGATATAACAATATGCATACCTTTTAATTTCCCGACCTCTATGAAACGTACCTTTGAGAGAAACCCTTTTGTTAAGGTTCGCAGGTACAGCAATAATGTGTGGCGGCCAGAGTTACGAATGGCAAATAAATTGAAACTTTGGCTTTATAAGAAAGGTTGGGTTTCACCGAATGCCACGAACGTGAGTGTCGGTGCTATATTTGCATCCATTTTGAATGGTTATAAGGAGATAAACTTATTGGGTCTTGAGCATTCGTGGATGAAGGATATAAGAGTGAACGACCAGAATGAGGTTGTTTTGATGAATCGCCACTATTATGGTGATGTTGAACATGTATGGCGCGACTACGAGGGGAAACCAATAAAACTTGTAGACTTCTTGGCCTCTCAGTTGGAAACCTTTACGAGCCATTTGGATTTGAGACGTTTTGTTGATTATCTAGGAGATGTGCGGATTATAAACCGCACAAAAGGCTCTTATATTGACGCATACGAACGAGAAACCTTTGAAAAGATGTTGGAGAGTTCACGATGATTAAGTTACTCGACAAATTATTGCATAATAAGACGGTAAGGGATGGAGGAATTTTCGCGTTTTTTTCTTTCCTTAATCAAGGTCTTAATTTTTTCCTGTTAATTGTTCTGTCTTGGTACATCCTTCCTGCTTCCTATGGTGACTTGAACTTGTTTTATACAAGTGTGAGTGTCGTATCGTTTGTAATTTGCTTATGTACATCAGGAATTGTCAGCATCAAGTATTTTAAAGTAACGCGCGAGGTTCTTTCAAAGTATATTAACTTTGTGCTGATAACTACGCTAGTAGTTTCTGCTGTTTTATTAGCTGCTGTGTCTTTTTTTCATCCATTTGTTAGAAGTGTAGCTGGGATAACGTTACCAATGCAGATGTGGTGTATATATCTGTGTTCTACAGCAGTTATATACAACCTCCTGCTAGACATATATAGGCTGGAAGAAAAGCCTATTAAGTATGGTGCTTTCACAGTAGTATCGACTCTTTTGAACATCTGTGCATCCTTGTTTTTCGTTATCGTATTAAGGCAAGATTGGTATGGGCGTGTTGAAGCAAATATAATAGCCTCCACATCGTTTTTACTTATTGGTGTATATCTGCTTATAAGAAAGAAGTACTTAACCACAGCGAAACCAACCAAAGAAATTTGTAAAGAAACGTTATCGTATGGTGTTCCATTAATTCCCCATAGTTGTAATGGATTCCTTAGGCAAGGGATGGACCGCTATATAATTAATTCGCACTTCACCTCGTCATCTGTGGGCTTGTTTAGTTTTGCCATCAACTTTGCGTTTATTATATATTCTGTTGGGTCGGCTTTCAACAAATCCAATTCAGTATACATCTTCAAGTTGCTGTCGTTAGGCCAAGTTGATGTAAAGGCTAAGCTGAGAAAGCAAACGGTCTATATGTTGGGGTTTTATTTGGGGTTCACTCTTCTGCTTTATGCACTGTGTCTTTTCCTTATTCCGTTCGTTTTTCCTAAGTACCAAGGCTCAACGATATATCTGTTTCCTCTCTGTATGAGTTGTTTCTTTCAATGTGTTTATTTGCAGTTCTGCAATTTCCTTTTTTACTTCAAGAAGACAAAGGAACTGATGTATATGACTGTGGGTGTATCACTTTTACATTTAACTTTGTCTTTGTTCCTTACAAGATATTCAGTGTTGTATACCGCATATATTAGCATGTTGTCCTCTTTTGTTGAGGCATTACTGGTATATGCGTATTCACGCAAGTTATATAAAATCATTTAGAACAGGTTTAATACTATGGAGAAAGAGCGAGTGCATTGGCTTGATGTTGCAAAATGCTTGTTGATAATCAGCGTAATAGTGTATCATATTCCCGTCTTCGCCGAGCAGAATGGGGTAGGTGGGCTAGGATGGATGTATAATCTGAGACCATTGTTCAAGGCTTATTTTATGCCTACCTTTTTTGTCATAACAGGTTTCTGCAGCACATTTAGCGCAACTTCATTTTGGCAATTTGTCTATAAGAACTTTAAGCTGCTGATGATTCCAAATTTTTTGATAGTGGTTGGCACACCTGTTAGTTCTTATCTTTTAAGTCGAAATACAGACGTTTTGGTTTATGTTGATGCAGTTAGAACGTTCTTTATTTCTGGCGGTTTTTGGTTTCTAACATCACTTTTCTTTGGAAAAATTATATATTTTGGTTTGAAACGTATTTGCAACTCTATGACTTTATTGGGGTCGCTTTCTCTTTTATTTATGATTGTAGGAGTCATGCTTCATAGTATGGGCGTCCCCAATGTTTGGTATATTGAAAACACCTTGTCGCTTGTTTTATTTTTTTGGGTTGGGCAGATGATTTGCAAGCATCAGGGTTTGTTACTTAGGGTTAGGAGTCTTGTCTTGATTGGGGCAGTTTACCCAGTAATAATCTTATTGTATTATATACAAGGAAAGGAAGAACCGTTTATAACACTTCATGTGTCAGTTGAAGTTTTGGAAATTCCTGTTATTTTGACGTTAGCGATATCAGGTACGTTACTTTGTTTTTTAGTATCGCAATGGATATCTAAGAATAGAGTGCTGGAGTATATTGGTAGAGAGACTTTGACGATTTATCTTTTCCATATGTATTTCTTGTTGAAATTGTTGCCTCATTTGTCTGGAGTTATTCATAAGGGTACTATGGGGTATGCTACTGGGGTGGCGTTGGTGATTTCAACCCTTGTTTTTTGCACAATTGTAAATGTAGTTCTCAACACCAAGTACTTTAAGTGGGTGCTAGGTAAGTTTTAGTTTCTAAAAATGGATGTTTCGGTAATTATAGTTAATTACAATACAAAAAAACTAACAGCAGATTGTATTCAGAGTATTATAGACAAGACGTCAGGAGTTGACTATGAAATTATTCTTGTCGACAATGCTTCGTCGGATGGGTCAAAAGAAGAATTTCAGGATGATCGACGCATCAGATATGTCTATTCTGATAAAAATGGTGGTTTTGGTTATGGTAATAATCGGGGAATGGAAATTGCGCGTGGTAAGTATTTGTTTTTATTAAACTCTGATACAATACTTCTAAACAATGCGATAAAAGAATTCTTTGAATATTCTGAAACCCATAATCAAAGATGTATTTATGGATGTTATTTACAAGGGGATGATGGGAGTTATCGCGGCTCTTTTCATTTCTTTCCTAAACTTACGATGTGTGGTCTAATTAATGGCTTGTTCTGCAAGCCTTCCTATGAGCCTGATTTCACAGACACGGAGGTTGAGTGTGTTTGCGGTGCAGACATGTTTTTCCCTCGTGAGGCAATTAACGAAGCAGGGAGTTTTGATGAAAACATATTTCTCTATGGTGAAGAGAGTGAATTGCAACTCCGTATGCGGAGTTTCGGCTACAAAAGGATGCTGATTAATAGTCCCCAGATTATTCATCTTGAAGGACAAAGTATGAATGAGTCCTTTTCAAAGTTAGCAATAAAGATGAAAAGCCATTTTTATGTGTTGCATAAGCATTGCACTTGGTACAATTATCTATTTGCAAGAGCTTTTTTTGCCGCTTTGTATACAATCCATTACTTACCATCCTTAAGAAATAAGGAGGCAAGAGATTTTGTTAAGTTGCTGTATACGTTTAAATAATCCATAGATATGTTAATAGTATTAATAACTCAGGTTACTCCTGCCTCTGAAAACGTACGTGGTACTTCTGCCTTGCCCTACCACCTGATGGTACATAGGCCGGCAGGAGTGAATGTTATCATATACAGCTTTAATGGCAATCAGCTATCTGACACAAAAATAAAAGAAGTGGAAGAGGAACTGAATGTGACGATTAAGCAGTTGCCACGTCCAACATGGCAATCGTGGGTGCTTCGTCTGCATCTGCTATTTATACGTGTTTTGCTTAAATACCCTTTGTTTAATTATATGCGCCTCTCGTCAAAGGTTGTAGAAGAGATAAAGGGCTTGCAGCCTGATGGAATTTGGGCTTATGGACAAGACATTTCGCGAGTGACGAAACAATTTGCTGGGTTTAAGCGTGTGCATACTCTTCCCGATTGCGAGTCGCTATATTATTATCGTATGTTGGGCAGGCGCTTTGTTTTTAAGAACAGGATGATGTTCATGCGTAACATGGTGATGTATCCTAAGTATTTGCGTATGGAAGGAGCATACGAGAATTCGGCAATGGTGAAATACCACCTGGTGGGCGAGGCTGATGCGGAATCTTTGCGTAACGTTAATCCTGGCATCCAGGCCCATTTTTTACGACATCCCCATTATAATGTGGCCGAACCTCAAAAGCAAATCGCTTTCTCGAAACCTAAGATACGACTTCTTGTTGCCGGTCAGAACAACCTTTACATGCAAGAAGCTGCCGAAGAAGCATTTGATATGATGTTTCACAAGGCGGACAAGCTGAAAAACCATTACGAGATAACGTTTTTAGGGCGTGGTTGGGAAAGTACAGTGGTACGGTTGAAAGATGCAGGTTACGATGTGGCTCAAATAACGTTCGCGCCGGATTACATAGAAGAGGTTCGTAAGCATGATGTGCAATTCACGCCAATAGCCATTGGCACTGGCACTAAGGGTAAGGTGCTTGATGCGTTGTCTAATGGGTTGTTGGTGGTTGGAACGTCGTTTGCCTTGGAAAATATTGCGGTAGAGAATGGTGTCTCTTGTGTGGAATATCATTCTAACGAAGAACTGTTGGCTGCTTTAACGGATATTCCCCATCATGTTGAGAAGTATGAAGTGATGGCAGAAAAAGGACGTGAGGCAATTTTTGTTGAGCATGGCAGAAAGCGCATATCTGCGCAATTGATGGATTTGTTTAAATAGTAACAAGGTGTACGTATATATTTTTATTTTGGTTTTAGCTTTAGCTTGTGCTTTCTTACTGAAGCAAGGAAGTACGAAGTCTACTGCATACCTTGCTTGTTGGTTGGCCGCGCTTGCTTTATTTGTAGGCTTTTCTGACATGTTAGGTGGTTACGACCGGTATATATATGCTGAACTCTTTGATGAGGTTGCAGATGTGCAACGAACTGGTGGAGACGTCAAAACCGCATATATCTTCGAGTTGTATCCTTCGGAGTTTGGCTTTAGTTGGCTTAATGTTGCTATTTCGTATATTACGGCAAATAGATACATTTTTATCTTGCTCTTAACGATTGTCATCTATGCCTTACTGTTTATTTCTTTTAAACGATATGTAGACAATTACCCTTTTGCATTGGTATTGTTTATGGGGCTAATCTTCTTTTTCACATTTACGTATCTGAGACAGCTGATCGGCGTTGGAGTAGGATGGCTTTCCATTGAGTATGTTTATAAGAAGAAGTTTTGGAAGTTTTTAGTCGTCGTCCTTTTAGCAACGCTGATACATAATTCAGCCATCATACTTTTCCCTGTTTATTTCTTCCCTGTAAAACAGTATCCTAAAAGAACGGTAATTTTGCTTATGGTATTCTGCTTTATTATTGGCATCACAGGTATTCCGTCGTCAATATTTGAAATTTATGGCTCTGTGTCGGAAATGGAAGGCCGAGGACAAAGTTATGCGGAAAATGAAGTTGGGTTTAAGGTTGAGTATATTCTTGAGGCGTTTTTCTTCTTATATTTCATATTCCGCAATTATGAGAAGATACCCAAAACACCAGCAAGGATTGTTTTGTTAAACATGGCCTTGTCGTTTTGTGCTGTTTTGCTTATCTTTTCGAGATCGCTCAATGGGGGAAGATTGGGGTGGTATTATCTTATTGGGCTTATTTCTACCCTATCCTTCCTTGTTCCAAATGTAAAACGCATTACAGGTCAGTATCTTGTTCTTGCAGTATTCTCCTGTTTCCTCTATTTAAGAATTCTTCTTTTTGCGTGGGGACCGTTAGGAACGCTTTACCCATATAAGTCGTTTTTCACAAATGGTGTAAGGGAAGGAGATTGGGTTCATGAAAAATGGGAATATGATAATGGATATGACACCAATAAGTTCTATAGATAAAGAACAGATAATTGATACAAAAATGCAACTGAAAGAACGAGATTCTAATATGGAACTGTTGCGCTGTATTGCCATGTTCTTGGTTCTACTAGTGCATGCAGGTTTTCTTTCATTAGGTTTACCCACACAGGCAGAATCCTTGCAAGCACCTGTTTCCGTATTTATGAGACTATTAACGCAATCAGTTTCTGTAGTCTGTGTGAATGTGTTTGTGCTTTTATCGGGATGGTATGGTATCCGGTTTAGTATAAGGCGACTTGGAAATTTCCTTTTCCAAGTGTTTTTCTTTTCCTTCCTGATTTATGTGTGTCTTGTAATTATTCATCCTGCTGACTATTTAAATGTCCGTTCTCTATCTCGACTCTTTATCCTGAATGGTGAAGATTATTGGTTCGTAAAATCATATTTACTTCTTTTTCTCTTTGCACCGTTTCTCAATATACTAGTTGAACGAGAAGAAAGTAAACAAATAGTTAAATCTGTCTTAATTGTTTTTTTCTTGTTTCAAACTATTTATGGCTGGCTTAGCATAAAGGGAGTTACAGAATTGGAGGGGGGATATTCTGCCTTATCGTTTATGGGCTTGTATTTGTTGGTACGTTATCTAAGGTGCTATGGTTGTGATACATCTAAGTATAGTGGAAAAATATATATATCCATTTTTTGGGGCATAACTTTCATTAATGCCTCACTCGCTTTTTTCTTAGCACGAATAAACCTTATGGTATTTGGTAGAATCTTTACTTACACAAATCCATTAGTGATATGCCAATCTTTATTATTAGTGTTTGCTTTTTCACAGTTCAAGCTTAAGAGTAAGTTTATTAATTGGTTGGCAATATCTTGTTTCGCAGTGTATTTAACACATGCGAATGAATTTATTTTAAGGTCATATTATGGGCGATGGATAAAGTTCCTGTTTGATGAGCAGAACTCCATGGTGTTCATTTTCGCTGTTGCATGTACTATATTGGCGATCTTCTTTCTTTCTGTATTGATTGATAAAGTTAGGATATATGCTTGGACGAAGATTGCAGGGAAATAAAAGTTCATAGAGAATGCTTATAACTGTTTTCACTCCCACCTATAATAGGGAACAACTTCTTTCACGGCTTTTCACCTCCTTACAAGAACAGTCTTTCAAAGACTTCGAATGGCTAATAGTCGACGACGGTTCAACAGACAGCACGCACGATGTGGTGGTGAAGTTTGTTGAGGAGGGCGTTGTCCCAATCAAGTATGTATTCAAACGCAATGGTGGGAAACATCGGGCCATCAACGAAGGCGTTAAGCATGCAAAGGGAGAATTGTTTTTTATTGTTGATAGTGACGACATCTTGCCACCAGATGCCTTAAAGCGAGTAGCCGAGGTATATGAACAGATAAAAGACGACAGAGATTTTGGCGGAGTGGCCGGCGTTGATGCTTATCCCGATGGCCGTATTGTTGGTTCTGGATTGCCTGCACCTGTTATAGACTGTAATTCGATAGACATAAGGAGTAAGTATCATGTGGCGGGCGACCTGTCTGAGGTATTCCGAACAGACGTGATGCGTGAGTTCCCTTTCCCCGAAATAGAGGGTGAGAAGTTTTGTCCAGAAGTATTGGTATGGAACAGGATTGCCCGCAAGTATAAGTTGCGGTATTTTAATGAAGCGATTTATGTTGCAGAATATCAACCAGAAGGACTTACCGCGCGAATTGTAGAGATACGGATGAAAAGCCCCATCGCCAGCACAACTTGTTATGCGGAAATGGTATCGCTTAAACTTCCTTTTAAAGAGAAGGTAAAGGCTGCAACAAACTATTGGCGATTTAGGTTCTGTTGTAAAGGGAAGAAAAACGTTGCCAAAATAGGATGGATATGGAAGAGTGTGTGTCCTTTAGGTTGGCTGATGCACATGAAGGACATTCGCAAGAACAAATAGAAAGATATATACATGCGCATTCTTCAAGTTATCACTTCCCTGCATACAGGCGGGGCCGAGAAATTGGTTGTAGACATAACTCGGATTTTAAGGACACGCGGACACATTGTAGACGTTGTGGTGTTCGATGGCACCGATACTCCCTTTATGCAACGGCTTAGAGAAACGGGTTGTAAGGTGTACTGCCTATCTAATGGCGGTTCTGTTTATAGTCTTAGTTATGTATTTAAGTTACGGAAAATAATAAAAAACTATGATGTAGTACACTCGCATAACACCTCACCGCAATTTTTTGTAGCCTTGGCAAATTCGTGTTGCAAAAGGATTGTCGTAACAACAGAACACAACACAACCAACAGGAGGAGAAACAATCCGCTATGGAAACCTGTTGACAAATGGATGTATAATAGGTATCGCAAGATTATATGTATATCCGACCAAGCGGAAGAGAACTTGAAGAAGTATTTAGGGAAAGACAAAGCGTCTATTACCACCATATATAATGGTGTGGATGTGGCCGCTTTTTATAATGCAAAACCACTTGACGACTTTAAAAAAGAGAAGTTCGTCGTGGTGATGGTAGCCGCATTCAGAAAGCAAAAAGACCAGAAAACACTTATTGATGCGATGAACTTGTTACCTGGCGATGAGTACGAATTATGGCTTGTGGGACAAGGAGAATGCCTTGACGATGTGCGTAACTATGTCGAAACAAAGGGATTGCAACAACGTGTGAAGTTCTGGGGTAACAGAACCGATGTGGCAAATGTTCTCCATACGGCTGATATGGTTTGTATGTCGTCTCATTATGAAGGCCTTTCCCTCTCAAATATCGAAGGCATGTCGTCGGGACGTCCGTTTGTTGCGAGTGATGTAGACGGATTGCGCGAGGTGACAAAGGGTTATGGCGTGTTGTTCCCGCATGGCGATGCCGAGGCTTTGGCGGCCATCATTCGTCAGTTGCATGACGACAAGGCGTATTATGACCAGATAGCCGACAAGTGCTACCAACGGGCCATGATGTTCGACATTAATAAGATGGTGGAGGGCTACGAGTCGGTATATAAGGACTTGGTTCCATAGGCATGTTACACGTCAAGAGAGCTACATGGCAAAAATCTCTGCAAGGCAAGAGCAAACGATAGATAGTGTCAGACGTTCCATAGTCTATAAATTATAATGAAGAAGAAACTAATCAGGGTAACAACCTCAGATATCAGCCTCGACACGCTCATTAAGGGGCAGCTACATTTCATGAACCAACATTATGAAGTAGTAGGTTTATCTAACAACACTGGCCGGTTGAAGGAGGTGGGGAAAAGAGAAGGCGTGCGAGTGGTTGAAGTGCCCATGCATCGAGAGATTTCACTATGGGCAGATTTGAAAAGTTTGTGGGACTTATGTAAGATATTTAAGCGCGAACGCCCATTCATCGTACATGCCAACACGCCTAAGGGAAGTTTGCTGGCCATGATGGCAGGCAAGCTTACGCGCGTGCCCCATCGCATTTATACTGTTACGGGTTTGCGCTATCAAGGCGCGCAAGGCATGCTCCGTATAATATTGATGACGATGGAGCGCATCACCTGCTTTTGTGCAACAAAGGTAATTCCCGAAGGCAATGGCGTGAAAATGGCATTGGAGCACGACCATATTACGAAGAAACCATTGAAAGTGGTGCTTAACGGCAACATCAACGGCATTGACACTGAATATTTCTCTGCCGAAAGTGTGGCGCGCGTAGATAAAGAACAGCCCACCCAAGCAGAAGTTGCCAACAAGCGAGCAGCTATTCGTGCGCCGTTGGGCTTGTCTGCCGATGATTTCGCTTTCGTCTTCGTTGGGCGTATCGTGGGAGACAAGGGAATGAACGAGTTGGCCGCTTGTATGCGCAAGCTTCAAACCGATCAGCCTCAGTGTAAACTCATCTTGGTTGGTACTTTCGAAACCGAACTCGACCCTTTGAACGATGGGAACGAAGAGTTCTTCAAAACAGCGCCAAGCGTTAAGTATGTGGGTTATCAAACCGATGTGCGTCCTTACCTGTTGGCCGCCGATACGCTTGTGTTCCCCAGTTACCGGGAAGGATTCCCCAATGTGGTGATGCAGGCAGGTGCTATGGGACTACCTTCTATTGTTACCGACATTAATGGATGTAATGAAATTGTTGTTGATGGTACCAATGGCAAGATAATTCCCCCAAAAGACGAAACGGCATTGCTGGCAGCAATAGAAGTTTTCTTGAAAGAGCGCGGTGCGGTTGCCAAGATGGCTGTCATGGCACGGCCGATGATACAACAAAGGTACGAGCAGGAGAAAGTGTGGCAAGCCTTGCTTGCAGAGTATCAAGCATTGGAGCAGACGAAAAAGAACAGATAAGAACCTGTCGCATGGTGCCTATTGTTTATCGTAAATAAGATTAGTATCTCTAAGTAACATACCTTAACGCGGACATGTAGACATTGGTACAGGCTACTTGTAGCGGTGCTATAAGGCACATGTACGCACACTACAAGCCATTTGTAGTGCAGCTACAAACCGCTAGTAGTCCCACTACAAAGCTGTAAAAGGGCTTACTCCAAGTTTCAAAGCCCTACGTTTAATCCCAAGTTATATATGTACAAGCATTTCTTTAAACGCCTGATAGATTTTAGTGTCGCTTTAATTGTCCTCATATGTATCAGTCCCTTGCTATTAGTCGTAACCCTCTGGTTGCATTTCGCCAATAAGGGTGGGGGAGCTTTCTTCTTGCAGGAACGTCCTGGGAAGAATGGAAAGATATTTAAGGTGATTAAGTATAAGACGATGACCGACGAACGCGATGAGCAGGGACAACTATTACCCGATGACAAGCGACTAACTCCCGTTGGTAGCTTTGTTCGTTCTACGTCTATCGATGAGCTACCTCAGCTCTTTAATGTGCTTAAAGGCGACATGTCGCTGATAGGGCCACGTCCGTTACTTCCCCAGTACTTGGCTTTGTATTCGCCTTCGCAAGCACGAAGGCACGAAGTGCGGCCAGGCATTTCTGGCTGGGCGCAGTGTCACGGGCGCAACGCCATCTCGTGGACACAGAAATTTGAATACGATGTGTGGTATGTAGACCATGTTTCGTTTCTCACCGACATGAAGGTGATATATTATACCATCAAGGCCGTGCTGAAACGCGATGGCATTTCGGCCGAAGGACAAGCCACGATAGAGCCTTTTAACGGAAGTAATTAAAGAATGAAACGCATTGCGATATTTGGTTCTGGCGGGATGGGGCGCGAAATTGCCTGCACCCTGCAAAGGATAAACCACGCTGCCAACAAGGAAGTGTGGCAACTTGTTGGTTTCTACGACGATGGTTTGCCCCAAGGCAGTAGCAACGAGATGGGGAAGGTGCTGGGAGGTGCTGCCCAACTGAATGCCGTTACCGAGCCTTTGGCCGTGGTATTGGCTTTTGGCTCACCGCAAGTTATGCAGCGTGTAAGGCAGGCAATCACTAATCCCAATGTCTACTTCCCCAACATCATCGACCCAACAGTCGAACTATGGCATGCCCCTTCGTTCACGATGGGCGAGGGAAACCTATTTATGCCCCATTGCGTAGTGTCGTGCAATGTACGCATCGGCAATTTCAACCTCTTTAATGGCGATGTAAGCATTCGCCACGATGTTCAGATTGGTTCGTTTAATGCGTTCATGCCTGGCGTCCGCTTATCGGGTGGCGTGAAGGTAGGCGATGGCAATTTCTTCGGACTAAACTCTGCTGTTGTGCAGTACAAGACTATTGGCAACCATACGCAAATTGGTGCTGGCGCGGTTGTGATGGACGATACCGCCGACCATTCGCTTTATGTGGGTGTACCTGCAAGAGTGAAAAGAGATTTAAAGGTGAAAGAGTGAAAGGGTGAAAAGGTGAAAGAATGGCTGCGCCCTTAAAAGGTGAAAAGATGGCTCGCCTACCAACTTGTTAACTTGTCCGCTCAATCCTCTCGTCAACTCGTCAACTTGTTAACTCGTCAACTGACAAACCTCTCGTCAACTTGTCATCACACCAATATAATAATGGAATTTTCGAAAAAACTAGATAATTATGGATAATCAAATTTATTTATGTCTCGCTCACATGAGCGGTAACGAAATGCAGTACATTCAAGAGGCGTTCGACACCAATTGGGTAGTGCCCTTAGGGCCAAACGTCAATGCCTTTGAAAAAGACTTGGAGGCATTTGTGGGGCAGGGCAAACATGTCGTGGCCCTGTCGGCAGGTACGGCGGCCATACACTTGGCGTTGGTAGCCCTAGGCGTAAAGGCAGGCGATGAGGTTATTTGCCAGTCGTTTACCTTCTCGGCCTCGGCAAACCCCATAACCTATCAAGGTGCAACGCCCGTGTTCGTAGACAGCGAAGACCGCACATGGAACATGGACCCCAACCTCTTGGAGGAAGCAATCAAAGACCGCATCGCCAAAACAGGCAAGAAACCCAAAGCCATCATGTTGGTATATCTATATGGTATGCCCGCCTACATTGACGAGATAATGGAAATTGCCAACCGCTACGGCATACCCGTGGTGGAAGATTCGGCAGAAGCTTTCGGTTCAGAGTACAAGGGGTGCATGACTGGCACCTTCGGTCAGTTCGGTATCATGAGTTTCAATGGCAATAAGATGATAACCACCAGCGGTGGCGGTGCATTGATTTGCCCTGACGAAGAAACGAAGAAACGCATCATGTTCTTTGCTACGCAAGCCCGCGAACCTAAGCCTTACTATTTGCACAAGGAGATTGGCTACAACTATCGTATGAGCAATATCTGCGCTGGTATCGGCCGCGGACAGATGACCATCGCCCGCGAACACATCGCCCACCATCGTCACACCACCGAGCTTTACGCTCAGTTGTTTGCCGATGTTGAGGGAATAGACTTACACGTTGCTCCCGAAGACTACATGGATCCCAACTATTGGCTCAACACTGTGCTTATCGACCCCAAGAAAACAGGGCGCGATTACGAACAGATGCGTCAACATTTGGAGAGCGTGGGCATAGAAAGCCGCCCATTGTGGAAACCCATGCACACGCAACCCGTGTTTAAGGATGCCCCTGCATACGTAAATGGTGTGTCTGAAAGGTTATTTGCACAAGGTCTGTGCTTGCCGTCAGGCCCTTACGTAAGCGACCAAGACATTGAAAAAATAGTTAGAGAGATGAAATAGAGTCGATTGAGTTCATGAGTTTTTAAGTTTTTAAGTTTTAAGTCCTTAAGTTTCTAAGTTCTTGAGTTGCGAAGTTTAATGCCTTCAGCTTTCACTACGTTAGTAGGCGATATGTTCGAAAGGTTCGGCGTTTAAAAGGCACATCATAAAGAACAAGGTAGCTTAGAGATATAAGGACAGGTGATAGAGATTGAGGATTAGGAACTCCCCAATCCTTGATCTTTATCACTTCAAAGACTTGTAAACTTACAAACTCAGAAACTCAACCTGTTAACTTACATCACTATGGATCCATTTAGCAAGTTTATAAATTGGTACTTCCGTAAAGACTCGCTGCCTTATTGGTGCGTGTTCCTTATCGACTGCCTCATCTGTTTGCTAGGCGGCATCTTTGTTTGTGCCTTGTTCTTCCGTATTTCGCGCACAGCCACAAACATCGTGCCCATCGTTAACACGCTGTTGTTTTATCAGTTGTTCAACATCATAGGTTTCCGCGTGTTCCACACCTATGCTGGTGTGATACGCTATTCGTCGTTTGTCGACCTCAAACGCGTGGCCTATGCCATGGGGCTAGGTTTCATTATCGTTGTCGTTCTGCATTACCCCATCATCTTCTTACCCGCAGTTCATCAGCACATTGTTCCGTTGCATCTGCGGCACATCGTTTCCATTTACCTCGTTACCACCATCTTGCTGTGGACTTTCCGCATCATGATAAAGGGTATTTATGATACGGTGTTCGACACGGGACAAGCCAAGCGCGCACTGATTTATGGCGTACGCGAGGGCGGTGTGGGGCTTGCAAAGAACATTACCGCCCAAAAGCCGCAACAGTTCCGCCTTTTCGGTTTCATCTCTCACGAGGAAGGCTTTGCCAACCATTACCTCATGGGCAAGAAGGTGTATGAAGTAAACGACGAACTTCTCCGTGTCATTAAGGAGAACCGCATCAATGCCGTGTTGGTGTCGCCCTTGCGCAACGAGGTGTTCCGCGATAACACACGCTTGCAAGACATGCTTATCGAGGCTGGTGTGAACATCTATATGACCGAAGGCGTGCAAGAATGGGACGCCGATGCATCGGGCAAGGTGGTGAACACGCTGAAAGAAATTAGCATCGAAGACTTGCTGCCGCGCGACCAAATACAAATAGACATGCAGAGCGTGGGCAACCTTCTTAAAGGTAAGAAGATACTCATCACGGGTTCGGCAGGTAGTATCGGCAGCGAGATGGTTAGGCAGGTATGTTTGTTCCATCCCGCAGAACTGATGCTGGTAGACCAAGCTGAAACTCCGCAACACGACATCCGCCTGATGATGGCTAACGATTATCCGGCCATTAAATCATATACCGTCATCGCCTCTATCGCCAACCGCGACCGCATGGAAGGCATCTTCTCTACATTCCGTCCCGACTATGTGTTCCACGCTGCCGCTTATAAGCACGTGCCCATGATGGAAAACAACCCCAGCGAGAGCATACAAAACAACGTGTGGGGAACGAAGGTTGTGGCCGATCTCAGTCTTAAATACGGCGTAAAGAAGTTTGTGATGGTGTCTACCGATAAAGCAGTGAACCCCACTAACGTGATGGGTTGCTCTAAACGCATTTGTGAAATTTACGTACAGGCCTTAGACAAGGCCGAGAAAGAGGGCAAGATGCACGGCAACACGCAGTTTGTTACCACGCGTTTCGGCAATGTGCTAGGTTCTAACGGCTCTGTTATTCCGCTTTTCGAACGGCAGATTAAGGCCGGAGGCCCCGTAACCGTTACCGACCCCAACATCATTCGTTTCTTCATGCTCATACCCGAGGCCTGCAAACTGGTGCTTGAGGCGGGAACGAAGGGCAACGGCGGCGAGATTTTCGTCTTCGATATGGGCAAACCGGTGCGAATAGCCGACTTGGCTAAGCGTATGATACGCCTTTCGGGTGCTAAGAACATCGAGATACAATACACGGGGTTGCGTGCTGGTGAGAAACTTTACGAAGAAGTGCTCAACGACGAAGAGGGTACACTGCCTTCGTTCAACCCCAAAATTCGCATCGCCAAGGTGCGCGAGTACGATTACGAACAGGTAAACACCGACGTGATGGAACTCGTATCTATCTCGCATACCTACGACGAGATGAATATCGTGCGTAAGATGAAACAGATTGTTCCCGAATTTAAGAGCAAGAACTCTGTGTACGCAGAGCTAGATAAATGAGTGCCCAACACTAGAAAGCCACTGGCGGCAATTTCTTAGAGCTAGCCATTAAATAAGCTGATGGGAGTGATAAGATGAATGGAACCGATGAGAGGTGCAAAACAAAAGCTAAGGCCCGCTTGGCCCTAACTCCTCTCAGCTGTACCCATCGTCTCATCACTCCCATTCTTCTTATTCGCCCAATCCGCCCCGCTTGTCCCATCTCTATCTCAACCATTACCATAAAGTTTTAACCCCATTTCCCCTTATTCATGCTATTCTCCCTTTTGCATAACGAGTTTTGGCAAACGCCATTGCCATTCACTTCCCTCAACCACCAGCAGTTTGTTGTGCTGCAACAGGCTGCCGCCAAACAAACGGTAGAGGGGTTGGTGATGGGCGCATTGATACGCAACAATGTGAAGTTAGAGCGTGCCGACGCGCTGACGGCCTATTCGCGAACCATGATGATAGAGCAACTCAACAATAAAGTGAGCGGTGTGGCCAAAGATTTGGCGGGTATTCTGGGCGGCAACGGGATAGATTATCGCATCTTTAAGGGGCAAACCCTTGCGCAACTCTACCCTTATCCCTTGGCACGAACGCCAGGCGATATCGACTTCTATTGCGTTCCTGCCGACTTTACGCGCGCCGAACACCTTTTGCAACAGGCGTGGGGTATCGCCCTTAAAGGCGAAGAAAGCGAGCAACACCGCGAGTTTAACTATCGTGAAGTGCCGTTAGAGATGCACTTCCGCATGATAAAGTTCAACAGCAAGGGCATACAGGCCTATTGGGAACGGCTGTTGGCCGATGCCCCTATCGAGCAAACCGCCATCCAAGGCGTGCCCGTCACCACACTTCCGCCTACGCTCAACGTGCTGTATACCTTCCTTCACCTTTACCATCATTTGGTGGAATTGGGTGTGGGGCTGCGCCAGTTCTGCGACTTGATGATGCTGTTGCATCGTCATCGCGAACAGATAGACCGCCATGCGCTTGCACAGCATCTTCGCACTATGGGTTTCTATCGTGCCTTTTGCGCCATAGGCAGCGTGCTGATAGATAAGCTTGGCTTGCCAGCCCACGAGTTTCCTTTCGCCATTAGTCCTGGCGATGCACGTTATCAGCCAGCCATTCTCGACATCGTGTTCACGGGTGGCAACTTTGGCAAGCACATGTCTACCACGGCAGTGCGCTCAGGCATGCGCTATAACGTTGAGGCCACCATTCGCAAGTTGCGCCATTACCGATTGTTTTGGCGGTTGTCGCCCCGCGAGATACGCGCCACCATCCTTAAAGAGATGCCCCGAAAGATGTTGAGGTTGGGGTTTGGAAAAAGGTGAAAGAGTGAAAAGGTGAAAAGATGAAAAAGTGAAAGGGTGAAAAGATGGCTCACGCCCTTTAAAGGTGAAAAGGTGAAAGAGTGAAAAGGTGAAAAGATGGCTCACGCCTTTTAAAGGTGAAAAAGTGAAAGAGTGAAAAGGTGAAAAGGTGAAAAGGTGAAAAGATGGCTAACGCCTTATAAAGGTGAAAGAGTGAAAAGGTGAAAGGGTGAAAAGATGGCTAACGCCCTTTAAAGGTGAAAGGGTGAAAGGGTGAAAAGGTGAAAAGGTGAAAAGATGGCTAACGCCCTTTTAACTAGTATAACTAGAACAACTAGAACAACTAGTATAACTAGAACAACTAGAACAGCTTGAATAACTAGGAAAACTACAACAGCTAGTATAACTAGAACAACTAATATATCTAGAAAGCCTATCACCCCGCTAGCTTACTAAACCTAATGCACGTAAAGCCATTAACTCGTCAACTTGTTAATCACACGTTTCAATAATCAATATGTTTAAATTCCTCCTCCTTTTTTCGCTTTTCGTTCTCCCTGCCAAGTCACAGACTAGCAAAACAGAAGAGGCGTTGAGTCGTGCAGGTTATGTCAATGTGCGCGAGTTAGACCCCACATTGCAAGTTTCGTTGATGTATGCGCGCGCCGACAACTTTGTTGGTGTTGTGCTTTACGACGACTTGCGGCAGGCCTATCTGCACCCAGATGCGGCCGCTGCGCTTGTAAAGGCGCAAAAACGACTAAAACAGTTGCGCCCTGAATTAAGTTTGAAAATATACGATGCTGCACGCCCCATGCACATTCAGCAAAAGATGTGGAACAAGGTGAAGAACACGCCGATGAAACCGTATGTGAGTAATCCTGCTAATGGTGGTGGGCTACATAATTATGGTTTGGCGGTTGACATTACCCTTTGCGATGCTAAGGGCGACAGCATAACTATGGGAACGAAGATAGATCACTTGGGTCCAGAGGCTCACATCGACACCGAAAGCCAGCTTGTTGCAAAGGGCATTATCAGCAAACGCGCACAACAAAACCGCCAATTGTTGCGCCAGGTTATGCGCTATGCAGGTTTTAAACCCCTTCGCACAGAGTGGTGGCACTTTAACTTTAAGTCGAGAGCCGAGGCAAAACGGCATTACACGGTGATAAAGTAAAAGGCTTGCCCCCAACCGGCCTCACCCCCTCCAGCCCCCAGCCCCTCGCCCAAAAAGGCCTCACCCCCAGCCCCTCTCCAAGGGGAGAGGGGAGTGATATGACCTGCTGTTTCGGTGCAAGTTGAAGATGGATTCGCAACCTTGCTTGTCTTTTCATTTTGAAACAAGTTTTGTAATCTTGCTTGTCTTTCCCCTTTCTTTCTGATGCCTATTATAGTAGAACAGCATTGAATTTTGAACGCGTTGTCTGGGTATAGGTAAGTTAAATTGGCGATGGATGCCTTCATGTAACAATCCTTGTGTTGTAGTCGGCGAAAGACGAACAATCTTTCATTATGGTTGAGGTCTTGTGTTTTTTTGAGCAGTTCAACTAGATTTTCTAAATTCAATTCTGTTTGCCAATAAATGGTAGTAAGGGACAAGGTATGAGTAGCATAATACAATGGTTGCAAGATTGGACAAAGAGTCAAATAGATGGCGATTGGGAACATGAACTCGGTATTTCTATTAGTATGCTAGATAATCCTGGCTGGATTTTAAGTGCTGATATAAGTAATTATGGAGACATTTTAAAAGAAACCAAGCCTTTGGGTAGAGATAACGATGTAGATTGGATAGATTTTGAAATAAGAGTAATTGCAAAGACGTATGTCTACATTGAAATTTTTGGTGACATTAGCAAGCTGAATAAAATACTATACTCATTTAAAGCGATTATCGGAGAGTTAGAAGAGATAGAGAGATACGGAAAGGGCATCCTTTCCGCTCAACGAATAAAAGAAATAATAGATGATGCCCCGTCATAACTCATAAGCTTACGAACTTGTAAGGTCATGAAAATATTTTACAAAGCGTATGCTGTTCGCCGACCCCTTCTAGCGAAAATTTAGGGTTAAAAGCATGCAATTAGCCGCAAAAACTAGCTTTATGAACTTCCTTTTCTAGTCCTGTTTTAAGAAATTTCCGCCATTTAGCATCACTTTACCTTTCTATTTGGTCGTCTACTCACATCTTTTTCCCATCCCAATTACCTGCTTTTAGCACCTAAAAACCCATTTATTAGCGGGTTTTTGCCATGTAAAACACCTGTTTTCAATCGAAATGAAAACGCATAATCCCCAACTTTACGTGCATTTTTATGCTTTTAGCCTTGCGTTTTGTAGCAAAATAGGCTGCGTTTTGGTGCAAAATGACCTGCGTTTTGCACCTAAATAGACTGCGTTTAGATGCAAAATGCAGTGCGTTTTGCACCATTTTGCAAGGTGTTTTGCTGCTAATTGCCGCTTTTCTGCCCAATTTGGGCGCTAACTCTGCATAATCATGCTTAGTCACCTTTTATCTGCTAGTACCTTTTTTGTACCCAAACAAACCCTCGCGAGAATCGATTTTTTGCGGTCGGGTGGGCGGTTGGTGGACAAAAGTGGCACTCATAATGTTAAAATTCTTACCGAAAAGTAGACAAAAGGAGTATTGGCGAGTTAATGGAAGGTAAGTTGGCGCGTTATCCAGTTGACGAGAGGTTAAGCGATTAACAAGCGGGCAAGTTTAGAACTAAAGTTTCCCACCCTAATAAATACATAAAAAATAACAGTTTGTCGAATTTTCTTTGTAAATTAGTAATCGCTAAACAACTGATTTCAAAGACAAAACAACAAAACTGTTATGCAAACAGAAATAGAGAAAATAAGCGAGTTATCCAAACTTTTGAGTGTTAAAAGCCGACTGAGTGATGATTTATTTCATCTTTTTGGCAAGTTTGGCATCGGCCACCTGTTATCTCGCCTGTCATTGGAGAAAAGGGACGGAGTTTCCGCTTCGGAGTTGATCCTTTCCCTTTGCCTCTTCCGCATTGTGGGTGAGAGCATCCACCGTGTTACATGCGAAGTATGTGATTACCGATAGTTGGTTCACTTGCGAGCAACTTATCATTCCTTATTGAATAACTCAAATGGTATTCATTGTTATCCCGAACTGGCCTATTACTACGCCAATCCCCCTGGGTTGTTAGCTCACCGCAGGCAAATTGGCCTGCTGCGTTTGTGCGGAAGGTGTCGTCAGCCTCGGTTATGGCAGCTTTATAGAGCATCCCGGCCCAATGTTGTTCTTCTTGAACCAGCCTTGCGGCACTTCGAGCGCATAGCGCACTGGTTGCGACGACTCTACACTTGCCTCACTGAACGGCACCATATCGCGTGTTTCGCAGATTTCGCCACTTGCACTGATGAACGCGATTGAAAGGGGCGTAGGCGTGTCTTTCATCCAGAAAGCGAGCTTTTGGTCTTTTTTAAACACAAAAAGCATGCCCGTTCCATCGGGAATATTTGTGCGCCCCATAAAGCCCTTTGTCATCTCTCGGCGTGAGCGGGCAAGCTCAACTGTTATGGGAATAGTCTTGCCGTCAAGATTTGTAATTGCCAAATCCTTTTTTTCAAATTCGATCACGGACGTTGAACACGCGCTAAAAATGGCGCAGCACAATACAACAGCTCCTTTCAGCGCCAGCTTAGCATGCAGCTGTAAAAACTTTTTCATGGATAATTCTTTGTAAGTCATAATACAATTCTTTATTTATTGGTCTGTAATTTATGGTGTTGTGGATAAGAAACACCTTATCCGAAAGCAAAGGTAGTCTATTTTTTGCAAATCGCGAAAAAGGTTTTGTTGTTTTTCTTGGTTATTATTTGCCACACTGAAAGCAAATGTCTTGTTTATGTTTCAGATGCTTGCAAAGGCCAGTTTGGTATAACAAAGAACGTAACTTGCTACCTTTCCACCTCGTTCTTTCGATTGCCCTGTTCGTCCGTTGGGCACGTCTAAAAACACGCGAAAAGGTTTCTTCCAGCCCGCTTTTGCGCAAGGCGTCGTGTTACAGCATGCTTGTAATATCGTTACACTTTGCTCGTAACCCTGTTGCAGGGTGCTTGTAACAGGGTTACGCTTTGCTTGTAATCGTGTTACAAGCATGCTGTAACACGACAAATTGCTCAAAAGCAGCCTGAAAGCATGTGGAGAGAGGTTAATAATATGGTGTAGGCACCAGAACGCTTACCATTATACCAATACTCATTCGTGATAATCAGATATGCCAGTTTGGTATAAGGCGATTGCCGTTTGGGGCAACATCAAGGTTTCAGCTGTCGTTGCTACGCCAACAGCCGCATCGCGGTTGGCCTGTTGGTAGGGCTGCGCAAAGGAAAGGTGAAAAAGTAAAAGGGTTGAAAGATGAAGAAAAAGAAAGGCGAGAGCGACCTACCTTGCCTGGACCTTAGCCTTCTCGCCACAACGCCATAGGTGTTGGTCTGCTTTCTGATGGCAAGCTTACGCTATCATTTAGTAAGAAAGCTTATCGGCGCATATAAATTAATGATGCTTTATACTCATCAAGAAAACAAAACAACAAGCAAAAAGGAAACAGACCAACACCTATGGCGTTGGTTTCACTCTGCCCAGCGCAGGCAGGGTAGGTCGCTATGGCGCCCAACCCAGCCCAACCAACAGCCCAACCCCTTTGTGGTTGTTGGGTCATCGAAAGCTACCGACAAGCCACCCCTTTTGAGGTTGTTGGCGCATCACAAACTACCGACGAACCACCTCTTTTGGGGTTGTTGGGCCATTGCAAACTGCACATAAGTCCAATTTTAGCCTGTTATATGCACGACATCGCTTCTTATTGAATAGCACAACTTGCACGCTGTGTTATCCCTAACTGATGTAATCAGATTAGCTGTTCTTAACATGGCTAAGTTTAGAATGCCATTGTGCACATATCATCTTCAACAGCCAAACCATCCGTAGAGCAGCTGTTCCCTTAGCCTGAGCCAGCAGATAGAACATAAGGGTTTGCGCAACTTGTTGGGCATGTGGATATGTGTTAAACCTCAAAAGAATGCAACTAAAACAAAACGCCCACGTTGCCGACGAACGGCAGCGTGGGTGTTTTATATGTTGTGGGATTTAAAGCCTTTGGCCATTAAAAACTCAAACGCTAACCAAGCTAATTGCTCACGAACGCACGGCCTTACATCTTCCCTTTCCCCAGCAACACCAGAGCCTTTTGCACCACATGGTTGTTTTGGTTCATGATGTGGAAATACTCCGACATGTCCCATAGGTCGCGAGCCACCAACGCTTTCAGCTGTATCTTGATGCTTGCCAAACTGGTTTTCAGCTCCTTTTGGTCTTTGGCTTTAACCTTTTGCTTTTCGCCTTCGGCCACAATCTCGTCTATAAGTTCTTGCGGCACCTGATACTTTTTGTTGAACTCGGCAAACGAAGGATATTTCTTTTTCAGTTCCTTGCGATGCTTGTCCATGTATTGTATATTGGCATTAACGATAATTCTCTTGGCTGCAAGCTCGCGATTGTAACGTGAAAACTGCGTGGTGTCTAGCGGAACAAAGTAGTCGGGCATGATGCCACCACCACCATATACCGCGCGTTTGCGGCGTAAGGTTAGGTATTTCAGCGAGTCGTTTAGGTGAATGCTGTCTGCATTGTAAAGCTCGCCATTCTTAAAGCGGTTGTCTAAGTCCTTTTCGTAGTTGGCATTGTCGCCCTTGGTGTAGGGTTTCTGTATGCACCTGCCCGATGGCGTGTAATAATGAGCCACGGTTAGGCGCATCATACTACCGTCGGCAAACTCGATAGGCCTTTGAACTAAGCCTTTGCCAAACGAACGACGCCCAACAACAATGCCGCGATCTTGGTCTTGCAACGCCCCCGTTACGATTTCGGCAGCCGATGCCGAAAACTCGTTAACCAGTACGAACACCCTGCCCGTAAGCATTCCGCCATCGCCTTGCGCGCGAAACTCCTGCCTGTCTGCATTTCGTCCTTGGGTATATACGATGAGATCGTTGCGGCGGAGGAACTCGTTGGCAACGCGCACCGCCGCTTGCAGGTAGCCGCCGCCATTGTCTTGCAGGTCGAGTATCAGGTCGGTTGCGCCCTGCAATTGCAGTTTCATCAACGCCCGCATAAACTCTTCGTAGGTGGTGGCGCCGAAACTGCCGATGCGTATATAGCCCACGCCCGGCCTGATAAGATAGTAGGCATCGAGCGTTTCGATGGGTATTTTATCGCGTTTTACATGAAAGTCCAGCAGCCCCTTAATGCCGGGGCGCACGATACCCAGCTTAACGATGCTGCCTTTGGGGCCTCGCAGTCGGCGTACGATGTCTTCTTGCGACATCTTCACCCCAGCGATGGCCGTGTCGTTAACGCTTACAATGCGGTCGCCAGCCATTACTCCCACCTTTTCTGACGGACCTTTGGCCACGGGTTGTATAACGAGCAGCGTATCTTTGGCAACGTTAAACTGTACGCCGATGCCCTCGAACGAACCTTGTAACGATTCGTTCATGGCCTTTGTTTCTTTCGCAGTGGAGTAAGACGAGTGGGGGTCTAGCTTTTCGAGCATACCCCTGATGGCATCCTCAACCAGCTTGTTTTCGTTAACGGTGTCGACATACAAGTTCTTGATTGCCATTTCGGCAATCTGCATTTTTTGCTGCGGATTGTCTTTTCCGATGGTAGTCCGCAACTGTGCTTGTGCAGCTAGTGTGGCGAAACAAGCTGCAAGAATTAAGATTTTCTTCATATCTGTACGTATTTACTTTGGTTGGGTTGGGAGGGGTGGTAACAACAATGGTACAAGTCGGGCTGGTTGTATGTGCCGCGACAGGTTTAAAACATTTCTAACTGATTTTATAAAGGCATGTTCTAAAACTTCCACGCTTATTTTTTTCTCCTTTTTAGGTTTGCTCTTCACTGTCTTTCTGTCTTTATTTGGCATCTTAGCCTTACTCTTTCAGCGGCATAGTGCACTATGCTCCCATCAAGGATTAAGCCAAGTTTGCATGGATAAAGCCTAAAAGCGCAGTGCAGGTAACTTTCAGAACACCTGCCTAGACCAATCAATAAAGCCTTTTCATCATCCTCTCCAATATCCCTAATTCTCTCGTTCAATCTTTTTCGTTCTCTCTTTCACTCTTTTCTCTCTCTATTCTCTTTGTTCTCTTAGGTGCTTTCTTCTCCTTTCTTTAACGTGTTAATAAATTATACTTCGGTGGTTTCTTCTTCTGTCGGGCCGTCAGTTTCCACCACCAAGTTGTCTATAATGAAGTTTTGGCGCTCCATTGTGTTCTTGCCCATGTAATACTCCAATAGCTTATGCACTTGGTCGTTCTTGTGCAAGGTAACCTGTTCCAGTCGCATTTCGGGGCCGATGAAGTGCGTAAACTCTTCGGGCGAAATCTCGCCCAATCCCTTAAAGCGCGTAATTTCGGGGTCGGGACCCAGCTCGGCGATGGCTTTCTGCCGTTCGTCTTCGTTGTAGCAATAGCGCGTGATGAAGTCGTTTTTGCGTTCGCCCTTCATCAGTCGTGCGTCGGCAGCGGCAATCACCTTCTTGCTCTTAATCTTTGTTCGGCGGTTTCGTACGCGGAACAAGGGTGTTTGCAGCACGTAGACGTGGCCTTTCTTCACCAATTCGGGGAAGAACTGCAAGAAGAAAGTGATGATGAGCAGGCGAATGTGCATGCCGTCGACATCGGCATCGGTGGCCACGATAACCTTATTATATCGCAATGTGTCGAGTCCTTCTTCGATATCTAGTGCCGCTTGCAGCAGGTTGAACTCTTCGTTTTCGTACACCACCTTCTTAGTAAGCCCGTAGGAGTTGAGTGGTTTGCCGCGAAGTGAGAACACGGCCTGCGTGTTTACGTCGCGACTTTTAGTGATGCTGCCGCTTGCCGAGTCGCCTTCGGTGATGAAGATGGAACTTTCTTCCTTGCGATCGTTCTTTGCATCGCTGAAATGTATGCGGCAATCACGCAGCTTTCTGTTGTGCAGGTTGGCCTTCTTTGCCCTTTCGCGTGCAATTTTGGTTACGCCCGCCATTGCCTTTCGCTCTCTTTCGCTCTCGTCAATCTTGCGTTTAATCTCTTCGGCCACGTCGGCATGTATGTGCAGGTAGTTGTCTACCTCGCGCTTAATGAAGTCGCCCACGTATTTGTTAACGCTTTCTCCGCCGGGACTCATCGTCAGCGAACCCAGTTTAATCTTCGTTTGACTTTCAAACATGGGCTCTTGTACGTTGATGGCAATGGCAGCCACCAATCCGTTACGTATGTCTACGTACTCGTAGTTCTTCGAGAAAAAGTCCTTAATGGTTTTGGCGATGTGTTCTTTAAATGCGCTTTGGTGCGTGCCGCCCTGCGTGGTATGCTGTCCGTTTACAAAGGAGTAATATTCCTCGCCGTATTGGTTGGCGTGGGTAAAGGCAATCTCGATGTCCTCGCCCTGTATGTGAATGATGGGGTAAAGGCCGTCGTTGGTCATGCGGTCGTTCAGCAAGTCGGCCAAACCATTGCGGCTAATGATGCGCCGCCCGTTGTACATGATGGTCAGACCGGCGTTAAGGTAGGTGTAGTTGCGGAGCATTGTTTCCACGAACTCGCCCTTGAAACGATAGTTGAGGAATAACGTGTTGTCGGGTTCGAAGAAGATGAACGTGCCGTTCTCTTCGTTGGTGTCTTCTGTGTTGTCGCTAATCAGTTCGCCCCTTTCGAACACCACGGTGCGTACCTTTCCTTCTCTGTACGATCTAGCCTCGAAACGTGCGCTCAATGCGTTGACGGCTTTGAGGCCGACGCCATTTAATCCCACGCTTTTTTGAAACGCCTTTGAGTCGTATTTGCCGCCCGTGTTGAGCATGCTTACGGCCTCTACCAGCTTTCCTTGCGGAATACCGCGGCCGTAGTCGCGCACAGATACGCGCAGATCGTCTTCCAAATCCACCTCGATACGCTTGCCGGCCTGCATCTTAAACTCGTCGATAGAGTTGTCAATCACCTCTTTCAGCAGTACGTAAATGCCGTCTTCGGCTTGTGTTCCGTCGCCAAGTCGGCCGATGTACATACCGGGGCGCGTGCGAACGTGTTCCATGTCCGACAGGTGCCTGATGTTATCATCGGTGTATGCCGTCTGGTTGTTTCCTTGTTGGGTGGAAGTGGGCGTGTTGTTTGCGTTCGAACCTGCCGCGTTGGCTGGCTCGAATGTCATCTCTTGTTGATTATTAGGTGTCTTTTTCTTATTCATCTTCTTTTGTGGTGTCTACTAATTGGCTCTTTTATGGTGCGCCCCCGCATTAGAACGTCTTGATATAGCACTTCCTACGTTTGTGAATGCTAGCATCCAGCCATTCCCATTGGCTTTGTACTTTCGAGTTGGTTTCCATCTCCACCTGTGTTTCTCCCCATTCAAATCCGTACTTCTGGTAGCGCGGAATAAGGTCGGCGAAGAGCAACGAGTTGACGCCTTTCATGCGATATTCGGGTAAAACGCCGATGAGCAGCAGGTCTACCACCTTTGTTTTGTGGTATTTGATGGCCCTTAGCACGTGCCACCAGCCGAAGGGCGTTAGTCTTCCGCGACGGCATTTTTGCAAGGCGCGCGTTAACGAGGGTATGGAAATGCCCAGTCCTACGAGTTTATTGTCGGCTGCCTCGTCTTCAACAAGTGTGATGAGGTCTAGGTCGGCCATAGGGAAGTACAGCTTTACGTACTGGTCCATTTGCCTTTCGGTAAGCTCCGAGTAGCCGTATAGGTGTCCGTAGGTTTTATTCACGAGGTCGAAGATGCGCTTGCCGTACCCACCTTTGAATACATCGTCGCGTGTAAGCTTCTTTATTTTTAGGCTATAACGCTTTTGTATCATGTCGGCAATCTTGGCAAACTTCTCAGGCACTTCGTCGGGCACCATCAGTTTGTACTCCACGTAGTGATTGTCCACCTCAAAGCCTTCGATGCTTTCCATCAGTTGGGGGTAGTACTCATAGTTATATATGGTGGGCATGGTGCCTAGTTGGTCGAACCCCGTTGTGAGCATACCTTCTGGGTCCATGTCGGTAAAGCCCAGCGGACCCACGATAGAGCGCATGCCCTTAGAGCGCCCATACTCTTCTACGGCATGAAGTAATGCCTCCAACACTTCTCGGTCGTTGATGAAGTCTATCCATCCGAAGCGCACGCTTTTGCGATCCCACTTCTTGTTGGCGCTGTGGTTGATGATGGCGGCAACGCGCCCAACCAACTTTCCTTCTTTGTAAGCGAGGAAGTATTCGGCCTCGCAGAAGTCGAACGCCGCGTTTTTGTCTTTGCTCAACGTATTCATTTCGTCGCTGAACAGGTTTGGCGCGTCATACTCGTTACCCTCGTATAGGTCGTAATGTAGGTCGATGAACGCCTTTAAGTCGCTTTTGGTGCAGACTTTCTTTATTATCACTGCAGACATGTGCTATGTATATTATTTGCTGTTTTTGTTCTTTTTGCCTTTTCTCAAAAGCCTTAGCGGCATGGCTTGGGGGCTTACTTGCGCGTGGGCAAGGTTAGAAAAAGGGTGGTTTAAGCCGAACGTATCTGTGCTTTAACTTGCAAATGTACAATAAAATGCGCAGACTTCAAAGAAGTTTTTGTAAAATGCTCCTTTTATCTCGCATCTTTTTTGTTACTTTGCGGTAAGATATGACAAGTATGGAATAAAAGAACAACAGATGTTTGATGGCGTATGGAAGGGGAACAAGGCTATTTATCGCGGTGTTAAAAATGCGTAACGCACCGCAGTTTTGGTTGCAATAGCTTTTGTACTCGGAATAAAACGCCTACTTTTGACCAACGTTTGACAGTAATCTTATAACAAATTTAATACACAAATGGTATGCAAAAAACTCTCTTGCTTTTGTTTTTTCTTGTGTTATGGACTAGCCTTAATGCACAGATAAACATTACAGGCCTAGTTCAAGATGAGGCTGGTCATCCCTTGGAAGGTGCCGTTGTGAGTCTCGTCTCGGATGGAACAAAAGAAAAACAAAATGCAATCAGTGATGCAAATGGTCGTTTTGGTTTAGCCGTTAACAAGGATAAACACTTCGACAACCTCTTAGTAACTTATCTTGGCTATGCCGATTATCATGTAAGATTGGAGAATGTGGTCCATGATTTGTATTTGGGTGAGATAACCATGCTGCCTGTTGAACGGACGATGCAAGAAGTAGAGGTGGTGGGGCAACGTGAAATACAAAAGATAGATCGTAAGATTATCATCCCTTCCAAGTTCCAATTGAAAGCTGCTACCAGTGGATTTGGCCTATTGCGAAACATGCAATTGTCTGGAATTAGGCTCAACACCATCGACAATACCATACGTACATCTACGGGCGAGCCAGTTCAATTGCGCATCAATGGCGTGAAAACAACTGTTGCAGAGATAAAGTCCATTCGCCCACACGATGTTCTAAGAGTGGAATATTACGATATGCCCGGGGCACGCTATGCAGGTGCGGCAGCCGTTATCGACATTATCGTGAGATATAAGGAAAGGGGAGGCAATGTTAGTGGCGACTTAACCAACGGCATTTCGATGCTGGGCTTTGGCGAATATCAGCTGTCTGCCAACTATCATGAAGGCAAATCGGAACTGAAAGCCGTGGCATGGTGGAACAGACGTGACCTGAAATGGATAAGGGAGAATACCGAAACATACCACTATAACGACCGAACTTTAACCAACAGAGAGATAGGCGACCCCACAAAAGCTAAGTTCAATAACTTTGATTTCTCTCTGTGGTATAGCTACGCGGTTAACAAAAGCGTGTTCAGTGTTATATTCCGAGACAGGTATAACCACGTGCCGAACTCCACTACCGATAGGATTAGCACTTTATATACGGAGAACAAAACCTATCGCATCAACGACTTTATGCGCACGCACGACAATTCGCCCTCGCTAGACCTGTACTTTCATACCATGCTACCTCACCAACAGACTATCTATTTCGACCTCGTTGGCACTTATATCGGCAGTGGAAGTAATCGTAAATTCACCTTGTTTGAGACGGGACACAATGATCAAGACTTTGTTTCCGAAACAACGGGACGTAAGTATTCGCTCATCGCCGAAGGTATATACGAAAAGATGTTCAACCGCAGCAAGCTTTCTTTCGGTGTTAAGCATACGCAGATGTACACCAAAAACAGTTATAGTGGGACAATAGAGAACCTAGTTAAGCTGAACACATCGGAGACTTACCTTTATACCGAGTGGCTTTCTAAACTGGGGAAACTAACTTATACCTTGGGATTGGGGGTAATGCGGATATACAATAGTCAGGCAAACAACAGCCTTAGCTCGCTAATCTTTCGGCCTAGGCTATCGCTTGCTTACAATGTGACAAACAGCTTGGTGATAAAATACACAGGATACGTGTCGGGTTATGCACCTTCGCTCTCTAACATGAGCGACGTTTCGCAAGACATTGACATTTATCAGCTAAGACGTGGAAACCCAAATCTAAAAGCAGTTACTTTCGTATCGAACAGTCTTTCTGTAGATTGGGCGACGAAATGGCTGAATGTTGGCCTGTACGGAAGGTACAGCTACGATCACAAACCCATTATGGAAGAAACGCTATTGGAGAACCAACGCTTTGTGCGAACGATGAACAATCAACGCGGTTTCCACCGTATTAACACCCGCATTGATTTTAAACTCCACCCATTTGGCGATTGGCTTTCCCTTCAAGTAACACCATTCTTCAACCGATTCATTAGCAATGGCAACCACTACACCCACACTCACGCCAACTGGGGAATGCGCGGGCAGCTGCTAGCCATGTATAAGCAGTGGCTTTTGGCTGCCGAAATGGAGACGAGCCAGCATAGCTTGTGGGGCGAAACGCTAGACAAAGAAGAGGCTAGCCATAATATAGCTCTTGGATATAACAAGGACAAATGGGCGGTACAGTTGGTGGTGGCGAACCCATTCACCACCCTTTATACCACCGAAGTGGAGAACCTGTCGCGTATTGCGCCTGCAAATAAACTGGCGTATTCCAGAAATCTGCGGCGCATATTGATGATAAACGTGTCGTTCAATCTCGATTTTGGCAAAGCCAAGACCGCAGGAAACAAGCGCATAACCAACACTGATGAGAATACGGGCGTGCTGCATGGCAGATAATGCCCTTTATTTAGATGATATTAGATAAGCCATAAACAACAGCCGAATATGGGAAAAGGAAAGAAAGGAGGCAAACGCCTCACCAAAAAGCAGGTGGCCGAAAGGCTACAACAGTTTTTCGAGCAACATCCAGGGAAGACTTTCAGCTTTAAAGAAATCTTCAAGAACCTGAAACTCGACACGCATCCGCTCAAGATGTTGGCCATCGACGTGATGGAAGAGATGGCTTGGGACGACTTCTTGACCAAAGTGACCGACAGTTCGTATCGACTGAATCAGGCCGGACAGGTGCTCGAAGGCCGTTTCGTGCGCAAAACCAACGGCAAAAACTCGTTCGTTCCCGACGATGGCTCATTGCCCATCTTCGTAAGTGAGCGAAACTCCAAGTCGGCACTTAACGGAGACCGTGTTCGCGTGCAGCTGATGGCGCGCCGCAAACGACATATCAAGGAGGCGTTGGTTATCGAAATACTGAAACGCGCCAAAGACCAAGTGGTGGGTAAACTGCGGGTTGAACGCGACATGGCGTTCCTCGTAACCCCCGAAAACCTATATGTACACGATATCTTCGTGCCTAAACGTAAGCTTAAAGGCGGCAAAACGGGTGATAAGGCCGTGGTGAAAGTAACCCAATGGCCCGATGCCGAACACAAGAATATCATGGGAGAAGTTATTGATGTGCTTGGCCCTACGGGCGAAAACGATGTCGAGATGCACGCTATCTTGGCCCAATACGGCTTGCCCTACACTTATCCCAAGGCGGCAGAAGAGGCTGCCGAACGCATTTCGGCCGAGATAACGCAGAAGGATTACGACGAACGCGAAGACTTCCGCAACGTGTTTACCTGCACCATCGACCCGCGAGACGCCAAGGATTTCGACGATGCGCTGTCTATTCGCATGCTCGACAAGGGCCTTTGGCAGGTGGGCGTGCACATAGCCGACGTTAGTCATTACGTTACCGAGGGCAGTATAATCGACAAAGAGGCCATGAAACGCGCCACAAGCGTGTATCTTGTAGACCGCACCATCCCCATGTTGCCCGAACGGCTGTGTAACTTTATCTGCTCGCTTCGCCCCGATGAAGAGAAGTTGGCTTATAGTGTTATCTTCAACATGGACGAAAACGCCGACATAAAGGCTTACCGCATCGTGCACACCGTGATAAAAAGCGATAGGCGATATGCCTACGAAGAGGTGCAACAACTATTGGAAGACAACGGTGTTGTTGACGGAACGGGCGAGCCTGCACCGCCAGCACCGAAGGGAGGATATAAAGGTGAGAACGCCGACAGCCTGATTATGCTAGACAAGTTGGCCAAGAAACTGCGCGAAAAGCGATTTAAGAACGGGGCAGTAAAGTTCGATCGCGAAGAACTTCACTTCGATGTAGACGAGCAAGGCAAGCCCATTCGCGCCTATTTCAAGCGTTCGAAGGATGCCAATAAGCTGATAGAAGAGTTTATGCTCTTGGCCAATAAAACCGTGGCCGAGAGTGTTGGCAAGCCCAAAGGTGGGCGAACGCCCAAAACTTTGCCTTATCGCATACACGATAATCCCGACCCGCAGAAGCTCGAAAACTTGCGCGAATTCATCATGAAGTTTGGTTATAAGCTGAAAACAACGAGCACTAAGGGTGAAACCTCGCGCTCGTTGAATAAGCTAATGGACGAGGTGGCGGGCAAACGCGAGCAAAACCTCATCGAAACCATCGCCCTTCGCGCCATGATGAAGGCCAAATACAGCATCCATAACATTGGTCACTTCGGCCTGGCCTTCGATTATTACACGCATTTCACCAGTCCTATACGCCGTTATCCCGACACGATGGTGCATCGTTTGCTTACGCGTTATGCCGCAGGAGGCCGCAGTGCGAACAAGGAACACTATGAAGAACTGTGCGAGCATTCGTCGGAGATGGAGCAGGTTGCACAGAATGCGGAGCGCGATTCCATTAAGTATAAGATGGTAGAGTTTATGGCCGACAAGCTGGGTGAAGAGTTTGACGCGCACATCAGTGGCATTGCCAGCTATGGTATCTATTGCGAGATAGACGAAAACCACTGCGAAGGCATGGTGCCCATGCGCGATTTGGACGACGATTACTACGACTTCGACGAACGAAACTATTGCCTTGTAGGCAGGCGACGCCACCGCAAGTATCAGCTTGGCGACCCTATTCGCATACAAGTGGCTCGTGTAGACCAAGAGAAACGTCAGCTAGACTTCACTGTGGTTGATAAATAAAACCTCATCCCCTGTCCCTTTCCCCTTTGGAAGGGGGGCAGGGGTTATGCTTTATTTATCATCTTTTCATGGCTTTCTCCATCCTTTCACCTTTTCACCTTTAAAGGGGCGTTAGCCATCCTTTCACCTTTCCACCCTTTCACCTTTTCACCTTTAAAGGGCGTTAGCCATCTTTTCACCTTTTCACCTTTTCACTCTTTCACCTTTCCACCTTTCCCCTTTTCAATTTTTCCCCTTTTCACCCTTACTTACTCCCAAAGTTTTCATACCTTTGCATGAAAAAGATGAGAATTACCACCGTGATACTCGACTTTGACGGCACGCTAGGCGACTCGCGCCGCATCATTGTCGACACACTGAGAGAAACCCTACGGCTACATGGCTTGCCACAGAACAGCGAAGACGAATGTGCGGCCACCATCGGGCTGCCCCTTAAAGAGGCTTTTGTGCGCTTGGCAAACGTAGACGATGCAACGGCCACAGCCTGTGTAACAACCTATCGCAGCATTTTCGACATCAACAATGTTACGGGTGCAGTAAAGCCCTTTGCCAACGTGGTGCAAACCATTAAGCGCATGCACAGCGCAGGCCTAACGCTCACCATAGCCAGCAGTCGTGGGCGCGACTCGCTACCCAACCTCGTGCGGAGCATCGGCATAGGCCCATACATCAGCTATATTGTGAGTGCCGACGATGTTACGAACGCCAAACCTCATCCCGAACCAGTGCTCCTTACCCTCGAACATTTTGGCGTAAAGCCCGAAGAAACGCTCGTTGTGGGCGATATGGCATTCGATATTGAGATGGGACGCCGCGCCAACACCCTTACTTGTGGCGTAACCTATGGCAACGGCACGCCTGCCGAGTTGGAAGAAGCAGGTGCCAATTGGGTGATAGACGACTTTGCCGAGCTGCTCAACATCATTTAATCCCCTTAACCCCACCCGCGCAACACCCACCGCACTTCGAAATAAAAACCCATAAAAAACGATACTTATGCAACCAATCATCAACCACTTTACCGACAACGATGCCTACACTTTCAGTTGCCAGTACTACATTTTGCAAACCTATCCGCGCGCCGAAGTAGAATATACTTTCTTCGATCGCAACCACACCGTGTACCCCGAAGGCTTTGCCGAGAAGGTGAAAGAGCAGATTAGCCTGATGCAGAACGTGCGAATAACCGAAGAGGAGATAGCCTTTATGCAGCATCGCATGTATTATCTGCCCCAATGGTACTTCACTTTCTTGCGCGGTTACAAGTTCAATCCGGCCGAAGTGCATATCGAACAAGCCCCAGATGGGCAACTCGCCATATCCATTCGCGGCAAATGGTATTCCACCATCATGTGGGAAATGCCCGTACTGTCCATCGTTTCCGAGTTGATGCACCAGCATCGCGGCGACTTAGAACGCTATGATGCCGCCGTAGAGTACGAGCGAGCTGTCGATAAAGCTAGGCAAATATTGCGCGGAGGGTTGATTTTGGGCGACATGGGTACGCGCCGCCGACTGTCGTTTGTGCATCACGACAACGTGATACGTGCCATGAAAGCCACCGCCGATGCAGGCGGCGAGCAGGTAGACGGCGTTTTCGTGCCGTGGAAAGGTCGCATCGTGGGTACAAGCAACGTGTATCTGGCCATGAAACATGGGTTGGTGCCTATGGGAACGATGAGCCATCAGATTATAGAATTTGAAGAAAACGTCAGCGGCATCTTCGAATGCAACTTCAATGTGATGCGTAAGTTCAGCGATGTTTACGATGGCGACAACGGCATTTACCTCTACGATTGTTTCGGCGACAAGGTTTTCTTCAACAATCTATCAAAGCGCATGGCCTTGATGTTCGTTGGCTTGCGTGTAGACAGCGGCGTGGAAGAAGAGCAAACCGAAAAAATCATCGAAAAATACAAGCAACTGGGCATCAATCCAGCCACCAAGCAGGTGATATATAGCAATGGCTTGAACATCGAACGCGCCTTAGAGATACACCGCTTTGTAGACGGACGTGTGCAAGACAGCTACGGCATGGGCACTTTCCTTACTTGCGATGTGCTGGGATGTAAGCCCATGAACATCGTGGTGAAACTCACTAAGTGTCGCATTACTGAGAAACGCGAATGGCACGACTGTGTAAAACTATCGTGCGATAAGGGTAAAACGCTGGGTAATCCTGAGAAATGCGCCTATCTGTTAAAGCAGATAGGGTAGGTGGAACACCTTGAAAAAAACGAAGAGAAGCGAGCGAAGGCCGACTGTGATGTAAAAGCATGACCTTCGTTCGCTTACTTTTTTCTAACTATGAGAATGTAAAACGGGGCTCGGTAAGAGAGACACAGGTGTATAATGACAAGCAAGTAGAAATTCTTTAAGAAAATTCGCACCACTTGTTTTGTATGGTCTTAGTTGAGATTTTCTTTCCTTCTTCTTTGCACTTTAAAGCATAAAGTGTATATTTGCAGCATCTAATTATAATAACCCTAGGGCAGTGGCATGCGCTCCAACTTCAATTAATTAACTCAAATGGAGTGTCTAGGCCTTTTGGTCGCATGTATATTCCACTTCCATTTTTAAAACCGAAGACGATGAAACAATTGAAAAGCAGTTTGTGGTTGATGGCAGTGCTTGTGCTGTTGGCCGCTTGTAGTGCCGATGAGGAGAAAGAAATGTACAGGCCCACGACGGCATCTTCCCTCAACAGCACCGTGTATGTTGAAGTGCAAGATGGCGAGAAGACCGTTTCGCCCAGTGCCATGCTGTACGAATGCAAGTTCTCGGTGTTTGGAAAAGCCAGTAAACGCACCTTAAACGTGGATGCCTACAAGCTAGATGACGTTGACGTGTTTCGCTTTTTTGCCGACTTGCCCGACCTGTCTGTAATGAAATTCTGGGACACGGCCGAGGGGAAACGTGGCGAAGGCTATGCAGATGTGGTGATAACGATAGACCGCGTTAAGCTGCCGATGCGTTTTCATTATGCGTATGCGGCTGTGCCCAATGCCGAAAAAATGTATGGAGGAACGAGTATTGTTATAAAATCGGTGGAGTATCAGGGTAAAACGATAGACCCTTACCTGCATAATAAGCATTTCAAAATTGTTTTGCGCAAGCAAGAGCAAGGCTATTCGGTAGAGTAAAGTGGTGTGTATACACCCTTTTGGCTAAGCCGATGGCGTTAACGTTCAATCCAAAGTGCTTGTGTTTAGCAGCAAGGAGTAACATTGAAGGCCGACAAACCTAGCCTCCATCAACTTACCAACTTACAAATTTGAATACTAACAACATACGATGAAACATTTGCGAATACGCTTGCTCGCAGCGTTGGCTGCCCTATTCGTTGTGGCTTGTGGCTCGAACAACGATGCAGACGATTCTGCCTTTGTGGTGGAAAACAAAGTCTACGTGCAGGTACAAGATGAAAATGGGCAGCCCATAGACCCCGACGAGCTATTGAAAGACAATAAGTTTTCTGTTGTTGGGCAGAATGGCGGTGAAGCCTTAGACGTGCGAACAGAAGTGAAGGAAGGCGATAAGCTACTCGTTTTCTCGCCCGAAGTTCCGTTGAAAGAGATTCCCCCATCTTATGCAGCCAAAGGCGCAACACGCTCTGATGGCCGACGAAACGGCATTACCGACGAGTACATTGCCAAAATGGAAAAGCGATTCACAACGGGCATCGGATATTCCAGAGTTGAAATGTCGATAGATGGGGTACAGATACCGCTAATCTTTTATTACAGCTTTTACATCGATTCCTCTAAATTTCTATCTTCAGGTTCGCTGTCGGATACCGGTGTCGAACTCCTAAGCGTTTATAGTGGGAACAATGGCACAATCCCCCACATGTCGTTTTCCTATTTTAGGCTTGTGTTAAGGAAAAAAGGGCAGGGCTACACGTTTGTCGATCCCTATAATACTAGCTATGATTTCTAGTCTAACCCCAATCGCTCGTTACTCCGCTTACCAATTATTTTTAGGTTGTTGGCATCGCTCCCTATTCGCCTTTCGTTTGCTCGTCGGCATCTTGCCCGTCTTATTCTCTTGTCGTAGTCCGCTACGCCTTCAAGAGTAAGGCAGACAATAGGCTCAACAACCCAACAAAACCTGCACAGGCTCAAACGGCCGATTTGGGTTAATTGCCATACAATAAAAGTATTAAAGGCGCACCCCACGGTGCGCCTTTAATGTTGAACTAGTGTTGAATTATAGTTTTCTTATAACTTTGAAAGAGGCTTATCGTCTTTGGAATATACGCGAGAAAACAGATAAACACCCCTCATTATGCACGAAGTACTAATACTAAAATGGGAAAAATGTCAAGATTCGGCATCATTTGTCTGTGGCAAAACGTGCTAATGCCTTGAAAAGTGCCGCAAACATACTAACTCACAACCTCACCAGCTCACTAACTTACACGCTTATAAACTCACAAAATAATAGTGAGATTACCAACCTTTTAGGGCACTTTCTTATCCCGAACTGGCGTATAATGGTATGCGTTCTGGCGCCTACACCATATTATTAACCTCTTTCCACATGTTTCTTCGCGTGTTTTTAGACATGCCCAACAGACGAACAGGGCAATCGATAGAACGAGATGGAAAGGTAGCAAGTTACATTCTTAGTTATACCAAACTGGCCTTTGCAAGCATCTGCAACATCAACAAAACATTTGCTTTCAGCGTGGCAAAAGCAACCAAGAAAAACAACAAAAACTTCTTCGTGTTTTGCAAAAAATAGATTACCTTTGCTTTCGAATAAGGTGTTTCTTATCCACAACACCATAAATTACAGACCAATAAATAATGAATTGTATTATGACTTACAAAGGATTATCCATGAAAAAGTTTTTACAGCTGCATGCTAAGCTGGTGCTGAAAGGAGTTGTTGTATTGTGCTGCGCCATTTTTAGCGCATGTTCAACGTCCGTGATCGAATTTGAAAAAAAGGATTTGGCAATCACAAATCTTGACGGCAAGACCATTCCCATAACAGTTGAGCTTGCCCGCTCACGCCGAGAGATGACAAAAGGCTTTATGGGGCGCACAAATATTCCCGATGGAACGGGCATGCTTTTTGTGTTTAAAAAAGACCAAAAGCTCGCCTTCTGGATGAAAGACACGCCTACGCCCCTTTCAATCGCGTTCATCAGTGCAAGTGGCGAAATCTGCGAAACACGCGATATGACGCCGTTCAGTAAGGCAAGTGTAGAGTCGTCGCAATCTGTGCGCTATGCGCTCGAAGTGCCGCAAGGCTGGTTCAAGAAGAACAACATTGGGCCGGGATGCTCTATAAAGTTGCCATAACCGAGGCTGACGACACCTGCCGCACAAACGCAGCAGGCCAATTTTCCTGCGGTAAGCCAACAACCCAGGAGGGATTGACGTAGTAATGGCAATTGAAATATAGGTGGTATTTAGAGCCACAGCCATCTTATCCCGAATGGGCGTAAACTTAAAATATCTTTACAAAACGCCCCCTGCTCGCAACACCCTTCTAGCGCAAAAATAGCCCTCAGAACAGGCAAATGGCTGCAAATTTGGGTTTGGCGCGTTCCTTTTTTAGTCCAATTTTGAGCATGCCACCTACATTTAGCACCATTTTGCCTTTCTAGTTTGCTGCCGATTCATGTTTTTGGCAGCCCCAAATTGCTGCTTTTTGCCCCTAAAAACCCACTTTTTAGGGTACATTTTGCCCTTTTGAGCCATGTATTTAATGGTTCTAGAAGGTTGTATTTATACCATTGCGACGGATATTTATGCTTTTTGCCTTGCATTTAGCGGCACATTGAACTGCGTTTTGCACCATTTTACCTCGCGTTTAGCGGCAAAACGCATTGCATTTAGCGGCATATTGCAGTGCATTTTGCACCAAAACGCACGCTATTTAGCACCAAAACGCAGTGCATTTAGCAGCAAATAGCCCAAAAGTTGGTGCAAATGGTGGTTCGTTTAAATATAAATTCATTTTGCCGCACCCACAGACTAACCCTATTTTGCATCGAAACCAACCTTCGCGAGAATCGATTTTTTGCGGCAAGGTGTGCGATTGGTGAACAAAAAGGCACTCATAATGTTAAATTTTATGCCGAAAAGCGGACAAAAATTGGAGGGGTTAGTGAGTTTGTTGGTCAGTAAGTTTGTGGGCTAATAGTTTTCTGAGCATGCAAAAGCTTATTCCGTGTGCTGCGTTGGCTTATCAATCGGGGCGGTTTCTCTGTTTATGGGCAGTTTATGTGCAATGCTTGTGGGGGCTTAATGATGTTGTCGTGGGGGCAAAGCAAGATAAGGTGCTGGTTGCGCAATAGACCTTAATGCCAGGAACAAGCCAACCGAGAAAGCAAAGCAGGCTGCAAAGATGCCGTAGGGGGATGTTGCGCCCTCGCGCGTGCAGGCATGCGCATATATAATAAGGTGCATGTTGTGGGGGAGTGGGCCATGAATATCATGGTAAGTGGCAAACTTTAAAAACGCTCTGATTTGCAAAGTTATACCCGCAAATATGGCTGTCCATTTCGCAATTGTTTGTTTGCTGCCTTACTTGTTAAAACTGATTTTATGTAACTTCCTACCTATCAAAAATGCACCGAAACGACTTCCATATACAAAAATCGTGGATAAAAACACTGAAAACGTAAAAATATTTTGTGCGTTTCGCTATTTTTTCGTAACTTTGCAGCATTCAGTGGAATGAGGGGCTCCGACGAGAGTTCCTCATTTTCATTATCAGTAACAACAAAATATGATTGACAAAAACGTTGTAAAAGAACTTGTTGAACAATGGTTAGCCGACAAAGAGTACTTTCTTGTCGACGTTGAGACTAGTCCAGACAGCCGTATCGTGGTGGAAATAGACCATGCCGACGGCGTTTGGATTGAAGACTGCGTGGAGCTGAGCCGCTTTATCGAGGAACACTTGAACCGCGATGAAGAGGATTATGAACTGGAAGTGGGTTCGGCCGGACTGGGACAACCCTTTAAAGTGCCACAACAATACGTGAACTTCATTGGTAAAGAGGTTGAGGTTTTGGATAAAGATGGCAAAAAATACAAGGGTATACTCAAAAGCGTGGACGGAAACGACTTCGTGGTTGCGGTGAACGAGAAGGTGAAAGTGGAAGGGAAGAAACGCCCTGTGCTGCAAGACGTGGACCACAATTTTAAGATGGATGGTGTGAAGTACACCAAATATCTGATTCAGTTTTGAGGAGTAAAGTAGTAAGGTAGTAAAGTAGTAAGGTAGTAAGTGGGAGGTAGGAGTTAAGGAGTTATGGAGTTAAGGAGTTAAGCCAAATGCTTTGTTGCAGAGCTACAATGGCCTATCGCCTTAAAGGAGTTAAGTTAAATGTTTTGTGGCATTGCTGTTGATTCTTTAACAAATTAACCCCGAACTTGTAAACTCATACACTTATCAACTTACCCTCTGGTTAACTTGTCAACTTGTTAACTCGTCAACTAACAAGCTTGTCAACTCATAAACTAATAATTAAAAGGAGAAATTAATTGGCTCGCCCCCATGCCGCCGATACGTGGAAACACCATTCGCACGTGCAATCGGCTTGCAATGTTGGGGCAAGGCCACATCAAACGATAATAAACCCTATGGTAGCAAGAAAAAAAGATGAGAATATCTTGAGCATGGTCGACACGTTCAAGGAGTTTAAAGACACCAAGAATATCGACCGAATGACCTTGGTGAGCGTTCTGGAAGAAAGCTTTCGCAACGTACTTGCCCGTATCTTCGGTAGCGACGAGAACTTTGATGTTATCGTAAACCCGGATAAGGGCGACTTTGAAATTTACCGCAACCGAATGGTAGTGGCTGATGGAGAAGTGGAAGACGAGAACAAACAAATTGCGTTGGCCGAGGCGCAAAAGATTGAACCCGACTACGAAGTGGGCGAAGAAGTTACCGAACGAGTAGACTTCGCCAAGTTTGGACGTCGCGCCATCTTAACGCTACGCCAAACGTTGGCATCGAAGATATTGGAACTTGAACACGACTCGTTATATAATAAGTATAAGGACCGTGTGGGACAGGTTATCGCGGGCGAGGTGTACCAAGTGTGGAAACGCGAGGTGCTCATCGTAGACGACGAGAACAACGAGCTGATTCTCCCCAAGTCGGAGCAAATTCCTGCCGACCAATACCGCAAGGGCGAAACCATTAGGGCCGTTATCTTGCGCGTAGACAACGAGAACAACAACCCCAAAATTATACTCAGCCGCACCAGTCCTATGTTCCTTGAAAGGCTGTTGGAGGCCGAAGTGCCTGAGATTAACGACGGGTTGATTTCGATTAAGCGCATCGCCCGCATGCCGGGAGAACGCGCTAAGATTGCCGTAGAAAGCTACGACGAGCGTATCGATCCCGTTGGTGCCTGCGTGGGCGTTAGGGGAAGTCGTGTACACGGCATCGTTCGCGAACTTTGCAACGAGAATATCGACGTGATAAACTACACGGCCAACACCAAACTCTTCATCCAACGCGCACTTAGTCCTGCACAAGTGAGCAGCATCAACATCGACGAAGAGACCCGCAAGGCCGAAGTATTTTTGCGCCCCGAAGAAGTATCGCTGGCCATTGGACGTGGCGGACTGAACATTAAGCTGGCATCCATGCTTACCGAATACACCATCGACGTGTTCCGCGAAGTGGCAGAAGGCGAGGCCGACGAGGACATCTACTTGGATGAGTTCTCAGACGAGGTAGACCAATGGGTTATCGACGCCATTAAGAGCATCGGTCTTGATACGGCTAAGGCAGTGCTTAACGCACCCCGTGAAATGCTGGTAGAGAAGGCCGACTTGGAGGAAGAAACCGTAGACAACCTGCTACGCGTGCTGAGGGCAGAGTTCGAACAAGGATAAAAACCCCGTATGGGTAGATAAAAACGAGGCCAGAACCAAAAAACAATAACAAAACAACAGAATGAGCATCAGATTAGGCAAAGCAATAAGTGAATTGAACATCGGACTCCAAACGGCAGTGGAGTTCTTAGAAAAGAAAAGCGAGCTGGGAGAGGTGAAAGCCGAACCCACGTTCAAACTGAACGATGCGCAATATCAGGCCCTTGTGAAAGCGTTTCATAAGGACAAGGAGGTGCGCAACCAAGCCGACAAACTTTTCCCAAAGAAAACGAAGGAGAAGAAACGTGCGGCCGAAGATAAGGACCATCGTGCAGAAACGGTGCTGAACGCTGGAAAACAACAATATAAGCCCTTGGGTAAGATAGACCTTTCTGACCTCAACGGCAAAGGTTCGGCGAAGAAATCTGATGTTAAAGCCGTTCAAGACGATAAAGAAGAGACTAAGCCTGCTGCCGTGGGCGAGGTTTCGAACAAGGCAGAGAGCGTTTCTGCTGAGAAACAAGAGAAGGTTGGCAAGGTGGAAACGCCTAAACAGAAGGTTGAAACGGTTGAACAAAAGCCCGAAATGAAGGCCGAAACCATGCAAACAACCCGCGTGGAGAAGGCGGAAACCAAGACTGAACAAAAGGAACAGCCTGCCAAGGATGCCCAAGCCAACGTTGCACAACCTGCTGCATCGGCCAAAGAAACGGCCGAAAGGAAACAGGAACACGCAGATAAGGCACCCAAAGCCGAGAACGAAAAGGTGGAAACACCTGCCGAAAAGGCCGATACGGCGGAGACGGAGAGCGGCAAGCCTGCTATCTTTACGTTGAAGAGCGAGCAAAACAATGCGCCTGGCATCAAGGTGATGGGAAAGATAGACCTTTCTACCATCAACCAAAACACGCGACCCAAGAAGAAGTCGAAGGAAGAGAAGCGCAAAGAACGCGAGAATAAAGGGCAACAGGGCGGCGAACGTCGCAAACGCAACCGCATAAACACCGAAAGGGTGGACATTAATGCGGCTGCTAACCAGCCTAACGCTAATAAGAATAAGGGCGGAAACAACGGTGGCGGCAACAATAACAATGCTGCCGGCGGACGAAACGCCAATAAGAAAAATAAGAAACCCAACCGAAACCAGAAACCCTTAGAGGTGAACGAGGAAGACGTGGCACGCCAGGTAAAAGAAACCTTGGCACGTCTTACCAGTCGTGGCCAAAACAAGAAGGGCGCAAAGTATCGTAAGGAGAAACGCGAGGCCGCACAAGAACGTCTGAACGAAGAGCGTGCAGAAGAACGCAAGGAGAGCAAGACGTTGAAGTTGACGGAGTTTGTTACCGTTAGCGAGCTGGCCTCGATGATGAACGTATCGGTTAATCAGGTTATCGGAACGCTAATGAGCGTGGGCATCATGGTTTCTATCAACCAACGTCTAGATGCCGAAACCATTAACCTCGTTGCCGAAGAGTTCGGATTTAAGACCGAGTACGTAAGTGCGGAAGTTTCTGAGGCCGTTACCGAAGAGGCCGATGATGAGGCCGACCTCGTTTCGCGTTCGCCCATCGTTACTGTGATGGGACACGTAGACCACGGTAAGACATCGCTGCTCGACTACATTCGCAACACCAACGTTATTGCAGGCGAGGCCGGCGGCATTACCCAACATATCGGTGCTTACAACGTGAAACTAGACGATGGGCGCAACATTACGTTCTTGGATACGCCCGGTCATGAGGCCTTTACGGCCATGCGTGCCCGCGGTGCACAAGTAACCGACATCGCCATTATCATTATCGCGGCCGACGACAGCGTGATGCCTACCACCAAAGAGGCCATCGCGCATGCCCAAGCGGCCAACGTACCGATGGTGTTTGCCATCAACAAGATTGACAAACCGGGCGCAAACCCCGACAAGATACGCGAAGACCTCTCGCAAATGAACCTGCTTGTGGAAGAGTGGGGCGGCAAATACCAATGCCAAGAGATTAGTGCAAAGAAAGGTATTGGCGTTAAAGAGCTGTTGGAGAAGGTGCTTTTGGAGGCCGAGATGCTCGACCTTAAAGCCAATCCCAACCGTAAGGGTACGGGTAGCATCATCGAAAGCTCCCTTGACAAGGGTCGCGGATATGTTTCTACGCTGCTGGTGAGCAACGGAACGCTACATGTTGGCGATAACGTGATTGCCGGAACAAGCTGGGGACGTATCAAGGCCATGTTCAACGTGCGTAACCAACGCATTGAAAGTGCTGGTCCTGCCGAGCCTGCTATCATCCTTGGTTTGAACGGCGCGCCAACAGCTGGCGATGCTTTCCACGTGCTGGAAACCGAACAAGAGGCGCGCGACATAGCCAACAAGCGTTTGCAACTGCAACGCGAACAAGGCTTGCGTACGCAAAAACGTCTGACGTTGAGCGACATCTCGCACCGCATTGCATTGGGTTCGTTCAAAGAACTCAACATTATCGTCAAGGGCGATACCGATGGTTCAATCGAGGCACTTAGCGATTCGTTCATCAAACTCTCTACCGAGAAGATCAAGGTGAACGTTATTCACAAGGCTGTGGGTCAGATTTCGGAGAACGACGTTACGCTGGCCGATGCCTCCGATGCGCTTATTGTGGGTTTCCAAGTACGTCCTTCGTCTGCCGCACGCAAGTTGGCCGACCAAGAAGGGGTGGAGATAAACACCTATTCGGTTATCTACGATGCCATCGACGACGTGCACTCGGCTATGGAGGGCATGCTCGATAAGGTGAAGAAAGAAGTAGTGACGGGCCAAGTAGAAGTGCGCGAGGTTTACAAAATATCGAAGGTGGGCACCGTTGCAGGAGCAATTGTTACCGAAGGAAAGGTGCACCGCGTAGACAAAGCCCGCCTTGTTCGCGACGGCATCGTGGTACATACGGGCGACATCAACGCCTTGAAACGCTATAAGGACGATGTGAAAGAGGTGCCTACGGGTTTCGAATGCGGTATAAGTATCGTCAACTTCAACGACATTCAAGTGGGCGACATCATCGAAACATTCACCGTTATCGAAGTGGAACAGAAGTTGTAGGGTTAGTTTTTGAGTTGATAAGTTATTGAGTTTATGAGGTTTTGAGTTGCAGATATGTTAGGGTTAGGCCATGCTTAGCATCAACAAATCAACTGATGAACGCAATAACTCATAAACTCAAGAACTTAAAAACTCACGAACTCACCACCTCAAAAACTAACAGTAACATTTGTTACCGCCTTGTTTTGCGGTACGGTGTTTGCTGAACTAAACAATAGGGGCGCTCCATTGGGGCTGCCCCTATTCATCGCTAATACAAATTTGTATATATGGAAGAAGTAAAGAACGAAAAAAACGCGTATGTGCGAAGTGTGGCCGAACAGAAATACGAGTTCGGTTTCACCACAGACGTGGAAACAGATATTATAGAGAAGGGCCTTAACGAAGACGTTGTGCGACTTATTTCGAGCAAAAAAAACGAGCCCGAATGGTTGCTGGCGTTTCGGTTGAAGGCCTTTAATCATTGGAAAACGTTGAAACAGCCCAACTGGGCGCATGTGAACTTGCCCGAAATAGACTATCAGGACATTTCGTATTATGCCGACCCGATGGCCAAAAAGCCCGCCAACAAGGAGCTAGACCCCGAATTGGAAAAGACTTTCGATAAGCTGGGCATCCCGCTTGAAGAGCGATTGGTGCTTGGAGGCGTGGCCGTAGACGCCATTATGGACTCTGTTTCGGTGAAAACAACCTTTAAAGAGAAACTGGCAGAGAAGGGCGTGATATTCTGTTCTATCGGCGAGGCCGTGCAAGAACATCCCGACTTGGTGCAGCAATACCTCGGTTCGGTGGTTCCTTACAGCGATAACTTCTTCGCTGCGCTCAACAGTGCCGTGTTCTCCGATGGTTCTTTCGTCTACATTCCCAAGGGCGTGCGCTGCCCAATGGAGCTAAGTTCGTACTTCCGAATTAACGCTCGCAACACGGGACAGTTCGAACGAACCCTCATTGTGGCCGAAGACGACACCTATGTAAGCTATCTTGAAGGCTGTACAGCCCCCATGCGCGATGAAAATCAGTTGCATGCAGCCATCGTAGAGATTATCGTTAAGGACAATGCCGAGGTGAAATACTCCACCGTTCAGAACTGGTATCCAGGCGACGAACATGGAAAAGGCGGCGTGTTTAACCTCGTTACCAAGCGCGGCGACCTGCGCGGAGTAAACTCCAAGCTGTCGTGGACGCAGGTAGAAACGGGTTCGGCCATCACTTGGAAATACCCTTCGTGCATCTTACGCGGCGACAATTCGCAGGCCGAGTTCTATTCTGTGGCCGTAACCAACAACTATCAGCAAGCCGACACGGGCACCAAGATGATACACATGGGCAAAAACACCAAGAGCACCATCATCTCTAAGGGCATCAGTGCAGGCCGTAGTCAGAACTCTTACCGCGGATTGGTACGCGCAACGGCCAATGCCGACAACGCTCGCAATTACAGTTCGTGCGACAGTTTGTTGCTGGGCGACAAGTGCGGCGCGCATACCTTCCCCTATATGGACATACATAACGACACGGCCATTATCGAACACGAGGCTACAACCAGCAAGATAAGCGAGGCCCAACTGTTTTATTGCAACCAGCGAGGCATCCCAACCGAGCAGGCCGTGGGCCTAATCGTGAACGGATACGCCAAGGAAGTGCTCAACAAGTTGCCTATGGAGTTTGCCGTTGAGGCGCAAAAGCTACTCAGTGTGTCGCTCGAAGGCACGGTAGGATAGACTAGAAACAGAACATTAGGTAAATCCTTGTCAGACGTGAAAGCCCTTCTAGCCATCGCATTGCTCCTTGTGCCCTTAGCCGTTAAGGCACAAGACGAACCCGTTCGCACTTTCGCCATCGACGGGCAAATAGGCGGAGCCAGCTCTCCACACGTTAAAACCCTTTCCAAGGGGCAATATCTCATTCCCGAGAAGGTTGGTTCGGGCTATGGCATAATATCCAAACTGCGTTTGGAATATTATCTGCCTTACACGCCGCTCTCGTTAAAGGCGGGCTACGAACATGAGGAATGGAACTTCCTCGACACCAATTTAGGCGATGATATGGAGATTTTTTCGCTCGGAGGGCGATGTTATCCTGGTCGTAAGTCATGGTTTGTACAACCATATATAGGCCTTGATGCGCTGTATAACTTTAATGGTGGTAGCAGGGTATTCAGTAGGGAGCTGGACAGCAACCGATACGGCAGGGTGCATTACGATGGAATGGCGCATATTCCGCGTTTCAGTCTTGCACCCATAGCAGGTGTCGACCTCTATCTTTTCAGTTGTATAGCCATTCAATTGGAATATAGCTGTAGGATGGGATTTAGTAAGGCATCCGTCATTCAGGCCAAGTACAACCACCTGGCTGAACCCTTTGAGATACGTTTGCGCCCAATTAGGCACGGCTTTAATATAGGACTGAAAGTAACATTTCCGTTCCATTTCACCGAGAAAGATGGGCAGAAAGTGGTAGATGGCTTGTTAGACGATTTGCTGTATAACATTCTGTTTGGCCCCAATACTAATAGAAAATAATAAAACAATAGATATATATGTTAGAAGTAAGAAACTTACACGCCAAGATTGGCGATAAAGAGATATTAAAAGGTATCAACCTCACAATTAAAGATGGCGAAACGCACGCCATCATGGGACCCAACGGTTCGGGCAAAAGCACGCTTTCGGCTGTGCTGGTAGGTAACCCCATGTTTGAAGTTACCGATGGAACGGCCGTTTTTAACGGCAAAGACTTGCTCGAAATGAAACCCGAAGACAGGGCCAACGAAGGCATCTTCCTGTCGTTTCAGTACCCCGTTGAAATTCCTGGCGTATCAATGACCAACTTCATGCGTACCGCCATCAACGAGAAACGCAAGTATCAAGGCCTCGAACCCATGTCGGCCGCCGACTTCATTAAGCTGATGAAGGAAAAGCGACAGATAGTAGAACTAGATGCAAAGCTGTCTCAACGTTCGGTAAACGAAGGATTTAGCGGTGGCGAAAAAAAGCGTAACGAAATTTTTCAGATGGCAATGCTCGAACCAAAACTCTCTATTCTCGACGAAACGGACTCTGGTTTGGACGTTGATGCCCTGCGCATCGTGGCCGAAGGCGTTAACAAATTGAAGTCGCCCAGCACCAGTACCATCGTCATTACCCACTACGACCGCTTGCTAGACATCATCCGTCCCGACGTGATACACGTGCTTTACAAGGGCAAAATCGTTAAGACGGCTGGGCCGGAACTGGCCAAAGAGATTGAGGCACGCGGCTACGACTGGATTAAAGAAGAAGTAGGAGAGAAGTAAAGGCTAGCAAACATGAATAGTGAGAAACAATATATAGACCTCTTCGAGGCCAACCGCAATGTTATTTCCGCCCATTCCACCGCGGTAATGAACGCTCCGCGCGAGGCTGCTTTCGAAGATTTCAAGCGTTTGGGATTTCCTACGCGCAAGACCGAGGAGTACAAATACACCGACATAAGCAAGCTTTTCGAACCCGACTTCGGGCTAAACCTACAACGCTTGCCCATGCCCATCAATCCTTACGAGGTGTTCAGTTGTGACGTGCCGCACCTTAGCACGGCCAATCACTTTGTGGTTAACGATGCTTTCTTGCAGCCCACCGCGCCCCATAAGCAACTTCCCGACGGCGTTGTCATTACTTCGCTGTGCCAATACGCAGAGAAAAATCCCGATTTCATCGCCAGATACTATGGTAAGTTGGCCGCAACATCTGGCGATGCCGTAACGGCACTCAACACGATGTTGGCACAAGACGGGCTTTTGGTGTATGTTCCGCGTGGTGTAAAGCTCGGACAAACCATACAGGTTATTAACATCCTGCATGCACAAGTAGACCTGATGGTTAATCGCCGCGTGCTTATCATCGTTGAACCGCAAGCCGAGGCCAAGTTCTTATTCTGCGACCACACCTTCGACGACCAACGTTTCTTGGCCACGCAGGTTATCGAGGCCTTTGTTGGCGATAACGCCCGACTAGACCTTTACTGCATGGAAGAAACCCACGAGAAGAATGTACGCGTGAGCAGTGTTTACATCGAGCAGCAGTCTAGCAGTCGCGTGAACCACAATGTGATAACGCTGCACAATGGCGTAACGCGCAACAATGTTTCGTTAACGTTCCGTGGCGAGGGTGCCGAATGTAACTTGTCGGGCTGTGTTATTGCCGATAAGAAACAGCATGTGGACAACAACACTGTGATAGACCATGCCGTGCCCAACTGTCAAAGTCACGAACTATATAAATATGTGTTGGACGATGAGGCCATTGGTGCCTTCGCAGGCTTGGTGTTGGTGCGACAAGATGCCCAACACACCGATTCGGAGATGCGTAACCAAAACATCTGTGCCACGAAAAAGGCGCACATGTACACCCAGCCCATGCTCGAAATCTACGCCGACGATGTGAAATGCTCGCATGGCTCTACCGTAGGGCAGCTTAACGATGCAGCCTTGTTCTACATGCGCCAGCGTGGCATAAGCGAAAAGGAGGCGAAATTGTTGCTCGAATTTGCTTTTATCAACGAAGTAATCGACCAAATGGACCTCGAACCGCTACGCGAACGCTTGCATCATTTGGTAGAAAAACGTTTCCGTGGCGAGTTCGACCGATGCGAAGGTTGTAGAAAAGTGCAGTAAAAAAAGCCTCACCCCCTTCCCCTCTCCAAGGGGAGAGGGGCGTGATATGTTTATTAGTTAATGAGTAGACAAGTTAGCGAGTTGACAGGGATGTTTGCCTCTCTGCTCAAAAGCATTTGGCTTAACTCCTTAACTTCTTCGACATTTGATAATCAGACAAGTTGATGAGTTTATAAGATTGTTTGCCACTCTGCAACAAAGCATTTGGCTTAACTCCTTAACTTCTTGGACATTTGATAATCGGATAAGTTGATGAGTTTACAAGATTGTTTACCACTCTGCGACAACGCATTTGGCTTAACTCCTTAACTCCATAACTCCTTAACTCCTCCATACCCCCATAACTCCTCAAAAGATATGTACAACATCACCTCCATTCGTTCAGATTTCCCCATTTTATCGCGCGAAGTGTACGGCAAACCCCTGGTTTACCTCGACAATGGGGCGACAACGCAAAAGCCCCTTTGCGTGCTTGATGCCATGCGGAGCGAGTATCTCAACGCCAATGCCAACGTGCATCGTGGTGTTCACTATCTTTCGCAGCAGGCAACCGACCTCCACGAGGCCGCCCGAACCACCGTTCGTAAGTTCATTAATGCCCGTAGCGACAACGAAATAATTTTTACTCGCGGAACAACCGAGGGCATCAACCTTATCGCCTCTTCGTTTTGCGAGGGTTTTATGCAGCCTGGCGACGAGGTGATAATCACCGCCATGGAACACCATAGCAACATTGTGCCGTGGCAATTGCAGGCTGCCCGTAGCGGTATTGCCATCAGGGTGATACCCATTGACGACCGCGGGGAGCTTATTCTCGATGAAATGGACAAATTGCTTACCTCGCGTACCCGACTGGTTAGCGTTATGCAGGTAAGCAATGTGTTGGGAACGGTGAACCCCATTAAGGAGATTGTTCGCCGTGCGCACCTTCATGGCGTGCCTGTTTTGGTGGATGGGGCACAGAGCGTGCCGCATTTTAAGGTGGATGTGCAAGATTTGGATTGCGACTTTTTCACCTTTTCGGGTCATAAGGCGTATGGCCCAACGGGTGTAGGCGTTGTATATGGTAAGGAAGAATGGCTCGAAAAGCTACCGCCATATCAGGGGGGAGGCGAGATGATTGCCACTGTGAGTTTTGAAAAGACCACCTTTGCCGAACTGCCGTTTAAGTTCGAGGCTGGTACACCCGACTATGTGGCCACTCACGGACTTGCAACTGCCCTCGATTACCTTTCGGCTTTGGGCATGGACAACATTCAACAGCACGAACAAGACCTTACCCGCTATGCCACTCAGCAGCTAGAAACCATCGACGGCATGCGCATTTTCGGCCATTCCACCGATAAAGACGCCGTCATTAGCTTTCTTGTTGGCGACATTCACCATCTAGACCTCGGCACATTGCTCGATCGTTTGGGCATTGCCGTTCGCACGGGTCACCACTGCGCCCAGCCGCTTATGGCTCGTTTGGGCATCTCTGGTACCGTTCGCGCCTCGTTTGGCTTGTACAACACGCGCGAAGAGGTTGATGCCCTTGTAGCTGGCGTGCGTAGAGTGGCGGCAATGTTCTAGGGCAGAACAAGTGTTTTGGTTGCCTTGTTTGTTGGGAGTTTGTGGCTAAATAGCATTTGTTTAGCCTGAAAATGCTTGCTGATGGGTGTGTGTTGTTATTCTAAATGAAATGTATTTGTTTGCGTTGCACCAACAAATGGGATGCAACGCAAACACGTGTTTGATAGGCCTTGCCTATCGATGAAACCGCTGTTTCTTGCTTTCTTGTTGTTTTGGGCGCACGTTTTTACCTGCGCTTGCTGCTCTTTAAACTTCGTTTGCATCCGCTAATGGCTGTGGCGAACCATGCTGTGCATACCACCCGAAGGATGAAAGGGGCGTTGGCAGGGAATACGGCGAGGGCAAATGCCACTTGTGCATTGAGCAGTTGAAGTGTGGTTTTGACACTTATCTCCTTGTTCAATACGGCCGAATAGTATTGGCTTAGCCATACTATGGGAAACATAATGCCTTTCTTTACGCTAGCAAAGAGGTTGTTTATACGCATCTCGCTTGCAGAATTAACTGATAATGTCATCTCCTTTTTCATTGTTCTCTATGTTGAATGTTATTATTTGCTTATCTTTGTAGGTGCAAAATTGCAGCAAAATATGGAAGTGATATTTCACAAACAAATGAATTTGGTTAATAATTAACAAAAGGAGGAAGGAGGAAGTGGTAAGTAGTAAGGAGGAGGTAGTAAGTATTAAGTAGGAAGGGGAAAGGAGAAAGGAGAAAGTTGGAAGGAGTAAGGAGAAAGGAGTAAGGGGCAGTAAAGGATTAAGCTTGATTCTTTGCCTAGAAAGCCTAGGAATCCTAGAATAACTAGGAACCCTAGGAGTGCTAGAACAACTAGGGAACCTAGGTGCCCCAGAACAACTAGCAAGCCTAGAACAACTAGCAGGCCTAGAATAACTAGCAAGCCTAGAACAACTAGCAAGCCTAGAACAACTAGCAAGCCTAGAATAACTAGAAACACTAGAATAGCTAGGGAACCTAGATGCCCTAGAACAACTAGTTAACCTAGAACAACTAGGCAATATAGAACAACAAGATAGTTAATAAGCACTGCCAGTTTTCTTCCTTAGCTAACAAGCTAGAAGGCGCAGCCATCTTTTCACCCTTTCACCCTTTCACTTTTTCACCTTTAAGGTGCGCAGCCAACTTTTCACCTTTTCACCCTTTCACCTTTTCACCTTTAAGTTGTGCAGCCATCTTTTCACCTTTTCACCTTTTCCCGCCTTTTCGCCCCTATAAAATATAAACTTTATGCTAAAATCTCATTATTTCACCGATTTAATCGAGGCCGGTTGCGACGAGGCTGGCCGTGGATGTTTGGCTGGCAGCGTGTTTGCGGCAGCCGTAATATTACCTGTTGATTACGAGAACGCTTTGCTAAACGACTCGAAAAAGCTGACGGAGAAACAGCGTTATGCCTTGCGTACGCAGATAGAAACCGATGCTTTGGCATGGGCTGTGGGCGAGGTTACAGCCGATGAAATCGACAAAATAAACATTCTTAATGCGAGCATACTTGCCATGCACCGCGCACTAGATGGCTTGAAACTTCGTCCGCAGGCCGTTATCGTAGACGGAAACCGCTTTAAACCCTACGGCACTCTGCCCCACGAAACGATTGTTAAGGGCGATGCCAAGTTCTTGTCTATTGCTGCCGCCAGCGTTTTGGCCAAGACTTACCGCGACGATTATATGAACAGCCTTGCCTTACAACACCCCGCATACCAGTGGGATGTGAACAAAGGCTATCCTACAAAGGCGCACCGCGCTGCCATTGAGGAGCATGGAATTTCCCCATTTCATCGTAAAACATTCAAGGGCGTTAAGGAAATGTTGGAGAATGAGGAGCAGAAGGTTTAAGCATTTTATGCTTTTGGGTTCATGAGTTTTTTTATATGGCTATGAACATTGATACATCACACAATACTTATCGCCCCGACAGGCCATTGTTTGTAGGCAGCGTTATAATCCCCAATCGGTCGTTAGACCGCTTACCTATCATTTTAGGTTTTTTCCATCGCTTCCTGTTCATCTTTCGTTTGCTTGTCGGCATCTTGCCTGTCTTATTCTCTCGACGTAGCCCGCTACGCCTTTAAGAACAAGACAGGCAATATGCTCAACAATCAAACAAAATCTGCACAGGCTCTAACGACCGATTTGGGATAATCGAAAAGAATTAGTTTTGGAATGATTGTCTTACGCACGAGTTTGCATATATTGGGCGCAAACATCAGTACACAGCACCTTGTACAGGCACTACAAGCGGCTTGTACTGGTGCTACAAGAGCCTTGTACTGATACTACAAGCACCTTGTACTGACACTACAAAGTATCTTGTACTGACGCTACAAGCGGCTTGTACTGCTACTACAAAGTGCTTGTAGTGTTGTGTATTGAGATTAGTTGGCTGTTTTCGTTGTTATATTCTCCTTTTGTTGACAAGGAAAATCTTTATGTTAGATTTAGGTCGTCATGGGCTTTTCCAAAGTTCAAGCTTGGTTTACGGCAGACTATCTTTGGCCGAATGATATTGGCGTGCCAGAATTTGACGATAACGAATAATAAAAACACAGCTGGTTAGCGCACTTTTTCAACCATTGCTTTCACCTTATTATATATGTAGTCTGCGAAATCGGGGCTGCCTAGTACTTCGATGTCGTGATAAAGACCCAGTACGAAACGGCCGATGCCGAGGTAACTGGCAACGTCTGAAGAGAAAATCCAATGTTCGGAGTCGTCGGACGGGGTGATGTAAGCCGCTGCTGCGGGGTATTCTTCTAGTAGAATGCTGTGCGATAGCCGCCCCAACTTCAGCTCTACGGGCAGCCTTTCTTCACCGCTGAACATGAAAATATCAGTAAAAATGGATTTGTGTTTTTTCTCGTTGAGCCATTCCACGTCGGTCATCTCTACCGATTCGGCACGCGAAGTCTTGAAAGTCTTGTTGGTGTGACTATTTATCTCGAAACAGCGGATGTCCATTTCGGCATTGAGAAAGAGGAAAGGTTCAACCATTCTGTCGCTAACGGTTCGACTATGGGGCGACGAATAGTTTTTGAGTATCACCACTCGGCGTAGCGCAATGGCCTCGCGCAGCACGGCAGCGTTACGCTCCGTCTGTCGGCGTTGACCCACATCGGTAAGCAATTCGAGGTTGAAGAAACGTTCAAGTTTCGATTGTATGTTCTTCGAAAGGTAGTCGGTGTGCGGCAAGCGGTCGAGCAGGCGGTAGACAAACATGGCCTCTTCTTCGGTAAGGGCGATGTTCTCGTGCAGTCGTTTGAAGAAAGACGAATGGCGGTCGAGCCGATAACGGGTGTTTGTCTTAATGAGCTTAAAGCCGCATGCGCGCAGATTTTCGAGGTCGTAGTATAGCTGGCGGCGGGTTATGTCAAGGCGGTCGGCCAGCAATTGTACGGTGTAATCGCGGTTTTCGGTTAATAAAAGTAATAGTTCAAGCTCTCGTCTAAGGTTGTTCATTGCTTTTGAGGAGTAAAGGAGTAAAGGAGTAAGGAGTAAAGGAGTAAGGAGTGAGGAGTGGGAGGGAGTGAAGGGGTAAGGAGTGGGAGTAAGGGATAAGTAACAACAGGTGAAAAGTTGAGCAGTTGAAGGGTAAGCTGCTAATTAAGGCATTTGCCTCGCTGTTCAAAGCCATTTGGCTTACCTCCTTTACTTCTAACTACTTGTCTCCCATTACTTACTCCTTACTCCTTTACTACTTAACTCCCCCAAAAACGCTTACTTCTTCACCACCTTCATCATCTCCTCAACGGCCCTAACCAGTTGTCGGTCGTATCCGTTGAGATAGTCTTCGGGTGTGTTATACACTTCGATGTCGGGGTCGAGCTGAGTGTTTTCGCCATAATTGCCACGCATGTCGCGACATCCCACCTGCGGAATGCCGAACACGATGGAGGGGTCGAGCAGACTTTCCCACCAAACGGCGGTCATGGTTCCTGCAACGGGCGTGCCAATCAGCTTGCCAATGCCCAACTCCTTATATACCCAGGGGAAACCGTGGCCGTTGCTGTAATCGTCTTCGCACACCATTACGCACGAGGGTTTGGTCCATTTGTTGAAGGGGTCGCTACCCACATATCGTCCGTTAGGCACGAATTGTTGGTATTCCTTGCCGCTAAGCAGCGTGCAAAGGTCGTCGTGTAGCCATCCGCCGCCATTGTGACGCTCGTCTACGATAACGGCATCTCTGCAGCGGTTGGTGTCGCTAAGCAGTTCGAGGTACACTTGACGGAAGCTTGAGCTGTTCATCGCCTTAACGTGCACGTAGGCTAAACGGCCTCCCGAAAGGCTATCTACAAGGTGGCGGTTGCGGTCTACCCAGCGTTTGTACAGCAACTCTTGTTGTTCGCCAGCCGAAATGGGACGTATCACCACATCAAAGTGTTTCTTGCCTTTGGGGTTGAACACCGAAATGCGCACAGGTTTGCCCACTTTACCGTCGAGCAAGTGGTAATAGTCTTTGCCTTGCAGAATGCTGTCGCCGTCTATCTTCTCGATGATGCAGCCCGGAGTAACCTTTGTGTTGCGCACGGCAAATGGTCCGCGCTTGATTACTTCTTGCACGCGAAGGCCATCGCCTTGATATTCGGTATCGAAGAAAAGGCCCAATTCTGCCGTTTGCAGTTTCGGAGCGGTGCCCCAAAAGCGTGCGCCAGTGTGCGAGGCGTTCAGTTCACCCAACATTTCGCTGAGCATTTCGCTGAAATCGAAGTTGTTGTTGATGTGGGGAAGGAACTTTTCGTACACCTTACGATAGTTAGCCCAGTCTACTCCGTGCAGCGTAGGCACGTAGAACTTATCCTTAACTTGCTGCCATACATGGTTAAACATGTATTGTCTTTCGGCGTAGGGCTTGAAGTTGAAACGCGCCTCGAACTCAATGTTCTTGCTTGTGTTGCTGCCCAAGTCGATCTTCTTGATGGCGTTGTAGGTGCAGAGGTACAAGTTGCGGAAGTCTTTGTCGGGGATGAATTCGCCGCCGCCCACGTTCTTCATTACGAGGGCCGTTTTGTTTTCGCTAATCTCGCGTTTCCAAAGGTCGTACCCACTTTCGAACGCCGATTGGTAGTACAATGTGTCGCCGCCATTGCTCAGCACATAGTCGCCTAAGTGCGAAGAGTGGTCGGTAAGGCGAATAACGCGGTCGCGGCAGTTCTCCAAATCGAACTCCAAAGCCTTCACATCGTCTTTCTTATCTTTCTTAGCCGAGCCAAGTTTCAGCTTGTCTTCTTCTTTTTCTTTCTTGTTTTCATCCTTTTCTTGCACTTCGTTCTTGGCTAGTTCGCGTTCTTCCTTGTTTCGTCTGAACTTTTCGTAAGCGTCGAGGTCGAAGAACATGATGTAAACGTCGCGTTCGGCACCCCACGAACCATGACTGCGATAGCCGGCGCGGTCGCTACTGAAAAGCATTGCCTTGCCGCCGAGCACCCATCGGGGGCCTACGTCGCTGTATCCGCTTTGCGTAAGGTTGTGAATTTCGCCCTTTCCATCGGCCTTTACCAAGGCAACGTCGGGACTGTTCCAGCCGCCAACGCCGATATAGGATGAGAGCAACCAACGGCTGTCGGGGCTCCATGCAAAGCTAATGTCGCCATCGGAGTAGGAGTAAACGTACTTCCCGTCCATCACCGTGCGCACAGCCTTGCTCTTAATGTCGAGAACGCGCAGGGTGGAGCGGTCTTCGAAGAAGGCGATGCTCTTGCCGTCGGGGCTGAAACGAGGCTGTTGCGAGGTGCGGTCGCTCTTTACCAGCTGTTCTTCTTCAAGTTGAGTGGCGTATGCAAAGCTTTTTTCCTTGTCTAGTTTCAGCTTTGTGCGATAGATTTGCCATAGTCCGCCGCGTTCTGATGCGTAAACGATGCTTCGCCCGTCGGGAGCGAATTGTATTTCGCGCTCTTGTTCGGGCGTGTCGGTTATCTGTTTGGTGGTGCGATAGTTGTTAGACGTAACATACACGTCGCCATGCAGCACAAAGGCCAGCTCCTTGCCGTCGGGCGAAAGTGCAATCTCCGTTGCGCCCGTAAAAAGCGTCTGCCTGTCAAGGTCTGTGTCTATCTTGTCGGTTACGATGTTCACTTTCAGTTTCTGCGGTTGCTCGCCTTGTTTCAAAGTATATATCTCGCCGTCGTAGCCATAACACAGCGTTCCGTTGTTGGCGGCGGTTAGAAAGCGCACGGGATTGGTGGTGTGGCGAGTTAGTTGTTGCTTGCCAGTGCCGTCGATGTTGCGCACGTACACGTTAAAGGTGCCGTCTTCTTCGCTGAGATAGTAAAAGGTGTCGCCCTGCGCCGCCCAAACGGGTGTGCGGTCTTCGCCGTTAAAGTTGGTAAGCTTAGTGTATTTGCCGCCGCGACGCAGCCAAATGTCTCGCGTGATGGGCGAGCGATGGTGCTTGCGCCAGGGGTCTTCGTAGCCCTTTTGGTCGTGATACAGCAAGTCGCCGTTGGGCCTAATGCTGATGTCCATCATCGGAAGGGCCGAGAAAAGGTGGGGTCGGCTGCCGTTGGTGCCCACTTCATACACCTGGGGGAGCATTCTGTTGGCAAAGATAATGCTCTTGGCCGAGGGTATGATGCTACTGGTGTAAAGCACGGTATTGTTGTCTTTAAATGCGATGGGTGTCTCGCTGTTGCTATTGGTGGTTAGTCTGCGTGGCGTACCGCCTTCGCGTTGCATCACATATACATCCATGCTGCCTTCTCGGTTAGAGCAAAACGCCAGCTGCTTGCTGTCGGGACTCCACACGGGATGCGTGTCGTAGGCGGCGTTGGTAGTAAGTTGTCGTGCTGTTCCACCCGTTGTAGGAACGGTGTAGATGTCGCCTTTGTAGGTGAAGGCCACGGCAGAGCCGTCGGGCGAGATGGCGCAATAGCGCATCCACAAAGGACTTTCTTGGGCCGATACCGATGTAGCTAGGGCAAGGGCCACGATAGTCAGGGTCGTTTTCATCATCAAATATTGGAATGTCTTTATATTATTTGCGATTGTTCGGATAGCTGATGGTGGGGCAGGGTGGCGTTTGCGCCACTTCGTTATGCTGCTCGCGCAAGATGGTTTCCTTATATATATGGCTGCAAATATATTGATTATTCACGAGACAGCAAAGCGGTTGGGAGAGAAAATGTAACAAAGTAGATGGGTTTTAAGTTGATGAGTTGGCTGGTTAACAAGTTGGTAGGGAGGTTTTCGGTTAAAAGGTGCACCCTTATAGGGCGTTGGTAGCATTTCATAAAGAAATGTTTTGTTAGCGATTTGAGCGTGTTGGGAAGATGCAGAATAACTTTTTCAAAAGCGAATTATGTGCGAAAAATAACTTTTCAAAAAGTGATTTTCGGGCAATAAATAGCTTTTTAAAAAGTTATTGGTTGCATTGCTTTTCGCAGCATGGTGTTTACATACGGCTAGCAAAAGGCATTTTGCAGTGTCTGGGAGAATGTTTTTGGTGTGATAAGGTTGACTTCTTGCCGCCGTTGTCGGCTTTTGTCTATCGTTTGGCCATATTTGTGCGGTATATGGTGTAAGTATTGATAGTGCAAAGAAGTATAATAAAGCGTCAAAAATACTTTGAATAATCACCAAAATATAGTATTTTTGCAACGTGTTATGCAAGTAGCATACCTAAATCAAGGTATTGCCAACGGGCAAAAAGTTTGTTTTTTGTACAGGTTTTAGCCGAAAGCATCGGCCAAACTTGGCGGTTTTATCGTGCAGGGTGTGCGTTGTTCTTGGGGAGGAGGCGCGTTCCGTGTGTCGAGAGGTAAGGCGCAAACAAGCCAAACTAGCCCCCAAAACCATGATGCGCAACGCAAAAAGACGGCCCTTTGGCACATGGGGATTGCCCAGGCTCGCCTAAAACAAACGCGATAGATAACAGGAAATAATACAAACATAATTAAATAATTAAATTTCAATCAATTTATGTGGTTAATCAATTCTTCTATCGGTAGAAAGGTTGTCATGTCTGTAACTGGCGTGGCGCTCGTTCTGTTCCTGACATTCCATATGTCGATGAACATCGTTGCGCTGTTCTCGGGCGAGGCATACAACATGGTCTGCGAGTTTTTGGGTGCCAACTGGTATGCCGTAGTTGCCACGCTTGGCCTTGGAGCCTTGACCGTGGCGCACATTGTGTATGCCTTCATCCTCACGGCACAAAACCGCAGGGCCCGCGGAAACGAGCGTTACGCCGTTACCAGCAGGCACGAGAAGGTGGAGTGGGCATCGCAAAACATGCTTGTTTTGGGTATTATCATCGCCCTAGGCTTGTTGTTGCACCTCTACAACTTCTGGTACAACATGATGTTTGCAGAACTTATAGGCGTGGAAATGCAGTTCCATCCAGCCGACGGGTTCGCTTACATCAAGGAAACATTCTCTAATCCCGTTTATGTAGTGCTCTACATCGTGTGGCTTGTGGCCATTTGGTTCCACCTTTCGCACGGCTTTTGGAGTGCCATGCAAAGCCTTGGCATTAACGGCAAGGTATGGTTCAATCGTTGGAAAACCATCGGCTTGGTTTACACCACGCTGCTCATGTTGGGTTTCCTCATTGTAGTGTTGGCCTTCGCTTTCGGTTGCGCACCTAGCTTGTGCTGCTGCGCTTAAATCATGATACGTATAAAAAGATAAAGATTATGGCTATTAAAATAGATTCGAGAATTCCCGAAGGACCCGTAGCTGAGAAATGGACTAACTATAAGGCTCACCAGCGACTGGTTAACCCCAAGAATAAACTCAAACTCGACGTTATTGTGGTGGGAACTGGTCTTGCCGGTGCTAGTGCAGCCGCTTCGCTGGGCGAAATGGGTTTCAATGTACTGAACTTCTGCATACAAGACTCGCCCCGTAGGGCACACTCCATCGCCGCACAAGGTGGTATCAACGCCGCAAAGAACTATCAAAACGACGGCGACTCGGTGTATCGCCTATTCTACGACACCGTAAAGGGTGGCGACTATCGCGCTCGCGAGGCCAACGTTTACCGCTTGGCCGAGGTTAGCAACAGCATTATCGACCAATGTGTGGCGCAAGGCGTACCTTTCGCACGCGAATATGGCGGCATGTTGGCCAACCGTTCGTTCGGTGGAGCGCAGGTAAGCCGTACGTTCTACGCCAAAGGACAAACAGGACAGCAACTTTTGCTGGGTGCATATTCGGCCCTGAGCTGCCAAGTGCATGCAGGAAAGGTAAAACTGTACACGCGTTACGAGATGGAAGACGTGGTTATCGTTGACGACCGCGCACGTGGTATCATCGCCAAGAACCTTGTTACAGGTAAGTTAGAACGTTTTTCGGCCAACGCCGTGGTTATTGCTACCGGTGGATATGGCAACGCCTACTTCCTTTCTACCAACGCAATGGGCTGCAACTGCACCGCCGCCATACAGTGTTACCGCAAGGGCGCTTACTTTGCCAACCCTGCCTACGTGCAAATTCACCCCACTTGTATTCCCGTACACGGCGACAAGCAGTCTAAACTGACACTGATGTCTGAGTCGTTGCGTAACGACGGCCGTATCTGGGTGCCCAAGAAGATTGAAGACGCTAAGGCATTGCAGGCTGGACAAAAGCGTGGTTCGGACATTCCCGAAGAAGATCGCGACTATTACTTGGAGCGTCGCTATCCCGCCTTCGGCAACTTGGTGCCTCGCGACGTGGCCTCTCGTGCCGCAAAGGAGCGTTGCGACAAGGGATTCGGCGTAAACAACACGGGTCTTGCTGTGTTCCTCGATTTCTCTGAGAGTATCGAACGCCTGGGCATCGATGCCATTCGTCAGCGTTATGGCAACCTCTTCGACATGTACGAAGAGATAACCGACGTTAATCCCGGCGAGTTGGCCAACGAAATTAATGGCGTGAAGTATTACAACCCGATGATGATTTACCCTGCCATACACTACACGATGGGTGGTATCTGGGTAGATTATGAGCTGATGACCTCTATTAAGGGGCTTTTCGCCATCGGCGAGTGCAACTTCTCCGACCACGGGGCAAACCGTTTGGGTGCGTCTGCACTGATGCAAGGTCTGGCCGACGGCTACTTTGTGCTGCCTTACACCATCCAGAACTACTTGGCCGACCAAGCTATTTGGCCACGTCTTTCTACCGACCTGCCCGAGTTTGCGGAGGCCGAGAAGGGTGTGCAGGCCGAGATAGACAGGCTGATGGGCATTCAAGGTCAGCGTTCGGTAGACTCGATACACAAGGAGCTGGGCCACATCCTATGGGAACACGTGGGTATGGGTCGTACGGCCGAGGGTCTGCGCGAGGGTATCAAGAAGTTGAAAGAGCTGCGTAAGGAGTTCGACAGCAACCTCTTCATCCCTGGTTCGAAAGAAGGCTTGAACGTTGAACTTGACAAGGCTATCCACCTGCGCGACTTTATCATCATGGGCGAGCTCGAAGCCTACGACGCACTTTCGCGTAACGAGAGTTGCGGCGGACACTTCCGCGAGGAATACCAAACGGAAGAGGGTGAGGCCAAACGCGACGACGAGAACTTCTTCTACGTTGGTTGCTGGAAGTATCAAGGCGACGACACCACCGAGCCCGAACTCATTAAGGAGCCTCTGGAATACGAAGCGATAAAGGTTCAAACACGTAACTATAAGCAATAATTAAGTTAACGAGTTGACAAGTTGACGGGCTAACTCGCCAACTTAAACAAAACTAAATCACATGGACAAAAATATAAGTTTCACACTTAAAGTGTGGCGTCAGAATGGACCCAAAGCCAAAGGGCATTTTGATACGTTCGAAATGAAAGATATACCTGGCGACACTTCGTTCTTAGAGATGCTCGACATCCTTAACGAACAGCTCATCGAGGCACGCCAAGAGCCTTTCGTGTTCGACCACGACTGTCGCGAAGGCATCTGCGGTATGTGTTCGCTCTACATTAACGGTCATCCTCATGGCCCAGCTACTGGTGCAACCACCTGTCAGCTGTACATGCGTCGCTTTAAAGATGGCGACGTGATAACCGTCGAACCTTGGCGTTCGGCTGGTTTCCCTGTTATTAAGGATTGCATGGTAGACCGCGGCGCATTCGATAAGATTATCCAAGCAGGCGGTTACACCACCATTCGCACGGGTCAGCCCCAAGATGCCAACGCCATCCTCATCCCCAAGGAAGATGCCGACGAGGCAATGGACTGCGCAACGTGCATCGGTTGCGGTGCTTGCGTTGCCGCTTGCAAGAATGGTTCGGCCATGCTTTTCGTTAGTTCGAAGGTTAGTCAGCTGGCATTGTTGCCCCAAGGAAAGCCCGAGGCCGCTAAACGCGCCAAGGCAATGGTGATGACAATGGAAGAGTTGGGCTTTGGAAACTGCACCAACACTCGCGCTTGCGAGGCCGAATGCCCCAAGAACGAGTCAATCGCCAACATCGCACGCCTTAACCGCGAGTTTATTTCGGCTAAGTTGGCCGACTAAACCTCAGGGTATAACCCAACCTGTGCAACGAACATCTACACTTGCCTATGTGCAGGTGCAGATGTTTCGCCTGTGTGCAATCATGTGAGAGCGTTCTATGCCAAGGCATAGGATGTTCTCACATTTTGTTTTTAGCCAGTTAGTTAGCAGACGAGTTAATAAGTCAACAAGTTAGCGAATTGGCAGATTCTATTCTCGCGCATTAGACATAGAAACAGCGGCATTTAAATAGCAACAGCCCTTTTTGACATAAGAACATAAGGAACATAAAGTTAATCAATGCGATTATTCCAGCTCCATAGTAAGTAAGCGCGTATGGTTGCTACATCTTTTCACCTTTATAAGTATTAAGTGTTGCTATAACTTCGCCTTGAACTTATAGGGCATAGACTCAATTAATTCCAACAGAGTTTCTTTTGAAGTGTAGCCGCATTTTACCACTGATAAACCCAAATCGTTTGTTAGAGCCTGTACTGGTTTTGTTTGGTTGTTCAGCATATTGTCTTTCTTATTCTTGAAGGCGTAGCGGGCTAGGTCGAGAGAATAAGACAGGCAAAATGCCGTCAAGCAAACGAAAGATGAACAGGAAGCGATGGAAACAACCTAAAATAATTAATAAGCGGTGTAACGGCCGATTGGGGTTAAAGGTCAATACGACCTTGCTAACTTAAAAAGTAGGAAAGATGGTAGGGCGTTCTTTGCTTATGTCCCTTATGTTCTTCTGTCAAGAACAGGCTTTATATGCGAAATAGGGGAGAGGGGAAAGAAAACGCGGGTTCGGAACTTGTCCGAACGCGCGTTAACGAGAGAGATAGTGTGGGCGTTGAGGCTAATGAAGTAGCCAAGTGCAACTGAATATTGCAATGGTGGTGGCTAGCAGGGCGATGGATTTGAGAATGAAGAGTATCATCTCTCGCTGCTCACGACTAATCTTCATCGCCCAGTCCTTTGCCTGCAATCACGCCAAGCACGGCAGTGGCAATGGCGGCAATTACTTTGATGATTAACTTGAAGGTTGATAGTTTCTTGGTGTTCATTGTGCTTTGAAGTTTTAAGTTAATGTAAAAAGGGATTTTAAAGGTGAAAGGGTGAAAAGGTGAAAAGATGGCTGCGCCTTTTAAAGGTGAAAGGGTGAAAAGGTGAAAAAGTGAAAAGATGGCTGCGCCTACTGATATAATGTTTGTCTAGCTTGTCCTAGAATGTCTAGGATAACTAGAATACCTAAAATCTCTAGAATACCTAGCCCTTTATCACCCCTCGCCACCCTCACCTTTCTCCTTATCAATGTCCGGGCGTAGGAGCGGGAGTAGAGCCGCCGGCCTGCTTCTTTTTCTTTTCAATCATGTTGAGCGGCAACTCTTGCACGCGACATCCGTCAAGCAAGGCCTTCTTGCGACTCTTGTCTTTGTTTACCTTAGTCTGCGGACGGAAGAGCACATGCGTGCCCACAACATTCTTAGAGGCATTGAAGTCTTCGGCTGTGAGAGCGGGTTTGGTCTTGATGCCGATGCGGAATGAGCCAAGGCCATCGAGGCGAACAACCTTTGAGTTTTGCAACTGCTCTTTCATCACGTCGATCAGTTCGGCGATAACCGCCAGGATGTCTGCCTTCTTCAAGGTACAGTTTTGTTGCATGATGTTGGCAATTGTCGCCGTGTCTACCGTGTCGATGGCGATGGCACGTGCGTACCACTGACCTTTGAACTTGCTCTTGGGGTTCTTCTCTTGACGAAGTTTATACATTACTGCCATAATTGTGTGTTGTTTAAAAGGTTCTTTTTTTGATTAATAATGTTCACTATGTATCAGTAGAGGCCATCCGTTTCGCCCTTGAAGGGTGGGGGCAAGAACGTTTTGCGCTAGTCGACATCGCGCATACCGTGTGTGCCTGTTGGTGGGCGGCGGTGTGGTTGCTTACTGATTACGTTTGCAAAGTTACTAAATCAAGGTGCCCTTGTCAAGCAATGATGGTGTAGTGATGGGGATAGTGTTAGGTGTAGCGTTTGTAAAGGCTTGGTTTAAAGGCGAATATAAAAAGGGCGGGCTAGGCATGCGTTTGCTTGTTCCCAGCCCGCCCTTCGTGTTTGCGGTTGTGTTTTGGGCGTGGTTAATGCCTAAACGTCCAGTTCAGATTTTATTTTGCGATTGCCTGCGGCGTTATACGATACGTGTAGCCAATTAGCCCCATCGCTTTTTCGATGCTCAAACAGCAGCTGGTCGTAGTCAAGACGTTCGGCAACGAAGTTGAACATCTTCATGGCCACCTCTTTATTAGAAAGGTGAATGTCGGCAGCTTGTCCCAGCAGGTGTTGCGAATTGGGTTTGCCGCCCACCATGTTGTTAAGCTCTTCGCAACGATAGCCACTGGTTATGCGTATCACGCCAAAGCGGCGGCGTAGGGGTTCTAATACGTTCTCACAAAGTAGGCGAAGGTTATTAATTGCGTTGGGTGTCGGGGTATTCGCAATGTTATGGCGTATAGCAACGCCTGAACGCACGAACTCTGCAAGGGTGAAGTGCGGGGTTAACGTCTGGTTGAGGGTGATGTGTTGTGTGGTCATAGCTGAATGTTGTTCTTTTGGTTGGAGAAATGTGTGGGTAAGTTTGTGAGCTCTTTTGTTAGTTGATGATGTTTTTGCTGTCGGCGAGTTGACAAGTTGACGCCTTAACTCAAAACAACTCACACTGCCATCCATGTCTGTAACGGTTCGTTAACGCCCTGTTCGTAGAGCAAATGGCAGTAGCGTTCTAGTAAAGGGGCCTGCTTAGTGTTTTTACGTTGCATGGCTTTGCCCACAAAGGCACTGGGGTTTCGGGGCATGGAGAGCAAAAAGTTGTCGCAGGCGCGTTGCACCATCCACAGAAAAGTGGCAGGTCGACCTTGGTCGTCGCGTACGTAAGAGAAGGTATAGGCCAGGTGAACCATCTCCAGTAAGTCGGTTTTGGTGCCAATCCACCTTTGCTTTCCGTTGTGTTGAGTAGAGAGCAAGGGCGCGAATGCCTTGATGAGGTGTTGTCGGGCTTGGGTTAGTCGCTGCTTGCTTTCGGTGTGTTCTGGGTTGTTAAGAAGATTATTCATACAGATTTGCTTTTGAATGATTGTTTTGATTTCTGCTGCAAACTTACTGCGAGATAGAGAAAGGACACTTCAAAGCAAATGTTTTTCTGTTAATAAAGAATAACGAAACTGCGGATGGCGAAGGTTGTTTGCAGCCTTTTGTACTTGTAATGCAACACCAACAAGAGCCAAAAGCCTGCAACCACAGCCAAGACAACCCGCTACAACCGCCTATTATATAATAGGTGTACCACCACAAAGAAAGGCTCGCCCCGCGATAGAGCGAGCCTTTATTATGTTGTGGCATGTACTGAAAACACAGCAAAGGTAATCTCTTAAACCTGCCTATAACAAAGCCGTTATTGAGTGCCTTGCACATTACAACCCCAGCCCCGGCAGACCAGAGCAAGCCTGTAACAAAGCCGTTGTTGAGCATGTTGCACATTACAACTGCCCACCAGCAGACCAAAGCGAGCCTTACCAGCCTCGTTTCTTTCCTACTTCTTCATGTTCTTGGCGAAGAAACCAGCCAGATATTTAGCCCACACCCAGCAGTTCAACCTCAAAAACAAGGGTCGACCCACCAGGTATACCAGCTTGCGACAGCTTGCCATAACCCACCTCGGCCGGCAAATACAACTCCCATTTATCGCCAACGTGCATCTGTTGCAGGGCAATTATCCAGCCCTCAATAAGGTCGCACAATCGGCAAGCAAGTGGAACGCCGCCCACGCTCGTGTCGAATTTCCGCCCATTGATAGTTCGCCCCGTGTAGTGCACCGTTACGATGCTTCTTGGTGAAGGGTTTGCGCCGCCAGTTCCGCCCTGCTTAATCACCTTATACATTACGCCCTTAGTGAGGCATTTCACCCCCGCTTCTTTTGCTTTTTCTTCAAGCCAGCGTTTGTTGGCTTCTATATATTCACGTTTTGCCATGTTGTTTTGGGTTTGTGGTGGAACATATCTTGGAACGTAGAATGTCTTCCTAACACACGTTTAGCGGTGATTTGAACGGAGTTATGCCCCCCCCCCCTCGTGGTGGGGAGTGCTGTGCCTATCAAGGCTGCAAGAAAAGAAGCACTGCCAATGCGTGGAGGGTTTCATGCAGAGCCTGCTTAATACGTTTGATACGGCACAGTCTGGTTGGAAGCCTGAATCTAAATCTCATTCATACTAATTC
>NZ_GG740073.1:5798-8746 GCF_000162415.1 Prevotella sp. oral taxon 317 str. F0108 | reverse complement strand
CCTTTAAGAAGATTGGAAAGCGAGAAGAGTCAAGATTACTTCAATGACACTGATTGATATTTATCAGTCAAATGCTTGATTTTAGGATTGGCATGTTTGTTTTTGATAATAATCCTGAAATAAGGGCACTTCCCGTTTATTGATAAGTCTTTCTTATCGTTTCCCTTTCTGAATTTTATTATCTCAAATTGATGCGGGTTAAACTTATGTAGAAATGTTATCGGCACTCCCATATATCCGCAATAATCTTGTGGAATGTCCTTTGTTCTATTGACATTGATACCATCATAATTATCGTATTTAGGATATTCTTGTTCGTATCCGATATAATTTTTAGTTAGCAAAATATCTTCATGCCGTATGAAGTTATCCAGATTCGTAAGCCACAAGCAATTATTGGGAGAAATAATCCTTTCCCCTAATTCGTTTATCTTTGTCTCTGTTCCGTAGAGTTCATAATGTGCTGGCACGATAAATCCAGAAATACCTCTGCCAAGATTAACTCCAAGCCATGCCTTATTGTCTTGAATGAGCTTGAAGATTTCTTTATATGTAATGGCGTTGATGTTCCCGATAATAAGAAATTTCTTATCGTATCTCATTAATTGTGCCACATACTCTCGAAACAAGGAAAAGGGCGGATTGGTAACAATTATATCTGATTGTTTAAGCAAGGCTATGCTTTCATGACTGCGAAAGTCGCCGTCTCCCTTGAAGTAAACGATGTTGGCTGTCTTTGGGTCGGTGCCAGTAAGTTCTGTTCCTGTGTATTCAAAGAAAAAACCATGATTATTTTTCCCTGTGTTGAACAAGTCTACATTCTGTTCCTTATAACAGGCTGCAATAACTTTCTTGAGTTCCAACTTCTTGAAACGAGAAACAAAATATCTGAAAAAGTTGCTGATGTGTGGGTCATCACAATTGCAATACACCACTTTACCCTTGAAATGACTTTCATAATGCTGCAACTCGCTTTCTATGTCGGCAAGCTGTGTATAGAACTCATCATTCTTTTGCTTTTTCGCCTTTTGCAGTAACTCGTTTGTAGCTTTTCTTGCCATACTTCAATATCTGTTTAAATTACTTTTTCTGGGTTAGCTGCTTAAATAAGTCGCTACCCAACATTTCCAAAGAAGTTCTTGAAATATCAAGCATGATTTCGAGCATCTTCTCAGCATTCCACCCTTCTCCGTTTCCCTGCGTGTAAATGGATGTTGCTTGAAGCATGATAGTCTTGTCGTTATGTTTAATAAACTTGTTTTTGCACAAGTTTGTATTGATAGGCATGCCGTAGTTGGCTGCGGTCAGTCTGTCCAGCCTGTTCAGCTTTCCCGAATTGTATTCGAGTGTAACAACTCTTCCGTCAGGACGTTTAACAGGAATGGTCTCTGTAAGGAAATTCGACCCTTCCAAGAATAGCACATAAGGAAAGTGCGCCTCTGCCAACATCAGATTGGCAATTTCAGCAATGTTCTTATGAGACCTCTCAATGGCATTACCAGCAGCCATAATATCTTGGTTGTCCTTTTTCCCAACAAGGTTGCCTGCCTTGATGTTTTCAATATCCTTTCCCTGATGCTTTGCCTCAGAAACCAATACAACCCTCCATTCTCCATTATCGTCTTTCACTTCCACAATTCCCCCATCAGGGATAATACTTGAATTTGGAACGAAAAGCGTTTGCCCCAATTTCGGGTCAATTTTCTTTAAGGCTTCGTTAATCTCTTCTTTCTTGATGCTCGTTCTAGATCGAAATTCCAATTGCGGGAACTCTTCTTGAAGCTTATTAAGGGCAAGATGAGAAACCTCACCGACAGTCATGTCGTGTATCTTCGTTTCTTCTCCGAAAATACCGACAACTCCTTTCGACTCCTTTTGTTGGGTTGTTAGTCTGTTGGACTGATTCTTTTTCGACATGTATTTGTTACTCAATGATTAAGCAGCCTAAAATACTTTAACTTTTTTCTATTTAAGCGTATCTTCTTCGCTTGGAACACTTACTTCATTCAAAGCCTAGCATTTAAAGGGCTAATGATTTGACGCAAAGATAGCATTTTGTTTCAGAAAGACAATAGAAAAACCTCGATTTTTCTACTAAGAACCAATATTGTCCTAAACGTTTTTGAAAAAACAAAAAAGGAAGCTGTAAACTAAGGTGGAAAATTACTACCTTAGCGGTGACGACCAATCACCCGGCTTCCGATGGCAAATATAACACTTTTTCTCAAGTAATCCGCGAGCTTCCAAAAGAAAACATCAAAAAAATCATCCGTGTTGCGGGAACGGATAGGCACAACAAGGGTTATGACACATGGAGTCAGCTTGTGAGCATGGTTTTCTGCCAGTTCTCGGGCTGCGACTCTGTGCGCGACATATCCAACGGACTGAAGTCAGCCACAGGCAACTTAAACCATCTTGGCATTAGCCGTGCGCCATCAAAGTCAACCGTGTCTTACCAGAACACGAACCGCGACAGCGACGTCTTCCGCGACATATTCTATGCGGTGTACAAATATTTCGGACAGCAGGGTTGGGGCAGTCGCAAAGGTTTCCGCTTCAAGATGCCCATAAAACTTCTTGACTCGACGTTGGTATCGCTCACGATGTCCGTGTATGACTGGGCGCATTACACGTCAAAGAAAGGCGCGGTGAAGATGCACACGTTGCTCGACTACGACTGTCTACTGCCTGATTTCGTGAACATTACGGACGGTAAAGGCAGCGACAACAAGGCTGCTTTCGACATTCCCCTGCAGCCTCACTCCATCGTCGTTGCCGATCGTGGATACTGCGACTATGCTCTACTGAACCATTGGGACAGCACGAACGTGTTCTTCGTGGTGCGGCACAAGGGAAACATGCGCTATAAGCGCGTAAGGGAGCTACCGTTGCCCGACCATGCTGCCCAAAACGTGCTCATTGACGAGGAGATAGAGCCTGATCTACCG
>NZ_GG740073.1:0-5353 GCF_000162415.1 Prevotella sp. oral taxon 317 str. F0108 | reverse complement strand
ACGTTGGCAAACCTCGTCGTCTCCCTCCGCCTAAACACATTCACAAAAATAGACCTCGAAAAGTGGCTCAATGAGCCTTTCACGCCTCCGCCAGAGGATGACATCTCGGAATAGGGGATTGAAAGTAGGCTCTTTTTGCGAAGCCTGTGGGCACCGTGCTTTGAGAGATACACAAAATTTATTTAGGACAATATTGGACAATATTGGAATAATTTAGGTGTATGGTAATGTTTTAACAATGAAAGCTTGTCGTTACACAAATAAAACACTAAATTTGCAAAGCGAATTATTGTGTGTTAGTAATTATGATTAATTCTGACCAAGTATTATCCCTGATACGGAATCATTTGGATAATGATGATGCCCAGTTCAGGAAGGTGGCTTTACAGATATCAGCTGTAGAAGCCAAGAATGGTCATGTTATTTTAGCACGTACCATTCAAGATTTACTCGGTAAATCCAAGACTTCATTTAGTCCACTTCATATTTCTCCGAAGCATAAAGATGTAGAAGATCTTTTATTGCAAATTGAAAGTGATGAGGACTTGAAAAGTCTCATTACATCAGATGAGAACATTGAGAAAATCAACAGAATCATCAAGGAATATTTGAAACGAGACAATCTTCATAAGTATGGACTTGACAATAGACGAAAACTGTTGTTATATGGTGAATCCGGAACAGGTAAAACTATGACAGCTAATGTTCTGTCTAGGGAACTAAATCTTCCTTTCTTTGTAGTACGTACAGAAAAGGTTGTTACGAAGTTCATGGGAGAAACCGGGTTGAAACTAAGTAATATCTTTGATTTTATCTCCGAAGTACCAGCTGTATATCTTTTTGATGAATTTGATGCAATTGGAGCTCAAAGAGGAATGGACAACGAAGTTGGTGAGCAACGTCGTATTTTAAACACATTCTTACAGCTCTTAGAAAGAGATTCTTCTGAAAGTTTTATTATCGCAGCAACAAACAGCATCGAATCAATAGATAAGGCTATGTTCCGCAGATTCGATGATGTGATAGAATATACTTTACCAGATTCAAAACAACGTCTAAAGCTTTTAAAAGAATATTTATATACGGCAAAGGATCTTGATTTTTCAATGGTCGAGCCTTTGTTTGACGGAATGAGTCATGCAGAGATTAAAATGGTCTGTGCTGACATATTCAAAGAATCCCTTTTAAACGATACACCTATCAACATTAATCTTGTAAAAACCGTTCTTGATATGCGTAGCATTTTGGTACGCAATATCGGGTAATATTTTTTATGCACAAAAAACATTTCTTCTTAGGTAATCAAATAGCTGAGAATAAAGGATTTACACCCCAATTGCAAAGAGGTGGTTCTCCAGCAGAATTTCCACAATACGATAATAGAAGAGCTCATGCAGATGCATTAAAACTGCAATATGCTAATGCATTTGCAAATGCAATTAATGAGCAAGAGCCACTTCTTCAGTATGGGCAGCATACGGCTGATGGTGCCTATCTGGATTTTACCGTACCACAAAACATGATACCTTCATCTCTTGACACCCAAAGAGGTGCTCGAATAATGAAGATCCATAAAAAGGATTCAGAGGATGATAATGTTGATGTAACTGTTTTTGTTTCGAACAAACATAAAGATTGGTTTGATAAGAAGGCTGATAAATTTGCTACAGCGGAGACAGAAAAGAAAAAACCATGCAATGAATCTCTTATCGCTCCAATACAAGGTATTTCATCAGCAAAAATAGAATCCCTATTTGAGTCAAAAGACGAATATGAAGCCTTAGGACCTGCAGAGGAAATGGGATTCGAATTGTGGATTTGTAAGACAGATGATTATAACATCAATGATATTCAGATCGTTTTAGATGACCTGAGTATAAAATGTCAAATAGAACAACGGCTGCAATTTGCGGATGTTGATGTTTTTCTAATTACAACAAACAAGACCGTTCTTGCACAATTGCCATACCACATGGCAAACATATCTGAAATCCGCCGTTATAAGCAGCCATCTATTTTAACAGAATCTTCAGAGGTCAGTCGAGAATGGACAGACATACTTGCAAACGAGTTACAGTTTGAAGAATCTGATGTTCACATAGGTATTTTAGATAGCGGTGTAAATAATGCGCATCCATTAATAGCTCAAGCTCTCCCAGACAGTCGTATGTCCACTGCTATCAATGTTCAAGATAACCTAGATCACATAGATCATGGAACAGGAATGGCAGGCTTGGTTCTCATGGGAGATTTGACAAAATTGGCATACGATAGAGGAAATTTACCAGTTGTCCAGCATAATTTAGCTTCTGTGAAGATTGTAGATGCAAATTACTCCACAGCCCCTTCATTTTATGGCGCTGTTATTGAAGATGCCATATCTCAAAGTCAAGACATGGGAGCTGATATTGATTGTATGGCGGTAACAGATTCAATTTCTGATGATGGAAAACCTACATCTAGTTCAGCTGCTCTTGATGAAAGTATTTATCATAGTGGAGAATGTGATCGCCTAGTATTGGTTTCTGCTGGTAATATATATCAAGATGATGTAGACGCCACCAATTATATTAAATCATGTAAGGCAAATGCTATAAATAGTCCTGCTCAGGCATGGAATGCTCTAACGGTTGGCGCATATACAGAACTTTCTATACCTGCAGATAAGACTGCTAAAGGAATAGCGTCCCCTAAAGGAGTGTCCCCATATTCATGTACTTCGTTTAGTTGGCATGAAGAAAGAGTTAAACCAGAAATTGTAATGGAGGGTGGAAATCTGGCATATAGTCCATCTATGGGTTTATATCCTGACGAGGATCTGTGCCTTATCACAACCAGCAATGATTTACGTTCCCCTCTTGAGACGTTTAATGCTACAAGTGCTGCAACAGCTCTTGCTGCGCGTCTTGCAGCAAAGATAAAGGTAGAGAATCCTAATTTAAGTATGCTGTCAATCAGAGCGTTGATGGTACATTCAGCTCGTTGGACAGATGAAATGAAAAGTATTGATGACGGAAGACCTCAAGATATAATGCCACTCTGTGGATATGGCATCCCAGATGAAGATATAGCAGCATATAGCAGTGAAAAATATGCAACTTATGTATTTGAAAATGAATTAAAGCCATACAAGTCCGGGGGGACGAATACATACAATGAAATGCATTTCTATGCTTTGCCATGGCCTGTAGACGTACTAGAAACAATGCACGATGAAGTTGTAACTTTACGTATAACCCTGTCATACTATGTCGAGCCGGCACCAGGGAAATCCGGAAAGAACAATAAATACCGCTACCCATCAGCCACTTTGCGTTTTGATGTAAAAACTCCAATTGAGAACGATTCAGAATTCTTGGCTCGCCACAATAAACTCGAAGGTGAAAAAACAAGTGACAATAATTCGACACGATGGAATATCGGACAGCAGCGTCGAGAAAGAGGTACCGTCCAGTCAGACTGGTTCTCATGTACGGCACAAGAGTTAGCAAGCTGTGGGCAAATTGTTGTGTTCCCAGGTCCTGGTTGGTGGAAAGAGCGTAAGCTTGAAAATGTCGATAATAAGATAAAGTATTCACTTGTGGTATCAATTCAGACGGAGAAAACTGAAATTTACCAAGCTGTAGAGACCGCTATTGCAAACAGAATAGCAATTCCAATTTCGAATCATTATTAAAAGTATGAGGTTGCTTGATGGCCACATGGACCAAATCATCAACAAACTGGAAGCGCACGAGAGTAAGACCCTTTCTCGCTGGCGTGAGGCTGCTGAATACCGACAGACCAACAAGTCGTGGCTCCGTCGCTCGCAGCGTATTGCAATGCTTATGCTCGAGAAGATGGACGAACTCCACCTTACTCAGAAAGAACTTGCCCAGCGTATGAGTTGCTCACAGCAATACGTGTCGAAAATTCTTCGTGGTAAGGAGAACCTTTCCATTGAGACTCTTTGCAAGATAGAGGATGCCCTCTCTCCATTTACTCCCCAGCGAGATAAAAGCGATATGATGAAGCTATACTCACATGACGAGATGCTCGACCGGGTGCTGGGCAGCAAAGGCACTCCTGCCCGTAACGATTACGAGCGAAAGATAAATCGTTTTCTGATAAAGAATATCGGAAAATAGCCGTTTAGATATAAACACATAAAATACACAGACCGCCATTATTGAGTTCCATTTCTTAATAATGGCGGTTGTTTTTCCCAAAATATTTTTTGAGTAAACCACGAAAAGGCCTGTCTTGCTTGTCTTTCTTTGTCTTTTTACAGATATTCAATAAGTTAAGCATGAATTTTAAGTGTCTTTTTTTTGTCTTGCTCTGTCTTTTCTTGAAGTCATCTTGACTTTTCTCCCTTTCTTGTCTTCTTGAGAAGAATTAGTATGAATGCTATATAGAGTTCCATGCCTTCCAACTAGCTAGCGGCGTATCAAACCTATTAAGTACGTTTCTGTATGAATCCATCCACGCATTGGTTCTTTCAATGCAATAGCTCTGCTTATACAGCAATTCGTCTAGGAGTTCTTCCTCCCCTTGCTTTCCTCGGCGTTTGTTGAATGCAACGTTTGGGAAAACCTCGTGTTCATGGCATCCCCATCTGAACTGTTCAGTGTCAAAACCCGCATCTGCGTTAAGGAAGAGTCCCGATACGGACAAGGCCGAGGAATTAAGTCCCGAGAACAATTCAGAAAGCACCTCAGAAATTTTGTAAACATCGTTGTGCGAACCCGAAACGGGAGTGGACATGGCAAGCGGTATTCCCTGGCTGTCGGTGACATATATGGCATTGGTCGTCTTCCTTTTCTTGCGTCCTTGATAGCCACAGCACTCCCCACCGCGAAGGGCGGTGGTGTGGCTGCCGTCCAATTCCACGCTGGACATGTCCAAGAAAAACCTATAACGGTGCAAAATGATGCCCCACACCTTCTCCCATTCACCATTTCTCGACCATTTGCGGAAATGCCCATACACAGTCTTGTAATGCAACACCCTCCCCGTGAAGAAAGATGAGACAGGAAGCATATGCCATTGACAGCCTGTTTTCAACTTGTAGAGAATGCATTGGATGACTTCCACCAAGTCACTTTTTGAGACATGCCCACGTTTTGCCACAGACAAATGCGGCAGAATTTCAGATTTTATTGTATCTTTGTCCAGTACTTCGTACATGAGAGGAGTGTTTATCTTGGTTTAGTAGCACAAAGATAATAAACTCCTCTCAATGAAGTCATTTAGACTTTTCCCTCTTCCTTATCTTTTTCAGAAAAATCAGTATAAATGCGATATAGTTCCATCCCTCCCAACTCGTTTGTGTTGTATCGAACCTGTTGAGCACGCTCCTGTATGAGTCCAT
>NZ_GG740074.1:494975-503543 GCF_000162415.1 Prevotella sp. oral taxon 317 str. F0108 | reverse complement strand
AGGGTTTAACTTTGTGAAAGCCAAGAACAGGTGCTAGAACAGATATTGGAATAAAAAGGATTATTGTGATTGTGTTATTGTATTTCCAACTATAAATTGGATGCCAAAGGATTCATGTTCCTACGTAATATTCCAAGAGCTTGCGTATAATACTAATTTGATGATGGGATATCTACTATCAGAATTGAATCTGCACCATTACCAAAATGTGCTTGATGTATTATCAAATCCAACTTTTAATTTTTCTTTCTCAACCATTTGCTTGAACAACTCACTCACTACAAAGGTAGATTTGTATGTGGCATCTCGCACAATCAGCATTTCCTCGTCTATGGAGGCTTTGATTACTTTCGGTTCACTTAGGATTCTACTCCCGTCTGTCAATATTCTATAGCCTGATTTTTCATAATCAATGATTGGCTTTATACATTTTATTCTGCCCAGGTAGAAGACGTAAGTGACATCATTAAGGAGTATTTGGCATGGATGGAAATCAATTTTGCCGGAAAGATATTGTTTCGTTCTCTCCATAAACCTTTGCGAGAACAGCGGAATACCGCCAAACCGACTGTTTTCCAAATAGTCTGCTTGAGCAAGCAATTGGTGCGTAAATCCCTTTTGGGCAACTCCACTGAACTTAACGTTGACAATATATTTCTCATCTTCAATATCTGAAAAGAAATACCTTGATAATTTGTCGTATGAACCATTTAAGGTGACAAATGTATCTTTCTTATTGATGTTTTTTCTTAGAAAGAACCACATAATGTTTTAGTTTACGCCGGCATACACTACGTCTCCACGTTCAGTGGCAAAACTTAGGCACGTACCTTTTTAATGGCATAGAACAAAAGACATCGCAAGGTTGCGATGTCTTTTGTTCCTTATTTCTCTTTTTACTTCACCTTATACGTCGTTCTCACCGTGATGCTAGCCACCTTTTCTTTGCTGCTTGTGTTGAACGTTCCGCCCCAGCTGTATTCCTCCTCGCTGTTAAGACCTACAATTTGGAACACACCCATTGATGAAGACACAATTGCGCCAACCTTCGAGTCGCTGCCCTTCGCGATGGTTTGAGCGCGTTCGTATGCGTTGGCCGATGCTTGGTTAAGCATCTCCATCTTCAAGTCGTTCAGTTTCGTGTAGTAGTAGAGCGGTTTCTCGCTACTGAAATCCATTCCGCGATTGTACAGCTCGGAAATGCGTTGGTATACACTTTCTACGCGTTTGAGGTCGTTCGAACTAACCGTGAAAGTCTGCGAAACGGCGAAACCATTTTCAAGCGTTACGTATTTACGGCTGTCTTCGTCCCAAAAGTCTTTCGTACGTTTGCTGATGTCCACGCTGCTCATTGTTATTTCCTTTTCGGGAATGCCGTGCGTTTGTAGGTATTGGCGCATCACGCGAGCCGCCTTTTCAAACTCGGTAAAGGCCGAACTACGTGTAGAACCCTCGGCGTTAACCGAGATTTTCCAGACGATAAGGTCGCTCGTAATTTGTTTTTCGGCCATACCGGTAACGTTGATGTTGGGTTCTCCCTCTCTAAAATTCTTGAAACCTGCGGCTATTAGCCAAGCTCCGATAACAATCACTACTCCGATAATGGAGGTGATAATGATTTTTGTCTTGTCCATACGATATTAAGTTTATTCGTTCATTCGTTCATTAGCTCATTAGTTTACCAATCCGCGTGTATTCGTGAAAGGTTATACTGATTGCTCTTTTTGCAAAAATAGCGAAAAGAACGATAGGTTGTTACAAATTCGCCTTGTTTTTTTCTAACGGACATACATTTTTAAATAGTTTTAGGTTTTCTCGTTGGGTTTCTTTCGGTTTAAAATGCTTAACTTTGCAATACACATTATATAATGCCTCACGAAACATGTATTATCTCGAACGACTTTGGATTTGGATTACCCGACTTACCTGTTGCCGTGGTTTCGGCATTCAGTCGCCGTCGGCCTACTCGTTCGTGCGCTACGTGGTTAACGAGCATTATCCCTATTATGCCTACGCCGACTTAGCCGATAGCTTTCCACAATTGGGCAAACGAGAGCGCAAGTTGGGCGAGTTTTATTTTCGTCTGGCCAACTTCGCGCAGGCCTATCAGTGGCTTTGTTGTGGCTCCATGCCGCATTGGCTTGCCCCTTATGTGCAGGCCGGATGCAAGGGTACAGCGGTTGTCGGCCTTAAAGAGGCGGAACTACACGTAGGCATTTCGCCCGAACATCCCCTTGTTGTGCATCTGCTCGACCCTTTACGTGCCGAGGAAACCTACGAGCGGGTGCTGCCGATGCTCAATCAGAAGTCTATACTTGTTGTAGAAGGCATCGGCTATTCGCATCATGCTCGGCAGTTATGGCAAAAGCTGCGCCACGACTTGCGTACGGGCGTAACCTTCGATCTGCATTATTGTGGGCTGGTGTTCTTCGATACCGTACGCCCCAAGCAGCACTATGTTATCAACTTTTAACCTAACAACCCCTCTCTTTAAGTATGAAAGTTTACACCAAAACAGGCGACAAGGGTACCACAAGTATTGTGGGCGGTGCCCGCATAGACAAGTCGCACGCTCGCATTGAGGCCTACGGCACCATTGATGAGCTTAATTCTGCCCTAGGTTATCTGCTTGCGCTGTTGCCCGAAGGCTCGCATGTGTCCTTGCTCGAAAGTGTTCAGCACGCACTTTTCAACATCGGTTGCCACCTCGCCACCGACATCGAGCCAGGAAACGAAACGGATGCGCCTTGTCTCGACCCGTCTTGCGCTGTGCAACTAGAAACGACCATCGACCGGATGCAAGAAAAATTGCCGCCCCAAACCCACTTTATCTTACCTGGGGGAACGCCTGCGGCAGCCTGGGCGCACGTCTGTCGCACCATTTGCAGGCGTGCCGAGCGGCGTGTTGTGGCCCTATCGCACGAGGCGCACGTGGCATTCTCTGCCTTACAATACCTTAATCGGCTCTCCGATTACCTATTCGTTTTGGCACGTTTTATCAACCATAATGCCGATTTGTCGGAAAAAACTTGGCAAAACACTTGCAAATAACAATAAAAGTGTTATTTTTGCAGCCTAAACCGAAAACATTAACAAGAAAAACTATTAAGATATGTATTGGACATTGGAATTGGCATCTAAACTAGAAGATGCGCCTTGGCCTGCAACCAAGGAAGAACTCATAGACTATGCTATGCGTTCGGGTGCACCTTTGGAGGTGTTGGAGAACTTGCAAGAGATAGAAGACGAAGGCGATGTCTACGAGAGTATCGAAGATATTTGGCCCGATTATCCTACAAAGGAGGACTTTCTCTTCAACGAAGACGAATATTAATCATATTGAAAAGGGGGATGTGTTTGGGTAAAAGCCCAGCACATCCCCCTTTGTCTTGCTTGGTGGGCGCGTAACAGGGCTTTGCCCTAGGATGTCGCTACGAAGGTTAAAACAGCCTAGTAAATGCAGAGGGGCTGGGCTTTCTTAATGGAACAAGAATTTACTTAGCCGCTCAGCCCATTGCTCGCCAATCATTATACAGCCCGCTTGCCCCCATCTTAACCTTCCCTTTACTCCGCCTTACACCTCACTGCTTATGTTTAAAAAACTTTCTCGGCTCAGTCGCCCTTGGCTTATTTTCCTCGCCATAACTGCTTGGTTGTTAGTTATGGTGCTATCTTTTATCTTGGCTTATAGCTATGCGCGCAGCGTGGCCGCAAGCGATGGCGTTGAAATTCCAACGTTATGGCAATTCCTCTTTGGCGATTAGCCTGCATGGCAGCCACAACAGAAAGTCGGCACACTTGTTGCATCGTGATTGAAACGTGTTTAGGGCAGCCTTTACAACGCTTAATCGCCCTTTTTATCTAAAAAAGTAAGTATCTTGGCGTTTTAGCCTTGTACTCCAAATACTCTTTTCCGTAGGTTTGTGCGCAATAACGCTCTTCTCCAAGGATGGTGAAGTGGGTTGCAATGACGAACGGAACTATCACAATGAGCAGCCAAAGCGAGGCCGAAGCAATACAGGTGCCGAACATTCCTGCGAAAAAGAAGAAGTACATGGGGTTGCGCGACCAGCGATAGATGCCGCTCTTGATTGTTTTCCCTGCTGGGTCGATGCCATAACTATGAAAGGCCCAGATGAAGGCGGCAAACGAAAGTGCAAAGATTGTGCTGCCTATCAGAAACCATGCCGTTCCCAATTTGAATGGAACGAAGATTGAAAGCACAAGCAGAACTATTTGAAGAAATGTGCTTACCATAGCCCAAAACTTGTCGCGAGGCGTATACCACGATGTGTCTACCGCGCGCTTTCCCACTTCGCGGAAGAGGGCCATATAAACAAATTGTATCACTACCATGCCAAACGCGGGTATCCAAGCGTTAAGCCAGCCTAGTTTGAGGGTTGTGAAGAATGATAAATCTAACATATTGCTTTGAGTTTATGAGGTTATGAGTTGATGAGTTGGTGAGTTTATGAGTTGACAAGTTAACGAGTTTCAAATTCATGGGCTCGCGAATATATGAGTCAACACGATTACCCTTTTTGCAAAGATAAGACAAATTGTTTAACGGCACAATCACCAAAAATAGTGATTTTGTTCGCGCGTTTTATCTGCAACTTGATGCCTTGGCAGCACATGTTTCTTTGCCACGAGCCTGCTTTTGGTAGACATTCATTATTTTAGAAGTCTTCCGAAAAACAGTTGAACGTGGTTCTTGAAATATCTTAGCCCATCAAAGCCCTTTCCAAAATCACGTATGTTGCCGATTATTTTCGTAACTTTGCACCATGCAAACAAAAGAAAAAGAGCTGATATTGCTAAGTTTCGACACCGAAGAGTTTGATGTTCCGCGCGAGCATGGCGTAGACATCAGCTTGGAAGAAGGCATGCGCGTGTCGGTAGAAGGCACAACGCGCATTCTCGATTGTCTGAAATCTAACGGCGTTCGCGCCACTTTCTTCTGCACGGGCAACTTCGCCGAGCAGGCACCGCGCCTAATTCGCCGCATCATGGACGAGGGGCACGAGGTGGCTTGCCACGGAGTGGACCATTGGAAACCTGTTCCCGAAGACGTATGGCGGTCTAAAAACATACTCGAACGTGTGGCGGGCGTACCCATGCACGGCTATCGGCAGCCCCGTATGTTCCCCGTGAGCGACGATGCACTGGCCGAGGCGGGCTATCTGTATAACTCTTCGCTCAATCCTGCCTTTGTTCCAGGCCGTTATATGCACCTCACCACGCCCCGCCGTTGGTTTATGAAGGGCGAGGTAATGCAAATTCCGGCCTCGGTTACCCCCCTTTTGCGTTTTCCTTTGTTTTGGTTGTCGTTACACAATCTGCCCCAATGGCTGTACAACGCCATGGTTAGGCGCGTGTTGCGGCACGATGGCTACTTCGTAACCTACTTCCATCCTTGGGAGTTTTACGACCTCAAAGAGCATCCCGAATATAAGATGCCCTACATCATACGCAACCATAGCGGTGTGGATATGGTTAACCGACTAGACCGTTTGGTAAAGATGATGAAACGGCGCGATGCAGAGTTTATAACCTATACCCAGTTTGTTGAACGAAAGAAGGGGGAGAAGAGATGACGCGATTGGCTATTGTTTCGCCTTGTTACAACGAAGAGGCGGTGCTAGATACCTCGGTGGCGCGCCTAACACAGCTGCTCGATACGCTGGTCAGCTTGGGCGATGTGTCGGCCGAGAGCATGATCGTGTTTGTAAACGATGGTAGCACCGATGCCACTTGGCAGCTGATATGTCGCCATCAGCGCGAAAACCACTATGTGCGGGGTATTAATCTGGCCCGAAACGTGGGTCATCAAAGTGCCATCATGGCCGGAATGCTCACCGCTAGGCATTGGGCCGACGTGGTGATAACCATTGATGCCGACCTGCAAGACGACCTCGCAGCCATTCCTCGCATGCTGCAACATTATCGCGAGGGTAGCGACATCGTGTATGGCGTTAAGGTTTCGCGCAAGGCCGACCCCGTTTTCAAACGCCTTTCGGCTGTGGCTTTCTACAAGTTGCAGTCTAAAATGGGCGTGAAAAGCGTGTTCAACCATGCCGATTTCAGGCTGATGAGTCGCCGCGCACTGGATATTCTTGCTGGTTATGGCGAACGCAACCTCTACTTGCGTGGACTGATACCCATGATAGGGCTTGAAAGCAGCACAGTAGACGACGTGATAAGCGAGCGCACGGCAGGCACATCGAAGTACACTTTAAAAAAGATGCTGTCGTTGGCACTCGATGGCATAACCTCGTTTTCGGTTCGTCCCATATACCTTATATTATATATAGGCCTCTTTTTCCTTTTCCTCAGTCTTGTGGCGGGCGTGTATGTTGTTCATGCACTCATTGTTCACACGGCCTATCCGGGTTGGGCTTCCATCATGTTAAGCCTTTGGCTCATAGGCGGAGTTATCATGTTGTCTATCGGTGTGGTGGGTGTTTATGTGGGCAAGATATACACCGAAGTGAAGAACAGACCTTTGTTTAACATACGCGAGATAGTTGGCGATGACGACCACACAAAGGTTTAAAGGTTGGTGGAAAGGCCATCCCGCCTTTCGGGCGCACTTTTGGCGTGTGTTTCGCTTTGGCATTGTGGGCGCGATATGTACAGCCTTGCATTATGGCGTGTATTGTCTTTGCCTGTTGTTTGCCAATGCCAACGTGTCTTACACCGTGGGTTACGTGGTTGGTTTGTTGTGCAACTATGTGCTAACCACCTATTTCACCTTTCAAAGTAAGGCCACTCGCGGCAATGTTGCGGGCTTTGTGGCCAGTCATGCGGTAAACTATCTCATGGAGATTGGTTTGCTCAACCTCTTCCTTTGGTGGGGACTTAGCAAGTGGTTGGCACCAATCGTGGTGATGGCCATTGCCGTACCCATAAACTTTTTGTTGCTGAATGTGGTGTATAAGAAAAGGAGTAAGGAGTAAACCTCACCCCCCAGCCCCTCTCCAACGGGCGAGGGGAGTAATATGTTTTGCTGATTACGGGTGGAAGTTTCCCACCTTTAATATTATGAAGTCGCTTTGACTTTTAAAGTATCTATACAAGGATGCAAGAAAAGGAAGACGACCAATGCCATATATGTCACCGACAGCCAGGGAATACCGCAGAATTACAAGGCTTGCCCAGTTAGTGCGAACTACGGCAGATTGCTTAAAAATTTCTTCTATCTGATTTATGTCGTGTTGGTAGATGGTAGATAGTGTTTCAGAAACCTCTCCTAATTGTGCAAGAGACTCTTGCGTATTTACATTTCCTTGATTACCTGTAGCTTGAATTTGCGCAAGAGGCTCTTGCGCAAATTGATTGAGTTCGCTTGTTAGTTGTAATACATTAACAACCGAAGGACTATTAAGCTCTTTCTTAACGCAGATGTGGGTTTTGACACTGAACAGTTCAGGCAGAGATGCCATAAACACGACGTTTTCCCAAATGTCGCTTTCAACAAACGCCGAGGAAAGCAAAGGGAGGAAAAACTCCTAGACGAATTGCTGTAAAAGCACAGGTATTGCATTGAAAGAACCAATGCGTGGATAGATTCATACAGAAACGTACTGAATAGGTTTGATAAAACGCTATCTAGTTGGAAGGCATGGAACTATATAGCATTCATACTAATTCTTCTCAAGAAGACAAGAAAGGGAGAAAAGTCAAGATGACTTCGTATAATTAAACCTTTCATACACAAAACTCTGTTAAAAATTCATCTTCCATTCATAGCACCAATCCCTTAATCTATTAATAGCATTGCTATCTTCTAAGTAATTCAATTCAGGAAGTTTTAAAATCCTAAGACCTGCACCAGCGATTATTTTTCCTAGTTCTTTTGCTGCAAATAAAAAAGGAATTAGGGGTGTCGGTATTAAAACACAGACACGATAAATTTGTTGGAGTTTTAGTGTGTATATAACAAAAAAACCACGATATCTATTGTCTTGAGTTAAGTAAATACCATCATCTATGGATATGTTTTGAGCAGTCCAAAGCCTTTCTGGAAGATAGAATACTTCTGGATTTGCTATTTGTAACCTCAAATCATCATAATATGAGTCAGTCAGAAATGAGTATCCCGTTTTTGCAAAAAGTAATAGATAAGCATTTTTTATTAGTGCAGATCCAATCCTGCGCTCATCTCGTTTTAGAGGATAGTCAGCTATATCTATTATTTCATCAGGCAGAAGGATATTATTATGAAAAAACTCCCATACACGTGGGTTATTTCTTTTCTCATTGATAAATAATTTTATGTTCTTATTGTCTTCAACAATAAGTTCTGCATTCAATCGTTGATTCTCTTTTTCAACTGTGATCTTTCTATTTGTCTTTGGTAAAAACAAACGCTGTTCTCTTGCTTTAATGGCATTGTACAGATGCACATCTATCTCAGAACCGCAAGTACTATTGCACTGCCTACACGTAAGAGTAATCCTGCTTCCACCAAGTGATGCTTGAGGAACGTCTTCCTCCGTAAGAATTTTACGTACCTCTTGTTTTGTAAAAGATTTCATACACAAAGGACACAAGTAGTCTCCCTGA
>NZ_GG740074.1:428794-493354 GCF_000162415.1 Prevotella sp. oral taxon 317 str. F0108 | reverse complement strand
TCCCTGAATATCAACATTAAACTTTCTTAAATTATTGATATTATTATGCGTTTTATTGTAATAACTAATTTTATCCATAGCCACATCCTGAGTTAATCATGATTATAAATCGAAGTTGTCTTGACTTTTAATTTTTCTATAAATTGAGAGGAGTTTATTATCTTTGTGCTACTAAACCAAGATAAACACTCTTCTCATGTACGAAGTACTCGACAAAGGTACAATAAAATCTGAAATTCTACCGCATTTGTCTGGAAAAAACGTGGGTATGTCCTTAAAAGGCGATCAGGCGGAAGTCATTTAATGTATTCTCTACAAGTTGAAAACAGGCTGTCAATGGCATATGTTTCCTGTCTCATCTTTCTTCACAGGGAGGGTGTTGCATGATAAAACGGTGCATGGGCATTTCCGCAAATGGTCGAGAAATGGTGAATGGGAGAAGGTGTGGGGCATCGTTTTGCACCGTTATAGGTCTTTCTTGGACATGTCCAGTGTGGAATTGGACGGCAGCCACACCACCGCCCTTCGTGGTTGGGAGTGCTGTGGCTATCAAGTACGCAAGAAAAGGAAGACGACCAATTTCTGGATTTATGGCCTGTGCGAGGTCTAAGTGCATCATGTTATATGAACATTTCGGCAGACCAAATGGGCTAATCCAAGCCTGTCTCAACCCAAATTGGGTATTCGAGCCGGCAAGTTAAGGATGTGTTAAAATGGTAAACATGTTTTACAAAACGCACTTTTTGGCCGAACCATTCTAGAAGAAAAACCTTGAAAAACCCATATAAAATGCGCCCAAGTGATAAAAACAGCAGCAAACATTGCGTGCTTTTCCCTCAACTTTTTGCCATTTACTATGCTTTTGCATTTCTCTTTGAAGAAAATTTGTGTCAGAATTGCATCCGTAACAACAAAAAATGCTGGTCAAAACGCTTGTTTTTGCATTGCATTTAGCATCAAAACGCATTGCATTTAGCACCAAAACGCATTGCATTTAGCACCAAAATGCACTGCAATTTGCACCAAAACGCAAGGCTTTTAGCACCAAAGCGCAGACAAAAGACATGAAAATAGAATGTAAAGGGTTGTTTATAAACAAGTTAGCTCTTAAAGACAAAAAGCGGCTTGGCGGCTTTTGGCAGAGCACTTAGTTGTGCCCTGCGCCCCAATTGTATGCTAAAAAAGCCGTGTTTTGCGCTTTGTTTCTCGCAAATAGTTGTAAATCATGTTGTTATAAACTTGAAAAATACGCGCCAATTTTCGCCTCACGCCCAAAGATTTTACGGCGAGGGCACTCACAATGTTAAAGTTTGGTGCAAATATTTTACATTCTTGTGGCAGCTGTTCCGCACCATTGAATGGTTTTAGCGTTATGCCCAAGTGGGTTTATTATAGCCCGTACCGGTTTTGTTAGATTGTCGGCATGTTGCCAGTCTTATCACTCCCCTCGGTCTTTGGTGAGCGTTTGTGGGTGTGGCTGATAATTCTTCGCCATCATTTCCCAGCATAGCTTCAACCAAACGATAAGGCAAGGCAGGGCTTTGAGCGAGTAGGCTTGGATGTATTCGCGCTTGATGGCACGCGGATAAAGGTCGGACGAGCCCATGCTCGACAGCAAGAAAACGAAGACAAGCAGCCAAATATCGGCCTTGCCACGCTGCCAAGGGGCAGCAAAATACCATACGCACACGCCGCTAAGGGCAATGATGTACGAGCTAGACTCGCTCCCCGTACTGAAAAGCACCGTGAAAAGCAACACCGAGGCAAGCAAAGTCATGCGGAAACCTTCGTTGCGCCATTGCTTAAAACGAAGGTAGGGCAGGGCGAAAAGCACAAGGGCTGGGGCTAAAATCAGTAAGTCGCTGTATTGGGGGTTGCCCAACACGCGCCTAACCATGCCCAATGCCGAGATGTTTTGCGCCTCGGATGCCAAGTTTTCGCCGTTTTTCTCAACCAAACACACAAACCACTCGTGGTATTGGCTCACCACATAGCCCGGACTACTGATAATCATCGGTGCTACGAACAACACAACACCCCAGAACAACAACGATAATACGAACTTGCCCTTATGCCTGGAGAAGAAGAAAAACGCCAAACCAACGATGCCATAGAGTTTAACGAAGGTGCCAAGCACGATGAGGCAGGCCGCCCAAAAGTCGCGTTCTTTCTCTATCAAGGCGTAACTGGCGATGATGATTGCTGCAATGGTGATGTTGAACTGCTGCATGAAGAGCGACGTGAGCAGTGTTTCGCTGCAAAACCAAAGCACGAACATCTGCTGCCAGCTGCTAAACGTGCTCCGCGTTATGGCGAAATAGAGGGTTAGCGATAGGGCGATGCACCAAAACACAAGCCCTAGGGGTATGGGCATCAGCGCGAAAGGGGCTATTACGAGCGAAAAGAATGGGCCGTAGTGGTTTACGTCGTAATATTCTAGCGGATATTCTGCGTAGAGCGATGTGCATTGCAATGTGTGCCAAAACACACCGCGGAAGATGCGGTAGTTGTTGTCGGTGCGGTTGTATTTCAACACGGCGGCAATAACCGATAACGCAATCCATAACCAAAGAATTGTGCGGCGGTCGTGAAAAATGGGCTTGGCCAAAAACGCTTTAGCTTTTGTTGTGATGTTGGATGACATGTTTTTGAGGTGGTGAGTTTTTGAGTTTATAAGTTTCTGAGTTGTTATTTGAGGTGGTGAGTATTTGAGTTTATGAGTTTGTGAGTTGTTGTTTGAGGTGGTAAGTATTTGAGTTTATGAGTTTCTGAGTTGTTATTTGAGGTGGTGAGTTTTTGAGTTTATGAGGTGGTGAGTATTTGAGTGTGCGAGTTTCTTGGTTTTCAAGCCTTTTATCTAGACTTATTTGCGTTATATTTCTTAACGCGGAGTTGAGAACTCATAAACTCAAGAACTTAAAAACTCAAAAACTTACCACCTCATAAACTCAAGACCTCACCACCTCACAAACTCATTCCGCCACCATTCGCCACACGGTTGCGATGAGCGTAGTCATTACAATGCCTAGGGCTAAGGGCAACAAAGTGGCCACGGTAGTCCATTTGGCACTCTTCGTTTCCTTATAGATGGTGTAGATAGTGGTTGAACATGGGTGATGCAATAGGCAGAACACCATGAGGCAAACGGCCGTCAGCATGTTCCATCCGCCCAACAGCAGTATTTGTTTGGTTTGTTGTTCGGTGCCTTCCATCAGCACGCCAGCTGCGCCCATGTCGCTTTGTCCCAACACAAGCATCGTCAGCATCATTACCGTTGGTATAACAATCTCGTTGGCGGGAATGGCCAACACGTAGGCAAGAAGTATCACGCCGTTCAGCCCCATCAGCCATCCGGGCTTGTCGAGTAGCGATATAAGGTGCTGGGCAATGGTGGCATCGGCCACGTGGATGTTGCAGCAAAGCCATATCAATGCGCCTGCCGGGGCGGCAAACACAAGGGCACGCCACAGCACAATCAGTGTGCGGTCGATGATAGAGGTGTAAAGCGTTTGCCAAAACTGGGGCGGACGATAGGGCGGAAGTTCGAGATGGAAGGTGGAAACCTCGCCGCGAAGGATGGTTCGCGACAGCAGCCACGAACTGCCGAACATGAAACCAACGCCCATAAGCACCACCGTCATCACCGCTACCAGCGAAACCATGCTGCTATATCGTGCAGGAACGGCTGCGCCGATAAACAGCGTGGCCAACAATATCTGTGTGGGCCAGCGGCCATTGCATAGCGAAAAGTTGTTGGTGATGATGGCAATGAGCCGTTCGCGTTGGCTGTCGATGATGCGTGTAGACACTACGCCGGCCGCATTGCAGCCAAAACCCATGCTCATGGTTAGGGCCTGCTTGCCGTGCGCGCCCGAACGGCGAAACAATTCGTCGAGATTGAAGGCCACGCGAGGCAGATAGCCGAAATCTTCGAGCAGGGTGAAGAGGGGGAAGAAAATGGCCATAGGCGGCAACATCACCGATACCACCCATGCTGTGGCAAGGTAAACGCCATCTACAAGCAAACCCGTGAGCCACCAAGGGGCGTGCATGGACACGAAAGTATCGTGTAGGGCAGGGTGAATGATGCCCACCAACAATTGGTTGAGCCAGTCGGAGGGATAGTTAGAGCCGATGATGGTGAGCCAAAACACGCCGCACAGCAAGGCCAACATGATGGGGAACCCCCAGATGCGGTGGGTAAGTATGCGGTCGAGTTTAACGTCTAGCGGCAGCCGTCCGCGTTGGTTGCCCTGCGTAACCACCTCGCTGCAAATCTGTCCCGCTTGTGTGTAGATGTCTTCCACCCACAGGTCGTGGAAGTTACTGCCAATTTCGAGCAGCAATTTTTCGGCAAGGGCGTTCAGTTCGGGGTTTCCGAAACGCTCTTTCACGCTTGTGTCGCCCTCGATTAGCCTGAAAGCAATCCACTCGGCGTTGGAAATGTCGGGGTGTGTCTCGGCTATTTTGCGCGCCAACTCCTTGACATGCTGCGCGGCATGTGGCGGAAGGTTGGTAGAGCGGTGGGGGCGGCACTTGTATTCGCCCTCTGCCACTTGGCGCATACGCTCTAAAAGCTGGTCGATACCTTGCCCCGAACGGGCCGAGGCCCCCACAACGGGGATGCCCAAACGGCGCGAAAGGGCGTTAAGGTTGATGTCTATCTTGTTTCGTTTGGCCTCATCCAGCAGGTTAACGCACAGCACGGCCTTGTCGGTAATCTGCAACACCTGCAAGATAAGGTTCATGTTGCGCTCCAGTCGGGTGGCATCGGCCACCATCACCGTAACGTCGGGCTGTCCGAAGAGGATGAAGTCGCGTGCTATTTCCTCGTCTTCCGAAGTAGACGAGAGCGAGTAAGTTCCGGGAAGGTCAACAATGCGGTAGCCTTCGCCTTGGTAAGCGAAGTAGCCTTCGGCCTTTCCCACGGTTTTTCCAGGCCAGTTTCCGGTATGTTGTTTCAGTCCTGTAAGGGCATTAAACACCGTACTTTTACCCGTATTAGGGTTTCCGGCCAATGCCACAACGTAGCGTTCGCCGCCCGCTTGCGCACCGCGCCGTTGCAAACTGTGCATCGCCGCCTTGGGGCAAGCGTCACAGGGAGATGTATTTTGTTTGTTGGGCATAATCGTTATTGTAGTTTTGGCTTGGCGTTATCTTTTGTTATAGACATTGCCTTAGTTGTAGCCATCTGCAAAGTTACCATTTTTATGGCAATTAGCGCGCAGCTTTGCTCCCCAGTTTTGTTGCTTTACCTAGCTATGGTGATTGAATGCAGTGTGTTTTTTTCGTTCTTGTAGCAGATAATTCGGTTATGTCTGTAATTTGATTGGGGTTGAGAAATGTGTTATTGATATAGCGCACTACCATCTACATGTGGCTTGCATGCTGATGATTTGGCTTGTTTCACGAGTATAAAAGTGGGCGATTTTTCCTTGTTGATCAATTCCTTGGTCTTTGGGTAAGCAGTGAAATATATTATTTGTGTAAAGTTTTGCTATTTGTTTCTTTTTACATAACTTTGCGCTATGCACTGCAATGGGTAATGATTGTGGTGCGTGAAAGAACATAAGTCAAACTAAGTGTATGGAAAAGATGAAGAAAAGCGGTAAGATTATCTTTGTGGTGTTAGGCATATTACTTGTTTTGGGTACGGGTGTTTTCACTTATCTGAACCACATTCCCAAAGCAGAGGCGTTTGGATATGAAAGCCTAGTGTTGTGTGTGACGACCTTTCTTTTTTACAGACCCTTTACTAAGCGGGGTGAGTTAGAGGCTATTTTATTGAATTTCGTCATTATATTGGGTGTTACTGCGGTTGTTACTGTACCCGAATGGACGTTCAACAACATCATTACGGCTTGGGGATGGAGTGCAATTGGATTTCTTGTTGTCTGTGCCATCAGCTTTATTGTGCGCAAAACCAGGCTGATGGATGTGGAAAATAGGCCTGCGGAACATAATTAATGCCCCAGCACGTAGGGTATTGTGTTTCTGGGCATAGCTCAAACTAACTTGATTGCGCTAACAGTCCGATTGTTTTAGCACTTGGTTTTCGCTATGAGGTAATGGCGGAACGACTGCGTTTTGTACAATATTAGATGTGCCGCTGCATATAAATTGATGGGGATGGCTGTCTGGCTAAACAGGTTGAATTGGCCAGACAGCACCAATTAATCCTTCTATCTCAACATTGTCCCAAGCTACACGTTAGGCCAAACACGGCTTAACGCTTTTGTTCAGTTAATAAATAGGTGAGATAACCTGTTGACAAGTAGTGAAACTGCCTGTTAACAAGTAGTGAAACTAGCTGTTAACAAGTAGTGAAATTGGCTGTTAACAAGTAAAGCTGCTAACCGGCAAACAAGGCTTGAAAGCCATTTCATCTTGCAAAAAACGCTAGCTTTCGGCTGCATGATGACGACCGAAAACCAGCGTTGATAAGTCTTATTTGCTCTTCTACCGCCTTTCTCTAAGTGTTAGACAAATTCGTTTCTTCGGTAGAGAACATCCAGCAAAAGTAGGATTCTGCTTAGAAGAAGTAGGCTACGCCCAATTGCCAAGCGTTGCTTCGGCCGTCGTATTTCTTAACAGCGTCACCAACAGCATCCTTTGAAATCTCCACTTCACCCGTCTTTCCAACGGCAATGTTGTAGCTTAGAGTGGCTTGGAGATGGTCTGCCAAGGTGCAGCCTATGCCTAAGTTGATGCTAAAATTGGACGATTTAAGTGTCCAATCGGCCACTTCGGGAACGATTTCCTTGTCTTTCTTACCCAAGTTGAATGCTACCTGCGGACCGGCAAAGAGGAAAATGTTGGCTGTTTCGCCCAAGCCGAAAGAGTAGCGTGCATTGATGGGAATGGCCAACTGCTCGCGAGAGACAACAGAACCGAGCTTGCCATCCTCGCTCTTCATCTTAGATTCGCGCTTTTCGTATAGCGCGGAGATGTCCATGCCCATGCCAACGATGGGCAGCGTGAACTTAACCGTTGGGCCAATAAAGAAACCTAAGCGGTTGTCGGTTTTCCAAACGTCGTCGTTTACCGAAACTTCGGAGGTGTTGATACCACCTTTTAAACCTAACTTCGTTTGTGCACTGGCATTTGCAGATAAGGTCAATGCTGCGGCAAGCACAGCCATCTTCATCATCTTTTTCATACAATAATAGTTTTAAATTAAACAAAGTGCGCACTTGCAACGCGCTGGGTGCGCCAAATACGCGTGAATATTAGGATTAGTGTCTTTCTCTTCTTACCGACATGCGTGGCGATGCGCTGCCCTGACTGCTGCGTGCAGCCTTCTCTTTCTTGGGTGCGGGTGCCACTGTTGCACGGCGGTTGGCGCGGGGGGCTTTTACTCCGCGGCTGTTTTTCGTGGTTTGTGCCAGACTGTCGGCTTGTTGTGGTGCCTTCACACCCCACATGCCTTTCTCGAAAGCGGCTATCTCCGCCTCGATACGTTTTTGTTCTTGTGCCATAGCCGAGTCGCTTTTGCAGTATTGTGCAAGCGTAAGGCCCAGCATGTTGTTGGTTTTATATATCTTGCCGCGATATTTGTTCATCGTGAAATAGTCGGCTAAGCTCATGGTTGCGGCGTTGTTTAGGTTGCTCGTCATCACCGTTTGCTTGGCCAAGAAGGGTGCAAGGTCGTCGTACTTCACCCAAAACAAGGGGTAGGTTGTGGCATCGCCGAAGTCGTCTTGTCGTTTCATGATGGGACAAAGGGCCAGAACCTTGGTGTGGAAGGTGGCCGTTGCCTGGTCGTAATAGGCACTTTCCTTGATGTAGTAGGACGTAACCTCGCGCGAAGGGATGTCGCTGTTGTCGATGCGCACACGCCCGTCAACCCGCTCGTAGAAGATGTGATAGTTGTCTAGCAATGCCAATGGCTTTACGCGAGCCGAGTCTTCAAAGCTCTCGTTGCCGTCTAACCGATACTCGTATGCCTTTACTTGTCCGCGCATCACCAGCTTAAAGAGGTAGGTGAAGAGGTTCATGCGGCCGTCGATGGGCTCAACGGGGTAGTAAAGTCCTGCGTTGGCATCTTCGGTAAGGTTCAGTTCGCGGTATATGTCGCGCCTCCAAACAACGTCCTCGTCCATCTTGCTTTGTGTGGGAAAGGATATTCGCGCCCTCAGGCTCACGTTGTCGGCGTTGCCTGTGGCGGTGTTTTGTTGGTTGTTTCGGCGTGCGGCAGGTTGTGCGAAAGCCACTTGCAGGGCGCACGACATCAAAAGTATGAATGCTAATCTTATCATCTGTTGTTGAATTGGGTTGGATGTTGGGGTGCAACTGTTGCCTAATGGCCTATGCTTGCTGCCTTATTGGGCTGCGGCTTTGCCGGCTTTGCACCCCGCATTGTTACCTTACGATTACCTCCATTGCCTGCGGTAACTTGCGCGTAATGCCATCGGGGCCTACGGCCGACACGTTGCTGATGTAGAAACGCTTGCTATGCGACAGCTTGCGGAAGGCATCTCGCTGGCGTTCGGAGAACTGACTGCCTGCCGAAGACATGGGAACGGCGTTGCCGATGTTGTCGAAGAACACTGTCTCGAAACTTAAAACGCGGAAACGGATGTCGAGAATGCCGTCGTCGATGGCGGCATTTATGCCCTCGGCACCCATCAATGCGCCCTTGCTTAGGCCGCCTCCTTTAAAGCGGTCGGTGCCTACGGCGATGTAGGCAGTGGGGTCGGGCAGCTTACGAACATGGAAAACGGCTTGTCCCAAGGAACGAACCTTACCCTTATCGTTGGCTGTTATATTGAAGGTTACGTCGTGTCCAACGGCCGAAGGCACGGCCACATAATGCCCGTTGCCCTTGTTGGTGAGCTTACCACCTGTCATGGTCATGCTGATGGCGTTCTGCGGGATGCCCGAAACGCTAACGCTCATGGGGTTTGTATAGCCTGCATAGAGCACGTTCATCAAGTCGGCGGCCACCGTTGCGGCTGTTGGCATGGCCACAACCTCGTACTTTTGCAGGAAGTTTCGGCGCAGAACCTCGCCCGAACCGTTACGCATGGTGATGTATCCGCCAAACGAATGTTGGCCTACACCGCCTGCGGCGAACGAGTATTTGCCGCCCCGAAGGTTCACACGCGCACCGTTTATATATATGTCGGGCTGCTGTGTGGTGTCTACCGCCGCCATAACGATGCTCGCCGAGAACGTTTCGCCGGGATAGAGCGTGGTTTTTTCGGGTATCACAAACGCATCTAGCTTGTTCACCCTAATATCTTTCATGTCGATGTTGGCCACTAGCGTGTGCAACACTTCGCCTTCGGCGTAGCGTATGTCGCTCTGTAACTTCGACAAAAGGGTCACTGCGGCCGACACGGGCATGCTCTCGAACATGTATTCTTGCCAGTTCTTGCCCATCGAACGCTTGCCTTTGGGTATCTCGGTAGAGAGGTTTTGGGCGATTATTTCGCGTTGTGTGGGGTCGTTAACCATCTTTAAGATGTAGTTTCGGTAGGCGTTGATGCCCTCGTAAAGCTTACGTCCCTTTCCTTCAATCGGAGCTAGCATCACATGGCTTGCTGCTTCGAGGTTCTCTTTGTTCACAATGTCGTGTACGTCGGCGTCGCTCCCATCGGCCTCGCGAACGATGGCTACCTTAAGCTTTTCAACGAAATTGAACAGCGAGTCGCTGGCTCGCTTTACCCCTTCGGCTTTGTCGAACCACGCCTTTACTTTCTCCGGGTTCGACTTTAATTGGCTGGCGAACACGTCGTATAGTGCCTCGTTCTGCTTGGTGGAACCCGATATGGTGCGTTTAAGGCTATCCTCAACCACCGAAAACCCTTCGAGCACTTCGGTGGAAACGTTGAGAGCCAGCATCGCCATGAGTACCACATAAAGCAGGTTAATCATCTTTTGGCGTGGAGATATGGGCCTTTTCTTTATTGCCATCTGCCGCGTTGTTATGGGTTTTGCATCTTCATGTTCACCGTCATGGCCTCAATCATGCGGGCATAGATGGCGTTTAGCTGCTCAATCTGTTGCGCCATGCGTCGGCTTTGGTCGTTAATCTGGTCGATTGTGCCGATTTGCTGACTTGCTCCTTTGAGCTGCATCTCGTAAACCTTGGTGATGCCTGTGAGCGTTCGGTTAAGGTTTTCCATCTCTTCGCTGTCTCTTGTGAGGCGCGCGCTTTGCTGACTAACCTTTTCCAACGTCTCGGTAAGTTTGTTTAGCTCGTCAATATAACGGCTTGTAGCCTCTACCACTTCGATGTCGGCCAACAATGGCGAACCCTGAGCGGCGTTTGCAGCAGGCGTGGTTTGGGCGTTGGCATGGGTATGAGCCGCAGGAACTTGGCTTGCAGGCGTGGAAACGTTGGCCGAAAGAGCCACTGTGGGCTGCTGAACACCAACGGCAGACTGTCTAACGGCTGCTGATTGTTGCTGTTGAACACCGACAACGGGCGGCTGTTGAACTGCGGCCACACGTATTTTTGTGGGCTGTTCGGCACTAACGTCTGTGCCTTCAAGATGCTCTTTTGTTACGTGCGATGGCAGGTCCATGCCGTCGGCGGTCTTGTCGAAAGGCCGGTCGAAGGCCGAAAGAAAGAACACCACTACCTCCGTTCCCATGCCGAAGAAGAGCATGAGGTTGGCACCGGGCAAGTGTGTAAGCTTGAAGAGTGTACCAAGGATAACGATAGATGCGCCCCAACTGTATGCGTAGTTGAGGAAAGTTTGTCCGGGAACGCTATCCATCCACTTTTGCAGACGATAGACGAGGTTGTATTTACTGTACGATGTCATTTGCTTTTTTGCTTTTGAGGTTTGCCCGTGGACGTTGTTGCCAGGCTTCTAACACAGCGAAAACCGATGTATGCGCGCGGTTGGTTTTGGTATTCCCAGCTGCGCCATGCACTGCGGATGTACGATTCGGGGTCTTTCCACGACCCGCCCCTCACGCTTTTCTTCTTTAAGCGGTAGGGGTCTTCCTTAGCCGCCTTGTAATCCAGCTGCGGGTTGAGGTCGTTCATCGCGTCGACACCGGCCTCGGTGTATATGGTACTGGTCCATTCGGCCACGTTTCCGGCCATGTCGTACAGGCCATTGCTGTTGCTTGGATAGGCACCAACACGACTCGTTATGAGGTTTCCGTCTTGCGTATAGTCGCCGCGGTCGGGCTTAAAGTTGGCGTAGAAACAGCCTTGTCCGTTCTTTACGTTGGGATTTTCCCAAGGAAACTCGGCTCCGCTTTTGCCGCGGGCTGCATATTCCCACTCGGCCTCTGTGGGTAAGCGGTAGCGTTGCACGAAACGAGCCACAGCTCCCAAGCCTTTAAGCAGATAATCGGTGCGCCATGCACAGAAGGCGTTGGCTTGCTCCCACGTTACGCCCACTACGGGATAGTCGTTGTAGGCAGGATTGCTGAAATAGTTGCGCAAGTACACTTCGTTGTCCGAGTTGGTGAAGTCGTTCACCCAGCAAGTAGTGTCGGGATATACGTTTACTATATATGTGTTGAGGAAATCCCACGGCCCACTAAGCTGCCTGTTGATGGTTTCGCTCACGATATTCCCGTTGTCGTCCACGTACGCCGTGTCTTTCGATATCATCACCTCTTCGTTCGGGTCGACGGTAAGGTCGGTATTGAGGTTGCGTTCTTGTGGCAGGATGCGGTTTTTACGCAAGGCGGCCGTTGTGTAGTCGTAAATCTCGTAGCGATAATTCAGCTGTCGGTAGTCGAGCAACTTCTCGCCTGTAACGGGATTGGTTACATACATGCTCTCGATGGCGCGCTGTTCGTCTTCGTTAGGCTTGCGTGGCAGCGGCTTTTTCCAGTTAACCTGCGGGCGAATGGCGTTTCCGTCCTTGTCTTCGGTTATCATATAGGTTTCGTCGCCGCCGTAAGCCGGGTCGGCCAAGCGTGTGCGCAGGATGCTGTCGCGTACCCAATTCACAAACTGCTTGTACTTCGAGTTGGTCACTTCGGTTTCATCCATCCAGAATCCATCCACCGAAATGTCTTTAACGGGCGTGTTCTTGCCCCACAGACTGTCGCCTTTCTCGATGCCCATCTTGAGGTATCCACGCCCTACACGGGTCATTCCGTAGGGCGTTGGCTCAGCGAAGTTCTTGCTCGAACCCACGCCAACCACTTCACCACCACGTCCGGAGGCGGACAATCCCTTGCCGCCGAAGCATCCTGAAACCATCAGCGACAGGCCAAAGGCGCACAGCGCCAACACGATTTGCCTTTTTCTCTTCATCATCTGTTTTATCCAATCAACACGAGCCGCACTCTCCTGCATGCCGTTCTGCGGCAAACCGCCCGTTGCCCAAGGCCTTTGCGTTGGGGTGCGCCCTACAATAGTCTTACGCTTTTATGTTTATTCTTTCCTTTTTTAACGAAATTCAGTTCCTGCTCATAGCCCACGAACAGCTCGTGGCTGCCGTTTCCCGGCTTAATGGCCGAGGTGTACATCTCGTAACTGTACCCCAACACGATGCCGTGAAAGCGTCCGCCAACCATGCCCGTTACCGAAATGGTGGGCGCATAGCTCACACCTGCGTACAACAAGCGTTTCTCGTTGGTGTATTCCACGCGAGTGGAGATGTCTGCACGATAGCCAGTGCCGTCTGTACGCACCAAAGCCGAGGGCTTTATCTTAACAAACGGATTGCGTAGCGAAATATTGCATCCGCTCGTTAGATAATATGTGGGGGCGACGTGCAGCTCGTGGCGTTCGCCTAGTTCAACGGTTGGCGAATTAAGGTGTTGTGCCGATAGTCCCACATACCATGTTCTGGCCATGTAATAGAGGCCAACGCCCAGGTCAACAGCGTTTCCCGTCTCCTCGCTTGTAGGCAAGGCGTGGTCGTTTGTATCGGCAGGGTCTAGTCGTGTGCCGTCTATGTTCTCCAGCAGCAACGCTCCTTGCAGTCCCAATCCCAATGTTGCGCTGCCCAGTTTCAGCTTATAGGCGTATTGTAGGGCAATGCGTTGGTGTTTGAAAACGCCTATTTGGTCGTTCATTAGCTGCACGCCTGCGCCGTGGTTCATGCCTGCGAAGACGAACGGCATATCTGCCGCGAGCACCATTGTTCGCGGATTGTTCTCAAAGCCCGCCATACTCATGGCGTATGCCCCCGTTATGTTAAGCTTCGGCTGTTTGCCCACGGCAGCAGGATTGAACGTGGGTTCGAGGTCGAAGTAATGCGAAAAGGTCGCATCGTATTGGGCACTGGCCTCCGAAAAGCCCAGAACCAGCCACAGCGTAATGATGGTTAAACGTTTCAACACGTTGTGTATAACGCGCGGCAGGCGGATATATTGTGCGTGGCGGGTGAATTTTTGAATCTTTTGCTATTGAATGTTAAATATGTAATTCGTAAGAAAAATTTTCACTTAATTACTTGCGCATGTCGCTTTAATAATCTATTTTTGCGGAAAATGTAAGACGTAAAATTATGAGAAGCTTACATATCTTTTCTAAAGAAGCATCGCTCACAGTATGCATTCTACCAATTCGCGGTGTTTGACTGCTTGGTTGGCTCATTTTGAATTCCAACCAACTCCTTATTTTTGTTACCACATTTTTAGTTTAGGTGAAAAAATCACAGAGCAATCATTTGTTTACTGAGAACAAAGCAACCTCTACTTTAATTTAGAAATTAACCCCATGCCTAATAAATTGCATGTGTAAAATTTCATTAGATCGCACTCAACAAATTAACAAAAACACATTCCCTATGAGAAATCTTACTATTTTACTAATGCTATTGCTTTTGTGTATATGCAGCAAAATGCAAGGGCAATATATACAACGCTATAACTACACTTATACTTATAATGCACAAGGCAGTTGCACTTCCCGTGTTCACGTTAGTTCCCACTCCAATGATGGCGACATAAAATACCCCAAACTATCAGAGGTAGAAGTTTCACCAGTCCCTAATTTTGACACTCAGATTACATTGTGGGTAAGAGGAATGCCCAAGGGGCAATATGCATCATACCTCATGACTAATTTGGGTGGGCAGGTTGTCTTTAAAGGACGGACAGGAAATGGAAGTCTTACCTTAGCAACTGGTACATTGCCAAGGGGGCTCTATATACTAAATGTAAATGGTGCAAGAATAACGAAATCTTATAAGTTATCTAAAGGGATGTTTAACAAGCCAAGTAATTGATACTTTCAAGTAACTCCCACACTTGTAAAAGATTTATTCCGTTCAAAGAAATATCGAATGAGGAATATAACTTGTTGCATACTCAAAGCTGGGAGCATCTTGAACTAGAGGAATCAAACGCTGTCTTTTTGAACTTAGAAATAGCTCCATTGAATTGATTTTGCATGCAGACAATGCATATTACTGCTTATTCCCACACGGGAAGGGGACATTGCTTGTTGAGGTTACATGTATAGGCTTTGCCATTCACGGGTTCACTATGTAAGTGACATCCAAATTTGTTTCTTTTCAAAATAACGCTTTATGTAACCCCTTTAAGATAACAGAAACAATGACGTTATTTCTATCTGTGTAAATTACACACCCACTTCAGAATGACAAGTGAAACGTTTGATGCAACAATCTAGATTGTGTTGCTACAATCTTGCAGGAGGTTACTCCCAAAAAACGAGATTTGAAAAGAACGCATTCACTTGAACGCAGAAATAAAAAAGTGTATCTAAACTTTAAATGTATGAGAACGTATTTACTCACGCTACTATGCTTGTTAGTGGCAACAAAAGGTTTCACACAGGAACGCCTTTATACAGAAAAAGAACATGGAGGTATCGAAAATGGTGTCTTCGGCAAAATAAATGATGAGATAAATGTCTCTCCCACGGGCCAATTATCGTATGAAATACCTATACCTACCATCCCAGGAACGGCTGGAATGAAGCCAAATTTATCAATAAGTTATAATAGTTCCACGAAAAACGGTTTAGCAGGATATGGTTTTGACCTTACGGGACTATCCATCATAAGCCGTGTTCCTTCTGATAGGTTCCATGATGGAACTTCGACGGTAATAGGCTTTTCACGAAGCGACCATTTTGCATTAGATGGACAGAGGCTATTCAATTGCTCTTACTCTACAGAAACAACAAATGAATATCGAACAGAGAACAACTCTTTTGCAAGAATTATAGCAAAAGGAAAGAGTATAAATCCCGACTCATTTATTGTATATACAAAGTCAGGGCTGATTTATGAGTATGTTCCAGTGGCAATAGCCCTAGGCAAGACAAAAACAGATTTCACCCTGTTTTGGCTAGTATCTAAAGTTACAGACACAAAGGGGAATTATTTTACTGTCACGTACCGAGGCGAAGCTGAAACCAATGATTTTTATCCGCACAGAGTAGAATATACTGGAAATGCAGCTGCTGGCCTTACCCCTTATGCTTCTATTAACTTTTCATACAGAGACAATCTTTATTCTCCCGTGACCTATATTACAGGAGTAAAGGTTAAAAGAAGCCAGATCCTTTCGTCTGTCTCCCTATCTATGCAAGGGCAAACAGTAAGATCTTTTAGTCTTGATTATCAGGTTGTAAATCGTAAATATCAGCTTTCTAAGATTACGGAAAGTGGTGTGGGACGTGAAAACAAGAATCCTACACAGCTGACATGGACCAACCTTAACGATTTCAACGTAAAGAATTACGACTATTCCAAAACAAGCTTTATCCATAAAGCCACCTTGACCATAGGTGATTTTAACGGTGATGGATTAGCAGATTTTATTGCCACGCCAGAAAATAACGATGCAGGTTGGAAAGGTTGGAAACTTTTCATCAGCCACGGAACTTCTTTTGAACTTGCTGCAAGTGGAACTTGGAATTGGAACGACAATGATCTTGAGCAAGTGGTTTGCGGAGATTTTGATGGTGATGGTTATACGGATGTGGTTGCAAAGAGATGTGTTTCTGGAACATGGCATAATTGTGATTTGTACACTACTTCCGTGGATGCCAACAAAAAGGTTCATTTAAATTTCTCCAAATGTTTTATCTCACTTCAAAGCAATTACACCATTCAAACAGTCGAACTAAATGGTGATGGGGCAGCTGACCTATTCGCTTGGCTTTCTGACTCGCGGGAATGCAAACTAATATATTCAGTAGAGGGCGAGTACGGCATAAAACCTCTTGATTATACTGCCACTCGTTATTGTTCTGCTAATTGGGATCGAGTGGAGTTCGGAGATTTCAATGGTGATGGACTAACAGATGCCATGAACCTTAACGAGTACGGAAACAGCATCATGTACAGTGATGGTGCGGGAACGATGACTAAAGAGGATTGGACATCATGGCCCGACAAAAGGCATTATATGGAGTTAGGTGACTTTAATGGTGACGGTAAAACAGACATGCTCCTTACGGGATGGACGGCTGACCCTAACAGTGGGGGCTGGAGTGATTGGTGTATAAATTACTCAAAGGGAGACGGAACTTTTACGAGAGAGTATTACGAAAAACCTTTCGATGCTCGCTCAAAGCATCTTTTCATTGCTGACCTAAATGGAGATGGTTTCGACGACATGCAAGCCGTAGACAACACATCCTCAGGCTATAATACGACACGGCCCCAAGTTTATCTTAATGATGGTAAGGGAAACTTTTACCAGCAGATCAAGGGGGAGTCAGTATATGCTACTGATAAATGGCACTTCTACGTAGGAGACTTTAATGGTGATGGTAAAGCTGATTTTGTTTGTACATCCGATTGGAACAAGAGCTGGTGGGATGGTTATCAGCTTTATTTGATGCCATCTACTAAGAATTGTCTTCTCACAGGAATTAAAGATGGACTAGGAAACACCACAAATATCGAATATAAATACTTAACTGATGACACCGTTTTTAAAAGGGGTGAAACAAACCGCTACCCCCTTGTTTCTATAGGCTCGTCATGGCCTGTTGTTGCATCAGTTTCGACACCAAACGGAATTGGCGGAACAAACGTTACTTCCTACAGATATGAAGATGCGCTTTTCCATAAAAATGGACGTGGGTTGTTGGGCTTTGCAAAGTGTTATGTAAAAGACGAAGCAACAAATACACTGACAACTACGGATTATGCTGTCGACAAGCGAGCGTATGTAATTGCACCAAGTCATAGCCAAACAACGATTAACAACAAGGTGATTGACGAAAGCGACTATACCTATACGTTTAAAGCAGACTACTCTTATTCAATTTATTTTAAGCACATATACACCTATATGCCAGAAATGGTTCACCAAAGGAGCTATGAATTTAATACAGGTGAATTGATAAAGGATGTAAAGACTAATTATGAGTACGATAATTTTGGGAACACCACAAAGACAATTATTAAAGATGGAGACGTAGAAACAATCACAACCAACACGTTCACCAACAATACGGATAAATGGTTCTTGGGTAGGCTTATGGAAAGTATCGTTTCCAAATCTTATGAAGGCAATACGATAACGCGGAAGTCTGCTTTCGAATACGATCAAAGTTCAGGATTACTGTCTGCGGAGGTCTTTGCACCAGACAACGCTAACCTAGGCTACCGTAAGACCTATGTCCACGACAACTTCGGAAACATCATTAAAAGTGTTGTGTCGCCGCTTGCTCATAATTCCATCGAAAGGGTTACTCAAACCATTTTCGACACCAAAGGAAGAAACATAATCCGCTCAATCAACAGTCTTGGCTTTACCGAAACTTCAACATTTAATGAGGCAACAGGGCTTGTTACAACTTCTACGGATAAGAATAACATTACCTCTAATTACACTTATGATGTGTTTGGCAATCTTGTCACGGCATCCAACCCCATATCAAAGGCGTTAAAAACAATAGGATGGAGTTCCAAAATGCCTGACGCTCCAACAAATGCTTTGTATTTTGAATGGAGCAAAGTTACAGGACAGCCTGCTGTCATCGAGTTTTACGATTGCCTAGGTCGCTTGTTGAGAAAGGTTACAGAGTCGATTAATGGGAAGAAGGTCTGCATAGATCATACTTATAATAAACGGGGACTTATAGAGAAAAGTTCCGAACCATACTATATTGGCGATCAACCATTATGGAATTGGAACGAATATGATGATGCTGGTAGAACAACAACACAGATTGCCTCTGATGGAAGTCGTTATACATTTCAGTATGCAGGGCTTAAAACCGCGGTGTCAGATCCTCTCGGCCATGCCAGTACAAAGGTTAGTAACCTTAATGGCCTACTAGTGGAAAGCATTGACAATGCAGGGACAAGCATCACTTACAAATACAATCCTGACGGGAAGTGTGTCGAAACAAAAGGGCCAAGAACAACCATTAGCTGCGCTTATGATATGGTGGGTAATCGAGTAGGCCTAAACGACCCGGATTTAGGATTTTCAGAAGATACCTATAATGCATTTGGGGAACTTGTTGCACACAGAGATGCACATGGAGAAACTAGATATGTATATGACTCAGGCGGACGCATAAAAGAAGAACTCCGACCGGACGTAGAGGTCTTTACTAGATATGATAAAGGTTGGAAAGGCGCAATAGATGTGGCTTTTTCAGAAGGTCCTCCTAAGTCTCATAACTTATATTCCTATGATAGTTATGGCAGGGTTGTTAAAAAACAGACATTAATTGATGACAAAGAATACGATATTGTCTATACTTATAACTCAGCAAACCAAGTTGAAACGATAAAATATCCTTCAGGACTCAAAATCAAATACGAATATGATGCGTGCGGGATACAAACTTCGGTTGTGAATGCTGATAACCAAAAGGTATATTGGAAACTACTAAGCCTAGATGCAAGAGGGCAAATAGAAAAAGAAGAATACGGAAACGGCCTTGTTACAACAACTACCCATGACCCCAGGAAGGGAACCATTGCCAGTATTCTGACCCCAGGAGTACAAAATTGGGGCTATAAGTTTGACCCCGTAGGTAATCTCATCGCACGCCACGACTTAAAAAGAAACCTCGAAGAGGTCTTCACCTACGATGACATGTATCGTCTCACCACTGTTAGCAAAAATGGACAGGTAAAACAGTCCATGACTTATGACAATGCAGGCAACATAACCAGTAAGTCTGATTTAGGAACATACACTTACCTAGACGGTTCAAACAAACTGCATGCCATTAAAAACAGTAAAAGCCCCCTTACAACATGGGATGGTATCACCTACAATTCTTTCGATAAGATCACTGTCGTAGAAGCTCGTGGCACATTCATGTACATAGGATATGGCGTTAACAAATCTAGGGTATTGACCGACATTGATGATACTCGTAGATATTATGTGGATAATTTGTTCGAACAAAAGATTAAGAACGGCAAAGTTAGTAACACCAACTATATACTTGTTTTTGATAAAGCAATTGCCATCGTATCTCAAGAAGACAATGGTAGCAGCAGTGTTAAATACCTGCACCATGATCATTTGGGTTCTATCCAGGCATATTCTGATGAGACGGGCAAGCTTTTTCAAGAGCTTAGCTATGATGCATGGGGGGTAAGGCGTAATCCTGACACTTGGGTCGAGTTTTCTGTGCTGACATCAAGCAACGCTTACAACGACCATGGTTTTGGAGGACACGAGCATATCGACATATTCGAAATGATAAATATGGACGGCCGGATGTACGACCCCATTGTAGGTCGCTTTATCTCTGCCGACCCTTTCATTCAATCACCAGACCTTTCACAAAGCCTCAATCGCTATGCATACTGTATAAACAATCCGCTTTCCCTAATCGACCCATCAGGTTATAGCTGGTTTAGCGAAAACTGGAAAACCATCACAGCATCTATCGTTGGAATTGCTGTAACCGTTGTTACCGCGGGGTCGGGCAGTGGAGCTGCTGTTGCACTCATTGCTGGTGCTGCGGGTGGAGCTGCTGGCGCATTAACAGGTGCTCTACTAAATGGAGCAAACATTGGGCAAATAGCTAAATCAACCTTTATTGGTGCATTTTGGGGTGCCGTTACTGGGGTCGTGAAGAACTATGTAGGAGACATTCAACAATTTTGGCTACGCATTGGTGCGCATACGCTTTCAGAGGGAGCACTTGAAGGTCTACAAGGTGGTAATGTTATTCATGGCTTCATGATGGGAGCAACATCTTCCTTAGGTAGCAGTTTCATTGAAAGCAATCTCAAACCTCTTGGTAAGGTGGCAGAGGTTGCAGCCAATTCTATTCTTGGCGGAACGATCGACGAGATAGGTGGTGGCAAGTTCGCAAATGGAGCGATCACAGGGGCATTCACAATCCTATTTAACGACATGATGCACACAGATGGAAAAAAGACGAAGCAGCAAACCAACGATGACGACAACAGCAATCAACTTGCAGGATCGCTGGCTCTTGCCGGTACTGCTCTGCTTGTCGATGATGCAACAGGAATTGGGGTAATAGACGATCCCATCGCCTTCGCTCTCTATGCTACAGCGGGTGCAATCATAACATGGAACAGTGCCACCGCTATTTATAAGGGGATTAAAGACTCTTATTTTAAACCAATGGCAGCAGAACATACAAAAAATAAATGCAAACAAACAAATGACAAACACACGAGGAGGCATTCTGGAAGAAGATATAATCAAAATCAGAATGCAAAGAAAGGAGAAAAAAATCAGACTTATGAACCAAAACCCAATCCAAACAAAAGACATTAAATTATGAGTAAACTAGCACAATTGATAAAGCAGAATCGGTTTAAAGCCGTAGAAAACCTGATGCGGAAAAAGCTCGAACAGGAACCCGAGAACGTCTATTTCCTCGCCCAACTGGCAAATGCGCTTTGGAACCTCAATAAAGACGAGGAGGCATTGAGCTATGCCGACAAGGCCAAAAGCATTTCTCCCACCAATCCGCTAACGCTTTTTACCCGCGCCCGCGTTCTTGGCTCGTTGCACAAATTCGAAGAGGCTGCTGCCGAATGGGAAGAACTCATCAGCATGGGGGAAGCGGAGGTGGCGGAGAAAGGCTTTGGAAAGGGTTGGGCAAAGTCGGTGATTAACAATGCCCGATATTACAGAGCCCTTTCCCTGGGCGAACTTAGCAGGGACAAAGAGGCGCTCGCCCTGATGGAAGAACACCTGAAACACCGGGGCAAAGGCGTACGGAGCGACTTCACAAAGAAGGAGGCTACGCTGTTTTATAAAGAACTGAAATACAGCTATCTCAATTCGGGTGTGGATTATTCGGATGAAGGTTACGCCACCAGTGCACAGGCCCATCGAATAGAATGGAGGATGGAAACACTAGAAGAGGCCAGGCAATGGGATAAGCTGGTGCGTTATCTTAAAGGTGTTTGCAAACGTTATCCCAAGGAATATTATTTCCAAGTGCGACTGTCTGAATACAGCAAGAAGGTTGGGAACAAGGCCGATTGCCTTAAATATGCCGAAGAGGCCTTTGCACAAGAGCCTAACGACCCGCTGGTTAAATATAATTACGCCGTGGCATTGAAGTATTGTGGCCGAAATGAAGATGCCTTGGCGCAGTTCGAAGGCCTTGTTGCACTAGGCCTAGACTACATCGCCTACTCGGAACATGGCGAGGGAATGCGCTGGGCAAAGAAAATTGTGCGGCACTCGCAGCGGTATATCGAGGAAATCAAACAAAAGGAAGAAACAGCAGAAAACCATTAAAAGCAAGATGTATGAAGGCATATACCTGCGCGACGGAATGGAAAGGGCAAGGGCGTTTTTGGCAGAGTAAGTGAAGGCTCATCCCAAAAATACGCAACTGCGGAGCATGTTAGACGATTGGGCCGACATCGCCAATGGTTTCGAGCAAGAACGTACCATGCACTCCAAAAGCCCGTCTACCAGCCCTTAACCGCACACAAAAGGCAGTGGCGAAAGTCCCGTCTGTCGTGCGAAAGCAGAAACATAAGCAACTAAAAGCTCTAACTAAACAATGTGGATATGGACAAATTAAATCAACTAATAAGGCAGAAGAAATATAGGGCAGCAAGTAATTTGCTGCGCAAGATGGTGGAGCAGGCACCAGAAGACGGCTATCTGCTCACCCGGATGGCAAATGATTTGTGGGATGATCGCAAAAACGAAGAGGCACTGCAATATGCGGATAGGGCAAAGAAAGTTGAACCAACCGACCCCTACGTTATTTATACGCGTGCCCGCGTGCTTTGGGCGTTGGACAAAAACGAAGAGGCGATTGCCGAATGGGACAACATCCTGAATATGAGCGAGCACGACTTGAAGGAAAGCGGGTATCGCCCGATGTGGATTAAGACGTTTGTTAACGATGCCCGATATTACAAAGCCCTTTCCCTTCGCGCGCTTTTCAGAGACAAAGAGGCACTCACCCTGATGGAAGAACACCTGAAAAATAGGGGAAAGGGCGTACGGAGCAACTTCACAAAGAAGGAAGCTACGCTGTTTTATAAAGAGCTGAAATACAGCTATCTCAATTCGGATGTGGATTATTCGGATGAAGGTTATGCCACCAGGCCACAGGCCCATCGAATAGGAAGGAGGATGGAGGCACTGGAAGATGCCAAGCAATGGGATAAGCTGGTGCGTTATCTTAAAGGTGTTTGCAAGCGTTATCCCAAGGAATATTATTTCCATGTGCGACTGTCTGAATACAGCAAGAAGGTTGGGAACAAGGCCGATTGCCTTAAATATGCCACAAACGCCTTTGCACAAGAACCCAACGACCCGTTGGTTAAATATAATTATGCTGTGGCGTTGATGTACTGTGGCCGAAATGAAGATGCCTTGGCGCAGTTCGAAGGCCTTGTTGCGCTAGGCCTAGACTACATCGCTTACTCGGAACATGGCGAGGGAATGCGCTGGGCAAAGAAAATTATGCGGCATACGCTGCGGTATATTGACGATATTAAACGAAGTTGTGTTGACTTCTAAACTTTCTATAAATTGAGAGGAGTCTGTTGTCTTTGTGATGCCGACACAGGATAAACGCTCCTCTCGCATAGCAAGTGTAGGGTAATTCAATTCGCAGGTTTCTAACTAACAAGTTGACGAGTTTACCAGTTGACAAGTTGACGAGTTCACAAGTTCACAAGTTGACAAACTCATCAACTCACATACTCAAAAACTCATCAACTTACGAACTCCTCAACTCACATACTCCTCAACTCACAGTTCCATCAACTCAAAATCTTAAATCCGATATTTTTATTTTACAATATCGTTCTGTTTTTAGCTCCGTTCTAGCGAAAATATCGGTTAAAAAGTAGGTAAATGGCTACTGTTTTTGGCCTTTCAAGTCTTTCGTCTTGTCTGTTTTTGAGAAAGCAACCTGCATTTTGCACCATTTAGCCTTTCTAGAATGGTTGCCAACCCATTATTTTTTACGCCCAAATATGCCCTTTTAGTGCCTAAAAACCCACTTTTTGATGGCCATTTTGCCCTTTTGGGCCATGTTTTTCATGGTTCTAAGAGGTTTTGTCTATGCTGTGGCAGTGAATTTTTATGCGTTTTGTCTTACGTTTAGCCTCATTTTGCACTGCATTTAGCACCATTTTACCTTGCATTTTGCACCAAAACGCACTGCGTTTTGCGGCATTTCACCTTGCGTTTTGCATCAAAACGCAGTGCATTTAGCGGCAAATTACACCTGATTTTGCTGAAAACAGCCCAAAATCTGGTACAAGTTGCGGTTTTATGCAATGTGTATTCATTTCACTTGCATTTATAACCATCCCACTTTTGCCCCTAAACAAACCTCCGCGAGAATCGATTTTTTGCGGCAAGGTTGGCGATTGGTGGATAAAAATGGCACTTATAGTGTTAAATTTCTTGCTGAAAAATTTACAGCGGTGGCAAGTTGACGGGTGGGAAGGTAAGCGAGAAGGCAAGTTGAAGGGGGTAACAAGTAGACGAGCAAACGAGTTAATGAGTGTACGAATAGCCGGCTTACAAGCAGGCAAGGAAACGTACTTGCCCCAGAACGACAAGCTTTTTGCAGCGGTGTTGGCCACGAAAGAGCATCAAAAGGATGTTGCTTGTTCCTCATTTGCGGGTCGTGGTTGCCCTCGCACCGCACACCGCACACGCAAAAGGAGCCGAACTTCCATCACTGGAAACCCGGCTCCAACCAACAATTTAACTTTATACCTTGACTAAAGCTAACTTCTATAATCTAGAAAACCTTTTAGCCACAACTATGTTTATTTGCGTCCTTGTTATCCTAAACACCAAATTGTTGGTTCGATGTGTGGACTAGGCTCGCGCCTTGCACCATACAAGTATGAAAAAAAACATTTTATTATGGGTCACTGCCACTCTCTTTCTCTTTTATTTTTTGCAGGCGCACCCGCCGCGCCTTTGCTTTCCAGTTGCCTGGTGGTTGCCCTTTGGGCTTTGCTGTTAGGCCTGATGTTTGTATATATAGTCTCTCTCCTTTATTGTCGGGGTGCAGCGAAGGGCATGCCTTCTGTGGCCATGCTGTGGGTTTCGCTGTTTTTCTCGGGCGTTTTCTTTACTGGTGGCTTTCGGTATGGTCCCAACAAGCGTTTCGCCCGCATAGCTTTCGTTTCCTTTTCATTCGTTCGTCCGTTTGATGTATTTTAAGTTTATGTTCTCGATTTGCATACATTTAAGAAAGAACAAGGTTGCGGAGGCGACCTGGTTAGATAAGGTTCGGTTCGTATTCTGGGTTAGCTAGTTTGTAGATTATCCGATAAGATAATGTCGTTTCTTTTTGTGTCTACGTCACCTTTCCCGCACCTGAACTTGCTCTTCTCAACGGTTTAGGCCCGAGGGCTTTGCCGTTTGTATCGTCGTTTCACTGTAAAGTCGTTAATCGTCGTTTTAGTCGAAGGTTGTTTTTACGGTTTTGTACCTGCATTTTGCCGGGTTTGCTTTTCTTCGTTGCACATTGCAAAACAGGTAAGTTGGCGGATTGACAAGTGCCAGTGCTCTCTATTCATCCATTTAATTTCGGTTTGCACTATTGAGAGATTGATGATCGAATAACCAATTAATCAAATATTAAAAAACCAGGTTGCGCCCATCTCTCCGCCAACTGTGTTTCAATAGGGAAAGGAAGGCCGCCGGTAGAAAAACAAAACTAAACATACTATTCAAATCCACCACGTTGGCGACCCTCCCATCTTTATGATGCAAACTTTCCCTATCTAAGGGATTTACGTCTCACAACGTTTACCCTGTTGCGTCTTTAAAGTCAAATCCAGTTTATCAACCTTATCGTTTCACAACGTTTTGCCGTTAAGTCTCTTGTTACTCTGCCCATAATGACCCATGTGTCACCAGGTTTTGCGAGTCACATTTACAGTTCAACATTTCTCATTCTCATGATGCCAGCCTGTTCGATGTTCGTCTGTCAGGCTGTTTCTTTATTTGTTAGGAGCGGTCCCACTAGGCTCGTCTCCCGTTTCTTTTTTCTTTTTAAAACCATCAAGAAGTGCTCTCAAACGTTTGTCTACCTCTGCTTCCACCATCTCTTTAATGACTTCGAGAAGTTCCACCCGTTCGTCACATTGCCGTCTGTTGTTGCTTTGACGTCTCGGTAGTGGCGTGTCTCGAGCATCCTTCATGATTGTTCGTTTTATCTGATGGCAAAGTTAGGTTGTTTTTTGCAGACTGTTACTAGTAAAATCATGTAAATTTGTGCTTTTTTTGTGCACCGTCAAACTGCACCAACTGGTGATATTTAGCAATATGCAGTCTACAAACGCCGATGAAATGGGCGTTTTTCAGTGACAGGTTTACAGTATTTAGGAATGGTTAAAATTTAGGAGTTGACGATATGGGCGGCTTGTTTTACGTGCCGAAAAATTGCTTTTTGTTGCGGGGGTTAAAAGAAATTGCCGAACCAATCGGGCTTGTTTTGCAAGCCCCATCCGTTCGGCAACAAAAGGTTTGATTGGTAAAAAGCAGCTTATTGGGCACTATTCCTTTTGCCTAACGTATTGTGTGGGGGTTATGCCGCATAGGTTTTTAAATGCGCGAACAAAGTTGGAGTAGTCGCTGAAACCGCAACGCTCGGCCACATCGCGGAAAGGCATGCTGGGATTTTTGTCTATCAGCAGCCGTGCCTTGCGTATCTTGATGCGCAGGATGTAGCCCATAGGCGTGCATCCCGTAAGTGCCGATAGCTTACGGTAGAACTGGCTGTACGTCATGCCCATCTTTTCGGCCACTGCCGTCACGTCTATTTCGCCGCCGGCATTAAGCAACATGTACACCGTGTCGGTAACTTTGTTGATGAATTTGCGGTCGGATTCGCTTTGGGGTTGCTCGTCTTCCTTGTCTGTTTCTTCCAGTTTGGCGTACTTTTCCCGTAGCAATCGGCGTTGTTCAAGCAGTTTTTCAACGCGCATGCGCAGCTCGTCGCGATTAAAAGGCTTGGCAAGATAGGCGTCTGCGCCCGCTTCCAGTCCCTTTACGCGGTCGGCTTCGGTTATTTTCGCCGTAACAACGATGATGGGTATGTGGCTTGTAACCTCGTTAGCCCTAATCCTTCGGCACACTTCCAGCCCGTCTACGCCCGGCATCATCAAGTCGGTAACAATCACATCGGGCACCATTTGTTCGGCTTTGTTCAGTCCGTCGCGTCCGTTGTGTGCGTAAATGATGGCGTATTTGTCCGACAGCTGCGAGCCGATGAATGCGGCCACGTCCACATTATCGTCGATAACCAGCACGCGTAGCGCGTCGTCGTTGGCCATTTCGGTGTCGGTGGGGTCGTCTCCTTCGGTTGGCAGCAGGGGTTTCGGCATGTCGGGCCTCTGCGGTTGGGCAGGCTCTGCTGCCGATTTTGTCTGTCTGATGGGTAGGCTCACGTGGAAAACGCAGCCTTGTCCCAGTGTGCTTTCAGCGGTAATGGTGCCGCCAATCGCGTCGATAATCTGCTTGACCAAGGCCAATCCCACGCCCGTTCCAATCTTCGCGCCGTCGTTTTCGGCTTGGTAGAAGGCCTCGAAGATGTGCGGAAGGCTCTCGGCAGGTATTCCCTTGCCCGTATCGCTCACGTCCATCAGCAGTTTTTGTCCGTCTGTGCGCACCTTTACGCTCACCGTTCCTTGCGGTGGCGTGTACTTAAAGGCGTTAGACAGCAGGTTGTTCATCAGCTTATTCACATAGTCGGGCACGAAATCCATCAGCACTTCGCCGCAAAGGTCGGCCGTAAAGGTCATTTCGCGCATGCGTGCATATTCGCGGTAGCTCTCAATGTTCATGGCAATTTGCGCCACGATGTTGCCGTTTCGCCATGCAGGTTCGCCCACGGCCGACTTCATTTTCGATATGTCGAGCAGCTGATTGATGAGTGTCAGCAGGCTTGTCCCTTGCCTTTCGATGGTTTTTGTCTTCTCGCGCGTGTCGGCCGGCACGTTCTTGTCTTGCGATATGGCCCGACTTAGGCCGAGAATAACCGTCAACGGCGTGCGAAACTCGTGTGTGATGTTGGTAAAGAAGTTCTCGCGCAATGCGCTCATCTTCTTTAACAGCAGGTGATTGCGCTTTCGCATGAGGCCCATGTAAATCAAAGTGCCAATCAGCAGGCCCAAAACAACGATAACCAGCGTGCCTGCGTAGAGTATGTTCGTTTTGGCGGTGCGTTCGGATGCCAGTTCTTGGCGCGCCTTGTTCACCTTTTCGCCCTGCATTTGGCGTTCGAGGTTGAGGCTGATGCTTTGTATTCGGTTCACCTTCTCCATGTCTATCACGCTGTCTTGCATGGCACTGGCCAGCACATGGTTGGCCAATGCGGCGCGATAGTTGCCTTGTCGTTCGTAAAGGCGGTACAGGTGCGAATACACTTCGGCCAGATGCTCCTTCGATTTTATCTTTTCGGCGATGGCTTTGGCGCGTTGTAGGTTTTCGAAAGCCGTGCTTGTGTTGCCCGTTATGTAGTCGATGCTCACCAGGGCAAGCAGCGGTTGCAGGGCGTGCCACTCGTCTTTCGAGTCGTGTAACTGCTCGTATGCCGTTTGATATTCTGCGTATGCCTTGTCGTATTCTTTGGCCTCTTGGTACATTTCGCCAAAAGCCGTGTGGCAAAGGGCAATGCCGAGCGTGTTGTTGGCGTGCCGGTTAAACGCCATCGACCGATGGAAGTAGGCCCATGCGCTGTCTTTTTTGCCCAAGTGTTTGGCCACAGAGCCCAGGTTGGCGCAGTTGATGGCTTGCCCAACGTCGCTCCCCAGCTGGCGTTCTCCTGCCAAAGCCTTGCGCAAAACGCTGTCGGCACGTCTGAAGTTGCCCAAGGTCATGTAGATGTTTCCCAGTCCGTTGAGCGATTTCACATAGTTTTTTCTGGCCAGCCAACACGTGTCGCCACTCTCTTCCGTCAGTCGCAGTGCCTGATAGTGGTAGGTTTGGGCGGCATCCAGCACGCCCAGCCGTCGATAGTTGGTGCCGATATAGTTCAGTGCGAGCACCCATTCGATGGTGTCGCCCATGGCTTCGGCCTGTTGCAAGCCCTTACTATGCACGCGTAACGACTCTTCAAAGCGGCTTTCATCGCGCAAAGCCTTACCCCATTCGCGCAAGGCCACCACGCTACCTAGCTTGTTTCCTTGTTTTTCCAGTTGCGCTTGCAGCTTGGCTAAGGCCTCAATGCCTTGCGCTTGAGCTACGATGCTGTCTGCCTTGCGCCGCTCTTGGGGCGTAAAGCAACGATGTCTGCCCGCGCAGGCAGCCAAAAGTAAGAGGGCTGATAGTATAAAAAACGCCTTTCGGGCGTGCAAGGCCATGCGTGCAGATGGCCGCAAAAGGGTAGAAGTGTCCTCCATAAACGATGGGATAAGTAAGCATACCTCTGCCACAAAGCACTTCATTAGAAAGGGGTTTGACGACAATAGGGCGACCGAACGGCAGGTGCGAATGTTCAAAAAATAGAGATAATCTCGCCCTTTTCGGTCGGCGTAGCTTGTGGATTTTTTGCAAAAATACTGCTTTTCTTAAACAAATGGCACTTTGTTTTGTTAATAGATGTTCAACGGCAGGCACTCTTTGCCGATAAATTCACATCCTGCAAACGATGTGCATACCGCAAAATTGGGCGATAAAAAACTTGTGTGCGCAACAAAAGTGAAAAACTTTGCTGCCCGTTTAGTCCGTTAAATAAATAATCGTAACTTTGCGTTAGGTTTGGGCTTGCTTGCGAAATTGCTTTCCAAAGGGGCGAAATGCCCTTCCAAAAGGACGAATTTCTGAACCAAAAGCGGCGGAAACATCAACCCGAAGGGGCGGAAATCTTTGCCCCAAGGCATCGGTATTCTTCTGCCGAAAGCGGGGCCACTCTCTGCGAAAAGCGGCGAAACAGACCCTGCCTAACACAAAAGCCAACCGCATAGAACAACGAAAAGAACAAAGATAAACGGCCTTACACATGCGCTATGTAGACGTTATATTGCCCCGCCCCTTAGAGGGATACTTCACTTATGCCATCTCCGACGAGCTGTCTACGGGGGTGAAACTGGGCATTCGCGTGCTTGTGCCGTTCGGTTCGTCAAAAACTTGCACGGCTATGGCGGTGCGGGTGCACGATGAAAAGCCCGATTTCGACACCAAAGCCGTGCTGCAAGTGGTAGACTCGGCGCCGATGTTGCTGCCCCAGCAGCTTGACCTTTGGCAATGGATTGCCCAATATTACATGGCGCCCATCGGCGATGTGTACACTGCGGCCTTGCCTGCGGGCCTTAAAGACGAGGCCGGGTGGCAGCCCAAGACCGAAGTTTACGTGGCATTGGCCGACAATTTCCAAACCGATAAAACGCTGAACATCGCCCTCGACATGCTGCGTAGCGCGCGCCAACAGCTCAAAGCGTTCACCTGCTTCCTGCATCTCAGCCATTGGGACACCTTAGAAAACAACCTAACGCAACAGCCCGTGGCCGAGATAACGCGCGTGGAACTGATGAACGAAAGCGGTGCTAGCAACGCTACCATTAAGGCTTTGGTGGACCGAGGCCTACTCCGTATATATAATAAGGAGGTGGGACGACTGAATACTGGCGACACAGAACCCTCCGAAAAGCCCAAACCGCTGAGCGCGGCACAGCAAGAGGCGTATAACAGCATCGTGTTCCAGTTTCTCAAAAAGCGAGTGGTGCTGTTGCACGGCGTAACATCTAGCGGTAAAACCGAGGTGTATATCCATCTTATCAGCAAAGCCTTGGCAGAGAAGAAACAAGTGCTTTACCTGCTTCCCGAAATAGCATTGACCGTGCAAATGACCTCGCGCCTGAAACGCGTGTTTGGTAAACGCCTGGGCATTTACCACTCGCGATACAGCGATGCCGAACGTGTGGAGATATGGAAAAAGCAACTTTCTGCCGAACCCTACGAGGTTATACTGGGCGCAAGGAGTGCCGTGTTTCTGCCGTTTCAACGTCTTGGGCTGGTCATCATCGACGAAGAGCACGAGGGAAGTTTCAAACAGCAAGACCCTGCGCCGCGTTATCACGCCCGTTCTGCGGCAATCGTGCTGGCCAGTTACTATGGCGCGCAAACGCTTTTGGGCACGGCAACGCCTTCGACCGAGACCTATTACAATGCGCAAACGGGCAAGTACGGCCTTGTTGAACTCACCACACGATACAAAGACATTGCCCTGCCCGAGATAAAGGTGGTGGATGTGAAGGACCTTCGCCGCCGAAAGCTGATGAACGGGCCTTTTTCGCCGACCTTACTGTCTGCCGTTCGTGGTGCGTTGGAACGTGGTGAGCAAGTTATTCTGTTTCAGAACCGGCGCGGCTTTGCCCCAATGGTTGAATGCCACACCTGCGGATGGGTGCCCAAATGCGACAATTGCGACGTGTCGCTGACGTTGCACAAGAACATGAACCAGCTTACCTGCCACTACTGCGGCTTTACATACGCCGTGCCGACTACATGCCCCAACTGCGGCGAAACCGACTTGCGGGGGCGCGGTTATGGCACGGAAAAGATTGAAGACCAGTTTGCACAGCTGTTCCCGGAGGCCAAAATAGCACGCATGGACCTTGACACCACGCGCACGAAAAACGCATACGAACGTATTATACACGACTTTTCGCAGGGCAAAACCAACGTGCTTATCGGTACGCAGATGGTTACTAAGGGGCTAGACTTCGACAAAGTGAGCGTGGTGGGCATTTTAAACGCCGATGCCATGCTTAACTATCCCGACTTCAGGGCCTACGAACAGGCGTTTATGATGATGGCGCAGGTGAGCGGAAGGGCAGGGAGGAAGGGTAAACGTGGCTTGGTGTTGCTACAAACTACGTCGCCCGAACTGCCCGTCATTGGTCAGGTGGTGCGCAATGATTATCAAGCGTTCTATACAGACTTGTTGGAAGAACGTCGTTTGTTCAGGTACCCGCCGTTCTTTCGATTGGTGTATGTCTACCTGAAACACGCCAAAGAACAGGTGGCCGAAACAGCCGGGATAGAGCTGGGCAGCAGACTGCGACAACTGTTTGGCGACCGCGTTCTTGGTCCCGATAAGCCTGCCGTGGCGCGTGTAAAAACGCTGCACATCCGCAAGTTGGTGTTAAAACTAGAACCATCGCTTAGTGGCGAACAAGTGCGCCAATGCTTACGATACGCCCATAACGAGATGGCGAAAGATAAAAAATACGCCACCCTGCACGTGTTTTACGATGTAGACCCGTTGTAAGGGAGAGGAGTTAAGAAGTGAGGAGTTAAAGGAGTTAAGGAGTTAAGGAGTTAAGAAGGTTAAAGGAGTTAAGAAGTAAGGAGTTAAAGGAGTTAAGGAGTTAAGGAGTTAAGCCAAATGCTTTGTTGCATAGGGACTAACTATCTCGTCAACTAACCATCTTGTTAACTCGTCAACTAGTCATCTTGTCAACTCGTCAACTAGCCATCTTGTCAACTCGTAAACTTGTTACCTCGTCAACTTGTCAGCTTGTCAACTCGTAAACTAATAATAAAAGGAGAACCATATCATGGCAACAACCATAAACAGCAAGGAACATTGGTGGACGGCAACGAAAGGTTTGCTGGCCCGCAACAAACATGTGGACGGAAAGGAATTGCAAGAAGACTTCCTTAAATATATCTACGAACACGGTAAGGAAATGACTCGTCAGTTGGTGGATGAGGCCGCAAAAGACCTTGGCACCAACCGCGAAGGCATGGCCAACACCGTGGGTGCGCTGGTTTTGGCCGGCGAACTGACTGCCAACGACACGCTCGTACTTACCGAAAAGGGTTGCATGCACGCCCTTCGGCTTATTCGCGCCCACCGCATCTACGAACAATACTTGGCCGAACACTCGGGTTATGCACCGTCCGAGTGGCACGAACGGGCGCATCGCATGGAACACCGCATCACGCCCGACGAGCAAGAGCGCATTGCATCGCTGTTGGGCAACCCGCTTTTCGACCCTCATGGTGACCCCATACCCACGCCTTCGTTGGCCGTTGCCGACAAAGGCACATGCGGCGAACCCATCGAGGCGCAGTCGTGGTGGCGCATTACGCATGTGGAGGACGACGACAAACAGCTGTTTACGCTCATAGCCGAGAAGGGATTGACCAAAGACTCGCTCATCTTCATCACCCAGATAGACAACGTGGCCATGATGTTCGACTACGAGGGCGAGCATTTCTCGTTACCCATAACGGCACTCGAGGCCATTAACATGCAACCTGTTGCAGCTGCGGAACTTAACGATTTACCCGAAACGCGTGCACAAAGGCTTACCCATCTTCAAGCGGGCGAAGAGGCACGTATTGTGGGCTTGTCGCCAGCTTGCCGCGGAGCACTTCGCCGTCGTCTGCTGGATTTAGGTTTCGTAAAAGGTAGTGTGGTGAGCATTGACATGCCTAGTCCCATGGGCAACCCCATCGCTTACATTGTTCGTGGGTCGGCCATAGCGTTAAGGCACGAGCAAGCCAAGTACGTTTTGGTGCGTAAAGACCTTGTGGAGAGCGAGGAACAGCAGCAATAAGGCACGAATGAGGATTAGGGTTTGCCTGGTATGCGCTGTTGGCGTGTGCCATGCACCCACGCCATTTTGTCCAACCGGCATGCCAGTTGTGGCTTAGTGGGTCTTGCAAAAGCCCGTTTCGGAATCTCTTTTCCAAATGCCCACGATTGTTAATTTGGGTACTTATATTTTACAAAAGGCGTGTTGCCCGTCGCCCCATTCTAGTGAAAATTATGGCTGTTTGGCAGTAAAAATGCCGCTAAAAGCCGACTTGCAGATCTCGCTTTTAGTCCCTTTTCGGGCATTTTGTCGGTATTTAGTATCGTTTTACCTTTCTATTTGGTTCTCGACTCGTGTTTTTTCCGATGCCAAAAACCAGTTTTTAACCCCCAAAATGCCGCTTTTTAATAGGAGTTTTGCCCTTTTAGGTCATGTTTTTAAAGGTTCTAAGCGGTTATGTTTATACCATTACGATGTATTTTTATGCTTTTCATCTCGCATTTAGCAGCGTTTTGCGTTGCATTTAGCACCAAAATACCCTGCGTTTTGCATCAAAACGCACTGCATTTAGCATCAAAACGCATGGCATTTAGCACCAAAACGCACTGCGTTTAGCGGCATATTGCACTATATTTTGCTGCAAATAGCCCCAAAACTGGTGCAAATGGCTGTTGTTTATAATAAATATTCATTTTGCCGCATTCGCATCCTAACCCCATTTTGCACCCAAACAAACCTTCGCGAGAATCGATTTTTTGCAGCAAGGTGGGCTGTTGGTGGAAAAAATGTTAGCTATAACGTTAAAATTTATGCCGAAAAGATTACATGGGTGAAGGGTTGACGAGTTAACGAGAAACGGTAAGTTGACAAGTTGACGAGTTAACAGGTTGACGAGATAGTTAGCTCTTCTGCAACAAGGCATTTGGCTTAACTCCCTAACTCCTCTATTAGTTAACAAGTTGACAAGTTAACAAGTTGACGAGATGGTTAGCTCTTCTGCAATAGAGCATTTGGCTTAACTCCCTAACTCCCAAACTCCTTAACTCCTCAATTAGTTAGCCCTTCTGCAACAAGGCATTTGGCTTAACTCCTTAACTCCCAAACTCCTTAACTCCTCTATTCGTTAGCTCTTCTGCAACAAAGCATTTGGCTTAACTCCCTAACTCCCTAACTCCTTAACTCCTCTATTAGTTAGCCCTTCTGCAACAAAGCATTTGGCTTAACTCCCTAACTCCTTAACTCCTTAACTCCTCAATTCTTTTCGTGTTTCACCACAAATAGAGGTGTTTTTTGACATAAGAACATAAGGGACATAGTGCAAATGAACGGAATTTTCAACAAAATAATACGTTTTTCTTGCAAGTTGTCGTTTTATTACATACCTTTGCAGAACAAGGTATTTTTATTAACACGGCGCGTGTTAGGCGTTGCTGTTGCGCGCTTGGTTTTGTAACCGCTTTTTTTAACTTGAATTAGATGCAGAAATGAAAGAGAAAAACAACCGACTCGAAACGTTGAAACTGCTCATCTCCAGTCAGGAGATAGGCTGTCAAGAAGACCTATTGAAAGCACTTTCCCAAGAGGGTTTCAACATCACGCAAGCTACGCTCAGCCGTGACTTAAAGCAGCTGAAAGTGGCCAAAGCCGCCAGCATTAATGGCAGGTACACCTACGTGCTGCCTAACGAAACGATGTACAAGCGCATACCCACCCCGCGCATGGCACGCGAGATGATGAAGGTTTCGGGCTTTCAATCTATCGCCTTTTCGGGAAACATGGGCGTGATGAAAACCCGTCCGGGCTATGCCAGCTCTATCGCCTACAACATCGATAATGGCGGGATTGCAGAGATATTGGGCACCATATCTGGAAACGACACTATCTTTATTGCCTTTAAAGAGCCCTTCGACCCAGACGAGATGACACGGAGAATGCAAGATGTTATTTCGCGGATGTAGGTGGATTTGTGCTTCATTAAGTAATAGCCATTAATCTAATCGACGGAAACAGACACGATGCCATGCGGACAGCAGGGCCGTAAGGTCGTGTGCCGCACCAGGCGGGGTAGGAAAACAGGGCGAAGGCGGACGTATGGGCATTGCTTTTAATACGGAACCGACACGTTGTTGGGTGGAGCCAATGTGCTGTTTGCGGAGCCAGTGCGCCGGCATTGGCAGCCCATCTGCGGATTTCTACCTTGTAGCTCCCCACTTTCGGATGCCCGCCATGTAAGCGCGCTCACCGCCATGCGGATGCTGGCGTGTGCGGCTTTACCTGTATGGCGGCTGTTGCGAGCTGCCTTTTAAACGCGGAACTTCGTACGTGCAAGGCGCAACCGCCTTTTGCGCATTGCCCCTTGTGATGTGCCCTTGGTAGCACAGGGGCGTACAAAGCTTCACCAACACATGGCCGAAACGCGTGTTGGTGCACGTTTCGTTTGCCCCTTTCGTGCGAATTTTGGCGCGTGCATGTCAAGCGGTAAATGGCCTATGTGTCTTCAAATTTTGCGCAAAAGGCTGGTTTTATTTGCAAAATTCACATTTTTTGGTTAACTTTGCAGCCGGTTACGAAGTGCGTAGCCGAACTCTTCCACATCGTTTCTGTGAAATCAATTCATTTTATTAGGATAGGGAAGAGGCGGTGTAAGCCCCTTGCGAAAGGGCAGCGAACATCATATTTCAATCTATTCATGATTAGCGAGAACAGACTCTCGTTGATAAAAAAACTCTCTTAAATTTGTGGGGCGACTGTGGCATGAGGATGTAGCAGTCGTCTTTTTTTTGTCTTTTTCTTTGTGTTTTGTGCTATTTGCACTACCTTTGCCTTTAAGTATAGCATAAAAAATGAAGTCATCAGATTTTTTCGGCAAACTAACAAGCAAATATATCTGGTTAAATCTCGCGGCTATGGCGGCTGTGGTGGTTCTACTTGTGGTGGGTGCTAAGTTCGGTATCGACATCTACACCCATCATGGCGAGGCCATACCCATACCCGACATCAAACATAAGTCGTTCGCCGATGCCAAACAGATGCTGGCCAACGTGGGGTTGCTTATCGAAGTTACCGATACGGGATATGTGCGGACACTGCCTGCGGATTGCATCTTGGAGCAATCGCCACAGCCCGGCGACTGCGTTAAGACGGGCCATGTGGTCTATGTAATCGTAAACTCGGGTAATACGCCCACCATTACCATGCCCGACATCGTAGACAACAGCTCGATGCGCGAGGCAATGGCCAAGCTTAGGGCGATGGGTTTCAGGGTGGGCGAACCGCAATTCATCGTGGGCGAACGCGAATGGGTGTACGGCGCTACGGTGAACGGACGGCATGTGGTTGCTGGCGACAAGATACCCGTAGATGCTGTGGTGGTGTTGCAGGTGGGGAATGGCTCGCGTTCGGAAACGGATACGACCATCGACTATGTGGAACCCAACTATAAAAACCAACAAGAGGACCAGGAAGGCGAGGGCGACGTAGACGAGTTCGACGTGGTTACGCCTGCCGAAACGCCGCAACGGGGCAACTAAGCCGCCATTGGGACAGGCCGAGAGGCACACTTCAACAACAACAACGCATGACCGATTATATAGAGGAGATAGAAGAACAGGACGACGACACGGGGCAACTGTACGAACACCTGCGCATAGTGGTGGATAGGGGACAAGTGCCCGTGCGTATCGACCGATTTATGACAGAAAGGTTGCAACATTCCAGTCGTAACCGCATACAAAAGGCCGCCGACGCGGGTTTCGTGCACGTAAACGAACGCCCCGTGAAGAGCAATTACAAGGTAAGGCCGGGCGATGTGATTACGCTGATGCTAGACCGACCGCACCACGATACGACCATTGAGGCCGAAGACATACCGCTCGACGTGGTGTACGAAGACGATGCGCTGATGGTTATCAACAAGCCTGCGGGCATGGTGGTGCATCCAGGCGCGGGAAACTTCCACGGAACGCTAATCAACGCCGTGGCTTGGCACCTGCGCAACATGCCTTCGTTCGATGCCAACGACCCCGAAGTGGGGCTGGTTCACCGCATTGATAAAGATACAAGCGGACTTTTGGTGGTGGCGAAGACACCCGAGGCCAAGCGAAAGCTGGGGTTGCAGTTCTTCAACAAGACCACTCACCGCAGTTACAACGCCTTGGTGTGGGCCAACTTCGCCGAAGACGAAGGGCGTATAGAGGGAAACATCGGGCGCGACCCGCGCGACAGATTGCGTATGGCAGTGTTTCCGCCCGATAGCGAAACGGGTAAGCCGGCCGTAACCCACTATCGCGTGCTGGAACGTTTCGGGTATGTCACCTTCGTGGAGTGTATCCTCGAAACGGGGCGCACGCACCAAATAAGGGCGCACATGAAACATATCGGGCATCCGATGTTTGGCGACGAACGTTATGGCGGCACCGAGATATTGCGCGGCGAACGTTCGTCTACCTACAAGGCCTACATACAAAACTGCTTTAAGCTGTGCCCTCGACAGGCCTTGCACGCCCGAACGCTGGGCTTTGTTCATCCCACAACGGGCCAACAGATGGACTTTACCTCGCCCTTGCCACAGGATATGGAGCAGTTGTTAGACAAATGGCGCAACTACATCAAGGGATTGGCTGTTTGATAAGACGGCGTGAAAGAGCTTATAAAGGTGAAAGAGTGAAAAGGTGAAAAGGCTTATAAAGGTGAAAGGGTGAAAAGGTGAAAAGGTGAAAAATGGCTTCGCCCACCAGCCTCGTCAACTTGTTAACTCGTCAACTCGTTAACTTGCCAACTCGCAAACTTGTTAACTGGTCAACTGGTAACCTTATCAACTGGTCAACTTGTTAACTCGTTAACTGGTCAACTTGTCAACTCGTTACCCTCGTCAACTGAACTTAAAGAAGAAAAGATATATAAGGATATGAAAGATTTGAAGAGAAATATTGCCATCGTATGCGGTGGCAACTCGTCTGAACACGAAGTGTCGTTGCGCTCGGCGCGGGGCTTGTACTCGTTCTTTGATAAAGACAAGTACAACGTTTACATCGTAGACATCGAAAGGATGAATTGGAAAGTGGACCTCGGTAACGGCGAAAAGGCCACTATCGACAAGAACAACTTCTCCTTTGAGCACGAAGGCACGCACGTGTTCTTTGATTATGCCTACATCACCATTCACGGAACGCCGGGCGAAAACGGCATCATGCAGGGCTATTTCGAGCTTATCGACATGCCTTACTCTACTAGTGGCGTGTTGGTTGAGGCACTAACATTCGACAAATACGTGCTAAACAACTACCTACGTGGCTTTGGAGTGAACGTGGCCAAGAGTATTTTGGTGCGTCGCGGTCAAGAGTATGGCATCGACGAACGAGCCGTTGAGGAACAATTGGGCATGCCCTGCTTTGTGAAACCTGCTGCCGACGGATCTAGTTTCGGCGTGTCGAAGGTGAAGAACGTAGACCAATTGGCCCCAGCATTGCGCAAAGCACTGATGGAAGACGACTCCGCCGTGATTGAATCCTTCCTCGATGGCACCGAAATTTCGGTGGGATGCTATCGCGTAAAGGGCGAAACGAAGGTGCTGCCAGCAACAGAAGTGGTGAGCCACAACGAGTTTTTCGACTACGATGCGAAGTATAACGGACAGGTGGAAGAGATTACGCCTGCTCGCATTGCCGACGAAACGGCGCGCAGGGTGGCCGACGAAACGGCGCGCATCTACGAACTGCTAGGCTGCAACGGCATTATCCGCATCGACTATATCCTAACCAAGGAACCCGACGGGACGGATAAGATAAACCTCATTGAGGTGAACACCACGCCTGGAATGACGCCCACTAGCTTTATTCCACAGCAAGTGCGCGCCGCTGGAATGGAAATGAAAGACGTGTTGAGCGACATTGTGGAGAACCAATTCTAACCCCCTTGTCGCGCTGACACGCCCAAAACGTATAATTTCGACAGCCTCGCTCCCCACGTAAGAATGTTTAGTTTAATTTTATAGAATGGCTAGGTAGCGATGTGAATCGCTTTTCAGTTACTTTGTTTAGGGGGAGTAGAGGCTGTCATCTTATCATCTACATAACATGCAATCCAATAACTATCTAGAGAAATTCGCAACCATTCGGCCTTTTGATGCCGAAGAGCTGCCCGCCGCTTTCGACCGACTTTTGGCCGATAAGCAGTTCGAGTCTGTGATAACTTACATCTTTCCGCAGCTGCCTTTCTCGCTTTTCGCGCAACAACTGCGTGCTTGCAAAACCAGTCTTGAAGTGCAAAAGACCTTTGCCTACCCCTTTTTGGCAAACCTGTTGGCCAAAGCAAGCAGTGGTGGGAGCATGGATAGTACGGCCATCGACAGCCAACGCCGCTACACCTTTTTAAGTAATCACCGCGACATTGTGCTCGATTCGGCTTTCTTAGCCAAGTTCCTTATCGACAACGGCTTCTCTACCACATGCGAAATAGCCATTGGCGACAACCTGCTTTCCCTGCCGTGGGTGAGGGATTTGGTGCGCGTAAACAAGTCGTTTATCGTAGAACGCAACCTGCCTATCCGCCAAATGCTGGCGTCTAGCAAGTTGTTGTCGGAGTATATGCACTACGCCATCAACGAGAAGAACGAGAACGTATGGATTGCACAACGCGAAGGGCGGGCGAAAGACTCTAACGACCGCACCCAAGAGGCCGTGTTGAAGATGATGGCCATTGGTGGCGAGGGCGACATTGTTGACCGATTGGCCGACTTGCACATTGTGCCGCTGGCCATTTCGTACGAGTACGACCCCTGCGATTTCCTTAAAGCCAAGGAAATGCAGCAGAAACGCGATACGCCCGACTTTAAGAAGAGTGCACAAGACGATGTGCTGAGCATGCAAACGGGTATTGTTGGTTACAAGGGGGCTATTCATTACCATTGCGCACCGTGCATAGACGGTTTCCTCTCTACGTTGGATCGCGACATGCCCAAAGGCGACTTGTTTGCTGCTGTGGCCCAACACATCGACCAAGAGATTTATCGTAACTATCGTATTTACCCCGGAAACCACGTTGCGCTGTATCTACTTACGGGCGAAAAGGGTGCAGACAACGCCTTTACAGCCGAAGAGCAGGCCACGTTCGAGAAGTATTTGGAGGGTCAGATGGCTAAAATAACCCTTCCGCAGAAGGATGAAACGTTCTTGCGGCAGCGTATGCTTGAGATGTATGCCAACCCCTTGATTAACCAACGCTCCGTATGATGAACGCTCGTAAAGTCATATCGCCACTCGCACGCTTGTTCCTAGGTGGGGTTTCCGTGGTTGTGCTTGTTGCGCTTACCACCCTTTCGGCGTGCGAGACCGATAGTTACGACACGGGCGATGGTAGTAATTCGTACTTGAAGGCCCACTTCGCAGAGGCTCACACCACAGCCAATGCCAAGCTTGCCTTTGCCGTAACGGATGATGGAGACACGCTCCGATTTCCCCCGAACACATCAAATAAGGCGTTGGCAAAGGCCGATAGCGTTTATCGCGTGCTGTATTATTACGACCAACGCGGGGCAAACGTCAACCCCAGGAGTATTGTTCCCATCCCAGTTGTTTCGCTTTCAGACAGCACGACGTGGCCCACCGACCCCGTAACGTTCGAGAGTGCATGGGTTAGTAAGAACAGAAAGTACTTCAACATAGGCTTTGCCTTGAAGGTAGGGCGAACAGACGAGCCCGATAGAAAGCAGCGAATAGGGGTTGTTCGCGACTCGTTAGTTACTACCGCAGCTGGCGAACACATCTTATATATGCACCTTGCGCATGGTCAGAATGGTGTTCCGCAGTATTATTCGCAACGCGTGTACATCAGTGTACCCATTAAAAAACTTCCTGCCAACACTCGTTTCGTGTTTCGAGTGAAGGATTATCAAAGGATGATTACGGTGGAAAGGGGAGGATAGAATGAGGAGTTTATTCGAGGAGTTAAGGAGTTAGGGAGTTAAGGAGTTAAGCCAATAGCTTGGTTAAACAACGAGGCTCGAAACAACTAAGGCTGCGACTTACTAACAAGATGGTCATCCCCTGTGCAACAACGCATACGGCTTAACTCCCTAACTCCCCACGATAGTTATCCTCTGTTCAACAACGCATTTGGCTTAACTCCCTAACTCCCTAACTCCCTAACTCCCCACGATAGTTATCCTCTGTTCAACAACGCATTTGGCTTAACTCCTTAACTCCCTAACTCCTTAACTTCCCAAATGTACTCCCTAACTCCCCACGATAGTTATCCTCTGTTCAACAACGCATTTGGCTTAACTCCTTAACTCCCTAACTCCTTAACTCCTTATAAACTCAACATCATGCTTACCAAACAAGTAAACGGTAAAGGTCCTCAATGGGGCAACAATTGTTATTTCTCTGAGAACGCCACCATTGTGGGCGACGTCACTATGGGCGACGACTGTTCGGTGTGGTTCTGTGCTGTACTTCGTGCCGATGTAGACGGAATACGCATCGGCAATCGCGTAAACATACAAGACGGAGCATGCGTACACCAGTCGCATGGCACGCCCGTAGTGATAGAAGACGACGTGTCAGTGGGACACAACGCCACTGTTCACGGCTGCATTCTTCGTCGCGGCTGCCTTATTGGCATGGGCGCAACGGTGCTAGATGCCGCCGAAGTGGGCGAAGGAGCAGTGGTTGCGGCTGGTGCTGTGGTGCTGCAAGGCACGAAGATAGGTGCAAACGAGCTGTGGGCAGGCGTTCCTGCCAAGCTGATTAAGCGCACTGCGCCCGGCCAAGCCGAAGAGTTCGCCCAGCATTATATGGAGATAAAGAAATGGTATTAAGGTTTATGCGATTGATTAGCCAGCCCTTTTGGCTTTCATGGTATCTTTAATGTCACTGGTGTTACTAGCTTATCTAGGTAAGCCGCTATGTCTCGGTTGCCTAAATAAGCTAGTTTAATTTTGTAAAGTCAAGCCAATTACCTTTTATCGTCCTCTCTCCAACGGCTTTGTAGCCTCTTTCAACCATACCAGATGTTCGCGGTCTAGATGTGGAGCAAGCGTGGTGTACACCATGCGATGGTAGTCGTTGAGCCACGTAACCTCTTCTGCCGAGAGCATGGAAAGAACAATAGGCGCGGTGTCGATGGGGCAAAGCGTTAGCGAAGTGAACTGCAAGAACTCGCCAAAGGCCGTTGAACGATAGGGAATAGTGAGCAAGGTGTTCTCTATCCTGATGCCATACTCGCCCTCGATATATAGCCCAGGCTCGTCGGTAATGGTCATTCCGGCGTGGAAAGGCGCAGGCCGCCATTGCATTCTAACTTGATGTGGCCCCTCGTGTACGTTGAGATAGGCCCCAACACCATGACCCGTGCCATGCAAAAAGTTCATACCCTCGCGCCAAAGCGGTAAGCGTGCCGTGGCATCTAGCTGCGTGCCCGTTGCGCCATCGGGGAATTTCAGCATCGCAAAGTTGATAAATCCCTTTAACACCAGCGTGTAGGCCGTGCGTTGTTCGGGTGTTGTTTCGCCCAAAGCGATGGTTCGCGTGATGTCGGTCGTGCCGTCTTGGTATTGCGCGCCGCTGTCGATGAGCACCAGTCCGCGCGGTTTTACGGGAATATCCGTTTCGGGTGTGGCCTCGTAATGCACGATAGCCCCATGCGCTTCGTAGCCAACGATGGTTTCGAACGACTTTCCGCGGAACAGCGGTTGTTCAGCTCTGAACGACGTTAGTTTCTCGTCCAGACTGATTTCCGTTTCTGTTCCGCCCTCCACGGCAGGTTTCAGCCACTTCAAAAACTTCACCATCGCGATGCCGTCTTTCAGCATCGCGTTGCGAAAGCCCCGTATTTCGGCATCGTTTTTCACCGCTTTCAGGGCAGGGACAGGCGAGGGCAGCGTTATAATCTCTTGGCACGTAACCTTCTGCGCAAGCGTATAGTTGGTTGTGTTGGGGTCTAGCAAGATGTTATATTCGGCATAACGGGCAAGTCCCTTATCCACATCGGCGTATTCGGCCACCTCAATCTGCTGCGATTTAAGATACGCTTTCACCTCTTCTCCCAGTTTCTCCTTATTAATATATAAGGTAGAACGGTTTTGCTCGATAAGCAAATAGGCCACGAACACAGGATTGCACTGCACGTCAGAGCCGCGAAGGTTAAGTGTCCACGCCACATCGTCGAGGGTGCTAACCAGCGTTCCGTCGGCATGTACGGCGCGCAAGGCTTTCCGTATGCGTTCTATCTTGTGTCGTGTTTCTTCGCCAGCCAGTTCCAAAGGCTGCAATTCAACGCTGTTGGTGGGTATTTCGGGGCGGTCGGTCCATATCGTTTTCAGTGGGTCGATGTTGGTTCTAAGGGTCAGTCCGCCTAGTTTTCTCAGCTCTACTTTTAGCGCATTCACCTCGCTCAAGGTGTTAACCATGCCGTCTAGTGCCACTTCGGTGTTGTCGGTATGTCGCAACTTGTCGGCCAGCCACTCGGCAACACTTGGCGTTTGCGGCAATCCGTCCTTCATCAACTTAAACCCTGTGCCTTGTAATTGCTCTTCGGCGGCGATGAAGTAGCGCGAGTCGGTCCACACGGCGGCATCGTCGAGCGTCACCACTGCCGTGCCGGCCGAGCCGTTGAACCCCGAAATCCATTCGCGACCTTTCCAATGTTCGGGTACATATTCGCCCGAATGCGGGTCGGTACTGGGAAAGATAAAGGCCGCCAAATGTTCTCTGCGCATCAGTTGGCGCAAGGCGTCAAGTCGTTGTTCGATTGTTTTCATATCTAGTGCTTTTGGTTTTTGTCATGTTATACGAGTTGTATTTCGCCCCCGTTTACATGTCGTGTTCCGTCGAGGGGCATGTCGCGGGGAGTGTGCCCGTATGTTGTTGGCTCGGTGCTAAGTTATGAAATAAAAATGAAAAACATGGCCTTCGCCACCACTTTTGTCAGCCATAAGTAACAAAAAGCACGTACGTTTTAAAATTATAACAAATTAAAGGCCGTGTAAGATGCCTGCCTTACCATTTTTTTTGCTACCTTTGCCCTAACAATGCAACGAAGTTACTTTAATCAAAAATCAAATATAATTATGGAATTTCTAACAGATGAGAAACTAGTTATTGTCGGTGCAGCCGGCATGATTGGTTCCAACATGGCCCAAACAGCCGCCATGCTTGGCCTAACCCCCAACATTTGCCTGTACGATGTGTACGAACCAGGATTGGCAGGTGTTACCGAAGAAATGCGCCACTGCGGTTTCGAGGATGTGAACTTCACCTACACCACCGATGTTAAGGAGGCTTTAAAAGGTGCCAAGTACATCATTTCGTCGGGTGGAGCTCCCCGTAAAGAGGGCATGACCCGCGAAGACCTGCTCAAAGGCAACGCCACCGTGGCCGAACAGCTGGGTAAAGACATCAAGGCTTACTGCCCCGACGTAAAGCATGTGGTTATTATCTTCAACCCCGCAGACATCACGGGCTTGGTAACGCTCATCTGGTCGGGCCTGAAACCCTCACAAGTATCAACGCTTGCAGCCCTCGACTCCATCCGTTTGCAAAGCGAATTGGCTAAGCACTTCGGTGTTCCTCAGAGCGAAGTTACGGGTTGCCGCACCTACGGAGGCCACGGCGAGGCGATGGCTGTGTTTGCATCTACCGCCAAAGTGCAAGGCACGCCGCTGCTCGACCTTATCGGTACGCCGAAACTGAGTGCCGAAAAATGGGCCGAAATCAAGCAGAAGACGGTTCAAGGTGGTTCGAACATCATCAAACTTCGTGGCCGCAGCTCGTTCCAAAGCCCAGCTTACGTATCGGTTAAGATGATTGAGGCCGCCATGGGTGGCGAAGAATTTGCATGGCCCGCAGGTCGCTACGTGTCGTTTGCCGGCATCGACCACATCATGATGGCTATGGAAGTGAGCATCACCGAGAAGGGTTCTGCCTACGAAGAGGTTGTTGGCACGCCCGAGGAAATGGCCGAATTGAAGAAGAGCTACGACCACTTGGTGAAGATGCGCGAAGAGGTTATCGCCCTTGGCGTACTTCCTCCCGTAGAGAAGTGGGGCGAAATCAACCCCAACTTGAAGTAAGTTAGGGCTGAAAAGCTAAAAACACGCATCCCCCAACGCACCATAAGTGCGCTTGGGGGATGTTTTTTGTTTGGGCACATCCTAAAAGGTGAAAAGGTGAAAGGGTGAAAGGGTGAAAGGGTGAAAAGGTGAAAGGGTGAAAAGGTGAAAAGGTGAAAAGGTGAAAGGGTGAAAAGGTGAAAAGATGGCTGCGCCCACCACTCTTATTAACTTGTCCGACCAGTCTGACCAGTCCGACCAGTCCGACTAGAAGAACTAAATAAACTAGCCCCGCTAACTTAATTAACCCAATGTCTGAAACTCATTAAACCGCCTGCTACCATCTCGTTTTTGTCTGCTTTTCCGCATATATTTTGACACTATGGCTGCCCTTTTTATCCACCACTTCACCCGCTTGGCCCAAAAAATCGATTCTCGCGAAGGTTTGTTTTGATGCAAAAAGGGGGTAGCTTGTGAATACGATGAAATGAATTTTTATTTAAAAAGACCGCTGTTTGCACCCCGTTTCGGGCGTTTTGCCGCTAAATGCACTGCGTTTTGGTGCTAAATACACTGCGTTTTGCTGCTAAATGCACTGCGTTTTGGTGCAAAATACACTGCGTTTTGGTGCAAAATGCACTGCGTTTTGGTGCAAAACACCAGGCAAAATGGTGCTAAACGCAAGGTGAGAAGCATGATTATCCACAGCAATGGTATAAATAAAACCTTTCAGTAACATTAAAAACATGGCCGAAAAGGGCAAAATAGTGGTTAAAAAGTGGAATTTTAGGGGTTAAAAGCGTGTATTTGGGCTTGAAAAATTACGAGCCGTTAAGCAAAATAGAAAGGCTAAAAGGTACAAAATGCAGGTCTTTTTCTTAAAATTGAACATGCCGGGAGGAGCGAAAGGCTAAAAATTGGGGCGATTTGCCTACTTTTGGGCCTATATTCTCGCTAGAACGGCTCGAAAATTAGAGCGGTATTGTAAAATAAAAGATAACAATTTATAGTCAAACAAAATTGAATTTAGAATGCCACAAATACAGCGTAGGCAAACGATACACCTACTTTTAATCTGCGTAAAGCCTTGTTAATGCCATGATGTACACGCGTTGCATTCTTCTATCAGCTATTTTCCAAAAGCAATTCTGTTTGACTATAAGTTTTTAAGTTGGTGAGGTGGAAAGCTGGTGAGTTGGAGGTGTTTTGAGCTTTTCAGTTGATGAGCTGGTGGCTTTTTGAGTTGATGAGTTGGTGAGTTGATGAATTGGTGGGTTGATTTGTCCTCTACTTCGTGTGTAAGAAGGGTGTTTATCTTGTGTTGGCATAACAGAGATAACAAACACCTCTTAAATGATAGAAACATAAAAAGTCAAGACGACTTCAGTGCCTATATTGGAAAGGTGGAGGGGGAAAAAGGTCGGGATGCACCGTAACATTACCCAAATTGTTAAAAAGAAAATGTGATAATGCAAGAAAGTATTAGATATTGATAATATAGTGCACAATGATTTACTATATTATTCTTAACTTTGTGCACATGATAATCCACCAATTATTGCCAAATTATGACAAAATGTATGCTGTTGCAACCATTTTATTCCTTGTGGAGCTAAATCAATAGCAAATTGAATGGTTGCCCGTAAAACAGCCCTGCTTTGCCTAATCCTTGCAATGGGTGTAAAGACGTATTAACAGTAACAATATATTTACCTATATAGACAAATGAGAAAACATACATTATTACCGGCTCTGTTGTTTGTAGCCGTAGCCTTGCACGCTGTGGTGCGGACAAATTTCCCTACGGACAACACGCGCGCAAAACGTAAAAAGGTGACCGTAACAAAGCAGGCACAAACCGCAAACGCAGATACCGTTATGCGCAACATCGCCCTGTCGAAAGACATTGATGTGAGTGCGTCGGCATTCGTCAACCAGAATGAGGCGCCCGAGAAGGCTTGCGATGGGGACGTGCGAACCAAATGGTGCGACAACAGTTCGCCAAACAAGTGGTTGCTTTACGACCTTCAGAAAGATTACAACGTGCGTAAGGTTTGCCTGATATGGGAACATGGGGACCCCAACAACATATATAAGGTGCAAACAAGTGTCGACGGACAACACTGGACCGACCGAATAACGGAGACAACAAATACCCAAAACCAACGTGTTTACGATGTGGATTGGAAAGGTGTGCGCTTAGTTCGTTTCCTTGTGCCCGAAGAGGCCAAAGACGACGCTGTGCGCTTGATGGAGTTCCAGGTGTGGACTAGGGGCGCAGGGCAGCCCTCGCGCATCGAGCCGATAGGCAAATGGGGTGCTATGGTTAAGCCACGCTATCTGCATACGGAGGGTAAGAAAAAGATATACGCACTGATGTCGTTTGTAGACAACAGGGTGGGCGTTATCGATGCCAACGGTAGCAACTGCGTTATTGGTCCGCAAATGCCGTTCGGCTCCATCAATCCGTCGCCCCAAACACCCGAAGGCGAACACGACGGCTATGCGCCTAATCAGCCAATACGCGGTTTTGGACAGCTGCACGTTAGTGGAACGGGATGGGGAAAATATGGCCATTTCTTGCTTTCGCCACAAGTGGGGCTCAGCATTGGCGAAACCGAACACGACTCGCCGGCAAGCGACGAAGTGGCCAAACCCAACTATTATAGGGCAAGGTTAGACAGGTATGGCATCGTTGCCGAACTTACGCCAACCGAACATGCCGCCATTTACCGTTTCACTTTCCCACAAACGCCCGAGGCGAACATCGCCATGGACGTAACCCACAGTCTTACCCGCGACATTGCCAAATATATCGGCGGAACAGTTAAGGCAAACAGCGTGAGCATAGACAGTGACGAAGGCGACAGATTTTCGGGTATGATTGAATACGAGGGTGGTTTCAGCGGTGGTTTTTACAAGTTGTATTTCACCGCGCAGCTAGACAAAAAGCCCCGAACGTTCGGCGTTTGGAAAAACGGGACACTGCAACAAGGTGCCAAGAAGGCCCAACTAACCCAAGGAGAAGACCGCATAGGCAGCTACTTTACATACTACACGAACAACGGCGAGGCGGTTAAACTCAAGATAGCCATATCGTTTAACAGTGTTGAGCAGGCCAAGAAGTATCTTGCCGCCGAAATTCCGGGATGGGATTTCGAGGCAACGAAGAAACGCGGCGAGGACAAGTGGAACCGCATATTGAGCGACATCGTTGTAGACGAAGCCCCAGCCGTGAGGATGAAACAATTTTATTCGGCCTTGTATCACTGCTTGCTGATGCCCCGAAACCGCACCAACGAGTTCCCCGCATTCGGCAACAAGGAACTGTGGGACGACCATTTCGCCGTGTGGGATACGTGGCGTACGCTCTTCCCGCTGCTCACCATCATCGAGCCCGACGTGGTTGGACGTAACGTTCAGGCCTTCGTTAATCGCTGGAAGGTGAACGGAAAGGTGAAAGACGCCTATATCGCAGGTAACGATATGGCCGAAGAACAAGGTGGAAACGATGTAGACAACATCGTGGCCGACGCTATTATTAAAGACATTAAGGGCTTTGACAAGGCTGAGGCTTACAAGTACTTGAAGTTCAGTGCCGACCACGAGCGCCGTGCAGCGCCGTTAATGGTGGGCGAAAAGGGGTTGGGCCAAAACGATACGCTGTTCTATCGGCAGAACGGATGGCTCCCCGGTGGCGTGATGGCCCAATCAACAGCCTTGGAATACTCCTATAACGACTACTGTGTGGCATTGGCAGCCAAGAAATTGGGTCACGAATGCGACTACAAGAAATATCTGGAACGCTCGAAACGCTGGGTGAACATGTGGAACGCCGACTTGGAAAGCAAGGGCTTTAAGGGCTTTATTTGCCCCAGAGACAAAGACGGAAAGTGGATAGACATAGATGCCACCTACTTTTGGGGCTCGTGGAAACGCTATTTTTATGAAGCCAACGCTTGGACTTATTCTTTCTTCGTGCCCCACGATATAGACAAACTCATCGAATTGAATGGTGGCAAAGAGCAGTTTGCCAAGAAACTGGACTACGGTTTCAGAAACAGCCTGTTGGAGTTGGCCAATGAGCCATCGTTCCTTACGGCGCGCCTCTTCAATCATGCCGGGCGGATGGACCTCACTTGCTATTGGGTGAACCACGTGTTGGAAAACCTTTTCGGCGAATATTCCATGCCCGGCAACGACGATAGCGGTGCCATGTCTTCGTGGTGGCTTTTCTCGGCTATGGGTTTCTTCCCCAACGCAGGGCAAAACATCTACTATCTCAATTCGCCCTTGTTTAAACGGGTTACCATACAACGGCCAAACGGCAACATCGAGATAAGCGCGCCCAACCGCACCGACAAAAACATCTATATAAAAGAGGTGAAGGTGAACGGCAAAACCTGCACCGACGGCATCATTACTTATGACGACCTGAAGAACGGGGCAACCATAAGGTACGAACTAACGAAGTGAACATCGAATAACAATTAATATTTAAACAACATGAAACATTTCCTTTTGACGTTGGGCTTTATGCTCACGCTCGGTGTGCTTTCGGCATTCGGGCAACAAACGGGTAACAAGCTTTGGCTTAAAGCCTCGAAAGTGCTGCTTCCCACTGGCGGCAAAGTGTCGTTTGAGGTAGAAGGCACCAATCCGTCTGCCACCTACAAGTACAAGTGGACTTTACCCAAACAGTTTAAGAAATTGTCTGAAAGGGGCAATAAAGTGGTGGTGAAAATCCCCGATGAAGGTAATTACGAGGTGAAGGTGTTTGTGGAAAGCAACGATGAGAGCGACGACGTAGAACTGAAAACCAACGTAGAAGTATCGAACAGCAAAAAGATAGAGCTGCTGAGTGTTGGCAAGAAGGTTGTGTCGTGTAGCGGCAACGTGGGCGACGAAAGGCCCGATTGGCTCTTTGATGGTACCGCCGACCCCGACAATTACAGCAAGAAATGGTGTGCCGAGGGAAAGAAAGAACACGAAGTGGTGGTAGACTTAGGGCAAACATGCCAAATCTATCGCTTGAAATTCTACGACTGCCGTACCAAAGAGACCGATTACGACAACATCCAAAACTTTAAACTCTTTGTGAGCGACAACCAAACCGACTGGACTTTGGCCCTAAGCGAGACGGGGAACAACGATAACGTGAAAGACATTACCTTTGCTCCCGTAAAGGGAAGATACGTGAAATTCGTGGCCTACGACCCGAACAAAGACTTCACCATCCGCGTTTGGGAACTGGAACTGTATGGCGTAAAATAGTAAATGGCGCGGTAAGGGGGCGCCTTATGGTGCTGCATGGTTCTCTTCTTGTTCCTCCCCAAAGAACGTTTAGCCTTTCCACTTTGCCAAAAGAGCCGTGCCGGCGATTTTCAATACTCGCCAAGGCAACGTTCGAACAAGTTTGGCATTGTCTCCTTTGGCTTAACGAAAACGTCGAACTATTGCGGCGTCCGGCGCACCTTTACCCCCTCCCTTACAAACAGGTGGCTTATGCTTAAACCAGTAAGATTTTGGGTATGCCTGGTTCTTATCTTGGGCATGCCAAGGGTGTTTTTTGCCCAAGACAAGACACCCTATCAGCTTGTAAACCCCTTTATAGGCACGGGCAACGAGGGCAACTGTTTCCCTGGTGCCCAGGCTCCGTTCGGCATGCTGTCGTTAAGTCCTAACAACACGTTCGACAATTACGAAGATGCCGCATCGCGTCCGGGTTACAAATATTTCCGGAACGAGATAAACGGCTTTGGGCTGACACATTATAGCGGTGTGGGTTGCCATGCCATGCAAGACTTGCAGTTTATGCCCGTTGCGGGAACACTCGACAAATCGCCCGTGAACGACAAGCATGCATACGTGTCGCGGTTCTCGCACGAACGCGAAAAGGCAATGCCTGGCTATTATTCCGTTACGCTCGACGATTACCATGTGGATGCGAAGTTCGCTGCTACGGTACACGCTGCCATCGGCGAAATTACCTATCGTGGCGACCAAGAGGCACATCTGGTGTTCGCTCCTACCAATTGCGCCAATGGCATTGGCGATGGAGAACTGCACATCGAGTCGACAGCCATGACCGTAACGGGGTGGGTTTCGACGGGCGGATTTTGTTGGCGAGACCCCAAAGACCGTCCTTACCGCGTGTTTTTTGTGGCTAAGTTCAACACCAAGTTCAGCAGCTACGGCGTGTGGAAAGGCAAGGCCAAGGCCGAAGGGGCCTCTAACGTGGCAGGAGACGACGTGGGCGCATACGTGTCGTTTGGAAAGTTGAATGGAAAGGCTGTGAAAATGAAGGTGGCCATCTCGTATGTGAGTATCGATAACGCCCGCAAAAACCTGCAAGAAGAGATAAGCTGTTGGGAGTTTGAGGACGTTTGCCGCGCAACGAAATCGCAATGGGAGCGCATGTTGTCGCGCCTGACCGTAGAAGGAGGCAGCGAAAGTCAACGGCAGGCATTTTACACCGCCGTTTACCACAACCTTTTGCACCCCAACGTGTACAGTGACGTGAACGGCGACTACATGGGATTTGACGATAAAGTGCATCGTGTGGCCAATGGAAGGAAACAATATGCCAACTTCTCGCTGTGGGACACCTATCGCACAACCGCCACATTGCAGGCCCTAATCGCACCCGATGAGGCTTCGGACATGGCCCAATCGCTGTTACTTGATGCCGAGCAAGGAGGGGCTTATCCCAATTGGAGCATGAACAACGTTGAATATGGGGTGATGAATGGCTACTCAACGTTCCCCTTCATTGCCAATCTCTATGCCTTTGGGGCACGGAACTTCGACCTGCAAGCAACCAAAGAGATGATGAAACGCGTGTCGGTGAAACACATTAAGTGTAAAGGTTTCCACGGTTGGGAGCACGTTGAAGACTACATGACGTATGGATACGTGCCCGTAGATAGGCATGGGCATGGCGCATCGATGACCCTTGAATATGCTATCGACGACTTTTCTATTGCCCAGATATGCAAGGCTGCCGGCGACGAGGCTGCATACAACTATTATATGAATCGTTCGCAAAGTTTCGAAAAACTATTTGATGAAGAAACGCGACTGATAAGGCCGAGAAACGCCGACGGCAGTTTCCTAACGCCTTTCGCACCCAACATGGAGAAAGGCTTTAACGAAGGTAATGCCATGCAGTATTTCTGGAGCGTTCCGCATAACGTAGATGCCTTGACAGACTTTTGTGGAGGTAAGGATGCAATGGAGAAACGGCTCGACACGTTTACGTCGCAAGTGAAGTGCGGTTGGGCACCCGATGTTCCATATTATTGGTTGGGCAACGAACCTTGCTTTGGGAGTGTCTACGTGTACAACTTCTTAGGCAAGGCATGGAAAAGTCAACGGATGGTGCGAAACGTCCTCAATCGGTTCGACGATACGCCTAACGGGCTCCCCGGCGATGACGATGCCGGTGCAATGTCGGCCTTATACGTATTCTCGGCTATGGGATTGTATCCCTACATCCCGGGCATTGGAGGCTTTGTGGTGACAGGTCCGCTGTTCACTAAGGTTCAGTTGCAGCTCAAGGGGGGCAAAACGCTCACTCTTATTGGTGAAAACGCAGGCAATGATGCCCCTTACATACAGCGTTTGCAAGTAGACGGGCGCGAAACAACATCCACGTGGTTAGACTGGGACAAACTGAAACATGGCGCAAGGCTGAACTTCGTGATGGGTAAAGGGCCCAACAAACAATGGGGAGCGACAGAGAAAGACGTTCCGCCGTCTTATTATTAAGGTGGGATGGGCAAGCAAACGCTTTGCTGCCTGCCAACAATCTAAGTACAAACAATAAAATCAGATGAGAATGAATAAATACGCATTGTTGCTGTTCTCGCTTTGTTCGGTGCCCTTGTCGGCATTAGCTCAGGGCAAACACATAACGGGTAGGGTGTCTGACACGAAAGCCGAACCCATCGTGGGAGCAGTAATCAAAATTCAAAACAAGGCTGCTGTGGTTACGGATGCCGAGGGTAGATATGCCATTGATGCAGAGCCTGGCGACGTGTTAGACATCACTTGTATCGGCATGCAGAGCCAAAGGTTGAAGGTTGGCAACCGGTCTACCCTCAATGTGGTGCTGCAAGACGATGCCGTGAAACTCGACGACATCGTCGTTGTGGGTTATGGCACGATGAAGAAACGTGACCTCTCGGGAGCCGTTTCCAAGATAAGCGGCGACGACCTTTTGGGGACGGGCGCTTCCAGCTTTAACCAAGCCCTGCAAGGAAAGGTGTCGGGCGTGGTGGTTAACAAAACCGACGGGGCACCGGGCGGAGCCATCAGCATCAATGTGCGTGGCGCAAACTCGTTCACCACAAGCACCGAGCCGCTTTACATCGTAGATGGTGTTCCCTTTGAAACGGCTGGCACGCCATCGAGTAAGGCCACCGACGGCAGTCAGATGCGCATGAACGCCCTCGCCTCGATTAACCCACACGACATCGAATCGCTCGAAATACTTAAAGATGCCTCTGCAACGGCCATCTATGGGTCGCGTGGAGCCAACGGCGTGGTGCTCATTACCACGAAGAAAGGTAAGGCCGGGCGTGGAAAGATTGAGTTCACGTCGAACCTGAGCATGTCGAACGTGCTGAAAAAGATAGATGTGCTCGACCCCGTTACCTACGCGCGTTACATTAATGAGCAAACGGCCAACAGGGAAATATATAACGGAGAAACCGTGAACGGGCTGCCTTACGAGGGAAAATGGAAGTATCGGGAACTCAACGGAAAGATTGTTGAGAACTCGGGCGTGTACAATCCCTCGCCTGAAGACTTCCTTAATCCCGGCCTGCGAACCGACCAATATGGGAACAAAACGATGGTGCGAGGCACCAATTGGCAAGACGAAATCTACCATACGGGTTTCTCTCAAGAGTACAACCTTAACGTGTCGGGTAGCGACAACAATGGTTGGTGGTCGTTTTCGGGTAACTATCTCAACCAGACGGGCGTTATCAGGCGTTCGGGATTTGAGCGTTACATCCTTCACATGAACATCGGACGTAGGGTGAAAGACTGGTTAGAGATTGGCATGAACATGAATTACACCAACTCGACGACCGACTTCGCCAAGTCGAGCAATGAAGTTGGTGTGGTAAGGTCGGCCTTGGTGTTCCCTGCCACTTATGCCCCCGATGTCAGCGTGTATGAGTCGGACAAGCTAAACTGGCTTGCATCGAACCCTGTGGTTTATCTTAACAACTCGAAAGACCAGCAGCGGATGAGCAACTTCTTCTCCTCGTCTTACTTGGAGGCTAAGATCAGGCCTTATTTAAAGTTCCGACAGAACCTCGGATTGGGTTATTCGGAAAACAGTCGCGGGTCGTATTACGACAGGCATACCTCCGAAGGCAAGTATCCCGACAATGGGAAAGGAGGGCAAAGCGATAGCTGGTGGAAGAGCCTGACGTCCGAATCGCTGCTTACTTTCGATAAGAGTTTCGGCGGTAAGCATTCGGTAAACGCCTTGTTAGGCTTTACCTACGAGATAGCTAACTTCGGTTCGAAGGGCATGTCTGCAAAAAACTTTCCCTCGGACGTAACCCAAGAGCACAATATGGGATTGGGATTAAGCTATAATGCGCCAGAGAGCGAGCGCGGACAGCAAAAGCTGATGTCGCTATTGGCACGCGTCAACTATTCGTATGCGGGCGGAAAATACGTCGCTACAGCATCTTTGCGCCGCGATGGGTCGAGCAAATTCTCTCAGGCAAACAACAAAATAGGACACTTCGCATCTGGTGCGGTGGCCTGGCGACTGTCAGAAGAACGTTTCGTTAAGGATTTAGACATCTTCGATAACCTTAAACTGCGATTCAGCTACGGACAAACGGGCAACCAAGGCATTGGCGCTTATCAGGCACAATTATATATGATAGCATCCAACTATCCTTATAATGGCAGCATGGCAAGCGGTTTCTCGGAGGTGTTATGGCGTGGCGCGTTGAACAAAAACCTGAAATGGGAAACCACCGACCAATTTAACCTTGGCCTCGACATGGCCTTTTGGAGAGGAAGAGTTAACCTTACGGCCGACTTGTATTGGAAAAAAACACGCGACTTGCTGCAAAGCACCGCCATCCCTTCCAGCAACGGTTTCGTCAACATGTGGTCTAACGAAGGCCATGTGGTGAACAAGGGAATTGAAGTGGCAGCGAAGTTCAATGCCATTAACCACAAAGGTTTCAATTGGAACATCGAAGCAAACATCGCCTTTAACAAGAATGAGATAGGCGGACTCTCCTCTGACCGCTTTGCCGAACGCGTATCTGCCGGTATGGAAAAGGTGTTCATCCAGCGCAACGGACTGCATATCGGCACCATTTACGGTTTCCTTGAAGATGGATTTTATGATAACGAGGCCGAAGCCCGCATGAACAAAAGCTACGCAGGGATGTCGTCTGACGAGATTAAACGTTTCGTTATCGGTGAGGTTAAGTACAAAGACCTCAACGGAGATGGGGTGATTACCGATGCCGACAAAACCGTAATAGGGAAGACTTTGCCCGACTATACGTTCGGAATAACCAACACGTTCAGTTGGAAAGGGTTTAACCTGAGTTTCTTCTTCCAAGGTTCGGTGGGCAACAGTCTCTTCAACGCCAACATGCGCGACGTTCGACTCGACGACATTGGCAACATCCCCCGCAGTGCGTACGAGGCCAGATGGACACCCGAAACGGCTGCAACAGCCCGCTATCCCAAAAACGTAGCTACGCGAAACCGCGACATGAAAGTGTCGGATAGGTACGTGGAGGATGCCTCTTACCTGCGGTTGAAAAGCCTAAATTTGGGTTACAACATCAAGCCACATTGGCAAGGCATCTCTAACATATATGTATATGCCAGTGCCACAAACCTGTTTACCATTACCAAATATAGCGGAGCCGACCCCGATGTGAATGCTTTCGGTTGGGACGCATCGCGACGTGGCGTGGATTATTACTGTTATCCGGGCAGCCGAACCTTTGCCCTCGGATTTAAGTTGGATTACTAAAAACGAAGTTTCATTATGAAAAAGATAGGTGTTAAGTATATTGCCGCTTGCTTGTGGGGCGCGCTTGTTGCCGCATCCTGCATCTCGTGCGCAGACCTGTTGGACGAGAAGGGTTTCTCGTTCGTCAACGACAAGAACATAGAAAACAACGACGAAGGCGCACAACAATGGGCCACGGGCGCCTTTAGCGCGCTCACTTACGAGGTGTTTCGCTGGGATGCCTTTCCCCATGTGCTCGATTTCGACTGCGATTACATGACAGGTCCCGACTGGGCCTTTGGCAAATTCGGGTCGGGAAACTTCCAAGACGACGACCACGCACAGCAGATGTGGGAGAAGATGTACAACATCATACACCGCTGCAACCTGGGAATTGAGAACGTTGAGGCCATGACGGGCACCACGCCACGAGGCAAAGACAATGCCATTGGCGAAATGCAGGTGCTCAGGGCATACGCCTATTTCCTGTTGGTAAGGGCGTTTGGCCCCATCCCCGTTCGTGATCACACCATCAATTCGGGACTTTCCGACATTCACCAGCCACGCCAACCCATCGACTCGGTTTACCATTACATCATCGCCAACTTGCAACAGGCCGAACAACGGCTCTATAAGAACACGGATAGGGAATTTTCCTTGGGGCATGTTTCGGCAGGAACGGCTGCGTCGCTCTTGGCAAAGGTCTACCTAACCATGGCCTCGGGTGCCGTCCCCACAGGCGAAAAGGTTATCGTAAGGGGCGGAAAGGCCTTCGAGAAAGTGGCTGGCGAGAAGGTTTACACCAATCCTGTGGCCATCGAACACAAAAAAATGCAGCTCGCGGGATATGATAAGATAGACTACATGAAGTGTTTCGCCCTAGCGCGCGATAAGGCCAAGGAGGTGATGGACGGCAAGTACGGCTCGTACGACTTACTGCCTTACGATGCACTTTGGGCAATAGGCAACCGCAATAAGGTGGAACACATCTGGAGCTTGCAAACCGTTTCCAACGACGATGTTTATGGTGTTTCTTTCGGCGAGGGCTATACGGGCGTGTTGGGTACGGCCGGCGAGACCTACGGCTTGCATCATGGCATGCGCAATCATTGGTATAAGCTGTTCGAACCGCAAGACTATCGCATAACCAAAGGCGTGATGCACCGCTGGCAACGTTATCATGCCGTAGACTATCATGGCGGTTCTTATTATCCCAACACCGACGAATGGAAGAAAAAGGCCCAAGGTTATACCAATGACGAAGGGAAGTGGGTGGCTCCCGTAGCACCCTTCAACGATGGACTTTCTTACGAAAGCAAGAACGATAACAATTACTTGGCCTACCTCACCAAGTACACCTATGTAAGCGACAGAACGAAAAAGCGCGCCGACATATATTTCCCCTTCCTGCGTTTTGCCGATGTACTGCTGATATATGCAGAGGCAGCCAACGAGGCCAACAATGGTCCTACCGCCGAAGCACTTAACGCCCTCAACCGCGTAAGGGTGCGCAGCAATGCCACGCCCAAATCGCTTACGGGTGTAGGCAACATCAACGATAAGGTGCTTTTCCGCTCGGCTGTGTTGGAAGAGCGGGCAATGGAGTTTGCCGAAGAGGGCGATCGCCGATGGGACTTGATTAGGTGGGGCATCTATCTGCCTGTGATGAACGCCATCGGCGGAACAGACGAGGTGGACATTGTGAAGACAAGGATGGAAAAACACTTGCTCTTCCCCATTCCCGGTTCGGAAGTGGGCGTTAATAAGTTCATAACTAAAAACAATCCGGGGTGGTAACGGCTTTGCCCAAAGATACATATCCCCTTTAATTGCACGATAATGAAAGCAAAGATAAGAAAACATTTAAACCTTGGCTTGCTTGCCATTGCCACGGCGATGATGGCTTGCCAAAACATTGTAGACAATCCCGATGTGGAAGATTTCTCTGCTGCTGGCGCACCTACAATAACGAAGATTACCACGGTTACCGATTTAAACCAAGCGGTTACCCAAAGTGGCATGGGCCAATGGCTTGCCATTCACGGCGACAACTTGGCACACCCCACGGCCATTCTCTTTAATGATGTGGAGGTAAACCTCAAAGACGTTTATGCTGTCCGCACGCGGATAAACGTGGCCATACCTGCCGAAGCTCCCAATAAGCTCACGAACACCCTTACCGTACGCACCGCTTTGGGCGAAACCACCACGAATTTCACCGTCGATTTCCCTAAACTAAAGGTTGTGGGGCTGGACAACGAATTTGCCAAACCGGGTAGTAATGTCACCGTTATGGGAGAATTTTTCAACCTATATGGGCTTACTTCAAACCAGGCCACATTCACATTAGGGGGCAAACCGCTAACGGTGGTTGAGAAAAACGACAAGAAAATTGTGCTCACCATACCCGAAGATGCTGCCGATGGCGCAGAAATAGTAATGTCGAGCCCAAAGTTAGAGCAACCTATACGCCTGCCTTATCGCGACAAAGGCGTGCAACTCTTTGCCAGTTACGATAAGGATTACCTTTTCGGTAAGGGTTACCTATGGACCTCGCAAGACTATTTCACCGACGGAACGAACGAGGGCGACCCCGTTCCGCCTGTCGGCAAATGTTTCTTTAGGCGAAAGAACCTCTACTCGGCATGGAATTGGGATACGCTCATCGCCGGACATTTCGACCTCGACGATGCTGATGTGGTGAACCATTTGGAAAACTATTGCATCAAGTTCGAGGTTTGGACAGCCAAGGATAAACCCATACCCACAGGCGATTTCATCTTCTGGAGCCAGCAAAGTGCCGACAACATGAAGCTACGTTGGAACCCGGCAGACCAAGGCGTATCGTTAAATACCAACGGCGAGTGGCGCACCATAACCCTAGATGCCGCCACATGGTTTAGAGACAACGATGCTCAACCCACATTGAAGAAAGGCAGCAACGACCTCACCATCGTTTACCAACCTCACGATGGGTTTGATGCCGACTTTGCATTGGCCAACCTGAGGTTTGCTAAGAAACGATAATACCATATATAATAAGGAATGCACAAAACCGAGGCAGGCTCTGAACCGTTAACGATGTTCAGAGCCTGCCTTATTTGGTGGCGTGCATGTTGCTATGCCCTAGCAGCTGTGTTACCTTCCAAACACTTTCTGTGCGCTACCGTTTTTCTTTTCGATGTGCAACCCCTTGGTGGGCTGTTTCAGTTCTCTGCCGTCCAAACTGTAATAACGTGTCGGCGCGTTGGCCGATGTCTTTTCCTTGTCGATGCGCTTAATGGCCGTCACCTCGCCATTGGTTGCAAAACGTGCGCCTTTAAGCACAAACGTGGCACCCGACGGGCCTTTTACATAAACCTGCCTCAGCTTGTTCTTGTCCTTAGATAAGGGCACGTTAACCTGCGAAACACCCGTTTCAAACCTGCTTGTGGTTGTTTGGGCACCTTCACCATCGTATTCGATGCCTATTTCACCGTCGGTTGCCGTTGGTTGGGCAAACTGAATGACGAACAGGTTGAAGAGGCTGAAATCCCTAAATTGGTCGTTGAAGTACCATCCCTTATGCGCCCAGTCGTCTTTAATGCTGATGGTTTTTGTTGCAGGGTCGTAATCTGCCCCGCCACCTTCGTTCACTTTTTTCAGAGTCAGTTCGAATCGCTTAGCCTTTTCCTCCTTCAACATTTGCTCGTATTCGGCCTTTGTGCAAGCAATAACTTTGTCTACGGTAATCATTCCAGGATAGTCGGCACTTTGCAAAACAAAGTCTTTCACGTTCTTCTTATGCTCGTGGTTCAGGGCTATGCCGGCAACGAGAAGTCCTGGCGTTATGGCTTGCTCCGCGCCCCAGCTGTCTTGTTGTGTCGTTCCGTCCGTGTATTCGGTCTTAATCTTAAACATGCACGAGGCGTCTTTGAGTTTTAGCACCAGCATGTCGTATTCCGAGAAGTCTGTTCCCCCTTCAAACACGCATCCGTCTTTGTCGAAGAACTTGAAGGTTACACCGTTCCACTCGGTCATAAATGCAACATTGTTTCCCAATATCTGGCAATTGGCGTCCCAAGGTTGAAACTCGCCGGCAATCTCTTTCATCGGGAAGGCGCTCAATGTGGTGAAGAGCGCAAAGGAAGCTAGTAAAATTGGCTTTCTCATAATTGTTTCTTGTTTATGTTAGATGTTACAAATTTAGGCATTTTCTTCTGGTCTCGTTGATACAATTTTGCCGTAATCCAGTACAATCTTATCGATATGTTAGCGTTTATGGGCATGCTGTGGCATTGGCAAGGCCGTCAACCGCACGCTTTGGCGTTGCAAGTGGTATAAGCCTAGGTTGCTGCATGACACATTTTTTCAGCCGCTTACGTTCCCCTTTTATGTAAAAGAGTTTGCTAGTTAAGCATAAAAATGGTAATTTTGCACAAATTAGCGGCCATACTTACCATGCGTGTAAAAACGCGGGGCGTATGCCGAGACGAAAACAACAGCATGAAATAATTGCCATCCCTTGGGCGAGAGGCGTTGCACCAACAAGCGAAACGCCCACGCAGGGGGGGAACATACCTATTATATATAATATGTCTGAAAGAAAAGTGAGGGTGCGTTTCGCGCCCAGTCCCACGGGGGCATTGCACATCGGCGGAGTGCGTACGGCACTCTACAACTACCTGTTTGCCAAACAACAAGGTGGCGATTTGGTGTTCCGCATTGAGGATACCGACTCGCAACGCTTTGTGCCAGGAGCCGAAGAATACATCATCGAGTCGTTCCGCTGGTTGGGAATAAAGTTCGACGAGGGCGTTTCCTTCGGCGGAAAGTATGGACCTTACCGACAAAGTGAGCGCAAGGAGATTTATAAACAGTATGTAGACCAGTTGCTAAACGAAGGCAAGGCCTACATCGCCTTCGACACACCGCAAGAGCTTGAAACCAAAAGGGCAGAGATAGAAAACTTTCAATACGATGCCCAAACCCGAAACGGCATGCGCAATTCGCTGACGATGAGTGCCGAAGAGGTGGACGCGCTGATTGGAGATGGCACGCAATACGTGGTGCGTTTTAAGGTGATGCCCGGCGAAGAGGTGCATGTTAACGACATGATTCGGGGCGACGTGGTGATTAAAAGCGACATCTTAGACGACAAGGTGCTGTATAAAAGCGCCGACGGACTGCCCACCTACCACTTGGCCAACATCGTAGACGACCACTTGATGGAGATAACCCACGTTATCCGTGGCGAGGAATGGCTGCCTAGCGCGCCGCTCCACGTGTTGCTATACAAAGCCTTTGGCTGGGCCGACACCATGCCGCGTTTTGCCCACCTGCCCTTGTTGCTTAAACCCGAAGGCAAAGGAAAGCTGTCGAAACGCGATGGCGACAGGCTGGGTTTCCCCGTTTTCCCACTGGAATGGCACGACCCCAAGACGGGCGAAGTGTCGTCGGGCTACCGCGAAAGCGGCTATTTCCCCGAGGCGGTGATAAACTTCTTGGCCTTGTTGGGCTGGAACCCAGGCACCGAGCAGGAGTTGTTCACCCTGCCGCAGCTCGTTGAGGCCTTCGACATCAGCCGCTGTTCTAAGGCCGGCGCCAAGTTCGATTATCAGAAAGGTATTTGGTTTAACCACGAGTATATATTGCAGAAGAGCAACGAAGAGATTGCAAGTCTTTTCGCGCCGATGGTGGCCAACAACGGCATTGACGAACCCATGGAACGCATTGTGCAGGTGGTTGCCATGATGAAAGACCGCGTGAACTTTGTGAAAGAGCTGTGGCCGCTGTGCTCGTTTTTCTTCATCGCGCCGGTTCAATACGACGAGAAGACGGTGAAGAAACGCTGGAAAGAGAACTCGGCCGAGGTGATGACCCAATTGAGCAACGTGCTAGAAGGCCTGAACGACTTCTCCATCGAGAACCAAGAGCGCGAAGTGTTTGCCTGGGTAGAAAGCATGGGCTATAAGTTGGGCGACGTGATGAACGCCTTCCGCCTGGCACTTGTGGGCGAAGGCAAGGGTCCTGGCATGTTCGACATCAGCGCTTTCCTTGGAAAAGAAGAAACCTTGGCGCGACTTCGTAGGGCTATTGAGGTGTTGAAATAGGGTAAGTGCGGCATTGCGCCGCTTGCCCTTTGTTTAAAGTAAACTGCTGAACAGGCTGTAGAACAGACGTTGACAGAACGACAATTGCCTTGCGCAAAAGGTGCTGCGGGCCACGCAGTTACGCCAAACGTCATCCATCAAAAACCTTACACTCGTGTATAACATCATCATTTACATCTATCTTTTGGGCGTTGCCGTTGCCAGTTTCTTCAGCACCAAGGTGCGGAAGATGTGGCGAGGCGAACGCGATGCTTTCGACGTGTTGCGCAACAATGTTGAAGAAGGTGCGCAATACGTGTGGTTTCATGCAGCCTCGTTGGGTGAGTTCGAGCAAGGGCGACCGCTTATCGAAGAGTTGCGCCACACACATCCGCAATACAAAGTGCTGCTAACGTTTTTCTCGCCGTCGGGCTACGAGGTGCGAAAGAACTACGAAGGTGCCGACATCGTTTGTTACTTGCCGCTCGACACGCCGCTCAACGCCCGCCGTTTCTTGCGGCTGGTGCGCCCCGTGATGGCCTTTTTCATCAAGTACGAGTTTTGGTACAATTACCTGCACATCCTTAAGCATCGTGGTGTGCCGACATATAGCGTTAGTAGTATCTTCCGTCCCGACCAGATTTTCTTTCGTTGGTATGGCAAGAGTTATGGAAAGGTGCTTGCTTGTTTCTCGCATTTCTTTGTGCAGAACGAGCAAAGCCGCAGTCTGTTGGCCACGATAGGCATTCGCAATGTTTCTGTTACGGGCGATACGCGGTTCGACCGCGTGCTGCAAATACAAAAGGCCAGCAAGCATTTGCCTTTGATTGAGAATTTTGTGCAGGGCAAGCACTTGTTTGTTGCGGGTAGCAGCTGGCCGTCTGATGAAGAGATTTTCGTGCCTTTCTTCAACGCGCGGTCTGATTGGAAGATGATTATTGCACCCCACGTGGTAAGCGAAGAGCACCTGCAACAGCTGGAACAACAGGTTGAAGGGCAAACCATTCGCTATTCGAAGGCCACACCCGAGAGTGTGGCCGAGGCCGATTGTCTGCTTATCGATTGCTATGGATTGCTGTCCAGCGTTTACCATTATGCCGACGTAACCTATGTTGGCGGTGGCTTTGGCGTTGGCATACACAATGTTTTGGAGGCTGCCGTATGGGGCGTTCCCGTTATTTTCGGCCCAAACAATCAGCGTTTCCAAGAGGCACAAGACTTGATGGTGGCCGGCGGCGGCTTTGAAGTGGATTGTAAAGCACACTTCGATGCGCTGATGGACGAGTTTATCGAGGCTCCGTGGCGCGTGCAGGTAGCAGGGGAGAAGTCTACCGAGTACGTGAAAAGTCAGGTTGGCGCAACTGACAAGGTGCTGGAAAAGGTGTTTTTTAAATAAAACAAGGCAGTTACAAAAGCAACAACGCACCCAACAACTGGCCTCACCCTATATCCACACCACCCTACAACTGGCCTCACCCCCAACCCCTACTGGCCTCACCCCCAGCCCCTCTCCAAGGGGAGAGGGGAGTGGTATGCTTTTAAAACGAACGTTGTTAGGCGCAAGCTTACCCTAATTGCCCTCACCCCATATGCCATACACCGCCTACAACTGGCCTCGCCCCCGACCCCTACTGGCCTTACCCCGACCCCTCTCCAAGGGGAGAGGGGAGTGATATGTCTTGTTGTGGCGTAGTTGGCTTTGTGGTAGCAAACGTTTTGTTTCTTTCTCTCCTCGGAGCGGTATTGAGGTAATGCTGCGTTGATACTCTTTTTTAAGTTAAATGCGGTATTAATATTTTACAAAACATGCCTTTGTCGGCACACCATTCTAGAAGAAAAAGGGGGCATAAAGCTAGCAAATAGCCACTATTTCCCACTTTACGTACCCTTGTTTTTGTCCTTTTTTAAGTCTGCCTACTGCATTTAGCACCATTTTACCTTTCTAGTTTGTTGTTATCTCATTGTTTTTTCAAGTCCCAAAAGCGGCTTTTTGTATATAAAACTACCTCAAAAAGCACCATTTTGCTCCTATTTTGCACACGTTTTCACCCCCAAATAGAGGTTTTAAGTGGCCTGATGTGATGAATTTTTATCCAAGATGCCTTGTGATTATTGGCAAAATACCTTGTGTTTTGCACCAAAATGCGATGTGTTTTGCACCAAAACGCAGTGCAATTAGCACCAAAACGCAGTGTGTTTTGCACCAAAACGCAACCTGTTTAGCACCAAAATGCAGTGTATTTTGCACCAAAACGCAGGATGTTTCGATGCTAATGGCCTTGCAGTCCCTTTAAACTGTAATTTTATTCGTTGTTATGCAGGTTTGTTATGAATGTGCGCTAGTTTCTTTTTGCACTAAAACAAACTCGTGCGAGAATTGAATTTTTGCGGTCGGGTGGGCGGTTGGTGAGCAAAATGGGCAGTCTTTGTGTTAATTTCTTTGCTGAAAAACGGACAGATTGTAGTTAATGAAAACGTACTGCAACTGGCCTCACACCACCCTACAACCAGCCTCACGCCATACGGCACGCACCACCCTACAACTGGCCTCACACC
>NZ_GG740074.1:335882-428527 GCF_000162415.1 Prevotella sp. oral taxon 317 str. F0108 | reverse complement strand
GTAGTATGCTTTTACAACGAATACTGTTAGGCACATACCCACAGCATTCGGCCTCACCTTCATTCCACGCGAAGAGGGAGGGGGAGAGTAATACGCCTTGTTTTATTGCAATGCACATTGTGTTCGCAAGGCATACCACTCCCCTCTCCCCTTGGAGAGGGGCTGGGGGGGGGAGGCCGGTTGTGTGTTGTTCTTTTTTGTTTTTTCTTTCTTCTGCCTTTACCTCTCTCTTCCGAATATGCGGAGCAGGTAAAGGAAGAGGTTGATGAAGTCGAGATAAAGTGTTAGCGAACCCATCAACGCCATCTTTTGTGCGTTCTCATCCGCATCTTCGGCCCGCATGAGCATCTCTTTAATCTTCTGCGAGTCGTAGGCGGTAAGGCCAACAAACACAAGCACGCCGATGTAGCTCACGATAAGGTCGAACATTCCACTCTTAAAAAAGAGGAGGTTCGCTATCGATGCGATGATAATTCCAACGAGAGCCATCAGCAGTATCTTGCCCAAACCCGACAAATCGGCCTTGGTGAAGTAGCCAAACAAGGCCATCGTGCCGAAAGTTCCTGCGGTGATGAAGAACGTCTTGGTGATGACACTGGCCGAATAGGCCAGGAAAATTACCGAGAGCGTTGCCCCGTTGAGGGCCGAGTAAAGGATGAAAAGCAAGGTTGCCGTTGTGAGCGAGAGCCTGTTGATGAAACGGCTGATGCCGAAAACCAACGCCAGCTCGGCAATGATGAGCACCATGAACACGGCACGGCTTTCGAACATCTGGCTGATCAGCACCTCAGAGTGGGCCACACCGTAGGCCGTAACGCCGGTGATGATGAGGGCAAGCGTCATCCAAACGTACACTTTACGCATCAATGCGGGGAAGGCAAGCGATAAGGCACCCTCTTTTTCCCTTATTAGTCTGTCGAAATCTTGTTGTTCCATAACTTTGTTTGTCTGTTAATTGTTTTGAATAGGCAAAGATAAGACGTTTTCTTCAATAAACGCTTGCGTGTTCAAAGAATTTAACAAATATGAAGAAGTTTCTCTTAAACAACGTGATAAACAGACCAACAAAGCCTGCTATATGGCATGCTTTGTATAGAAAACAAACAAATTGCAGGCATAAAAGCATAAAAAACATGGTTTTGCTTTATCATGTGATGCCTTTTTCGTATATTCGCAGGGTATAACAAGATGATAAATTGAGGAGATTTACCGAGTAGCTAAGGAGAACTTATGGGGAGTTTAATGAGATGATATGTTAAGGGGTTACGCCCAATGCCGCGCCACGACTGAGCTTTTGCAGGCGATTTTTGGTTGGCGCATGAGGCAATGAACTTGCAAGCGAACCTTTTTTCGGCAGCTCATGAACTCGTCGCCTCATAAACTCGTGAACACATGAACAAATCCATTATAACCAAAGGGCGGGCCTTGAACAGCGTATTGGCGTTGAGCGGCTTCGTACTTGTTTCGTTGTTGGTCATCGTATGGTTTCTGCCGCGCAACAATACGCCGCAGATGCGTTACGATGTGGGCAAGCCGTGGATGTATGGGTCGCTCATCGCCAAGTTCGACTTTCCCATTTATAAGAGCGACCAGGTGATACAACAAGAGCGCGACTCGCTGTTGGCGCTGTTCCAACCCTACTACCATTACGACAGGAGCATGGAGAAACGGCAATTGGCCAAGCTGCAAGCTGATTTTCCAAAAGGAATACCAGGGATGCCCGTGGCGCAGATGCGCACACTTTACGACAGGCTGCACCGACTTTACCAGGCCGGCATCATCGGCACGCCGCAATACAACAGCATTGCCAAAGATTCGGGCAGCATGGTGCGCGTAATTATAGGTAAGCGTGTGCAAAGCATGCAGGTGGGCTGCATTTACAGCACCATGAAGGCCTACGAGCAGCTGCTCAACGATGATGTGTTGTCGGCATACCGCTCGGCTTTGCAGCAGGCCGACATCGTTGGTTACCTGCATGTGAACATGACTTACGATAAGGAACGCAGCACAACCGAACTGAACGACCTGCTGGCATCCGTGCCTTTGGCAAGCGGCATGGTGCTTTCGGGGCAAAAGATAATAGACCGGGGCGAGATTGTGAACGAACAAACCTACCGCGTGCTGGCCTCGATGGAGAAGGAAGTGGCGCGCCGCAACGTGTCGAAGGGCGAGATAAAGAACACCATCATCGGCCAATTCATTTATGTGCTGCTGCTGTTGGGGCTGTTTACGAGTTTCTTGGTGATGTTCCGCCCGCAGTATTTGCAGAAAGCGCGCTCGGTGGTGATGCTTTACGTGATGATAACGCTCTATCCCATTATGGTGTCGCTCTTTATGGAACACAGCTTGCTGAGCGTTTACATCATTCCGTTTGCCATCGGACCGATGTTTATCCGCGTGTTCATGGACTCGCGCACCGCTTTCACCACGCATGTGGTAACGATGCTCATCTGTGCTGTGGCGGTGAAGTACCAATTCGAGTTCCTCTTGCTGCAACTAATCGGTGGCTTGGTGGCCATTTATTCGTTGAGCGACTTGTCGGGTAGGGCACAGCTGTTCAAATGTGCGCTGTTCGTGACCCTGGCCAACTTCCTGGTGTTCTTTACGCTGCAACTGATGCAGACAGGCGACATCGCCAACTTTGAGACGAGCATGTATAGCCACTTCGTGGCCAACGGTGTGCTGCTGTTGCTGGCCTATCCGCTGATGTATGTTATCGAACGCACCTTCGGTTTCACTTCTAGTGTGACGCTTTTCGAACTCTCCAACACCAACAAAGGCTTGCTCAGGAAGATGAGCGAGGTGGCTCCAGGCACGTTCCAGCATTCCATCACCGTGGCCAACCTTGCTGCCGAGATAGCCAACCGCATTGGGGCAGACAGCTTGCTGGTGCGTACCGGCGCGCTTTATCACGACATTGGGAAGATGAAGGCACCCGCGTTTTTCACCGAAAACCAAGTGGGCGTTAACCCACACAAGGGCCTGCCCTATAAAGAAAGCGCACGTATCATCATCAGTCACGTTACCGAGGGGGTGAAAATGGCCGAAAAAGCCAACCTGCCCACGTTTATTCGCGAGTTTATCCTCACCCATCACGGTACGGGGATGGCTAAATACTTTTATATTAATTATAAGAACGAACATCCCGACGAGGAGGTGGACGTTCGCGACTTCTCTTATCCAGGGCCCGACCCCTTTACACGCGAACAGGCGATACTGATGATGGCCGACACGGTGGAGGCTGCCTCGCGGTCGCTGCCCGAATACACTGAAGAAAGCATTAAGGGACTGATAGACCGCTTGGTAGATGCACAATTGGAAGAGGGGCACTTTAAGGAATGCCCGATAACATTCAGGGATATAGCCGTGGCAAAGGCTGTTTTGCTGGAACGTCTCAAAAGCATTTACCACACACGAATATCGTATCCGGAGCTTAAACGGGGCTGACCGGCTGCCGATATGGCACTCCATGCCCGCGTTGCCGATAGCAGACGCATGCGTTGTTTCTCCTTGTCTTAATGGTGAAAGATGAGGCGATGTTGGCTCGGCCGATAGCAGAAACGTACATGTAGAACTGCACAAATGGCTGATAACGTGCAACAAAACAATACTTTTAGTAATATTTTTCGTAATAATAACATTAAGATTGGTTAAATTCCAGTGATACGTGGTGATAATTCGAACAATTTCACTAACTTTGTAACCAACAATATTAACAACTGTTTAATATGCGCTCATTCAAAAAGGCCAGTTCGGCCGCTGTTTTGGCAATGTGTTGCCAGTCGTTGTTCGCAGGCGGACTGCTTACGAATACCAATCAGAACATTGCCTTTAACCGAAACTTCGCACGCGATGGCGTGATTGCCATCGACGGAGTTTACAGCAACCCTGCTGGTGTTGCCTTCCTAGAAAAGGGGTGGCACCTGTCTTTCAACTTCCAAAATGCCTATCAAACCCGCACCATTCGAAGTGGAATGTCGGTTGAGGCAGCCAAGTCTACCCCTTTCTATCATCCCCTTTCATTGAACGCGGGCGATGCCGAAGGCACGAAGAAGTATGTTGGAAAAGCTTCTGTGCCCATCTTGCCGTCGTTTCAAGGCGCATACGTCGGCGATAAGTGGAGTTTCCAGGTGGGCATCGGACTTATAGGCGGCGGCGGTAAGGCCACATTCGATGAGGGGCTGGGTTCGTTCGAACGGCAAGTAGCCCTCATACCCGCAGCGTTGGCACAAGCGGGACTAACGTCTCCCACGCCGGCCTATTCGCTTGCCAGCAACATCAAGGGCCAACAATACATCTTTGGCGTACAGATGGGTGCCACATACAAGTTTAACGACCAGCTTTCTGCATACGCAGGCATGCGCGTGAACTATGTATATAATAGGTACACGGGAAGTATAACCGACATAACGGCCAACATTGCCGGCGCGAACGAAAACCTCTACGCCTACTTCGGCAACAAGGCCACCCAGCTTAACGCACAGGCTGCCGCGCTGAAGGCACAGGCCGAGGCCACAACCGATGCCACATTGAAGGCCAAACTGCTTGCAGGTGCAGCCAAAGCAGAGGGCGGGGCCAGGCTGATGAGTGAAAAGCAAGGCCAAGTGAAGGACAAATACTTGGAGTGTACCCAGAGAGGGTGGGGCGTAACGCCGATAATCGGCTTAGACTTCAAGACCGGACGATGGAACTTCGGCACGCGTTTGGAGTTGAATACGCACCTCAACATCGAGAACGATACGAAGGTTGACGACACGGGACTGTTCCAACACGGCGTGAATACGCCCAGCGACTTGCCCGGTTTGTGGACCATCGGTACGCAATACGCCATCTTTCCCAACCTCCGCGCAATGGCATCGTACCATCTCTACTTCGACAAGAGTGCGAAGATGGCCAATGACAAGCAAAAGCTTTTGGGCGGAAACACCCAAGAATTTTTGGCCGGAATGGAGTGGGACGTAACGCCCGACATCACGGTTAGCGCAGGCGGACAGCGTACGAAATACGATTTGGGCGACGGCGCATACCTCTCGGACATGAGTTTCGTTACCAGCAGCTACTCTATTGGCCTTGGTGCACAAGTGCGATTGGCCAAGAACATGAAGCTCAACGTGGCCTATTTCTGGACCAACTACGAGAACTTCGACAAGACCTACAAGCAAACGGTGGTGACAAACGCCAACCCATTGGCCACCGTTACGCTCGACAATACCGATCGATTTACCCGTACCAACAAAGTGTTGGGTGTGGGGCTTGACGTCGAATTCTAGGAAAAAATACTTTATCTAACTCTCTAATTCTCTGCCCATATCTTCATCCGCGAGGACAAAACGGTATGGGCCTTTTTTATGTCCGTACGCCAACGCCAACTTCAACACCACCACATGGTAAGGCACTGGTAAGCCATTGGGTTTGCTGTTCGGTGTTGCCTTGGGCGCGTACGCATCGTTCAAAGCATTTGCCTGTTAGCTAAAATCCCCATGTACCATACGCTTTCAAAGTATACTAGCCTAATGAGTAGAATTTCCTCCTTATTATAACAAAGCTCCGATAAAGGCCATTAAATAACTGATTTATATCAATAAAAAGGGTTCTTCCGTTAAATGGATAGATTTGTACAATAATTAACTTTTACGGGTAAACAGATCCGTCACCTAATAAGGCAACAACAGAAAATATAACTAACTAAAAATGAGGATAGTAGAAATGGTGAGAAATGATATTAAAAATTCATCCTTACTAAAAACAAAATTCCTCATCTACGCATTTAACGGAAGAACCATAAAAAGCCTGCTTTTGTAATAAATGCAACTATATAACCGAAAAAAGAACTAATTTTGCAGCACGTATTCGCAATCACCAATAATGTATAACGATAACCCAGGCTCATGCAATTAACCCTTGCGGCCTGTCGTTTCTATCGATCATTGTAACTAATTATTTTTGATGCTAACTAGAATAAATCGTTTTATTGCGCCAACAACAAACACAGATTTTATTCACCTCCCTTCGGCTTAGCCTGGCGGGGAAAGGGCATTATGCGTTACCTGGCACGGGGAAACCCCACGTGCGCCAATCTAAAAAGCAAACAATACTAATTATAAACAAAAATGAAGAGAGAACAACAAAACAAGTTACCTTACATGTCGCCGCAGTGCGATATGGTTAAAATTGAGAACATCGACTTCCTATGTGTTTCAGTAAGAACCGACGTCCGTAACAACACGTCGCCCTCGGGTTACGAAAACAGGGGCGAACACAATGTGGGCACCATACGGGTTGGCCGTAAAAACGCACCAGCCAGAGGCATGATGTTTTTTGAAGACGATGTTGAATACTAATTGAGAGAGAACCACGAGTATGAAGAATACGACGCTAAATGGCGTAGTTTGCGCTATTGCTTTCGCCGCTTTGACAGCCTGTGCCAACGAACCTTCTGCTGATAACGGCAACAACGTAATTAAACCTAAGCAAAATACATTAAGAAATTTGGTGTTCAATGCAGAGTTTGACGACTATTCCAATCATGGAGATGGTCCACAAAAAATGTTTGCAGGCACAAGTTCCGTGCAAAGCGATACGATAAACCTTAGCAATGGCATGCGGGCCATCGCCACATTAACGCCCGACAGGTTCTCGGAAACGGCATCAAAGATGACGCGCACTTTGCCTAACGATACCTATACAATGGAAACCTATAATGGTTATACCCACGAGTTTCAGGGAAAACTAACGGGGAAAGTGGAGAATGGCAAGTTTATTTCCTTGGATGGTAAGGAAGATATTATTCTTGAACACGACTATTATCATTTTCTGCTCTACAATAGCAAGCTGTATAGGCAAGATGGGGTGTTGATGATTAATCGCGCCAATGCTGATGATGCTTTCGTTGGTTATGTGAGTGAGATTATAAAGCATGAGCCCAGGCGGCAGGTAGTGCTTTTCCCCATGAAACGTAAGGGGGTTAGGCTGAAGATGAAAATAACAGGGACGGAGGCTTTTGGCCCTATGACGGCAACCTTGTCTAACGCCAATCGTGAGGGCTTGCCTGCCAGTTTGAAGTACGAATTGAGGAACAACAACTGGTCGACGGCCACGAAAAGTGCCTTCTCACAGCCCATTACTTTTGGCCGAAGTGTACAAAAGGCGGGCAACAACACGCACTTTGCCTTGGCAAATGAATTTACGTACCTGCTATTTACCACTAATGCAGCCGACTTGAAGATGAAGTTCAACAGCGGAACAATCTATGGCGAAGACATCACTGGCGCAGAATTGCAATTTAAGAATCTTGTGTTCGATGTTAATGGCAGCTATGTGCTTGCCATAGAGCTTACGAAATGACAGGCGATAAACAGCATCAAACCGATATGAGCTCCCTCGCTAAGGCAGTGAGAAGTATAAAAGGCTTTACGCAAACAACATTAAACGAGACTTGCTCAATGGGCGGGTCTCGTTTTTTAGTGAAATGCCGAACCGTTATGTTAAATACTGCACAAGGCGGCGTTAAACGTGCGGTAAATTTGTTAAAATGTTGAAAACCCCTTTAAAGTGGAACATGAAATGACGGAAACAGAGCGTTTTTACATATTTTTGCAGGGCATTTAACAACATGAATTAAGACAATGGAAGAATCAATAAGAACAATCGGGCAACGCCTTAAAGGCCTGCGCGAAGTGCTGAACATACCCGCAGAAGAAATTGCCGACCTGTGTGGCATATCCTTGGAGCATTATCTGAAGATGGAAGACGGCACGGCCGACCCTTCTGTTTATCGCTTGGCGAAAATCTCAAAACGCTATGGCATCGACCTCGACGTGCTGCTTTTCGGCGAGGAACCTCGTATGAGTGCCTATTATCTTACGCGCAAGGGCAACGGATTGAGCGTGGAACGCGGCAACGACTATAAGTATCAAAGTCTGGGCAGCGGCTTTCGCGGGCGCAAAATGGAGCCTTTCCTCGCACAGGTAGACCCACTTCCCGAGGGTAAGTCGTACCGCAAGAACAGCCACAACGGACAGGAGTTCGACTATATCGTTGAAGGGACGATGGAATTGACCCTTGGCGAGAAGGTGATGGTGCTCAAAGAAGGCGACAGCGTTTACTTCGACGCCACCAAACCGCATCGCATGCAAGCCCTTGGGGGTAAGCCTGTGAAGTTTTTATGTGTTATAATATAGGAGAAAAACCCCCATGGTAGAAAGATTTTTAAAGCAGACAACTTTCTCTTCGACAGAAGATTACAACAAGAACTTACAGTTCATCATTCCGGATAACTTTAATTTTGCCTACGATGTGATGGATGCTTGGGCGGCCGAAGCACCAGATAAAACGGCGCTCATTTGGGTGAGCGAGGAGGGAGGCGAACGCTTTTTCACCTTTTCCGATTTGAAAAGGGAGAGCGACCGTGCTGCATCTTACTTCCAAGCGTTGGGCATTGGCCGTGGCGACATGGTGATGCTCATCCTTAAACGCAAGTACGAATGGTGGATTGCCATGCTGGCCTTGTGCAAAATTGGTGCTGTGGCCATTCCTGCCACCCACATGCTCACCACGCACGACATTGTTTATCGCAACAACAGCGCCAGTGTTAAGGCCATTGTTTGTGTGGGCGAAGATTATGTCCTTACGCAGGTAAGGGGCGCAATGCCCGAAAGCCCTTCGGTAAAGACACTCGTCAGCATTGGTCCCGACGTGCCCGAGGGTTTCCATTGTTGGCAAACGGGCGTGGAGAAGGCCGCTCCCTTTGTGCGCCCCAGTAAGGTTAACGACAACGACGACATCATGTTGATGTACTTCACCAGCGGTACGAGCGGCGAACCCAAGATGGTTGCCCACGATTTTCTTTATCCTTTGGGTCACATCCCTACGGGCGTGTTTTGGCACAACCTGGGTCCGGAGAGCATTCACCTTACGGTTGCCGACACGGGTTGGGGCAAAGCCGTGTGGGGAAAGCTGTATGGCCAGTGGATTGCAGGCGCAGCCGTGTTCGTGTTCGACCACGAAAAGTTTGCGGCCGACAAGATATTGCGCATGATAGAGAAGTACCGCATCACCTCGTTTTGCGCTCCGCCCACGGTTTACCGTTTCCTCATACACGAGGATTTCAACGACTACGACCTCAGTTCGCTTACCTATTGCACCACGGCAGGCGAGGCTTTGAATGCCGCCGTTTATCGAAAGTTCTACGAACGCACGGGTGTTAAGCTGATGGAAGGTTTCGGGCAAACCGAAACCTGCATGACCCTGGGCACGATGCCGTGGATGGAGCCCAAACCGGGCTCGATGGGTAAGCCCAATGCGCAATACGACATCGACCTGGTTCGCCCAGATGGCACTTCGTGCGAAGACGGGGAAAAGGGGCAAATCGTGGTTCGCATAGGCGACAAACGCCCCTTGGGACTCTTTAAAGAGTATTATCGCGACCCAGAGCTAACGCATCAGGCCAACCACGACGGCGTGTATTACACGGGCGACATTGCATGGCGCGATGAAGACGGTTACTATTGGTTTGTAGGTCGTGCAGACGATGTGATAAAGAGCAGCGGTTATCGCATCGGTCCGTTTGAAGTGGAAAGCGCCTTGATGACTCACCCCGCCGTAGTTGAATGTGCCATCACGGGCGTTCCCGACGAAATCCGCGGCATGGTGGTTAAGGCCACGGTGGTGTTGCATCCGAAATGGAAGGGCCGAGCAGGAGACGAGTTGAAGAAGGAACTGCAAGAGCACGTTAAGCACGAAACGGCACCTTACAAATATCCGCGTATCGTGGAATTTGTTGACGAGCTGCCCAAAACCATCAGTGGAAAAATTAGGCGCGTGGAGATTAGGCAGAGGGATAACGCCAAGTAAACTTGGTTGCTGCCTGCGCCTTAATGCAGGTGCAGTGGCTATTGTTAAGAATGGCTATTGTGCCTAAGTTGTACCATTACATTTGTATGAATGCGCACTTTGCGTTTGCACATACACATTATATATATAAGGAGAACGCGAGCTTGGGATGATACCAAACTCGCGTTCTCCTTATTATGTACTTGCCGCAATGAGGGTATGCAACACGTGTGCAGAACAAAAGAGTCGCCGCTTTAATGCCATGTCGTTGTTGGTAGAGCTGCAAACAGGGTTTGGGCAAGATTCGCCCTTGTTGCTTGATATGCCGATGGCCGAATGGGCAAAGGGCTTACAGCTTGTTGCGGTCCAGTATGGTGATGCGCTTGCCTTCTACGCGTATCGCCCCCTCTTCTGCCAGTTCAGACATGGTTCTGAGCAGCGAAAACTTTTGTATGCCGAAACTTTCTGCAATCTCTTGCCGCGACTTGTCGAGCTGAATTACGTTGGAACCCTGTTTGCCCGATGCCTCTTTGAGGAAATAAGCAATCTTTTCGCGCACGGTGAAAAGGCTTAGCACGCGCATCTTCTTGGTAAGGAACACGTCGATGTTAGACAAGATGGCAATGAAGTTGCGTCGCAACACGGCATCGGTGTCGATTAGTTCCACAAAGTCGGCTTTCTCCATACGCAGCACGGTGGTTTCTGTTTCCGTTTCTACGCTTACGGGCATCAGGTTGTCTTTCGAAAAGATGAAGGCAGGCGCAATTAAGTTGCCTGCCACAAGGCGACTCACTTCTACCGACTTGCCCGAAAGGCTCACCATCCTTGCAACCATCTCGCCTTGCACCATGATGTCGACATGGCGGTAAGGCATTCCGGCAAGGATGTAGATGTCTTTCTTGTCGAATGTAACAATCTTATGCTTGGTGCTTGCCACGATTTGTTCGAGGCCCTGCTCGCTTATGCCCTTGAACAATGGGCAATGAGTCAGTGCATTTAATAATTTCTTCTCCATCGGTTACAAATTTAGCCATTATTTTTGTAACGGCAATGCTATTCGGTAACAAATGTTATCTGGTTAAAGCTTGGTATGGATTTTGTTTGAAGAAGGGATGAAGGGGAGGAGTAAGGAGTGAGGAGTAAGGAGTGAGGAGTAAGTAGTAAGTAGTAAGTGGTAAGTGGTAAGCCTAGGTTGTCTAGTAAAACGAGTTAATCTAGTAGGCCTAGAACATTTAGTGGACCTAGTAAACCTAGTAAACAAGAAACTTAATAAGCCATAGGTCTGCATACTTACCAGCTCACCAACCCATAAACTTACCACCCCCATAAGCTTACCAACTCGACAACATATAAAATCAACAACATATAAACTCATACAGATATGGATAAGAAAATAGAAAAGGCCACGGTGATTGTAGCCAACGAAGTGATTAATTATGCCGAAGGAGGCATCGTAAGTAAGGAATTTGTGCACGCCAATGCCGGCAGCCTAACGCTTTTTGCGTTTGATGAAGGCCAGGGGTTGAGCGAACACTCTGCTCCTTTCGATGCAACCGTGCAGGTGTTGGACGGCGAGGCCGAGGTAAAGATTGACGGCGTGCCGCACGTTGTTAAGGCAGGCGAAATGATAATCATGCCCGCTAACCATCCTCACGCCTTGTTCGCCCACAAGCGTTTCAAGATGTTGCTCACGATGATTAGAGGGTAGGCCGGCAACAATGCGCGCCACCATTGGCGCACTTAACCAGTTGCATGGCGCGCTTTACCCATCTTGTTGCGACACTAATCAGCCCATAACCAGCCTAATTGGTTTCACATACTGCTTCATCGCTCCGCTTGTTTTTTCTTTGCGGGCGTGTAGGAAGGGATGCTGGGCGGGTAAAATGCTTTGTCTCAGCTTTATTCGTTTTGCTGTTTCATCGCGTTTTGCTCGCCTTTTGCCTTAGAGCGGATTGTGGTTAGGCGGTTTTTGGGTCTTTTTTATGCCTGCATCCTTTATTGTTTAATATCCTTTAACTTTTTCTTCGTGCAAGTATTCGCCGTTTGCACGTTTATAGGGTGTAATCAACAATAAAAGTAACTTTAAAAATAAGGACAATGTACACAAAATCTTTACTGACAACCTTGGCCACAAGCGCCTTCTGTGCAACAATGCTGTTTTTTACCGCTTGCGACAAAGACAATGACTCGAACAAGCCCATGTTGAACAAGTTGACTTTCGACAAAACGAAGGTTGAAGTAACGGAAGGCATGGAAACTGAGCTGAAAGTGAAAAACGGAACAGCGCCCTTTAAGGCGATGCTGTCGGGAGAAAAGAATAAGCAAATTGCCGATGTCGCCGTGAAAGACCGCGTAATAACCATCAAAGGTAAGATGGCCGGCTCGGCTACACTGGCCGTTACCGATAAGAAAGGCGACAAGGGCGTGATTAATGTTGTTGTTAAGAAGGCCGCTGGAACATTAAAGCTGGACAAGACTTCGCTCACAATGGAAGTGGGAAAGACCGAAGTGGTGAAGGCTCAGAATGGAAACGGCAAATATACCGCCATTGCTAAGGACCCGAAAACGGTTGAAGTGATGGTAAACAAATACGAGATATCTGTTAAAGCACTAAAAAGTGGCAAGACAGATGTTGAAGTAAAAGACGGAGATAATAATTTGGGTATCATATCAATAACTGTTAAGTAAACAATTCATTTCATCTATTCTGACTTCTGTATTTGGAAGGATCAACCCCCGATTTGTGAAAATCGGGGGTTGATTGGTTTTAGGCGGGTCGTGCTTTCGTATGGAAGTCGTCTTTGATTTTAACCTTTCTGCAAACTGAGAGGGGGTTATGTTTGTGCGCTGCAAAACGCACTTTCCGAGGAACGAGAAAAGAAGATAAACGCCCCGCTCACGTACGAAGTGCTGGGCAAAGACATGATGACGTCTGAAATTCTGTCCCATTCGTCTGTGGCTGAACAGAGCAATCTCTTAAAAAAGTAGCCTGGCAAGCGTTCTTTCAATACATTCTTTATAAGTAGAAAGCACCTTTCCTGTGCCACATAATGAGGAAAAAGTAAAGCGCACTTCCTTATGTTTCATCTGTTCTTATGTCAAAATGGACGTATTTATGCCAAAACGAGAAAAGAACGATTAACCCGTTCACTTGTTAACTTGTCCACTCGTCAATTGGTTAACTTGCCTACTGGTTAACTCGTCAACTGCTTAGCTTGTCCACTCGCCAACTGGTTAACTCGTCAACTTCTTAGCTTGGCAACTGGTTAACTTGTCTTCTGGCTCGCCTTTCCACCCATTAGCACATCAACTTATGTAAAATATTTGGTGAGAAATTTAACACTATGAGTGCCCTTTTTGTCCACCAACCGCTCACCTTGCCGCAGAAAATCGATTCTCGCAAAGGTTTGTTTTGATGCAAAAAGGGGTTAGCATGTGAATGCAACGAAATGCATATTTATTTGAAGAGGTCGCCACTTTCACCTGTTTTGGGGCTTTTTGCGGCTAAACATAGTGCAATTTGCACCAAAACGCAGTGTGTTTTGGTGCTAAACGCAGTGCGTTTTGATGCTAAATGCAGTGCGTTTTGATGCTAAATGCAAGGTAAAAAGGTGCTAAACGCGGTGCAAAATGGTGCTAAACGCAAGGCGAAAGGCATAAATATCCATAACAATTGGTATAAATAAACCTATTAGAACCATTAAAAATATGGGCGAAAGGGGCAAAATAGACATTAAAAGGCGGGATTTTAGGGGCTAAAAGTGGGTAATTGGGTGTTGATAAAAATGAGTTGGCAACCAAACTAGAAAGGCAAAATGGTGCAAAATGCAGGTTGTTTTCTTAAAAGCAGACACGTCAGAAGGCGTGGCAAGCAAGAAATAGTAGTGATTTACCTACTTTATAGCCTATATTTTCGCTAGAATGGTGCGAAATTTAGAGCGTCATTGTAAAATAAAATATAAGAATTTAAGACTTTAAGTTTTTGAGTTGATGAGTTGACGATTTTTTGAGCTGATGGTTTTTTTGGTTGATGAGTTGATGTTATTTTGAACTGATGGGTTTTGAGCTGATGAGTTTGTGAATTTTTGAGTTGTTGAGTTTGTGAGTGTTTTGGTTTGGGAGTTGATGTCTTCGGGGGTTGTTCGTTTTTCGTAAGTTTATAAGCCATTGGGTAGACTTGTGCTGCACTCCTCTCAACTTATAGAAATATTAAAAGTCAAGACGGCATCATGCACTTGTCCAACGCCTTGTCGTTTTCTGTTCGCTAATTAAAGTGTGGTGGGGCAGGCATAAAGGTGTGAAATGGCCTTTAAACAACGGGGCAAGTCTGCTGCAAGTGGCTTGTTACCCCTGTACAAGCGGTTTGTACGCGCACTGCAAGGTGCTTGTACTTCGCACAACCAGGTGCTTGTACTTACGCTACAAAGTTGTTTGTGCACACACTACCAGGCTGTTTGTGCGCACACTACAAGGCCACTTGCACAGATGCTGCAAGCAGTTTGTAGCCCCATAACGAACAGCATTACGCAGGCAAATTGCCGATAAGGGTTGTTGCCAACCTAAACAGAGGGACAACTATAATCTGTAAAACGTGGGCTAAGGCTTACCAATCAACACACCGTTTCCCCTCGGCACCGTTTCTCCAATGTGTCCGTAACACTGTTGCCCATTCAGTCTAACGTTTCCATAAAACAACTACGTTAAGGCGTGTAACCCACGAGGCTAAGTAACAAGTTGTAAGCAAAGGGAGCGAAAGCGTGTCAACTAGTAAAAGTAAGGCATCATGGGTGGGCGCACCAACCGATTGAACAAACACTAATAAAATGTTAAATCTTAGGGGTTGGGCGCAGAATAGCCCTCGAAAAGTTTCGTTGTTCTGTCAATTTTGTTGTACTTTTGCCATCGAACATCAATGAGGGGCGAACCGCACATGCAATCTACCACGTCGCCAAATGCGTTCGACAAACCCCGAAGACGTTCTTTTCTCGTTCCTCGAAAAGTGCGTTTTCTTGCCATGACAATGTTCGAGCAAGCTCAACATTGTTCATTTGGCTTAACGAAAACGTGCCTAACCACATGGCGAAAAAACGCCTTGAAACACGCCTGATATACCTAAATTGCAGCATTACCGAAGATGATATACATTGAATTGCCTTTCAACCAAATACGACAAATAACGTTTTACCTGGCTATGGAAGAGTTCGTGGCTCGAAATCTCGACCTCGACGAATGCTTTTTCATGTGGCAGGTGGAACCTACTGTGCTGTTTGGTAGAAACCAACTTATAGAAAACGAGGTGAACCTTGACTATTGTCGGGAACACAACATTAAGGCTTTCCGCCGCAAAAGCGGAGGCGGATGCGTGTATGCCGACATGAGCAACGTGATGTTTTCGTACATTACGAAAGACGAAAACGTGAGCCTTACCTTCAATCATTACCTCAACATGGTTACGCGAACGCTGCAAAAGCTGGGCGTGGAGGCCGAGGCAAGTGGCCGAAACGACATTTTGATACATGGCAAGAAGGTGTCGGGCACGGCCTTTTACCACGTTCCGGGCCGCAGTATCGTGCATGGCACCATGCTCTACGACACCAATATGCAGCACATGGTGGGCAGCATAACCCCCACCGATGCCAAACTGGTGAGCAAGGGCGTGCAAAGCGTAAGGCAACACATAGCCTTGCTGAAAGACCACACCAACATTTCGCTGCCCCACTTTAAGGCCTTCGTCAGGCAAGAGCTATGCAACGGCAAGCATGTGCTGACGCCCGACGACGTATTGGCCATCGAGGAGATAGAGAAAGAGTACCTAACGCCCGAATTTATTTACGGAAACAACCCGCGATACACCTCTATTAGGAAACAGCGGATTGAGAACGTGGGCGAGTTTGAGGTGCGTATCGAGATGAAAAAGAATATCGTTAAGCAGGTGAACATCATGGGCGACTTCTTCTTGACGGGCGACATCGACAATCGTTTGCTCGCAACGCTGAAGAACGTACCCTACACCGAAGAGGCCATTAGGCAAGCCTTGCCCCAACGGGTAGACGATATTATCATGAACCTAAGTAAGGAAGACTTTATCAAACTTATCATATAAAAGCCCCTAAACAACATGGAAGATAAAAAAACTTGCCTGCACGACAGGCACGTTGCACTAGGTGCACTGATGCAACCTTTTGCGGGCTACGACATGCCCATTCAGTATTCGTCTATCACCGACGAACATAACGCCGTGCGTAACCATTGCGGCGTGTTCGACGTTTCGCACATGGGTGAAGTGTATATCACAGGAAACGAGGCCGAAAAATACGTCAACCACATCTTTACCAACGACATCGCCGGTGCGCCCGTTGGCAAAGTGTTCTACGGAATGATGCTTTATCCCGACGGCGGAACGGTAGACGACCTGCTGGTTTATAAGCTTGGCGAAAACGAATTTTTCCTCGTTATCAATGCCGCAAACATAGATAAGGACGTAGATTGGATACGCCAGAACGCAACGGGCTATGATGTGGCCATCGACCATTGTTCTGATTATTACGGACAATTGGCCGTGCAGGGGCCTGAGGCCGAGCAAGTGATGGAAGAGGTGCTGGGCTTAGCCTGCAAGGACCTGGAATTTTACACCGCCAAGACCATCGCAACACATGGCGCAAACGTGATTGTGAGCCGTACCGGGTACACGGGTGAAGACGGTTTTGAGATTTATGGCCCCCACGAATTCATCGTTGAACAGTGGGATAAGCTGATGGCAAGCAAGCGGTGCGTGCCTTGTGGTTTGGGATGTCGCGACACGTTGCGCTTTGAAGTGGGCCTTCCGCTCTACGGCGACGAACTAAGCAACGAGATTTCTCCCGTCATGGCAGGGTTCAGCATGTTCTGTAAGCTAGACAAAGAAGAGTTTATCGGCAAAGAGGCTGTGGCAAAACAAAAGGCCGACGGCGTGGAAAAGAAGGTGGTGGGTATTGAACTGAAAGACAAAGCCATACCTAGACACGGCTACGACGTGGTGAAAGACGGCGTGAAAGTGGGCGAAGTAACCACTGGCTACCACTGTATATCGGTAGACAAGAGCGTGTGCATGGCTCTCGTAGACAGCCAATACGCCAAGCTGGGCAACGAGCTCGAAATACAAATTCGCAAGAAAACGTTCCCCGGAACAGTGGTGAAGAAACGCTTTTACGATAAGCATTATAAGAAGTAAAGCAACTAGGTGATGGGTTAACAAGTTGATAAGGCCTCACCCCCAACCCCTCTCCAAGGGGAGAGGGGAGGGGTATGTTTTGTTAGTTGACGAGTTTGCCAGTGGACAAGTCGATAAGTCTACAAGTTTACCAGTCGACAAGTTTCCAAGTTAACGAATTGACAAGGATTGCCGTCCACTCTGCAATCAAGCATACGGCTTAACTCCTTAACTCCTTAACTCCTTTAACTCCATAACCCTTAACCAACAACTCAGTAACTAAAAAACTTAAAATACAACACTATGGCTAAATTTATAGAAGGACTCTATTATAGCGAGTCGCACGAATATGTTCGTGTAGAGGGAGAGTATGCATACATCGGCATCACCGACTATGCACAAAACGCATTGGGCAACGTGGTTTATGTAGACCTGCCCGAAGTGGACGATGAAATTGAAGCCGGCGAAGACTTCGGCGCAGTAGAAAGCGTGAAGGCCGCCAGCGACCTCACTTCGCCCGTTAGCGGCGTGGTGGTAGAAACCAACGAGGCGCTAGAAGACGAACCCGAACTGATAAATAAGGACGCATTTGCAAACTGGATTATGAAGGTGAAAATGGCCGATACAACCGAATTGGACAACCTGATGGATGCCAAAGCCTACGAGGCGTTCTGCAATAAGTAAGCCCAAACAATCCTAACGCTATGCAATACAAGTTTTTTCCGCATACGGAAGAAGACATCAAGCTGATGCTTGATAAGATAGGTGTGCCTTCGCTGGATGCGCTCTTTGCAGAGGTGCCCGAAGAAATACGATTCCGACGCGACTACGACCTGCCCAGTGCAAAGAGCGAAATAGAAATAAGAAACCTCTTTGGCAACTTGGGCAAGCAAAACAAGCAGCTGACGGTGTTTGCCGGCGGCGGCGTGTACGACCATTACACGCCGTCTATCGTGCCATATCTCGTTTCGCGCTCCGAGTTCCTCACCAGCTACACCCCCTATCAGGCCGAAATATCGCAAGGCACGCTGCACTACATCTTCGAGTTTCAAAGCATGATGGCCGAACTTACCGGTTTGCCCATCGCCAATGCCTCGATGTACGATGGCAGCACAGCCACTGCCGAGGCCGCCATTATGGCCGTGGCATCGGGCAAGAAGGCCAACAAGGTGTTGGTGTCTGAAACGGTAGACGATAAGATTTTGGCCGTAATACGCACCTATACGCACTTCCAAGGTGTGCAAATAGAGGTGGTTCCTGCCGAAGACGGCTCCACATCGCGCACCGCCATGCAAGAAAAATTGCAACAAGGCGGTGTGGCGGGCATGATTGTTCAGCAGCCCAACAAGTACGGCATCATTGAAAACTACGACGGCTTTGCCGACGATTGCCACCAACAAAAGGCACTTTTCGTGATGAATAGCGTGGCGGCCGACCTCGCCTTGCTGAAATCGCCGGGCGAATTGGGGGCAGACATCGCCGTGGGCGATGGCCAATCGTTGGGCTTGCCCATGCAATTCGGCGGCCCGTCGGTGGGTTATCTCTGCTGCACCGAAAAGCTAATGCGCAAGATGCCAGGGCGTATCGTGGGCCAAACAAAAGACAATCGCGGACAACGAGCCTTTGTGCTCACGCTGCAAGCACGCGAACAACACATCCGCCGCGAAAAGGCCACGTCGAATATCTGTTCTAATCAGAGCCTTATGGCTTTGTGGGTAACCATCTATCTCAGTGTAATGGGCAAAGAAGGACTGAAAGAGGCCGCACAAATGTCGGTAGACGGGGCGCACTATCTCTACGAAAAGCTCATCCATTCGGGTAAGTTTAAGCCTGCGTTCAACCAGCCTTTCTTCAACGAATTCTGCGTGAAATATGTTGGCGGCAACCTCGACCAGCTGCAACAACGCTTGCTGGACAACGGCATTCTGGGCGGAATTAAGATGGCCGACGACATGCTGATGCTTGCCGTTACAGAGAAAAGAACCAAGGAGGAAGTTGACCTTTTGGTAAGTTTAGTAACCCAATAACCCCCGAAACAAGATGAACAACAAATTATATGGCAACTTGATATTCGAGCTTTCGCGGCCTGGATGCCGCGGCTTTCACTTGCCGAACAACCCTTTCGGGAAACATCCAATAGCCAACGAACTGAAAAGGGGCAGCGATGCACAACTTCCCGAATGCGACGAAGTGACCGTGGTGAGGCATTACACCAACCACAGCGGCAACAACTTCGGCGTAGACAACGGCTTTTACCCATTGGGCAGCTGCACAATGAAATACAATCCCGTTATCAACGAAGAGGTTGCAGCCATGCCGGCCTTCGCCAATCTGCACCCTGCACAGCCTGCCGACACCTGCCAAGGGGCGTTGGCCGCCCTGTACGGACTGCAAAAGGCACTCTCCGAAATATCGGGTTTGCACGAGTTTACCCTTAATCCCTTTGCCGGAGCGCAGGGCGAACTTACGGGTTTGATGATTATTCGTGCCTACCATCAGGCAAACAACGACACGAAACGCACCAAGGTGATTGTTCCCGACTCGGCTCACGGCACCAATCCCGCATCGGCCGCCGTGTGCGGACTGGATGTTGTGGAAGTGAAAAGCACCCCCGAAGGCACCGTTGACACCGAACACCTGAAGCAATTGCTGGGCGACGACGTGGCAGCGATGATGATGACCAACCCCAACACCTTGGGATTGTTCGAGAAAGACATACCTGCCATTACCAAGATTGTACACGATTGCGGTGGCTTGATGTACTACGACGGTGCCAACCTTAACCCGCTGCTGGGCGAATGCCGACCGGGCGACATGGGTTTCGACGTGATGCACATCAACCTACACAAGACTTTCTCGACCCCTCACGGCGGTGGCGGCCCTGGTGCAGGTCCTGTTGGCGTGCGCAAAGGGCTCGAACAGTTCTTACCTTCGCCCCATGTGGTGCGCAAAGGCGAACGTTACGAGATAGAGGAGCTGCCATTTGGTTTCGCTCCCGATGCGCCAACGATGAACCTAGGCACTTTCTTCGGCAACTTCGCCGTACTGGTGCGCGCCTACACCTACATCTTAACGTTGGGCAAAGAAAATCTTAAGAACGTTGGAAAACTGGCCACTCTTAATGCCAACTACATTAAAGAGGCGCTCAAAGACGTGTGCGACCTGCCTATTGAAGGGCTGTGCAAACACGAATTTGTGTTCGATGGACTGAAAAACAAAGATACGGGCATACGTACAATGGACGTGGCCAAGGCCTTGCTAGACTATGGCTACCATGCACCCACCATCTATTTCCCCTTGCTTTTCCACGAGGCCATGATGATAGAACCTACCGAGACGGAGAGCAAAGCCACCATCGACGGCTTTATAGAGGTGATGAGGAGCATTGCCAACGATGCCGAACGCAACCCCCAGCGACTGAAAGACGCGCCGTTGAACACGCCCGTTGGTCGTGTAGACGACGTTTTGGCGGCCAAACACCCCATAACCACCTATAAACAAAGCATTGATGAACAAGTTTGATATCTTGATTATCGGCAGCGGACCTGGCGGTTATCGCACTGCCGAGTATGCGGCACGCAAGGGCTTGAAGGTGGCCGTGTTCGAGAAGGACCAACCTGGCGGCACTTGCCTTAACAGTGGTTGCATCCCAACGAAGACGCTTTGCAAGCATGCAGAGGTGGCCGACACCGTAAGAGAGGCTGCACAATATGGCGTTGCCATTAAAGATGCGGCCTTCGACATCGACATGCAGGCCGTTGTTGCCCGTAAGGAGGAGATAACCGAGAAACTTCGGCAAGGCGTTGAACAGCTAATGTCGATGCCGGGAGTTACCTTTGTAAGGGGCGAGGCGCGGTTTACGGCCAACAAAACGCTTGTGGCAAACGGCGAGGAATACACTGCCGACAACATCATCATCGCTTCGGGGTCGTCGGCAAAGGTGCTGCCCGTAGAGGGTGCGCAGCTCAAAGGCGTGGTTACCTCTACCGAACTGCTCTGCCTCAACCACGTTCCACGCAGTCTTTGCATCATTGGTGCGGGTGTTATCGGTATGGAATTTGCCAGCATCTACCGCAGTTTTGGGTGCGAAGTAATGGTGGTTGAGTTTCTGAAAGAGTGCCTTCCCGCACTTGACAGCGACATTGCCAAACGGCTTCGCAAGCAGTTGGAACAACGCGGTGTGCAGTTTGCGCTGCAATCGGGTGTAACAAAGATTGAACAAACGGAGGACAACGCACTGCGCGTGCACTACCAGAAGAAGGGCAAAGAGGCCTTCGCCGATGCCGAACTGGTGCTGATGGCCACTGGGCGTGCGGCAAACGTCGACGCACTGGGTTTGGAAAATACCGACATCTGCTACACAAAGGCTGGCATAACCACCGACGACAACATGCAAACCAATGTTCCCGGTGTGTACGCCATTGGCGATGTGAACGGCAAACAGATGCTGGCGCATGCAGCAACGTTCCAAGGTTTCAGGGCCGTTAACCACATTGTGGGGCATGCAGACCGCATTTTGTTCAACGTTGTGCCTGCTGCCATCTTCACACATCCTGAAGTGGGAAGTGTTGGATTGAGCGAAGACCAATGCAGGGAACAGGGCGTAGCCTACAAATGTCGTAAGGGCTACTACCGTTCTAACGGAAAGGCCAACGCTGGAAACGCCACAGAAGGCATGATTAAACTGATGACCGACGAGCAAGACCGCATTCTGGGCTGTCATCTCTATGGCGAAAATGCAGCTTTCATTGCACAAGAGGTGGCCGTGCTGATGAATTTTGGCGCCACGCTCACGCAGCTAGGCGAAATCGTTCACACGCATCCCACGCTCAGTGAGATACTGCAAGACATGGCCTTTATGCCTTAACTACCTATTAGGTGTGGCTAGCCACAGACGTTGGCCACACCCAAACGAATTTTACCTTCATGAATTTGCCTGCGCCCAGTGTGGTTACATCGTAAAGCCACCTAGGTGCAGGCTTTCTTTTGCGGCCCAAGATGTAAGGCGTATAGGTTGTTGTTTTAGTCCAATCAGCAGTTAGAGCCAGTGCTGATTTTGTTTGATTGTCGGCATCTTGCCAGTCTTATGCTTGAAGGCGTAGCAGGCTAGGTTAAGCGAATAAGGCTTGCAAGATGCCGACAAACAAACGAAAGATGGACAGGAAACGATGGGAACAACCTGAAATAATTGCTCTAACGACCGGGTTGGTGCTTAATCTCCAAAAACAGCTTTCTTCTCCTAATCAGTTGCTCCATAAAACACTGTTGCACATGTTAGGCACATGTTTCCTATCGAGCGAGAAAGATTAAATAGTGGAGTGGGGCGCATGGCATCCTGCGGATACATGCTAAAAAGCGCAAAGCCTCTTCCCCTTTACCCATTGCAGTTGCTTTGGGGCAGAGGAAGAGGCTATTTGCTAATGTAGAATCTTATTTAGGGTTGTGGTTCGCCAAAGCGGTTGGCGGTGGGTTCACCTTCTTTGATGCAAAGAACGAGGAACCAAATCCCACCGATGACAGGTATGAAGTTAATGAAAAACCATTCTCCACCCTTACCGATGTCGTGCATGCGGCGAACGCTTATTGCTAAGCCCGGAACCAATATCGCCAGGAAAAACAGGCCAAAGATGGCTGAAATGACTAATCTCGCTGTTGCGTTGTCTCCTGATACTGAGACGAGAATCTGATAAACAATACTAATTGCAACGTTAACGAGCACGAATAGCCAATACTCTGTACGGCCGGCACGGCCTTTAAAGTCTGAATACTTCTTAGTTAAGACGTTTTTGTAATTTCCAATAATGTCCATAATGTAAAAGTTTAAGTTATTGATAAATTCTGTTATAAGTTTATGTTGTGTGACACTAGTAATTAAAGTCTTAATGGGGTGATGTGCCCGCCATAAAGGGTTGTGCCACATCGCGACTGCAACATGTTGTTTTCGTTTAGCTGGCTTGCCCCCGTCTTGTTAGAGGTTGTCTGCTGCAAGAAAACATACTTGTTAAGGTGTGTGGCGAACTTCCATGATGCAAAGATAAACGAAAATTTCTAAATTGGCATTGTGTTTCATCGCTTTTTTTGCATTTTTCTTGATTATAACTCTTTTTTAGGAATTTGATATGATTAAAAAGGAAGTAACAGTGAATTGTGAGGGGAAGAGGGGAAGAGAGAAAAGTCGGACCAGTCCGACTGGTCGGACTAGTCCGACTTGTCCGACAAGTCTGATTGGTCCGACTAGTCCGACTGATCCAACTAGCTTTTTACCTTTTATGCCTCGCCGTTCCCGCCCACGTTAAATGGGGCGATGGTGCGAGAACCTTCGTGGGGCAACTGGATTTTGCCGAACTCTTGTTCGTATTTAAAGATGTTCTCTTGCAAGGCCATGAGCAAACGCTTGGCATGTTCGGGCGCCATGATGATGCGACTAGCCACTTCGGGCTTAGGCATGCCAGGCAGGATGCGAGCGAAATCGAGAATGAAATCGCTTGGCGAATGCGAGATTAGCACAAAGTTAGAGTACACGCCCGAAGCAACTTCGGGCTTCAAGTCCATTTCAAAGGGAACGGGTTGTTTCTGATCCATATCTTTATCGGTGTTAAGCAAGGGCTAGCCACATGTTCGTGTTCATGGGTAAGCCCTATTATATATAAGAGTCTGTGTTTAAAGTTTTACGCTTTTGTCGCAAGGCTTTCGTCGGGCGACACGTCAACGCCCAGTCGCTCGGCTTGTTCTTTCATCATCTTGTTCTTCTTACGTTTGGCCTTGAACTTGTCGAAACCCAAACCGTAAACGCCAATTACCGAACTCTGCGAAACAAAGGCAGCAGGGTCTATCTCGTTGATGATAGAAAATATCTTGCCCGACTCCGTTTGGCGAGCCAAAACAAAGAGCATCTTCACCTCGCGTCCCGAATAAAAGCCATGACCGCTGATGGTGGTGCAACCGCGTTGTGCATTTACATTGATGGCACGTCCTATCTGCTCGTACTTGTTGGAGATGATGAAGAACTGCACCGACTGGTGCATCATGTTCACCACCTTATCTACGCAGATGGAGAAGATAAAGAGGAATACATAGCCGTAAATCACTTCCTCCCAATTGCGCAAGGCCAAGTAGCTGGCTGTGACAATAGAAATGTCTACTAGCAAAATGAGTTTGCCAAGTGAAATGTCGTGATACTTGTTAATCATGGCCGCAACCACGTCGGTGCCGCCAGTTGAGGCATTGCTGGCCAGTCCCAACCCCACGGTGCTGCCCAAACTGGCCGCACCCAGCACGATGGCCATGAAGGGTTGGCCTTGCAAAAGCGTGGAGCCTTCCATCCAATGCTGCCCCAATGCGCTGAAAAGCGTGAACATCACAGCCGCATAGAGCGTTTTAAGACAGAACTGCCAGCCCAGCACCTTTAAGGCAATGAGCAACAATAGGGCGTTTACGCCCAAGAAAGTAACTTGCACCGGAATGTTCCAACCCCAGTAAAGAATGGATGCCAAGCCTGGTATGCCACCCGTGGTGATGTGGTTCGGAAGCAGGAAGATGGCCCATCCCAAGCTGCCGATGAACATGGCGATAGTTAGTAATACTAGATCTTTTAGTAGCGTGTATCTTTTTAACGTCAACATACTTTGGTTTTTTATGCGACAAAGATACGCAATAATCGTGAAAAAAGAAAGCAACGAAATAAAAAATATGGGGTGGAGCAATGAATTAATGTGTACCTCTGCCGCCAACTGCCTTCAAAACAAGTCCCATTACTAGGGCCGTTGCCAAACACAATTCGGCCGTAAAGTCGCCAGCTGCCTTCAAAACAAGTCCCATTACTAGGGTCGTTACCAAACACAATTCGGCCGTAAAGTCGTTAACTGCCTTCAAAGCAAGTCCCATTACTCGTCCTTTCATTTGCACACGGCCGTAAACACTAATTCTTACCAGCTAGAATACACAAGAACATCATTTAATAAGAGGAGAGAGAAAGGTGGGCTAAGCTGGTGCTTAGGCCTTCGCACCAAGTAAATTGACAAGCAATACTTACGGTTATATAACACACCGAGAAATCATAAAACGGATGAACTGAATTTACACACAAAGGCGGACTCAACGTTCTCTCACAAAAGGAGCGTTAAGTCCGCCTGATGTTTAATCGGAAAGCTGTGCAGTCTAACAAGCACTACAAGCCAATGTGCCAGTGCTATGGGTTAGGAACGAATGTCTCAACAACAGCGCCATAGTCATTTTTTGCGGTAAAGTAATTTAAAACTAGCGTCACTTTGTTGTCCTTGTATAGCTTGCAACCTTTCTCCGGGTCTGTTGCAAATGCTTGGTTGTTTTCTTTTGTGGCAAGGTCGCGAATATAAACGCCGTTCAGAGCGGTGGCTTGTGTGGAAACGGCAACAAATTGATAATCGTCTTGCTTAGCATTCAACAGGGTGAACTTAATGTTGCTTTTACCGTTATAAACCTTATTTAGTCGGTAAAGCCCTTCCCGGTTCTCACATTTCTGCAATACAACGTCTTTTATCACCTTTACCTTGTTCTCACCGAACGACACAAGCGCGAAAGTATAAGTTCCCTTAGCCATATCACTCCATGACAATCCAGTGAAGTCGAACACTTTAAGCGTTCTGGCACCTGCGCCCGTGGCCACTACTGCCACTTTATATTCTCCTGTCATGCCTTCAACGGCAACATCAGCCACCGCGCCGCCCGACAAATCTTTCACTTTCGTTCCGCTTGCAATCACAAAGTCTTTAATAGCCTCTTCACCTCCCTGCTGCATCTTTGTTTCAAACTCGGCCTTAGGTATGCTTGCGTAGTAAACTGCATCAGTTTTGCTGTTGGTGGCCACACGCAAAAGCATGTCGTTATCGGGGTTTAGTGGATCTTTGGCGTCAAGTTGGTATATCGTAGCCACGGCGGTGTTGTCGTTTCCAGGTTCAGAACCTTGTTCGTCAGCACATGCAGCCATGAAAGCCAATCCCAACAAGGCCCATGCATAATTGATAATACTATGTTTCATTGTAAATACTTCGTTTAGTTTATTACATTATATAATAGGCGTGCTTTGAAAATACGCCTTCCCGCTGTTGTCGTCAGAACTGGTGTTCTTCCGAATCCTTTTGGGGGTGTATGGGGATATCGTTATTCGTGCAAGCTCTGTTATATCTAAGTTCCGTTTCGATGATACAGAGGTTCATCCACTTAGGATAAGCGGTGGTGTTCCAACGATAGCCCGCCGTATGATTGGTACGAGGATAGTTACGTATGATACCCTTGTTAAGTCGCTTTATGTCGAAGGTTGCAAAGCCCTCTCCCCACAATTCAACTCGGCGTTGCCACCAAACTTCATTTTGGAAAGCAGAGGTAGCCGTGTTTCCGTATGCCTCATTATGCTTGCCGTACACGAAATTCGGGTCGCGTGTCTTGGCAAATTCAGTAAGCAGTGCGATGCCTTTGCCCTCATCTTGCATGCCCACAGCCTCGATCTCAATGAGTTTCATCTCTTCTACGCGCATCAGTGGAGCCCAAACGGCAAAACCTACGTGTTGATTTTCACGGCCTGCTACTCCCCCTGCGTTTCTAAATTTCAGTTGGATGCCGCCCACATTAAGCTGCGCTGCAGCCGCACTAGCCATAATTTGCTTGCAATACTTCACGTCTTCTTTATACGCATAAGTGCGCAGAGCCTCTCTTTGAGCGTCTTCCGAAAGGTCGTCTAAGGCAAAATCCACGAACACCTTGCGGCGCCAGTCGGTAGTGGGGATGGTTTCAAACAGATGTCGGTCGATATTCATCAGTCCGCCGTAGTTCGATGCGTAGCCGCAGCCCGACAAACTCTCGTTCAGCATCACCGACCCCCAAGACGAGTCTGCGTCGTTCAAGCGGATATTTGGGTCTTCCTCATTATACTTTACGCCAAACATCCACGCCTTATTAGGCGAATTAAAGCCGAGTTCTTTGCTGGTATATGCCGCCTCGTCCATCATTGTGTACTTTTCTTGTGCCAATTTCGCATATTTCTCAGCGTTCGCCCAATCTTGTGTTTCCAAGTATGCGCGTGCTTTCAGTCCATAAACCACACTCACGTCCGGTTTCCGTATGTCAGGGCGCACATACCCTTTCAGCAATTCTTCGGCCTTATCCAAGTCCGACAAGATGAACGCCCACATTTCCTCATTGCTTTTGCGTGGGTTGTTATACAAGTCCTCGTTCGTTGTTTTCTCCGTTACCAAAGGCGTTGTTTCTGCCTTTTTGTTTAGCGAGTAAGGTTCTGCTGCATACATGCGTGCTATGTCCATGTAGAACATGGCTCTCATGGCACGAGCGATGCCTGCGCCTGTACGTCGGGCTGGTTCGGGGTTCTCGCCCGCCATCCCAATAACGATGTTACAATTCTTTAGCCACTTCGAATAATAGGTCCAAGGCAATTGGCAAACCGCATAACCTGGTCCAAGCACCTCGCTCACCGAATACCAGGAATCGTACTGGTTGTTCTTACCCACCACGGCAATGTCTTGTCCCATGGCGTCGCGCTCCAAGAAGAAACATGGGTAGCCTGCATCAAACACAAAAGTAGCTGTTGGTCTATAATAGAATTGCCCCACGAGTGTGGATGTTGTTGCATCCACAGCCTTCTCAAAGGCGTTTGGTGCTTCGCCCAACTGTTTTCCCGTTATAGTTCTGCCCTGCGGATCCACTTCTTCAATACATCCTGAGAGCAATGCGCATGCCCAAAAAGAGGCTATCAGTTTTACTGCTATATGTTTCATAAACAATATTCTTTAAAATTAGGTCTAAATCAGAATGTCACTTGTAGTCCACCCGTGATGTTACGCGTTGGCGAGTAAGAGCCCACCGACTTGTTGCCGTCGAACGAGTAGCGAGGGTCGAATCCTTTACGAGCCGACCAGAAACAGAGGTTTTCTCCTGCTACATATACACGCAGTGTAGAGATTTTATACTTATTGGTAAACGTTTTGGGCAAGGTGTAGCCCACTGTAAACGACTGGAAGTTGAGGTACGTGGCGTTGGTAAGCCATCTGTTGGAACTCTTAGCTGAATAGTTTTCGCCATACTGGAAACGTGGGATGTTGCTTGCGGTGTTGTTTGGCGTCCACGATTTGAGCACATCCTTATGGAAATTAGAACCGGAAGCCTGAGACTCAACAGGGTTCATCAAGGCTGCATATCTGGAATCGTACACCTTTCCGCCCAGCTGATAGTCGAACGCAACAGTGGCATCAAACCCATAAGCCTCTACTGTTGTGCTAAATCCGCCCGATGCCTTTGGCATTACCGAGCCTTGCTCGTAGAACGATGCCTCAGAGATGTTCGTGGTTGTGCCATTGCGTTTTTTGTTGGGGAACGAACCGCGGTCTTTAACGGCCACATCGGTGTCTACATAGTACAAGGCCTGTCCGTGTTCGTTTACGCCTGCATACTCTGGCAGCAGCATGTTATATAGGGGTTTCCCCACCTCGTACCAGCATTCGTGTCCAGTGCCATTGTCCACATAGCCTCCATAGTCTTGTGTTTTTTGCCGCGGCAATTTCAAAATCTTGGTAGCATTGTGGGCCAACATGCCCGTTATGCTCCAAGTGATGTCGCGCGTACGTATGGGCGTAACGGTAAGCGTAACCTCTACACCGCTGTTACGCATGTCTCCAATATTGCCATAATATCCACGCGTTCCCGACAGTTCGGGTAGCGAAAGCCAGAAAAGCATGTCCGAAATCTTTTTGCTATAAACATCCACGCTACCCTGCAAGAAGTTCTTTAACAGCGAAAACTCCAAACCAACGTTTAGGTTGGTAGTGGTTTCCCATGTAAGTTCGGGGTTGCCAGGTAATCTAAATGACGGAGCCATAGCCGTGGCCGAAGATTTAGAGAGCGTGTATTGGTCTGCAAAATACCAGTTGTTGCCCAGCGCATCGTTGCCTTGTTGGCCCAACGACACCTTCAACTTCAAGTGGTTAACCCACGGCACGTTAAAGAAACTTTCTTTCTCGATATTCCATGCGCCGCCAACAGACCAGAAGTTGCCCCAGCGGTTTTCCTTCTTAAAGCGCGACGAGGCGTCTCTACGATAAGACAGCGAGCCGTAATACTTTTCCTTATAGTTGTAAAGCACGCGGCTAAACCAACCTTCCACATTGTAACGCTCGCCGTACGAACGGCTGTTCGATTTTGTGGCGAAAGCGTCTAACTCTAAAATGTTTGGCGAGAAACCGCCTGTTGCAGTGGCGTTGAGATAGCGCAGCTGTTCGTTGAAATACTCGTGTCCGGCCAGCACATTTACATCATGGTCGCCAAAGGCCTTGTGGAAGTCCAAGGTTTGCACGTTGTTTGTGCGCAGGTAATAGTATTGGAACTTCGTAAGTTCGCCGTTTACGTTCACCTTCGAGCCATACAGGCTGTTGTCGTAGTCTGAACGGGTTATGTGTTGAAAGTTCAGGTTGCTTGTGGCATTGAACTTCAACCAGTCGGTGAAAATAACATCAACATTGAATGTGCCATTAAATTGGTTTACCAAGAAGTTCTTTTGGTTGTATCTGTTTGCACCAAGTGGGTTGCCTTGCGCAGAGAAGGCACGCGGTGCATTCCCTACGAAGTTGTTTCCTGGCACACCATAGTCGTAATGCGGATTTCCATTCTTGTCGGTGCGTATAACGGGGTTGCCGTTTGCGTCGAGTGTACGCACGTAGAGCGGATAAATAGGCGCAATCATGGAGGTGAAATACAACAAGTTAGAGGAGTTGAGCTGGTCGTCCATGTTGGGATTTTGGTTCTTGCTAGAATGCACATAGTCAACATTTCCGCCCAGCTTTAACCACTTCTTTGCTTGATAGTCTGCCTTTAAGCGTGCGGTGTAACGTTCGTAGTCCGAGTAAAGAATCACGCCATTGTCTTTCAGGTATCCTGCGCTAGCGAAGAACGACGAACGCGTGTTGCCGCCGCTTACGCTCACGTTATAGTCTTGCCTGAACGAGTTTCGGTAAGCCTCTTTCGTCCAGTCGTCTGGAGTCATATAATATGTTTCACCGTCGGCCGTTTTGTACGAACGGCCAAGCGTGGCCTTGGGATTTAGTTTGCCGTCGGTTCCGATAAGCTGTTCGCCTGTTGGCACGGTATATACATTGTAGCCCAATTGGGCAAGCATTTCCTTATTGGCTCTCGCATGGGCATCATCTGCACTCATCCCGTCGGTGTAGAAGTACTTGTTGCGTAGCATGCCATAGTATGTTTCATAGTATTGCCCTGGGTCTTTAATCACGTCGTAATCTTGAATGGCCCTGCTGTTGCTACCCCACTTCATGTCTACCGTAACCACGGCTTCGCTGGTGTTGCCGCGCTTGGTGGTAATCAGAATCACACCCGATGCACCACGCGCACCATAAAGGGCGGCGCTTGCTGCATCTTTCAGCACGGTTACGCTTTCAATGTCTTGTTGGGGAATGTTGCTCAACGATCCGGGATAAGGCGCGCCGTCAACAATGATTAATGGGTCGGTACTGGCTTCTAGCGAGGATATGCCACGGATGTTCATCTTTCCATTGCCTGCGCCAGGTTCTCCCGATGCCTCACGCATCTGAAATCCGGCCACTGTCCCGGCAAGCGTAGAGCTTACGTTTGTTGAAACGCGCTTTGCAAGGTCTTTGGAAGAAACCACAGCAGCCGAACCAGTAAAGGCCGATTTCTTTTGCGTACCGAACGCCACCACCATCACCTCGTCGATGGTATTGTCTACGCTTTCCAGTTCAACGCGCATGTTGGCTTTTGCTGTAAGCACCTTGCTTTTCATGCCGATGTACGAAAATTCTAGTTGGGCATTAGCGGGAACGGAGAGCGAGAACTTTCCGTCGATGTCGGTAACGGTGCCGTTGGTGGTGCCCACCACTTTTACCGAGGCTCCCACCACGGGTTCGTTGTCTGGCAAAGCCACGACTACTCCCCCCACGCGCGTTTGCGCCAGTGCCATTCCTGCCGTGAGGAATAGGCATGTCAGGAATAAGATTAGCCTTTTGATCATAATACTTACGTTTTAAATTACTACTATTTTGTTTCAAATCAGGTTCTTCCTACCGCCTATACCAATATTTATAGGCATGCGAAATAGTCTTAATTCAAGCGTTTCGGGGTGTTCTTCTCCGTATTTCACGCATGGGTTTGCATCTAGCAATTGGATTTGACCTGTTGCCATTCATCCGAGTCTTGGTGCAGAGGGCGTGGTCTTCTATACTTTTAAATAGAGTTTGTCTAGCTTTGCCGCCTTTTGGGTGACACTATGCAAGGTTTCGCAAATTTATGAAAACATCTTTTAAACGCCAAACTTTTTGAAAAGAAAATGCGTGAATGGGGCGATATTTTTACATTTGGGTTGTTTTTTGGTGCTTAAAGGCACCCATTTAATGCTTTTCGGAGCGTTTTGTCTGTCCATTATATATGTGAGTTGCGCGATAACGAACATTTTGCAAAAGCCCTTGTGGCATGTTCTTTGTCCCCGTGTTGCTTAACACGCCACGTGTGATGGCTTAAATTCATAAGTTGACGAGTTGACAAGTTAACAAGTTAACAAGTTAACAAGTTGACGAGTTGACAAGTTCACAAGTTAATAAGTTGACAGGTTGACGAATTGCCGAGTTCACAAGTTGCCGAGTTCACAAGTTGACAAGTTGGCAAGTTCATAAGTTCATAGGTTCACAGGTTTGCAAGGTCATAAGCTCACAAGTTCACAAGCTCACAAGTTCACAAGTTCACAAGTTCACAAGTTGACGAGTTGACAAGTTCACAGGTTTGCAAGGTCATAAGGTTATAAGGTCATAAGTTCACAGGCTCATCAACTCACCAACTCATCAACTCACAAACTCACAAACTCACAAACTCAAAAACTCAAAACACTTATCAACTCCCAATTCCATCAACTCAAAAACTTAAATTGTTATCTTTTATTTTACAATACGGCTTTAGTTTTCATTCCGTTCTAGCGAAAAAGTAGGTCGTAAAATGGGTAAAAGGACACTTTTCTAGTCTTTCACGCCTCCCGATATGTCTGCTTTTGAGAAAAGAACCTGCATTTTGCACCCTTTTGCCTTTCTATTTTGGTTGCCGGCTCGTATTTTTTAAGCCCCAATTACCTACATTTAGCCCCTAAAACTCCACTTTTTAACGGCTATTTTGTTCATTTTGGCCGTGTTTTTCATGGTTCGGATGGGTTTTGTTTATACCGTTACAGTGTATTTTTATGCTTTCCGTTTCATGTTTTGCACCATTTTACGCTGCATTTAGCACCATTTTACCCTGCGTTTTGCACCAAAACGCACTGTATTTTGCACCAAAACGCATTGTGTTTTGCACCAAAACGCACTGCATTTAGCGGCATATTGCACCATATTTTGCCAAAAATAGCCCCAAATCTGGTGCTAATGGCTGTTGTTTGCAATAAATATTCATTTTGCTGCATTCGTGGATTAACTCGTTTTTGCCCCAAGATAAACTCTCGCGAGAATCGATTTTTTGCGGCGAGGTTGGCGATTGGTGACGAAAATGGCGCTCACAATGTTAAAAGTCTTGCTGATAAATTGACAAAAGCCTCACCGCCAACCTCTCTCCAAAAGGTGGAAACCTCACCCCCAAACCCTCTCCAAAGGGTGAAAGCCTCACCTCCAACCCCTCTCCAAGGGGTGAAAGCCTCACCCCCAACCCCTCTCCAAGGGGAGAGGGGAGTGATATGCGTTGTTGGTTGACAAGGCCTCCCCCCTAAGCCCTCTCCAAAAGGTGAAAGCCTCACCCCCGACCCCTCTCCAAGGGGAGAGGGGGGTGGTATGCGTTGTTGGTTGACAGGGCCTCACCCCAGGTGATGCCAAATGTGTGGCGGTTTGTATGAAATGGGCATTAGTGTGGTGGCCGACCATATATATAATGGTAAGCGCGATGCACTTTGCTGTTACGGATAACACGTGTCTATTCGGTTTGGTTTGCCGGTCCTAAGCATTTCTTGGCTTTCTTCTGCCTGCTTAGTTCGCGCGTGGGTGAGTTAGTGGAGGGGAATGGTTGGGGTAGGATAAGGCACACGCGGTGCGAAAGCGTACGCGGGGCAACTCCTTATATTATGTAGACGAGTGGGGTGGTTGCTATGCAGGGGCATTAAGCACCAATCGGTTCATTATACCGTCTATCGGAAGTTTGGCGTTGTTTGCATCGTTTCCTGTTTATCTTTCGTTTGTTTGTGGGCATCTTGTCTGCCCTGTTCTCTCTATGTAGTCCGCTGCGCCTTCAAGAATAAGACAGTCATTTGCTCGGCAAAACCCAAAATATGCACAGGCGTTAACGAACGTTTGGGGTTGAAGTGGCAAGGCCGAAAGTTGTGGCCATTACGAAATTCGTGGCTTATGGCCGAACAGAATTGCATTTGGAAAATAGTTGTTAGAAGAATACAAGACGTGCGTTGCATGGCATCAATAAACCCTAACGCAGAGGAAAAGGAGGACTTTTGTTTGCTTACGATGCAGCTATGGCTTTCCAAATCCAATTCTGTTTGGCTATAATTCCATAACGCCTTAACCCCCTTCGGCATCTTCCTCCATATCTTTAAGTGCTGCACTTAAAGTTGTTGGCATACAGCATAAAAGCCTATCAAACATGGTTTTCGGGATGCGTGAGCGCAAAAAATGGCATAAAAACTTGGTCGTTAGGAAAATATGGTGTAATTTTGCACCGCAATTTGTAGACATTGCACCCAAACGAAGAATAAGTTAAACATTAAAAATAGAAAACAAGACATGATTATTGTACCCGTAAAAGATGGTGAAAACATCGAAAGAGCGCTTAAGAAGTTCAAGAGAAAATTCGAAAAGACTGGCGTAGTTAAAGAACTCCGCGCTCGTCAACAATACGACAAACCCTCTGTGCTGAAGCGTCTCAAGATGGAGCATGCCGTTTACGTGCAGAAGCTTCGCACGATGGAAGAATAATTTGTCGGTGAAAAATTTGGTGGTTTGAAGTTTAATGCGTAAATTCGTTGCCAGATACCTTTATCGGTCTGCAATGAGTATGACGACAGAACAATTTTTGAACTACCTGCAGTATGAGCTTAACCGCTCGGAGTTGACCATAGCCAGCTATGGCGACGACCTGCGCGCTTTCGAGGCGTTTTTCAAAAACAAGGATACTCAGCTCTCTTGGGAGGCGGTGGATGCCGACCTTATCCGCAACTGGATGGAGAGCATGATGGATAAAGGATGCAGTGCCACTACAATCCAAAGGCGGTTGAGTGCATTGCGTTCTTTTTATCGTTTTGGCCTGACGCGTGGCTATGTGGAGAAAAATCCTGCACGGGGTGTTGTCGGTCCGAAACGTAGCAGGCCGTTGCCGCAGTTTTTGCGCGAAGGGGAGATGGACCGACTGCTGGATGAGGTGCCCGTGGGCGAGAGCTATCGCGACTTGCTGGCCTATACCATCGTGCTGACGTTCTACTCTACGGGCATGCGCTTGGCCGAACTGGTGGGTCTCAACGATGACAGCATCGACTTCGGCGCACGTGTCATCAAAGTGCTGGGCAAGGGCAGCAAACAGCGGCTGATACCTTTTGCCGATGAGTTGGAGGCGGCACTGAAAGCCTACATCGCGCGGCGAGATGCCGAAGTGGCGCGTTGCGACAAGGCGTTTTTCGTTGACCAACGGGGCGAACGCGTTAAGCGCGGTGCAGTGCAGAACAGTGTTCGTGCCAGCCTGGCCAAGGTAACGTCGATGAAAAAGCGTTCGCCGCACGTGCTGCGGCACAGCTTTGCCACGGCCATGCTGAACAATGATGCGGGATTGGAGAGCGTAAAGAAACTGCTTGGGCACGAAAGCCTTTCGACAACCGAGATATATACGCACACCACATTCGAACAACTGAGAAAGATATACGACAAAGCCCATCCACGGGCCTAACCTTTTTAAATGATAGGAGATATATTATGGAGATCAAAATTCAAGCGATTCATTTCGACGCAACTGAACAGTTGCATGCGTTTATCGAGAAGAAAGTGTCTAAGCTGGAAAAGACTTACGAGCAGGTGCAGAAAGCCGACGTGTCGCTGAAGGTGGTGAAACCCGCCACGGCCATGAACAAGCAAGCCAGCATAACGGTGACGTTCCCCGGGAACACCGCTTTTGCCGAAAAAACTTGCGACACGTTTGAGGAAAGTGTTGACCAATGCGTAGACTCTTTAAAGGTTCAACTAACGAAAATTAAGGAAAAACAGCGCGAACGCTAAAAAAAACGCGGAAATATTTTGGTGAATAAAAAATAATATCTACCTTTGCAGCCGTCTTAGAACACGTGCTACATGCTTTGAAAGACGGCTGCAAGGTTTTGCCCTCTTGGGGCAGGGCGGGCAGGGGGCTTAACAGGCTAACGCAACAAAAGGTTTTAAGGGTATGCGCACCTACCTATATATATAAGGTGTGCGAACGAAAAAATAAGGGTGGTTACCAGAGTGGCCAAATGGGGCAGACTGTAAATCTGCTGTCTTTCGACTTCGGTGGTTCGAATCCATCACCACCCACTTTCAGTAGAAGTTTAGCGTTCTCGCGATGAACAATGCAACCGTTGTTTGTGTGATAGAGTGAGGCGAGAATGCCATCATGCGGAAATAGCTCAGTTGATAGAGCACTAGCCTTCCAAGCTGGGGGTCGCGGGTTTGAGCCCCGTTTTCCGCTCTAACCAATGCTGTAATAGCTCAGTGGTAGAGCACTTCCTTGGTAAGGAAGAGGTCCTGAGTTCAACTCTCAGTTACAGCTCTATCACGGTTCTTTTTTGCATTGGAAAACCATTTGATAAATCAATTAATAAATAAAAAGCAAAGCTATGGCTAAAGAAACATTTGTGCGCACCAAGCCGCATGTTAACATTGGTACTATTGGTCACGTAGACCACGGTAAGACCACCTTGACCGCTGCCATTTCTAAGGTTCTCCATGAGAAGGGCTTCGGTTCTGAAGACGTTAAGTCTTTCGACCAGATTGACAACGCTCCCGAAGAAAAAGAGCGTGGTATCACCATCAACACCGCTCACATTGAATACGAAACGGCTAAACGTCACTATGCTCACGTAGACTGTCCGGGTCACGCCGACTATGTGAAGAACATGGTAACTGGTGCTGCTCAGATGGACGGTGCCATCATCGTAGTTGCCGCTACCGATGGTCCTATGCCCCAAACTCGCGAACACGTGCTTCTCGCCCGTCAGGTAAACGTTCCTAAGTTGGTTGTGTTCCTGAACAAGTGCGACATGGTTGAAGACGAGGAAATGCTTGAGCTTGTTGAAATGGAAATGCGCGAGCTGCTTGATCAATACGAGTACGACGGCGACAACACGCCTATCATCCGCGGTTCTGCCCTTGGTGCATTGAACGGCGTTGACAAGTGGGTTGATTCGGTTATGCAACTGATGGATGCTGTTGACACTTGGATTCCTCTGCCTCCTCGTGAAGTGGACAAACCTTTCTTGATGCCTGTTGAGGACGTGTTCTCTATTACTGGCCGTGGTACGGTTGCTACTGGCCGTATCGAGACAGGTAAGGTAAAGGTTGGCGACGAAGTTGAGTTGCTCGGCCTTGGCGAAGACAAGAAGTGCGTAGTTACTGGTGTGGAAATGTTCCGCAAGCTGCTCGAAGAGGGTGAAGCTGGCGACAACGTAGGTTTGTTGCTCCGTGGTATCGACAAGAACGAAATCAAGCGCGGTATGGTGCTTTGCCACCCCGGCCAGATTAAGCCTCACAAGAAGTTCAAGGCTTCTGTATACGTTCTGAAGAAGGAAGAAGGTGGCCGTCACACGCCATTCGGCAACAAGTATCGTCCTCAGTTCTATCTTCGTACGATGGACTGTACGGGTGAAATCACTCTTCCCGAAGGCGTAGAGATGGTAATGCCTGGCGACAACGTAGAAATCACTGTAGATCTTATCTACGCCGTTGCCCTGAACGTAGGTCTTCGTTTCGCTATCCGCGAAGGTGGCCGTACGGTAGGTGCTGGTCAGATTACCGAAATCATTGAATAATACGGTTGGCTTCGGCTAAGTATTAAGCATACCAGGGGGTTCCGCAGCATGCGGTTGCGGAACCCTTACTTACGGGAATAGCTCAGTTGGTAGAGCATCGGTCTCCAAAACCGAGGGTCGTGGGTTCGAGTCCTCCTTCCCGTGCTAATAAGAAGATAATATGTTTAAGAAGATAGTAAACTACTGCAAGGCTTGTTACAACGAGCTGGCGCATAATACTACTTGGCCTACGCGTGCCGAACTTACACACAGTGCAATGGTTGTATTATCTGCTTCCCTAGTCATTGCATTGGTGGTGTTCGCCATGGACAGCGCGTTTAAGTTCATCATGAGTGGGATATATCCGCATTAATTTGTTAAGGAACGATGGCAGAAACACAGAAAAATTGGTATGTGCTTCGTGCTGTTAGTGGAAAAGAGGCAAAGGTGAAAGAATACATCGAGGCCGAATTGAAACACAACACGATGCTTCAGTCGCATGTTTTTCAGGTATTGATACCGATGGAAAAACAGGCGTCTTTGCGTAATGGCAAACGCGTGGAGAAAGAGAAGATTAGTCTTCCTGGCTACGTGTTCGTCGAGGCGGACCTTAAAGGGGACGTTGCGCACACACTGAGGTTCATGCCTAATGTCTTAGGTTTTCTTGGCGGATTGGATAACCCCTCTCCCGTGCCGCAGGCAGACATCAACCGGATGCTCGGCGCCGCGGAGAACACGGAATTGGAGAACGACATCGACATCCCCTATTCTGTTGACGAAACGGTGAAGGTTACGGATGGGCCATTCAGCGGTTTCATGGGTGTTATCGAAGAGGTGAACACCGAGAAGCACAAGCTGAAGGTGATGGTCAAGATCTTTGGGCGCAAAACGCCTTTGGAGTTAGGTTTTATGCAAGTAGAAAAGGAAGGCTGATGCGCAGTTACGGGCGTGATGCTTTCAACAAAAATCAATTTTTAATATTAACAACAAATGGCTAAAGAAGTTGCTGGATTAATCAAGTTACAGATTAAAGGTGGCGCTGCCAACCCCTCTCCTCCCGTAGGCCCTGCATTGGGTTCGAAGGGAATCAACATCATGGGGTTCTGCAAGGAGTTCAATGCAAGGACTCAGGACAAGGCCGGTAAGGTAATTCCGGTTGTCATCACCTACTATACTGACAAGTCATTCAGCTTTGAGCTCAAGACGCCTCCCGCAGCTGTACAACTAAAAGAGGTTGCCAAGGTTAAGAGCGGCTCTGCTCAGCCAAACCGACAGAAGGTAGCTTCTGTCACCTGGGAGCAGATCAAAGTGATAGCTGAAGATAAGATGAAAGACTTGAACTGTTTTACGGTTGAGTCTGCCATGAAACTTATCGCAGGTACGGCTAGAAGTATGGGTATCACTGTAAATGGGGAGTTCCCTGGTAAATAATTAAAACTTCAATTAAGAAAATGAGTAAACTGACAAAAAAGCAAAAATCAGTAGCTGATAAGATTGAAGCAGGGAAAGCCTATACACTGAAAGAGGCTGCTGAGTTGGTGAAGGAAATCACCACGACTCAGTTTGACGCTTCTCTCGACATCGACGTGCGTTTGGGCGTAGACCCCCGCAAGGCCAACCAGATGGTTCGCGGCGTTTGTACGCTGCCCAACGGAACTGGTAAGACCGTGCGCGTTCTTGTTCTCTGTACGCCCGATGCAGAAGCTGCTGCCAAAGAAGCTGGTGCCGACTATGTTGGTCTTGACGAGTACATCGAAAAGATTAAGGGTGGTTGGACCGACATCGACGTTATCATCACCATGCCTTCGGTAATGGGTAAGGTAGGTAGCGTAGGCCGTATTCTCGGCCCTCGCGGACTGATGCCTAACCCCAAGAGCGGTACGGTAACGATGGACGTGGCCAAGGCAGTGAAAGACATCAAGTCGGGTAAAATAGATTTCAAAGTAGACAAGGCTGGTATTATCCATACCTCAATCGGAAAGGTTTCTTTCACTCCTGAGCAGATTTACCAAAACGCGAAGGAATTCGTGGCTACTGTAATCAAGCTCAAACCTGCCGCTGCTAAAGGTACGTATATCAAGAGTATCTTTATTTCAAGCACAATGAGTAAGGGTATCAAGATTGATCCGAAATCAGTTGAATAACTCTAAAAGTTTTGTAAAATGAAGAAAGAAGTAAAAGATACTATCATCGTAGAACTCGGTAAGAAGCTGAAGGAGTATCCTCATTTCTATCTTGTAGACCTCGCCGGGCTTAACGCCGAAGCGACGAACAGGTTGCGCGCAACTTGTTTCAAGAAGGAAATTAAGCTTTCTGTTGTGAAGAATACGCTTCTACACAAAGCTTTCGAGGCATCCGACATCGATTTCGAACCCCTTTACGGCACATTGAAAGGTACCACCGCAATCATGTTCACCACGGTTGCGAACGAACCTGCAAAATTGCTGAAAGACTATAAGAAGGAAGGAATTCCTGCTCTCAAGGCTGCATACGCAGAAGAAAGCTTCTATGTGGGAGCCGACAAACTGGACGAGCTGGTAGCTCTTAAGAGCAAGAACGAGGTTATCGCCGACATTGTGGCCTTGCTGCAATCGCCCGCGAAGAACGTTGTTTCCGCTCTTCAATCAAGCGCAGGCACCATTCATGGTGTGCTCAAAACTTTGGGCGAGCGTGCTGAATAATTCGTTGAGTCTTCCTCTCGTGGCATAGACAAGAAGATGTTCGTGAGGGAGTTCAATTAAAAGTCAATCAACAACACTTATATTAAAAACAATTAAAAAATTAGAATAAAATGGCAGATATCAAAGCTATCGCTGAAGAATTAGTAAATTTGACAGTAAAAGAAGTAAACGAGTTGGCAAATGTCCTCAAAGAGGAATATGGCATTGAACCCGCTGCTGCAGCTGTTGCTGTTGCTGCCGCTCCCGGTGCTGGTGCTGCTGCTGGTGGTGCTGAAGAGAAGTCGTCGTTCGACGTGGTTCTCGTTGAGGCTGGTGCAGCAAAACTTCAAGTAGTTAAGGCTGTTAAGGAAGCTTGCGGCCTGGGCTTGAAGGAAGCTAAGGACCTTGTAGACGGTGTTCCCTCTACTTTGAAGGAAGGCATGTCTAAGGACGAGGCCGAGAACCTGAAGAAGGCTATCGAAGAGGCCGGCGCTAAGGTTGAGCTGAAGTAAGACAACCCCCAACTCCGAAATACGGTTAGGATTTGCCCAGTAGGCGAGTCCTAACCTTTTTGTGTCTTATCACATTTAAGGACACATTCCCTTTTCCCACACAATATCTCATAGGCAGGCTATGCACCCTCTTCGCGGAGAGAAAAGAACAAGCAAAGCCCCCTCGCACCGATACGGATAACATATAGAATACGCCTATATCCATTATATAACATAATATTGAATGGCTTCAAAAATTGTTGATAACAGAGTAAATTTCGCCAGCGTTCACAATCCGATGCCCTATCCGGATTTCCTCGATGTGCAGTTAAAGTCTTTCAAAGACTTCTTACAGTTAGACACGCCCCCCGAGGAACGCAAGAACGACGGTTTGTATAAGGTTTTCGCAGAAAACTTCCCCATAACCGACACACGGAACAACTTCGTTCTTGAGTTCCTTGACTACTATATCGACCCGCCGCGCTACACCATCGACGAGTGTCTGGAACGCGGGCTTACGTATAGCGTGCCTTTGAAGGCTAAGATGAAGCTATACTGCACCGACCCCGACCACGAAGACTTCGGAACCTTCATCCAAGACGTTTTCTTGGGTACAATTCCCTATATGACCTCTAACGGTACCTTTGTTATCAACGGTGCCGAGCGCGTTGTCGTGTCGCAGCTGCACCGCTCGCCCGGCGTTTTCTTCGGACAGGGCGTGCATGCCAACGGAACGATGCTCTATTCGGCGCGTATCATCCCCTTCAAAGGTTCGTGGATTGAGTTCGCTACCGACATCAACAACGTGATGTATGCCTACATCGACCGTAAGAAGAAGTTGCCCGTAACCACGCTGCTGCGTGCCATCGGCTACGAAAACGACCGCGACATCCTGCAAATATTCGACTTGGCCGAAGAGGTTAAGGTTAACAAGAAGAACATGAAGGAGGCTCTTGGCAAACGCCTGGCCGCCCGTGTGCTGAAAAGTTGGAACGAAGACTTCGTTGACGAGGATACGGGCGAAGTTGTATCTATCGAGCGCAACGAGGTGATTATGGAGCGCGAAACGGAAATTACTGAAGAAAACGTTGGCGAAATTCTCGACAGCGGCGTTTCTACTGTGCTGCTCCACAAGGATGCCGATGCTGCAAACAAGTTCTCCATCATCTTCAACACGTTGGCCAAAGACCCCAGCAACTCTGAAAAAGAGGCTGTGCTGTACATCTATCGTCAGCTGCGCAATGCCGACCCTGCCGATGATGCCAGCGCAAGAGAAGTGTTCCAAAACCTGTTCTTCTCGGACAAGCGATACGACTTGGGCGAAGTAGGCCGCTACCGCATCAACAAAAAGTTGGGCTTGGACACGGATATGGATACGCGCGTGCTAACCAAAGACGATATTATCGAGATTATCAAGTATCTCATTCAGTTGGTTAACTCGAACGCTACCGTTGACGACATCGACCACTTGAGCAACCGCCGCGTGCGCACCGTGGGCGAACAGCTGGCCAACCAGTTCTCTATCGGATTGGCCCGTATGAGCCGTACCATCCGCGAACGTATGAACGTACGCGACAATGAGGTGTTCACACCCACCGACTTGATTAACGCCAAAACCATTTCTAGCGTTATCAACTCGTTCTTCGGCACCAACCCCCTCTCGCAATTCATGGACCAAACCAACCCCCTAGCCGAGGTTACGCACAAGCGCCGCCTTTCGGCTCTAGGCCCAGGTGGTCTTTCTCGTGAGCGTGCTGGTTTCGAGGTGCGCGACGTTCACTACACGCACTACGGACGCCTTTGCCCCATCGAGAGCCCCGAAGGTCCTAACATCGGACTTATCTCCTCGCTCTGTGTGTATGCCAACATCAATGAACTGGGCTTTATCGAAACGCCATACCGCAAGGTTTCTAATGGTGTGGTAGACCTTAACAACAAGCACTTGGTGTATCTTACGGCCGAAGAGGAAGAAGACCACATCATCGGACAGGGCAATGCGCCGCTGAACGAAGACGGAACCTTTATCCGCGATGTGGTAAAGTGTCGCCAAGATGCCGACTTCCCCGTGGTGGAACCCGCCGAGGTAGACCTCATGGACGTGTCGCCTCAGCAGATTGCATCGGTATCGGCAGGTCTTATTCCCTTCTTGGAGCACGACGACGGTCACCGCGCACTGATGGGATGTAACATGATGCGCCAAGCTGTGCCCTTGCTCCACAACGATGCCCCCATTGTAGGTACGGGCTTGGAGAAACAAGTTTGCGAAGACTCGCGTACCATGATTACGGCCGAAGGCGATGGCGTTATCGACTATGTAGACGCCACCACCATCCGTATTCTATACGATCGCACAGAGGATGAAGAGTATGTAAGCTTCGAACCTGCACTGAAAGAATACCGCGTACCCAAGTTCCGCCGTACAAACCAAAACATGACCATCGACCTTCGCCCCATCTGTGTGAAGGGACAACGTGTTAAGGCAGGCGACATTCTTACCGAAGGCTATGCCACCGAGAATGGCGAATTGGCCTTGGGTCGTAACCTCCTTGTGGCTTACATGCCGTGGAAGGGTTACAACTACGAAGACGCCATCGTGCTTTCTGAACGCTTGGTGCGCGACGACGTGCTTACTTCTGTTCACGTAGACGAGTATTCGCTCGACGTCCGCGAAACCAAACGTGGTGTGGAAGAGTTTACCAGCGACATCCCCAACGTGAGCGAAGAGGCCACCAAAGACCTTGACGACAACGGCGTGGTGCGCATTGGTGCGCGTATCGAACCAGGCGACATCCTCATCGGTAAGATTTCGCCAAAGGGAGAGAGCGACCCCTCGCCCGAAGAAAAACTCCTTCGTGCCATCTTCGGCGACAAGGCTGGCGACGTTAAAGACTCGTCGCTCAAAGCCAACCCCTCGCTCAGTGGCGTTGTTATCGACAAGAAATTGTTCTCGCGTGCCATTAAGACTCGCGACTCGAAGAAACAAGACAAGGTTATACTTGCCAAGATAGACGAAGAATACGAGGCTAAGAACGAAGACCTCAAAGACATCCTGGTAGACAAACTCCTCGAACTCACCGAAGACAAGGTGTCGCAAGGCGTTAAAGACTACACGGGTGCAGAAATTATCAATAAGGGTAGCAAGTTCACGGCGGCTGCGCTCAAGAACTTGGAATACGATGGCATTCAGTCTAACGACTGGACCGACGATGCCCATACGAACGACTTGATACAAAAGCTCATCATGAACTACATCCGCAAGTACAAACTGCTGGATGCCGAGCTTAAGCGTCGAAAGTTCGCCATCACCATCGGCGACGAACTGCCTTCGGGCATTCTTCAAATGGCCAAGGTGTATGTTGCCAAGAAACGCAAGATTGGTGTGGGCGACAAATTGGCCGGACGACATGGTAATAAGGGTATCGTGTCGAAGGTGGTGCGTATGGAAGACATGCCGTTCCTCGAAGACGGACGTCCTGTCGACCTCGTGCTGAACCCCTTGGGCGTGCCTTCGCGTATGAACTTGGGACAGATTTTCGAGGCCATCCTCGGTGCTGCTGGTAAGAAGTTGGGCGTGAAGTTCGCAACACCCATCTTTGATGGTGCCCAACTTGAAGACCTTTCCGAGTGGACAGACAAGGCCGAACTGCCCCGTCTCTGCTCTACTTATCTCTACGATGGCGAAACGGGCGAGAAGTTCGACCAGCCTGCTACCGTGGGCGTAACCTACTTCTTGAAACTAGGCCACATGGTAGAAGACAAGATGCACGCCCGCTCCATCGGTCCATACTCGCTCATCACGCAGCAACCGCTTGGTGGTAAAGCGCAGTTTGGTGGACAGCGTTTCGGAGAAATGGAGGTTTGGGCCATCGAGGCCTTCGGTGCAAGTCACATCCTTCAAGAAATCCTCACCATCAAGTCCGACGACGTTGTTGGCCGTTCCAAGGCTTACGAGGCAATCGTCAAAGGCGAGCCGATGCCCACACCAGGCATCCCCGAGTCGCTCAACGTGCTGTTGCACGAGCTACGCGGTCTGGGATTGAGCATCAAGATGGATTAATTCACACCCTTAATTGAAAAAGTAAAATGGCTTTTAAGAAAGATACAAAGGTAAAGAACAATTTCACGAAGATTACCATCGGATTGGCTTCGCCCGAAGAAATCTTGGAAAATTCGTATGGTGAGGTTACCAAACCCGAAACCATTAACTACCGTACATACAAGCCCGAGCGCGATGGTCTTTTCTGCGAACGCATCTTCGGTCCTACAAAGGATTACGAATGTGCCTGCGGAAAGTACAAACGCATACGCTATAAGGGCATCGTTTGCGACCGTTGCGGCGTTGAAGTAACCGAGAAAAAGGTGCGCCGCGAACGTTCGGGACATATCGAACTCGTGGTACCCGTGGCTCATATCTGGTACTTCCGTTCACTTCCCAACAAAATTGGCTACCTCTTGGGCTTGCCCACGAAGAAACTCGATACCGTGGTGTACTACGAAAAGTACATCGTTATCAAGCCTGGTGTGCTAGAAGGCCGCAAGGATAGCGAAGGCGAAGACCTTAACGGCTCACACCAAATGGACTTGCTTTCAGAAGACGAGTACCTCAACATTCTCGAAACGCAGGTAGACCCCAACAACGAGTTCCTCGACGATTCCGACCCCAACAAGTTCATCGCTAAGATGGGTGCCGAGGCCGTGTACGACCTCTTGGCAGGCCTTGACCTCGATGCATTGTCTTACGAACTGCGCGACCGCGCCAATAACGACTCCAGCCAACAACGTAAGACAGAGGCTCTGAAACGCTTGCAGGTGGTAGAAGCTTTCCGTTCTAGCACCGAAATCAATCGCCCAGAGTGGATGATTCTCAAGATTATCCCCGTTATCCCGCCCGAATTGCGCCCGCTCGTGCCGCTGGATGGTGGCCGTTTTGCCACCTCCGACCTCAACGACCTCTATCGCCGCGTTATCATTCGTAACAACCGCCTGAAACGTTTGGTTGAGATTAAGGCTCCCGAGGTTATCCTCCGCAACGAGAAACGTATGTTGCAAGAGGCCGTAGACAGCCTTTTCGACAACTCGCGTAAGAGTTCGGCCGTGAAAAGCGAAAGCAACAGACCGCTCAAATCGCTTTCCGATTCGCTCAAAGGTAAGGCTGGACGTTTCCGCCAAAACCTTTTGGGTAAGCGTGTAGACTATTCAGCACGTTCGGTTATCGTTGTCGGTCCCGAATTGAAGATGGGCGAATGCGGTCTGCCCAAACTCATGGCTGCCGAACTTTACAAGCCGTTCATCATCCGCAAGCTCATCGAGCGCGGCATCGTTAAGACGGTAAAGAGTGCCAAGAAGATTGTAGACCGCCGCGAACCCGTTATCTGGGACATCCTAGAAAACGTGATGAAAGGCCACCCCGTGCTGCTCAACCGTGCGCCTACGCTCCACCGTTTGGGTATTCAGGCCTTCCAACCCAAGCTTATCGAGGGTAAGGCCATTCAGCTGCACCCCTTGGCTTGTACTGCGTTCAACGCCGACTTCGACGGCGACCAAATGGCCGTTCACCTGCCATTGAGCAACGAGGCCATTCTCGAGGCACAAGTGTTGATGCTGCAAAGCCACAACATCCTTAACCCTGCCAACGGTGCGCCTATCACTGTGCCTTCGCAAGACATGGTGCTTGGACTATATTACATCACCAAGATACGCCCAGGTGCAAAGGGTTCGGGACTTACTTTTTACGGACCCGAAGAGGCTATCATCGCCCATAACGAAGGCCGCTGCGACTTGCACGCGCCCGTTAAGGTAGTTGTAACCGACCTCGTTGACGGTAAACTGCAACCCCGCATGGTAGAAACCTCTGTGGGTCGCGTTATCGTAAACGGCATTATCCCCGACGAGGTGGGCTATTTCAACGAAATTATCTCGAAGAAAACCCTGCGTGGCATCATCGCCGACGTTATTAAGAGTGTGGGTATGGCTCGCGCTTGCGAATTTCTCGATGGTATCAAGAACTTGGGTTACCGCATGGCATACGTTGCCGGACTTTCGTTCAACCTCGACGACATCATCATTCCTAAAGAGAAAGAGGAGATTGTTGAGCGCGGTCACGAGGAAGTACGCCAAATTACCGAGAACTACAACATGGGTTTCATTACCGATACCGAACGCTATAACCAGGTAATCGACACGTGGACACACGTAAACAACGACTTGGGTAATGTGCTGATGAAAGAGATGACCGAGGCCGACCAAGGCTTTAACGCCGTGTTCATGATGCTCGACTCGGGTGCCCGTGGTTCGAAAGACCAGATTAAGCAGCTCTCGGGTATGCGTGGACTGATGGCCAAGCCGCAAAAGGCAGGTGCCGAAGGACAACAGATTATCGAAAACCCCATCCTCTCTAACTTCAAAGAGGGTATGTCGGTGTTGGAATACTTCATTTCTTCGCACGGTGCCCGTAAGGGTCTTGCCGACACGGCCATGAAAACGGCCGACGCCGGATACCTCACACGCCGTTTGGTTGACGTGTCGCACGATGTGATTATCAACGAGGAAGACTGCGGAACGCTGCGCGGACTGGTTTGCACCGCCCTTAAAAACGGCGACGAGATTATATCTACGCTTTACGAGCGCATCCTCGGTCGCGTTTCTGTACACGACATCATCCATCCCACAACGGGCGAACTGATCATCTCGGCTGGCGAAGAAATTACCGAACCCATTGCGCGCATCATCAACGATTCGCCCATCGAGAGTGTTGAAATACGCTCGGTACTAACTTGCGAAAGCAAGCATGGCGTCTGCATGAAGTGCTACGGCCGCAACTTGGCCACAAGCCGAATGGTACAAATGGGCGAGGCTGTGGGCGTTATCGCTGCCCAAGCCATCGGCGAGCCAGGTACGCAGCTTACACTTCGTACGTTCCACGCGGGTGGTGTGGCTGGTAACGCAGCCGCCAACGCCTCTATCGTGGCAAAGAACGACTCGCGTATCGAGTTCGACGAGTTGCGCACCGTGCCTTTCGTAGAAGATGGCGAAGACGGCGAACGCAACTGTGAGATGGTGGTTAGCCGTTTGGCCGAAATCCGTTTCGTCGACCCCAACACCTCTATCGTCCTCTCTACGCTTAACGTTCCTTACGGTGCATCGCTCTACAACAAGCACGGCGACGTGGTTAAGAAAGGTACGCTCATTGCCAGATGGGACCCCTTCAATGCCGTTATCGTTTCCGAATATGCTGGTACGTTGAAGTTCCACGATGTGGTGGAAGGTGTTACCTTCCGTGCAGAAACTGATGAGACCACAGGACTTACCGAAAAGATTATCACCGATGCCAAAGACCGTTCGAAGGTGCCCACTTGCGACATCGTGGCGGCTAATGGCGAAGTGTTGGGCACGTACAACTTCCCCGTGGGTGGCCACGTGGTGGTTGAAGATGGCGCGAAGATAAAGACGGGTACAACCCTCGTAAAGATTCCCCGTGCCGTGGGTGGTGCAGGCGACATCACGGGTGGTCTGCCCCGTGTTACCGAACTCTTCGAGGCACGCAACCCCTCCAACCCTGCCGTTGTGTCCGAAATCGATGGCGAGGTTACTATGGGTAAGGTAAAGCGTGGTAATCGCGAAATCGTTGTCACTTCGAAAACGGGCGACCAAAAGAAGTATCTCGTCAGCCTTTCCAAGCAAATCTTGGTGCAAGAACACGATGCCGTTCGCGCTGGTACGCCGCTTTCTGATGGTGTGATAACGCCCAACGACATTCTGGCCATCAAGGGTCCCACGGCTGTGCAAGAGTATATCGTTAACGAGGTGCAAGACGTTTACCGCCTGCAAGGTGTGAAAATCAACGACAAGCACTTCGAGATTATCGTGCGCCAGATGATGCGCAAGGTGCAAATCAACGACCCGGGCGATACCACTTTCCTCGAGCAAGAGTTGGTAGACAAGCTCGACTTCTCGGAAGAGAACGACCGCATCTGGGGCAAGAAGGTGGTAACCGATGCTGGCGACAGCGAAACCATGCGCGCCGGTCAAATCGTTACGGCTCGCCGTCTGCGCGACGAGAACTCTTCGCTCAAGCGTCGCGACCTCCGTCCCGTGCAAGTTCGCGATGCTGTGCCTGCCACTTCAACGCAGATATTGCAAGGTATCACCCGTGCAGCTCTGCAAACGAAGAGTTTCATGAGTGCCGCATCGTTCCAGGAAACCACCAAGGTGCTAAACGAAGCTGCCATCCGTGGAAAGGTAGACCGCCTCGAAGGAATGAAAGAAAACGTTATCTGCGGACACCTCGTACCTGCCGGAACGGGTCTTCGTCAGTGGGAACGCATCATCGTCGGCTCAAAAGAAGAGTACGACCGCATGCAGGCCAACCGCAAGAACGTTATCGACTATTCTGATAAAGAAACGGCAACGCAAGAGTAAGCGCGCGAACATCGCCGCCCCATCTCCGCCTTTCAAGGCGAGAATATGATTAAAGGCCATCGGCAGCAATGCCGATGGCCTTTTTTCAATACGTACATCAACCAACATAGGCTTACTTGTCGTGTTGGTTTACTAAGACATACCCATAGGTAGCCACTCCCCCTAGACCTTGCAGTAAGCAGATTTCCACTTTCTATAACGCGCCTAGACTTCTATTTCAATGGGATTAGGTAAAGCCTCCACTAAGTTTATCGGTGGAAGAATAAATTCAGCAAGTTTTGATTTGGCAACTTCGCACCGGGCATGTATTTCCCCACGTGCGGCTCCTACATTAATGGTAGACAGATATTGACTGAGAAATGGATCTAACGTAAATTTATTGTCAATCAGCATCTCGTCGAAATCTTCTTGCTTAACGTCGAATGTGCTAACGAGAGCCAGCTGAAGTAACTCTGCCTCGTCTTGAAAATATTTGTAAACAATGCGTACCATAACAAGATGATTGGTGGCATTTACACCAAACTCGTAGCTGGTGTTCACTGCAACGGCCTTCTTCTCTCGGAGCTGATTGTCGTTAAGGACAAACGATTCAACCTGCAAACCTACAATACGAAATGGAATTTGTTTCATTGTTATGCGGCTGATGCGTAATTAATTTCTTTTGAAGAGGCTGAGGGACGGAAATTCTTCTTCACCTCAACATATACCTGCGGTGCAATAGGAGAGGTCCACGAGTTGTCGTTATGAACTTTTACCGGACCGACAGCAATGGTTGTCGTAGAGATGTGGCCAACCATTGTTTCCGCAGTTTCCGATAATTTAAAGAGTTCCTCCTCTTCTGTGAAGAGTGGGGCATCTGGGCCGAATTCGTTGTCCATGTCATCGGCAAATTGCATCGCATCCTTGTTGAAATCATCAGAGCGTTCTATTTTACTTGCAGGTGAGAAAGAAACCATATACACGCCTTCGACCTCGCTGAATTCAAACTTAATGCGAAGCCAACAATACTTCTTGGTCATTTCTGAAAGCCAAGAGCGTAACTTCTTTTCAATATTCTCTTTTTTCATAATTCACCAAAATATGTTTTGAGGTCTGCTACAATTTTCTTTGCTTTGTCCAAGCAATCTAGACTTTCCTCGTCTGTAAATTCACGGGATTTATAATCTGCATCTACACGTTCTTTTTTCAGAAATCTCACAGTTTCTGCAAATCTCCGTTCGTTACGAGGTGAGCTTTGCAACCTATTCTTTATTTCTAAAAGAACATACTCGTGAGAAGACTCGCCCAAGTGGGAATCTTGGGTGGCGAGAGGAATAGGGTTTATTGACGTATTTGCCAACACATACTTCATACTCTGGAAGACAGCATAATACGAACAATGTACACTTGTTGTGTATTGCTTGTTGTTAATCAGCAATTGGGCTGAATTAAGGTTGTTGGTTGCTTTTGTCTTCATCACTGATTATGTGAATCGCTTCAATACGTTTGCATGTTGCAAATATAGGAAGAATTTTTGAAACTACGATATGAAACCTGTCGAAGTTTCCTGTTTCCATGTAACTTTAAACCAAACAGCTTGTACGGAGTGGACGATAATCCTAGTCGGCTCGCAACTCCTTAACTCATAAGTTCCCCAATTCATATCCCCCAACTCTCCAATTCATCAATTCACGAACCAGCGTACTCGTCAACTGGTTAACTTGTAGACTTGAAACATTGTCAACTCGCCAACTGGTTAACTTGTCAACTCGTTTATTCATCGCCTTATCTGTTTTTGTCAACTTTTCAGTGCAGGTTTTAACATTATGAGTGCCCTTTCTGTGCACCAATCGCCCGACTTGTCGCAAAAAATCGATTCTCGCGGAGGTTGGTTTTGATGCGAAAGGGGGGTATATGTGAATACGCCAAAATGAATTTTTATTTAATGCGGTTACCGTTCGCGCCAGATTTTGTGCCATTTGCAGCAAAATGCAGTGCAATATGCCGCTAAACGCAGTGCGTTTTGGTGCTAATTGCAGTTCGTTTTGGTGCTAATTGCAGTGCGTTTTGGTGCAAAACGCAAGGTAAAATGGTGCAAAATGCAGGGAAAAATATTTCAAAGTGCAGGGTGATACGCATAAACATACACTGTGATGGTATCACTAAAAGCCCTTCTAACCATTAAAAATATGTTTGGAAAGGGCAAAATATCCATTAACAGGTGGGTTTTTGAGGGTTAAAAGCGAGTAATTGGACTTGAAAAACTTCGATCCTACAGCCAAACTAGGAAGGCTAAATGGTGCAAAATACGGCTCTTTTTCAAAAAATAGACAAAGAAGGTGGTATGAATGTTTGAAAATAGTACCTATTTACCCACTTTTTAGCTTAAATTTTCGCTAGAACGGCATGAAAAATAGAGCGGTATTGTAAAATAAAAATAACAAATTTAAGGATTTAAGGCTTTGGAATTTTGAGCTTATGATGCGTTTGCCAGTTGATGAGTTGATAAAGCCTCAATCCCAACCCCTCTCCAAAGGGAGAGGGGAGTGTTATGTGTTGTTAGTTGATGGGGTGATGCTTTCGGGAGTTGTTGTGCTTTCGTGAGTTTATGAGCCAGTGAGCTGATTTTTTTTCACTTCGTATATCCCGAAACTGTTTATATTATGTTGGCATCATAAGGATAACTAACTCCGCCAATTTATAGAAACATTTAAAGTCAATACGGCCTCAGTATCTTAATGGGAGGGCCAGTTGCGAAAACCCGAAACGAAATGCGGAAGGCCGCATCCCAACCTAGTGGAATACGGCCTTACTCCTAACAAGCAGCGTGTTATCCTAACAATCAGCATACCTATTTTCTTTCAAATGAGTAAAAGTATCTGCAAAAAACCACCGAAGTACAGGTCTGCCATACACAACCCTGTTGGGTTGTGGCTAATGGCCTACTGCCTTCTTTTTCATTAACAACATTATCTTATCCTTATTTTGTCAGTTCTTTCGGGGTCCCGAACGGCATATCCGGCCAACGTGTTCAGTAGGCAAACAGCCATTTGGCAAGCCCCTTTGTTTGTGTTCAGCCCGCAAGGGCCTTATGCTTGGTTACTTGTTTACGCAGAAACGCAAGCCCACATTGAGGTTAAAGTTTGTGGGACGCTCCTTATATATAGAGGAGAGTTCGCTGCCGTTGTCGAAATAGTGGCTTATGCCGGGCTCTGCAAAAACGCTTAGCCGGTCGTCTATCTTGTATTCGGCGCCGATGGCAGCGTTTACCGAGAACTGGGCGCGGTTCTCCTTAACGGATTCCGTTTGAACATCGTCGGGCATGTCCTCGTTTTGCGTAACCGTTTTGCGCTTGCCTTTCAGCAGTTTCTCGCCCGTAACGCCAGCCGCCGCATACACGTTGAAACGGCGATTGCCCACAATGCGATAGTTCACGTTCAGCGGTACGCCCAGATAATGCAGCGTTTGTTGCGTTTCGTTCACAACGTTGCCCATCTTACGCGTTATGTCCGACCGGTGGCGCGCATAGGTTAGGCCTGCATCTATGCTCCAACGGTTGTTCAGCGCATAGCGCACAGCCGCACCCACCCTAAGCGGTTGCCTGTGGTGAGCCTTTGTTTCCACAGCTGGCGATGTGTTCTCAAGCCGCACATACTCCCCGTTGCGTATCTCCTCGTCGAAAGGTGCGCCATAGGTATGCGCCGTAGCCAGCATGGGGCGTTGCATCTGGCTGTTGTTTGCGCCCATAGCCCCGCCTGAAACGTATGCCTTGGCCATCCATGCACCGCCTGCCCTAGTGGGCTTTGCCGTGTTTCGTGGAAGTTTGGCAGGCAAGCTCTCTGTTCTATTGGGCTGTGTCCTCGTGGTTTGTTGCCCCAGTGGGGCCTTGTCAGTACTGTTTTTGGAGGTGTAGTCTGTTATTGACTGTTGGGTGTCGGTCGTGGTTTCGATGTTGGCTTGCGGTTGGCTTGCCTTTTGTTGGTTGTTTGCAGGCACCGCGGCGTATAGGTTTGTTTCTTGGTTTACGATGTTCCTATTGTCGCTTGCGTAGTAGTATTGCGTGTTGTCGCTGCCGGCGGTGTTGGCAGTGCGTGTTCCTTTTTCTGCGTTGATGTTGTGTGCAACGGCGTTTGTGCCATTGTCTGCGGGTTTCGTGGTATTGTGTTGGGGTGCATAATGGCGTTCAAGGTTGGCCACTTGTTGCGCGTTTTGCCCATTGTTGAGCAGCAGCAGCGTAGCGGCCACACCGCATAAGAATATCACCATTGCGGCGGCAGCCATGGCGCGACGCCCCCACGCGGCAACCTTGGCCGACTTTTCTGCCGCGGCGGCGCGGCGTTCCACCTCGTCCCACGACAACAGTGGAGCTGCTTGGCGGTGTCCGTCAAGTTTCTCTCGCATGTTCGTTCTCCATTGTTCGTTCATTGTGCAAGGTTGGTTTTGTTATATTGTTCTATCTTTTTGGCCAGCATGTTCTTTGCGCGATGCAGTTGCGAGGCCGAACTATCTCTCTTTATTCCTAGTAGTTGGGCTATTTCTTGGTGGCTCTTGTTTTCGAAAACGTAGAGGTTGAACACCGTTCGATAGCCCGTTGGCAGTTCTCTCACCATTTGGTGGATAACTTCGGGCGGTATGTGGTCTATGGGTGGGTCGTCTTTTTCCGGTTCGTCGGGCAGGTCTATGTCGAGCGACACGATGGCCGCCGTGCGTTTTCGCTTGATGAACGACAGCGATTGGTTAACCACGATGCGCGTTGCCCAGGCTTGCAGCGAGCCAGGTCCGCGATAGTCGAACTGGCCGATGCTGGTGAGCATCTTCACCATGCTGTCTTGCAGCACGTCTTTTAGGTCGTCGTCGTTGTCGACATACCTGGCGCACACGCTGGTAAGATAGTCTGCGTAAAGGGTGTAGAAGTCTTGCATGGCGGATTTGTCGCCGCCATGCAATCGCTTAACGATTATCTTTTCTTTGTCTCCGATGAAAAACCGCACGTCCCTAGTTTACGCTTGTAATCTGTACTGGGGCGGTAAGAATGGCCATCTTTCCTCTGGGCGTGCCGTTGTCCTTACGTGTTGCGTACTTAAATTTCGCCATTTTCTTTCCCGAGAACGACTCCCATTCCACCGTTAGCCACACATATTTCTTCCCCGTATCGGGCAGTCCGGCCAAGCGGAACGCAATAAGCCCGTCGCCCATTCGCCCGAAAAGGTCGTTGTATGCGTTGTGATAGAGCGTCACTTTATAAGGATTGTCCTTCGTAGGCGTTGCCACCAAGTTCAGCATGTGCTTAGCGCCTTTGCTCCATCTTGTTCTAAACCTCAGCGTAAGGTATCCGTCTTCGGCAATGCTCACCCAATCGTTCACAATTTCCAGCGGGTCGTTGCCGTAGGTTTTCACGTTGTTGTCGCCCATGTTCTTGGCCACCGGTTTGGTGCGGATGCTGTCCAACCAGTTAATGTTCACGTACGTTCTTTCGTCCACGCGCCCATCTTCTTTTTTAGCCGAAGGACCTGCCACCACGTTATAGTTCACCAAGGCCCGCACTTCCTTAGACCCATAGGGCGAAGTCTTCATTTTGCTGGGTATTAGTTGCGTAGAATCGTCGAGCTGCAACACGAACGAGTTATCCAAAGCCTTGGGTTTCACTGTTACCAAAGCCGTTGGATACGATTGCATATCCTCTTCCTTGTCGTTTTGGCAAGCAACGAATGTGAATACGGCGACAACGGCACCCACACCAGCAAGCCATGAATGTAACTGCTTCATAATCCGTCTGTTTTTTGTTTGATGTTTGCCTTTTAAACTGCAATTATATGAAAACTTGCGTGATGTTGGCTTATTTTTATCTAAAAGAATGTTAACCGGCGGGGTGTGGACTGCAACTGTTGGGCAGTGCAATGGGTGGCGCATAGGCCTGTGCCTTGTGCATAAGTGGGTTGCGGAGCTTTGTAAACGCCCCCGCCAGAGGCTTCTCCATGCGGCTGTTGGCACACAAAACAACTGGCGGTGCACAACCGAGATGCCTTTGTTGTAGGCCTTTCTAACCTGCCCTTTCCTTTGCTTGGCACATGTTTCATGTTGTATTGCCGCATCGCATGGCTGTTTTGGTGTTTTTCAGAAATATTTTGTTTACCTTTGAAGGTAAGTTCCTGCGATGTCCTTCAAAGGCGATTGTGCCACGATGGGATGTTTGCAGAACACGCTAAAACATCAATTCCATAAGTTAGCTATGGCAACAATCAATCCGTTCGGCCACCCGATGTACATCATGTTAAAGCCGGCAGGGTCGCTTTGCAACCTTCGTTGCGAGTATTGTTATTATCTCGAAAAGCAGCAGCTATATGCAAATTGCCCCACCCATATCATCTCCGACCAGATGTTGGAGAAGTTCGTCCGCGAGTACATGGAGGCGCAAACCACGCCCGAAGTGCTCTTTACATGGCATGGCGGCGAAACATTGATGCGCCCCATATCCTTTTATAAGCGCGCATTGCAGTTGCAACGTGCCTACGCTCGCGGTAGGCAGGTGGACAATTGCATACAAACCAACGCCACGTTGCTTAACGACGAGTGGTGCAATTTTTTTAAGGAGAACAACTTCCTTGTGGGCGTTTCCATCGACGGACCGCAAGAGTTTCACGACGAATACCGCAAGACGGCATCGGGCAAACCCTCGTTTCACAAGGTGATGCAGGGCATAAGGCTACTTAATAAGCATGGAGTGGAGTGGAACGCACTGGCTGTTGTCAACGATTTCAATGCCGATTATCCACTGGATTTTTACCATTTCTTTAAGGAGATAAAGTGCCGTTACATCCAGTTTACACCCATTGTGGAGCGTATTGTTACGCGCAACGACGGGCTGAGGCTCGCCCCTGGCATGTACGAAGGCGGCAAGTTGGCCCCCTTTTCGGTAACGCCCGAACAGTGGGGCAACTTTCTGTGCACCATCTTCGACGAGTGGGTGCGCAACGATGTTGGCCAATATTACGTGCAATTGTTCGATGCCACGCTGGCCAACTGGGTGGGTGTGGCTCCTGGTTTATGTACGATGGCGGCCGAATGTGGGCATGCGGGCGTGATGGAATTTAATGGCGACGTGTATGCTTGCGACCATTTTGTGTACCCAGAGTATAAGCTTGGCAATCTGAAAGACAAGACCATCTACGAGATGATGACCTCGCCACGGCAGAAAGAGTTTGCCAAATTGAAGAATGCACTTTTGCCCCGGCAGTGTAAAGAGTGCCGTTTCCGCTTTGCGTGTCATGGCGAATGTCCCAAAAATCGTTTTGTTCGCGACCGCTATAACCAATCTGGCCTTAACTACCTTTGCAAGGGTTATTACCAGTTTTTTGAGCATGCCGCCCCTTATTTCGAGTTTATGAAACGCGAATTGCAGGCGCAACGCCCACCGGCTAACATCATGGAAAGACTAAAAAGAGCCGATAGGTCGGACTGGTCTGACAGGTCTGACAGGTCTGACTAGTCCGACTGGTCTGACCAGTCCGACAGGCCTGTCAGCTCTTTCCAACTTTTCTGTCAAACTGTTCGTTTTTAGGACGTTACAGTTTCTTAACACGCAAAAACAGTTCACATCCTTGCTCTTCTCGGCAGAAATACTTACCTTTGTCGCATCAGCTAAATAGAAGGATAGCCGAAAGAAATTTGAAGGATAATGAACAGATTAGAGACGCATACTAACCCACTACGTCTTTTCTTATTTGTAGGTAAAGATGAAGGCGTGATGCAGAGAAACGAAATGCTTTTCTGTAAAGGGAGGATGGGCGACAAAACGAATCATTTCTTATCTTTCGGTCGGATGCAGCCCACCTCGTGTACAAAGGGGACGAAGGATTTAGCTGTTCCAAACAATTCGTCGCCCTGTTATTGCCACATCGCAGCTTATTTAACCAACGTTTTCGTTAAGCCAAATAAACAATGTAGAGCTTGCTCGAACATTGTCATGGCGAGAAAACGCACTTTTCGAGAAGCGAAAAAGAACGTTTTCGTTAAGCCAAATAAACAATGTCGAGCTTGCTCGAACATTGTCATGGCGAGAAAACGCACTCTTAGAGGAACGAAAAACAACATATTTCTTTTTGGACGTGCGCGCGACCAGCCGCCCCCTCTCGTGAGGCCAAAGCAGAGCCTGGCTTTCATGCCCTTCTTGGCATGGTAGCCGGCCAATGCCATGTTGCGGACAGCAAAATGGGAACAAAGTACAACATGGGGCACTCCAAACACGAACACTCTCGTTAAACCAAATGCGCAATGCCGAACCTACTTGGGCATTGATATGACAAGATACCGTTATTCTCGGAGAACGAGAAGCGAAAAAGAACGTTTTCGTTAAGCCAAATGAACAATGTCGAGCTTGCTCGAACATTGTCATGGCGAGAAAACGCACTTTTCGAGAAACGAAAAATAACGGTTATTACCATCAACCTATACCTTATATGTAGATATACCTGTAGAGGTACAGCAGGATATTGATTTCACAATAGAAGAAAGAGATTTACAAAATGATTAATATATAAGCTTATGAAAAGATTTTTAGACCACATAGGGACGCCGCTACGGCACCTACTGTCTGGCAGTTCCCTTATGCAGTGCTCCGTTCGAGGCGTTTGCCTATTGTTTTTGTTGATTGTTGGAAACCTGGCGGCCCATGCTTACGTTGAGGGCGAATACTTCATCCAAGGCCACATCACCTACCGTGTGATAGATGCCAGTACGTCAAGTCCCAAACTGGCCGTGTACAATGTAAGGGGCGTATCGGGCAAGGTAATCATCCCCGCAACGGTATTCGACGGCATAGACACCCATTTCACTGTAACCCAAATTGGCGGTGCTGGTGATAATGACCCCTTTAGATGGGATTCGGGCATTACAGAAGTAGTATTGCCCAACACCATTACTACCCTTGCATGCTATTGTTTTTCCTATTCGGGCATAACCTCGTTGAGGCTTCCCGCCAGCGTAACCACTATACATCCTAGAGCAAACGTTTTGCTGGATAGATGCTACAAGCTAAAGGAGATTCTTGTAGATGCAGGTAACCCCGCGTTTATTTCAGACGACGGCGTGCTTTACACCAAGGGGCACGAAGAGTTGATATGCGTGCCTTTTAATAAGGACCTCTCTTCAAAAGGCAATTGCTTTACCATTAACAGCAACACAAAAAAGGTGCATGTAGATGCAATTATGGAAACACCTACATTGAAAAAGTTGGTTGTCCCCGCATCGGTTGTCGACTTATATATGGGCAGGTGGCCTACATTTGCATACAGTCCTAGACAATTGGAAGAGATTGTGGTTGATGCAGGTAATCAAACATATTGCAGCATAGACGGAGTGGTGTACAGCAAAGATAAAACAAAACTGATATATTATCCTGCTGGTAAAAAAAATACCACATTCAAAGTGCCCGATGAGGTTAAAACTATACCTTACGGTTTCACAATTTCTTGGAACAATTACCTTACATCGATAGACCTCAATAATGTTGATTCTGTGGGAGAATATGCCTCATCTGTTTGCTATAAATTGAAAGAAATCAGAATCCCCAAGACACTTACTCGTATTGGTGAGGCCGCTTTCGGCACGTTTATTAACCTTGAAAAATATGTGGTAGACCCCGACAATCCCAACTATTGTTCGGATGCAGACGGCGTGTTGTTTAATAAAGACAAAACAAAATTGTTGTTTTACCCTACGGCACGGCAAGGGGAATATACAATTCCAAGCACTGTTACCTACATAGGGAAAATGGCTTTTATATATTCTAAAATCACAAACATTACGATTCCTGCAAAAGTTACCACTATTGGTTCTGAGGCTTTCAGGAACACAAAGCTAACCACCGTGACGTTTGAAGAGCCGTCGAAACTCGAAAACTTATATGTTAGAGCGTTTCTGTGGTGTCACGAACTAAAAACCGTAACGCTACCAAAGTCGGTTAAAATTTTAGGTGATGCTTTTGCTGGGTGTGATAAATTGGAAACCGTGAATGTGCCCGATGGTTCTGAACTTAAAGCAATATGGGGAGGGGCTTTCGTTGGTTGTGATAATCTCACCAACTTCAACTTCCTGGGTAGCTGCAAACTGGAAGCTATTGGATCGCGTGTTTTTGCCGATAAGCAAAAGCTGAAAGAGTTTAACTTCCCAGCTTCTGTCGCTCGCATTCATGACAACGCTTTCGGCAACACGCCCGCTATGGAAAAGGTTACCTTTGCCAACAACAGCGCAATAGTTTCTTTCGGAAAAGGCGCTTTTGCCAACAGCGGCATCAAAAGCATCAAGATACCCACAGGCGTGAAGTCTATCGACAAAGACGCATTTAGAAGATGCAACGTGCTGGAACGCGTTATCGTGCCGGCGGGCTGTACCAATATTCACCCCGAAGCGTTTAAGTTCGACTCAAAGCTGGCGGACATCGACGTCGATCCCGCCAATCCGAAATATTCAAGCGTGCAGGGCATACTGCTGAGCAAGGACAAGAGCGAGCTGCTTATCTTCCCTCCGGGCAAAGCACGCACCGACTTTACGCTGCTGCCACCCTCAATCACCAAGATTGGCGACTTCGCCTTCTACGAGGGCAATGCAAACTTCACCAACATCGTTATCCCAGCTAAGGTGAACACCATAGGCAAACGCGCCTTCGGGTTGAACCCCGCATTGAAAACGATGACGCTGCTCTGCGACGAGATGATACCTTCGTCCAAGATAGACCAAGGAACCAACACCATGGCCTTCGACGACGGCACGGTGGCCACCGACAACGCCAAGCAACACATCACGGTGTATGTGCGTAAGAACCTGTTGGCACAGTATAAGGCCGACCCCTTCTGGAAACAATTTACGCTTAAGCCTTCGTTCACCGTCAAGGCCGAGGGAACTACGGCCGCTACCGACGAATACATACCTACCTCTACAACAACGGTAGACTTCCTTTCTACCACGGCCGACGTGAAGACGTTTGTGTTGCCCAAGACCATTACCTACAACGACGGCGCAACAACCACTACCTATAAGGTGGGGCTTATCGGCGACTATGCCTTTGAAAACGCCAACGCCAACATGAAAGAAGTGGTTGTGAATGCGGATGTAGACTACATCGGCGCCATGGCCTTCGTAACAAAGACCAAACGCGTGGCCAAAAACACGATACAGCCAGTAAGCACAACCATCAGCCAGGTGGTATTTACGGGCAACACGCCTGCCACCAAGCTTTCGCGCAACTATTTCTCGCTGGGTGCACCTTTCAGCGAGTTCTTCCGTGGCGCAGCCGGTACGGGCGCATGCACACAGAAGATATATGTGAAGAAATCGAAACTGGACGGCTACAAGACGGCGTGGGGCGATTATGCCTCGGCACTAGACTACCGCATTAAGGGCGACGGCACCTCTGCCTTCTCCATCACGAACGAATTCGGTACATTCAGCCGAGAGTTCGATGTAGACTTCGGCGACGTAGACAATGGCGGCAACCGCATGTTCTGGGATGTGGCTAAAAACTGCCCGAAGGTCATCGCCTTCACCTCTGGCGAAAAGGTAGGCAAGAGCGTTATCCACATGAAGAGCATCAATCTTGGTGAAGGCGCTGCCACAGACGGACTGTATGTGCCCGCCAACACGGGCGTAGTGCTCAGGGCAATCGGCGGCTCATCGCCAACCGACTTCTATTACCGCATTGGCGAAGACGACAAGTGGAGCTATTCGGGAACGAACATCCTGAAACCAGTGACGGTGAACGCAAAGGACATTACGCCTAACGAGGGCGGCAACACCAACTTCTACGTAAGCAAAGGCAAGGCCTTCCGCGTAACGCAAGCACAGCAGTTCAAGGATGAGGGCAAACTTACCATAGGCGTGCACAAGGCATACATCAACATCAATGTGCCTGCCGGTGCGAAACTCACACTGCTATTCGACAACGACGAAACAACGGGCATAGAGGAAGTGGGCGCAGACGACAATCCGACTTCAACTTCCGACGACTCTTATTACGACCTTAGCGGTCGCAGAATTAGTAACCCTGTCAAGGGTGTGTATATCCACAAAGGCAAAAAAGTGATAGTAAAATGAAAAGTAAGAGAACATACGAAAAGCCGTTGGCTGAAATAGTTGCATTCAATGCATATCCTATCATGTACGAGGCCTCTCTGCCTCAGGGAGGAGAAGGTGAAATTGGTGGTGCTGCCGATTCCAAGGCCGACGATTTTGAAGAAGAACCCTACTGGGACGTGAAGGATTACAACCCTTGGGAAAACTAACCCTACGTTAGCCACGCCTCATTGCATTTTGTAGCGGGGGGCGTGGCACTCCTTACCTGTTTGTGGCACGTTGTTAAGCTGTCGCAAATTATATAACTCTGTTATGGCGCAAGCTTTGTCGAAAGACAATACTTGCGCCTTTTCTGTGGAGGGTTTTAAAATTACAGTTCAGGATAAACTACTCTTGTTAACTTGCCGTATTGGTAAGACACGTTGCGCCAAAGCATGCTGCACCATACCTTCTTTTCTCGTTCCTCGAAAAGTGCGTTTTCTCGCCATGACAATGTTCGAACAAGTTCGACATTGTTCATTTGGCTTAACGAAAACGTTCCTTTTGGACCCCACTATTCCATACTTTCTGCCTTTAAGTTGGTTATCTTACTCTTAAAGTTACCAGCTTTTTGCAGTGGGAACACCAGTGTGCTGATGTAATACATGTCGCCGCGCTTGCCAAAGTTCATCTTTCGTACGGGCAAATCGCTCACAAGGCGGTTGTTGATGTAAAGAGAGGTTTTCTCTTTGTCGCCAATAACGGTCATGCGAACCTTTTCGCCAGGGAACAACTGGTAGTCGAACGTGTTGAGATAGCCGTCGCGCGAGAAACCAATCTTGCCTGCAACGGGGTCGGAAAGATAAAAATGCGTGTCGCCGAAGGAGAACAGAACGGTGCCGCGAGCCTCTTGTTGCGCCTCGATGTCGAAACTAACACGATAGTTCCAGCCTATTTGCGGTATCTTCTGCACGGCATTGGGGGCGACGGATGGCTGTTGCAACACCATGCCCGTAGGGTAATAGCCCGCGTAGTTCATGCCGGGTGCCTCGCTTAATGCGCGAGCGTTGCCAACAAACGCATCGTAGGCGAATGTTGGTTTGGCGCCCGTCCACATCTTGGTGGCCATCGTTTGCAGTGCAGGCAGCACGCGATAATGCACATCCTTGTCGCTGATGCCATTGCCCACGATGTCGTTCCACACGGCAAATGCGCCACCCTCAATTTGTTTATGGCGTTCGGCAAACTTCATGCCGTTGATGTTGGCAGGTGTCCATTCGTCGTAAAGCTTCTTCGTGTTGAGGTAATCGAAGTAATAGCCGGCCTTCGGCACGATGTAAACCTGACCATCGGGGATGCTCACAAGGTTATATCCCAACTTCATCATCTCGTCGGGCTTGGAGTAATCGTTAGACCACGAGAACATCAACACATCCTTCACCTTGATGGGCGTTGTGCCTTTGGCGTGCGTCTGTTGACCCCACACCACCGCCTTACGGTTGAACTTCTCAACCAAACGGATATAATTGTCGGTAAAAGCACGGAATTTCTCCACCACGTTTTGGTCTTTGTTCGAGTATTCGTCGGTTCCCACATGCACGTATTTACCGCGGAACACGGGGTTTTTGCCTTCAAGATACTCGGTAAAGAGCGAGTCGCAGAAGGTAATGGTGTTAGGGTTGAGCAGGTCGAGGTGGTCGGGCGGATAATCCTTGCTCACCAAGTCGGGACGAAAACGCGTCAAAGCCAAGCAGTGTGCAGGCACATCAATTTCGGGAAGTATTTCAACGCCCACGCTGTCGGCCAGCTCTTGCAGGGCGATAAAGTCTTTTTTGGTGTAATGTCCATCGCGAGCCGTGAGGCCAGGAAACCAATTACTCTCCATGCGGAAAGCAGCAGGCGTACGGCTCCAATCTTCGTTGTAGAACCAATGGAAGGCGTTGTCGTTGAGGTGAATGTGAAAAACATTCATCTTATAATAAGCCATCATGCGCACATATTGGCGGAGCATGGGCATGGAAAAGAACTTTCGGCCGCAGTCGAGCATAAAGCCGCGGAACGGATAATCGGGCGCATCGCTGATAAAGCCGCAGGGCAAAGCGCGCGTTTCCGATTGTTCGGCAAGTTGCAGCAGGGTTCGTGTGCCCCAATAAAGGCCCTTTCGGTTGGCGGCGGCGATGGTAGCCTGAGCGTTTATCGTCATGATGTAACCCTCTTCGCCCAACGTCTTGGGGGCTTTAAGGCTCAATACGATGTCGCCTTTCTGCGCCTTACCTTGGGCAAGGGTCAGTGCCGTGCCGAACATCTGCCGATAATCGTCGGCCAGTTGCTGTGCAATTCGTCTTTCTTCTGCACCATTGCACACGATGCGACCCGAAAGAACGAGCGTTCCTTCTGTCCCTTTCCACTCCTTAACCTCTGGAATGGTGAACGGCTTTTTGTTGATGGCGAATGTGGACAAGGCCGTATTTGCCGTTAGGAGTAATAGTAGTAAAAGTTTCTTTTTCATTATTTATTTATGCTTTGTCAGAAGGCTATGCGGCTACTCGCCCCCTTGGTGCAGTGGCTAAGTAGATGCTTGCTGAATATTCTGTTGCGGCAAAGATACGTCTTTTTCTCGTATCGCCCTCTGTTTTGCGGCGAATTTAAACCTTAGAGAGATAAAATGCAGGGGCAGGCGAAGAATAGATGCTATAAGCCTGAATTGGTTCTCAATTTCAGGCTGTTTAATAAAAATAACTTCGCCTGCTACCTCATTCTAAATAGGACATAGTCCTTACTTACTTGACTTTTGTGAACTTTTAGACTTTACAGGCTATTAGTGTTTAAATTTCTCTGCGTAGCGTTTCCCATTCGCATTGATATATAACACATAACGTCCTCGTGGGAGCGTACCATACCCTATCTCTTGTACATGTGTTTTGCCTGGTGTGTCCTTTCGTTCTGAAGTTTTGTAAACAATGCCTGCATTATCCGAGAGGATAAGCCGAACGTGGGTTTCTCGCTCCAAATTGTAAGTCAGGCGTATCGTTTTGCGTTCACTGTCTACCGAAACCTTATAGTCAAGATCCTTATCGTTATCTGCGAGTGCGTTGCCATTGACCTCTTGTTGGGTTACAGCCTTACGGATAAGCGTATTTGGATTGTCATCGGACAGACATTCCTGTTCGCGAGGCGAATAATAAAATGCTGTGGTAAACAAAGGTGCTTGGCTCTGCGTGCCCCCCGTAACGTAAGCTTCTAGTATAGGATAACGCCACCCCGCCACATACCAGCGATAAACGTTTTCGACAAGTACGCCCTTGTTGTTGGCCAAATGCCAGCGAATGCTGTCGGTTGTAAAGTGTGGCAGGCTGTCGCCGGGCATTCTCGCTGGACTATTGAGCGTGCAGACCTGTCGTTGAGTATGCAGGCGCAACACGTTGCGTAGTGTGTCGCCTTCTGGCAATACCATTGTTCGGCACAGCTTTGCCCACGTTTTATAATCACCTAGTTTCCTCACATTCCATCGTTCGCCATATAGTCCACAACCATGATACAGTCCCGAAAGGCTGTCGCCAGCGTGCATGGGGAACTTTAACCACAGCTCGGGTAGGTCGTAATCTATCTTTGCCAAATGGTTTTCAAACCCCATAATAAGCAAGCTGTCGCCCTTGTGTTCGAAGAAATAGCGTGTGCCATGCTCCAATCGGCTAATCACGTCATTGTTTGGGCCTTTTTCATAACGGCAGGTATAGCGATCGTTGGCCACTTGCGTTTGAGACAAGTCGCATATACTATCGTTAAGCAGGCCAGCCACATTGCCCACCAGCAGCTGCCTTCCCGTCATCCTGTCGCCCACGCGGTAGGCGTTGCGTATTTTCTCTACCGCATTAAACCCTTGGGCATGCGCCATTATCCCGTAGGAACATTGAATGAATGCTGCCAAGACGATGTGCAGAAATCGTTGTCTATTCATAAGTGTAGTTCTAAATTTCATTATTTCTATTATTTAGGAAATATTACCTGGGCTTGTCTATAGCACCCCTCAATATTGGTAATAGTATCAAACATCAGAATGGTTCTAGTTCGATATAGTCCTTCCCTTCGCTGTAAATTACATAGTTGGCATAAGCTCTTACACCCACCTCTATATACCCAGGCCGAACATCGAACCTGGTAGCTGGTTGTCTCGGCTGGTAAAATCGTTTGTCTTCAAACCTGATTTTTTTATACTTCTTTTGTCTAGGATGTAGTGTGGCAAAATCCCATGGGTCGACATAATATATTTTATCGGGATCAGACTGTTCCAGCACAAAATTAAGTTCTGTCGATTCGTATATGGGAACGCGTATAACATCAACGTCTGATTTCTTGAGCGCAGTCGCACCACTGTCTCTAATTGTTACGTACGCAGCCCCCGTAAACCAAGGTCTATAAATTAGCAGTACCTTATTTGTCTTCGGTATTTTATATCTCTTTGTTCTTTGCCAAACACATGAGGTAGTGAGGCAAACGATTACAAGTAGATAGAACAATATTTTCTTCATCTTCTTTATGTTTTTAAGGTGAACGAGCACCAAATTTATATATTTTACTTATCAACTTTTTCTTCATCTTCTTTATGTTTTTAAGGTGAACGAGCACCAAATTTGTATATTTTACTTATCAACTAACCTTTAGACTAAAATGCAGATTTTGTCCAATCATACTTTAAGCAAGCTTGGCGTTGTTCATGGCTCAACGAAGATGTCCTTTTTCTCATGCACACGTACTTTCTTCTTAATCGGTATTTCCTGCTCGTTTAGTTTCAGCAACAAATAGTCGAGCATTGAACCTTTATAGCCAGAATTCTTAGCCATCTCGTAGCGCAACGGCAGTTCACCTGGGAAAAATGCAATGATTGTTCTTAGTCCACTTTCACGAAAACTTTCAATCGCAAGCTTCAGCTGTTCTTCATACGTACGGTCAATGTCTTCTAGAGCATAGCAAATAGGCATCTGTACCATATTTTGTTGAAAGTAGCTTTTAAGTTTACTTACCGCTTCCTCGTGTTGTGGTTGGGGCATTTCCCCACCAGCCTTTTTAACACTTAGAACATATCCTAAGCTGTCTATATTTAGCCATAAAGTCAAGCGTTGATTGTGTTCTAACATTTCTCGTACAGTATTTAGTCCCAAAACTGTCAACACCACTCGCCCGAATATCCTACAACTGCGAAAACCACAATCATTATCAATCGCTACCTGCCCAAGACAGGGTAGATAGAATGAAAGGAGAAATACAATAATTTTTGTTCTCATATTATCGATGTCTTATTTATAGGTGTCTAATATTATCTTTTGCAGTGCATAAGGCATAACCTTTGTATGCAAGCGATAATTTATTCCACCAATTTCTTTTTCTATATTATGCTTCGCATATTTCTCGGCACTAACCATATAATCATCAAGAAAGGCATTAGACATGACAGCCTCTCTAGATATAGGGGTTATCCTCTGTACCATACATGGTTTCATTATCCGGTCCTGGAACTCAGACATCCCATAATACTTCGCCCTAATCTGGCGCATAGTTTAAAAGGAGCTCATAGCTTTGTATTTTCTTTATGTTGTATTCTTTATCATAAAACAGCTTTATCCGAGGAAAATTGCATTCACCCGACACAAAAATAAAAGAGGAACGAAGTGAATCTTTTTCTTGCTTTACCGCAAGAGCTACTTCCGCACCCACGAGAGAGTTCTTATATATGGTGTCGAGCGTTAATCGGTTAGACAAAACCAGCCGTTCGCGGCCGAGCAAAGCCGAATAGAAATCGTTGCCTTTACGATACATAACAAACACCCTGTTTCGTGTTTGTTCACCATTGTTTTCTATAAGCTTCAACGTATCTCCTTGCCTTTTCAATGTGTATGATTTAATTCCAGAAGAAAAGTGGAATTTCAGCTCATCACCTTTTTCCATGTATCTCATAAAAGAAACAAGCACAACAACAATCGTAGTGATAGCCATCAATATCTTTATTAAACCCTTCCTTTCCATATTTCTCGGTTGTTAAACTTTCAAATTACTCGTTGTATGGCATTTACCTGTGCCGTAATCGTTTCTACACATACTGGCTTGAACGCATAGCTGCAATGGTAAAACTCTTCAGAAACAAAACTTTAAATTCAACGCTCACATTCATAATCAACAAAAGCCTCTTCTCGCTGTATAGCGGTAAGATTATAGTCCTTGTCATAATACATTCTAAGCAAAAGCCATTTTGTGGGTATGTCTTGATAGAACGAACAGGCAAAAAGCGAGTCGTTCATACGCTCTATACACACGCGATACTGCTGATACTTCATCGAGTTTGCATATAAGGAATCGGTTAATTGATGGGTAGACATCATCAGCATCTCCACGCCAAGCCACTCCATATAGTATTCATCACCTTTAAGATACAGTTTCCACACACGCCCATTTCCCCCTTTGGCATCCGTTTCTACAACATTCAACGTGTCTCCGTTGGTCTTAAGCGCATAGGAGGTTACGGGTAACTGTGGGTAATACTCCCTGCTACCATCCGTTTCTTTACAAGCAACAACAAGTAAAATCACCACTTGTCCAAGGCATGGAAGACAGGCCCAAAGGAGAAATGCGATAACTTTTGCTTTCATATCATTGATGTCACATTTGTCGTTGTTTAATATTCTTTTTGCAGATCATAGGGTTTAACCTCTATTTCAAGGTGTGAGCAACGATTTCGTTGGCCACTAGGCGGGTTTTTCCGTGTAGGCCTTCTTCTATTTCCCTTGTGTCTGTACATCAGTTGGCTCTAAGGCAAAATGATATGAAATATTCGGGCATTTAAATGACACCAGATCCCCCTTTTGTTGTTCCTTATTCACTCGCACTATAAACTTCTCATACGTATTCTTCCGCATAAACTCAATGTGATCAAAATGCGTGAACAACGTCAAGGTGTCACCCTTGATACTCCACTTCAATGTATCTATAGGCCCAGTTTCTTTCCAAGATAAAGCTATGCTTGAATCCTTAAAAGCTATTGTCCTACATCCACCGTTTCCGCACATAATTTGTGTACTTATCAGCCTTTTCTCAGACTTCTTCACTGGTCTTTTGTCTACATTCATAATTAAGGTATACTGGTAAGTCCATGTATAATCCCTCATAAGCTGGTACTTGCTAGAAACACCAGGCAAAAGCATGGCCACTAGCATTAGATATACACTATTCAACATGTTTCTCGTTCCTTTTTCTTAATGGTTTTCCCAATTCTTTCCGTATCTTATTCTCATTATCAATTGCATTCCCCGTATCAGTTCCTGCATCTGTTTTTGGGGCAGCATGCCCCGCAAACTCATATATACTATTCTTTTCTGTTGATAGGTTAATCATATCTACCCATAGGCGTATTGCGTTACGTTGCCGTTGGCAAACTGTATGCGCTGGGGGTTGTTGTGCAGGTCACAGCCGTTGTGGGTGATGTGGCGCGTTATCATTCTAATCGTCCTTTTTCCCACCTTTACTTACTTTCTTCTTAATCGGTATCTTCTGCTGGCTTATTCTCAGCAACAAATAGTCGAACTTAGAACCCTTAAAGCCTTTCCTTTTATCAGCTTCATAAGGAAAAAACAAGCCTCCTGGGAAATTTGCACCGAATAGCCTCTCTTTCTTTTCGCTAAATATCTTACGTGCCAACTTTAATTGGTCCTCACTCGATAGTCCTATGTCTTGAAGGACATAGCAAAGGGGGAACTGTACCATATTAGTTTGGAAGTACTCTCTGAGCTTATCCGTCATTTCCTTTACTTGGGTTTCGGGAAAGTTGCCTCTACCATTACGCACACCTAGCACATACCCAGCAGTATCAACGTTCAGCACAAGGAGAAAACGTTGACCATTATCCACCATTTTATGGACGAAGCTTGTATCAAAAACTTCGAGTATTACTTTTGCGAATATCCTGTTACTCCTATCAAAACAATCATCATCCATAGTGATTTGTGCCGAACAGAATAGAGGCAGTAAGAAAAACATTGCTAAAATTTTTGTCTTCATATTGTATTGTGTTATTTATTATATGTGTCTAATACTATTTTCTGTAAAGAATAAGGGCTGACTGTAGTGTGTAGATGATAGTTTACTCCTCCGACCTTGTTTATGATGTTATAGTTAGCAAAATACTCTGCACTAGAGATATAATCATCGAGAAAAGGCTTGGACATAACGGCTTTCGGAGTTAGATATTGAAAAGCACTGCCATAATTACCATCTAAAATACGATCTACAAAACCATTCGTATTGTCAAAAGCAGCAGATCCTACCATATCTTGTCCAATAAAGTATGCGACGATCTTTGCTTCAAACTCTCTATTAAATTCTCCTTTGTCATACCCTTTCCTATTGTCATGTTGGTATGCATGAAAGAGTTCTTCTGCCAACACGACGTTCGTGATGTTGCCCAGTTTCTCCTTATCGAAAACAACACTGCCTCCACCGTTATCATCCATCACGAAATGTCCATCAATATCACCTGCTTGCTTTACAACAGACGGCACCCTGTCGAAGCTTATAAAGTATGTTTCTTTAGAGTTCTCTAATGATGAGTACATCGTGTTAAACAACGGACTAGCCTCACGCAACGGATTTATCTGGCCTAGATAACTTTGGTATTCACCCTTTGTCATCTTGGAGAAGTCAAACTTACATCCATCAGGATCTACAAAAACCACTGGATTGTTTGCGCAATACGCATAGGGTGAGATGTCGTAATATTTCTCGGCCAATGGGTCAATGCTAGTCCATCGTCCTAGTGCTGCATCATATTGGCGTGCGCCATAGTCGTAGAGATTTAGGCCGTGGATGCGGTCTAGCTCTTTGCCGTTATACTTATAGCGTTGGGCTGCACCTTGAGTGCTTACCGACATTAAGGCACCAAAGGGGTAGTAGTGGTTCATTTGTTCGCCAAAGCCGTCGTCGCGAACAACAAGGCGGTTGTTGCCCAGATAGTCTTTAACATAATAATGAAAGGTGGGGGCAGATGTGGCAGTGCTGTCGGCGAAGGTTATGTAGCCACCATCAATCGGCACGTAGGCCAGCTTACCATTCTCGTAAACCGCGCTGCCGCAATAGTCGATGCTGTTGCGTGCCATATATGGTTGTTGGGTTTGTGAAGAAACGTTGCCGTGCATCACCTGTGTAATGGGCATGCTCTCGGAATACGAGGCTATGGCATAGCTGGTGCGCAGCTTGTTTCCGTCGGCATCGTAGAGGTAAGCAATGCTGCTGCCATCGTCGAAACGTACTTCTTGTGGTAAGTTTTGCGTGTTGTAGCTTATTTTGCGGATGTGTTTGTTTAAGTCGGCAGTCATGTTGCCATTGGCGTCGTAAGTGTACTCCTCTGGTTGGTCTGCTCCATCCGCAAAGTATAGAGCATTTGGGAAAGCGGGGTCGGTGCAGGGGTCGGTGGCTTTGTGCAGTTGGTTGCCATCGTATTCCATTGAAATGCAGTCTATAGGTTCATAAGTATCGTAGTCGCAAAGGCCATTGCGCTGCAACTTGAGCAGGTTTCCTTGCAAATCATACTCATAGTTGGTGTTGTAGTTGTGGTCTGGGCTATCACTATCTTTATATTTAACCCTTTTCAGACGCGAAAGACCATCATAACAATAACTGAAACTACGCGTAATATTACAGATACCCCAAAGGTAACCCCTCTGGGGTTTGCCCACAGAAGAAGAGTAGGCGCAGATGTTGCCATTATAACAAGGTGTAACGCTCTCCATAAAGACCTGTGTGGCGTCTTCGTAACAGATATGCTCTTCAAGTAAAGGGGAATAACGGCTAGTGGGCCAAGACCTTATGTTGTAGTTAATTACTTGTCCCAACTCTGGTATATCTCCTGTTGTTTCAGAGTTAACTCTTCCCAACTCATCATAATCTATTTCGCGCAGCGTTTTCTTTTCAGCATTGTTCAGGCTATAAGTAACCTTTGCCAGTCGGTCGGCATGATCGTACTCGTATTCGTAGCGTTGCGTTAGTGTAGGCATATTTGCTGTACTGTGAACCATAAGTTTGCTTACGGGTTTGTCGGTGAAGCTGTATTCATAACTCGTATCATCATATCCACCCCGCATGTTGGTGCGTATCTGACGGGTAAGTCTACCCTTGCGGTCGTATAGATTCACCTCGCGCAAAAGGCTGTCGCAACCATATACTGCCACTTCGCGTCCTGTTAGCAGGCCTTGGGCACGCTGTGCACTAACTTTAAAACATGGACTGTTGAACCCCTGTTGATCGAGAAAGCTATAATCGTCGTAAAACTTTCTAATTGTTACGAGGCTGTCGTTGCCCACGGCGCGCTCCACCACATAGGTGTTACGTCCCAAAGCATCGTATCGATAGAACGTTTTATGTCCTGTTCGACGTTGGTTTCCTGTTTGCGACATCACCATCCGGTCGGCAGCATCGTAGGCGTAGTCTGTTTTCTCGCAGCCAGGCAATTGCTTTTCGATGCAGCGGTTGGTCTCGTCGTATAGATAACGAAAGGCAAACTTGTCGATACTGGGCTGCTTTTGGTACATCGGTTGCAGCACGTAGCGAATGTTGCCACGTAGATCGTGTACAAAATATACGTCGCTATACGTGTTTCCATCCACTCTACGCACCAGCAACTGCCGCCCTTCAGCATCGGCGAAAACATACTTTTCATTTCGGTCTTCATCGGTAAGTTTTTGCACGAGCAATTGGTTGCTGGGATAGAAACCCTCTTCTTTCAATGTACCAGTGGCTTCATCCACAGCGTACTTTTTGCAAGCTAGTACACCACTGCTTTTGTTGGTATGGAAAGATGAGATTGAGGGATGCTTTGCCCACGCCTGTCCTGGGCCGATGTTTGCTGTTTTCCTTCCTTTCTGCCAAGATTCGTAAGTGCGCAGTTCAAATGGAGCTGTGTCTTCATGATAGACACCCATGTAGTCATTATACATGTTAGCAGTTTCCACATAGTCTGCCATAGTGGGTATGGGCAGCCAAATCTTGCTTTTTCTTCCCATAACATCATATTCAATCCTGTCGGCCAAATTGTTTTTGTTTGGCGTAACATGAATCTGCACATTCTGCACAGGTCGGCCAAGGCCGTCAACGTACTGTATGTTGTCTAACCATCCGTCGATGTTTCTTTTTACATGCACGCTTGTCTTGATATAGCTCCGCGTATTGTCTTGCGCAAAGCACTTTGTAGAAGGATTTGCAAGAAATACTGCAAGGCATAGCAATGTTGCTTGCCAATTAAATGTATAATGCCTAATCATTTTCATTTTGCCTCCTGATTTTTGTAATGGTATTCGTAACTTCTCAGTGTATTCCAATCCGTATCATGTTCGCTGACCAATCGTCCAAAGGCATCGTATCCGTAAGAATAGGTATAGCCTCGTTGGTCAGTTCGACTTGTTATTTGCCCTGTTCCATCATAATTGAATGACATCACTTCCGCATCCTCGGGGTATATCCGTATGTCATCAATAGGCTCGTTGTTCTCATTTATAATGTACTCTCCATCTGTAAATGGAGCGCACTTATACTGCCAGCCCCCATTGTGGTACACTTGATAATCGATAAAATACCGTTTTTTCGGATCGATGTCCAAACGTGCACGATACAGACCACGATAACCCCAATAGCTATGAAAACCACCAGGGAAAGTATTCTTCCCTCTTCCATGCTCAAACCCTTCATAGAAAACATTATTATAGCCTACAATGCGTGGTGGAAGTGAAGTTATAACCGTATAATAACAATTTACTTTTGCATACACAGAATATCCACTTTCGTCAGCTTTCCCTTCTTTACCCACATACTCTACCACTACATGCAACGTGTGTTTACCTGCAGATATTCGCCCCAGCTTTGCATAATATCTATCACGGTTTTGGGGATCGCGCCTGAAATCGATAAGCAGATTCACAGTATGCTGATCTACGCCAACATACATAAAGAAGTCCTTTTTATCACTCTCGGGGAAAAACATTTCTACTTCCACCTCTGTTTCTTGTTCTGTAGTAAATGTTATTTCTTTTTTAGCGTATGGTTTGCACTCAACAGCTAGTCCCTTACATACGCGGTTTACACGCTTTTCATATATTGTGTCCCTGTTGTTCTGAGCATTCTTAAAAATTGCCACAGGTTGTTTGAACCCCTTTTGCCAAAAGAACACCACGCGCCTACCTCCTTTACCGATGGCTTCACGGTAGTTGTTGCTAGCATCATAGTTGTTGAATTGTATTTCGGCCTCACCATACCGTTGTGGAACGGTTTCGCCATCGAAACGTACAGGTTCGGTTTTGGAGTAAGGCAATTTGAACATTCCGTGGTAAACTTTATCAAGCACGGGCCAGCTATTCTTAATATTAAGCTTGAACGTATTTAACGTGGCATCTACGAGTGAACTGTTTCTAAACGTGAACTGTTCGATGGGTACGCCCACCATGTGGCGGTTCACCATGGCATCATAAGTTGGCGTAGCCTTCATGTCTTCTGCGTATGTTATAAAATGCCGTAGCTTATCATTCGTTGGTAGAGTGGTAATGGTTTCTTGTAAAATTCCACGAGCATTATAATTGTATCGAAACTGTTTAACCAGGCTGTCGCCATTCTCAAAAAACACTTCACGACGTGTGGCTGGCAACATTGAGTAGGTGTATATCTTATAGCATACGCCCTCGCCATAAGAACCAGCCTCGCCCCCACAGATATTGTAACAATTGGCATTCATAGCACGCACATAATTCTCGATTATCTTATTTTTCACATAGCTTATGTCTTCATCTTGACGCAGCTTACCCGTGTTGTCAAAACTTTGTTTACGCAACAACAGTCCTCGCTCTTGCCCTTTGTTGGCATACTGCTCGTTATTTTCCATCCCTTGCTGCATGTTGCATTCGAAACGTTCGTCCAAATGTCCATTATCAAAATTGGTATAGTGGTACTTTTGGTAAGAGCCATCAGCATTTGTTTCAATCACATCCGTGTAACCTACGCTTGTACCCTGACTATTGGCACAAGCAGGAAGAACAGAACTAGAAGTGAATATGGACACTCGCTTAGAGCTTTTATTGCCAAAAGGTTTAATCGTGTTGTTACGGTAGAAATACTTAAACTGTCCACCGCATACACCACTAGACCGTCCATCCTTTGACTTACTGAAATAATAGCGATGTACTAAGGTCTCGTCTTCCGCTCTATCAGTGGGTGAGGAGTATATTTCCTTTATGCGGACACCACCTGCATACTTATCTACATTTTCTGTAAAACAACCTTCCCAACGGTTTAGCTTTAAGTTTTTAGAATATTGGTGTGGTTCGAACACCAGGCGCGTATAACCACCAGTAGGATAGGTTATTTTTGTGAGCAATCCCAATGAGGCACAGTTAGGATTAGCTTCCTTTTTTGCATAATAGCCGTCTAAATCCATTATGCTAGCTTCGCGTGCATTGTAATATCCCCAATGATCTGTCTCATTAGAGAGGTATGGGGGCAACATGTCGGGACGGTTATATTCAAAACTATACTTTTTAGCGGTCCTTGCATGTTGCATGTCTTCTTCTCTTATAGATTTTAGGATGAGTCGCTGATTAGGATTTTCATCATAGTCGAGTACAAGATGCATGTTTGGGTATCCGTTCTTACGTTCAACGGTGATGTCTGAAAGTTTATACCATTTCAGTTTGGAAAGACATCCATCTAAATCTTCTTTTTGTTCCGGGTTCAAATCATACATCAACAGGTTGAATGCGGGCCACAATTTCATGGAAGTAAAGTAATCATGGTATTTAGACGACTGAACCCGCAGGTCGTTAGACAAGGTACGGTTAAATTCCAAGTCCTCATTTTCTCCATTAATAGATTCCAAATAAACTGGCGACAGAAGTTCTCCGCTTATGGTCATATCTTGCGAAGAAGCAAAAGAGGAATTGCATGAAGACCACTTGGGGTTTTTCCCTTCTTGGTCTAAAACTCTCATGTACGAGGAGTAAAGCTGGTCTATATAAGCACCCCGCTCGTAATTTAGTCTTACATTTTGACCATTCGCCAATACAATACCCGTTAGATGCCAGGCATTGGCAAACCAAATGTCTAGACCCTGCTTAAAGAACTTCTTCGAATATTCAATGGCAGAGGACGTATATCCAAATTCAAAACGATTCCCTTTTTCGTCAATAAGCGTAAAACCTGCGAACGTTGGCGTTTGGTTACGACGCATTTCGTTTGGAGGCCAATGTAAATCTTTTGGGATATCCACAAAGTTGCCATTAAACTCTACCTTTATTGGTTTGCTACATTGCACCTTCCATTCTCCTTTTTCAGAGAGCCAAAACTTACCTGAGTACTCCAAGAATTGAAAGGAAAATTCATCTGGCGCTCTATCCCAGTACGTAGTATAAGTAGTTCTTGCTCGCTCTTTCAAATAATCGGCATTGTTCCAACTGTCGTTATCTAGTATACTATGCTGGAAGTAATATCCCCGATGGGTATAGTCAAAGAAAATGCCTGGCGCAGAGTACTCGTCTGGACCTTCGTTGATTGTTCGGTAGATAACACCACCCGCATTAAGCGTCCAACCAAGCCCTACCCAACTGGGGTGTTGATCGGGTTTGACACTACCTGAATGATAAGATAGGGTTATGGGAAACTTTAAACCTTCCAGATTGAGTTCATAAAGAGGAATACTAATGTTGGGAGTGCCTGTAAATGGTGTAATGGGTATTTCCTCATAAACGCCAAGGTTTGCCACATTAGGGGTCTGAACATTTGTTATTCGATCGTAATAGGTTTGGCTCATTAAAGTTGAAACCCCTATTACAAAAAGCAAAAGGAGCGACAATGCGAGCCGCTTTATGGCTGTTAATGTCAGGTTCATAATGGTCAGTTTTAATGATTAGATATTTGGCAAATATAGCTTATTTTCTTTAAACTTACAAGTAAAAATGAAAAAAATAATGAAATAGACTTGACTTTTAATATTTCTGCAAATGGAGAGGAATTGATTGCCTTTTTGAAACAAAACCAAGATAAGCACTCCTCTCACACACGAGAGATCAAACAAAGATGCGAATAAATTAATTCAGCCCTATCTGTCGGTTGCAAAACATGGACGTAGCCTTGTCTTTTTGGACTTCCTATAAATTGAGAGGTGTTGATTATCTTAGAGTTGTAAAACCAAGATAAACATCTCACTCGTGTGCGAAATACCGAACAAAGATACGGAAAATTTGAAACTTCTGCTCTGTTTGTCCGTCGCAAAACGTGGTTACGTCTCAAAAAAGTGTTCATGCTTGCGCCTTCATCCATTGTTTCTTTGACGCTTTCTTTATGCAGTTGGCCCGTTGTCTTGTTTACAACGATACGTTCGCCCGGCTTTACTGCAAGGCCCTTTTGTTGCGAAATGAGGTTGTCTATGCTTAGTTCGCCCTCGTAAAGGCTAATCGTTGCGTGTTGGTCTTCCTGATAATTGCTCACTTTGAAAGCCGTTCCGAGGTCGTGCAAAACAACGTCTTTGGTAACGATAGACAATGGCATCCGCTCGTTGTGCTTTACGCAGAAGAACCCCTCTCCATGCAAATATATCTTTCTATCCGATATGCCGAACCCCTGCGAGTACCTGATTGTTGAACCCGAATTGAGCTTTACCTTGCTGCCGTCGGGAAGAACAAGGCTGAGTTGCGAACCATCTGGGGCGTTAGTCTCTATCATGGCAAACTGCCGGTTTACCTTTTGCATGCCTAAGAAGTAGGCAACGATGGGCAACACGGCAATGAGAAAAACCGCAGCAACCCTTACCAGCAGCTTTATTGGCAGGCGTTGTGCCTGTTTTTCGCCAGTGTTGCCAGTGTGTACATGCGCATGAAAGCGTTGCAGAGCCTGCTCCACGTCGAACTCTTCGTGTGCCTTTGCGGCAGCGCGGTCGAAAAGCAGTTCGCGCAAGTTGCGTACATACAGCCTGTTTTCCTCGCTTTGCCTAACGAAATTGTTCAGTTCGCAAAGCCCCTCCGCAGTGATGTCGCCTTGCACAAAGTGGCGTATCAGGTTGTCGATATGCTCGTTTTCTGTTTTCATACTCGGTTCCCCTTTATCATGATAGAGCCTTTTGGGGTGGTGGTAGGGTAGTGAAAAGCGCAAGAAAATGTGGCTGTTGGGCATTCTTCTTTCTAGAATGCCCGTTCCGCAAGTTGCTGTCTTGTAAATAATGCTCAGATAAAGAATGGTTGTGTAAGATGAATTCCAGTGTGTGGCATAAGCCTTCATAGGACGTTGTTCATGTGTCTGGCGTTTTTCCTGTTGGTGAGTCGTTCCCCATCCTGCACGTTTTGAAGTATGTTTTCTGGGCAAGGGCACGCCCAAGTGCATTTGTGGTGTGCGTTGAATTGTCCTTCAAGAACTTGTTTTTCGGCGCATAATGACGTTTTGCTTGTGGTGGATAAGGGTGGAGTTCAAATTTTATTGTATCTTTGTCTTGTGCTTAGCGCGTGGGTGTGCGTGCTATCCTAGGCTTAGGGACACGAAAATAACACCCACTAAAATATGGTAAGGTAGCGAGGGTCAAGCCGACCGCTATCTTAGAAGTGCAGCATGCGTTGCTCTTTTGCATCGATTTCACTTTTCAAGAGATAAAAGGAATGTTCCAAAAGTCTAAGATTACCTAGTCCGTCTGAAATGAAATCTGTGTTGCAAGATAGTTTAAAAGGCTTAACATGTCGTTCGTAAAATGTTTAAAGTATGGATAAGAAAGTGTTTCAAGAACTTCTGGCAGAAGAAGTGAAATCATACAAAGCGTTACTTGAGACCCCAAACAATGATTGGATAGTAAAGGGCTTTATAGATGTGAATAAGAATATTTATGGAATAACCAATGATACGAAGGTGGTATCGAAGGTTATAGAAATTATACTCATCCCAAAACTGGCTTCCTTTGCCGAGCGCAACGGGCTTGTTTTGGAATTTCCCTCGGCACAAAACTTCTATCCAGACTTGACATTTAAAGATAAGGAAGGCAATTTGTTTGCCGTAGACTTTAAATCCAGCTACTACCGTGACGACAAAAAGGTGAACGGCCTTACGCTTGGCTCTTATTGGGGCTATTTCCGTGACCGCCAAGTAAAAAGGAACACGGATTATCCGTATGATGATTATAAATGCCATCTTGTACTTGGGGTGCTTTATAAACAGGGTGTCGAGGATGGTAAGGACATGGAGGTATATAGTATTGACACGCTGGCGGACATAAAGTCGGTTATAGAACACTTCATATTCTTTGTCCAACCAAAGTGGAAGATAGCAAGCGACCAACCAGGAAGTGGAAACACGAGGAACATCGGAGGTGTTGTTGATGTAGACAAACTCGTGAATGGGGAGGGAACGTTCGCCAAGTATGGAGAAGAGGTTTTCAATGATTATTGGATGAACTACTATAATGCGGCCGATGCCCAAAAGGCTGGCATGGGGAAACAGCATTACCACAATCTTAAAACTTATATAGAGTATCTGGAAAAAATGAGTAAAAGACTTACAGAATTGAAAAAGTAGAGATGCCTGTTATCATTCCCCCTATAAAATCGCAAGGTATCAAGACGAAATTGGTCCCGTGGATTAATGACCTGATATTGACTTCGGGCGTTAGCCTTACTGCACGCTGGATAGAACCTTTCTTTGGAACTGGCGTGGTGGGTTTCAACTGCCCCATAATGGGTACGCACATTGTTGGCGATACCAATCCGCACATCATCAATTTCTACCAGAAGGTACAGAACGGAGAGGTTACGCCTTATACTATGCGTGCATATCTTGAACGTGAAGGTGCCCTTTTGGAGGTGGCGGATGAGGATGGTTATGCCCACTATCGTCTTGTGCGCGACAGGTTCAACAAGGAGCACAGCCCGTATGATTTTATATTCTTGTCTCGTGCAGGATTTAATGGGATGATGCGTTTCAACAAGCAAGGTTGTTGGAACATACCCTTTTGCAAGAAACCCGAGCGATTTGCACCTGCATATATAACCAAAATATGTAATCAGATTGAAAACATTGCTCGTATAATTGGAGGGAAAAAATGGGTTTTCAATAACGTACACTTTCTTGAAACAATAGCACAGGCAGGGGAAAACGACCTTATTTATTGCGACCCACCTTATTACGGGCGGTATGTTGACTATTATAATGGTTGGACGGAAAAGGATGAAGAGGAACTTTTCCATGCCTTGCGCCAAACACGAGCAAGGTTTATCCTTTCCACTTGGCATCACAACGATTTTCGCCAAAATGAGATGGTGAGTCGTTTCTGGCAGCAATTCAATGTCGTTACAAAAGAACACTTCTACCATAATGGCGGGAAAACCGAGAACAGACACGCTATGGTCGAGGCTATGGTTTTCAATTTCGATTTGCAAGATAAAGTAGAGGTTGCTGTTCCTCATAGACAATTTGAGCTGTTTGCAGGCATGCCCTAAAACACACACACTTGCGGCTTTCTCATTTTCTTAGCCCATTCTTCATTGTTTGTTGTCTTTATCTGGTACTTTCTGTTTGTTCTATTAGTGGAATATGACGTCCCTTACCACCAGACAACCACGAAAAGCAGCACGCCAACCACATCTGCGGGCAACCTAGACGATAGCGTTTTGATGGCGTTTTTGATGTGGTACTTCACCGTATTGACAGAAATGCCCAGCTCTTGGGCAATCTCCGAATACTTCTTGCCCTCATAACGGCTCAGCTCGAACACCTGTCGGCATTCTGTCGGCAACTCGTCTACGGCTTTCTTGGCCGTGTTTTTCATTTCCTCTTCAAGCAACCAGCCCAATGGGTGTTCGGGGTCGGATAGGTATTCGTGTAGGCAGAGCAGGGTGTTGTCTATGCTGTCTGTAACCCTGCCCTTGCGGAAGGCCAACGAGCGGCAGGCCTTCTCGCTGTTGTTTCTTATCGAACGGAAGAGATAGGCTTGCAGCGACTCAACTTGCAGTTGGCCGTGGTTGTCCCAAAGATAAAAGAAGAGGTCGTCGACAATCTCTTCGGCCAACTCATGGCTGTGGGTGATTGTCTTTGCAAGCTTGCATAAAACGGCGTAGTATGTTTTGTACAGGCTTTCGAAGGCGGCAAGGTCTCCATCCTTTAAACGGGAGAAAATGTCACTTTCTACCATATCTCTAACAATGGTTAAGCGGTTTTGTTGTAATATCTTTCTCAGCAAAGTTAGTTGTTTTTTCGTTATTGCCATGCTATTCGCATTTATTTTCATCGAAGTTGCTTGACTTTTATTGCCAAACAAAATTGGATAAGGAAAGCCGTAGGTGCATCGTAAGCAAACGCCTAACAACAATTTTCCAAAAGCAAGTATGTTTGACTATCATTTTCGTATAGATTGCGGGGTGTTGATTGTCTTTGTGCTGTAAACCCAAGATAGCCGCCCCGCTGATGTGCGAAATACCGAACAAAGATATGGAAAATCTGAAAATTCTGCCCTGTTTGTCCGTCGCTAAACGTGGTTACGCCTCAAAAAGGTGGCCCAGCGGAAACTATTCAATGTGTTCTCTACAAGCCGAACCCCATCTGCCAATGCCCGATTACTTTTGCGTTTGCCTGATGCAGCCTCCGTTGGTTGTGAGCTGCATGCGCGGCAACCGCTTGTGCTGGCGGTTGTAAACATACGTGCTTTCCGTCTCCGTTTCCTTTCCGCGCGTAAACGGCATAATCTGCTTTGTCTTATTTTTGGTAAGAATTTTAACATTATGAGTGCCCTTTTTGATCACCAAACGCCCACCTTGCCGCAAAAAATCGATTCTCGCGAAGGTTGTTGTTGGTGCAAAAAGAGGTTAGTCCATGAACACTACAGAATGAATTTTTATTTAAAGAAGCTGCCATTTGCACCATATTTTAGGCCGTTTTTAGCAAAATGTGGTGCAATATGGTGCTAAATACCCTGCGTTTTGGTGCTAAATGCAGTGCAATTTGCCGCTAAATGCCTTGCGTTTTGGTGCAAAACGCATGGTAAAATGGTGCTAAACGCAAGGCAAAATGGTGCTAAATGCGATGCGAAAAGCATAAATATACATTGCAATGGTATAAATAAAACCTTTCCCATCCATGAAACACATGGCTCAAAAGGGCAAAATGCTCGTTAAACAGTGGGTTTTTAGGGGTAAAATGCGGGTAATTGGGTGTGGATAATAATGAGTTGGCAACCAATCTAGAAAGCTAAAAAGGTGCAAAATGCAGGCTTTGTTCTTAAAAATGGACATAGAGAAAGGCGTGGAAGGCTAGAAATGGTAGTGATTTGCCTACTTTTTAACCTGTTTTCTCGCTAGAATGAAGTGAAAATCTGAGGGGTGTTGTAAAATAAAAACAATAATTTTAAGGTTTTGAGTTTGAATGTTGATGAGTTTTTGAGTTGGTTGGTTGACGAGCCTGTTAATTGATGGATTTGTAAGTTTGTAATGTGATGAGCTTGCAAATTTATGGTTTGTGATCTTTTTGTTATTGAGGTGGTAACTATTCAGCAATAATGAACGTTGATTATCAAGAACTTATAAACGTGATATTGCGGAAAAAAGCTCGAAATGACATTACTTTACCAAAATTTGTATGTGTCCGTTTGTGTAACTTGTTGGTAATCAATAATAGTTTGTACGCCTTATTGCTGAATAGTTACATTGAGGTGATGTATACGGGGGGTCGTTATTTGTGAGTTTGTAAACAGGTGAGTTGACTAGTCCTGCGCTTCGTATCTGAGAGGAGTATTCATCTAGTATTGGCATAATAAAGACTACAAACTCCTTCCAATTTATATAAATTCTATGTACTTCGGATAAATTAAAGTATAAGATGCTTGGATTTAATAGGATTATCGATTAACTTTGTGCTTGAAAAACCGTTTAGAAATAAACAGATACATACAACTACCATAAATAATATCTAAAACGACTTTTAAAAGAGACTATGGACTTAAAGGACTTGATTAAACAGCTAGCTGAAAAAATTAATCAGCAAAAAGCTAACATCCTAACCGAAGAAGCGACAAAGAATGCATTCATTATGCCGTTCATTAATGCGTTGGGTTATGATGTTTTCAACCCATTAGAAGTTGTACCTGAAATGGATTGCGACCTTGTTAAGAAGAAAGGTGAAAAGATCGATTATGCCATTATGAAAGATGGAGCACCAATCATTCTTATCGAATGTAAGCACTGGCATCAAGATTTGTTGTTGCATGATACACAATTGAAAAAGTATTTTGTAGCCTCCAAGGCTAAGTTTGGTGTGCTTACAAATGGCATAAGGTATCTCTTCTATACCGACTTGGAGAACCAAAATATCATGGATGACAAGCCTTTCCTTGAATTGGATATTACTGATGTGAAAGACTACCAGCTTGTAGAGCTTAAGAAGTTCCATAAATCGTATTTCAACATTGATGACATTTTGAGTTCTGCAAGTGGTTTGAAATATTCTACCGAGTTGAAGAAGATATTTGCGGAGGAACTTGTTAACCCAACGCCCGAGTTCGTGAAGTATTTTGCAAAGAAGGTGTATGATGGAGTTATAACATCTAAAGTGCAAGACCAATTTTCTGAGTTGGTAAAACGTGCTTTTAATAGTTACATTAATGAACTTATATCTAAGCGGTTGAAGACGGCACTTAATTCGGAAGAGCAACGTGAAGCAACAGAAACGATTTCTGCGCATGCGGAAAGTGAACCGGTAGAATCTGCAATAGGGTTGAAGGACGGAGTCGTTACTACTCAAGAAGAACTTGACGGCTTTAATATAGTTAGAGCCATTGTGCGCAAGTCGGTCGACGTATCACGTGTCGTTTACAGAGATGCACTCACTTATTTTTCCATCCTACTCGACGATAATAATCGTAAACCTATTTGTAGATTATACTTCAATGGGAAAAATAAGAAGTATATTTCTACTTTTAAGGCAGATAAGACAGAAACAAAGCACGAGATAGCGGGCCTTAATGAAATCTTTAGTTTCGAAGATGAACTGTGCGAGATAATTAAAATACATGACAACAAATAAAACGTTAGACAATGAAAAAATTAATCAAAGGAATCCTCCTCTTTTTTGGTGGATTAACAGTGTTTAGTATCCTAATGGTCGGTGTGGTAACATGTTCCTACATGAAAGGTTCTTCGGATAAAGATTCTGTATCAACAGATTCTGATGAGTCCAGTGAAAAAGGAGACATGGTGATTAACGTAGATTCAGTAATAGCTGCTCACCGTTCAGACTTCACCTTCAGAAAAGATGAGTTTGAGAACAAGATTTGGGTTGAACCTAAGAATGCTCCGAAGTATACAAACGTGAATAGAATATATTGTTACTTTCTTTTGCGTGATAAAACGGCATCAGACTTCCGATTTAGAATTCAATACGCTGCTGATGATTGGCTTTTTATTAAGACAATTATGTTTAATCTAGGGAATGATAAAATTCTTACATTCGAACCGGAAGAGATGCAGAGAGATAATGAAACCAGTATATGGGAATGGTGTGATGAACAGATAGATGATAAAAATGAGTCTTTAATTTCTGCTTTGGCGTATTCGAAATCGGTAAAGGTTAAATTCTGTGGTCGACAGTATTTTAGAACTCGTGATATGACAAGTAAGGAACTTGAATATATAAAGAAAACTTACGAATTCTACCAGGCCTTAGGTGGTAAGTTCTAGGTTTCGTAAATTATTTTGGGACTCCTCGAGCTCTTTGCTAGGCTCGGGGAGTCGTTACTTTTGAAGCGTTAAGATTTTACTTGTACTGTAAGCTTCACTTTTTCGCCAGACTGCACTGCCGTTTGCCATCCCCGTCTTTCAAAATAAATCCAAATCAAAGTTTTGCTGAATTACGGATAAAGTGTTATATTTGTGCCCGAAAACCTAAATCAAAAAAAGTATGTCTAATTTTATGGAAGAAGAACAGATGCGCAGAAAGCACCCGCCTTTTGTTGCGGGCAGCGTGGCATTTTCTTTAGTTCTCGGGTTAATGGCCTTTGGCTCGCCCTCGGTTTCGGCAAAGGCTGATGCGAATACGTTTGCAAGTATTCAACAACAAAAACAAAGTATCACCGGTATGGTGACAGATGCCAATGGCGACCCCATCATCGGTGCCTCTGTACAGGCCGGTGGAACAGCCTTGGCCGTGACAGGTGCCGATGGTCGTTTCTCTGTTTCGGTGGCTCCGGGCACGGAGTTGCAGATTAGTTATGTTGGCTTTGCCACGAAAGCGGTGATGGTGAGAAACGGCGTAAGCAACTACGACGTGACGTTGAGCGACGACAGTCGTGCCCTCAACGAGATTGTTGTGGTGGGCTATGGCACACAGAAAAAGGCAAACCTCTCTGGTTCTGTTGCCCAACTCGATGGCAAGACACTTGGGAACCGCCCCATAGCGAACGTCTCTTCGGGTTTGCAGGGGTTACTTCCAGGCGTCACGGTTACTGGGGCAAGCGGTGCACCAGGTCTTGACGGCGGTTTGATACTGGTGCGTGGTGTCGGCACGCTCAACTCTGCTTCGCCTTACATCCTTATCGACGGGGTGGAGGCAGGAACGCTGAACTCGCTGGACCCACAGGACATCGCAAGCATCTCCGTGCTGAAAGATGCCTCCTCGGCAGCCATCTATGGGTCGAAAGCTTCTAACGGCGTAATTCTAGTAACCACAAAACGCGGGCAGAACGGTGCGCCGAAGGTGAACTATTCGGGCTTTTTGGGCATTCAGAACGCCACGGCACTGATGGAACGGATGAATTCTGCCGATGCCGCTTACTATTACAACAAGGCTTTGGAGCGCAGCGGCAAAGCTCCGCGTTTCACAGAAGAGGCCATTCAGAAGTTCCGCGACGGCTCAGATCCATACAACTATCCCAACACCGACTGGTATAAGCTGGCATTTAAGACGGCTTGGCAAAACCGCCACAACGTGAACGTGACGGGCGGTAACGAGTTTGTGAAGTATTTGGCTTCTGCGGGATACCTCAAACAGAGCAGTATTCTGCCCAACGCCGGGCGCGAGCAATTTAATGCTAGGGCAAACCTCGATATGGTGTTGTCTAAACGCATTACGGCACATCTTAACTTGGCTTATATCCAAAACAACTACCGCGATGCCAGCAGTGCATACGCAGGTGGCAGCAGCGACCAGATTATCCGCCAGCTGAACATCATTGCGCCGTGGATACCTTATAAGAAAGAAGACGGCAGCTATGGCACCGTTTCGGACGGCAACCCGATGGCCTGGCTCGAGTCGGGGATGACCGTAAACCGCAACAACCGCAACTTTACGGGCATGATTGGCATAGACTATCAGGTGTTTAAGGATTTAAAGCTGACGCTTCAGGGAGCTTACGTCGATGCTTCGCAGCGTTACTCTTACTTCCAGAAATTTATCCAGTACAACGCCAACAAGGCTACCGACCCCAGCAAGTTGGAAATAGGCCATTACGATTGGCACCGAACCACGTTCGACGCCTTTTTGAACTACGACAAGTCGGTTGCCAAACACAATTTCAAGGCTATGCTTGGATGGCACACCGAGCGTTACAAGTACTTGCCCGACTGGATGTATCGTAAGAACTTCCCCAACAACAACCTTACCGACATGGATGCAGGCGATGCCTCGACACAAAAGAATTCGGGATACACGCGCGAGTTGACGATGGTGTCTTATTTCGGCCGTTTGAACTACGATTATGCAGGGCGTTACCTCTTTGAGGCCAACTTCCGTTCAGATGCCTCCTCGCGCTTTGCCAAGGAACATCGTTGGGGATTCTTCCCATCTTTCTCTGCTGCGTGGCGTATCTCCGAAGAGCCGTTTATGGAACGTTCGAAATCGTGGCTCGACGACCTGAAATTGCGCGCCTCGTGGGGACAACTAGGCAACCAAGATGCTTTATCGGGAAAACAAGACGGCACATCAGATTACTATCCCTGGATGAACACCTATAAGCTTGATGGCAGTTATCCCTTCGGCGGACAGCTCATGCAGGGCTATTACCAGGGAGACTACCACCTCTCTACCATATCGTGGGAGCGTTCAACCACATGGGGCGTTGGTGTCGACTTCACCCTCTTCGGCGGTTTGACGGGTTCGATAGACTACTACAACCGAAAAACAACGGATATCATCATGGACGTGTCTGCTCCGGCAGAGTTCGCGCTCGGAAAATATAAGGACAACATCGGTGCGTTGCGCAATGAGGGTGTAGAAGTTTCACTAGCCTATGCCAAACAGCTGAACAAAGACTGGGCAATCAATGCCGGTGTGAACTTCGCCTACAACAAGAACAAGATATTGAACTTGGGAGAAGGAACAGAATATATAGAAAAGGGAGACCGCCGAACAGCCCTGGGCCAGCAATACAACAGCTATTACATGTATAAGGCAACGGGCAAGTTCTTCAATTCGCAGGAAGAGGCCGATGCCTTTACGGCAAAATACGGCAATCCGTTTGGAAGGAAGTTCATGGCCGGCGACATTATCTATGAAGATACCAATGGCGACGGCAAGTTAGACTCGAACGACCGCGTCTATACTAAGCATACCGACATCCCAGCCATCACTTATAACATCAATCTCGGTGCCACTTGGAAGGGTTTCGACCTGTCGATGACGTGGCAAGGCGTTGGCAGCGTGTCGCATATCTTCAACCGTGAGGTGCTAGGAGAGTTCTCTGGCGATGCTAGTCACCCGTCAACCATGTGGAAAGACTCGTGGACGGAGAGCAATCACAATGCAAAGATGCCCCGCGTGTTCGAGACGGGCAACAGTCCGAGCGACATGACCCGTGCCATGTCTACCTTCTGGTTGTGGAACACCGCTTACCTGCGCCTGAAAACTTTGCAGCTGGGCTACTCTCTTCCAGAGAACGTGCTCAAAGCCATTGGTGTTGAGCGGGTGCGCATCTACTATGCAGGCGAGAACCTGTTGACATTCCACAGTCTGCCGTTCAACATCGACCCTGAGATAACCAGTGAGCGCGGTTCGTCTTACCCCTTGTTGCGTTCTCACGCCATAGGTATCAACATCACATTCTAAACAGTAAAAGCCCACTACACATTATGAAAGCAATAAAAACATACATATTGGCAGGTGCGGCAGCGTTGGCACTGTCGTCTTGCGATGATTTCCTCAACACATTACCGAAAGATGCCATGTCGCCACCTACGACATGGAAGACAAGTGACGATGCAGAGAAGTTTCTCGTTGGCTGCTACGATGGTTGGGAAGGAGGTGCCGCCTTACTATATTGGGATGCCGGCTCCGATTTCGGCTACAACAACTTCCCTTGGGAAGGCTTTACCAACATCGGTAACGGTTCGGTGTCGCCGTCTTCTCCGGGGTGGTCGTTCTACGACTACACCATTATCGGCCGATGCAACACCTTTCTCGAAAATGTAGGTAAGTGTGCATTTAGCAGCGAGGCCGTTAAAAAGAACCTTGTGGCGCAGGTGAAGGCCATTCGTGCTTACAACTACTTCCGTATGGGTTTCCTTTATGGGGGCGTACCTATCGTTAGGCCCTTTACCAGCGCAAAGGAAGCGCAGGTTCCACGCAATACCGAACAGGAAGTGAAAGGCCTTGTGTTTAAAGACTTGGAGGAGGCCATTGCCGACATTAGCGACAAGCCCGCATCGCGTGGATTTATCGCAAAGGGAGCAGCATTGGCCATGAAGATGCGCGCCGCCCTGTATTGGGCCGACTACCAGAAAGCGAAGGATGCAGCACAGGCCATCATCGACTTGGGGCAGTATGAGCTCGACAAAGACTATACCAACCTCTTTAAGTTGGATGGGAGAGACTCGAAAGAGATTATCCTTGCCGTGCAATACAAAACGGGTACGCACTCGTTGGGCACCATCGGGCAGTTGTACAACAATGGCGACGGGGGATGGTCGTCGGTTGTTCCTACACAGAAATGTGTAGACAACTACGAGATGAGTAACGGAATGGCCATCGATGAAGCGGGTTCGGGCTATGATGCAACCCATCCCTTCCACGCACGCGACCCTCGTATGGCGATGACGATACTCTTTCCCGGTGCCGACTGGAACAAAAAGGTGTACAATACGCTGGACGAGGACTGGGATGGCGTGAAAAACCCGAACTATCCTTCGAATGCTGCCAACTCTTCTAAAACCGCGCTCACGTGGCGAAAATATCTGGACCCGATGAGTCAGTATGCGGATGTTTGGGACACTGAGTGTTGCCCGATAGTGTTCCGCTATGCGGATGTGCTATTGACGTGGGCCGAGGCCGAAAACGAACTGAACGGCCCCTCGGCAGATGTTTATTCCAAGATAAACATGGTGCGTAAGCGTGTAGGGATGCCCGATGTGGACCAGTCTAAATACAACAGCAAGGAGAAACTGCGCGAGTTAATCCGCCGTGAACGCGGTTCGGAGTTCGCCGGTGAGGGTCTTCGCCGTGCAGACATCTTGCGTTGGACCACCACCAATGGCAAGATGGTGGCCGAGACGGTGTTGAACGGCATACTGACACGCATAACAGGAACCGTGGACACTACTGTGGTTGACCCAACCAGGCGCGCCATTGTAAATGGAACCAGTGCGGTGGAGGAGCGTACTTTCCACACCTACAACAGGTATCTGCCCATTCCACAGAAGAATATTTCCGACAATCCCAAGCTAGAACAAAACCCAGGCTACGCCAAGTAGCGGGTATCTGCCCTGCAAATGGGCTTTACACAGTTTTCCTTCTTTTTGCCCGGGCATCATGATAAGTGGTGCCTGGGCGTTTCTTCTGTTGTGGTTCAGCACGCTTTTTGCATCATTCAGCTTTTCGGTTGCAGAAGAAAGGTTCTTTTCGTTCCTCGAAAAGTGCGTTTTCTCGCCATGACAATGTCCGAACAAGCTCGACATTGTTCATTTGGCTTAACGAAAACGTTCTTTTCTCGTTCCTCGAAAAGTGCGTTTTCTCGCCATGACAATGTCCGAACAAGCTCGGCATTGTTCATTTGGCTTAACGAAAACGTTCGTCTGTGGTCCTAGCAGTGAATGATTTGGGTTAAGCATGGTTCCCACCAGCCAAATCGTGCTGAATAAGCAGCTAACACAAAACCCTGGTTACAATAAACTATTTGGATTAGGCAATTAAAAACGATGAAAACAACATCATCTATCCTGCTTTCGCAGGCTGCATGGTTGGCCCTAACCCCCGCTTTGGCCGCAAAAAACACCAAACCCAACATCATTTACATCATGTGTGATGATATGGGGTACGGCGATTTGGGCTGTTATGGCCAACAACACATCCTAACGCCCAACATCGACCGCATGGCCGCAGAGGGCATGCGCTTTACGCAAGCTTATGCGGGGGCACCCGTTAGCGCGCCGTCGAGGGCATGTTTCATGACGGGACAGCATTCGGGGCACACCGAAGTGCGCGGAAACAAGGAGTATTGGGCCGAGAGCGAGCCCGTGTTTTACGGCCAAAACCGAGATTTCAGCATCGTGGGGCAACATCCCTACGATGCCAATCACGTAATCATTCCCGAGATTATGAAGGCCAACGGCTACCAAACGGGCATGTTTGGCAAGTGGGCGGGCGGTTACGAAGGGTCGACGTCAACGCCCGACAAGCGGGGGATTGACGAGTTCTTTGGTTATATCTGCCAGTTCCAAGCCCACCTCTACTACCCCAATTTCCTCAATTCGTACAGCAGGTCGCGAGGAGATAAGGGCGTGCAGCGCGTGGTTTTGGACGACAACATTGCGCATCCGATGTTTGGCGACGACTATTTTAAGCGAACGGCATACTCGGCCGACCTCATTCACCGCCGTGCTTTGCAGTGGCTCGAAACGCAAACGGCCGACAAACCCTTCTTTGGCGTGTTCACTTACACCCTTCCTCATGCCGAGTTGGCACAGCCCAACGATTCGCTTGTGGCCTTCTATAAAAAGAAGTTCTTTGTAGACAAGACGTGGGGTGGGCAAGAGGCATCGCGATACAACGCCGTAGAACACACCCATGCGCAGTTTGCAGCCATGATAACAAGGCTCGACTTGTATGTTGGTGAGATATTGAAGATGTTAAAACAAAAGGGGCTAGACGACAATACGCTGGTGATTTTCACGAGCGACAACGGACCGCACGAGGAAGGCGGTGCCGACCCTTCGTTCTTCAATCGCGACGGAAAGTTGCGCGGCATTAAGCGTCAGTGTTACGAAGGGGGCATCAGAATTCCTTTCATTGCGCGCTGGAAAGGGTGTGTCGAGGCCGGCAAAGTGAGCGACTTGCCTTTCGCCTTCTACGACCTTATGCCCACTTTCTGCGAACTGGCAGGCGTAAAGAACTATGTGCAACGCTATCGAAACAAGTGTCTAACCACCGACTTTTTCGATGGACTCTCCATCGCCCCAACGCTTTTGGGCAACGATAAGGCACAGCAACGTCACCCCCATCTTTATTGGGAGTTTGCCGAAACAAATCAGATTGCCGTGCGGATGGACGATTGGAAACTCATTGTTATTAAGGGCACGCCACACCTTTACAACCTCGCAACCGACTTACACGAGGACAATGACGTTGCCGCCCAACATCCCGATGTGGTGAAGAAGATGGTGAACATCGTTTATAAGGAACATGTAGACAGCCCGCTGTTCCCCATCACATTGCCGAAGATGGCTCAATGATGATGAATTAAGGCCTTACGAATGGCCGTCGAATGCAACATAAGGGGATGTGCCTGCTGCGGCACATCCCCTTTGTTTGCAAACTTGCCTAGTTTAAAATGGAAACTATCTGAGAAAGGTGAAAAGGTGAAAGGGTGAAAAGATGGCCAACGCCACCCATACATTTGGCTTAACTCCTTAACTCCTAAAGTTGAAAAATGGATGCGCCTAATAATATGTTGGCTATCTAACCCAGAAAAAATATCCATTGATTTGTTTTATGTCCCTTATGTTCTTATGTCAAATATAGGCCCCAGCTTGTGTAGAAGCACGATATAAGAACGTATCAACTCGTCAGTTCGTCAACTTGTCAACTCAAGCTTTTTGTCTTCTTTTCAGTGTAAGTTTTAACATTATGGCTGGCTTTTTTATCACCAATCGCCCAGCCAGTCGCAAATATTCAATTCTCGCGCAGGTTTGTTTTGGTGCAGAATGGAGCAGGGCTTATAATGGTGGCCAACCCATTTGGTGCAGTATGAATATGCAACTAGTACCCAGTTTAGTACGATTTGCACCAAAATATCCAGCATTTAGCACCGAAACGCACTGCATTTAGCGGCAAAACGCATTGCATTTAGCACCAAAATGCACTGCAAAATGCAGCTAAACACTGGCCAATATGCTACAAAACGCAAGGTTAAATGCAATAATATGCACAACATAATGCAACAAAATACGGTGAGTATTGGCACTTAAAGCATTTGTTTCGATAGTATGACGTATAGAATAAGGGCGAAATACACTTCAAAATGTGGTTTTTTAGGTGCAAAATGCAGGAAATTGGGGGTGGAGAAAACACGAACAGGCTACCATCTAGAAAGGCAAAATGGTGCTAAATGCACTCCGTGTTCTTAAAAGTGGATATATTAAGAGCGGCGGAATATGGGAAATAGCGTTCTTTTTCCTACTTTTAGACCATTGTTTTCGCTAGAATGTGTTGGTGAGCAGCGTGTGTTTTGTCAAGTATTATTACAGCAATTAACTTTCTGGGGTTATGGGTTTGTTAGTTCGTGGGTTGCCGATATATCCAGTTAATGAGTAGTTAAGTTTAAGGCTTAGGGGGTAAGTTATTAAACCTATCTTTTCATACTCCTTGTATACGCTGTCATTGAACCGCGCTTAAAGCAACATCTTTTGCTGTCTTTCTGTTTTTGTCTGGTATCTTTCACTTGCCTTTTCGATGGCATAGCCCAACGATGCTCACTCAAAATGCAGGTGAAAGATGCCAGATAAGTCCCCCAAAAACTGACAAAGACGTTTTTTAGGACCAGCCTTTAGCCATTGACTATCGCAAAAACAGACTTACTTATTGAGGTATTTAAGCATTTTTGTGATACACCGTTTCTTCTGATCCATGTTGGGGTGAACGTAGAGATTGAGGGTTGTTGTGATGTTCGCATGCCCAAGCAACACGCTTACTGTTTTATAGTCGCAGTTGCTTTCAATGCAGCGCGTAGCAAAACTGTGGCGCAGTCCGTGATATTTCAGCCGAGGAATATCCAAATGTCCCATCAACCGATGGAAATAGTTTCGGTATGTTCGTGGCTCTGTGGGTTTCTCTTCATTGGTTAGCACATAGAAACTTGCGTTTACCACTTTTTTCAGTGGTTTCACCATAGCCAATAGTTCTTTGTTCATCGGTATCTCACGGCAAGAATTCTTAGTCTTTGGCGTGTTTATAACCAGCTCCGTGTGTTTGCGCTCACCTTCTATGATGTAGATACGCTCGATGGTACGGTTTACGGTGATTGTGCCTGTGTCTGTGTTGATGTCGGCCCACATCAAACCGCATATCTCACCAATCCGCAAGCCAGTGGTCAGGCTGATGTAAATGCCAAGGTTGCGAAATGTGAAGTTCTGCCTGATGAAATCGAGTATCTTTTTGTGTTGTGCCACCGTCAGCACTTCTATTTCTCTGTTGCCCTCCGTGGTTGGGTACTTAATGTCCCACTCGCAATAGTTCATCCAACCGTTCTTCACACCAAACTTCATCACCATTCTCAATACGATGAGCATGTCTTTCACCGTTTTAATGCAGAGCCCGGCATTGAGTTTTTGCAGCACAAATTCTTGTACAAGTTTCTCACTAAGAACTTCACAGTCACCAAACGATGACAGTAAATGGTTCTCTAAAATCAACACATAAGCAGCATAGGTGGACTGCTTAACGTAGCGTTGCTTTTCACTTTTCCAAGCCAACGCAATTTCTCTAATTGTTTTTGCTTTCATATTTAATCCTTAATCTAGAAAAGGTACATAATAATTAGAGAAAAGCATTAACTT